>JAWKLD010000001.1:420000-1693134 GCA_041392855.1 Flavipsychrobacter sp.
TCGGGCATAAACGTAGTACCGAAGATATAGACTCAGCAATGAGTGGTAGGGGAGCATTCTAAACTGCGCCGAAGGTGTACTGTGAGGTATGCTGGAGCGTTTAGAAAAGAAAATGTAGGTATAAGTAACGATAAAAGCAGTGAAAAACTGCTTCGCCGAAAGACTAAGGGTTCCTGATCAACGCTAATCGGATCAGGGTTAGTCGGGTCCTAAGGCAAACCCGAAAGGGGTAGTCGATGGAAAGTTGGTTAATATTCCAACACTTGTTATAGTTTCGATGGGGTGACGGAGAAGTGAAAGGCCCGCGAGGCGACGGAAGTCCTCGTTAAAGCGTGTAGGTATATCGATGGTAGGCAAATCCGCCGTTGATGCTGAACGTGATAGTACTCAAAGTCTTCGGACAGCGAGATAGTGGCCCTAAACCTGCTCACGAGAAAAACCTCTAAGGTTAGGCTATAACAACCCGTACCGTAAACCGACACAGGTAGTCGAGATGAGTATTCTAAGGCGCTCGGGTGAGCCGTGGAGAAGGAATTAGGCAAATTTTGGCTGTAACTTCGGGATAAAGCCATCCTACTTCGGTAGGACTCAGCAAAAAGGTTCAACCAACTGTTTAGCAAAAACATAGGGCCCTGCAAATTCGAAAGAAGACGTATAGAGCCTGATACCTGCCCGGTGCTGGAAGGTTAAGGAAGCTTGTCAACCCTCGGGTGAAGCTTGCGACTGAAGCCCCAGTAAACGGCGGCCGTAACTATAACGGTCCTAAGGTAGCGAAATTCCTTGTCGGGTAAGTTCCGACCTGCACGAATGGTCCAATGAGTTGAACACTGTCTCCTCCACGAGCCCGGTGAAATTGTAGTATCGGTGAAGATGCCGGTTACCCGCCACGGGACGAAAAGACCCCGTGAACCTTCACTACAACTTTGCATTGATTTTGAATAACAGATGTGTAGCATAGTTGGGAGACTTTGAAGCATTGCCGCCAGGTAGTGTGGAGTCGACCTTTGAAATACCAACCTTCTGTTATTTAGAGTCTAACCATAAGGGACATTGCATGGTGGGTAGTTTGACTGGGGTGGTCGCCTCCTAAAGCGTAACGGAGGCTCGCAAAGGTACCCTCAGTACGGTTGGTAATCGTACGTAGAGCGCATTAGTATAAGGGTGCTTGACTGTGAGGCTGACCAGCCGAGCAGGTGCGAAAGCAGGCTAAAGTGATCCGGTGGTTCTGTATGGAAGGGCCATCGCTCAAAGGATAAAAGGTACTCCGGGGATAACAGGCTGATCTCCCCCAAGAGCTCATATCGACGGGGAGGTTTGGCACCTCGATGTCGGCTCGTCACATCCTGGGGCTGGAGAAGGTCCCAAGGGTTGGGCTGTTCGCCCATTAAAGTGGCACGTGAACTGGGTTCAGAACGTCGCAAGACAGTTCGGTCTCTATCTGTGGTGGGCGTTAGTAAATTGCGTAGACATGATCTTAGTACGAGAGGACCGGATCGTATGTACCGCTGGTGTATCAGTTGTGCCGCCAGGTGCAGTGCTGAGTAGCTATGTACGGCAAGGATAAGCGCTGAAAGCATCTAAGCGCGAAACCTTCTACAAGATGAATTTACTTTTAAGTGCCGTCAGAGACTATGACGTTGATAGGCTACAGGTGTAAAGGTGGTAACATCAAAGCCGAGTAGTACTAATTGCACGTAAGCTTTAACTTTATTATTTATCATTTACTTTTATTGTTATTACTTCTACATAGTAGAAGTTGATTTTCCTGATATGTCGATCTTATTATAAGTCTTAGAACACGGACTTAAAGACCTTATGGTGGTTTTGCCGAGGGTGTTCACCTCTTCCCATTCCGAACAGAGCAGTTAAGCCCCTCATGGCCGATGGTACTACAATTGTGGGAGAGTAGGTAGCCGCCATATTTATTTTATAAGCCTCTGACTAATACTAGTCAGAGGCTTTTTTTATGCCAAGAACTTTGATCAAACTGTTTAGCCCTATATTGCAACAATGGATATTATTTTGAGTAGTGGCTGAGGTGGTAGCTTAATAATAAAGAAGAACTATTCTATCGTTTCTTTCTCCAGTCTTTATAGCTATTATTTTTTGGTGATGCCCCAGATTTTTTATCGTTACTTCTCTTAGTAGAAATCTTACTTTTATTGGATGTTGATTTTGAAGGATGGCTATTTTTTGTTTTAGATGAAGCCTCTTCTGTTTTGGAAGATGAGGCAACTAGCTTATTAAGTGTGTCAACTTCTGCAGCTGTAAGTAATCTCCATTTACCTACGTGCAGTTTACCTAAACTCACATTCATTATCCGTACACGTGTAAGACTCATTACTTTATAGTCTAAATGACGGCACATTCTACGTATCTGCCTGTTCATCCCTTCGGTAAGTATGATACGAAACTTTTTATTCCCTTCTTTTCTAATGGTACATTTCTTAGTCATTTTCCCAAGAATGGGTATACCATTACTCATTTGCTTTATAAAATCAGGAGTAATTGCTTTGTTGACAGTAACAATGTATTCTTTATCATGATTATTGCCGGCACGTAAAATTTTATTGACAATATCACCGTCATTAGTTAGGAATATCAGCCCGTCAGAATCCTTATCCAGTCTTCCAATAGGGAAAATACGTTTGTGGTAGTTGATGTAAGATATTATATTTGACTTGTCAGTAGGGTCGGTAGTAGATGTTACTCCAACTGGTTTGTTGAAGGCCATATATATTGTAGGCTGCTTTTTCTTAGGCTTTAGCTTTTCGCCATCAACAGCAACAACATCGTTAATAGATACACGCATGCCTATATTAGCAACAGCGTTGTTAATGGTAACACGTCCTTCTTCAATATATTTATCTGCTTCTCTTCTTGAGCAGAAACCTGAAGAGCTGATAAACTTATTTAAGCTTATCAACTCTTGATCCTCTTGATTCATTTTAGCTGTTTTATTTTGCTCTGCGGAAAAGATAACGAGAAATAAATAACCCACCTGAGCTACTGCCGTCTGATGTTTGTGCATGAGAGCCTGTAACAACATTCATTAGTTCCCATCCCTCGTTGCTATACATATTGATACGCTCTACAATAGCCTGGTCATTTTTTGAGATGTTCTTAAAGTTGAGGCCTACTAAACTGTAGAAGTTTTTTAGATCTTTTTCCAAAAGCTGCCCTTCACTATCCGTCGTTAATATTCTTGAACGTCCTAAGCCACCTGGAATAACAGACTCAATAGTTGAAAATTGAAAATACTCATAGGTAATTTGTTGTGGAGCAGGAGATGGTTTAAAGGCAAATATTGAAATAACAATAAGTGCTGTCACTAATGTAATAGACGCAGTTTTGAATGTTTCTTTCATAATTTAAGTTTTAGCCACAAAAATACTTTATATCATCATACAATACTATTATCATTAGATAAGTATATTGTGTTTGGTTTTAAGCTGAGGATGTAAGTAACATATATGAAAGTACTGGTACTAAATTTTGAGAAAACATGGAGAGGTGGCGAGCGGCAAACTTTGTATAATATGCAAGGTTTTAGGAAGTTGGGACTTGAAGTTGTTTTAGCTTGTAGGCAAGGCACACCCATGTCTGTCAAGGCGAAGCAGGATGGTTTTAAGGTTAATGAGTATGATAATGTTTTTGGCGTAGTTGGCTTGCTTTTATTAAAAGGTAGAGGGTTTGACGTCATCCATGTTCAAACTTCACACATGCTTACTTATGCTGCATACACAAAGCCTTTTCATGGAAGTAAAATTGTATTTACCAGAAGGGTTAATTTCCAGCCTCACGGTTTTTTTACTAGGTTGAAGTATCAATTGTCTGACAGAGTAATAGCTATTAGTCAATCTGTAAAGCGTGTTTTGCACAATTTTGGGATAAGAGAGGTTTCTGTAATCTCGGATATCGTTATGCCAAGATCTCTTGATAAACTTAGGGCAGAGAAGGAGTTTAAGAAAGAGATAAAAGGGAAAAGGGTAGTGGCTACAATGGCAGCATTATCAAAAGATAAAGATCCTTTGACAATGGTTGAGGCTATTAGATACTTGTCAGAAAAAAGAAAAGATTTTGTTTTCCTTCATTTTGGTAGTGGAGATATGGAGCCTGTGATAAAAGAAAAAATCACAGAATATAAAATCACTGATGTATATCAACTTGTAGGTTTTTATGAAAACGTTGAAGATTTCTTATCTATCGCCGATATTTTTGTAATGAGTTCGGAACAAGAAGGACTAGGTAGCATTGTCTTAGATGCATTTATTCATAAAGTTCCTGTAGTGGCGACAAAAGCTGGTGGTATGGCAGAACTGATAGAAAACGATAGAGGTGTAGGCTGTGAGGTAAAAGCTGCTCAAGATATTGCAGAGGGGGTTAACATGTTGCTTGATAATTCGGATAAGGTGAGCTCAATAACAGAAAAAGCTTATGAGTATGTTATTGAAAATCATAGTATGGATGCTATAAGCCATAAGTATTTAGATATATTCAACAGGCTTTAATAGGGTATTCCTTCTCTTTTCATTTTGGCATACTGTCGTATTTTTCCATATTTGATCATTTTGCCAAAACTTGAATACTTACATATAATATAGCCGTAATACCCGTCAAGTATTCCCAGTTGTAGAATATATGCGGTAAAGAAATACCACTTGGGTGCTAGCCATACTTTTAGTTTACTACAATCTTTTCCTTTAGCAACGGCATCTCTGGCACCCAATTCAGTGAATTTATCGATCTTAATAATATGCTGTGAAATGGTATCGTAGCTATAATGAAGTAAGTCCCCTTTTAATAGACCCGTTGGGGTTGTTGTGTTTTGCACCCAATGCTCATGCACACTACCTCCGCCCCAGTTGCCTTTAGTCCTATCTACTAATCTTGTCACTTTATCAGGGTACCAACCACAGTGTTTTATCCATTTGCCACAATAGTTAGTGATGCGCGATACTTGGTAAGCTGTATATTCAAGCTGACCATTTTTTATTTGTAGAATAGATTTTTCTAAACGTTCAGTTACTACTTCGTCAGCATCTATTGAAAATATCCAATCGTATTGAGCTGCATTTGTAGCTAGCTCTTTTTGCTGCATATAACCTTCAAATTTGTGTTGTAGAACTTTGGCTCCTAGTTGCTTAGCAATAGATACTGTATTGTCTGTTGAGAAGCTGTCAAACACTAATATCTCATCTGCAATATTCTTAAGGGAACGAATACACTGCTCTATTTTCTTTTCTTCATTAAGTGTTATGATAACTGCACTTATCTGCATAGTTCTATTCTATAAAAAAAGCCCGAATTACCGGGCTAAAATACTGTTTGCTATTGATAAAACCTTAGGATAAAAGTTGTTGTCTAAGTAAGAATTCTAACTGAGAGTTAGTAACACCTAGTTTCTCTGTCAACTCTTTTTCGTCTTTCTTCAGTTTATATACATCGTAAGCTCTTTTTATGGTCTCCTCGAGCTCCTCTTCATTACAAGGTTTTGTTAGATAATGGAATATTTTACCCTTGTTAACTGCATCAATAACCGCAGTTAGGTCGGCATACCCAGTCAGCAATATACGCATGGGGTCTGGGTGCTTGTCTAATATTGACTCAAGGAATTGCACGCCTGTCATGCTGGGCATACGCTGGTCGGTGATGATGATCTCAATTGGGTTGTTTTCTAAAATTTTAATTGCGTCCTCACCACTTATAGCTGTATGTATGTTGTATTTTATGCGAAAAGTAGCCTTGAATGACATCAAGTTATTCTCTTCGTCATCAACATAAAGTATATTAATTTTCCCGTCTTTCATTCTTTTCAATACAGAGGTTAGTAGAAAAGTAGTAAAAAAAAATGATTTAGTGTCTTTTTTAGCTTAAATACTAGCTTGTTTTTTTAAATTTATAATACAAACTACATACATTTGTACATATTATCATTAACCGATTAGGGCTAAGGGAGAGAATACGCTCAATCGTTAAAAATGACTAATAAACTACAAATCAGTGGATTTTTAGCTCTATCCTATATCCATGATTATTTTGATACTGCAAAAAATAATATATATATTACATTATATGTATTCATAAGTGCATGTATAAAAAGTTTTTACAATAAGTTTTCAATAATAGATCAATACACCCACTTACTTCGCAGGAGAGAAATTTTCCATCCTTACGAGACAAAAGGTAGGTTCGCATTGTGTATGGTGAATAAAAATGTAGCGGGATGAGTGATTTTCAGTTTGTAATAAAGGCTTTTAGAGCAACTGACGATTTAGCCGCATGTCAAAAATTTGTGGAAGGGCATACTCGTGTTCTTAGAATTTTTGGTATAACAATGATAACTTCTGCCAACGTAGAATGGTTTAGTGATCCCAATACCTATGTCATAATTGTAGAATCGGAAGATGGAGAGAAAGTATATGGTGGTGCCCGTGTGCAGGTAAGTGGAGATAGGATACCATTACCAATAGAAACAGCTGTTGCTGATATGGATCCTACCGTTCATGAAACTATAGCTGAATATGCTCAAGATGGTACTGCGGAGTTTTGCGGATTATGGAATTCCAGAGCGGTAGCAGGTTATGGTATTGGTAGTATGTATTTGGGTAGGGCAGCCGTAGCCATTACTGAACAGCTAAAGCTTAAAACTCTTTTTGGTTTGTGTGCACCAGCAACTGTACGCAATAGTGCAAGGGTGGGCTTTGAGGTTGCAACCTTTTTGGGAAACAACGGTACATTTTACTACCCTAAAGAGGATCTAATTGCTACTGCAGTATGTATAAACGACCTACATAATTTACCTACAGCTGAAGTTGCAGAAAGAGACATTATCATGAACTTAAGGAATAATTTAGTTCAGGAAAAGATAGAGCCCGGCCCCAAAGGCAGGTTGTTGGAAGTGAAGTATAGGCTGGCAATTCCTAACTTATAAGTTACATTCCTAGTTAAACGTATTTTCAATCCGTTTATTACTTTTATTCAACTTACTACCACGTCTATAATCATCACACAATGGATATTAAAGCATATAGAGATAAATCGTCA
Organism: Flavipsychrobacter sp.; assembly: GCA_041392855.1. Lineage (NCBI taxonomy): Bacteria > Pseudomonadati > Bacteroidota > Chitinophagia > Chitinophagales > Chitinophagaceae > Flavipsychrobacter > Flavipsychrobacter sp. The sequence goes on from JAWKLD010000001.1 coordinate 427,048, forward strand.
GTAGACAACAGTATACATCTGCCTGAAATTTTAAGACTTAGCAATAAGAAAGACCTTAGTAGGTTTGAGCAGATCATTCAATCAGAGGCTCCTTTCATCTATGACGAACTTCACGACCAACTTAAAGAATTGGTAAAGATCAGTCACCCTTCAAGAGTGCTTAAGGATGAGGACTATGAAGTATTAATACCGGAGCATTTGTCTGGAGCTAACCCTGATGAATATGGTGTGTGGGTATACTATCCTTGGTGTAAGAAAATGATACACCTACTTGATGAAGAAGAATTTGTTCAAGTAAGAACCTCGAGAAACCAATATAAGATTACTAAAGAAGAGCAAGCCGTACTCGCTACTAAAAAAATAGGAGTTATCGGTTTGTCAGTTGGGCAGTCTGTAGCATTGTCAATGGCTATGGAGCGGGCGTTTGGAGAAATTAGATTAGCAGATTTTGATGTGTTGGAGTTGACCAATTTCAATAGAATCAGGACGCCTTTATATAATCTTGGTGTAAAGAAAGTAGTAGCTGTAGCAAGAGAAATAGCAGAGATTGATCCTTATTTAAAAGTAACCATATTCGAAGAAGGGTTGCAAGAGGAGAACATGGATGCGTTCTATTTAGACGGTGGTAAGCTAGATGGTTTGATAGATGAATGTGATGGAGTTGATATGAAAATCCTCTGCCGTTTAAAAGCAAGGGAATTGCAAATTCCTGTTTTAATGGAAGCTAGTGATAGGTGTACTATAGATGTTGAGCGTTTTGACTTAGAACCTGACCGTTCTATTTTACATGGATATATAGATCATCTTGATGTTACAAAGCTTAAAGATCTAAAAACTAACGAAGAAAAAATCCCATATCTAGCACCAATGGTAGGGGTTGATACCATGTCTGCAAGACTTAAAGCCTCTGCTATAGAGGTGGGGCACTCTATAACAACATGGCCTCAACTGGCCTCAGCTGTAATAATGGGTGGTGGTGCTGTAGCTGATATATGGAGACGTATAGCTCTAGACCAGTATCATGAATCTGGAAGGTATTTTATTGATATGCAAGAGTTGGTAGGTGATGAGAAAACTACCCCTGTAGCAATAGAGAATCCATACGCTCCGTTAGAAAAAGAAGATATAGTAGCTGTAGCTAGTGGACACACCTTTAACATAGAGGAGTCTAATGTGACACTTGAAGAAGAGGTTGTAAAACGAATAGTAGATGCTGCTAGTACTGCCCCGTCAGGAGGTAATGCCCAGCCATGGAAGTGGGTATATAAGAATGGCCTGCTATCATTATTCTTCGATAAGCATTACGGCTACTCTTACATGGATTTTCAAGATACGGCATCCTATATTGCTATTGGTGCGGCTGTAGAAAATCTTGTGCTCAAAACTCATGAGGAAAACTATGAAGTAGCAATATCGTATTTCCCTATAAAGGATGATAAAAGGCTTATCGCAACATTTAGCTTTTATAATAAAGGAGCAAATGTTGAAGGAATAGAACCTCATATATTGGATGACCTGTCTTCAACAATTATGGATAGGCATACCAATAGGAAAGTGCCCGTTCGTGAGGAGTTGCCTCAAGAAATATTGGCAGAGATAGCAAATGCTGGAATGACTGTAGAACATGCCCAAGTTACTTATTCTGATAATCCGGACCAGCTGATGCAGTTGGGTAAAATGATCGGTATTACTGATAGATATAGGGTGTTAACCCCTGCAAGCCATCATGACTTTACCTATCAAGAGATGAGATGGACTGAGGAAGAGGCTGAAAGAAGAAAGACAGGTATGCATATAGGTACTTTAGAACTTAGGGAGTCAGAACTATTAGGACTTAAGTTTGTAAAGGATCCTAATGTGGTTAAGTTTATAAAAGAGATTGATGGTGGCTATATATTAAGAAATGCATCTGTGAAAAATGCCGTCTCTGCTTCGGCTTTCGGATTATTGACCATGCCTTCAAACAGTGCGATGGATTTTATTAATGGAGGTCGTGCATCACAAAGAATATGGTTAAAAGCCACCCAGCTAGGTATTGCTTTTCATGTGATGAACGTGCCTTTGGCTTATTTTGCTAGGCTAAAGTATGCCCCTAACGAGCTGCCTGAGAACTCAAATGCAGAGATAGCAAACTTGTATGAGCAATTTAAAGGGATATTTGGTCATAGCAGCCAAGAAGAAATATACCTGTTCAGGTTATTTAAAGCAGCGCCTCCAGAAATAGTGCCGTTTAGAAAACCTATCGATGATATCTTGTTTATAGTGTAAATGTGGAATACTTGTTTATAAATCAGTAAGAATATAATAACCACAATCATTTACAATATATTTTTTGCTATTATTACATGACTACTACTCGTGGTAAACCGTATGATAAGCAACTACTTTTTCAATAATGAATGAAAACAATAATAGCAATCATTTTCTAGGGTATAGTATATATACATTACTACTTGCTATTGTTTTTAGTGCTTGCAGTTTTGTTGCTACTGCTCAGGTAGATACCTTCCATTATAACGACGGGGAGCATCTGAATGCTATGTCCGGTACTTATTTTGGTTATATAGAAGACGAAAATGGCATATTAGTACCTAGAGACATTATAGAGACAAAAGGATTTAACCCTATAGATAAAGAGACCATAAATTTAGGCGTTTCTAAATCTACCTTTTGGCTTAAGGCCTATGTGCAAAATAATACTGCACAAAATGATATGTATTTAGTTTTGCAACAACCTCTAATAGACTTTGCTGAACTATACGAAGTAGAACCTAATGGAAGGCTAACAAAATCTACAATATCGAAAAGTGAAACGTATAAAACTAGAAAGCATGAGCAATTGGATTATGTTTTCAATATAAACATACCATCTGGTCAAAAGCGACTAATAATACTTAAAGTAAAAAATGCAGCTCCTCTAGTTTTTCCGGTAAAATTGGGTAATGAGGAGCAGGTTTTTAAAGCAGCGACCAATAAAGAGTTGATACTAGGTTTCTATAGTGGTATCATACTCGTTATGTGTATCTACAACATATTTGTATACTTCTCTGTTAGAGACAAGAGTTATATACTATATGTGATATACATTCTCACTGTAGGTTTAACGCAAGTAACATTGCAGGATTTTACTTTCAAATACTTGTGGCCTAATAGCCCATGGTTAGCATTACAAGGACCTGTATTACTTTCTTGTATCAGTAGTATTGCCGCATTACAATTCATAAAGGAGTTCTTACGTACCAAAGAACATGTGCCAAGGTTACATATTGGCTTACATGTGTTCATTGGGGTATTTGTAGTAAGTGCTATTCTTAATCTTACAGGAATGAGAGTAGCGGGTTTTCAACTGATGCAAGCAGGTACTGCATTAGCTTCTATTTATGCATTATTTATATCTTATAAAATATATAAGATGAATTATCGACCTGCTAAGTTTTTCTTATTAGCATGGTCTATTCTTTTATTAGGAGCAATAGTCTTTGTGCTTAAAGATGTAGGCGTTATGCCATATAACTACACGACATCTTCAGCTATACAGATCACTTCGGTTATTGAAATTGTACTACTATCATTTGCACTAGCCGATAAGATAAATATGTTCAGGAAAGAGAAGGAGGAGTCGCAAGCACAAGCTCTTGCTGCGCTAGAGGAGAATGCCCGTATAACCAGACAACAAAACGTAATACTAGAAACTAAGGTCAACGAAAGAACTATAGAATTAAAGCAATCTAATGAAGAGCTGAGTAAAACACTGACAGAGTTGAAGGAAGCAGAGTCTCAGCTAGTAGAATCTGAAAAAATGGCCTCTCTCGGTCAGCTTACAGCGGGCATAGCACATGAAATCAATAATCCGATCAACTTTGTCACTTCCAATGTGAAGCCTTTAAGAAGAGACGTCGATATGCTAGTGGAGTTGATGGGCCAGATAGAAGAGTTGGTCGTAGCAGATGGTAGCGCAGAAGACAAAAAGGCTAGAATAGAAGAAATAAAGGAGGAGTTGGATTTTGATTATCTTAAAGAGGAGATAGACTATTTACTAAAAGGCATAAACGAAGGGTCTAGTAGAACGGCAGAAATAGTTAAAGGATTACGTGTCTTCTCAAGGTTAGATGAAGATGACTTGAAAAAGGCAAATCTAAATGAGGGTATTGACTCTACATTGATCATAGCTAATAATGTTTTGGGTGATAAGATAAAAGTTATTAAGAATTTAGGTAACTTACCTTTGGTAGAGTGCTATCCTGGTAAACTCAACCAAGTGTTCTTGAATATGATATCTAATGCTGCACATGCTATTACAGAAAGATTTGGTAGTGAGCCAGGAGGTGAATTGGCAATAACAACATATCAATCTGATGACAATGTTTGTATTAGCTTGAAAGATAATGGTGTTGGTATGGATGCAGAGACCCAGAAGAAAATATTTGAGCCATTCTTTACCACTAAGGATGTAGGAGAAGGTACAGGTTTAGGAATGTCAATAGTATACAATACGCTTAATAAGCATAATGGCAAGGTCGATTTAAAATCGGAGGTAGGTGTTGGAACTGAATTTATAATTACACTCCCTATTGTTCATGAGAATACCGAAAATTAAATGTCTTGAATACTAGCAAGAAAAAAATAAAGATATTATATGTAGATGATGAGCCTAATAACCTCATCAGTTTTAAAGCGTCCTTTAGGTTTGACTATACTATCTATATTGCTAATAATGTAGAGGAAGCTAAAAAGCATCTTGAAGACCATCCTGATATCAGCGTAATACTTAGTGACCAAAAAATGCCTGATAAGACAGGTGTTGAGTTTTTTGAAGAAATAAGGTCTAAATATCCTAATCCCATAAGGATACTAATTACAGGATACGCAGACATAGAGTCTGTAATAGATGCTATAAACAAAGGGCATGTATTTAGGTATATCAAAAAGCCTTGGATAGATGTTGATGTACAAACAGCGATAGACGAAGCTCATAAGTTTTACATCACCAACTCCATGTTGGCAATAAAGAATGAAGAGCTGCAAAAGGCTTATAATGAGTTAGACAAGTTTGCATATAGTGCCACTCATGACATGCGAGGCCCAATATTAAGTGTTGTGGGTATAATAGATCTAGCCAAAAATGCGGAGGATATAGAGGAGATGAAGGAAATGGTGGGCATGATGGAAAACGCAATGCTTAAGTTGGATAATTATATACAAAACTTACACGATCATTATAGTATAAGAAGAGGTGAGCTTAATATCACAGATATAGATTTTGCTGACGTAATGAAGGATATGACAGATATCTATGATATTAATAGCAAACTTAAAAATGTAGCCTTCGAGACAAAATTAGAACAGGATGGAGGTTTTAGATCTGATGATATATCCATAAAGATCATCTTGAACAATCTTTTGTCTAATGCTTTCAAGTATCTGAAGAAGACTGGCGATAAGCATGTGTCGCTTAGCATTGAGCAGAAAGGGCCTAATGCTACAATAAAAGTGGTAGACAATGGTATAGGTATTAAAGAAAGCAATTTAGGTGAGATCTTCAATATGTTTTTCCGAGCGTCTAGTGATGAAATAGGTTCAGGTTTTGGGCTTTATAACGTGAAAGATGCTTTGACAAAACTAAATGGGAAAATAGATGTGACTTCGAAACTGGATGAAGGAACAACTTTTACAGTAACAATACCAAGCAAATAATAAATGAGCAGCGAAAATCTAAACTTTATCGTAGTAGACGACAGTAAACTTGATTGTTTTATTGCCGAAAAAATTATTAAGAATACTGGCAGAGTAAATACATGCAATGTATTTCAGCAGGCGAGTGATGCATTGGCCTTTATCAATGATAAGGAAGCTGATACAACAAAGCATATTGTTTTTGTAGATATACAAATGCCGGTAATGAATGGGTTTGAGTTTGTGGAAGCTTTTGAGGCATTGCCAGAAGAAAAAATTAAGAATCATAATATTTACATGCTATCCTCTTCTATTAATGAAAATGATATAGCTAAAGTAAAAGGTTATGCTTCTGTAAAACGTTTTTTAAATAAGCCGCTCACAAACGACACTATCTCTACAGTATTAAGTGAAATATAAAAAGTGCTTACACCTATTTTATAGGTGTAAGTGTATATCCTTCTTGCCTTAATAAGGTTATTAAACCATTAGGCCCTACCAAGTGCCCTGCGCCAACAGCAAAGAAAACAGAACTTTGTTCCATCATTTCTGTCATACGTTCAATCCATCTTATATTTCTATTATCTAGAAAAATAGCTATCTGGTCTCCTTTAATACGAGATGCTTCTATGATGCTACTCAGCTTGTTGATGTCCTGCCTTTTATAAGCAGCAACCATTTCTTCATATTCTTCTACTGAGTTACCCTCATTATTAATCACAGAAAGTAGTTCTGCAATAACAGAGTCTACCGGCATTTGGTCAAAAAGTGCTAGTTGTTCTTTAGCCTCCTCAAGTCCTATTATTTCAACTCCTTTCTCACTCACGGTTTTCATGATCTCGGTCTCATAGGCAAGAGGGGTAGAGCATGTTACCGCTTGAGTAGAAAAAAGAGATATTAAGGCCATGGGTTTCATTTGCTGAAACATTGTAATGTCCATACCTAAACTGTCAGCAATGTAATCTGTTAGCTTTTGGTAATCCTCTTTTTTAAAATAGTCCTTTAGTTGTTTACCGCTGGCATCTATCATTCCTATAGCAATGGATGTCATTAGACTTGGGTCGTCTAGATCCATTTCAAAACATACTTTCTTGCAAGCAGCAAGACTTTGTTGCATTTCTTTTGTCCATACATAATCATCTTTACAGATCATATGTATTGTGCCAAAAAGATAGGAAGGAGCTTTAAGATCAGGGCTACTTATTTTCCATAGCAAGGATTGTTCTTCTTGTTCTTGACTATAAGTATCAAAGCTATATATAAAGCCAAAGGCAAATAGTAGTAAAGTGAAAAACCATATTGGTGACTTCATGGTATAAAGTTAAGCTATTCAAATAGTAATGTAAGCAGTCCAATACCTACACCTAGTACTATAGCTATGATCTTGGGTATGGTAAGTGTGTGGTGCTTTGTACCACTTTCGAAGAATATAGTGGTGGCAATATGGATAAATGCTCCAGCTACTACAGGTATTAATGCTAATACTAAATTAGACATGAATTGGTAGGTCATACCCAGCTTTGTTGCTATCATTCCCGAGAATGGTGTGATCATCGAAAAAAGTGCCAGGGTGATAATAGCCTGTTTTTTTCCTGAAACTTTGTTTACAATAGCAGCTACCAGCATAGCTTCGGGCAATTTGTGTATTGCTACTGCCATGTATAGAGATGGTTCTGTTGCTATTTCTCTATAATTAAAGCCCAAAGGAAGTCCCTCCATAAATGCATGTATGGATAGACCTAATAATATAGATGCAAGCGGTGTTTTATGGTCGTGTCCATGATTATGGTCTATATGGGTATGACCATGCTCAGCTCCATGAGTAAGTCTTTGTATCAATAACTGTATAAAGAAACCTAGTAATAGAAAAAGCCCCGCTTTAGTGTTTAGTTCTTCAAAGGTTTCTGGTAAAAGGTGTAAAAAGGTGATACTCAACAGAAAAGACCCTGAAAATGCTAAAAGGTACTTCATGTTGTTGTCTTCTATCTTTTTGCCCCATAAAGGTATACTTCCGCCTAAAAAGGTTATGGCAAAAAGAAAAATGTTATAATAAGACAACATGTAGCTTGATTACTTAAATTATCCAGCAAAAGTAAACGGATTTTATTACAACAGGTAAAAAAAGAATGAATAAGGATAACCAATAGTTTATACTTATAGATAGTTTATCATATTTATTTGCTTTTGGGCAAACGAATTATTATTTTGTTTTATAAATGAAATTCCTAGACCTACATAAGTTATCCGATAAAAAACTGCTGAAAGCAGGTAGGATACTTATTGCAGAGCCCTTTTTAAAGGATTCTAGTTTTGCAAGGTCTGTTGTTTTGTTATGCGAGCACGGTTCGGAAGGTGCCTTAGGGTTTATTCTTAATAAACCCACAGAGATGACTATAGGGGATCTGCTGCCCGAACTATATGCGCCAACTACTATTATTAATAAAGGAGGTCCCGTACAGTTGGATACTTTGCATATGCTGCATGGTTTGCCCAAAGAGCTAGGGGGTAGTGAAGTAGCCAATGGTGTTTATTGGGGTGGCTCTTATGAAGTGTTACAATCTTTAATAACAGATACTACCCTTAAAAATAACCTTGTAAAACTACTTGTGGGGTATGCAGGATGGTCGCCAGGGCAACTAGAAGATGAACTGAAAGAAGGCTCTTGGTTGATCTCTGATATAAATGATGATATTATTTTTGAAACAGACCCCAATGAAATGTGGCGAAAAGCCATACTTTCCTTAGGTAAGGAGTACGCGTACCTTGCTAATATGCCAACGGATCCTCAATTGAATTAATAAGTTTTCCCTAAAGCTAAAGAAGGCTTATTTTTACAGTTATGAATAAGTCTAAATACCTGCTATTTATTCCCCTGTTTATTTTTTCTGCTTGTATAGATGTGCAGCAAAAACAGCCGAAGAACAATAAGAAGAGTGCAGGTTACTTTTCCATTAAAGACTATATAAAAGACCAATGGAATACTTATAGAGGACAGCCATTTGGTATCATAAAAGTGGTTAGTATGAACGACAAGGTAGATACTGTTTATACAAATGCTTTTGATATTGAATTGGGTAAGCTAATGGATATCTTTATTGAAACAGATATCAGCGATGCAAAGTATTTAGGCCAATACGAGTTCTCTAATTTTGGCGACTATCCTACCATGTCTGTAAACTATTTTTATGAGGCAAAGTCTCCCGATCTATATACCCGAAGACTCCAAATATCGGCAGATGATCTTACTAAAGTTGTAAAGTCTATATACATTGAAACTGAAAAGCAAACAAGACTCAATGTAATACAACAGAAGTTAACCTATCAGCCCACAAAGAGAATAAGTATATACGAGCTTGAAAATTCAAAAGTAGGGCCACAAAAAGAAGTGAAAATTGATTATATCTTTTTGTGATAAATATAGTGTAGATGACAAAGGAAGAGTTTAGTAATATAGCGCCAACCATACCTACACAGCCAGGATGTTACAGATATTTTAGTAGTGAGGAAGAGTTGCTTTATGTGGGTAAAGCCAAAAACCTTCGTAAAAGGGTTAGCTCTTATTTCAACAAAACCTTAGATAATTATAAGACCCATAAACTCGTAAATACTATAGCTCGTATTGAGTATACCGTTACTAATACTGAGCACGATGCTTTTTTACTAGAGAACTCTTTAATAAAACACTATCAACCTAAGTTCAATATAGACCTTAAGGATGATAAAAGTTATCCTTATATAGTAATAAAAAAAGAGCCATATCCCAGAGTGTTCCTCACTCGTAGAGTGATAAAGGATGGTTCGGAATATTTAGGGCCGTTTACAGGAGTAGCACATGTAAGGGATCTCTTGGCTTTAATAAAAAACAATATACCTCTTAGGACCTGTAACCTCAAGCTTACTCCCAAAAACATAAAGGGCGGGAAGTTCAAGGTTTGTCTTGAGTATCATTTGGGCAACTGTAAAGGACCATGCGAAGGTTTACAGACAGAAGAAGCTTATAGTGAAAACTTGCAACATGTAAGGCATATTCTAAAAGGTAACGTAGGAGAAGTGACAACTGCTTTGAAGAAGGAAATGAATGAGCTGGCTGAAAACATGCAATATGAAAAGGCAGCTGTTTTAAAGCAAAAGATAGATGCGCTAAAGAAATATCAGAGTAAGTCTACAGTAGTTAATCAGAGGTTGGGTACACTTGATGTTGTTAGTATAGTATCTGATGAGAAAGAGGCCTTTGTCAATTTTATGATGGTGGATAATGGTAGTATTGTACAGACCTATACTGTGAAGGTAGAAACGAAAATAGAAGAAGAAGATCAGGATGTTTTGGCCCTAATTGTAGATAGATTACGTGAGCGTTATAAGAGTGTAGCAAAAGAAATAGTTAGCCCAATATCCATAGCTGTATCTGACGATAATGTAAAGGTGACTGTACCTAAAGCAGGAGATAAAAAGAAATTACTTGAGCTCAGCCAAAAGAATGTAGAGATATATAGAAGTGAAGAAAGAAGACGCAAGTCTTTAGTACTTACGAATAAGGAAATGATCAATAAAATGGAGGCTATAGAAGAATTGCAAGATTCGCTGCAACTTCCAGACCTGCCTACACATATTGAATGTTTCGATAACTCTAACTTCCAAGGAGCGTACCCTGTATCAGCTATGGTATGTTTTAGGGATGGAGCGCCTTCTAATAAAGAATATAGGCATTATCATATTAAGACAGTGAAGGGTATCAATGACTTTGCTTCTATGTCTGAAGTGGTGTATCGTAGATATAAAAAACTATTGGATGAGTCATTGCCATTACCACAATTAGTTATTATAGATGGAGGTAAGGGGCAGTTAGGTGCTGCATTGGAGAGTATAGAAAAATTAGGGCTAACAGGTAGAATGACTATAGTAGGTTTAGCTAAAAGAGAAGAGTCTATATTCTTTCCGGGAGATAGTGAACCCTTACAACTGCCTTTTGACAGCAAAGCACATTTGCTAGTAAGGTATATTAGAGATGAGGTGCATAGGTTCGGTATTACCTTTCATAGAAAGATAAGAAGCAAAGGGACCTTTAAAAATGAACTGGAAGCTATTGAAGGGATAGGAGAGAAGACTGCAACTGAACTTTTAAAGGAGTTTAGGTCAGTAAAGAATATCAAAACACTAACACAAAGAGAGCTGACAAGAGTTATAGGACAATCTAAGGCAAGAATAGTATGGAGTTATTTTAATGAGAATAATGATAGTTAAAAGGCTACTGTAAACAGTATAGTCATTATTGATACATTTGTTACACAAGTTGTAAGTACATAGACGTATCTTTGCGAAAACTAGACAGTTATGTCAAAAGTCCCAGGGTTAGTGCCCAGTATGTTACAAATGAAATGCCCCAATTGTCGTAAAGGGCATATGTTTTCCAATAAAAGTATTTTTCCCCTTAGCAAGCTGCTGAAAATGCCGGAGCGATGTAATGTCTGCGGTCAGGAGTTTGAATTAGAAGTTGGGTTTTATTATGGTACAGGCTATGTTAGCTATGCGCTTACTGTAGGCTTGTTTTTGTTCAACTTTGTATGGTATTCTTTAATATTTGGCATCTCTTATAAGGATAATAGCATCTTTTACTATTTAGGGTCTAGTATAGCCATTGTAACGTTGCTACAGCCTTGGATCATGAGAATATCTCGTGTATTATACCTTAATATATTTGTAAAATACGGCAAAGGCGCTAAGAGAAAGTCTTAGGTTTGGCGTATTAGATTATTCCACTGTATATTCGCACTATGCAAAAAATACTGGTTGCCAATCGTGGCGAGATAGCAATGCGTGTTATGCGCACTGCATCAGAAATGGGTATAAAAACAGTAGCAGTTTATTCTGAAGCTGATAGAAATATGCCCTTTGTACGCTATGCAGACGAAGCTGTTTGCATAGGACCTGCACCTTCAGCACAATCTTATCTAAGAGCAGATAAAATAATAGAAGTAGCTAAAGCTACCGGAGCAGATGCCATACATCCTGGGTATGGTTTTTTAAGTGAGAATGCCGAGTTCTCAAAGGCAGTTTCTGATGCTGGGTTGATATTTATTGGTCCGTCGGCTCACTCTATAGAAACAATGGGAAGCAAGATAGCAGCTAAGCAAGCAGCTAAGAAGTTTAATGTGCCTATGGTGCCTGGTACGGAAGATCCGTTAAAAGACGTGGCAGAGGCAAAAGAAATTGCAGCGAAGGTAGGGTACCCTATTTTGATAAAAGCGTCAGCTGGCGGTGGTGGTAAAGGTATGCGTGTGGTTAATAGTGAGGATGAGCTAGAACAGCAAATGCAAATGGCTAAAAATGAGGCTAAAAATGCATTTAACGATGATGATGTTTTTATAGAGAAGTATGTAGGTGCTCCTCGTCATATAGAGATACAGTTGCTTGGAGATCAACATGGAAACTATGTTTATCTCTTCGAAAGAGAGTGTTCTATTCAGCGTCGCCACCAAAAGCTAATAGAAGAGGCACCATCTAGTTGCCTGTCTCCTGATATACGCAAAGCAATGGGGGAGAGTGCTGTTAATGTGGCTCGTTCTTGTAATTATTATGGGGCGGGTACTGTTGAGTTTTTAGTAGATGAAGATTTGAATTTCTATTTCTTAGAAATGAATACTCGTTTACAAGTAGAGCATTGCGTAACAGAAATGATCACAGGCATTGACCTGGTAAAAGAGCAGATCAACGTTGCTAGAGGTGAAAAGCTATCTTTTGGCCAAGACGATCTAAAGATAAACGGACATTCTTTAGAGTTGAGGGTTTGTGCTGAAGATCCTGCAAATGATTTCTTGCCGGATACCGGAAAACTTGAAATGTATCAAGTGCCTAAAGGGCCAGGAGTAAGGGTGGACGATGGTTATGAGCAAGGGCAAGACATTCCAATATTCTACGATCCTATGATAGCGAAGTTGGTGGTGCATGCAGATAACCGAGATGCTGCAATCGCTCGCCTTTGTAGAGCAGTTGATGAGTATCATATTAAAGGGATAACCACTACACTTGGCTTTGGTAAATGGGCTGTGCAAACAGAACAGTTCCGTACAGGTAATTTTGATACAAAGTTTATTGAAAAGCATTACAAACCAGAGTATCTAACTCCCGAGAATAAAGAGGCTGAAGAAGCAGCTGCATTATTAGCTGCTTATGTTTGGGACAACAGCAAAAAATCAGTTGCTAAGCCTAAAACTGTAAGTGCAGCAGCTAATAATTGGAAGCTAAGAAGAAGATAAAGTATTATACTATTGTAATAGATAAGTAAAAAGCCTGCTATTAGCAGGCTTTTTTGTTTTTATACTTACGTTTTGGCGCGAAAAGTGGTCTATAATAATAGAGTCACTAAAACTGAAGATTATGATGCGAATGATAATAGTGATCATACTAATGTTGTGTATCACCACGCCAACCAACTCCTTAGCGCAAACTAATAGTTGTAATAGAGCTAGTAAGCATATAGTTAAGCACAACACAAAGTGCTACAAAAAGATGTTTAAAGAAAAGAAACCTCCTTTTTGGTCTAAAATAAAACTCCCCAAAAGATCAAAGACAAAGAAAGAACAACCTAAACTGATTGAAAAGGAAGAGCCAGAAGAAGAAGTGGCTGTTGAGATGCCTCGATTGCAAGTGCCTAAAATAAAAATGCCAAGACTTCGTAAAGCCTCGGCATTAGATTGCCCTCATTAACAAGAGGTTTATTTCTTTATAGCAGATATTATTTTATCGCTCATTGGTTTTACTGTAGAGCCATATACATCTATTAGTTGTCCATTCTCATCAATAAGGTATTTTTGGAAATTCCATTTAACAGAACTGTTCTTAACCTTATTGTAGTCTTTATTGGTTAACCAATGATATATAGGTGCCATGTCTTTCCCTTTGACAGATATTTTGGCAGCCATAGGAAAAGATACGCCGTAGTTCTTCTTACAGAAAGAAGCTATTTCTTCATTTGAACCAGGTTCTTGCTTACCAAAGTTATTGGCAGGGAAACCAATAATAACTAGTTGGTCTTTATATTTAGTATAAAGCTGCTCTAAGTCTTCATATTGTGGTGTGAATCCACATTTAGAAGCCGTATTGACAATTAGTATTTTTTTGCCCTTGTAGTCGGCAAAGTTAATAGTGCCACCATCTAGTGCTTCTACTTTAAAATCGTAAATACTAGCTGGTATATTTTCGGAGGGTGCTGGAGCAGGAAATAAAAAGCTTAAAAATGACAACATAATGGTTAGCATATCTAATGTGTTTAATTAAAGTGTTATTCTGAATAGCAAAGTTAGGCACAAATGACTATACGGTTTGTAGATATATGGTATTGGCATATATACGCTATTTATTAGCCTAAAAACTGTTAAAAAAGCTCAGATGTAGACACAAATACCAAAACAGTAGAGAATAAACATCTTTAGTGTTATTTTTGGCAGCAAATGAAAGAACAGACGGTTCGAGTTTTATTTATATTCTTACTAGTTGCTATATTCTATAGCTGTGCCAATATAGTACCTCCAGAAGGGGGTGATAAGGACGTAACGCCACCTAAATTACTGTCTATTACCCCTAAAGACTCTTTAATAAACACAAGAGTTACAGAGATAGAAATGCGTTTTGATGAATTCTTAGAATTAAAAGATGCGACATCGGAAGTAAGAGTATCACCTGTATTGCCTTTCCCCTTAGATGTGAGGCTTTCTGGGAAGAAAGTAAAAGTGTTGATACCAGACTCTTTACTAAATGAAAATACCACCTACAGGATAGACTTTGGAACAGCCATTAGAGATCTGCATGAAGGAAATGCTTATAAAGGTTCCAGTTACATTTTTAGCACAGGTAATTACTTCGATTCTTTAATGCTTAGTGGTAAGGTTATTAATGCCAATACAGGTACACCTGCTGATGGTGTGAATGTAATGGTTTACTTGGCAAAAGATGGTGACTCTGCGGTAGTAAAAAAGAAGCCTTTATACGTAACAAAGACATCTGGAGGGGGCAAGTTTTTATTGCCTGGTATGCCAGAAAAAGAAATGTTTATCTACGCATTGAAGGATGCCAATGATAACATGATATTTGATGGTGATGATGAGGAAATTGCATTTTTGAATACTAGCCTGATGCCTAAGGATTCTGTTGCTACTCCTACCATATTATATATATTTAAAGAAAAGCCTATTGATACCTTAAAGGCTACAAAAGAAAAGGATAAGGCTACTAGTACGGGTAAGCGTGGTAGAGAGAAAAAAGATAACCAAATTATAAGCTACAAAGTAGTAGTAGACACTTCGGATAAGGAAAGAAGAACACATGATGTTAATGAGCCTATATTAATAACTGTCAGTACACAAATCAACAGTTATGACGATAGTAAAGTATTCCTAAGCTGTGATAGCTTAGGGATAGAAGTGGAGGCATTGACAAATGTTCGTATTGATAGCACTGACAGCACAAGGCTTAATGTGTACACGACATGGAAAGAGAATACTCTATATACTTTAAGGTTACAGAAGGGATTTGCTAAAGACTCTACGCTTCAGGAAGCTATGCCATCCAAGCATAGTTTTAGAACTAAGAATGATGATGATTATGCAAAGCTGAACATCAACATGCCTTCAAAATATAAGGGGGCGAAGTATTTGCTACAATTAAACAAAGGTGATGACACTTTGTATAAAAAGCCGATTATTGACACCGTAGTGAAAATAAAACGCTTAAATCCTGGAACATACAGGGTGTTTTTAATCATAGATGAGAATGAGAATGGAGAGTGGGATACAGGTAGCTTGCTTGATAGGTTACAGCCTGAAATAGTATTGCCCCATAAAGCAGAAATACCTTTGAAGGCCGGTTGGGAAAACACGGAGGACTTTGATCCTTTTTTGCCAATAAAGCCTGTAGAACAATCACCCCCTATGAGGGATACGACTATTCGTAAATAAATATATTTTTATAAAATAATCTTTTTAATATGAAGCATCTTTTATTGCCAATAATGCTACTAACATCAGGTAGCTTATTAGCACAAGACCATATGACACCAGAATTGCTTTGGAGCCTTAAACGTGTGGGCGCTGAGGGTATCAGTGACGATGGTAAAACATTATTTTTCTCTTCAAGAAAGTACGACTGGAAAACAGAAACTTCAAAGTCTGAAAAATATGCATTAAACATAGCGTCAGGACAAGCTACGTTGTTAAATAGTGGCGATATATCTGTTATTCAAAGAGCTGGTAAGGTTTGGTATGGTGTTGATGGTAATAAGCTCTTTAGAAGCGAGGATAAAGGTGCTGACTGGAAAGAACTATATCAGTTGAATGACGGTGCTGAGAATGTACAAGTGTCACCTGATGGTACAAAGGTCATTTACTCTAAGGAGGTATTGGTGAAAAAAATGATGGGTACAGATATATATCCAGACTTGCCAAAATCTACAGCTCAGGTATATACAGACCTAAACTATAGACACTGGGATACTTGGGAAGATGGAAAATTCTCTCATGTTTTTGTAGCCAATATGATAGATGGTAGTGAAACCGATATCATGCAAGATCAGCCGTTTGATTGTCCTCAAAAACCCTTTGGTGGTGCAGAAGATCTTATGTGGGCTCCTGATGGTAAAGGCGTAGTGTATGTTACCAAAAAGAAATTTGGTAAAGCATATGCCATAAGTACCAATACCGATATTTTCTACTATGATCTTGCTACAAAAAATACGGTGAACTGGTCGGCTAATATGATGGGTTTTGATATGAGTCCTTCTTTCAGTCCTGATGGTAAGCGTATTGCATGGACAAGTATGAAACGTGACGGCTATGAGGCTGATAAGAATGATATAATAGTGATGGATATTGAAAGCCAACAGTCTTTCAAAAGAAACTTGACCAGCTCATGGGATGGAACGGTAAATGGCTTTGCATGGAGCAATAACGGCAAGGAAATATATTTTACTGCAGCACACAGAGGTACGGTACAATTGTTCAAAATAGCTGTGCCTGCTAATTTGATGACAGAAAGCTTACCTATGGTTAGTAAAATAACAGAAGGTAAGTTTGATGTTGGTGGAATAGTAGGGCAGACAGGCAAGCAGCTTATTGTGTCTAGAAGAGATATGAATCATGCTAGTGAGCTATATGCTGTTACGTTATCTAATGGTAAAATGGAGCAATTGACTCATGAGAATGATGATATCTATAATAATCTAAAAATGAGCAATACTGAGTTGCGTATGATGCGTACCAGTGATGGTGGTGAAATGGGTACATGGGTTATTTATCCTCCTGATTTTGACCCTAAGAAGAAATATCCAACACTTCTGTATTGTCAAGGAGGTCCACAGTCTGCATTGTCTCAGTTCTATAGCTTCCGTTGGAATTTTCAATTGATGGCTGCACAAGGATATATTGTAGTGGCACCAAACCGTCATGGTATGCCGGGTTGGGGTGTTAATTGGAATGAAGCTATTAGTAAAGATTGGGGTGGACAGCCTATGAGAGATTACCTTTTGGCAATAGATGAAGTGGCTAAAGAAAGTTATGTGGACAATGAGCGATTAGGTTGTATCGGAGCCAGCTATGGTGGTTATAGTGTATTCATGTTAGCTGGTATGCACGAGAATCGTTTTAAATCATTTATAGCTCATGATGGTTTGTTTGATCTGAAAAGTTGGTATGGTACTACAGAAGAACTATGGTTTGCTAATTGGGACATAGGTGGTGCTTATTGGGATAAGCCGCAAGCTGAAAGCTACAAGCGTTTTAACCCAATAAATTTTGTAGATAAGTGGAACACTCCAATAATGATCGTACAAGGTGGACTTGATTTTAGAGTAGGTATAGAGCAAGGACTAGAGGCTTTTCAAGCGGCACAGTTACAAGGTATCAAAAGTAAGCTGCTTTATTTCCCTAATGAGAACCACTGGGTATTACATGCACAGAATGGTATAACTTGGCATAGAGAGTTCTTTAAATGGCTGGAAGAAACTGTTAAGTAATATTGAAATTATAAGAATAGAACGCTGCACTACCAATTAGTTGCAGCGTTTTTTTTACTTTGTACTTTATTGATAAGACTATGTTGAAAAAGATATTATTAGGCTTACTGGTATTGTTACTAGTTGCCCAGTTTATAAGACCAGAGAAAAACACTGCTCAGCTTGCAAGTGAACACGATATAAGGGTGCATTATAATGTGCCGGGCAATGTGCTTAGTATACTAAAAAGGGCTTGCTATGATTGTCATAGTAATAATTCTTCCTACCCTTGGTATACTAATATACAACCTATTGGGTGGTGGATACAGCATCATATTGATGAAGGGAAAGAGCATTTTAACTTCTCTGAATTCGGTGCATATTCTATAAAGAAAGCCGCTCATAAAATGGAAGAAGTAGCTGAAGAGGTAGAGGAAGGAGAAATGCCACTGACCAATTATACATGGATGCATGCTGATGCTAAACTTGCAGATAGTGAGAAGGAGCTTATTGTTTCTTGGGCAAAGGATCTGCAACATCAATTAGAAACAAAAAAATAGAGACACGATCATGCGTATTATAACCTACAATGTAAATGGAATAAGAGCTGCAATAAAGAAGGGCTTTATGGAATGGATGGCTGAAGATCCGGCAGATATTATATGTTTGCAAGAAACGAAGGCTATGAAGGAAAACGTGGATCATGAAGCGATAGAAGCACTAGGCTATCATAACTACTGGTTCTCTGCTAATAAAAAAGGGTATAGTGGAGTGGCTATATTTACAAAGATAAAACCCGATAATGTAATAGAGGGCAATGGTATGGAGCAAAGTGATTTTGAAGGTAGGGTGATACGTGCCGATTTTGGGGATATGACTTTAATAAACGCCTATTTCCCAAGTGGTACCAGTGGTACAGAAAGACAGGATTACAAATATCAGTGGTTAGATGAGTTTTATGATTATCTACAAGAGCTAAGAAAGGAAAGGCCTAATATAATAGTAGTTGGTGATTATAATATTTGTCATAGAGAAATAGATATCCATAATCCCAAGGGGAATAAGAAGAATAGTGGTTTCTTACCGGAAGAACGTGCCTGGATGGATAAATTCTTTGATAGCGGATTTATTGATACATTTAGATATTTTAATGAAGACCCACATCATTATACTTGGTGGAGTCAACGTTTCCCAAGCGTAAGATTGGAGAATAAGGGGTGGCGTATTGACTATATTAGTGCTACAGAACCTTTAAGAGATAAATTGAAAGCAGCTGCAATATATCCTGATGTAAAACATTCTGATCATTGCCCTTCGATTTTAGAAATTGATATATAAAACAAAAGCCTCCAAGACTGGAGGCTTTATTGTTACATATAGAGGATAAGAGAGAACTTGTTATGATGCCATGTTGCCGCTATCTATATTCTACTACACAGGTGTCTGTAGCATACAGGCATATAGTAAAAAACTTAAAAGTTAACTGCTAAAACAATGCAAGTGATGATAGCAACAAAGAGTGCATTCTTTTTAAGTGCATCTTTTTTAGCTACAGCTTTTCCGATGTGTAAAGTTGCTTGTTGTTGAAGAGTGATCGTGTTTTGCATGACTGTGTTTTTTACTGTGTGTGTTTTTGTTTTGTGTGTGTTATTTTTTGTTTTGAAACGCCCGAGACGTTGTTGTTTGTTTTGTTGACACAAAGATGCAACAAGAACAAGCCTCACTCCAAAGAATCATGTTTGCTTAACGCTATGTTTAGAACTGGTTAACAGGAAGTTTGTTAACGGTTTGCCACTTATTAACAAAGAAAAAGCCTCTCGTTAGAAAACAAGAGGCCTCTGGTTAACAAAGAAATGCTTATGCTAATTATCCTTCACCGTGATAGTTAAGCTATTTTTCTTGCCTTTGATGAGTAGCTCATCAGCAGTTAAGTACTTTTTATATTTATTATAAACTTCTGTTGATTGTTTGATGCCATCTATATATAGATCCCTTTTTCCTTTCTTCTCTATGATATACTTACCGTCTTTGTCTATTAAGCCGTCTTTGTCCATCATCTTTAGCATATCGTCAAAGTCGCCATGTTTTTCCACTTGCATTTTATGTTTTGCGACTGCAATATGATGTTTCTTTACTGCTTCGTCGTGTTTGGCTAATGCCTCTTTATGTTTAGCCATTGCTATACGGTGTTTTACCATAGCTTTAGCATGTTGTTCGTCTGCAATTTTCTGCTCTATTATTATTTCTTTTTTTGCAGCATGCATGTCCTTTTTTGCTTTGGCCATTGCTATTTTAAGCTCTACTTTGGCTTTAGCTAATTCTTGTTTAAGTTTTTCTTTTTCCTCGGGGCTCATTTCCTCGATAGAAGAGTTTATTTCTTCCTTTATCTCGTCCCAATTTATTTCGTCTAAGGCAGTGCCTACTTCATTTAGTGCCGTACCTGTCCCTTCCATTGCTTCACCTATGCCTTTCATAGCTTCTTGTAAGCCTGAGCCTAGTTCTTCCCAGTCAACTTCATTCAGCGCCGACAAAACAGCAACACTCACTTTCTTGCCAAACTCTTCTCCTAGTTCATCTATTTCAACATCAATGTCATCATCGTCATTTAGCACTTTGATATCATAACTACCATTTGTTTTTACTAATACTTTCTTTTTAGGACCATAGTAGACTGTTGTGTTTTTGCCAAAAGTATTTTGCAGCTTTTCCCTGTCCTCTTGAGGTACATCTTCTAGTTTGCTGTATGTTTTAGTATTGCCCTTATCATCAGTAATAGTGATCTTTTCAGAGGCTAGTGAAATAGTGCGTATTTGAGTAGTTTTTGATTCTTTTTTATCTGCTTTCTTCTTTTTGTCCTCTTTAGTTTGAGCAGATAGAGTAGGAGAGGCTATTGTTATGGATAGTACTAGTGATAACACCAATACAATAACAGCCGTTACTTGTATTTTGGTAATTGGTGATTTTTTCATTTCTATTATTCTTTTAATACGGTTGAGTAATTGATATTTATTACCTGTAGCAGCCAGCGCTGTTTTAGGCGTGTTTTGAGCATGAATGGCAAGAGTTGCTAGTGCATTAGCATAAGGTACTTTGTTATTAGCATTGCTGGTTACAATATCATCACAGCTGTGTTCTCTTTCAATACGTATTGTTTTAGATATTAGCCACACGAAAGGATTATAGAAAAGTATGGTCTCCAATATGGTTTGCAGAATGTTTATCAGATAGTCATGTCTTTTAATGTGAGCCAGTTCATGCAATAATATTGCTTCAAACTGTTCTGTTGTTAAATTGCTGATAGTTGCTAACGGTAATATGACAACTGGTCTGAAAACACCCATTACCATTGGTGTGGTAATTTTTTTGGATACTAATAGGTCTATACTGCGGCTTATACCTAAGCTCTTGGCCTGTAGGTTTAGTATATTATTCCAAAGTATATTCTTATTGTACTGGCTATTATTTTTTATACTTCTTAATGCGAAGAGATTGAATACAAGCCTTGCTGTTACAAATGCAATACCAAGTATATACGCAATGACAATGATGTTTGTGTTCTTATCTATCCATAGCATTGCAGAGGATAGGAAACCTCCGTCTGAGGTAGCTGTATTCGTATTTTGTGTAAGTGCAGATGAAGCACTTAGTTCAATTGTAGATAATTGCTGAGCTAAAGAGTTGCTTGCATTTTGAAGTTGGTTGATAAAGGTATTGACTATTAAAACTGCTTGTGCTGTTAATACGGCCAAAGATATGTTATACCTAAGCTTTGCTCTGTCGTGTGTTATAAAACGTAATACGATCTTTAGCAGGCAAAATAACATTAGCCCTTGCCATAATGAGTGCAAAATTGTCCAGCCTATAGCATGTACCATTGCAGAGTTGTTTACTAGTAGGTTACTCATAGTTTCAGGTTATTATATTATTTATCCTTGTTTTCTATTGTCTCTAAGTATTGCTTGATCTTTTCCAGTTCTTCCGCGGAAGACTTGTGGTTACCCAATGCTTGCATTACAAGTTGGGATGCCGATCCATTATATACATTCTCTATTATGGTTTTTAATAGTTCTCCCTGAGTTTCTTCTTTGGGAATAGCAGCACTAAAAATATGTGTTCTTGCACTAGCATCGCGTATCAGCAACCCCTTCTCATGCATTATTTGCATCAGTTTTAAGGTGGTGGTGTATTTGGATTCTTTACGTTTTTCTAGCTCAGTATGCACATCTCTTACGGTACTTGCACCTTTTTGCCATATTACGTTCAATATCTCCAGCTCACTTTCAGTCGGCTTCAATTTGTCTTTTCTCATATTCTACGAAGTGTTTCGTATTCAAAAGTACGAATGTTTTCGTAACGGACAAATTGAATTTTGTATTTTTAGATTTCTTTAAGAAAAGGGGAGGGTGGTAGGCATGAAAAAGTCCTGACTTACATGAAGTAAATCAGGACTGAATAATATATAAAAGCTTAAGGCTTATGCTAAAGCTGATACTTTCTTCACTATGCTAGACTTGATATTGCTAGCTTTATTCTTATGAATAATGTTACGTTTAGCTAGCTTATCAATCATTGAGATAACCTTAGGTAACTGCTCCGTAGCTTCTTTCTTATCAGAAGTAGCTAAAAGAGTACGTATCGCGTTACGAGTAGTTTTACCATAGTAACGATTACGATCGCGACGTACTAAAGCTTGACGTGCATGTTTCTTAGTAGCTGAATGATTTGCCATTGTATTAAATAAATATTTTTAAAGGACTGCAAAGGTAATCAAAACATAGTTAACACAAAAAATATTTTTTATGTAATTACATATTTTGACTACTAAATACTTTTATCGAGCGTTTGGTGAGGAATTCCTTCTTTTCTAAGAAGCTGTTTAGCTTGTCTTTAGGTATTCTTAGCTGATATTGCTTATCTGCCTGGGCACTATAAACAAAGTCTTCATAACCTATATTCCACTTGCGTAATAGCTTATTGTCAATATTTAACTCCATTTCCATCAAGTCGAAGCTAATAGGGGCATTAATACGCACTATAGCCATGTTGGCAAGTTCTTCATCAGTATATGGAGAGACAGGTTTGTTCTTTTCTGCTTCTATTGCAGCTTGTTTAGCAGCTTTAATAGCGGCGTAATTAATAACAGCTGGTATATCTGAAGAACCGATAAGTTCGCTTAGGTCTTCAAATATGGTAGCTGTAGCTACGAACCTTAGCACATGATTTTGAGTTTCTCTAGGCAAGTAGGGTTTTATATCCCAAAAGTTAGTACTACCGGTTTTATTAATTGCTCTTATTACTGGTCTAGGGCCGCTGTTATAGGCCGCAACTACTAATAGCCAGTCGTCCAAGTCCTCATATAGCATTGTAAGGTACTTAGCCGCTGCATGTGTAGATTTTAGCCAGTCTTTTCGCTCGTCTTTATATCTATTTACTCTAAGCCCCATTAAACGGCCTGTAGAAGCCATGAATTGCCAAGGACCAACCGCACCTACAGGGGAGCGTGCATTATTGTTCAATGCAGATTCGATAACAGATAAGTATTTTAATTCTCTAGGAACTTTATACTCATCTAAAACTTGGTCTATAACAGGGAAATGCTCAAGGCTACGTTCTTGAACAACAGATAGGGTCTTGTTATGAGATTTAAGGTAATTGCGAACAAATTTATTGACAGTAAAACTTTTAGTGCCAAAATAAGTTTTGTTACTAGCCAATGGCACAGGTTTGAAGGCCTTTGCCTGCTCTACTTCTGCCAATGGCTTATCAGCAGGTTTCACTCCCTTTTTAATAATGTAGGTGTCCGCTTGGGTCACCAACATTTCATGGGCATCAAGACTAGGTATAGCTCTGTCCTGAGCCTTAGCAAGGTAGGTTTGCATACCTGCTAACACTATCGTAGTAAATATTATATGTTTAATAGGCACAAGTTTCATTACACACTATTGTAATCAATAGTATCACTTCTATCAGTGTATCGTATTTAGGTTAAGGAAAAAAATTAAGAAGCAGTATTCTCTTTTTCTTTCATACCTGCTTCGATCTCGTCTTTAACACCTTTCTTAGCGTCATTGAACTCGCGAATACCTTTACCGATACCTTTTGCAAGCTCAGGAATTTTTTTACCGCCAAAAAGCACGATAACTACAATAAGAATAGTAATCCACTCAGCTCCACTAGGTAAAGACAACAACAACATTGGATCTATCGTTAATAAAGACATATCTTTTTATTTAAATTAGTCTAACAAAAATAAGGTTAAAAAATCATTAACAGATTAAAATATCAGGATTAATCCACAAAATAAAAAAAAATAACATTTTGCTATTAGTTTTTATGCTATAAGTTGTTGATTAATATAATCATTACATGTTTATTCTTTTTGTTATACCTTTTGTATAACTTTTCCACTTTTCTATAACAGATGTCATGTCTTCTGGCAACTCAGAATCAAACATCAAACGTTCATTTGTTTTAGGATGTGTGATGCCTAATTCCTTGGCATGTAAGGCATGGCGTTGTAGTATTTTAAAGCAGTTCTCTATAAACTGCTTGTATTTGGAGAATATAGTGCCTTTAACTATTCTATCACCTCCATAGGTAGAATCATTGAATAAAGGGTGTCCTATATGTTTCATATGTACCCTTATTTGGTGCGTGCGTCCTGTTTCCAGCCTTAGCTCCAGTAAGGTTACATAATTAAACCGCTCGATCACTTTATAGTGTGTAATTGCTTCTTTCCCGATCTCTCCATCAGGGTAAGCTTCCATCTTTTTTCTAAAACGTTGGTGTCTGCCTATGTGTGCTATTACAGTTCCTTCATCTTCTGCTACATCTCCCCATACTAGTGCTATATATCTACGGTGTGCCGTATGGTCTTTAAATTGTGCAGCAAGATGAGCCATAGCTTCTTCTGTCTTTGCAACAACGATTAAGCCACTGGTGTTTTTATCAATACGGTGTACTAGTCCTACTCTCGGCAGTTCAGGTGCGTCTTTGTCTTTCTTGAGGTAGTGAGCAAGCCCATTCACTAAGGTGCCACTATAGTTACCACATCCGGGGTGTACTACCATGCCTGTATCTTTGTTAATGATGAGTAGTTCATCATCTTCATAGGCTATATTGAGCGGTAATTCTTCTGCTACTATTTCAGTAGATTCTGGCTTTCTAGTTTCAAAGACAGTTATCTCATCTCCCGGTCTTATTTTATAATTGGTCTTTACACCTGCATTGTTTACAAGCACCTTCTCTTCTTCAATAGCTTGCTGTATTTTACTTCTGGTAGCATTTTCTATTTTGGTTAATAGAAACTTATCTATCCTTAAGGCAGTTTGTTTTTTGTCTACAGTAAACTGTAATCTGATGGAAGGAGCTTCATTACTTTTGTCTTCATCCATTTCCAGATCATCGTCATTCTCCCAAATGTCGTCCATGTCTTTATTACTCATGCTTGTAGTATGAATTGAAACAGCAAAGTTACTGTTTTAGCCAGTCATTTATAACTGCAGGGTCTAGTTGTAGATAATTGCCCTGATATTCTATTACGCTATTATTGATCCAATAGATAGCAGGTACACTTTTGCCAGCCATTTCTTTAAAGGCTTCTTTGTCCTTTAGCAAGATATATGGAATATTAGTAGCTTCCGTCTCATCAAAAAACTCTTGCTCCAATGATTCATGTCCCATCAGTACAAATTGTATGGGTAGCTCAGGGTATCTTTTTTTGAGGATATGGAATATATGAGCTGCTTTGCGACAGTGTGGGCAAGTAAGACTCATAAAGCTTATTATATGCTTACCTGTACGAAGTTCTGTTTCAGGAGTTGTATCGTTTTCATACAGAGGGTTTAGGTCAATAGCCCTGTCTATTCTAGGTGGTATGCTCCCTACACTCATTGGGTAAATGACAAAAGGGATGACTAAAGAAGCCATTAATAAAAATCCGCCAACATATAATTGCCAGTTTCTAATTTTTACCTTGTGAATTGCCATCAAGATAAAAGTGACAGCTAGCATGATAATATTTTTAATAATGGCTTGAAGGGGTGTCATGGGTAGTTCTTCCCCAAAACAGCCACAGTCGCCACTATTGCCATTAGTAGCTATAAGTATTATTAAGTAAATAGTAAAAACTAGTAGAAGGGCGATTGTAATAGGGTAGGTTACACGTTTCAACCCAATATGAAATAGTAAGAACGCTCCTATTGTGAATTCTAAGCCTATAAGTAAGCGCGCCAGTACAGATGCTAATGCATAGTTGCTAATGCCAATATCAACAAAGGTCCATTCAAAAGCTTCTATTGTGTATAGCTTAGTAGCACCAGAGTAGAAGAATACTGCGGCCATTGCTACAATGAGCAGTATGCCAATAGTACGTTTAAGGTAAAATATTGGAGACTTTACATTATTGGTTTCAGTAAGGTCCATTAAAAACTTGCTTGAATAACTACACTATAGTGCCGTGCTACTTAACCAGTATAGTTAAGGGCTTTAAAATAAATAACAGTTTTCCACTGTTTTGATACCATCTTTTACAGACTCGCTAGAGTTTTCTTTACAAAGACTTTCAGCGTTTTTCTTAGTGTCCTCTATGGTATATCTATTCAAAGAAGTGTCAGGAAGGCCTGGCTTGCCACTATATGAAATTTCGCATTCGCAAATATATTCTCTAGTACAAGAACTCATAAAAGCCATAGCGAATAGTGCTGCAACAATAAAAAGGCCTGAACGTAACATCATGAATAAAGTAATTTAACGGTTGAAGATAAAAGTAAATTTTTAATTCAGCAAGCTATTGTTCATCAATTCAATAATTAACGCTTCTCTAGCATTGTCAATGTGTTTTTCGGCTACCTTTAAGGTGTAATAAGTATCGTCTGCATGGAAATTAAGGAACATAGGATCGTTGAGAACTTGGAGCTATTGGCTACACAAGCGGTAGAGGGGTTTATAATTGGTCTTCATAAAAGCCCTTTTCATGGTTTTTCAGTTGAGTTTGCCGAACATAGACTATATAACGATGGGGATTCTTTAAAACATATTGACTGGCGTATATACGGTAAGACGGATAAGCTGTTTGTAAAAAGATATGAGGAGGAAACCAATTTAAGGTGCTGTTTGGTGGTAGATACCTCTACTTCTATGCGTTTCCCAAAAATAGAAGGCAAGTATAGCAAATTAGAATTCTCTGCTATTGCTGCTGCTTCTATCATGCAGTTGCTAAAAAAACAATTAGATGCAGCTTCTCTAGCCCTATTTGATGAACATATCCACTATTTTTCAGAGTTTAGGTCGGCTCAAAGCCACTACAGGATGTTGATACACCAACTGGAAGCGGAGTTGAAAAAAGACATTGAGCAAAAGAAAACTAATGCTATAGAAGCTATCCACAATATAGCAGAGAAGATACATAAGCGTTCTTTAGTTATTCTTTTTAGTGATATGATCGATGATGCAGAGAACTCAGAACAGCTTTTTGAAGCCCTACAGCATTTGCGCTACAACAAGCATGAGGTTATCTTATTTCATGTAATAGATGGAGATCAAGAACTACATTTTGATTTTGAGAACAGACCCTATGAGTTTGTAGATATGGAGACAGGAGAAAAATTAAAACTACAACCACAGCAAATAAAGGAAGACTATATCCAAAGAGTGGAAGAGTTTAGGAAAACAGTGGAGGAGAAGTGTTTGCAATACAGAATAGACTATAATATTGTGGATTTGACCAAGGATGTGGGGCAGGTGCTCAATGCCTTTTTATTGAAAAGAAATAAATTACTCTAATTAAAACGAAATTAGTACCTTTGCACCCCGTTGAAGTTTTTTGAAACCTTAGGAGTATTTAAGACAGTTTAAAGCATATTCTTACAGTCAGTTACGTATTGGTTGTTTTTATATGTAAGTGTAGAGTCGCTAGGTAGTAGACAATTGAGCTAAAATGAAGTACAATCGTGAATTTGAAATAGCTTGGCAGGGGTTAAAACCCGGGGTTCATATTTATGAATATGAGCTTGATGATAAGTTGTTTGAAGGCAGGGAGGTAGTTAGAGATTTTAGTGATTTGGATGCTCAGGTAACGCTGAAGTTTGATAAAAAGACCAACTTCTTTATGTGTCATTTTGATATAGATGGCAGCGTTACAGCGTCTTGTGATAGATGTGGGCAAGATTTCAAGCTTAGATTATGGGATGAATTTGATCTTATAATAAAGCTTACAGGAGCGGAAGAAGCGGAAGAAATAGATGAGGATGCTGATGTGGTTTATATCGCTCGCTCTGAAACTGTATTAAATATAAGTGATTGGTTGTACGAATTTGTAATGTTAAGTATACCTTTGCAAAAAGTACATCCAGATAATGCTAAGGGAGAGCCGGGTTGCGACCCTAAAGTATTAGAATTATTAAATAAACTTACCGAAACCGACGAGGTGAAAAACTCCATCTGGAAGGGTTTGGAAAGCTTTAAGAATAAAGAAGACAATAAACGTAAATCGAAATAAAAATTATATACAATGCCTAATCCGAAACGTCGACAATCTCAACAGCGTAGTGCTAAACGTCGTACTCACTACAAAGCAGTTGCAGAGACTTGGAGTACAGACAAGACATCAGGTGAATCTCACTTACGTCACCGTGCTCACTGGGTAGAGGGGAAGTTGATCTACAAGGGTAACGTTGTGGTTGACAATTCACCAGCTACTGAAGAAGGAGAATAGTAAATCCCAAATCTGAATACTTCGAATGAAGATAGGGATAGACATTATGGGTGGAGATTATGCTCCACTTGAAGCTATAAAGGGCGTACGTCTGTTTTTTGAGCAGGTGGCAGATGATTCTGTGCACCTGTTACTTATTGGAGACAAAGATGCTGCTGCCCCCCATCTTCATTACATAGAGGAGTATAGTAGTCGTTATACATTAATTCATACCAACGAAGAAATCGGTATGAATGAACATCCTACAAAAGCATTTAAGGAAAAACCTAACTCAAGTATAGCCTTAGGGTTTGGCTTGATGCACAAGGGGGAGTCTGATGCTTTCATTAGCGCGGGTAACACTGGTGCTATGATGGTAGGTGCTATGTATACTGTTAAGAATATTGAAGGGATACAACGTCCTACAATAGCTTCACCAATACCTCGTGTAGATGGTAAGTTCAATCTATTATTAGATGTAGGGCTTAATGCAGATTGTAAGCCAGAAAATCTACAGCAGTTTGCTGAGCTAGGTTCTCTATATGTAAAACACGTATATGGTGTTGAAGACCCTAAGGTGGGTTTGCTAAACATAGGAGAAGAAGAAGGTAAAGGAAACTTGCTGGCACAAGCTACTTATCCATTATTAAAAGCTGATGAGAGTATCAACTTTATTGGTAATGTGGAAGGTCGAGATGTGTTTAGAGATAGAGTGGATGTTACTGTCTGCGAAGGCTTTTTGGGAAATGTGATATTGAAAATGGCAGAGTCCATTTATCACATCTTTAAAGAAGATCGTAAAGTTGAAGATGAATTCCTCGATAACTTCAACTATGAAATATATGGAGGTACTCCAATACTAGGTGTTAATGCGCCTGTTGTAATTGGTCATGGTATCTCACATGCGCTTGCGTTCAATAATATGATTGACGTTGCGCGCAAAATGGTACAATCCAATCTTATTGGTGAGTTTAAAGCTCACTTTGCTACAAACTAACTTTTTCCTTGTTTATCATGTCTTTTTATGGGTAGCTTTAAGGCTTCCTATAAGAAATTATGAATAGTAGTATTAGAGACCTATATCAAAAGATATTAGCTAGTAAGGACACCAATTTATATAATGACGTTATAAAAAAATGGGTGATTGAAAATGAATATAAGGAATACCTTACTGAGTCTTTACAACAATATGCAGTAGCTTACAATAAAGACTTTCCTCAAAATGAATTATGGGAGCTATATGCGCTGACTCGCGTATTGGATGTGTTGACCTTGAGTTTTCAAGATGATAATGCTAATAGTGCAAATAAGTCAGAGCCTAAGGTATCAATAGAAGAATATATTGCCATAGTTGAATTGTTAGGTTTAGAGGTGCTTTTCCCTTCGGAATACCATGCTTTTAACTGCGAAATATTTGAAGCAAAAAAAAAGAGTGGAGCCGCTGAGATCGTAAACTGCTTATTCCCGGCAGTGAAATTTGGTGATGTTATGATAAAAAGGGCTGGGGTACATGTAGCGCTAGATGCCGATCGCTATAATGTTGGCAATATCAATAAAGCTACCATGTATTGGGCGCACTGGCGCAAAAACAGGAATAGTGCGGACTTGTCTGACGGATGGGGAGGTAACTCCCAATGGAGAACAATGCCACGTTTAGATATAGAGAACGAAGAGGTGTTTATCTACAACCCACAAGGGAGTATCAATTTGTCGCAGCCTACAGAAATAGTTATGGAAGAGTTGCGCCAGCAGGGGTTGAGTCTTGAAGAAGCGGTAGAATTAACAAAATACAGGCAGTTTGTTAGCTGCGAGAAAGAGGATGACGACTTATCCCCTTATAATTTTACATATACAGCATATAAGGATAGATAAACACAACAACTATTATTCTTTTATCTTTAGTACGCTATTATGGAGAATTTATATTGTATTTCAGGCTTAGGTGCTGATGAGCGTATTTTCAAAAAGCTACAGATAGACAATGTAAACATGGTACATATACCATGGCCTGAATACGACGTATATGATGAAATGGGTTGTTATGCTCAAAAAATTGCCGCACTAATACCTGAAGAGAACCCTATGGTTTTGGGGCTTTCCTTCGGAGGTATGATGACCATAGAGTTGACCAAGCTTATGCCACTTAAGAAGGCAATTATTGTTTCTAGTGCTAAAACAAAAGCGGAATTACAGCCCCCTAGCTGGATTGTCAAGAAAGCATTAGTTAGTCAAATTCTCCCCAGTTTTATATATAAAATGACCAACTCTGTAATGTATAATATGTTTGGTGCACATACAGAGGAAGAAAAAGAGCTTCTAAAGTCTATCCTTAAAGATTCTGATGGGTATTTTGTGCGCTGGGCTATGAAATCTATACTAGAGTGGCAAAACATGACCCTCCCTCAAGATGTAACGCATATACACGGTACTGCAGATCAGATCATTCCTCCTGATAAGATTGAGGCATCCTATTGGATAGAGGGGGGTACACATATGATGGTGTACAATAGAGCGAAGGAAATAAGCGAAATAATAAATAAGGAAATTTCCTATTTATTGTAGTTTTTATTTCTTTGGTTGATAGCGCTTTATAGTAGCTTATTTATTTTATAAGTAAGAAAAATCGTTAAAACTTTAGGGCAATTTTGTTTGCTCCGTATTTTCATAATAGTTTTTTCTTTAATTTTGTGTTAACTATTTAGGTCAGGCTATCGCTTTTACTTAGGTAAGGGAGGAAAGTCCGGACAGCACAGAGCAGCGCACCACCTAACGGGTGGGGTTTCGGAAACGGAATACAGAAAGTGCCACAGAAAATAACCGCCTCGTATTATGGGGTAAGGGTGAAAATGTAGGGTAAGAGCCTACGCGATACTATGGTAACATAGTATTGGGGTAAACCTTGCGTGCTGAAATGCCAAATAGGCGAATGCTTGAGGGCGGCTCGCTCGATGTTCGTGGGTTGGCAGCTAGAGGTACTACGTGAGTAGTATCCCAGATAAATGATAGCCGGTCTCAGGGCCATATGAGACTAACAGAATCCGGCTTATTGATCTTATTAGTTGTTTTGGTTAAATGATTGAACGTCGGTATTGGCCCGGCGTTCTTTTGTATAAAGCAAAATCCCCTGTAGAATTACTACGGGGGATTTTATTTCAAAGCGGCTTTGAGTGTTTACCTATTGATAATGACCTTATGTGTCATTTGCTGCTCGGAAGTAAGCATTCTTAGTGTATACACTCCGTTTGGAATATCTGCAGTATTATAAGTAGTTGCTGTATAGCCTACATTCACTTTTTTATTGTTTTCAAAAACTCTTACTGTTCTACCTTGAATATCTACCAGATCAATACTCACTTTGTCTGATTTTTTGAAGTAATATTTGACGGTAAGTTGATTGCTGGCAGGATTAGGGTATGGAGCAAAAAACTCTTGCTCGTTATAGTAAGTTTGTGTCTGCTTTACAAATACAGGGAAGGTGCTGTCAATAATAATATTCTCATCACCTGCTTGGTATGGTGTCCACAAGAAATAGCTTAACATCATTTCATCTGTTGTGGCTTCTCCTGATGATACATCTTTAGGTGGGTTGCTAGGATTGAAAGGATTGCTAGAAGTGTTATCGTAGAATGCTTCAGATATTATTTTAGACCCCTGAGGTACTTTTTTGATCTTTCGGAAATTATAGATCCCTTGCCAGCCAAAATCCCATTTAGGTATGTTGATGTATTTGTCTGTATCTCCATTAGGTAATACGCCATAAGAATTAATGCTTCTGCCTATTAAGTGCATATGAGGTCCAACCCCAAGTATTGATACATCGCCAACTAGTCCCCAAATGGTAGACTCTTGAACAAACTTTTGTGTTTGCTTAGCAGGGATGTAAAGGTTGGTTGGTGTTTGCTTACAGAAATTGCCCGTATGGTTAAGTATAGGATCCAAACGAAGGTCTCTTACACTAGAAGTAGGAGAGAAATAGAATTTGATCTTCGTACTGTCCTTTTTACCGTTAGAACCAAGTGGATAGTGTACTTGAAGAACAATATCTGCATTTTTTGGTATACGTAATCCAAAGCCTTTAGGCATTTGAGTAGGTTGTGTGCCAGGTACCCATATACCTAAAAGTATAGCCTTATCAGTACCCACACCACCAAAGTTAAGGTAGCCTACAGGGTCAGAAGAGTTGGCCTGAAGGTTGGCGCAAGTACCCGTAGTGTCTGCATAAACCAGTACATGGTGTACAATATCTCTGTTGCCGGGAATAGCTTCAAAAGCGGTAATGAACTTATCTGCTGTTAGATTACTTGGTACTACAAAACATTGATAGATGTCTCCTGTAGTAGCCGTTGAGGTGTATGTTGGTATTTGGGTTACCAAATCAGGTGTGCCTGGTAAATCACCATCTGGGTTAAATGTTGGCGTTGGTGGCGCTAAGTTAGGGTCTCCCTGTGGAGTGCCACCATTAGCCCATTTCACAATTTTATCAATATCCGATTGAGCCAGTACTCTCTCATGTGCTAGTCTGTTATAGTTTACATCTGGAGGCCAAGGAGGCATATAGCCTGTGTTTACAGCTCCAGCTATAGCCAAAGCTTTGTTCACAGCATCATTGTAGGTTAATAGGCTAAAAGAACCTATACCTCCGGGGCGGTGACAAGTAGCACAATTATTATTCAGAATAGGTGCTATATCTGTACTCCAAACAGGGGTTTGCGCATTTGCAGTAATGGAAGTGACAGTGATAGCCAGAGTAGCTAAAATACGTAGTTTCATTAGTGTCGTATGATTTGACTGTAATTTATAGAATATTTATAAATATAACTAGCGTAGAAATTACATTGTAATTCAATACTAGTGCTTGGCTTAGGGATATAGATGTTATATTTGCAGTTGTTCAAAAAAGAATAGACTACAGAATAATTTTTATGGAATTGACAAAGAACTTTCAACACAACGCTGCTGAAGAAAAATGGTATAAGCATTGGAATGATTCAGGCTACTTCACATCAGTACCTGACGAGCGCCCTTCATATACCGTCGTCATTCCTCCGCCAAACGTTACAGGTGTGCTGCATATGGGGCATGCTTTGAATGATACTGTACAGGATATACTAGTTCGTAGAGCCAAAATGCAGGGCTACAATACTTGTTGGGTGCCCGGTACTGACCATGCTTCTATTGCAACAGAGGCTAAGGTGGTAAACATGCTTAAAGAGCGTGGTATAGATAAGAATAAGCTTTCTAGAGAAGAGTTTTTAGAATATGCTTGGGAGTGGAAAGAGAAGTACGGTGGTATTATTCTGCAACAACTTAAAAAGCTTGGTTGTGCGCTCGATTGGAATCGTACACATTTCACCATGGATGAGGAGTATTACGCTGCTGTAATACGAGTGTTTGTTGAACTGTATAACAAGGGCCAGATATATCGCGGTGTGAAGATGATCAACTGGGACCCGATGGCGAAGACGGCACTTAGTGATGAGGAAGTGATACATAAGCAAACCAACTCTAAGCTTTATTATGTAAGGTATAAGCTTGATGGAGATAAGGAAGAATATATTACAATAGCGACAGTACGTCCTGAAACTATATTGGGGGATACTGCTATTTGTGTGCATCCTGAGGATGAGCGTTATGCTCATTTGAAAGGCCGTAAATGTTATGTGCCTTTAGTGAACAGGGAGATTCCTATCATCTTTGACGACTACATTGATATAGAATTTGGAACGGGTGCTCTTAAGGTAACACCTGCACACGATATCAATGACTATAATCTAGGTCAGAAACACAACCTACAAGTAATTGATACCTTGAATGAGGATGGTACTTTAAGTGAGGCTGCAGGTATGTATGTAGGGCAGGATCGTTTTGTGGTGCGTAAGCAAATAGTAAAGGATCTAGATGCAGCGGGGCATTTAGTAAAGCAAGAAGATTATAGTAACCAAGTAGGTTTCTCTGAGCGTACGGATGCTGTTATTGAACCACGATTATCTATGCAATGGTGGTGCAATATGGAAGAGATGGCTAAACCTGCTTTAGCTAATGTATTGAATGATGAGATACAGTTTCATCCTGCTAAGTTTAAAAACTTGTATCGTCACTGGATGGAGAATATCAAGGATTGGTGTATTAGCCGTCAGCTTTCTTGGGGGCAGCGTATACCTGCTTGGTATGATAGTGAGAATACCATTTATGTGGCTAAAACTGCGGAAGAAGCGCATGAGCAATATAAACAGCAGAAACCCGATTTAGCTGCTGAAAAGCCTGAGCTAAGACAAGAAGATGATGTTTTGGATACATGGTTCAGTAGCTGGTTATGGCCTATGCAAGTATTTGGTTGGAATGAAGATCCTAATAACGAGGAACTCAACTATTATTACCCAACAAAAACTTTAGTTACCGCTCCCGAGATCATTTTCTTCTGGGTGGCGCGTATGGCTATGGCAGGGTATGAATTTTTAGGAAAGAAACCTTTTGATCAAGTATACTTTACAGGCATTGTAAGAGATAAGCAAGGGCGGAAGATGAGTAAACAGTTAGGTAACTCTCCTGACTTGCTTGGATTAATTGAAGATCATGGTGCTGATGCTGTTAGGTTTAGTGTAATGATATCGTCGCCAGCAGGTAACGATTTGTTGTATGATGAGAGTACTCTTGAGCAAGGCCGCAATTTCTCTAATAAAATGTGGAACGCCTTGAAGCTAATAAAGAGCTGGGAAGGCAGAACAGACGATAGTGTTGAAGACGGAGATCTACATTTTGCATTGGATTGGATGGAGCAGCGCATTGCAAAAGCATCACAGCAAATTGCAGAGTTGCTTAAAGACTTTAGGTTGAGTGAAGGTTTGAAGACCATTTATTCCTTGATATGGGATGATTTCTGCTCTTGGTATTTAGAATGGGTAAAACCAGCGCAAGATGAAGCTATATCGCACCATGTTTATCAGCGTACGGTTGATTTGTTTGAAGAGTTATTGCAGCTATTGCATCCATATATGCCTTTCGTTACCGAAGAGATATATCATGCTCTTAGATCTAGAAAGGATGGTAATGACCTAATAGTAAGGCAGCTACCAGTACACGATACTGTGAACGAAGAGATGTTGAAAGAGGGTAGTATGCTACAGCAAATTATTACCAGTATAAGAGATGCTCGTAATAAAAACCAGCTGAAGCCTAAGGATACTATAAAGCTATGGATCGATACGCAGCATAATTCTTTCTATGATTTGGTTCAGGAAATACTACGCAGGCAAATAAATGCAGAGCATATAGGATTTACAGAAGAGGCTAAACAAGGCACGATTTCTGTAGTAGTGGGTACTGATAAGCTATATATCGAAGCTAATGCAGAAGTAGATGTGGCCGTACAGAAAGAGAAGCTACAGAAGGAGTTAGATTACTTGAAAGGGTTTATGATGAGTGTAGAGAAGAAGTTGAGTAATGAACGTTTTGTACAGAATGCTAAACCTGAAGTAGTAGAGATTGAGCGTAGCAAAAAAGCAGATGCAGAAGCAAAGATGAAAGCTATTGAAGAAAGTCTTAGTTTATTGTAACTTTAAGAAAATGAAAAAAGCTGTTTATCTATTAACGTTGTTATTGTCCTTGGGGGTGGTCTATAGTGTATCTGCTCAGAAAGACAATAAGGAGGATAAAGAAAAGAAGAAAAAGAAGGTGTACAAAGTACCTGTATATTTAGGTAATACCAATATAAAGGATACCGCAATACCTCACTACGTCTTTGATTCTTTATTAGCTACTAAGATTACTGCAAGAGATTCTAATGGTAGAGCATATCAAATTCACGGTTATCTGTTTACATACGGTGAGCGTAACTTATATGAAGACTCCGTAGGAAACTTAATGTGGGTAACGGATCTATTATCAGAATACTGTTATGGAGATACTATGACAAGCTGGCTGCTAGGTGCAATTACAGATAGAACAAAGTATGGTGATACTATCTATTTTGATCAGATCAAAGCTACATCTCCTGAAGGTAAAGCTATAGATGGTAAGCCGATGAGAATTGTATTGACCAAATAATTTTGGTCATGAAATATACTTGAATAAAAAAGCTCCCATAAAGGGAGCTTTTTTATTAGTTGACAAGTAGAAGGTTTACACTTCTTTGCAATATATTAAAGGCCATTTCTGCCATAAGATTCTCCGAATCCAACGTAGGGTTTACTTCTGTTACTTCTAAGCAACATAGTTTACGGTTTTGTACAAAAGCAGCGATCATATCGTCGGCTTCACGAAGTTTTAGACCATTGCTCACAGGTGTGCCTGTACCTCTGGAGATAGAGCTGTCTAAAGAGTCTACATCAAAAGATACGTATATATGTTCGCAATGAGCTAGGTGTAGATAGGTGTTTTTTACTACGTTCTCTATACCTTTTCTTCTTACCTCTTGTACGGTAATTATTTTTATGCCGTATTTCTTTATGATCTCTTTCTCTTGTTCTTCATAATCTCTTAATGCAATAAAGACAATATTTTCGGGCTTTATTTTAGGATTGATGTCGCCAATATTTTTTAGTTTATCCCATAAAGAAGCAGTCTCTTTATCAAGGTTGTGCACCTTACATTCTATATTGTCTTCTCCTAGTGATGCTGCTAAAGGCATGCCATGCATGTTGCCTGAAGGAGTAGTGTATGGCGTATGTAAGTCTGCGTGTGCATCTATCCAAACTACACCTAGCTCATCTTTAGGGTAAGCCATTTTTATTCCTGCAATAGTACCTCCAGCAGTACTATGATCCCCTGCCAAAACAAGAGGGAATAGCCCTGAATTCAACGTCTCTTTTACTGATTGAGAAACACGATCATACATGGTGTTGATACCTTGTATTCGTTTAGCGTATGGAGAAGTGATAGGTTCGTAAAGTAGGTGGTTCTCTGTTTCTATTTTTTCTGAAGGAAAATTGACAAAAAAACTACTCATGAAATCAAGCGCAGCCACTTTCATAGCTTCTATACCAAGACTTGCGCCTCTTGTTCCTGCTCCTATTTCCGAGTTTACTTCTATTATTTTAATATTCCGCATATCAGCACAAATATATTAATTGCAGGGTAACCATTAGAATGGATAACCTATAGCAAAGTTCATTATTACATTTTTGGTTCTCCAATCAGGATTGCCAAAGTCAAAATCTTTTATTGCCCACCCGTTGCCATTAGTAGCAGTGGCAGGGTTTTTCAATTTAGTAGCCACATCAAAACGTACTAGGAAGAAGCCTGCAATGTCAAGGCGTAGTCCTATACCTCCATCTACAGCAAGGTCTGAGGCGAACTTGTTGAATTGGAAATCTCCACCTTCAAAACCAGTTGAAGGTTGTGCTAACCAAATGTTTCCAGCATCTGCAAATAGTGCTCCGTGAAGCATCATTACACCTGCAAATACTTCAATTACCTCAAAACGATATTCTCCGTTTAATTCTAATTTTATATCGCCAGTATTGTCTATAAAAGCTGTTGACGAATTTTCAAGATCGGGGTTGTAATAGTTGCCGGGCCCTAATTGTCTGGCACGCCATCCTCTCATGCCATATGCACCACCAACAAAATATTGCTTGATATAAGGTAAGGTTTTGGACTTGTTGTACGGAGCACCTACACCTCCATGAAAACGGAAGGCTAAAGTGGAACTTCTAAGTTTGAAAAAGTGTTGTAGGTTGAAGTCTAGCTTTAGGTATTGAGAGAAAGATGTATCAAGTTTTTGACCTAGTAGATTCAAGCCTGACAGTCCAGACATTAATGCGCCTGCTTCTTCAAGCCCTATTTGAACATAGGAATAACTTCTTCCTTTCTTTTTTACTCTGTCGGTAAATGTCCATGTGGCACTCTCTCCTTCAATTAACGTTTCACGGTAACTATTTGCTAAAAACTCACTTTCTTCTAAACGCTTTTTGAAGTCTGTTGATTTGTATTCTTCAGGGAGTCTAATAACATTTAGGAATACAGGAGATGCTTCCCATGTTTTGGTATTTGTTTCATTCCACTTGTACGTAAACTTTGAAGAAATGTTGATCAGTCTAAAGTTATTTATCCTATCAAATAAACTAGCACCTACGCTTATATTTGTACGTGGTGCATTTCTTATGCTATATCTTTTAGTGCTAATAGGTAATAAGAATTTAGGGAACTCGATACTAACATTGGTGCCGGCAGATTGAGATAGTAAGTAGAAGCGATTGAAAAAAGATTTGCTAGCGGCAGTATCCATTGAGCTTTCTAAACCTCCTGATAATGAAACCGTGAGTAAGTTTGCACCTTTGGCAAAGTTCTTATTTCTAAGGCTTAGGGTAAGTGCAGAGCCGACATCATAAGTTGTACCACTTGATATCTCCCAGTTGGTACTGGTTTCGTACTTGTCGCCGGGGTTCATTAATACATAACATGTGATCCAGTCGCCTATGGTTGTGTCAACTTTTATAACCACTCTTACCGATTGGAAAATACCCAGTTGATTAAGTTCACTTACTGTTTTGTCGTAATCTTTTTGTGCATAGTACCTACCTGCTTGCAAGAAGGTATGGTTAGCAATAACCTTTTCTTTTATGTAATAATCACGATATCTGAAGGTGATGTTATGCTTTTTTACAACATGCATTGTGCTGTC
This sequence comes from Flavipsychrobacter sp., assembly GCA_041392855.1. NCBI lineage: Bacteria > Pseudomonadati > Bacteroidota > Chitinophagia > Chitinophagales > Chitinophagaceae > Flavipsychrobacter > Flavipsychrobacter sp. The sequence goes on from JAWKLD010000001.1 coordinate 466,015, forward strand.
GTATAAGTCCTCTTGATCTCGAAAATCAGGTACAACAATAACATTGCTGATACCATATCTACTAAAAGACTTTTTATTTTCTCCGGTATCTATTTGTATCTGTATGTCTACAGTAGGTTTTTTGTTCTCCTTTTGTGTTGCTATGAAGTTGATAGCACTTTCGAAAGGGTTGTCTGCATCTTTTAAGTAGTCCTTCTCTAAAGTGTCTATTTGAAAAGATACATTATCATTTGAAAAATGATAATAACCTTGATTTCTTAACTCTGTAACTATCCTGTTTCTTTCCTGCTCTGCAAGGCCAAAGGAAAAATGTTTGCCCTTTTTTAATATAGTATTGTCAATGGATTGTTGTACAATATTTCTAATGTTACTATCGGATATTTTTGTGTTTATATTCTTGATCAGGTAGCTTGATCCTGCATTAACAGTATAGGTTACTTTGGCTTTTTTTGTCTTGGGATTGAGGATAGCCGTGTCCTTTACTGTAGAATAGAAATAACCTTTTTGATACATGTATTGCTTCATGTATTCTCTCGACTTTTTAGCGGCGGTACTGTCATAAATAACAGGCCTTTCTACAGTTTTTGATTTTAGTTGGAAATTATTTTCGTCTTTTTGATACTTTTTATACCGAAGGTTGTATAGCCATAGTTTGTAAGGAAATACATTTAATACTTTGGTATTTGGTTTTTGAGAAACAAGACTACCTAAGTCGTCTTGTAATTCATTTTTTTCGGAAATGCCTTCGTTTGATTTTAGCTGAATAGAGTTGCTTTTGAGCAAATACTCTCCTTTATCTAAGCTTTTTGTTAGGTTACAACTACTTGCAAAGATAATGGCGAGTAAGACCAAAGGAGAAAATAGCCTGTATGATCTTTTATTAATACTCATGTACGTGCATACAATTGTTTAGATTTGTACTTATGCTTACAAAGGCACAAAGTAAATATATTCGCGCGTTATCGCAGCAAAAATACCGTAAAGAATGCAACCAATTTGTAGCGGAAGGAGACAAAATAGCTAAAGAGTGGTTAAAGTCTACTCAGGCTATTGATATGGTCGTTGTTACAGAAAGTTGGTATTTTGAACATGCGGAGCTTGTTCAGCAGCACAATGAGGCTGAATTGATTATTGTAAAAGAGCATGAACTAGCGGCAATGTCTAGTTTGTCTACCGCTAAGGACATATTGTTAGTACTGCCTCAGAAACCCAAGAAACTGGATCTGAAAACCCTTAAGGGGTGGAGTATAGCATTGGATAGGCTGCAGGACCCAGGCAATATGGGAACAATAATGCGTATTGCCGATTGGTTTGGTATTGACAATATAGTGGCGTCACCTGACTGTGTAGATATATATAATCCTAAAGTGGTACAATCTGCTATGGGTGCTCATATTAGGGTGAATGTTTATACAGAAGAGTTGTCTTCTTTTTTAGACAATGTAAATAGGCCTATATATGCTGCTGTATTGAATGGAGAGAATATACATACTGTTGAAAAGAAAGGGGAGGGAGTTATTTTGATCGGAAATGAATCTAAAGGGTTGGATTCTGTTTTAATTGAAAAGGCAACACATAAGATTACGATACCAAAGCTAGGAGGAGCAGAATCTTTAAATGCAGGGGTCTCGGCAGGTATAGTATGTGCCTTGCTAACACAAGCTTAAGTTAAAGAATCGTTGCTTGTTTGATAATAAGAGGTATAATCTCTAATTTATAGTTTCAATACTTAGTGATATGAAAAAAGCATCCATTTTCTTATTGGTATTTCTCTTGTCAGTTTCACAAGTACTAGCAGCTGAGCGCATGCGCAGTGCTATAAAAATAAGATTTAATGATAATAGGCCTATTACAATATCCATAGACGGGAGAAACTATGATAGACATGGCAAGTCGCTTACATTAGGGAATCTCCCAGCGGGCTGGCATAATATTCGGGTATATGAATTTATAGAGTATCGCAAAGGAGGAGGTAGGGCGAAGTTGATCTATACAGGTTCTGTAAGGGTAAAGCCAGGTGTTATGATGTACTGTGTGGTAGATGCTAATACGAGAAGAATGCGTATTCGTACTGAGGATATAAGTGATCTTTATGTAGATTATGATAATGCAAATAGTGTAGATGAAAATGTGCCGCCTAAACATGATAAACCTACTGACGAGCGGGTGAATAGGAGTGATGAAGCTGTGAGCATGAATGATATAAAGGAGCTTGAAACACTTGTGAAAGGTAAGGTTACAGATACAGATAAATTGAAAATGCTAAAGAGGGCTTTGAAAGATGAGCGTTATTATGTTATGGATGTAAAAACAATGATGACATGGTTGAGCTTTGAGAGTAGCCGACTTGACTTTGCCAAATGGTCTTATAACAAAGTGCTTAATCCTGAAAGTTATTGGAAACTTGATGATGCCTTCAATTTTTCCAGCTCAACAGATGAGTTGCATGACTATATAAAGAAACAGCGTTAGTAGTCCTTTAGGGAGTAAACTCTGTTGTATACTTTACTGGTGACTACACCGCAAACTAGTCCTAATAATCCGCCTCCAATAACATCTCCTGGGAAATGGACGCCTACGTATACTTGCGCATAGGCAACAGAGAATGCCCAAAAAAGAGCTACAGGCCATATCCATTTACCAAAATGTTTTAATGTATACCCACTAAATATGGCCAATGCAAAATGATTAGCTGCATGAGAGGAAGGAAAGCTATATCCGCTACCGCAAGGCACAATATTATGTACCATTGCTATAAGATAATGGTTGTTGCAAGGGCGTATTCTATGGAAAAACGGTTTAAGTAAACTACCGCTTATATAGTCTGAAAAAGCAAAGGTCATTAGAAAAAACACCAACCACATTAGGCCTTTTTTTCTAAAATTGAGTGGCATGAAAATGAGCAAGAATAGATATAAAGGTGCCCATGTCCATTGGTTTCTAAAATAGGGGACAATAGCATCCAAAAAACTATTGTGGCCTATAGCATTAATATAATACCATAGCCAGTAGTCTATTTTTAAAAGTAGTGTATAAATACTATCCCACATTTTGCTTCTTGAATATCATGATTAGTCTGGGAGAAGTGCTTGGATCATAGTTGTTCAGTTGATAATCTCCAAAATTACTCACTAGTTTCATCCCTGCCTTTTTGAATATCTTTATAAAGTCGGAAAGGGAAAATGCTGCTACCGACTCATTGTAGCAATGCTCCTTGCCTTCATTGTCTTTGAAAGAGATGTCTTTAATAATATGGTCTCGCTCTAGTCTTCTTTTTATGTTGAAGCTAATGCCTCCACGCTCTATTGTTTCTTCTTGTACAAGACTATTAACCGTATATTCTCTATTGAGGTAATCGATCACTAATAGTCCACCTGGTTTCAATGCTCTTGCAAAAGACTTGGCTGCCATATGGTGGTCTCTGTCTTTGTTGAAATAGCCAAAACTGGTAAAGAAGTTGAAGGCATAATCAAAATAGTTGATATAAAAAGGGAAGCGCATATCATGGATGAAGAATTGTAATCCCTCTCTTTCTGATTCTTTAGCCTTTTCAATACTACGGTGCGAAAGGTCGATCCCTGTTACATCAAACTTATGCTCAGCAAGTTGTATGGCATGCCTTCCTTCACCACAGGCTATATCTAGCATATTGCTGTAGGGTAAAGGTTCCAAGTATTCAATGATATTCTCAATGAATGCACGAGCCTCTAGCTTATCTCTGTTTTGATATAAGACCTTGTAATAAGGAGAGCCAAACCAGCTTTCAAACCAATTCTTTTGTTCCATATAAAGTATTGACGAACAACGAAAATAATACGAAATAGTGGAAAAGCCTTTTATTATGTACTATTTAGAGGAATACTCTTTAATTTAAATAAGATATTTAGGCTGTCGTAATGAAAAGCTATATTTGCAGCCAATAGAATAAAATACATGAATAGGAACATACGTCGTTTTATCGTCAATTTTCGTTTGCCGTTAGCTGGTGCACTATTACTTTTAGGTCTTTATTTAGGTTTTGAGGTTACATGGTGGGTAGCTTGGATTCCTTTGTTGGTGGCTATATTAATGGTAGTAGCACATTTCCTAATAGGGCCAATGACTTTGGTGCAAGGTTTTGTGGAAGATGGGGATATTGAAGGAGCGCAAGCTATGTTGGCAAAAGTGAAGAACCCTAAATTGCTTTATAAGCCAGTGCGTTCTTCATATTATATGCTGAAGGCTAACTTCTCTACTATGTCTGATGATTATGAAGCAGCTGAGGCCGATTTGAAAAAAGGGCTTGAAGCAGGTATGCCTGAAAAAGAATATGAAGGAACAGCTTATTTGCAACTAGGATCAATTGCTTTTAAAAAGGGCAATTTGAAAGAGGCAGCGGAGAATATGCGTAAAGCGGTAAAAATCGGTTTGCCGGATAAGGATAGTGAAGCAACAGCTTATCTTCAGCTGTCTGGTATTGCTATGCAACGTCGCGATTTTAAAGGCACTAAGTTCTACTTTAATAAAGCAAAAGCTTGTAAGCCTAAGAATCCTGAGGTGGTAGCACAGATAAAGGAAATGACCAAATATGTTGCTCGCATACCTGGTTAATAGTAGTTATCTAATTTGATATTATAAAAAGAGGATTGTTCAATACAATCCTCTTTTCTTTTGGTGTTATTCTTCATTAGAAGGTTTATGTCCGATCTTATGTCCTTTTATGGCAAAGAATAAGATATAGAGATAGCATGGTATCATAATCCAGAAGGCTTGTTTTAGATTGCCTCCATTCATGTCACTAAGCCATCCGTAAATAAGAGGTATAATAGCTCCACCTGCAATACCCATTATCAATAGGGCTGATCCTGTTTTTGTATGCCTTCCCAAGTCTTTAATAGACATAGGCCATATGGCTGGCCACATTATAGCATGGGTGAAGCCTAAAAGGAAAAGCATGGTTACAGAAACTTTTCCACTGGTTAGCAATACCCCCGTTATGAGTGCCAAACTTAGTATAAGGCATATTCTCAATAGTTTTTCTTGAGAGAGGTATTTAGGAGTCAGTAATACACCCATTAAATAGCCTGCTATCATGGAGAATAGCGTAAACGAAGTGAGGTAAGGAGCAAAGTCGGAAGGGAGCCCCAAATAGTTGCCATAGCTGATAATATAATCGCCTGCTAGTACTTCTACACCTACATAGGCAAATATGGCAAAAGCGCCTAAGAATAAATAAGTATAGCTGGTTAAAGGTCTCTTGTTGGTTTGGTCGCTAGTATCTTCATTTTCATTGCTCACATTGGGCAGGGGAGAAAAACGTATAAATATGGCAACAATGACCAATACGACAGTAAGGATAATATAAGGGTTGATGATCCTAGTGGCCAACATGTCCAGTATCTCTTCTTTTCTTGCACCGCTAATAGAGCCTTCTAGCTCTTTATTAAGCGTCCCCATGTTCTTTAATAATGCAGCTCCTAGTATATAAGGGATTAGAGCACCACCTACCTTGTTACAAATCCCCATTATGCTGATACGTTTAGCAGCACTTTCTATAGGGCCTATAATGGTTACATATGGGTTCACTGCCGCTTGAAGTATTGTTAAGCCAAGACCTTGTATAAATAGTCCTGATAAGAAATAGCTGTAGTTGCGCTGCAACGCAGCTGGTATGAAAATGATACAACCTACAGCCATGATAAGTAAGCCAAGTCCCATGCCGTGTTTAAAACCTGTTTTCTTTAAAATGATCGATGACGGGATCGCCATTATAAAGTAGGATATAAAAAAAGCAAAGGTGACTAATGACGCTTGCGTATTAGTTAGCTGACAAGTGGTTTTTAAGAAAGGAATTAAGGTTCCATTCAGCCATGTGATAAAACCAAAAATGAAAAATAGTATCCCGATTAAAAAAATGGAAACAATATAAGAGCTTTTGCCTTTATCATTCATGAGTTACAAGTTGAAAATGGATAAAGAACTAAAATACACTAATTGCTCAATAGTTTATAAGGGGCAAAAAAAAGCCCCGAAAAATCGGGACTCTTTTGATCATCGCTATTTATCTTTTTCCTCTATTCCTGTTTGATGCACCTCCAGAACTCCTTTGAGTTGATTGTCTTGCAGGTGCAGTAGCTCTTTGGCTTGTTGGTCTACTTTGTCTTTGCGCCCTAGCAGGTGGAGTAGCTTGTCTCGTTCTGCTATAGCTATTGCTTCTTTGTGCAGTAGGCCTACTTTGTGATGCTGGTCTTGTTCTTTGTGTGTTTCTATAAGAACGTTGTTGTGTTTGTCCTGCTCTGTTTTGAACCGCCGAAGGTTGTCTGTTCGTATTTTGTTGTTGCCAGCTACGTTGTCTTTGCTGTGTTATGTTTTTTTGTTGACGGTTTTGTTGCTGTGCTACTCTTTGTCCATTATTTCTGTTAGGCACAGCAGCATGTTGTCTGTTTTGCTGTGGTGGAGTAGCAACTGTTCTTCTCTGTCCTTGTCTTACGCCTTGTTGCCCTCTATTACCATTCCTAGTACTTACTACGTTTCTAGGGCGCGTATTAGCTTGTCTTTGGCCTACATTTGGTCTGTACATATTTAATGCACCGTTTCTAACCCTTGCTCTTCCAGCTCTATTGCCATTACGTAGCGCATATACTTGAACGTTTCTTCCTGTATGTCTTTGTATTGTAGCTCTACGAGGGCCATACACATAAGCGTTTCTGTATGTGTTATTAATGATGGTGGTATTGTTAATGATAGTAGTGTTGTATTGAGGGCCTCTATAATATCTTTGGAAACCTCTTGTGTGTATGTATCTATTTGGTATAAATACCCACCAGTCGCTACGTACTTGAAAGTTTGGTCCTGCACACATATTTACAGTTACACCTGGTCCCATAGGTGCCCAACCATAGTAACCACCTCCATTACGCCAAGTTACCCAAGCAGGTCCCCATTGTGTATCCGGTAACCATATCCAACCATAATAGTTGTCATAGGTCCATCTACCATAGTGGAAGGGTGCCCAGCCCCAATCATAGTCAGATACCCAGGTATTACCATACTCTGTCATTGCCCAATTACCATTAGTATAATAAGGGCGGAAATCTCTGCCTACACCTCTTGGTATCCATGCATATCCATTACCTTGATAGTCTATCCAATCTCCATAAGGAGAAAGGTTGTCATAAAACATATTGAAGGAAACAGAAACGTTAGGTTGTGCCTTTGCTTTTTCTATTGGGGTAATGAATGCTACTAATAAAAGAGCTGTCATCAATACTCCTGCTAGTCTAATATATCTGGTCATAACACTTTGTTTTTGTTCAACTAGGGTAATCCAAAACTGATTCCTCTTTTTCCCAAAGAACTGTTAAACAGGGTATTTTGTTAAAGGATCGGGCTGTTTTTAACAGATGAGTGTTAAGTATATGTATTGGTTTGGGAGTGTAATTTCTCTTTCTTTATCTTCACAAAATGCAACCGATATTACTACTACACGGCGCAATAGGCGCGTCCGACCAGTTATTACCATTGAAAGAAATATTAGCAGATAGCTACAATGTACATACACTTGATTTTTCGGGTCATGGTGGTCAGCCATTTCCTCAAGAACCATTTTCTATAGGTTTATTCGCTAAAGAAGTGGTGGATTATCTTGATAAAGAGCAAATACAAAGCATTGATATTTTTGGTTATAGTATGGGGGGCTATGTGGCCTTATATATGGCTAAACATTATCCTGATAGGGTAGGCAAAATAGTGACATTAGCTACTAAGTTTTATTGGGATGTACCTACGGCTGAAAAAGAGTCGAAGATGATGAACGCCTTGGTCATTAAAGAGAAAGTGCCTGCTTTTGCCGCAACGTTGGCTAAGAGACATGCACCCAATAGTTGGGAGGAAGTATTAGAAAAGACCAAAGAAATGTTGCAAGGTTTGGGAGAGCAGAATGCCATGTCAATAGAGGATTACAAATTGGTTAATAACTTCGTGTTAATATTGATTGGGGATAAGGATAAAATGGTGACACTTGAGGAAACTTTGGATGTGTATAAAAACTTACCCAATGCTCATATGGGTGTGCTGCCTAATACTCAACATCCTATAGAGCAGGTAGATATAGGGTTTTTGGGGTTGATGATAAAAAAACATTTTAGCTAGTTGTTATATCAAATATTAATAAATAGGTTTACTGTTATCACCTTTATTGTATCTTGCGCCGTCTTATTTGTACGGGCAGGTGCCAATGCAAAAATGAAAACAAAATCAATGTACACATACTTAGCTTTAGGGGATTCTTATACAATAGGCGAAAAGGTTCCTTTTGCCGATAATTTCCCTAGCCAAACAACCGCTAACCTTAGAAGATCTGGTCTTGATATTACCGATCCTGTAGTAATTGCTACTACTGGCTGGACAACCGACGAGCTTGCTACTTCTATCCGAGAGCATAACATTACCGATACTTTCTCTTTTGTTACTTTACTTATAGGAGTTAATAATCAATACAGAGGAAGAAGTACGGATAACTTCAAAGAAGAGTATACCGACTTATTAAAGCAGGCAATTGCTTTTGCAGGTGGAAATCCTGATAGAGTATTTGTATTATCTATTCCTGATTGGGGGGTAACTCCTTTTGCCGAAGGGAAAGATAGAGAAGCTATAGCTAAGGATATTGATGCCTTTAATAAAGTAAAGCGTTCAATAACATCAGAGTATAAGTGTAACTATTTGGAGATAACAGAAAGTTCAAGGTTGCATGGTACTCAGGAAGAGTATTTAGTAGAAGATAAATTACACTACTCTGCAAAAGAGTATGCTATATGGGCAAAGCACTTGTCGGCTATGATAGGCGCAGAGCTAAAGAAGGGTTAAGTTAAGGCTTGAAAAAGTCTATTGATCTTTTCTTTATTAACTATTTTTTGAATTTGAGTGCCGTCTGCTATCAGGCGGCCTTTTACTTTTGCGGTATAATCTGTTATTACTTCATTTTTATTGACAGATACAAGAGTTGCCGTAAAGACAACTTCCTGACCTATAAGAGCAGGGGAGTGATGGTTAACGGTTATTTTTGTGCCTATACCTTCCTCGTCCTCTTCTTTCATTTCTAAAACAAAGAGGCGTCCACTCCATTCTGCATCTCTTGCTAGGGCAAATGTGGCATAAACAGGGTGCACCTCACCACTTTCAAAAGTGGCACTATCTGCTTTAAGTACAGTGTGTGTAAATGTTTTTATATCACCTATTTGAAATGGGTTTCTCATGCGGGAAAGTTACAAAACGGTCTTATTATTTCATTAACGTATTAGTTAGTACCTTTGCAAATAGTGCGAAAGCTCATATCCATACCATTACTTTTCATCTACATGATCGCTGCATCAGGAGTGATCATACAGTTGCATTATTGTGGTCAGAAGTTAGATTCTTGGAATGTCTTCGCTATGAAGGCAGATAGTTGTGGAGATGATGGCTGTGATAAAATGCCTGAAAGTCATGGTTGCTGCAGTGATAAAGTTATTAAAGCTAAGATAGCGCAGGATTATCAAAGCACGCCAAGCTTTTATCAAGATTTCAGTTTCTTAGATATAGCTATTATTCCACAGCATAATTGTTTATATGATTTTACATATAAACAATGCGAGGTAAAAGGGTTGTTTTATAATGCTAATGCCCCGCCAGGGTTATGGCAGAATATCCCTCTATATAAGTTAAATACTAGTTTTACATTTTACGGTTAAGGTAAGAATCTCAATTTTTTTGACATGTTATTCTTATTTTAATGAACCAGTAAAATGTAAAAATGAAACAATTAATAATTTTCCTTTCTATAATCATTTGTTCTACTTCCTTGTTGGCACAAGACAAGAAGAAGGATATTGTTACAGAAGCCTATTTGGTAAGTGGCAATTGCGGTGAGTGTGAAGAACGCATCGAAAAAGCAGCTTATGTAAAAGGTGTTAAAAGAGCAGAATGGGACAAGAAGACCAAAATGCTTACAGTAACCTACCGTCCTTCTAAAACCTCAAAGGAGCATATCTTAAAGAGCGTTGCCGATTCAGGCCACGATTCTGAAGGATTTACTGCTAAAGAAGAGGATTATTCAAAATTGCCAGCTTGTTGCCTTTACAGAACGGGCACTTGTAGTGAAGATAAATAGAACAAAATGAGAATCATTGATAAAATAAGCTGGTCAGCACTAATAATGCTGATGAGCATCTTATATACTAATACTGTCTTTGCACAGGAGCGGGCAGTATACGGTACTATTTTCGAAGAAGTTAAAGGCGAAAAAGTGCCACTTGCAGGAGCTATTGTAAGGGTGCCTAATACAGCTATAGGTACTCAAACTGATGCCGATGGAACCTTTAGATTGTCCATCCCTGAAGCCAATAAGACCATAATCGTAAGTCAACTAAGTTATGTAGCAGACACTGTAGCATTAAAGCCAGGAGCTAACCAAATAGGGGTAATACTAAAAACTGTAAAGCAACTGGAAGAAGCTGTGGTAACCTACCGTAGAAAAGGTAATGAGCTTAGTTTGCTAGACCCTCGTAAAACAGAAGAAATAGGTGAAAAAGAGTTTCTAAAAGCAGCCTGCTGTAACTTAAGTGAAAGCTTTGAAACCACACCTTCTGTAGACGTTGCTTTTACCGATGCAGTGTCTGGTTATAAGCAAATACAAATGCTTGGTCTTGCTGGGCCATACACATTAATTACCAGAGAGAATATTCCTGATGTGAGAGGTCTGTCTTCTGTAACAGGGTTAACCTTTACGCCGGGTACTTGGCTGCAAGGTATGCAGTTGAGTAAAGGTACGGGTAGTGTAGTGAATGGTTACGAAGGTCTTGCCGGTCAGATCAATATAGAGCTAAAAAAGCCTTTTGCAGAGAAGGCCGAAAAGTGGAATGTTAATCTATATCAGAATGTACAAGGTAGAAGTGAAGCTAATGTGATATACCAGCATAAGTTCAATAAAAAACTCTCTACCAATTTCTTCGCACATGCTAGTGGGCGTTGGCGCAAGAACGATATGAATAGTGATGGTTTTATGGATCAGCCATTGAACAGTAGCTATATCGGTATCAACAGGTGGTTTTACTTCAACCCCAATGGTTGGGAAATGCAAGCGGGTGTGAAGGGTACTTATCTAGACCAAATTGGAGGGCAGCTGAATTTTGATAAGGGTACAGAGCAAGTAGCAGGTAATCCATGGGGCTATCAAATGAATATAAGACGTTACGAAGGTTGGGCAAAGATCGGTAGAGTGTTTAAAAAGCCGGGAACAAGTGTGGGGCTACAGTTGTCAGGTACACGTCATGAACAAGCCAGTCTTTATGGCAAACGTAATTATGATGCGAACCAAACCAGCTTCTATGCTAATTTGATCTACCAAACCATCCTGAATAATACGAACCATATTTTAAAGACAGGTGCTAGTGCGTTGGTAGATAACTATGACGAACAGTTTGAGTTAAGGAATTTCACTCGTAATGAGTTCGTGCCGGGTGCTTTTGTAGAGTATACTTATAATCACCTTTCTATATTTAATGTGGTAGCAGGTTTGCGAGGTGACTATCACAATATATTTGGTGGCTTTTTAACACCGCGATTACATGTTCGCTATGCCCCTTTTGAGCTGACAGCAATACGCGCATCAGTAGGTAGGGCACAACGTACTGCCAATATCTTGGCCGAGAATATGGGGTACATGGCTTCGCGTAGAAACTTTATGTTCTTAGGTACTGATGCTAATAACCCTTACGGTCTTGATCAGGAGATAGCTTGGAATTATGGTATCAACCTTACGCAGAAATTCAGATTGAATTATAGAGATGGCGCTTTCTCTATGGACTACTACTATACACAATTTCAAAACCAAGTAGTGGTAGATGTAGAGACACCTAGTAGTGTACGCTTCTATAATTTGAATGGTCAGTCTTTTGCTAATAGCTTTCAAGCGCAGTTAGACTATGAGCCTCTTGTTCGTTTTGATGTTCGATTGGCCTACCGACTGTTTGATGTGAAAACGACATATGGTGGCGTATTGAAAGAAAAACCTTTAATCGCCAGACATCGAGCATTTGTAAATCTGTCTTATGAAACAAAGAATGTTTGGCGTTTCGACTATACTGTGCAGTGGATAAGCTCAAAGAGAGTGCCTTCTGTAAATACAGGAATGAATAGCACAATTCCTTCAGCGGAATCACCTTCATTCGTATTGATGAATGCACAAATAAGCAAGACCTGGAATAAGTCGATAGAGGTTTACTTAGGAGGAGAGAATTTGACCAACTTCCTACAGCCATCTCCTATTATAGCTTCTAACCAGCCTTTTGGTAATGAGTTTGATGCTTCAATGATTTGGGGGCCGGTAATGGGTAGAAATATATACGCTGGTCTTCGTTGGAAGATCAAGTAAAGCTGACCATAAAGTATAAATTAAAGGCTGCTCAGTAGAGTAGCCTTTCTTATTTTTATATCATGAATACCGAACAGTTAACTGATTTTTGTTTGAGTCTGCCTGCAGTAAAAGAAGAGATAAAGTTTGAGGATCATCTGAGTTTTACTGTAGGTGAAAAGATATTTTGTATTACAGGTCTGCATGATAATACCAACGTATCATTCAAAATAGACCCAGATGAGTTTGATGAACTGATAGAAAGAGAAGGTATTACACAAGCACCATATTTTGCTAAGAGGCAATGGGTATCAGTACAAAAAAGAGGGGCTTTGAAAAAGCAAGAATGGCAGGAGTATCTTGCTAAATCTTATGAATTGGTAAAGTCAAAACTCACTAAGAAGATGCAAAAGCTAATAGACGAAACTGGAACAATGAATTAAGTTTTTCTTGGTTTCTTCTTAGCTGCCGGAAATAATACGTTGTTAAGTATTAAACGATAGCCGGGAGAGTTGGGGTGTAGGCTAAGGTCTGTAGGAGGGTCGCCAATAGCATGTTGGTAGTCTTCAGGGTCATGACCGCCATAAAAGGTCCAAGTGCCTTTACCAAAATCACCATGTATATAGCGCGCTTCGTTAGCTGGTTTATACTCACCCATTACCAATACATTTTTCTTCAACACTTCATTTCTGAAAGAAGTGGTTTGCCCCATAAACCCTTTTACTGTTGTGGTATGGTTTTGGCAAAGCATGGTAGGTACAGGGTCAAACTTGGCAGAGAAGGTAAATAAGGTAAAGTAGTCTATCTCCATTTTTACATTTCTCATTCTAGTATTGTCTATATCAGAAAACTCATACTCATATGGGTTCATGGATAGTTTGAAGTCGGTAAAAGCAAAGCTTTGAGAGTAATCCAGTTTTTGTTGTGCATCGGTAGCCGCAGGATCGCCATCAAAAGGTACATGACATATATCGGTATTCTGCGCGGCTATGCCAATATCATAACTGTCGGTTGCGGAACACATAGCGAACAGATATCCGCCACCTGCTACAAACTCCTGTATCTTTTTAGCCACACCTAATTTTAGTTGTGATACTTTTTTATAACCATGCTTTTTAGCCAACACCTCGTTTCTTTTTACATCATTTTGGTACCAAGAGGCATTTCTATAAGCCGCCCAGAACTTTCCATATTGCCCTGTGAAATCTTCGTGGTGCAGATGCAGCCAATCATATTCAGGTAGTTTGTTTTTTAAGGCTTCTGTGTCATATACCTCATCATAAGGTATCTCTGCGTAGGTGAGTACCATAGTTACAGCATCGTCCCAAGGTTGCTTACCATCAGGAGTATATACTGCAATTTTTGGTGCCTTTTCCAGCTTCATGATATCACCATTGAAGTCAGGATTGGCAATCTCTCTTATTATGGCTCCATAGCGAGCTTCTGAAATAACCTCGTAGCTAACACCCTTGAGTTTACACAGTCGTTCTATATCTGCATTTTGGTTCATGGCAAAGCTACCGCCGTTGTAGTTGAGCAGCCAGTCTACCTCCATGCCATTGTTTAGTGCCTTATAGGCTATGCCGTAAGCTTTAAGATGGTTGGTTTGGTTTTCTGCATCCATGGGGATGTATATACGAGCACCCATAGATAATAGGGGAGCTATTGCCAATAATATTAAAAGGACTATTCTTCGTTTCATAAACTGCTCAACTTGTAATTTACGCTATTCCGCTACTTCTCCGTAATTTCCTCTGCTTTTTTAACAACTATTATATTGTCTTAGCTACCTTTACGTTGCAATAGATATGGGGAATTATAACAATCTGCGTGCTATGCGCGCTTTAGTTAAGGCTAGTTTACAATCAATATTAAAGAGCCCTTCGGCTGTGGTCTTTAGTATATTGTTTCCATTGGTGTTCATAGTGGTTTTTGGATTGTTTGGCAACAATCAACTGCTTTCCATGTCTTTGGTAGTTGAGACTGGTACAGATACAACTAGCGAGTTGTACCACAGTTTGGATAAGAATGAAATCATTAAACTAGTACATCTTGTAGATACTGCTGAGGTAAGTAAGAGGATGAAAAATGGTGATCTAATGGGTACCATTCTTCTGAAACAAACCACAAATGAAGAACAACATTACGATATACTACTTAATATCAGTTCTTCTCAAGTAGCTAAACTGCAGCAGTTAGAGTCACTAATACAAGAGGCTGTTCAAAAATTAGATCCTGAGATACAGGCGAAAATAGATGCCATGGCTGATGTAAAAGTTGAAGTAGCAACAGTTAGAGAGTTCAAGTCTATTGATTTTATACTGCCGGGTCAGTTAGGTTTCTCTTTATTGGCAGGTAGTGTTTTTGGTACTGCGTTTGTGTTTTTCAATCTACGTCAGACATTGGTGTTAAAGCGTTTCTTTGCAACACCTGTACGAAGAGAAATAATAGTACTTAGTGAAGGGATAGCCAGAATGATATTCCAACTAATGGGTGCTGTAGTTATTATTACTATTGGTTATTTCGCTTTTGGGTATACATTGGTCAATGGTATAGTTACGTTTTTAGAAATGATACTCATCAGTGCCATGGCTATATTAGTGTTTATGGGTTTTGGCTTTATCATTAGTGGTATTACAAAGAGTGAGACAACCATTCCTCCCTTGTCTAACTTAATAACCTTACCTCAATTCTTATTAGCAGGTACATTCTTCCCTATAGATGTTTTCCCTAGCTGGCTGCAGCCCATATGTAGGGCTTTGCCGCTTACCTACCTCAATAGTGCATTGCGGAAAATAGCTTTTGACGGGGCTAGCTTGTGGGATGTGCGGATAGAATTGCTCATTCTGCTTGGTTGGGGCGCAGTACTGTATATAATAGCGGGCAGAGTATTTAGGTGGGAGTAAGTAGTAATTCGTATCTTGTTACAATAAATAAGATATGATGAAACAAATCCTACTCTCCATATGTATCGTATTCCTATCAGTTGCTACAGAAGCACAAACTCAAAAATTAGCTTCAGCTACAGATACTTTTGTTCTTGTCATTCATGGTGGGGCAGGTGGTATCCGAAGGGGAGCTATATCTAAAGAGAGAGAACAGGTCTATATTAATGGTTTAAAAACAGCACTGGCTGTAGGATATAATGTATTGGTTAGGGGAGGCTCTGCTATTGATGCGGTAGAGAAGGTGATCATGACCCTTGAAAATGATTCCAACTTCAATGCGGGTAAGGGTGCTGTTGTAGCCTATAATGGGGTGAATGAGTTAGATGCTTCCATAATGGATGGTGCTACACTTAATGCAGGTGCTGTTGCAGGTGTTACCACTATTCGTAACCCTATACATGCTGCAAGGATGGTGATGGAGAAAAGTCCACATGTAATGCTAGCTAGAAAAGGTGCTGAAATGTTTGCAGAAAGAGTAGGTTGCTCAATGGTAGCACCTTCTTATTTTAAAACATACAGCAATCAAAAAATGTGGGAGGGTAATAGGGCGAAAGAAAGAAACAACGAGAAAGAAAAGGGAAAGTCTTCATTGAAGCAGCCTGAAAATGTGGATGAGAAATATGGAACAGTAGGTGCTGTGGCTCTTGATATACATGGTAATATAGCTGCTGGCACCAGTACGGGTGGTATGAGTATGAAAAAATATGCCCGAATAGGGGATAGCCCTATTATTGGTGCAGGTACTTATGCAGACAATAATTCTTGTGGTGTAAGTTGTACGGGATGGGGAGAATATTATATCCGTTTAGCATTGGCAAAAGCAGTATGCGATAGAGTAGAGCTGGCAGGAATGACCGTAGAGCAGGCCGCCAAAGAAATGATTCATGATAAACTGGAGAAGCTGGGAGGAGATGGAGGCATTATAGCCTTAGATAAGCATGGCAATGTGTCTATAGAGTTTAATACTGTAGGTATGCACCGTGCTTATATCAAATGGAACGGCGAAACAGAAGTAGCTATATATAAAGATTAATAATAGCTATAGGTCAGTTTTTCATATTCGGGGCAGATACAATTATATTTGCCAACAAATAATCCTAATAATGAGCTTGGAAAGAAATAAAAATGATGATGAAATGCGTTTGGCAGTTAGTGAGTTGAAAAAACGTCATGCCAAAGTGAGTCAAGGTGGTGGCAAGAAATATATGGAAAAAAACAAGGCTAAAGGAAAGTTAGCTCCACGCGAACGTATAGCCTATTTGTTAGATAAAGACAGCGAGTTTGTAGAGATAGGTTCTTTTGCGGGTTGGGATATGTATCCTGAATATGGTGGCTGCCCATCGGGTGGTACTGTGGCAGGTATAGGTTATGTACATGGCCGCCAGTGTATGGTAGTAGCCAATGATAATACTGTAAAAGCAGGAGCTTGGTTCCCAATTACGGGTAAGAAAAACCTACGCATGCAAGAAATAGCTATGGAGAATCGTTTGCCTATTATCTACTTGGTAGATAGTGCAGGTGTATTCCTCCCAATGCAAGATGAGATATTTCCAGACAAAGAACATTTCGGACGCATCTTCCGCAACAATGCACAGATGAGTGCCATGGGCATTACACAGATAGCTGCGGTAATGGGTAGCTGTGTAGCAGGTGGTGCTTACTTGCCTATTATGAGTGACGAGACACTGATGGTAGAAGGTAATGGTTCTATCTTCTTAGCAGGCCCCTATTTGGTAAAAGCAGCTATTGGTGAAGATGTAGATGCGCAGACATTAGGCGGTGCTAAAACACATAATGAGATCAGTGGTATTGCAGATTATAAATTTGATACAGAGGAAGAGTGTTTAGACCAAGTACGTCGCATTATGGACAAGATAGGAGCACAGCCTAAAGCTGGATTTGATAGAGCAAAACCAGCACCTCCTAAAAGAGATCCTCAAGAAATATATGGCATACAAGCACACGATAATAGCAAGCCCTACGATGTAGTAGAGCTTATAGAGTGTATAGTAGATAATTCGGAGTTCGACCAGTTTAAAGAAGACTATGGTAAGACCATTGTTTGTGGCTATGCACGTATTGATGGCTGGGCAGTAGGTATAGTAGCCAACCAGCGCAGCATTATCAAAAATGCAAAGAATGAAATGCAGATAGGTGGTGTTATCTATAACGATAGTGCCGATAAAGCAGCTCGTTTTATACAAAACTGCAACCAGAAGAAAATACCGTTAGTGTTCTTACAAGATGTTACAGGCTTTATGGTAGGTAGCCGCAGTGAGCACTCTGGCATTATTAAAGATGGTGCGAAACTGGTAAATGCAGTGAGCAACTCCGTAGTGCCGAAAATTACCATTGTGATTGGTAACTCTTATGGTGCGGGCAACTATGCGATGTGTGGTAAGGCTTATGACCCTCGCTTTATTTATGCGTGGCCTAATGCTAAGATAGCCGTAATGGGTGGTGCGCAAGCAGCTAAGACCTTATTACAAATACAAGTAGCTTCTCTAAAAGCAAAAGGGGAAGAAATAGCACCGGAGAAAGAAGCCGAAATGCTTAAACAAATTACAGACAAGTATAATGAGCAAACAACGGCTTACTATGCTGCGGCACGTCTATGGGTAGATGATATCATAGACCCGATAGATACACGCAAGGTAATTAGTGAAGGTATTAATGCTGCTAATCACAACCCTGAGATAAAAGAATTTAAAACAGGGGTGTTTCAAGTGTAAAAGACATTGGTTGAATAGTAAAAGAGCCTCATTATGAGGCTCTTTTTTTGTAATGATATATTAGTGTTTCCGTCTACACAATAAACAAATAGCCTCAAAAGTTTATAGTGTAGTATGGTAAGGTGGTACGTAACATTTCTGATACTATGTTCTTCGGTAGCAGTTTCGGCACAAGATATTGTGCTCCGTAATTTCGATGTGTTTTCAGACGGTACACATGTGCAGGTAAAGTGGACGATAGAAAAAGGCTCTATCTGTAACGGTACTAAAATCTATAGGTCAGAAAACGGGATAGATTATAAAGAAATTGGTTTCATAGATGGGATATGTGGCAGTAGTACAGAGCCTGTAGGGTATGAGTTTACCGATACTAACCCCATTGCCAATAAGAAGTCTTACTACAAGCTAAGGCTGGGTTTGATTCAGTTCACCTCCGCTAGAGAGATGTTTTTCTTGGATGCCAGTGCTGCTTATACATTATTCCCCAACCCTAGTAAGTACACCGCTAATATTCTCTACAATAGTAATGGACAAAAACACGATTTTCAGCTCTTCGACCTTTCGGGTAGGCGCGTGGTAAACTTAGATGGCGTTTCAGGCAATGAAATAAAACTACATAGAGGGGCACTACCCGCAGGGCTCTACCTTTTAGTATTACAGTCAGCACAGGGGCAAACAACTACAGGTAAACTGCTGTTTGTTGACTAATGGTGAGCATACTCTTTATTAAAACCTAACATTTTAGTTAAATACTACATTTTTTGAGTTTTTACCTGTTATTTTGATGCTGTAATGATTGAAGTAAAAAACATACATAAAAGTTTTGGTGATAAAGTAGTGCTGGATGATGTTAGCTCTACTATGGAGCCAGGTAAAACCAACCTGATCATCGGTACTAGTGGTAGCGGTAAAACGGTCTTTATCAAATGTATGATAGGTTTGATGAAGCCTGAGAAAGGACAGGTACTGTATGAAGGTAAGGACTTGGTGACAATGGACGAGGCTGACCTTAAAGAGGTAAGAATGCAAATAGGTATGCTATTTCAAGGCGGTGCTCTATTTGACAGTATGACTGTGGCAGATAATGTGCGTTTCCCTTTAGATATGTTTACAAGAGATACCAGAGCTGATAAGAAAAAGCGAGTGAATGAGGTATTGGCTAGGGTTAATTTGGAAGGTGCGAATCATAAATATCCATCAGAAATAAGTGGAGGTATGCAGAAAAGGGTAGCGTTGGCCAGAGCTATTGTATTGAACCCTAAGTATTTATTTTGCGATGAACCTAACTCGGGTTTAGATCCTAAGACCTCCTTGGTTATTGACAGGCTGATAATGGATTTGACCAAGGAATATAATACAACAACCGTTATTAACACTCACGATATGAATACGGTTATGGAAAGTGGGGATCATATTTTATACCTGAATCAAGGTAAAAAAAGCTGGGAAGGTTCTAATAAGGACATTATTTTCAGTGAAGACAAGAATTTGAACGATTTCATTTTTGCCTCAGACTTCCTTAGAAAGGCAAAAGAAATGAGCAAAGTAGAGGAGAAAAGACCTTAAAAAAAGAAAGCCGGTTGAAACCGGCCTTCGAAATCTAGAATTGATTACCCATTACAAATTTTCTATGCTGAAATATGCTTCATATTTATAGTTTGCATATTTATAGTTCGTCTTGTGATTGTATAGACTAAGAATTAATAAAAAGGGTTGGGGGAAAACGAAAAAAAATATTCTATCACATATAATTATTCATATTAGGTTTGGTTTTGGCGGTATTTACCTTAATTTTGCCGCGATATTTTAAGCAGATTAAAGATATATTAGCTCATGGCTGTTTTAGTAAATAAAGATTCTAAAGTCATTGTACAAGGCTTTACTGGTACAGAAGGTACATTCCACGCTGGTCAGATGATTGAATATGGTACTAACGTTGTAGGTGGTGTTACTCCTGGTAAAGGAGGTTCTACTCACTTAGATCGTCCTGTATTCAACACAGTACAAAACGCTGTAAATGAGACAGGTGCAGACGTTTCTATCATTTTTGTACCACCGGCTTTTGCTGCTGATGCTATTATGGAAGCTGCTGACGCTGGTATCAAGGTGATCATTTGTATCACAGAAGGTATTCCTGTACAGGATATGGTGAAGGCTCGTGCTTATATCAATGGTAAGGATTGTCGTTTGATAGGTCCTAACTGTCCTGGTGTTATCACTGCTGATGAGGCGAAAGTGGGTATCATGCCTGGTTTTGTATTCAAAAAAGGTCGTATCGGTGTTGTTTCTAAGTCAGGTACTTTGACTTATGAGGCTGCTGATCAAGTAGTTAAGGCAGGTATGGGTGTTTCTACTGCAATTGGTATCGGTGGAGACCCAATTATTGGTACTACTACACAAGAAGCTGTTGAATTATTAATGAACGATCCTGAAACGGATGGTATCATTATGATAGGTGAGATAGGTGGTAGCATGGAAGCTGATGCTGCTAAGTGGTTGAAAGACAACATGAGAAAACCAGTTGTAGGTTTCATTGCTGGTCAAACTGCGCCTCCGGGTCGTCGTATGGGTCACGCAGGTGCTATCGTTGGTGGTGCTGATGATACTGCTGCTGCAAAAATGAAGATTATGGGTGAGTGTGGTATTCACGTTGTTGCTAGTCCTGCCGATATAGGTAAAACTATGGCAGAGGCGTTAAGCAAAGTGACTGCATAATTGCACTTATTTAAGATATAATGTAAAGGCTACCAAATGGTAGCCTTTTCTTATTGGAATAATTTTGATTTCCTTTCCTTCATCTTTTGGGCTATTTCCAGTTCGCCGTGTTTGCCAATTCTTTCCAAATGTTGGATGATATTATCATAGCTCTGCTCATCTCTGTTTTGGCTGAGTTTGAAGGTGGCATTTAGCTCTGTTACTACTATTTTAAACCCTTCTATAGCTTTTACATGCTTCTGGATGTATTCTGTTGGTATATCGCGCATGAATTGAGGATTAGGTTGATGTTCCTCGTGCTTGTCTGTCGTTTCTTGAAGTATGCTTATGGTTTCCTCTTCACTCAGTACCTCCATTTTGCCTTTGGCTTGTACAGTCATATAGTTCCAAGTAGCGCCTTCACCCTTGTGTGTATACCAGCTGGAACTTACATAACAGTGTGCCCCAGTGAAGAGTACTAAGGCATTAGGGTTGTCTAAGAAAGCTTTATGATGGTCTGTCTTTTTCATCATATGCCCACGAAGCGTTATCTGATCTTCTTTTTCAGTTATTAATAGTGGTATTTGTGTGGCAACTGGTTCGTTATTAGCACAGCCTGTAAGCATGGCAAAAGGGTGCTCTTGCATGAACTGTAGTATAGTGGCGGTATCCTTTTCGGAAAAATAAGGCATTTGATACATGAGCTAAATTTCGTAAAAAATTACTTCCTCGTTTATATATTTTTGCAGCATGATTTATAAAGCAATAGGATTAATGTCTGGCAGCTCGCTAGACGGGTTGGATATAGCCTTTGTACGATTTGAAGAGATAGGCAGCAAATGGAGTTATGAAATATTACAAGTTGAGTGTGTTCCTTATACAGAGGAGTGGACAGAACGGTTGAAGAACGCAACTAATACTACAGTACCTGAATATATAAGACTACATACCGAATACGGGAGACTATTGGGTAATGCGGTGCAAGACTTTATCAATAAACATGAAATAGACCACCAAGTACAACTAATCGGCTCGCATGGGCATACCATATTGCACGAACCACAAAACAATACCTCTTGCCAAATAGGAGAGGGGGCTAGTATAGCAGCGATAACAGGGCTGCCTGTGGTGAGCGATCTGCGCAATCTTGACGTAGCCCTGGGCGGACAAGGAGCACCGATAGTGCCTATAGGCGACCAGCTATTGTACGGTGCTTACGATTATTTACTGAACATAGGGGGCATTGCTAATATAACCGTCCCTAATGGAGATAAGTCCTTAGCATTTGATGTGTGTACAGCCAACCAAGCACTCAACGCTATAGCACAAACTGTAGGTAAAGACTATGACGAAGGTGGCGAACTAGCACGTAGCGGTGAGGTAATAACAGAACTATTATCAGAGTTGAAAAAAGAAGGGTACTACCAGCTAGCAGCACCAAAATCGTTGAGTAATGAAAAGGCTAAAGACTTGGTACTGCCCAAACTGCTGAATAGCGGATATGAAGCAAAAGACCTCCTACGTACAATGGTGCAGCTAATAGCAGATGAAGTAGCGGCTTCCATCAATAAATACCCTGCTGATAAAGAGAACGCCATGTTATTGGTAACAGGTGGCGGTGCACACAATAGCTTTTTGATGGAACAGATACAGGCGCAACTTACTAATGTAACTCTACAAGTGCCTGATGCTAATACGGTGAACTATAAGGAAGCTATAGTGATGGCTCTAATAGGGGTGCTACGTTGGAGAGAAGAAACCAATGTGCTTAGTGAAGTGACAGGTGCAAGCAGAGATAGTATAAGCGGTGCATTATGGATGGGGCATAGCTATAGCTAGTGTGCCATTTTGTTTATTTTATCACCACTAATGGTTTTATTCATAGGGCTGGGGTTGAGTGTATCAATTAGAGGTCTATTGTCTACGAGATTTGTATCTTCTTCGACAGGTTCTATTGTTGTTATTTTAACAACGCCTCCCGTATGTATGATAATATTATCAAGCTGTTCTTTTGGTAATAGTTTTAGTGTAATGATAATAGGTTCTGAAGTTGATCGGACTTCAATTGCAGTATTACAAAAGCCAACGTAGCTTATTTTTAGGGATGTTTTGTTAGTTACAGACTTTGCATCTATCAAGAAATCGCCATCATAATTAGTAACCGTCCCTCCTATTATTATTCCATCTTTTATTAATTGTACACTTGCATTAATTATAGGCTCTCCATGTTCATCTACCACTTTCCCTTTTATAATGGTGGTGTCACTATTGTTGGTAGTACTATCTTCTTGAGGTTTGTCTAGAAGGCTATATTCTATCAAAGGAGCTTTAGCAAAGCTGTATACTTCTGCTGTGCTTATGATGGCTAGTGTTAAGCCAACAGCTATGGCAATACGGTAGAGCCTACTATGTGGCTGTGGTGGTATGTGTATTGCACGGTTGAGTTGTGTATTACGAAAACGCCCACAAACTTTCTCGTCTTTATGTGCACGTAGATAATTGTACAGTTGATGGTCGTTAAAGCCAGTAAAGTCTACCACACATTTTTGGCAAGCATTACAAAATCGTCCTTGCTCTTGTGGTGTCATTTTGTTCCAGTCCTCACTACAAGGTTGGGGTATGGATATTTGTATGGGTTTATGCTTTTTCATTAGTGTGCTAAAATTACTTTGCAGTCAGTATCTAAATATAAAAACCTGTTTTTGTGGTTGGATATCATTTTGTCCATCTGAAATTCTATTATCTCATCGGTAGAAATATGTGTGTCAAAACTTTCGCTGCTCCTTCTTTCCCTATCTATAAATATCAAGGGGGCATCATATATACATACCATATCTGCTTGGTAATTAGAATCTACTTCTAGTTGAATTGTATTTACTATTGTGTCTCTATCAAGTTGTATCCCTCTAATGAAATGTGTTTTACTACCAATGTATTTGTGTATAATAGTACCAACTTCCTTTCGATATCCTATTTTGATTTGATAATTACCATCATAATCAGTTACTGTCTCTGCTATCACGGTACTATCTACTGAGATTTGTACAGTAGCACTTATAGCAGGCGCTCCTTTTTCATCAATTACTTGACCAGTAATAGTTATACTATTGGTAATATTTTGTGCAAAGGAAACTTGCACAGCAAATAGGAGTAGTATAGGTAAAAGGTATTTCATGCACCTACAAGTTAATACTCTTGTAGGATGTTATTGCCACAGAAGTTCCATAAAACAGTAAAGTCATTTCGAACGAAGAGAGAAATCTCTAAACAACATAAGTAAATTTCTCACCACTTTGTGGTTCGAAATACTGATTTAGATAATCTGTTATTTCAACTAATACTGCCCAGTGCCTAAGAGTACAAGCGTACAGGCTTCTTGTGCTTGTATGCCTTCTTTTTCCAGTAGGGCTATTAGCTCGTCATTCTCTGTGCCGGGGTTGAATATCACACGCTTGGGGTGTAGCGACAATATGTAGTCGTAGTAAGGTTGCTGATTGGTAGGGTTGAGGTATAGTGTTACCGTGTCTACATCTTCAATCTGTGGAGTACCTATCAGAAAATCTATATCTGCTACCATACCTTCTTTTCTACCAATAGCGACCACAGGATGGTTGTTGGCCACTAGTTTATTGATGGCTAAATAACTATATCTCGCGGGGTTGGTCGATGCACCTAATACTACTGTCTTCTTCATGGTGTAAAGTTACATACAGTATCATGTAGTTGAATAATGGCAGTATAATGATTCATTATAGTTTGCTTTATGATGCTAAGGGTTACTAGCCATATTATTTTCACCTTTCCTTCACATGCTTCTGCAATAGATTGTTTAACTTTAGTAAGGCACAATAAATAAGCAATACTATGCAAACAGCGTATATAATAGCGGGTTATCGCACGGCAGTTGGTAAGTCAAAAAGAGGAGGGTTGCGTTTCTATCGTCCTGATGATATGGCGGTAGATGTGATAAAGGGATTGATGGCATCTGTCCCAGAGCTAGACCCTAAACTGGTAGATGATGTGCTGGTAGGTAATGCGGTGCCGGAGGCGGAGCAGGGATTACAGGTAGGGCGTATCATTGCCAACCGTGCTATTGGTGAGTGGGCGCCGGGTGCTACGCTCAATCGTTATTGTGCATCGGGGCTGGAGACCATTGCTATGGCTACGGCTAAGATACAGAGCGGTATGGCAAACTGCATCATTGCAGGGGGTACAGAGAGTATGAGTCTGGTGCCTACAGCGGGATGGCGTACCATGCCCAACTACGAGATTGCTAAAGACAATGGTGATTACTACCTAAGCATGGGTTTAACTGCCGAGCAGGTAGCAAAAGATTACAAAGTATCTCGTGAAGACCAAGACGAGTTTGCTTATCACTCTCACCAAAAAGCACTCAAAGCAATAGAAGAAGGGTACTTCAGAAAAGGAATACTACCACTTACAGTAAAGGAGATAGGGCTGAATGCTAAAGGTAAGAGAGTAGAAAAAGAATATATAGTAGATACTGATGAAGGTCCGCGTGCCGATACCTCTATGGAAGCACTAGCTAAGTTGAGACCTGTATTTGCTGAAGCGGGCACCGTAACGGCGGGTAACTCTTCTCAAACATCAGACGGTGCAGCCTTTGTTATCGTGATGGGCGAAAAGCTGATGAACCAATTGGGGCTAAAACCATGGGGTAGACTAGTGGGCTGTGCCGCAGCAGGGGTAGACCCTCGTATAATGGGTATTGGACCTGTAGCAGCAGTACCTAAAGTATTGAAGCAAGTAGGGATGCAGTTGAATGATATTGACCTGATAGAGCTCAACGAGGCATTTGCTTCACAATCGCTGGCTGTGATACGCGAGCTGGGTATGAATCCTGATATTGTAAATATTAATGGTGGTGCGATCTCTTTAGGACACCCGTTAGGTTGTAGTGGTGCTAAGCTTACCATACAGTTACTTAACGATATGGAACGCTTGGGCAAGAAATATGGAATGGTGACCGCATGTGTGGGCGGAGGACAAGGAATAGCAGGCATTATAGAAAAAATGTAGTTTTTGAGAGCGGCTGGGCTAAAAAATCGTAATTTTGCGCAGCGTTTACATTCATTACAAGTCATGCGTCAAGTATTATTAACTATTCTTATAGCGGCAACAGCCATCCAAGCCAACGGACAGTTTATCAAAATCAAGAAACCATCTTACAATGGTATGTACTTTCAGTGGGGGTACAATAGAGATTGGTATTCGAAGAGCGATATACAATTTAAAGGGAGTAATTACGACTTTACTATTTATGATGTAAGGGCTACTGACCAACCCGACTTTGCTGCATTCAAAAATAATCCGATAGACATAACCATACCACAAAATAGTTACCGTATAGGTTTCTATTTGAATAAAGAACGTACGCATGCTATCGAGATCAATTACGATCATGCCAAGTATGTAATGCGCGATTATGAAACACTAAGAGTGAAGGGGCAAATACGCGGCAATCAGATAGATAAGGATACATTTGTGCATCGTCACTTTGCGCATGTAGACCATACTAATGGAGCTAACTTTTATATGATCAACTATGTTGGTCAAAAAGAGCTGCTGGCTAATAAAAATAATGGTAGAAGAATGGCAACTGTGATATGGAAACTAGGTGGTGGTATTGTTGTTCCGCGTTCCGATGTGATCGTATTGGGAGAGCAGCTG
Organism: Flavipsychrobacter sp.; assembly: GCA_041392855.1. NCBI lineage: Bacteria > Pseudomonadati > Bacteroidota > Chitinophagia > Chitinophagales > Chitinophagaceae > Flavipsychrobacter > Flavipsychrobacter sp. The sequence continues at coordinate 492,447 of JAWKLD010000001.1, forward strand.
GATAATAAGTTTCACGTTGCAGGTTATGTGTTAGGTGCCGAGGGTGGTTTGCGTTTCTACCCATTGAAAAATTTGTTTTTAGAAGCTACACTTAAAGGAGGTTTTGCCAATTACTTAAACTCACTGGGTGTGGGTGACGGTAAATTAAAACATCACTTCTTCTATGGTGAGGTAATAGGTATGGTGGGTTATGATATTAACATAGGAATGAAGAAAAAAAGAGCAAGGTTAGAAGCCGCTGAAAAATTAAAGAACTAGAATATAGTATCTTTGTTATAAGTTTTGTTGCAACGTATACTACATAGCAGCATAGCAGTATTGCTATCCATAGTGCTACTCTTTGGTACTACACCTAAGGAGTATATACATCTTTTTGCTGATCACGTAGATACAGAGCATCGCCACCATGAGGGTCATTATCCTGTATTTGAGACAGAGCACCATCACTGTTCATTCCTGTCTTTTACCCTTTCGCCTTTCCAACATGCTAATAATGAGGTGACGTTCAAAACGTATAAGCCTCAATTTATAATACACCAATCTGTTGCGGTTATCCATCTTATTCCGTGCAGTGTTCCTTCTTCCCCTTCCAGAGGCCCTCCTGTTACAGTATAGTTCAATAGGTTCAAGTGCTTTTTATGAGCACGATTTTTTCGTTTAAACAAGGTTGACTATGTATCGTAAGGTACTGATGTTGCTATTGTGTTTAGTGCCCTTTGTAGAGGTAGCTATGGCACAGAGCAAATGTGATATAGAAATACGGGTAACCGTACTAGAGGCGCATAACAAACAACCTATATATCCCGCAGTAGTTTTTGTTGATGAGCTTAATAAGGCTTTTGATACAGATGAGAAGGGGAAATTGGTGATTAATAATGTTTGTGCTGGCAAGTATACCTTTCATTTTCATGCACAAGGTTATGAGCATGCTTTAGAGCAAGTTGTTGTTCAGGAAAGTGTAGAGTTGAAATTTAAGGTTGCTCATTTGAATACAGAGTTGTCTGAAGTTGTAGTAGCAGAAGAAAGACAACAGTCGCTATTGCAATCTAAGGAACAACTGAATAAAGCCGAGCTAGATGCCAATAGTGGAAAGACGCTGGGGGATATGTTGCAAGCAGTGAACGGTGTTACTACTATTTCCAACGGTGCTACAATTGCTAAGCCTGTAATACATGGGCTACATAGTAATAGAATAGTGCTGATGAATAATGGAGTGCGCCAAGAAGACCAGCAATGGGGTGGTGAGCATGCGCCTAATATAGACCCCTTCTTAGCAAATAATATTACTGTAGTAAAAGGGGCTGCTAGTGTTCAGTATGGTACGGATGCTATAGCCGGTGTAGTGCTTGTAGAGCCTGCACCTCTAAGAAGCCAACCAGGTTGGGAGGGTGAGTTGAACCTTGCAGGTTTTAGTAATAACAGAATGGGGGTAGCCTCAGCTATGGTTGGGCATAATTTTAAGAAAATACAGCCTCTTAGCTTTCGCTTGCAAGGTACTTTTAAGCAAGGGGGCAATTATCGTATCCCAAACTACTGGGTAGCCAATACAGGGGTGAAGGAGAATAATTATTCAGCTGCTTTGGGCTGGCGCAAACTGCATTATGGTGCAGAGGTGTTCTATAGTCGTTTCAATACCGATCTGGGTATCTATCGTGGAGCGCATACTGGAAATCAAGACGACCTTAATGCGGCGATAAGAAGTGACAAGCCTTTGGTTGTGGCTGATTTTACTTACGATATAGAAAGACCGCGCCAACATGTAGAGCACGACCTTATTAAAGCCAAAGGGTATTTAGATACTAAATATGGTATGCTGCATGCAACATATGCTTATCAGCACAACTTTAGACAGGAGTATGATGTACTACGTCAAGAAAACGGGAAAGCTCAATTGAATGTAACCTTGAATACGCAGACTTTAAACTTAAACATGGAACATAGACCTGTGTGGAAGTTGAAAGGGAAAATAGGAGTGGATGGTATTGTTCAAGAGAACTTTATACAGCCGGGAGATAGGGTTTTTATTCCCAATTATCGTTCTAACGGCTGGGCAGCATATCTAATAGAAAGATATAAAGGTAATAACTTGTTATTAGAAGCGGGCTTGCGCTACGACTATAGGAGTTATGATGTATATAATGCTCAAGGTACTAACCAGCAGGTGGCACAATATCATTATAACTTCAATAATGTATCGGGTACCATTGGGCTCACCAAGCAAGTGAGTAAAAATTGGGAAGTGATAACGACTGTAGCTAACTCGTGGCGCGCTCCGCAAACCAATGAATTGTTTAGTGCGGGTTTTCATCATGGTGCTGCCAGGATAGAGTTAGGTAATACGAACTTATCGCCGGAGCGTTCCTATAATTTGAATGTAGAGAGTAAACATCGTTTTGGTACAAAGCTATCTACCGAAATAGCTTTGTATACGCAGTATATTCAGAACTTCATTTACCTCGAACCTGGTAATGATCTATTGACCATTAGAGGATATTTTAAAACCTTCAATTATAAGCAAACCAATGCTCATTTAACGGGTGCTGACTTAGGTATAAATTATCTTTGGAGTAGTAGTTTGACTTCAAAGATAAAAGCCTCTTTTCTATTGGCAAGAAATGTTACAGCCAAAGATTGGTTGATACTTATGCCTGCCGATAGGTTATCGTTGAGTACCACATATAAAAAAGACATCAATGAAAAAATAAGGGAAGCATTTGTGTCTATAGATGGAAGATATGTATTTCAACAAAAGAGAATACCAGCCAATTTTGACCAAATAGATTTTCCACGGCCTCCGAAAGGTTATTTCCTTTTAGATGCATCTGTAGGAGCTAAGCTATTGGTCAATCAACAACCTATACACTTAAGTTTAAGTGTAACTAATATTTTAAACCAACGGTACCGAGACTATTTAGATGCCTTCCGATACTTTATAGACCAGCAAGGAAGGAATGTAATACTAAGAGTACGTGTACCTATTTCAATTAATCAGTAAACAAATAAAAGATGAAAAATATATTTAGAGTTTTATTACTAGGCGCTTTAGTAGCAGTATCTGTTACATCGTGTACTAAGAAGAATGAGAATTTAGTCGTTAACCCAACACCGCAAGAGCAGGAATTGATCACTACCATAAAACTCGTGGTCACTAATAGCGCAGGTTTCAATAAAACCTTTAGCTATAAAGTAGATAATGGTTTTAATAGTACAACACCTGCTACACCGGTAATTGATGATGTTGTGCTAGCGCCCAATACTACTTACAATGTATCAGTAGAGGTATGGAACGAAGCTGAAAATCCTGTAGAGGATATTACCACGGAGGTGAAAGCAGAAAATACTGAACATTTATTCGTGTTGGAAAGTGCACCTGCAAATGGCGCAGGTAGTATATCATTTACTAACGGTAGTAAGGATGATAACGGTAATCCCTTAAACCAAACCATAGACTTTACTACAGGAGCTGCAGGCAATGGTGTACTAACTGTGACTTTAAAGCATGAGCCTACAGATAAGAATGCTGCTAATGCAGATGCAGCAGGAGGGGAAACAGACGCTAAGGCAATATTCCCTGTAAAGCTCAATTAATAGAAAATGGCTTGATTTTTGCTGTTTATAGATATGTTAAAGCCAGCTATTTTATTCAATAAATAGCTGGCTTTTTTGTTTAAAAGTTGTAAATTGATATTAAATAACGATTAAAAAGGTAATATATGACAACAGGTGTTTTAATAGCTAAAGAGGAGATCCCAGAGTACAACATTGTGCCTGCATTCGTTGATAAGACAGCTTACTGGCAAAAAGAACTACAATATGCAGCCCGATTAGGAAATGAATTTAAGGGTAAAACCACCATTACATTTGAAACAAGACAAGGACCTAAAACAGTTTCAACAACTGTGTGGTCAGTTATGGACAACTATTTGCAGCTGAAAGGAGGAATGACCATACCTCTGGCAAGTATAATAGATGTTCGTTTCTAAGGTAAATAAAGGTAATGTTTCTATGCCTGTATCGTATGATATGGGCATTTTTGTTTCTTGATATACAGCAATGTCATTCAAGTGTGTTTTTTAACTACTTGTTATGATATTATTTTGGTTTTACGTAATATTGCTATTCGTTGAAAAATAACTTTTACAGTATTATGCGCATAGCTAAAATTCTTACTATCATAGCCCTTACGGCTGGAGTTGTTTCTTTGTACAGTTGTACTAAAGAAAAGGAGTATACAAATGGTAATGGAATCACAATTCCACCTGCTTCTGATTCGGTAAACCCTAGTTTGATAAACGCTTCTAATAGTGATATCTTCTTCAGAGTTTATAATACTGAGACTGATTATAAGGCAAATACTAATCTAGTGTCTTCAGGCATGGTGCTGAAGGGTAAACAATTAAGCTTTAAGTCTACAAAAAGTACAACAGATTCTCTACGTTTCATTATAGAGTGGTTTACTGCAGATGGTTCTACTTCAAACTGGTTGAATACAGATGTTGCTAGAACATTCAAATTTGCAAGAAATAACGGTGTTCAATATTTTTCAATAGATAATATTGCAGCAGATTCATCTCACCTTATTGCTTTAGGTTTATCAGGAGATAGCTCTACATGGGTAACTAGTACTTATTTAGATGCTACACCGAATAATGATAAAGTTGATACAGCTCGTATCATTAAAATGTATAGAAACTTTAAAGGTAAAGTAACTAGAATTACTCAAACAGGTGGAACATTCTCTACAGCTACTGATGATGTTACATATGCTGTAAGTGCTAATGGTAAGAAAGTAACAATAACATTATCTAAAGATGGTGCAGCATATGGTACTCTTACTAATAATAACTTTAACCTAAGTAATCAAGTAGATACTATATACTCTTCAAACAGAGCTAAAGTAACTTTTGCGGGTTCAAACCGCCAGTTCTCAATGAATAGAAGTAACTAGTAAACGATATTTATAATAAAAAGGGGTGCTAATTGAGCATCCCTTTTTTATTTATACCTACTATCAATTCTTTTTAAGTGCTAAAGCACTATAATATTGAATATTAGTATTTATCTTTGCATTTTACATATAATCAAAAACGGAACCCCTTAACGTTTTATTATTGTTATGAATCAACAGGAGATTATAGACCGCATTAATTCATTTATGGTCGAAGATTTTGAAGTAGAAGAGTCGGCAATACAACCTAGTGCTGATCTTAAAAGTACTTTAGATCTTGATAGTTTAGATTACATAGACCTTGTAGTAGCTATTGAGCAAAACTTTGGGTTTAAAGTAAAACCAGAAGATTTCCAAGAGATGCATACAATACAAGATTTCTACGATTATGTAACTAAGCGCTTGGAAGCTAGTAATGTCTGATAACCCTAAATGGGATGGTAAATCTCGTGGCTCCACTTTAGGCTACAAGATATTCGTTTGGTTGCTACGTGTTGGTGGTTTAGCCCCTGCTTATGCATTATTACACTTTGTTACCCTTTACTATTTATTCTTTGTCCCGAAAGCTACAAAGCCACTTATATACCTTTATCAGGAACGTTTAGGCTATTCAAAAAGTAAGGCCAAAAAGCTGTTAAGGAAAAATTTACTGTTTTTCGGGCAGACACTTATAGACAAGATAGTAGTACTAGCAGGCTTGCCTAATAAGCTTAGCTTTGAACATACAGGTGTAGAGCATATTGAAGAAATGGTAGCCGCTGGTAAAGGGGGGATATTAGTAAGTGCCCATTTGGGTAATTGGGAGGTTGCAGGTCATTTATTGAAGAGGGTAAACACTACGATAAACATTTTAATGTATGATGGGGAAGGAGAGCAAGTAAAAGCTTACATGGAGCAGTTTGACGGCAACAAATCCTTCAATATTATATATCTAAAAGAAGACAACTCTCACATCTACGAAATAACGGCAGCTCTAAATAGAAACGAGCTTATATGCTTACATGCTGATAGGTATAGACCAGGTAATAGAACAATTACTCACGAGTTTTTAGGTAAGGAAGCCCAGTTTCCTATAGGGCCATTTACACTAGGTGCAAAATTAAAAGCACCAGTCTGTTTTGTTTTTGCCTTTAAAGAGACTAATTTTCACTATCATTTTTATGCTTTCCCTTCTACAATTTATGAAGGTAGAGGAATGGAAGGCATTAACAACATGCTGAAAGCATATATTGCGTTGATGGAGAAATATATAAAGAAATACCCAGCGCAATGGTTTAATTACTTTGATTTTTGGAACTAATGGATCAGACGGAAATAATCAATTATATACCACAGAGAGCACCATTTGTAATGGTGGATGAAGTATTGCAGGCTGATGAACATATTTCAAAAACGAAATTTGAAATTAGGCCTGATAATTTGTTTGTAAAAAACGGTGAGTTTATAGAGCCGGGTCTTGTAGAGAATATGGCACAAACTGCAGGTGCAGGTACTGGTTATCGATACCAATCTAAGGGGGAAGTGGTGCCCGTTGGTTTCATAGCGTCTATTAAAGGTTTAGAGGTGCTGTCGTTACCTAAAGTAGGTGATGTGCTGGAAACATCAGTTGTTATAACCCACAAAGTAATGAATGTGTATGTGGTGGAGTGTACAGTGTATTTGAATGAAGAGAAGGTGGCTAGTTGCGAAATGAAGATATTTGAACAATCTGAAAAATAGACATCATGAAACAAATTATTACTCTTATCGCATTAGTACTAGCAGGTACGTTTTCTAATGCACAAACCAAGGCTGACATTTTTGATAAGAAAGTGCCTATAACTTGGTTAGGACTTGATTTTTCGGAGCTACACTTTATAGGAGATGCAGCACAATGGCAAGATGTAGGCGGTATTAGTAATTCAGAACTGCAAGAGAAATACTTTGTTTCCTGGAATGAGCTTTTCCATACGGAGAAAGATAAATATGACGTAGCAGACGCTATGTATCGTAAAAAAGCGGATTATGCAATAGAAGTAGTTGCCGCAATAAATGAGCAGTCTGAGAAAGATCATTTTGGGCATGGCAATGATGAGTTTAGGCATCTTTCTGAAGATGATATTGCTAAAATGGTAAAGGCCTATGACTATAAGGATAGGGCAGGGTTAGGTATGGTGTTTATAGTAGAAGGGTTACACAAAGAAGCTAAGAAGGCATCTATATGGGTAGCCTATGTAAATATGAGTACCAAGGAACTATTGTTAGCAAAACAAATAGAAGGAAAAGCAGGTGGTTTTGGTTTTAGAAACTATTGGGCTAAATCTTTCTTCAATGGTTTGAGAGAGGTGAAAGACAACTACGGTAAGTGGAAAAAGGGTAAATAGTAATTTAGATATTGAAGACACTACATCATAGTACAGAGCTAGAAGTAAAGTTTAGTGAGGCAGACCCATTGGGTATTGTTTGGCATGGGCATTATATAAGATACTTTGAAGATGCTAGGGAAGCCTTTGGTGAGACCTACGGTATCAAGTATCTGGATTTTTACAGAAACAATATCATCGTTCCTATTGTTAGCATACAGTGCGACTACAAACGAGTGTTGCGCTATGGACACAAAATAAGGTTGGAGACGACCTATAAAGATTCCTTAGCAGCAAAGCTATTGTTCGATTATGCGATATATGATGTAGCTACTGAAGAGAAGATCGCTACAGGGAGTTCAGTGCAAGTGTTTATGGAGCGAGAGTCTCTTGATCTGATGTTGACTATTCCGAAGTTTATGGAAGACTGGAAGAAAAAATGGCTATCAGAATAATATGAAGCAGGTTTATGCTATAGCATCAGATATAATTTCTCCAATGGGTTTTGGGGTAGAGGAGCATTGGCAAGCTATGCTTAATAAAGAACTGGGTATTAAAGAACATCATGATGATTCTTTTAGTGCGGGTTCTTTTTGGGGATCGAGATTTGATACGCAGCAAAGAAACCGAATAGAAACAGCGACAAACAACTTCTCTGAAATTTCTTTTTTTGAGCAACTGGTTATTCTTTCGGCACAAAGAGCCACACAAGATAATGAAGAACTTCTTACCAGTGAGGATACGTTGTTTGTGCTATCAACCACAAAAGGTAATATCGATTGGTTAGAACAAAAAGACGACAGTCGTACTTTGTTTTCGGCCAGTACGGATGTTATCAGCAAAATATTAGGGCTTAAAAACAAACCTGTTGTCATCTCTCATGCCTGCATATCGGGTGCTGTAGCACAGATGTATGCATTAAGAGCTATTCAAAATGGTAGATACAAACATGCTGTAATAGTAGGTTGCGATGTGTTTTCTAAGTTTGTTTTAAATGGTTTCCAATCTTTTCAGGCTGTTGCGGAAGCGCCTTGTAAACCTTTTGATGCAAATAGAAAGGGAATAAACCTAGGTGAGGCGGCGGCAACCGTTGTATTGTCTGCCGAAGCAGTAGACAAACCTATAGCAATATTAGTTTCTGGGGCTACTAGTAATGATGCCAATCATATTTCAGGCCCTTCTCGTACAGGGGAGGAGTTGGCTATGGCTATAAAAAGAACACTTGATGCAGGTAGTGTAAGTGGAGCTGAGGTAAATATGATATCAGCGCATGGTACGGCAACACCCTACAACGATGAAATGGAAGCTAAAGCTTTTGGCTTATCAGATGTAGATAAAGCAGCAGTGCATAGCTTTAAAGGATATACGGGGCATACATTAGGTGCTGCTGGTGTTTTAGAATGTGCTATGTTACTTAAAGCAATTCAAGAACAAACACTGATTCCATCAGCAGGTTTTGAGCAAATAGGTGTACCAGTAGACCTACAGGTAACAACAGCGCCAACTAAGGCTACTATAAATCATGTACTTAAAACAGCCTCGGGTTTTGGAGGTTGTAATGCAGCTTTGCTTTGGAGTAAGGTTGACGCTTAATTAATTTAAAGCGTTCAAGGCTATCCAAGTCATTGTGCCTACACCAGTTTTCAACGCTTCTTCATCTATATCAAAATGTGCATTGTGAACGGATGCTGTGAATTCTTCATTATTCTTATTAGTACCTAGCCTGAAAAAGCAACCTGGCATATGTAATGTATAGAAACTAAAGTCTTCTCCCGTCATTCGTTTTTCCAGAGTCTTCACATTTTCATCTCCCAGATAAGCTTTTGCCCAAGCTTCAGCTTTATTAGTTACCTCAGGGTCGTTATACAGAGAGGCATGACCTTTAGGAATATTAATGGTTGCTTTAGCACCAAACGCCTCACAGGTATGTGTAGTGAAATCTTTAATTAGTTGATGTGCTTCTGCACGCCAGTCTTCGTCCATACATCTTAGTGTGCCCCAAAGTTCTAGTTTGTCGGGGATGACATTAGTTGCAAAGCCTGCTTCTATTTTCCCAAATGTGAGTACGGTAGGGGATATTGGGTTGGCTCTACGTGATACTACTTGTTGTAAACCAGTAACCACCTGTGCCCCGATAGCTATAGGGTCAATCGCTTTGTTAGGTAAAGCAGCGTGTCCACTTTTACCCTCTATAGTGATGTATATTTCATCCGTGCTTGCCATATATTGTCCCGCCCTAAACCCTACAGTGCCACTTGGCATATGTGGGTATACATGTAGTGCAAATATGGCTTCTGGCTTAGGGTTTTCTAATACACCTGCTTTTATCAGCAAGCTAGCTCCACCAGGGTGCTTTTCTTCACCTTGTTGAAATATAAGTTTTACAGATCCTTCAAATTCATCTTTGAGGTCGTTCAGTATACGAGCAATACCAAGTAAGCAGCTACTATGTACATCATGACCACAGGCATGCATCACTCCTTCGTTCTTTGATCTGTAAGGCACGTCATTAGCTTCCGTTATCGGTAGGGCATCCATATCTGCTCTTAGAGCAATACATTTCTTATCTGGATTCTTTCCTTTTATCAGTCCTATTACGCCTGTGCCCGCCACACCTGTCTCGTGCGCTATGCCATACTCTGTTAGTTTTTCAGAGATGAAAGCAGCAGTATTATACTCTTCAAATGATAATTCAGGATTGGCGTGAATATGATGTCTTATGGCTTGTATGTCGCTAAAGTATTCTTGTGCTTTACGCTGTATAATATCAATCATCTGATTTCTTATTAATAGTAATATTGTCGGGTACAACCATGCACCGACTATATTCGCTGTTTATTTCTCTATAAAAATCCCATGCTTCTTTATGGGTAGCAAAGTTGCCCACCTTTACACGGTATTGAGGAGCAATATAAGTAAGGTAAACTCTTGTTTCTGGATGCCTACGCATAAAATCCAGCTTTGTATTCCTTGCCTCGTCTCTATCACCACCATAATATATCTGCACTCTAAACCCTCTGCCGGAATAAGGTATACCTGTTTGAAAGGTTTTATGTCTTTCTAGTAAAAGATCAACCCTATTGTCTACGTGTAGTGTTATGTTGCCAAACTTTTTTGGAACATCTTCTTCCACAATATCGCTGGTATTAGATACCGTTTGTGCTACGCTTATATTAGTGTATAGTATACTGAATAGAAGTAATAATATGTAAAGGCTGTGCTTCATCCTGTATCAAAATTACAATTCTTTAAGCTCATTTACTATAGCTACACTTGCAGAGCAACCTAGTCTGTTGGCGCCAGCGGCTATCAACTCTTTGGCAAATGAAGCTGTACGAATGCCTCCTGCGGCTTTTATTTTTATAGTATCGGGTAGGTATTTTCGCATTGTAGCTACTGCTTGTAGGTCAGCACCTTTGGCAGCAAAGCCTGTGGAAGTCTTCATATAGTCGATATGGATAGGGGCGTATAGTTCACAACATTTAATAAGCTCTTCTTCGGTTAGAAGTCCACTTTCTACAATGATCTTTACAGCCTTACCATGTTGATGTGCCAATTGTGTACACGCTGTTATTTCTTTTGCCAGATAATCCCAATCTCCCGACTTAAGTGCTGAGAGGTTGTGTACAATATCCAGTTCATCAACACCTTGATGTATTGCGTCTTCTATTTCTGCTAGTTTGGTAACTAGCGACTGGTAGCCAAGAGGAAAGCCGACAACGGTAGCCACTTTTACAGGGCTTTTGTCTAAAAGCAATTTAGCTTGTGCGATGAAGAAGGGTGGAATGCAAACTGCTGCAAATCCTTCTTTCAATGCCTCTTGGCAAAGTGTAGAAATATCTGCAGCAGTAGTATCCTGCTTAAGGATAGTATGGTCTATATATGATGCAATGTTCAAGATTATAGATTCTTTATAATCTCGTCTGCAAACTCGTCAGTTTTAAGAAGTGTCGCATCATTCATCAAGTCATAGAAGTCAATGGTTACTCTTTTGCGCATAATGGCATTAGCAAGTGCTTCTTTGATGCATTGAGCTGCTTCTAACCAACCCATATATTCCAGCATCATTACACCACTAAGTAGTAACGACGACGGATTCATTGTATTTGTATTAGCAAATTTTGGCGCTGTACCGTGAGTGGCTTCAAATATTGCTGTGCCTGTTACGTAATTTACGTTAGCACCTGGTGCAATACCAATACCACCTACTGCCGCCGCTAATGCGTCAGAGATGTAGTCACCGTTAAGGTTTAGCGTGGCAATTACAGAGAAATCTGCAGGCGCTAATAGTATTTGCTGTAGGAAGTTGTCAGCAATTACATCTTTGATAATGATCTTGCCTGCTGCTACTGCTTCTTTTTGCTCTTCGTTAGCCGCTTCTTCTCCTTTCTCTTTCTTAGTTCTTGCCCACTGATCCCAAGTATATACCTTGTCAGCATATTTTGTTTCTGCAAGTTGGTATCCCCATATTTTGAAACCACCTTCTGTGAATTTCATGATATTACCTTTGTGAACCAATGTTACAGAAGGCTTATTATGAGCAATAGCATAATCTATAGCAGCACCTATCAAACGTTGAGAACCTTCTTTTGATACAGGCTTGATACCGAATGCAGTTGTTTCAGGGAAACGGACTTTATCGCCTGCACCTAGTTCGTTTTGAATGAAGTCCAATAACTTCGCTGCATGTTCAGAGCCTATCTCGCATTCTATACCTGCATATATATCTTCCGTGTTCTCACGGAATACAGTCATGTCTACTCGCTCTGGATGGTGAACAGGAGAAGGTACTCCTCTGAACCATTGAATAGGACGTAGGCATACAAATAGGTCTAACTCCTGACGTAGTGCGACATTAAGTGAGCGTATACCACCACCAATAGGTGTTGTCAACGGTCCTTTTATAGAAACAAGATATTCTTTTGCTGCATCTAGGGTTTCTTTAGGTAGCCATTCGCCAGTTTGGTTAAAAGCTTTTTCTCCAGCAAGTACTTCTTTCCACTCGATCTTCTTTTTTCCTTCGTAGCACTTTTCTATAGCCGCATCCAATACTTTTTTACTAGCACCCCATACATCCGGTCCAATACCATCTCCTTCGATGAAAGGTATAATAGGATTGTCTGGTACTACTAATTGCCCTTCTGCGGACATAGTTATTTTTTGTGGAGTCATAATAATTTTATTAGGATTACGCGCGCGAAAATAGGGAAAAATGAGCGATTAGACTAATGTGTAACGTATAGAATTTGTGCTTATATAGCGAGGTGGAAGAAGAGAAGCTTATGCTTTTTCTTTATTGAGTGTGAAGCCAAATGAAGAACCAACATTGGGCTTGCTTCTTACTGTCACTGTTTGTCCGTGTGCTTCAACAATATGTTTTACGATAGCCAAACCCAGTCCTGTGCCGCCTATCATACGGCTGCGGCTACGGTCTGCTCTATAGAAACGTTCAAATATTCTTGGAAGATGTTCTTCTCCAATACCAGGTCCATCGTCTGATATTTCAATGTATACATGCTTGTCATCAACTTCGTAGCAGCCAGATATAGTGCTGCCGTTTTCTGAACCGTACTTTATAGAGTTCTCGATCAGGTTCACCAGCACTTGTTTTATCTTGGCCTTATCAGCATATACACTGAGTGGACGTTCTGTACCTTTCTTTAGTTGTAGGCGTATATTTTTCTTTTTTGCTTTCAAGGAAAGCTCTTCATATACATCCTTTATTAGCTCTTGTATAACAAAAGACTCTTGTACTAGCGGTATTCTTCCCGATTCTAGTTGAGATATCTCTCCAAGGTCATCAACCAGCCTTACCAATCGGTCTATGCCTTTTGATGCATTAGATAAAAATTTGGTATTGACACTAGCGTCGTTGATAGCTCCGTCAGATAAGATGTCGATATAACCTTGTACAGTGAATATAGGTGTCCTTAATTCGTGTGCTAAGTTGGACAAAAATTCTTTTCTGAATTGTTCGTTAGCTCTTAGGAGTTCTATCTCATTTTTCTTCTGAGCCGCCCATTTCTGTACATCTTCATTTACCTCTTCAATGGATTTTTGGGGTAAGATGTTATTATAAAAGAAGGCTTCTTTTTTTGTGGCTTTAGTTTGATAGATGAATTTATAGATCAACTTTATCTTACGGTAGATAAATCGTTGAAGTGTATAGTAGTATAGCCAATAGCTAATGATAAACGTAACAACAAATACAGATACAGGAACATACCATTCAGTTCGAAGTATTAAACTGAAAAGCGCGTTTAATGTTGATAATAGTGTAGCTGTTATCAGCGATAAAAAACGAGGAGTAATGTTTTTAGTGCCCGCTATAGACATGCTTAAAGCTACGGCATTTCAAATTTATATCCTACACCCTTCACTGTAGTTATAAGGTCTATTCCCAACTTTTGACGCACCTTTCTTATATGAACGTCAATGGTTCTATCCCCAACAATAACATCAGTACCCCATACTCTTTGTAGTATTTCATTTCTTAAAAATACTCTGCCGGGTTTTGAGGCTAGTAAAGAAAGTAGTTCAAATTCTTTTTTAGCTAGAAGTATATCCCTGTCCTTATATGTGACAGTAAATTTGGTTTTATTGATCTCTAGATCGCCGAAGGTGATCTTCTGCTCTTGGTCATCATCTTTCTTGAAGCGACGAAGTGCTGCTTTGATACGTGTCAATAAAAGATCGGGCTTAATAGGTTTTGATATATAATCATCAGCACCAAGCGTCAATCCTTCTATTTCATATTTCTCATCAGCCAATGCTGTTAGGAATATAATGGCAGTATCTTCAAAATCATGTATTTGCCTTAGTTCCTTGATGGTTTGTATGCCATCCTTATTAGGCATCATGATATCTAATAGTATAAGGTCGGGACGAAAGTCTTTTGCTTTTCTTATCGCATCGTTGCCATCACAAGCAGTGGCAATGTCATAACCCTTGCTCTTCAAATTATAGCTGATAATTTCAACTATATCCGGTTCGTCGTCTACTATCAGAATTTTACTTGGTATATCCATAACAACTTGTATTCCGGCACAATAATATAACAGCTTGTGTGAACTAAAAAGGAATACTACATTATCTTATTGTTAAGCAGAAGATAACGCAGTATTCCTTAAGTTGTTATTAGTTCTTATTACTTCAAGGTTACATTACCATTACCTATTTGATAACCATTGTGATATAACTCAATGGTATAAGTTCCTTTTTGATAATCACTATCTTGATTCCAGTCTACTACCAGGTCATTTGCTTCTGTGTTTTGCTCTATTTGCAGCTGTTTAGATAAGGTATAGTTCAATGATTGATCGTCGTAAGTAGTGGTAATTCCCGAGCCATAAGCGGCATTGCTCAATACATTGCCTCCCGGTCCTTTGATGCGTAAGAAAATCTCTTGCAATCCACTTTCAATTATTCTGTTTTCATCAATATCGAACATGATACGCAATACATCTACTCTTCTTGCTTTTCCTGTTTCTACTTGTTTCTTACCACCTCTCTTTAGGTTAAGGGGAACCATTCTGATGTTAGAAGCATGTAAAACAGAACCCAGCCTTACTTGTTGTTGCAAGCCAATATTGTCAGCTACGGTTGCGTCGCGCTCGTCTTGTAGTATTTCGTTTTCTGAACCTAGACGTACATTTTCACTCTCAAGCACTGCAATACGCTCTTCATAAGAGTGTACCTTGCCATTAAGTTGTGCGATAAGGCGTTTGGCCTTGCCTAGCTGCTCTGCGGTAGCATTTTTGTCGTTAATGATCCTGTCGATTTTTTGACGAAGCTGAGCTATTTCACTATCTCTATTTTTGACCAAACTGTCCATTTGTGCATTTTTAGATACCAGATCGTCTAGTCTTACTAGTGCAGCTTGGTAGTCGCTCTCAACAGCACGGCGTGAAGAGTCGGAAATAGCATAGTCAGTTTGTGCTAAGTCTAGTTTATTCGAAAGATTATTGTTTCTTACAAGAAGGAATATTATTGCAATAACTAAAACGGCTATTACAGCAATAAATATTTTCTTCATATCCGTTTTGGGTTCTTGATTGTTTTCAGGATTGTTCTGAAACGGATGTTCTGAAGTGGTGTGTTGATTTGTTTCTTCGCTCATATAAAAAGCATTAATTATTTTAGATACAAAGATATAAAGGACTATTGTAATGGAACAATTAAAACGAATCCTTTTTTTCGATATAGAAACGGTGCCATTGTACCCTGATTATGACGACTTGTCGGAAGTGTTGCAACAGGAATGGGGTAGGAAAACTAAATTTCTGAAACGGAATCTAGAAGAGGAAAGTACAGACGCAGCGCTGTTTTCAGAGAAAGCTGGTGTGTATTCCGAGTTTGCCAAGGTGGTTTGTATAGGCTTTGGTAGTCTCTATTTCAGTGAGGGGAAATGGACCTTAAGACTTAAAGCATTGACCAATGACGATGAAAAGGAATTGTTAAAAGAATTTGCAGAGATGGTTACCCGTTTCGAAGGGCACTATAATGCACTCTCCTTTTGCGGGCATAATATCAAAGAGTTTGATATTCCCTTTCTGTGCAGGCGAATGATAATTAATGGTATCAAACTGCCTAAGCCGATGAATATTGCAGGCATGAAACCTTGGGAGAATCCGCACTTGGATACACTTGATATGTGGAAGTTTGGAGATTATAAACATTATACATCGTTAGCTTTGTTGGCAGAAATTTTGGGAATACCTTCGCCTAAGGATGATATTGATGGTAGCATGGTTGCCGATGTGTACTGGAAAGAACAAAACCTACCGCGTATTGCCAAATATTGCTTGCAAGATGTGCTTACGTCTGCAAGAGTGTATTTAAGATTAAAAGATGGAATAGATATACAGCCCGAGCCTGTATTTGTAGATGAATAAGCATGGTAGCAGACTATAAGAAAATACTACAGTCGATAAAGCAAAAAGATTTTGCACCTGTCTATTTGATAGATGGGGAAGAGCCGTATTATCTGGATCTGATCACAGAGCATTTTGAACAAGATATCCTTACTGAAGCAGAACGAGATTTTAACCTCATTGTGCTTTATGCAAAAGAAGTAACCTGGAGTGATGTGGTCAATGCTTGCAGAAGGTTTCCCATGTTTGCAGAAAGGCAGGTGGTCATTCTTAAAGATGCAGGTCAGTTAAAAGGCTTCAACGAGCTGGCAGGATATTTAGAGAACCCTGCGCCTACAACTATATTCCTTTTAGAAAATAGATTTAAGAAAGCCGATGGACGAAGTAAGGTTACTAAGCTGGCAAAAGAAAAGGGCTATTATTTCACTTCAGAAAAAGTGAAGGACGACCATATGCCGTCATGGATACAGGCTTATGGAAAAGAAAAAGGCTTTGCTATTGGCTTGCAAGAATCTCAAATACTAGCTACTTACTTGGGTAACGATCTGCAAAAAGTAGTTAACGAAATAGATAAGGTACGTATTAATGTGCCTAATGAGCCTGCATTAACTGCTGCCATGATACAAAAGTATATAGGCATCAGTAGAGACTACAATGTTTTCGAGTTTCCAGAAACATTGACCAACGGGAATAAGGATAAGCTTTATAGAATGCTCTCTTATTTTATAGCCAACCCTAAGTCGGCACCAATGCCTTTGTTGATAGGTTCTTTCTACAATCATTTCAACGGCTTATATAAAGCTTCCTTTTTAAAGAATGCTTCTGATAAAGAGGCTGCAGATGCTTTAGGAACTTTCCCTAGTAGGGCAAAGGGGTTAGTGAGTGTGGCTTCTCGCTTCAATGTACAACAGATGGAGGCCTGTATGCTGTTGTTGGGCAAATATAGTGCTGCTGCTGTAGGTATTGGTAGTACCGCTAAAGATGGCGACCTGCTTAAAGAAATGGTAGGTAAACTAGAAACGATATTAGGCTAGAGCTTTTAGTGCATGCTCCTTGTCGATATCCAGCTGTGCTTTTAGTGCGTCTATAGAGCTGAATTTTTGCTCTGCTCTCAGGTGTTTTACAAAGGTTATAGCTATCTCTTCTCCGTAAATAGTTCTGTCAAAATCGAATATATGTGCTTCGATGGTAAGGCTAAGCTCTTTACTCACAGTTGGTTTCACGCCAATGTTGAGCATAGCTTTGTAGGTAGTGTTGTTATGAGTTATATATACAGCATAAACACCATTAGCAGGACGTATCTGATCGCTAGTTTCGGGAGTGACATTGGCAGTAGGGTAGCCAATAGTGCGTCCTAATTGCGCACCTTTTTCTACAGTGCCTTTCATCTTGTAGTCATATTCTAACATGTTGGCAGCATGTTCTACATCTCCCTCCAGCAGGGCTGCTCTTATTTTTGTTGAGCTAACGGCAGCATCTTTTATTAGCTGTGCTTCTATCTCTTCTACTTGATAGTTGTAGGTGCTACTCAGTTTCTTCAGTAGAGTTATATCTCCTTTTCTGTCGTGGCCAAACTGATGGTCATAACCAATAACTATGGTATGTGGTTTTATTTGTCCTACTAAAAAGTCTTTGATATAAGCCTCTGCTGATAATTGTGCAAACTCTTTGGTGAATGGTGCGATGATAATATGCTCTATACCTTCTGCATTGATGTGTTTTATCTTCTCATCCAGCGGTGTGAGTATTTGCATGGGCATATACGGAAAAATAACTTTGCGTGGATGGGGGTTGAAGGTGATCAAAATACTTGTTCCATCTACCTTTTCTGCTATTTCTTTTACTTTATTCAATATGGTTTTGTGCCCCATATGTACACCATCAAAGGTGCCTATGGTTATCACCGGGTTTTTAAACTCGGGCAATGCATCTGTAGAATAAAATACCGCCATTGTTAATATTGCGCGTAAAGTTAACAATCTCAACGGTTTGGTAAATTAAAAAGGTGCCATTCTTTTAATGACACCTTTTTATAGATATATGAAGCAAGGTCTTTTTATTGTTTCAGCACTTTTAGTGTTTGGTTGCTATCTTCCGTTTTTACAATAATAACGTAGGTGCCTGCGCTGAGTGCATCTCCATTACTATTTCTTCCGTTCCACACATATTTTTTGTCGTTTTTGCTCAGTGCTATTACGAATACCTTTCTGCCAAGTACATCATATATTTCTATTTGTGTAGCATTAGCAGGTAGCTCTATGGTTATCTCGTTGTTGAAAGGATTAGGGTAAGCCTTTATTGTAGTACCTCCTTTTTTGGTGGTGTTTTTCACACTTACTACATCAGGGTTGTCATCTATATTAGATTTCAGGGTGTCGCCTGTTTCAATGGCAAGGAAAGCTGTTTTATAACATAGCACCCTGTTGTTGATGCTGCTGTCTATTATCTCTTGCGTATAAGATGCGTTGTTGTAGCTTTCTAGGTCTTGAATGTACAGATTTGCCCAATCTTGTATAATGCCTTTTGTACCGGGAGTAATAGTATTTATGGTTACTGTTTTGTTGATGGTCTTTGTATTGGTAACGGCTTGTATGTCTACTGTACTACCTGTAGTAAGGTTACCTTTATATTTACCTAACACTATATAGTTGTCTGATAGATGTAGCTTTTGGTTTTTAAACATGGTATACTCATTATACACAAAACCTGTAATCGGCTTTAAGGTGATGTTGTATGCTGAAGTAGAAATGCCTGCATTACTGCTTATTTGATTTATGTTGGCAGTAAAATCAATGTCATAAAAAACTTGGTACTTATTATTTACTAAGATGTATTTGTAGCTGTAGTTTCTAAAGTATAAACCACCTGTAGCTAAGGTGAGCTTACTGTATAGTATCTCATTAGCATAATAATAACCAGATCCCGACTTGTATTGTCTATACCTGTTATTGTTGATGACGTTGATCTTATGATTGTAGCTACCAAGAGCTGTTTTTATATTGCTAAAAAGTGTGTTGGTTTTTTGTTGGTCTATGGTATAGTCTGCATTAGTACCTATTAGTAGTACCTCTGCTTCGTCTTTTGTTTTTCCTGCACAGAATTGCATACCCGTTTTTAGTAAGCTTTCGTAAGTATTGCTGGTCGTAGCTATGCTGTTAGGCATGTTGTTGAAGGCCTGATTAAGGTTGGCGTTACTAACAGACTGCCAACTGGTAAATGCCTGTACAATCTGACCGTTATTCACATAAAATAGGTTGAAGGAGTCCGTAGTATTATAGTTGCTTAAGAAAGCATTGGTCAGCTTTTGTTTCAGTTCCGAAGGTGTATGTATAGCTTGGGTTTTAGAATCGTAATCTACTATTAATGATACGCATCTTGTACTTGTTTTGTCTATCACCGAAGGTGGTATTATCATTTGATAATAACCTTCATTGTTGCCAGTAGGGTAAGTAATAACAGAGATGCTATTAGCCAGTTGCGTGTTGTATTTAAGCGTAAAGTCGTTTTGAGCATAACTAGTGCCTGGTATTTGCAATAGGTCTTGCCCGCCTACGGTACTGATGTAATGTTGGCTGTAATCATTGATAACAAAAGATGGATTTCTGAATAACGGATTGGTATTTACTTTTACTGTAAGGGTAGGGGCTGTTTTTGATACTCGGAATAGATCGGTCGGAAGAGGCAGTTTGCTCATATCTCCCTGCCAGTTTAAAGGTACAGCATAAGATATTTTTACTTTCCTAGGGTATAGCGTTGTTAACGGGAATACATTGAGCTTGTATCTATCGGTTCCAGTTTTTACCAATAGAGAAGGGTCTCTTCTTCGGTTCACTATTCCCTCATAGATAGTAATAGCTCTATTTCGCTCTATAATATCTGCTTTGATAATAGTGTTTTGATCCAGCCATAGCCAAGAGTCGTTAATGTATGAGCCTTTGGGTAAACTGAAATTAAGTACGGCTTCTAGTGTGTCTGTGGACTTGTAGGTATTCTCAGCATTGATGAGAAAGGTCAAGTCTACTTTTGCATATGCCCCTTCAGGAGTAATGTCAATTTCAGCATCGGTGATAATGCCTTGGGTGCTTTTTGCCCATCTTTGAGGGTCTGAAATAGTTAAGGAGCTGGTTTGAGCATAAGTGCTTGTAGCAAGCAGTATGCAAAGAACGGTGGTGCAGAGGATACGAAGCATAAGATATAAGGTTTAGTAAACGATAGAATACAAGGTATTGTTAAAATGTCTATATAATGTCATGCGTTGGTAAAACAAAGTTTTGCTGACATTGGTATTACAATTAAGGGATGCATTATTAATGCATCCCTTAGTATCCAGTATTCTATTATGTAAGTATTCTTAAGCTTCTAAATTCATTAATATCTCATAGAAGCGGTACACATCTTCAAATGAATTGTATAATGGTACGGGAGCTATGCGAATGACGTTTGGTTCTCTCCAGTCTGCAATAACACCATTAGCCGTTAGTTTATCAAACACTTCTTTACCCCTTTCGTCGAACAGCATAGATAGTTGGCAACCTCTGCGATGCGTTTCTTTAGGCGTAATGACAGTGAAGTTCAGGTGCTCTATTTTATTCAATAAGAATTCTAAGTAGCCTGTTAGCTTTAGGCTTTTCTCTCTTAAAGCATCCATGCCCGCTTTGTCAAATATGTCAAGAGATGCATTGTGTGCTACCATGTTGAATACAGGAGCATTACTCATTTGCCAGCTTTCAGCAGTTGTTTCAGGAATGAAGCCTTTCTCCATTTTGAAACGTGTAGCTTCTGAATTGCCCCACCAGCCTGCCAGGCGGAATGTTTTAGGGTTGCTGCTATGGTGCTCATGCACGTATAGGCCACCTACACCACCCGGGCCAGAGTTGAGATATTTGTAAGAACACCAGCAGGCAAAGTCTACCGTCCAGTCGTGTAGCTGTATTGGGATATTACCAACAGTATGTGCCAAGTCAAAACCTGCATAAGCACCTACTTTATGTGCCGCTTCAGTGATGTCTTTTAGGTTGTAAAACTGCCCAGTGTAGTAGTTAACACCTCCCATCATCACAACAGCTAAGCTATCGCCTGCATCTTCAATAGCAGCTATTATATCCTCGTCTCTAAGTATATGTTCACCTGCCCTTGGTTTTAGCTCTATGATAGCTTGCTCGGGGTCAAGACCGTACATCTCTACTTGAGTTTCCATTGCATATTGGTCTGACGGGAAAGCCCCTGCTTCCATAATGATCTTATACCTGGTAGCCGTTGGGCGGTAGAAAGAGATCATTAGTAAATGAAGGTTTACGGTAAGCGTATTGGTAGCTACTACTTCATTCGTTTTTGCACCTACTATTTTAGATAGGCGTTCTGTAAATAAACGGTGGTAAGACAACCAAGGATTCTTAGCTCTAAAGTGGCCTTCAACACCATGTGTTGCCCAGTCGTCCAGCTCTTGCTTCATTAAATAGCTCACACTTTTGGGCTGTAGCCCAAGAGAATTACCGCACAAGTAAACACTGTCTTTGCCCTCGTGTTGTGGTATCAAAAAACGCTCTCTAAACGGGAATAATATATCTATCTGATCTTGCTCTTGCGCATAGGCAAGTGTAGCTTCGTAATTGTTTCCTGACATTGTTATGCTTTGTGCAAAAGTAATGAATAGGTGCTCATTGTTATAATTATCCTAAACATCAATAAAAATACCATCAAATACTGTTAAAGCTTTTCAAAACCTCATGGTATTGTCTTGATATTATTTTTAATTAGGATCATTGATGAACCAAACTAAATAGATTATGAAAATTGTAACGAAGTTATCAGCTATTGTAATCGCTTGTTTGTTGACTATGCAGGCACAAGCACAAACTGGCGCAATAGGTGTCCGAGCTACACTTGATGGGGCGGGGTTTACAGGTAAGGTATTCGTAACCCCTAATATTGCTCTTGAGGGGCAGCTAAACGCAGGAGGTATAAACGGACTGGAAGGCAAAAGCTTAAATGCAGTAGGGTTAATAGAAGCACATATTCCACTGCCTAACCCTCAGTGGAGATTGATATTTGGTGGAGGTATGCATGCAGGCACTTGGGATAGAGGTAGGTGGTTTAGAGAGTCGGATGGTGTTTATATTACTGATCGTCCGGAACCTATTTTTGGATTTGATGCTATTGGAGGTGTAGAGTATGTCTTCAAAAAAATACCATTAGGATTGAGTGCAGATGTGAAACCCGCTGTTAATGTAAATAATGGGGTGTCGTTTTTTCAGCACAACTTTACGGGTGTGAGTGCACGCTACTATTTTAGATAATACAATTTAAGAATAAATAAATACTCGTTTGCTCTCCGACGGCGAATTATCGGTTAATTATCGGTGAAGAAGTTTGAGGATGGATAGTAAACGAGTATTTTTGTGACAAATCAACTGAAATATGAAAAAGTCTTATATCGTAATTGGAGTTTTAGTACTACTTGTATTATTTGTCGGTTCTCGCTACAACGGCATGAAAAAGGCTGATATAGCTGTAGATAAATCATGGTCAAATGTAGAGAGCCAATATCAACGAAGGGTAGACTTAATAGGTAACTTGGTAAACACAGTAAAAGGAGCTGCAGATTTTGAAAAATCTACACTAGAAGCCGTTATTAAAGCACGTGCTAATGCTACAAGTATAAAGGTAGACCCTACTAATATGACCGCGGCACAAATGCAGGAATTTCAAGCAGCGCAAGGGCAGTTAAGTCAATCTCTTGGCAGATTATTAGTAACCGTAGAGCGCTATCCTGAATTGAAGGCCAACCAAAACTTCTTGAAACTGCAAGATGAACTGGCAGGTACGGAAAATCGTATTAATTATTCTAGAGATAAGTATAATGATGCAGTTCAAGTCTATGAAGAAAAAACAGAAACATTTCCTAATGCTATCTATGCTCGTCTATTAGGATTTAAAGAACGTCATGGCTTCAAGGCGGATGAAGGTGCAAGTAAAGCTCCTGAAGTAAAGTTTTAAGTATAGAAAAGTACTCTAGTAATTATGTGGCCATTCAGAAAGAAGAAACAGTACCTCAACAAAGCAGAGCAAGACAAAGTAGTTGCCAGCATACAACGTGCTGAGGCTAACACTACAGGGGAGCTGCGTGTTTTTATAGAAGGAGCGTGCACTTATGTAGATGCAATGGACAGAGCCAAAGAACTATTTGGGGAACTTGGAATGACTGAGACGGTGCGTAGAAATGGGGTATTGATATATGTGGCGGTAGACGCGCACCAGTATGCCATACTTGGCGATAAGGAGATCTATGAACAAGCCGGTGGGCCTGCCTTTTGGCAGAAGGCTGCCGATGAGTTAAAAGCATATTTGCAAAAGGGAGCCATTGGCGATGGCCTATGTGTTTGTATTGATGAGTTGGGAGCAGCCTTGGCTAAATACTTCCCTTATGATCCTGAGGTGACTAAAAATGAACTGCCGGATGAAATAGTGTTTGGCAGATGATGACTATGAGATATGTAAGTGCGAAGTTTTTACTGTTATTGCTGTGTTTGGTATCGTTTTATACCGTATCGGCACAGATGAGTGCAGAGGAGATACTGCAAATGAAAGTTCCTAATTCATTAGTTAATGATTTTGGAAATGTATTGTCGAGTGGAGAAGCGCAAGCGTTAGAACGTAAGTTGGTTTCTTATGATGACACTAGTTCTGTGCAGATTGCGGTTGTTACTTTGGTAACGATGGGAAACATGGATATAGAAACGTTTGCTTTCAGGCTTGCAGATGAAGACCATTGGGCAGTTGGACAAGCTGAAACTGATAACGGGGTTATCATTGTTGCTGCTATGCAAGATCGTAAAGTTTTTATAGCTACGGGTAAGGGTTTCGAAGGTGTGTTATCCGATGCTATGACTGGTGAAATTGTCAGAAATATCATTGTACCCAACTTTAAGCGCCAACAATACTATCAAGGTTTTGACGAAGCTACTACAGCTATAATGGCTGCTGCAAAGGGAGAATATAAATCAGTTGCTAAAAAAGAAAAGAAGATGCCCTTTTGGCTTATTATTGTACTCATAGTAGCTGTTTACTTCATACTATGGGCTATCAGCAAAGGTGGTGGTGGCAAAGGCGGCGGTGGCTATGTAAGCCGTAGAGGGTATAGTGACATGGCAACAGGTATGCTACTGGGTGAGCTACTTGGTGGTGGTAGAGGAAGAGGTTTTGGCGGAGGTGGTGGCTTCGGCGGTGGTAGTAGTGGTGGTTTTGGCGGCTTTGGTGGTGGTAGCTTTGGCGGTGGCGGTGCTGGCGGTAGCTGGTAGTATTTCATACATACTAAATATTATTTTTATACGTTATAGGGGCAAAGTTTTCTTTGCCCTTGTTTCGTAAAACCCTACTATATACTGCACTTTATAAGAGTATTGCTCTGCCATCATTAATAATTACTTCTATCGTAGTGGTAGTAAGTATCGTTACAAGAGTTGATAAAGACCTTACATCTATTGCACCTAATAGTATTATGAAGCTGGTTTCTACAGCAGTATTTCTGTATCTTATCCATTTCAGAAAACGCAAGGAGCTATACTACTATTACAATCTTCACATCTCCCAAAGGGGGCTGTTTTTAGTAGCAGCACTTATAGATATGTTTATCTATACACTAGCCATGACGATGGTGCTTATTATATTACCCTCAATGTCTGAAAATATATGAGTCATATATTGGAAGCAGATAGTGTGATGTTGCGTTTTGGAGATAGGGCCATATTGTCTGATATCTATCTCAAGTCTGAAACAGGTAGGATAACAGGCTTGGTGGGCAATAATGGTTCGGGTAAAAGCTCGTTGATGAAAGTGATATTTGGTGTGTTGCATGCAGAGTGCAAGTCGGTAAGGGTAGATGGTAAGTACTTGGCTCAACCTTATTTAGTACCTGATGCGGTCAACTATTTACCCCAACAAAATTTCTTACCACAAACAGCTACAGTAAATAAAATTTGCCGACAATATGAAGTGAGTCTTGTTGGATTTAAGCAAAGCTTTGATGTAGCTATAAAAGGTAGCGATCATGTGGCTGACCTGCATGGTAGTACCAGAAGGCTTTTAGAGTTGTTTCTACTTATCAAAAGACCAACAAAGTTTACACTGCTCGACGAACCATTTACACACCTTAGTCCTATACTGGTGCAGCAATTACAAATGTTGCTACTGGAAGAAAAACGCCATAAAGGTTTTGTGCTTACTGATCATAACTTTCACTCTTTAAAACATATAGCCGACGATCTATATTTCCTGAATAATGGTGTACTCAAACACAGAAATGACGTGGAGAATATTGAAACATATAGGAGTTTGTTTGAGTTGTAGTAGCTTGCATACTCAAGAGCCATCGCCTATGCACATTATCAAAAATCTGATCATAGAGGGGAAGTATAACAAGCCTGTTGTTGCCGATGTTTTTTATCAACAAGCAGCAGGTATGCAACCTGTCGTTATCTATGCTCATGGTATTAATGGTTTTAAAGACTGGGGTAATTTTGACCTGATCGCCTTACAGTTTGCAGCAGCTGGTTTTTGTTTTGTGAAATTCAACTTCTCGCATAATGGTACCAGCCCACAAATGCCTGCCGATTTCGTAGACCTTGAAGCCTATAGCAACGATAACTATACCATACAGCTAGACGACCTGGATACCATCATCGACTGGACGTTGAGCAGAGATAACGACTATACTCCTTTTATTGACACCAACAATGTGACCCTGCTGGGGCATAGCAAGGGCGGAGGCATGGTGCTGCTAAAGGCTGCTGAGGATATAAGAATAAACAAGGTGGTAACATGGGCAGCCGTAAGTGAGTGCAAAACTCCTTGGGGTAGATGGGAGGAAGCACGCATGGCTGCTTGGAAAGATGAAGGGATAACGCATCTTGTCAACGGGCGCACACAACAACAGATGCCCTTGAAGTACCAACTCTACGAAAACTATACTGCAAATAAAGAACGCTTAAGCATTGAGCGTGCTATCAAATCTTTAGACATACCTATACTGATATGCCATGGTAAGCAAGACCCTGCTGTGCCTGTAGACACAGCCGTACAGCTCTACGATTGGCAGCCCAAAGCAGAGCTGTTTGTCGTAGATGGCGACCATGTGTTTGACCGTAGACACCCCTGGCATGAGGAAACACTACCCGATAGTGCGCAGAAAGTAGTGGACAAGACCATCGACTTCTTGCAGAAGGTATAACTATTGTCGATACATCTATTGTCATAACAACGCCATATAGCTTGTAAGTTTCTGGTTGTTTGTGCGTCTACCTATATATTGCAAATAGGTAAACGACAATTATTTATGAAGAAACTTTCAATCACAGCAGCAATAGCTATGGCTATTGTAGGAGGTATGCTAGTAACGGCATGTCAGAAAACAGAGACAACTCCACAGGTTCAGGGGCAAACTACCAATAACAATCCTGACCCCAACAACAACGGAAATAATAATGGTAACAATGGAGGGAACAATAATCCCGACCAAAATGCGAAGCTGACCTATACGAAAAAGACAGCACCGTTATTTTTTGATTTCACAAGCACAGGCTGCCCGGGGTGCGGTAGCTGGGGTAAGCCTACCTTCAAATCGCTCATCAGCACACATGGTACTGATATAACACCATTAGCAGTACACATCAAATATGGTGACCCGATGATAACCGCTGAGTCGAACGCAATAGGAGCCAATAGATACGGACAATTCTACACACCTCAACTATGGGTGGGTGATAATAACGGTATGGTAGTAACTAGTGGTATCAATAGTAGTGCCTCTATTGCCCGAATGAACGACCTGATAGCTACCGATAAGGCAAAAACACAGCCATCGTTGGCAGCAGTTATTACTAAGGATGGTAATACCTTGAAGGTAACCTATGGTGTGAAGTTCATAGATATAATGCCTAGTGGCGAGTATGGGCTATCGGCTTATCTGACAGAGGATGGTATTGAAGCCAGCCAAACCTCGTCAGCAAGCAACCCAACGATACATAGTAATGTAATAAGAGCATCAGCTGCGGGAACGTGGGGGCAAAGTTTTGCAGCAGCAGACCTAACAGATATGGAAAAGAGCTGGACGCATAGTTTTGATATTTCGGCCTACAACAAAGACAATGTTTATGTAACGGTGGTATTATGGAAGAAGGATGGTAGTAGATACCAAGCGTTGAATGGATTTGTAGCTAAGTAAGGGGTTAGTTGTTTTAGTTGATAATAAGTCGTTGTACCCTCGTGGTGCAGCGGCTTTATTGTATCTGCTTTTCTGCATACAATATCTACAGCTCCTCCACCGTTTTGTCATTTGCGGTGTAAGTTTATGGTTATGTCTCCGTCTACACTTATATTGCATACAGGTAAACGATATTTTAATATGAAGAAGCTTTCTTTGGCTACGGCTATCGTATTGCTTACGGGTGGTATTTTTTTTGCTGCTTGTAACAAAACAGCCACTACTACACAAACAGTTGGTAATACACCAACACCTCAACCTACTAATGAGCTGAACTATACCAAACGTACAGCACCCGTGTTCCTCGAAATTACAAGTACAGGCTGCGGAGGCTGTGGCAGCTGGGGCAAGCCAACGTTTAAGTCAATAGTAAAAGAGCGGGGCAATACCATAACACCACTAGCGGTACACATCAAGTACAATGATAACATGATCACCTATGAGTCTACAGATATAGGTAATAACAGATATGGGCAACGCTATACACCACAGCTATGGGTGGGAGATGAGAATGCCATAGTACTGAATGGAAATATAGATGCCGATGCTTCTATTAAGAACATCAACAAACTGATAGACGAAGCTAAGGCGGTAACACAACCTGCACTGGCTGCAAAGATCGTTAGAACAACAGATAAGATAGACCTGACCTACGGGGTGAAGTTCATAGACATCAACCCTGATGGCGAGTATGGTCTTGCCGCTTTCCTTACCGAGGATGGCTATAAGACCTATCAGGTGGCTGCAGCTGTACATCCTGAAACGCATAATAACGTAATAAGAAAATCGGCGGTAGGCGCATTCGGAGAAAAGTTTACAGGAACTGATCTTAAGGATATGGAAAAACACTGGTCGCACAGTTTTGATATCTCTGCCTATAAAGAGTCGGATATGTACATCACCATCATACTTTGGAAGAAGGACGGGAACAGATATATGCCCATCAACGGAATGGTGGTGCGCTAAGCTGTTTGCCCAATACGATACAAGAACCGTTGTGCTTTGAGTAGTACAGCGGTTTTTTACTTTATACAATATGGTTTTAAAATACTGTTAAAGAAATAGTAGCTATATAGAGCGCTTATTAGTGTATATACAATGGTTATTTTGTGGAATGTTCGTTCCGTTTACCTTTACATCGTAAAAAATTAAAACAATGAAACTATTTACGGAATACCAACTAGGAAACACTACACTACAAAACAGAGTAGTAATGGCACCAATGACAAGGTCTCGTGCTATTGATAATGTACCTAATGATATCATGGCGGAGTACTATGGACTTCGTGCAGATGGTGGCTTGCTGATAACAGAAGGTGTGGCACCATCGCCCAACGGGCTGGGTTATCCAAGAATACCGGGTGTGTTCAACGAAGTGCAGGTAGCAGGCTGGAAGAAAGTAGCTGATGCCGTACATGCTAAAGGTGGAAAGATATTTATGCAGATCATGCACACAGGACGTATTGGTCATCCTAACAACTTACCTGAAGGTGGCGAGATAGTAGCGCCTAGTGCTATAGTGGCTAAAGGGGAGATGTGGACAGATAATGAAGGGTTACAACCACACCCTACACCGCGTGAGATGACGGTAGCAGACATCAAGCAAGCGATACAAGAATATGTACAAGCAGCTGAAAATGCGATAAAGGCAGGCTTGGACGGTATAGAGCTACACGGAGCTAATGGTTATTTGATAGACCAGTTCATCAACCCGGGTAGCAACCAGCGTACAGACGACTATGGTGGCTCAGCAGAGAACCGTAACCGTTTTGTAGTAGAGGTAGCAGCAGCTGTAGTAGCAGCTATAGGCGCTGATAAGGTGGGTATCCGTTTGTCTCCATACGGTGCGTTCAACGATCTTTTTCCTTTTGATGGGGCAGACGAGCAATACATACAACTGGCAGCCGAGCTGGAAAAACTGAACTTGGTATATGTACACTTGGTGAACCACTCTTCTATGGGTGCACCTGAAGTGCCACAGACCGTAATAGATGGTATTAGAAATGCCTATAGCGGAACGATCATATACAGTGGTGGATACGATAAGCAAAGTGCGGAGGCCATATTGGAGCAGGATGATAAGAGTATCGTTGCCTTTGGCAGACCATACTTGGCCAACCCCGACCTGGTAACAAGACTGGCAGAAGATGCGGTACTTAATGAGCCTAAGTTCGACTTGTTCTATACACCGGGAGCTGAAGGGTATTTAGACTATCCGCTCCTGTCGGCAAACTAAGTAGAGAGGTAGTAACGGTTGATTATAAATAAAGGGCGCTGCGGCATATGCTGTGGTGCCCTTTGCTTGTTGTGGGTATATCTACCCGTTTTCTAAAATCGGTATTTGTACGCTGTTGTGGCAGGGTAGCAGGCTGTTCTTTTGTAGTGCACTTTTCATAATGAAGCTTCGGGATGTGTATTAAGGAGTAAGCCGAAAATCCTGTAAAGAGTAGGCATCAATGAAAACAGTAATACCATGTCAAAAGAAAACGCAATGAACTATCAAGACTTGGATAGTCATATTAATAATTTAGACCTTTCGGACTTTGAGCCGGGTGCTAAGCACCATTTCGATGCAGAAGCAGTTTCGCTAGACCCTTCTAGTGTATTGAAAAAGATCTGTAAGCTATACAGAGGTATTCGCCCGATACTGGTAGCTATTACTAAGATACCTTTGATACCTGGCAAGTTTACCAAGCCGTTGAAAACCTTCATCAAATTGATGGATACTCTTTGTCCAGGTTCTTAAGAAAGTATATAGCCGTAGGTAAGTTCATCTGCGGCTATTTTTATGTTGTTCTCCCTTTGCTAGTATAGCACCCAAAGGGTAGAAGTGTAGTAGGGCAAATGCTAAAGTAAACCATCCTGTGGCGATGAAGTATAAATTAGGTATGCGTATGGGAATTTCACTGTCGCCCTCCCAATAAGAGCCCCACTGCATTTGGTCGGGTAGGAAGGCTATAATGATAAAGACTACCGCCGTTACAAACAATAGTATAGGGATGAACGGTCTGCGTACCCACCAATGGCGAATGCTTTTGCTAAGGCGGATAGGCAGCCCCAGTATAGTGCAGGCCAATATGGTAAGCACAGAAAAGATAGCCCCCATAATGGGTTGAAAGAACGTGAGCCCGATAAGCCCACCGATACCACCTTGATAGTCGGTCAACGCTAAGAGCATATATACCACCATCAGCACAACAAAACTGGCTATGGTCTGAAAGATATAAGAGATGAGTTGTGGCATGAGTTTATTTATTGGTACATAGGGGCGTTGCTCCAATGTTCTTCTAAGGTGTCATTTTTTAATGAATATATATGTCGAACTAAAAACTTGTTGTGTTTATCGTGGATGTGTAGCTCTTCCCAGTTTCTACCTTCGGGTTCATCATCAACCAGAATTTTATGTATGGCTCTTATCTTATTGGAGTCTAGCGTTGTGCCTGTAAGTTGTAGGAGTGCATAGATGAATTCTGCATCGTTATAACTGGCTACAGCGTAGTCTTTATATTGTTGGTTTACTGTTTCTATTCTTATGTTCCCTGTTGTTTTCCAAGGGGAAACTATATCAGCTACCCACATCACTACAACGAGTAGTATCACGGCTATTACACTGAATATAGCTATTCCTTTTAGTATTTGTCGTACAGGTAGCATTGGATAAAGATAGCTGTTTCACTGTGGCGTGTTGCACTGTTGCAGCAGGAAGTTTTACATTTTACCGTCATTACGAGGAGTGGAGCGACGAAGTAACGGCGAAGCGCTCATCGAAACAAAAGCAATAGTAATGATTGAGATAATCTCAAGACCATACTGATTACGTGAGACTGCTTCGTGCCTCGCAGTGACGCAACGAGTAACTTGCATTGCTGTGGGTACACCTAGTATTCCCGATTGTACAAATCCTTTTCCTTATTGTGAAAGTCATAGTTCTGTCATTGTCATTCTTTTGTCAGCACATTAATTATCAAACCAAAAACTAGTAATGACAACAAGACAATTTGCCCTAGTGTGGCTCTTATTATTACCACTGGCAGTAAAAGCACAACCACAACACGAAGTGAACAACATTATGCAGCTATGCGGTTGCTACGATGTTACCTTTCAGTATACCGAGACCTTTAGAACGGATAGCAACTATCAATTTCATGACGATAAGATAGCGCATGCCCGAGAGCTGATACTACCCATAGAAAACAAGGACGGCAAAATATCGCTACAGCATATGCTCCTTGTCAACGAGAACTACATCATCAAACACTGGCGCGAAGACTGGACCTATGAGCAGCCCACCATACTACAGTACAAGGGCAACAAGACATGGACCAAAGAAACCCTACAGCCCCAGCAGGTAAAGGGCAAATGGGCACAGACCGTATGGCAGGTAGACGATATACCAAGATATGGCGGCTATAGCAGCTGGATAGACAACGACAACAAAATCTATTGGGAGAGCACCGCCTATGCACCACTACCACGCCGTGAGTATACCAAGCGTAAAGACTATAACATCATGCTGCGTACCAACCGCATTGTGACTACCGACAAGGGCTGGGTGCACGAGCAAGACAACCAAAAGATAATAAGAAAGGGCAAGCAGGATAGCCTACTAGTGAGCGAGAAGGGGCTGAACACCTATGTGAAGATAGACGATAGCCACTGCGCCAAAGCCAAGCTGCACTGGGCAGAGCATATTGATTTTTGGAAGGTGGTAAGGGCAGAGTGGGCGCGCTATATAGACAGCCGAGAGACGCTGGCACTACACACTACGGTAGAGGACAAAAGACTCTTTGAATACTTCTACGAGCTGGAGTATAGCTGGAAGGAAGAGCAATGGAACAACAAACAACTGAGCAAAAAGATAAAGGAAACGATGAGTCGATTCGTTATCCAATAAAGATGGTTTTTTCGTTTACAACGAGGCGTTGGCATATTCATGCCAGCGCTTTTTTTGTTGCACTGAGGCAAAAGGGTTAACTATTACAGCAGTATCACAAAAGAACCTCTAATGATCTTAAGTAGATCTTTGTATTGTACATAAGCATATCCATGATCTCCCCAAGTGGTATAGTTATTCTTAACTAAAAATGACCCTCCATTTATAGCGCTATCATAACCAACAATAGTTATCACATGGTTTGCAGCGGCTTCCTTTTTTTCATGCCCTTGAGGAAAGGTTACTTCTCTAGCTTTATTATCTAGAAAGAATGGCTCTTGAAGGATGGTAATGATTACAGGGCTACCGTTATCTAAAGATTGTGTTATGTTATCAATATGAGTAGTCTCGTCAGAAGACGTTATTTCTTTCCAGTCTTTTATCTTATAACGTTTTGTATTGCTGGCTAATAGCTTTTTTTGCTTGCTGCAAGCACAACCTTCTCTAAAGTCTTTTTTTAAGACTGTACCATGATCTTTCAAAACATTTAGTGCGTCTTGTGCTATTACATTTTTACCGCACTTGTTGAATATTCTGCCGGTAAATGGTTTGTCTGATTTTATTTTAGATGCTACAAACCCTTCTGAAAAAACGGTAAAGTTCTCATGGGCTTTGTTATAGCCATTTTGCTTATTGTATGCAATAGAAAAAGCAGTGTAAGTAGGCGCATAGGAAGCGCATGTAGCTCTGTATTGAGATTGATCGTCGGGGCAATATTCTTTAAGGCTTACCTGCCCGAAACTAAGGGAGCAGACAGTGAGTAGTAGTAGGGTAAGTGTATATTTCATAGTTAGCATTTAGGAATACTAAGTTATACATTCTTAATTATCAGCAACAGGTGAAAACACCCGTTTTACTGTTGTGGTAGGATGTTCTGTTTTTTTTGCAGCTCCACAAAGCTGTCATTTTGAGCCATGCGAAAAATCTCCCTAGCATTTGCAAGCTGCTTACCTACTCATTAAGGAGATGTCTCACACTTCGGTTCGACATGACATGTGTGGTGTATCTATTCGTCACTGCGAGGTACGAAGCAGTCTCAAGGTGTGAGTGTTGTTGTGAGATTGCTTCACGATGTTCGCAATGACGGGAGTAAAGACGTTTTACTGCGGTAGCCACTCTTGCTCTATGTTGCGGATGTGGTGAAAGTTGAGCCATACCTGAAAGGCAAAAGCATTCTCGGGACGATGCTCGATGATCTCACCCGTACGTAGGGCTATGACAAATACATCCATAGTGCGTGCATAGGCTGATAGCTGGGTGGCGGTGTAGGCGAAGTCTTCGTATTCTTTGGTAATTGTCTTCATGGGTTATCGTTTGCGATAACCAAAAATACACAAAAAACTGAATCTTGTTATCATATACGATAACAATGAAAGAGCAGGTTCTATTAAAGAAAGTAGCCAAGAGGATAAGAGCATTGAGAGAGGGTAGAGGTATGACCCAACAGGAGCTTGCTGCACTGTTAGATTATGAAAAGTCTAACTTATCCCGCCTAGAGTCTGGCACGGTGAACATAAAGCTTAGTACCATCTATAAGATAGCCCAAGCATTTGAGATATCTATGTCTGAATTGTTGGATGTGGAGTAGTGTACGACACTGTGTGTCACCCCGCACTACGATGCGATGGCTTGAGATGTGTTTACCCCTCATGTTGTTTTCTATTAAAATGATGAATTATTCCATTATAGTAATAATCATCACCTGTTAGCAGAAACCATTTATTGATGTCACTTAATAATGAATGTATAGGTCCTGCTATTGTTACTAAGTGACCATTAGGTATTTGAGTAATATGCTTAGCTAATGAAGTTAAATATGGATGAATAGGACCACTATCGATCTGATCACCTTTCCTAGATATGCTATATTCATTTGTCTCACCATATTTACTCAGTCTTAGAGAGTTGTCAAGTTGTGTTTCAATCCTAAAAAAATTTAAAAAGAGGTTACTTACTTGTCCATATAAATTATTTAAGTTCGACATGATGGCAACAATTAGCTTTTGATGTTTAGCTTTAAAATTGTCAACTAATACTGCTTGGTTGACAATTCGTTCAATCTTACGTGCGTAAAGTGTCCAATCTTTTATAAGTCCAAAGCATAATACATCTCTTCCCTTGAGTAAACCTTCTACCTCTGTGTTGCTAATTTTGAGTAGGTTGGCGAAATTTAAGTTAAAATCCATTTGGTAGTTGTAAAGTAAATTGAACAAATGATGATAAACATCAACAATATGTTCTTCAAGTCTGCTTTTTCCATAATCAAAAAATATATTATTACTATGGTGATTGCTAAAGGAGTTAGTAATTGCAGATTTAATTACATTAACTAACTGTCTACTAGCATTATTTTTATTTTCACCTACCTTCAACTCGTAGTAAGCAGAGCGTCTGCCTCTCAAGTCAAAAGGTAAATCTCCTATATTGCCATAAGCTGTATTATATACACATATAATATTATTCCAGTTCAATGTTTTTGCAGCATATCCGAGTTCTACAAGTACATTTGGATTAGGGCATGGTCTTTTATCAGTGCCAGAATTAATGATACTAATGTCAGCAACAAATAGATCACAGTCATCAATTTTACTAAAAATAGATTCTGTGATTTCAGGAGTACCTGAAACTCCTTGTGTATCTCTGTCTACAGCAATGTCAAGATGTATCTCATCTTCGTTTCTTAATTCTTCAATAGCCCTTTTTAAACATCTTTCTATAAAACTTCTGTTTGTACTATTAGGCAAGTCTGATTGCCATGAATAAAATATTTTATTTTCCATAGTGTATTATTTTTGTCCGCGTGTCCCCGGTGGTCGCTACTCTATAAGCGCGGGCAGTGCGGACAGTTACTTGAT
Source organism: Flavipsychrobacter sp. (assembly GCA_041392855.1). Lineage (NCBI taxonomy): Bacteria > Pseudomonadati > Bacteroidota > Chitinophagia > Chitinophagales > Chitinophagaceae > Flavipsychrobacter > Flavipsychrobacter sp. The sequence goes on from JAWKLD010000001.1 coordinate 527,655, forward strand.
TGTTTTTCCTTCTATTTCCAGTTTGTCAATATCACTCATTTTGTAAATGACGTTGACCTCCTCCTTGAGCTTGCGTAGAAATATATAGTTCTGCGTCTGCCCTATGTAGACTAGGTTGCTATCGGTGGTTATTGTTTTGTTGTCTATGAGGATGGAGGTAGTTTTTAGATTGTTGTTATAATATACCCTTTTTGATTGTAGTGTGTTTATTACGCTAGTGATAATTATTACTGCAAGTATTACATTTAGACTCAAGAATAATATTGTGTAATCTCTTAGGTCAAGATTAATACGGGAAAATATTGTGTCATTAAAGATTAATGAATAGTAAGTAATTGTTGTTGCTATTAAAAAGACAAAAAAATACTTTGTCCATTTATCAAACAATATGGAAATAATTTCATTTTCTAATACATCGCAAATTAGAAAAGTTAGAAAAACTGGTACTACTATTACGAACAAATTGAGTAGACATTTATAAGTATTAATTGTTATTGTAAATAAACTAGACTTCCTTTTTTTTCGAATTTTGTAAAGACGTCTTAAGAGTAGGGGTGTAAACAGGATATTTGCAGTTGGTTTTACACTTTTTTTGCCTTTTTTACTTTTTATTAATGATGATAATATTACTACAAATACTGATATTAGACTTACTGATATGATAATGTATTTAATAATCGGTAAAAAACTCAACAACAACTCTGTTGCTGTTACATAATTATATATATCAATATCGAAATGGTCGTAATAACTATCCAAGTTCCAGTAGCCAAGAAATACAAGTATTACAGAGAGTATGGGTAGTAGCTCTTTGAGCTGTACCAAGTATTTATGGTAGCTCTTACTATCTTCCTTCTTGCTTTCCTGTACGGGTTCGGTTAATCCGCTATCTGCTGTTATTTCTTCCGCCATAGTTGGGTGTATTGGGGTAGTATAAATCTACTACTATATATATGCGCAGGGTAGGGTGTTTTCACCCTGCTGTGTCACTACCCATTAAGGAGATACTTCGCATGACTCAGTATGACAAAGGTTATTAAGCAGTACTAACGCTCATTTGCTAAAATCAATTATTTTATGTAATATTGCTATAGATAATTAACGTAGCACGGCAGGTGCGCAACGGCTGTTTCACTGTTGCATGTTGCACTGTTTCATTACAACAGTTTACTTTTTTCAATCCCCCGCTTGGTAATGACAAGGGGCTTTCTACAACCATGAATCTTATTCTCTAAACCCCGTACCCCTCCATACTTCAAAACAAAAACACTAGGAGAGCCGGTACTATAAAAAACACATCATGAACAACAATAGTAGACAACTACTGCCTGCGGAGCTATATACTCGGCTGCCGCACCTCCTCAAAGAACCTATTAGTAAAATGCAAGACGCAGAGGATAAAGAACTCCTCTTGCTGGGCGCACTGGGTGTGCTTAGTGGTATGCTCCCCAAAGTGCAGGGCGAGTATTTTGGTCAGCACGTAGCCCCCAACCTATACTGCTTTGTAGTGGGTAGGTATGGCATAGGCAAGGGCGGGCTGCTATGGGCGCGCAAGCTGGGCGATGCCGTGCATCAACAACGCAACGAGAAAACCACAGAACTATACGAAGACTATGGCAGGCTCATGGGGCACTACCGCAAGGAGCTGAAGCAATATGAGAAAGGACACCTAGCCGAAGAACCCAAGCTACCACCCGCACCACCACACCTCAAACTATATATACCTGCCAACACTACCAAGACCGCCGTGATGCAACTACTGATGGAGAACGAGGGTCGGGGCATCATCTTCGAGACGGAGGGCGACACCCTTGCCGATATGCTACGACAGGACTATGGCAACTTCTCGGACGTGCTACGCAAAGCCTACCACCACGAGCCTGTGAGCTACTACCGCCGTGCCAATAATGAAGATGTAGAGATACCACACCCCGAGCTAAGTGTAGTGCTTAGCGGTACGTACGACCAGCTCCTCAAGCTCATACCCGCTATAGACAACGGGCTCTTCTCGCGGTTCTGCTTTTATGTGATGGAGGGTAGCGATGAGTTTAAAGACCCTTTCGATAGATCGCGCATGGGGCATCATGATTATTTCCGATACCTGAGCGAGCAGTTGGCGAATCTTTACCAGCGCTTAAGCGAACGGGAGGTGCCACTACAGTTTCAGCTAAGCAGCACACAGCAGCAGGAGCTATACCTGCACTTTAGCAACACTAAGGAAGATGTGAAGTATGATGTGGGCGACGACCTTGCAGGCTCTGTCAACCGCTTGGGATTGATGTGCTACCGCATAGCTATGATACTCTCCATACTACGCGCCTTTGAGTGTCGGCAGCTCGACCAGCCCGTTATCATCTGCCGTGCCGATGACTATGCCCTTGCCCAGCAGCTAGCCACCTATCTGCTAGAGCACACCCTCAAGGTATATGAGAAAGTAAAAGCACACAGCATGGGTACACAACGGCAACAACGCAAGAGCGTCTTCACCGACGACCAGATATTGCTAGGCATCCGCCTGTATGAAGAAGGCAAGAGCCTGCGGGAGATAAGTATACTAATGTTTGGCGATGAGAGTAAGTACAGTACTATCAATCGTATGCTAAAGAAGAATGGTGTAAAAATGCGCTAGGCGTATTGCAACAGTGCAACATGCAACAGTGCAACAAAACACAAGTGTCATGTCGAACTGAAGCGTGAGGCATCTGTAAGTGATATACTAGATTTCTCACCCTAAAGGGATTCGAAATGACGGTGGTGAAGTGCTTATATTTTACCAAACAGTTATCATTAGTAATGGTATTTTCGTAGCTATACATGCAGCGTTCGCGTCTATATCTTAATACATTCCTCAACTGCTTTGCGGTGCTGCTGCTTTGGATTCACTTGGTCAGCTTGTACGATCTGTGGCAAGGTGGGGTAGAGCCGTATTATTTTGGCTCGGCGGCTATGGGGGGCGGCATCTACACCTCGGTATATACCTATGTGGGGCATGGGCTTGCCTGTGTGGTGGCTTATATAGCCATGTTGCTACTCAGCTATTACAAAAAGTGGAACTGGTATTACATCCTTACACTTGTGGCAATATTACTTACACTCTATCCTGTATTCTTTGGTAAGGAGTAAGTACGAAAACTCCCCCTATGGGTGGTAGATATATTATAACGGTTAATGATACATTTGTACTTTACAGCAAGCATATCTAAAACAATATTTATGAAGGAGAACTTACCAGTAATAATGGGAGCCGTAATAGCGGTTATAATTGCTATAGCGGCAGGCGCTAAGAAGAAGAGGTCTAAGAAGGAGGAGTAGCGCCTAGTCCTTCGCTCCTTATGCTGAAAAACTAAGCACATCCTACTGCAACAGTGCAACACGCCACAGTACAACAAAATATACCCGTCATGTCGAACCGTAGCGTGAGACATCTGTAAGTGATATACTAGATTTCTCACCCTAAAGGGATTCGAAATGACAGGCGGGGTTGAGCTTTGTATAAACTATTCGTCACTGCGAGGTACGAAGCAGTCTCGTAACTGTAAGTGCTTGTGCTGTTACAAGATTGCTTTGTCGCTATGCTCCGCGCAATGATGGTGATATTTTACTCTTTTTTATTTTCTTCACTTATTAATAGTGTACTAGATGATTCATCAATACTTTTAATCTCTTCTTTTGTAGTCTTTATAGTCTTTTGCTTTATTTTTATGTCAAGTTCAATCTGATTGGTTGTCTCTGAATTGTCTTCAGGTTTACCTTCACCACTATCCGAGCTTACAGGCATTAATAACTTAACTTCTACCTCTCCTCCTTCATTTGCAAAACGAATCATTTCTTTTATTGAATGGATGGCTGCATTGTTTATATCTCCGTCTATATTTTCTATATCATTCTCTTTTTTTATTTTTTCAAGTATTTCAGTTGCTTCCTTATCTATATCTACTGTTGAGCTCTCCTCCATCTTTGCAAGCCCTTCATTTAAGGCGGGTACGTTATACCTTTTAATTTCTGCAATGCTCTTTTTGATGTTATAATATTTCTGGATAACATCCAATACTTTATCAGCCGCTTTTGCGAAGAGATAAACTACACCGAACGTTGCAGAAAGTGTCATTATTAAAGAACCTTTCTCTACTTTCTGAACATTAAATGAAGTATCGGTTTCCCCATCTAAAAGGGCAAACCCCCTTAAAATCTTGTACCATTCATCTGATGCTTCACCAAGCTCCCTTAGCTCTTTTATATAGCTATTACCTTGAAAAATTATTATTATCAAGTTTTCGCTATCAACAGGCATGTCTATCAGGATGCCTTCAGAATAGTCATATAAGGAGCTATGTAAAAGTGTAAACTTTGCATATAAATTCACATATTCTTTTGTTATTCTTTCTGCTTCGCCAACATTAGTATATAAGTAGCTAATAATGTCTTTAAGCGTTCTTTGTCCTTTTTCTCCAAATAAATCTATAATCAGAAACCTTTCATATATCTTTTTTTCTTCTAATGATATATTAACAGGTAAAAGATTGTGTAGTATGTCCAATATTCCTATAGATTGTCTTTCAATAGCAGCAATTAATGGGGAGCGATCTACACCCTGCCTTGCATTAACTAATCTATTAATAGACTGCTGTAGTTCTTTAATATTGGTATTTAGTGGTGTATTATTCTGTTTATTATATATGTCAGAAATAACTGTGTAGACTTTGGAAATATCCATATCAAATATTTTTTAGTAAAAATGTATTAACAGGGTTAATACTGCCCTATCTATTGTATAATATGCTATTCTTTTATCACAAAGTGAGGGTTGTAAATCTCATAAGCATAATTATCCGTTGATAGTTCTCCTTCTTTTACAAATCCGTTTCCAAGCGCAGCACTTTTGAACTCAAACCTAACCTTCTCTAATTGCTTTTTACCTTCTTCGAACTCCATTTGTCTTCTATTTACATCTTCTAAGCTTACGATTGTAATGGCTTCTTCTCTACTCAACTTATCTGTAATCATCATTGCTTGGTGTGCTAACACTAAGTCCTTACAATAAAAATCTTTTGTAACCCAAACTCCTTGATTCTCATATTCACAAGTGACTTTTGGAGGGTCTAGCCGTTTACCTAAAAGTAAAATAACACTTGCCACTCTCATCACCTGCTCTCTATTTGTATCTAGAATTACAATATCCCCAACGTTATAATCGTTCATTATCATCATAATTAGCTTTAGTAACTACATTTATACCACACCAAATATGCCAAAGCTCATATACTGCCATTATTACATATAAATGGTGTTTTTATGATACTTATTATGTATGACACTATCCCCTCTAGAAAAGTGGACGGTAGAAAAGTGGACAATTATGCAGACTTACAGAGTTTAGCTACCCAATTATGAACTGCCGCTCTCAAGAGCGGGGGCATTAGAGATAAAAATCATACTCAGCGTAATGCTACGGTGCAACAGTTATTCGTCATTTCGAACGAAGAGAGACATCTAATAAGTAACATACCAGATTTCTCACCCTAAAGGGATTCGCAATGACAGGCGGGGTAGAGCTTACCATCCCCTCACATACATTTATCCACTTATACAGATTTGTTTTCAATTAAAAGGCTTTCTTTATTACCTTTGCGTAACTTTTTTTGTTAACCTACATTTACTGTATGATTGGTGAGGAGTCGATAAAAGCCAAATGGCACGAAGTAGCCTTGACCCGCTTCAAGGACTATAACATGCTGCTGAAGCCCAACTTGAGCTTCATGGTCGTATTTACCAGTGTTATCGGTTACCTCTTAGCTCCCGGTATTGCTTTCAATTTGAGTAGCGTGGTAGCCTTGTTCATAGGCGGTATTATGGTAACGGGTGGTGCTAACACCATCAACCAGATACTGGAGCGTGAGGGAGATGCCCTTATGGAGCGTACCAAGAACAGACCTATTCCTAACGGTCGTATCAGTGTTACAGAAGCGTGGGTGCTGGCAGCCTTAGCAGGTTTTGGTGGTGCTATACTACTAGGCTACTACTTCAACCCGCTGGCAGGTATCTTAAGTTTTATCTCATTATTATTATATGGTTTTGCCTACACACCTATGAAGCGTGTGCATCCTATTGCCGTGCTTATAGGGGCTATACCGGGTGCGCTACCGCCACTATTGGGCTGGGTAGCTGCTACAGGTAGTATAGGTATAGGTGGCATGACCCTTTTCCTGATACAATTCTTCTGGCAGTTTCCGCACTACTGGGCTATTGGCTGGGTAGGGTACGACGAGTACAAGAAGGCAGGTATCAGCATGCTACCATCTCAGGAGCGTAGCTCTAAGTTTACCGCTATACAATGCATGTTCTACAGCATAGTATTGATACCTATTGCAATATTCCCTAAGCTACTGGGCATGACGGGCAATATAGGCATGTGGATAGGCATAGCCTGCGGTATTATGTATTTTTTGGCTACAGTAGTATTTTACAAGAACAACGATCATAAGTCGGCACGCAGGGTAATGTTTGCTTCATTCTTTTACCTGCCGGTGATGCTGTTGGCTATGTATATTGATAAGCTATAATTTTTGATAAGGATGGACACGGCAATGGAAGGTTCAGCACAAAAAAAGAAGATACATCCACACAAGTTTAATATGTGGATAGCCATAGCAAGTATCATAATGATGTTTGCCGGCTTAACGAGTGGCTACATTGTACGCCAGGCGCAGGGCAACTGGGTTTATTTTGAGCTGCCGCAGGTGTTTTGGGTGTCTACCGTAGTTATTTTTGTAAGTAGTATCACTATGGTGCTGGGTATCAGAGCCTTCAAACAGCGCCAGATGACTCGCTATAGAGCGTTGATAACCATTACTTTATTGCTGGGTATTGCCTTTACCATACTACAGTTTGTAGGTTTTGGTCAGCTATATGCCAATAATATACGTGTAGATGGCAACCCTAGCGAATCGTTCCTGTTCATCATAGCAGGGCTGCATTTATTACACATTGTAGGTGGTATAATTGCACTTTTAATTGTATTTTTCCGAGCCTTTAAGAAGAATTTAAAGATATACAATGCAACTGGTCTGGAGATCGTCGGTACCTATTGGCACTTCGTAGATGTATTGTGGATATATTTATTTGTATTCTTTCTGGTAAATCAGTGATTTTTTTTATTGATTTGTACCCAAATTCGCAACTAGACTATATATAAAACTTATACATTCAACTAATCTATGTCACACGCAGCAGCGACAACAACAGAGACTAAACCTTGGGGTGGCGGACGTTCACCGTTCAATGTCAGTTATGGTAAAATGATGATGTGGTTCTTCCTATTGTCAGATGCCCTTACTTTCGGTGCCTTCCTTATTTCTTATGGTACTACGCGTTTCTTTAGCGCCGTATGGCCTGACCCGAACCACGTATTCCATGCGTTCCCGTTCATGGGGCATACGAATCTGCCGTTGGTATTCGTGAGTTTGATGACCTTTATCCTTATCGCCAGCTCGGTGACGATGGTAATGGCAGTACACTGTGGTCATAACAACGACCGTCAAGGTGTTATCAAATGGTTGATATGGACTATCATTGGTGGTATCGCTTTCTTGAGCTGTCAGGCTTGGGAGTGGACTCACTTGAACCACTTAGGTGCATGGTGGGGTGCTTTCACTGATGCTGATATGCCGATCACTGAGATCCACAAATATTTCAATATGGAAAGCGCTGATGTAGTATCTGCATTGCCGGAGCACGGTATGCAAGCTACGCACGACTTCTACAACTACTTCTTTACCATTACAGGTTTCCACGGTGCGCACGTTACCAGTGGTGTGGTATTCCTTATCTTGGTATTGATCAATACGGTAAACGGTACTTACGAGAACAGAGGCCACTACGAGATGGTGGAGAAGATAGGTTTGTACTGGCACTTTGTAGACTTGGTATGGGTATTCGTATTCACTTGTTTCTACCTACTATAATCGTATTAAAACATAAACACTCACACAACTTTAATATAATAGACAATGTCTCATAATAATCATAACGACGATATACAATCATTATACGAGGGCGACCAGTCGAAGCTATACTCTGGTATCATGGGTCACCATGAGGAGATGCAATCGCCTGCCGCAAAAGCACAAAGAAAGAAGATCGTTAAAGTATTGGTGCTTCTTTCTATTGTAACTATTGTAGAGGTTGGTTTTGGTTTGTTCTTTAGCTACACTATGAATAGAACATTACTGAACACTATCTTCTTGGTACTTACCCTAGTGAAAGCTGGTTACATCGTTTCTATCTTCATGCACTTGGGCGACGAGGTTAAATCTTTCAAGATGTCGGTATTGATACCACTATTCTTATTCGTGTGGTTCATTATAGCCTTCTTGGCCGATGGTGCTTTCTGGTTGAAGATGAATAGTAACTCTCCTGTAAGGAACACAATAGAGCAAGTAGCGCCGTAGTGAGAGCATAACAATGAGTAAAAAAACTAGATTAATAGGAGCTTTAGCGGTGTCAATTTTGATACCGCTAACTTGTTTTATAGTGATAAGCCAACTGTCTAAAGGCAAGCTACACCTGCCTAAATACTATGTGGTAGACCATGTAGTTACTAGCCCAGAAGGCACTAACGATACTGTATACCACCAAGTGGCAGAGGCTACCTTTACCAACCAGTTTGGCGAGGAGGTATCACTCAACAAAGACCTGAAGGGTAAGATATTGGTCATCGATTTTATCTTCACTACCTGCCCTACGGTATGCCCGCAGCTCACCAACAATATGGAGGTGATACAGCATGCCTTTAGAAAAGACCCTAAGCGTAAGAGCAGATTAGATACTGCCATACATTTTATTTCCATCACGGTAGACCCCGAGCGCGATAGCTTTCCTGTGATGCGCAAATATGCCGACGACCATAATGTGAACCGTAAGAACTGGTGGTTCCTAACAGGTAGCAGAGCAGATATCTATAACTATGCCAGAAAAGAACTACGTGTAAATGTAGGCAAGGGCGGAGAAGGAGTAGACGACTTTTTGCACACGCAGAAAATTGTGGTGCTGGATACCATGCGTTATATTCGCGGCTACTACGATGGGCTGGACACGGCAGATATGATACGCTGTACCGACGACATCGTGATACTAACCAAACAGAAATACAGAAAGAAAGAAAACGACTAGGTTATGTTGAAACCAATGTTTGAGAAGAACGATAAGAAAGCAAAAGGACTGATCTATGTGGTCTCTTTTGTAGTGTTTATAGCTGTGGCTATACTATCTAAAGTGAAGCTTGAGGTAGACTTGGGTTTTGATGTGCATGTATTTGCGACCATCAATGCCGTTATCAATTCTTTGGTATCTGTACTATTGGTACTGGCACTAGTTGCAGTAAAGCAGAAGAAGTATCAACAACACAAAAACTTTATGATGGGTGCTATAGTGCTTTCCGTATTGTTTTTGGTCTCCTACATTGCGCACCACCTGCTAGCGGGCGATACCTCGTTTGGGGGTGAAGGCACTATCCGTTATGTGTATTTCTTTATCCTAATTACGCATATATTCCTAGCAGCTATCATCCTGCCGTTTATCCTATTCACCGCCTACAGGGCGCTTACGGGTGAGTACGACAGGCACAAGAAGCTGGCACGCTATACATGGCCACTATGGTTCTACGTGAGTGTAACGGGTGTGGTGGTGTATTTGATGATATCTCCTTACTACGTTTAGTGGATAATCTTTAACTTTGCATCAATGAAAAAGGCATTACTCATAGTATCATTTCTACTGGTTACAGGCGCACCTGCTGCCGTAGCGCAAGGCTGCTCTATGTGTACCCTTACTGCTGATAACCTCGATGATAAAAGCGCTAAAGGGCTGAACGGAGGTATTATCTACCTAGCCTGCCTGCCACTAGCCATATTGGGTACTATTAGTTTTATGTGGTGGAAGCATAATAAAGCTGCTTAAAACTTCCTCATTTTATCTATCCATTAGGTCTATCTTTTTGTAAAAAGTCGTATTTTATGGTTCTAAACCATTAAATATGAAATTCAGATCATTGCTTCAAGCTACACTTATTGCAGCATTTGCTATTTGTTACAGTGCCCCTGCTTTTGCGGGAGATGACCCGATAGAAGGCGTATGGTATAGTGAAGACAGCTCTGCCAAGATAAAGATATACCTGGCAAAGAATCAGAAGTTCTATGGTAAGATCATTTGGTTGAAGAACCCCAATGAAGAAGATGGTACACCTAAGGTGGATGATAAGAACCCTGATAAGTCGAAACGTTCAGAGCCTATCTTGAATATGCTTATCCTAAAAAGTTTTGAAAAAGACGGAGATAAGGAATATGAGGACGGCACTATCTATGACCCTAAGAGTGGCAAGACCTATTCTTGTACCATTACACACAAGGGCAACTCTTTAAAAGTGCGCGGGTATATCGGTATTTCCTTAATTGGTAGAACGGCTATTTGGACAAAGGCAGACTAGGGGTTTAGCTTAGTGGCAAATACTTGAGTCCAGTACGCGCCGCTTCCTCCCATGCCTACTTCTTTAAAGTTGGGGTTCATGATGTTTTTGCAATGTCCCTTGCTGCCCAGCCATCCTTTTATCAAGGCTTCATCGTTGGGGTAGTCTACTGCCGCGTTTTCCCCGTAGGTGCTCCATTGGTAGCCCGTGGCAGTAATGCGGTCTCCGGGGTCAGAGTTGTTAGCACCTGTATGGGTGAGTGTTTTATGTTGCTCCATATAGTTGCTCTGCTTTTGTGCCGCTATGGCTAGGCTATCGTTCCAGCTAAGGATAGTAGTAGGCGGGTAGTAGGTCTCGCCACATTTACAGCCTTTGGTACGTGCATGGTTCACCATATTCAATAGCTTTTGATGTTGTAGGGTGGTTTTGAAGGCGGAAGGTTCTTCGCTATTGGATAAGAAGTTGGTGGCAAACAGGGCGCCGATCAAAATGTTTTTATACATGCTGGGCTTTTAGTAATAACTCCATAAATTTAGATGAAAAAAGATTTATAAGAACGTTAAAAAACTATGGCTGAAGAAAGAATAATAAACGGCTTCCCGTTTGAAGTATATACCAAAGACAGTTTTGAAAAAGATGAAATGACGGCTCGAGCTCATGAGTTTCATGAGTGGATGGAGAAGAGAAGAACCGTGCGCGACTTTTCTGATAAAGAAGTGCCTCAAGAGGTCATAGAGCAAATAATACTTTCTGCATCTACCGCGCCATCGGGTGCGCATAAACAACCATGGACCTTCTGTGCCATCAGTAGTGCCGAGATGAAAGCCGAGATAAGGAAGGCGGCTGAAAAAGAAGAGTATGAAAGCTATAACAACCGCATGCCTCAAGAGTGGCTGGATGATCTATTGCCTTTACAAACCGACTGGAACAAAGAGTTTTTAGAAATAGCCCCTTGGCTCATAGTGGTCTGCAAGCGCATCTACGAGTTTGGCGATGAGGGTAAGAAGAAGAACAACTATTATGTGCAGGAGAGTGTGGGACTGGCAAGTGGTTTTCTGCTCGCTGCTATTCACAATGCAGGCTTGGTGGCGCTAACGCACACACCTAGCCCTATGAACTTCTTAACCAAACTTCTAGGTCGCCCTGAGAATGAGAAGCCTTTCTTGCTAATACCCGTTGGCTATCCTGCCGAGGAGTGTGTAGTACCTAAGCTAGAGCGTAAGCCTTTGGAAGACGTAGTGGTGTTTTATACATAACTGGGGTATTTGTCCAGCACCCATTTGTGCATATTGGGAAAATGATTGTCTGAAGCTGTTTGCTTAGGCTTGGACTGCTCGGTCATGCCCAGCCAGTTCAGAATGCTTATGCCCATTCCGCCACCATTGCTAAAAGCCGCAATGAGTGCTTCCGAGTCGCCTTTGTACCCCTCCTCATGAAATACTACATCGGGAGGTAGGTTCAGGTGTTTCAATGCTGCCCAAGACCAGGCTATGGCTGCCATTTCTGCTCCGCCATCGTCCAGCTTGCTGCCCGATACGTTTTCCGATTCAAAGACATTGCTCCTGTCCTCACTGCTTAGTATGCTAATATGCCCTGCCTCGTGCAGTAGGTCTCCGGGCGATAGTAACTGTTGCTCATCATAATATATAACCCCTTTCCTAATGCTGATGCCCGGCAAAAAGGTTTCAGTAGTAATGGTTTCGGGTTGGCAAGAGATGCCTATTTCGTTCAGGAAATCTACTATTGTGTTCAAGTGGTTGGTGTTCATTGAGTGTGTTTTTATGGTGTTTGTAATTCTTTTTCTAGTTGTGCTATTAAGGCTCTGCTTGCCTCGTTGTTCATTTGTTTCAGCTGCTCCAGCATAGCTTGTTTATCTGTTCTACTCATCTTATTTCTATTCTCCGTGTGCGCTATTTTTTCTAATGTGGTGCTTGAGAAAAGGTTTGTAATCCATTCATTTACAACACAATCTATAACAAGGTGTAGTCTGTCTGTTTTGCCATTGTTGCTCAAGGTATGCGGTAGGTCAAAGTTCATATACCAGCATTCTCCCTCGTTGATGGTCATCTGTTCGCCCTCCAGCAAGAAGGATACTTGGTCGTTGGTTTGCAGGGGTATGTGTATCCTTATTTCTCCTTCCTCGTAGCAGAGGTCAAAATCTCTATGTTCTTTTATGGTAGCCTCAGGTCTTAGGTTCAGTACCCTTATACCTAGTTTTTCGCATTGTAGGGTGTCGATGCATTGCTGCACCTCGGGGCAATGAGCCAAAAGAGCCGTGTCCTCAAAGCCGCTATTGCTGCCCATAGCTTCTGCGGTGTGCTGGTCGGTAGTGCCGCCTATTGTTCTTAGGGGTAGTGCCGTCCATTCTCCCGTGTAGCCTTGCGAATTGTAATGAGGTAGCCAAGTCTCCTTTACGTTATTTATTTCGGCGAGCATAGGTGCCGTATCGAAATGGAAGGGGAGCTTGATGTATTTTATAACGGTATCGTTCATGGTGTTTGGTTTTATATGTCTGTCCACATTCTCATTAGGTTGCTGTATATCTGCAACAGCATCAGGTTCTCGGGCGATTGTAAGTTCTTATTGCCAACGCTCTCTTGTACGGTCTTGAGTTGCAAGAGTAGCTCTCTTTGTTCCGTGCTTTTTACCAAAGACTGCATCCAAGTAACGCAAGCCACACGTTCTCCTTTAGTAACGGGGTTGACACAGTGGAGGCGGGTAGTAGGGTATATAATGGCATCTCCCTTGTTCAGCTTAAATGGGACAAAACCCGTAGGGGTATGTATCACCAGCTCGCCACCCTCGTAGCTGTCGGGCGGGCTTAAAAACAGGGTTATGCTCAAGTCTACCCTTATGGTATACTGGTTGGTCATCACGGGGCTATCCGTATGCATCCCGTATTCCATGCCTACCTTATATCGGCTGATGATAGGGGGTAGTATGTTTTTGGGCATGCAAGCAGCCTGTATGATGGGGTGCTGCGCTATGGCTTTGAATATCAGCTCCTGTGCCTTATTGTATTCAGGAGTAGGTTGTCTGGAGCTCTGTAAGTTGTTCTTAGACAGCTTGGCTGCTCCCGAGGCGGTATTTTTGCCATCCTCGAAGTTGATCTTTGTGATAAGCTCGTCAATGACTTTTAGCTCGTTGGGCTGTATTAATTGTTGTATCTGAATTACCGAAGAAGGTATCTGCATGGCGAAATTTTAAGTAACGAAACAAATATAACATTGAGCGGCTTATGTGGGTAAGTTTTTCAGCCTTAAAAACTAAATAAGTCTAAGTTTTTATACATTTGCACAATTTGTTTTTTTTATGTCTACAAGAGAATTAGAAAAAAGTCCGGCTTGGTTATTATTAGAAGATGGCACACTATTTAAAGGTGTATCGTTTGGTGCAAAAGGTACTACCGGTGGTGAGATTTGCTTCAATACAGGTATGACCGGGTATCAGGAAGTGTTTACTGACCCTTCTTATACAGGTCAGGTATTGATAATGAATAACATATATGTAGGTAACTACGGTGTTAAAAATGAAGATGTAGAAAGTGATTCTGTGAAGATCAAAGGCTTGATATGTAAGAATATATCAGACCGTTTTAGCAGAATGACAGCTGATGGTAGTCTACAGGACTATTTGGAAGCGAACAAGATAGTTGCCATACAGGATGTTGATACCAGAGTTTTGGTGCAGCATATAAGAAGTAAGGGTGCGATGAACTGTGTGATCAGTTCGGAGTATAGCGAGCTGGCAGACCTTCAGGCTGCATTGGCTAAGGTGCCTAGTATGAATGGTTTGGAATTGTCTTCTACCATATCTACTAAAGAGGCTTATACAATAGGAGACGAGTCTTCTGACGTGAAGATAGCAGTACTGGATCTTGGTGTAAAACAGCATATTTTAAAGTGTTTAGCTGATAGAGGTGCCTTCTTGAAGGTTTTTCCTGCCAAAACCAGCTATAGCGATATGAAGGCTTTTGGCCCTAATGGTGTGTTTATCTCTAACGGTCCTGGCGACCCAGCTGTGATGGACTATGCCGTAGATACTGTAAAAGAGGCAATGGCGGATAACCAACCTTTGTTTGGTATTTGCCTTGGTCATCAGATATTAGCCAGAGCTAACGGGGTAAGCACCTTTAAGATGCACCATGGCCATAGAGGGCTGAACCACCCTGTAATGAATTTGCAAACAGGAAGGTCAGAGATCACGACACAGAATCACGGTTTTGGTGTAGATCCTGAATCTATCAAGAGTTCTACTACTGTTGAGGTGACCCATAAGAACTTGAACGACGATTCGATAGAGGGTATTAAAGTGGTAGGTAAGCCAGCGTTCTCGGTGCAGTACCACCCTGAAAGTACTCCTGGTCCTCAGGATTCGAGATATCTATTCGATGATTTTATCGAATTGATTAAGTCTCATAACTAATTGAAAATCTTATTGCTATAACGTTTACTTTGTTTGTTAGATGAAGAAAGAAAAGGTATTAATCATTGGAGCTTGTGGGCAAATTGGTGTAGAGTTAACCCTTGCACTTAGAAAGCTATATGGCGACCAGAATGTTATAGCAACAGATATAAGAGAAGAGCATCCTTTGTTGGCAGGTACAGGTCCGTTTAGCATACTGGATGCTATGGATGCTGAAGCCATATTAGGTTTTATAAAGAAAGAAGGGGTAACACAGATCTATTTATTAGCTGCCTTGCTATCTGCAACAGGCGAGAAGATGCCTAAGAAAGCTTGGGATATAAACATGCAGAGCTTGTTGCAGGTGCTAGACCTTGCAGTGCAGGAGAAGCTGACCAAAGTATACTGGCCTAGCTCAATAGCTATATTTGGCGCCAGCACGCCTAAAGACAATACAGCGCAAAAGACCATAGTAGAACCGCAGACCGTATATGGCATTAGTAAATATGCAGGGGAGCTATGGTGTCAATATTATAATCAACGCTGGGGACTAGATGTAAGAAGCGTACGTTATCCGGGTCTTATCAGCTGGAAGTCTCAACCGGGTGGTGGTACTACCGATTATGCCGTAGAGATATATCATGAAGCATTGAAGAAGGGTAGCTATACTTGCTTCTTGTCGGAAGATACCTACCTGCCTATGATGTATATGGACGATGCTATTCGCGGTACCATAGAGCTTATGGAAGCCCCTGAAGAGCAGGTAAAGTCCAGAATGGCATACAATTTTGGCGCAGTGAGCTTCTCTCCGAAAGAAATTGCAGCCTCTATACAAAAAGTAATACCTGACTTTACTATAGGGTATGAGCCCGATTTTCGTCAGCAGATAGCCAACGGATGGCCTAAGAGCATAGATGATAGCGCAGCTCGTGCAGACTGGGGTTGGAAGCCTGAGTTTGACCTAGATGCTATCACTAAGGATATGTTGGCTAACCTAAAGTAATACTTCAAGTCATTAGTTAATTACTAGTTAAGGGCAAGTATTTCTTTCTGTAATTTATTGTTTGTTTTCATTTTTGTAGGCTCAAAGCATATCAATATGAAACATTTATCAGACAGACAAAAGAAGTTGCGTAAACACGCCAACCAAAACAAGAGACAAAGGTTATACAAATATACAGCGCTGACTATTTCAGCCGTATTGCTATCTATACCTTTATTGATTTCCAACCTCTAATACGTTTTCTTATTCCAAAAAAAGTATAGTTTTATATTGTGGGTAAGAAGAAGTACTCAGAAAGGCAAAAGATGCTAAGGAAGCACCATGGTGCCCTAAAGCGCAAGAGGATATTTAAATACGTAGCGCTTGCGATATCAGCTCTATTGATAAGTATCATCCTGTTCATCAAGTTTTTCCTGACCAGCAAGTAGTACTTCGGCCTACGGCTCATAAAACTAAGTAGCTTGAAACCAAAATTAGTAGCCCTTACAGGGGCGGGTATAAGTGCAGAAAGTGGATTGAAGACCTTTCGTGATAGTGATGGACTATGGGAAGGTTATGATGTAATGGAGGTAGCCACCCCCGAAGCATGGGCAAAAAATCCTGAATTGGTACTGGACTTCTATAATATGCGTAGAAGAAATGTAGCTGATGCCATACCTAATAAAGCACATGAGGTGCTTGCCGAGCTGGAAGCTCATTTTGATGTACATATTGTTACCCAAAACATAGACGACCTTCACGAGCAGGCAGGCTCTACTAACGTGCTGCATTTGCATGGAGAGATATTCAAAGCCAGAAGTGAGAGTAATGAATCTCTAATATTCCCCATGTATAGAGATATGTACTTGGGAGAGATGGCTATGGATGGGTCGAGGTTGAGGCCACATATAGTATGGTTTGGTGAGCCTGTGCCTATGATAGAGGAGGCTGTGCCGATCATGTCGGCAGCAGATGTGTTCGTTTTGGTTGGTACTTCTCTTGCTGTATATCCTGCGGCTGGTTTGGTAGATTATGTACCCGATAGGGTAGATAAATATGTATTGGATAAGGTGATACCTTCTGTGGGTAGGTATAATAATGTCATCAAGATAGAGAAACCTGCTACAGAGGGAGCTCTGCTTTTGAAAGAAGCGCTTTTGGCAGGTCTACAGTAGCTACCGAGGCAAAGTTTTCAGCCAGTACATATACAAAGGCAGGCAGTAACTGTAATATCAATCTGTCTTGAGAGGTAGCCAAGTGCCATTCCAGATCGTGTGGGCTAATGAGGTACACAGACATTAACGTGAGGCATATACACAGTACCATAACTAGTTGTTTCCACTGTATCTTTTTCCATCTTACTATAGCTAATAAGAGGAAGAGTATACCTGCATATTGCACCGACTTAAAGTGAAGGTTTAGGTTGCCTACAAAGCTTTGGTATATCATGCTATACCTGCTTGTGTCGCTTAGTAGCTCCCAAATAGGCCTTCTTTCTTCCGAAAGTAAATCATTAGGTGTGCTGTATAAAGTCTTGAATAATAATAGTATAAGTGCTGGTAGTATTAAGCCAATAATAGATAGCTTTCTATGCTCCTTGCTAAAAAACTGCTTTAAGTGAAATAGCAGTATAAAGCCTGCAAATACGATTCCTTCGTTCTTGGTCCACATGCAAAGACCTGTGAACAGGGCAGCAGTAAGTATAAGTTTTGGGTTGTGGCGGCTATTATTCAGGGCTATTAGCGCGATCAAAAAGAAAAGGGATAGTAGGGTATCTGCAAGTTGAGATACACCAATATAGACGAAGTGAACATTGGTACATAGTAAAAGTAGGGCTATCCCTGCTATTATGATATTCTTCTTATACGTCTCTGTATATATTAGTACTGGTATAGAAATGGTTGTTAACAGGTGAATGCCATAGGCTGCCACCCAGTAATTGGCACGAGGTAGCAAATGTTTGAAATAAGCCAGTATACCCGGTAGGGCAAAAGGGTAGTCGGGGTGCGCGCCATTGCTATTATTGAAGAGTAGCTTCCAGTCTTCAGGGCTAGCTAAGTATACTGTGTGTAAGTTCCATATCGCCCAAGCATCCCATAAGCCATGTTTTTCTGCCAGCTCTAGCGATTGGTCTACTAATAAATAGCAACCAATAGCAGCAATGCCTATTACAATAAGGTTGTTCTTTTCGATGTTTTTTTCTCCTTTATAAAACAGGAATGCACCTAAAGTGATACTTGAGATAGTGGTAATTAGTACAGGTATGGCTAGTAGTAGACAGCAAAAATAGAGTAGGCTGCTTAGGCCTAACCACATCCATAATTTTATGATATTTAGTGAGCCGCTACTCATTTATTGGTAGATAAGATATAGTAATAGCTACCTGTTTTATATTCAATTACTATATTAGGTAGTGTTGTGTAACTATTTGAATTGTATGTTATTGTGTCTATTATCGTTAACAGTGTGTCTAAAGTAGCATTCTTATCCATTACCAAGTTTCTAGGAGCTAGCAAATATCTGGCTCTGGTAAATACGTCTTGGTTCACCTGCTGTGTATCGTAATAGATAAAGGAATTTTCAGGTAGTAATTTAGCTATGGGATCTAGTCCTATAGCTAGTGTGTCCATAAGGTCGGGTTTATCCTTATGTTGCTCCTGAAACAAGTAAGTAGCAATAGCTGAACTTACTAAAAGTAGTATGATAACAAAGTACCCTTTCATGCCGACATGAAAGATACAGATTCGCTAATGATTATTGAAAAGACTTATTTGTTCAAGCTAAATAAAGTATCAACAAATTCAGCTTTGTTGAATACTTGAAGGTCTTCCATTTTTTCGCCTACGCCTATGAACTTAACAGGTATCTTAAACTCATTGGCAATAGCCAGTACCACGCCTCCTTTAGCAGTACCGTCTAGTTTGGTAACAGCAATAGAGTTGACATTAGTAGCTGCGGTAAATTGCTTAGCCTGCTCCAATGCATTTTGCCCTGTGCTGCCATCAAGTACCAACAATACCTCGTGTGGTGCATCTGGTAGTTTCTTGCCTATTACACGTCTTATTTTGCTTAGTTCTTCCATCAGGCCTGCTTTATTGTGCAAACGTCCTGCGGTGTCTATGATCACAATATCAGATTCTCTTGCTATAGCACTTTGTACGGCATCGAAGGCTACAGAGCTAGGGTCGCTACCCATTTCTTTTTTCACAATAGGTACATCAACACGGTCGCTCCAAATAGTGAGCTGGTCTACAGCTGCAGCTCTAAAGGTATCGGCAGCGCCTAATAATACCTTTTTGCCATTCTTTTTATAGTTATATGCCAGCTTGCCAATAGTAGTTGTTTTACCTACACCGTTAACACCAACCACAAGTAATACATAGGGTTGCTTGTCTTTAGGTAGGTCAAAGGTTTCAAAGTCGTTACTAGGGGCATCAGTAAGCATGCCCATTATCTCTTCTTGCAGTATGTCGTTAAGCTGTGCTGTGCCTAGGTATTTATCTTTAGATACACGGGCTTCAATACGCTCAATGATGTCTACAGTTGTTTTAATGCCAACATCAGCTGTTACCAGAGCTTCTTCCAGGCTATCTAAAACCTCATCATCTACTTTGTCTTTACCGGCAATAGCCTTGGTCAACTTAGAGAAGAAACCTTCTTTGGTTTTCTTTAGCCCTTCGTCAAGTGCTTCTTTTTGTACTTCTTGCTCTTTGCTCCTTTTGAAGAGCTTGTCAAAAATTCCCATAGGTAAATGAGTGTCTAAATAATCAATTCAGACCGTGAAATTACATTTTTAGCTTGTATAATTTCTGTTAAAGAAAAAGACCGAGAAATTACTCTCGGTCTTTAAACATATAGGTTATAAAATTTAAGCCAATTTAGCTTGTAAGTTCTTGTCTAGTGCTGCAAGGAACTCTTCAGTATATACATAATGGTCTTTGCTTACTTGGCTACCATGTATGCATACTGCGAGGTCTTTGGTCATGATACCGCTTTCTACAGTTTCTATACAAACTTGCTCCAATTTAGTACAGAAATCTATAAGTGCTTGGTTATCATCTAGTTTGCCTCTGAAGGCTAAACCTCTTGTCCATGCGAATATTGATGCAATTGGGTTGGTAGAAGTTGGTTTGCCTTCTTGGTGCTGGCGGTAGTGGCGTGTAACCGTACCGTGTGCTGCCTCTGCTTCCATCGTTTTACCATCAGGAGTAACTAGGGTAGAGGTCATCAAACCTAGAGAACCAAAACCTTGTGCTACAGTATCACTCTGTACGTCACCATCATAGTTCTTACATGCCCAAACAAAGTTGCCGTTCCATTTCAATGCAGCAGCTACCATGTCATCTATCAATCGGTGCTCGTAAGTAAGACCGTTTTTCTCAAACTCAGCTTTGAATTCGTTTTGGTATACTTCTTCAAATATATCTTTGAAACGACCATCGTACTTTTTAAGAATAGTATTCTTGGTAGACATGTACAAAGGCCATCCTTTAGATAATGCTTGGTTGAAGCAAGAGCGTGCAAAACCATAGATAGACTTATCTGTATTGTACATAGCTAGTGCCACGCCATCACCTTCAAAGTTGTATACCTCGTGCTCTACAGTATTACCATCCTCACCCTCAAACTTGATAGTAAGTTTACCCTTACCTTTTATCACCATGTCTGTAGCTCTATATTGGTCTCCAAATGCGTGACGACCAATGCAGATAGGAGCAGTCCAGTTAGGAACTAGTCTTGGAACGTTTTGTATAACGATAGGTTCGCGGAAAACAGTACCGTCCAAAATATTACGGATAGTACCATTAGGGCTACGCCACATTTGCTTTAGCTTGAATTCTTCTACACGTTGCTCGTCAGGAGTAATGGTAGCACATTTGATACCTACACCGTATTTCTTAATAGCGTTTGCTGCATCAACAGTTACCTGATCATCTGTTGCGTCTCTATGCTCAACACCCAGATCGTAGTATTTAATATCTAGGTCTAGATATGGAAGTATTAGTTTGTCTTTAATGAACTTCCATATGATTCTGGTCATTTCATCACCATCCAACTCTACTACAGGATTGGCTACTTTGATTTTACTCATATTTATTGATTGTAATTTTTTTTACTTGGTGGGTCAAAAGTAATAAAATCCCAAACGTAAAACACATACAGGTTATTAGAATAAAAAAAGGCGCTGCAACTAGCAACGCCTTTTTATGTGTAATGTGTTATTATAGTTTGGTAAACCTAATTGGTTGTAAACTAATTACTTGGCTCTTGAAAATGACTGTATAAATACCTGATGTCATATTATTGGTCTCAAGAGTCGTTTGTTTGTTTAGTTGCCCTTTATAAACAGTTTTACCCATATTGTTTATAACTATAAAGTCAACAGGTTCTGTCAAGCTAGTTGTTAGTGTTATTTCATTGCCTGTTGCAGGGTTAGGGTATAATGCAACTTTATTATTTGCGTTCAAATTGCTAACTGATAATGGAGGAGCAACATTTAACGTTGCTGCACTAGTAGGAGCGCCTGTGAAGGAGCAGCTTGGAAGACCTTTGATCATACAACGGAATAAGAAACCGTCCTGTCCCATCGAAACATTAGATACAGTAAGTTTTGTTGTTTGTGTTCCACTGTATATGGCATTATTGTTAATGTTAGAATAGTTGCTGCCATCAGCACTTGCCTGCCATTGGTAGTATATTCCTGTTCCTTTACCTTCTGCTTCAAAGCTAGCATTCTGACCTTGAATTACAGCAACATTTGTTGGTGAGCTCACCACCTCAGGTTTGTAAAGAATGTTAGCCTTTATGTTTTCAGTAGTGTCACTTTTACAAGTACCATTTACAATACAACGTATATACTGCCCTTGAAGACTTTTTGGTGTATTGTTGATAGCTAACATATTAGTTTTTTCTCCTGAGTAGGTAGCATTGTTCACGATGTCTTTGAAACCTGTTCCATCGTTTCTTTGCCATTGATATTTTAGTCCTGCTCCGTTCGAATTGATCATTACTGTAGATAGTTTTCCTTCACAAAATGTATCAGCAGCAATATTAGTAAGCACTTGTGTAGTCAATAGTATTTCCAACTGTCCGTAGCTCGATACACCATCAGGGCTACAAGTACCTGATACGATACAACGGTATTTATTACCATTATATGATGTCGGTGGATTTTTTAGTTTAAGTACACTTGTAGTTACATCGCTATATATAGTGTTGTTAGAAAGGTTGCTGAAGCTACCTGTACCGTTGTCTACTTGCCATTGGTAAGTTGGGTTAGTACCAGTAGCCGCTACATGAAATTGCGTATTCTCCCCTTCACAAATAGTGCTGTGTGCCGGTTGTTTAGTAACAACGGGTAGGTAGTTAATAGTTAAAGTAGCATCATTAGAAGTTTCGCTAGGATTACATTTTCCTGTTACTACACATCTGTATTGATAACCGTTCAATGTACCGTTAGCAGTGATGTTTAGCTTATTGGTAGTAGCACCACTGTAAGTACTATTGTTGATAATATTCTTATATCCTGTACCATTATCTTCTTGCCATTGGTAAGAAAGTGTTGTGCCTGTTGCAGCAATAGAAAAACTAGTACCTGCATTTTCACAAGTAGTTTTATCACTCGGTTGTGTTGTAATAGTAGGAGGGAGATCAATGTTTAGTACTGCCGATGAAGACTGTGCTACAGGTGCACATTTGCCAGAAACCACACATCTGTACTTATTGTTGTTAAGTGTAGCTGTTGCTGTTGTAATGCTTAATGTGTTTGTCGTAGCGTTACTATAAACGCCGGTGTTGCTTATATCTGTCCAGCCGCTACCATCATCTACCTGCCATTGGTAGCTTATATCTTTACCTACTGCAGCAATAGAAAAAGAAGTGTTGTCATTCAAGCATATTCTTGAATTGCTAGGATTGTTAGTAATGTTTGGTACTTCATAAACGGTCAAAGTAGCCATATTGGAGTTGATGGAGTTAGTACCCGCATCAGTTAGCACACATCTATAGTTATACCCGGCTTGAGCTATGCTAAGATTCATTATTCCAAGAGTGGCTGTATTTGTTCCACTGTACTGTCCTGCGTTTGATAATGTAGTCCATCCTGTTCCGTCGTTTACCTCCCATTGATAAGTGGTTACACCGTTTGCGGTAATGCCAAAAGTAGTGCCACTATTTTCACATGCTTTCTGGTCTGCAGGGTGTGCAATGATAGTTGGTGTTTGTGCCCAAGAGTTGATAGAGAAAAACAAAAAGCCCAGGGCTAAAAGTAGGCTATGTTTTTTTGCGTCTAGTTTAGATCTAGCAATCATAATGCTTGTGTTTCTTTTGAGAATTAAAGTATTGTAGCGTAAAAAAAATTTCGGCGAAGATAGGTATTGTGCATTGATAACCAATTGGTTAACAAATTCGTAACATATGCCAAAAACTTTAAAAGCTATACCTATAATAGACGATGCTCAATAGAATATGTTAGTCATAGTTTTTACATAAAAGCTATGACTATTTAACTGTTTTAACCAGAGGGTATTAAGGGGTTATGTTTAAAGTAACTTATAGTTGTTTGTAAATGATAGATGAGATTATCACTAATAAAAAAGGAGCAACATATGTGTTGCTCCTTTTAAAAACGTTTAGTTGTTATATATTATAACTTAGAGAACTGTATTGAAGAAATTTTAGTTCCATTTTTATTTGTTACTTGGAATGTATAAACACCAGAACTCAAACCATCAATTGATATTGTTTTATTATGGTTTGCTGTATTTGGCAATTGACCTTCATAAACAGTTTTTCCTACTGTATTGATTATTTTATAATTCAAATCTTTTGTAGCATTGTTTATAGTAACAGTTATTTCGTTACCTGAAGCAGGGTTAGGGTAAAGTTGAATACTGTTTTTAGTTGTTGTATTAGCGATATTCAATGGAGGTAATACATTAAGTATTGCAACAGAACTAGTGTCAGGGTCAGCAGCACAGTTGCCCTTACCTGATATGATACAACGATAAGTAAATCCATTCTGAGCTTCAGAAACACTAGCTACTTTAAGAGAGTCATTATCAACACCTGAATAGATAGCATTGTTGTTAATGAAAGAATACACGCCTTGATAACCTGCTTGCCATCTGTATGTAAGATTAAGCCCTTGTGCTTCTATTACAAATAGTGCATCACTGCCATGAATAACAGAAACATTTGGCGGATCTTTTACAACTTTTGGTAGAGGTTGAACTACTACTCTTATAGAGTCTGAAGTGTCTGCTTCGCAAGCACTTGATACGATACAACGTAGAATAGCACCATCCATAGAAGCAGGTATCTGGCTAATAGCTAAACTATCACTAGTAGCACCACTATATACACCACCATTTACTACATCAACAAAAGAGCCTGCACCTTTTTGTAGTACTTGCCATTTGTAGCCTGATATTGCACCTGATGCACTAACACCAAATTTTGTTTGGATCTTTTCACATGTAGTAAGGTCTCCTGTTTGCTTATTTACTTTAGCGTTAGCAATTACTGTTACTGTTGCAGGGTCACTAGTATCTTTAACACTAGCGCTGCAAGAACTACTCATGATACAACGAACGTTAGCACCATCGATAGATGCAGGAAGCCCATTAATACTTAACATGCTTGTTGTAGCACCACTGAATGTACTGTTGTTGGTAATATCTGTAAAACCAGAACCGTTGTCTATTTGCCATTGGTAGCCACCAGCACCTGAAGCCGTTACTGAGAATGAAGCATTTTTGTTTTGACAACCCATACTATTTTGAGGCTGAGCAGAAACTGTAATTGCATCACAAATATTTACTAGGTAGTCTTCTGTTTCTCCCCAAGTATAACCGCCACAAGCATCGTTAGCACCGTTACCCCAAGTAGATGATGGGTTGTATTGACAACGAACTCTCATTCTTACATTGCTAGCCGCTGTAGCAGTTGTAGGAACGGTGAAAGTCCCTGATATTGATGTAGAAGAGTTAGACGCGTTTCCTGCAACTTCTTCACTGCTAGAGTATACGCCATCGTTATTGAAGTCGATCCAGATAGCGATACCTTCTGTCCATACACCAGGGTGGGTTGTGGTCCAGCTAACTGTAGTACCTTTTACTAAACTTCTAACAGGTGTAGAATAAAACGTATACCCTGTTGACGAGTTTCCACAGTTTGGAGTAGGAGTAGTAGTTACACCTCCAAGTGTAAGTGATACTATCGCATCAGAATCCCAACAATATGAAGTAGGGGGAGGTGATGTTGTAGAGCATTGCGCTAAAATGTTATTAGAAAAAAATGATGTTACCGCCAATAACATCGCATATTGTAGAAGTCTACTTTTCATAAAAAATTACTCTTTATTAAATCTGTGTGTAAGGTTATTTATATCTAATTTAACGATATGAATTCAAATTATCACGAATTTGTCAAAAAAAATAATCGTGATAATTAATACTAGATTAAAAATAAGACCACACTGACTTAATAATGAGTTAGTTATATGAGTATTGCTTATATGAAAAGCCTGTTTTATAGCTTACAACCTACAGTTAAAAAGTAGCTCCTTCCATCTCCTGGTATAATGCCTGGTCCCGGGTATCCTGTAGCTCTTCTAGTGAAGTAATGGGCATCCGCTATGTTATTAACACTGCCTTCTAGTATTAGCCATTTCCAGCTCCAGGATATAGATACGTCCATTAGCTGATAAGTAGGCACAGCTCCATTAACACCACTACTACCACCGTCTTCAGCATTAGTAGCATCAGTATACTGTTTGCCCATGTGGCTAAACTGATAGGTTAGCTTAAGTTTTTTATACCCTAATTGTATGCCCGCTTTCCAGTTGATCAATGGCACGTATTCCAGTTCCTTACCAACAATATTTTTTTGAGGGCTCTCGGTATATTCTGATTGTGTAATAGCAAGGTTAGAATAAATGCTGGCACGCCATTTTTGCGGTACAGTTTTGAACGCGTTCAGTATGTTTACTTCAGCAAAGGTCTCTAAGCCATATATCTGAGCAGCTCCAATATTGCCTCTTCTACGAATAACCTGATTACCTTTTTTATACTGATATTCTCCTATACGATTAGCATAACGTAAAAAGAATGCACTCACGTCATATTGAACCAGGTTGTTGAAATTGCCTCTAATACCTAGATCAGAGCTCCATCCTTTTTCATCTTTGATATTTGGGTCTACTTCAAGCGAAGGGGTGGTGATACGTATATCAGTAAAAGTAACAGAGCGATAGTTTTGAGAGAAGTTGCCGTATAGCTCCATACTCTTGTTCAGCTTATAATTACTTCCTACGCCCAATAAGATAAAAGACCTTGGCAACTCTTTCTGTTCATCAATTTTTTGGTTCTGTATTACATTGCCAGCTTGGTCTACCACTCTGTTTACATAAAAACCATTGGCTTGCGTCTTAATGTATTCTGCACGAATACCAGGTGTAATGCTCCATTTTGACGTTAGTCTGAAAATGTTTTCTACAAATGCTGCAAGGTTTAGGTTAGGGAAAGAATAGTCGGCATTAACCTGAGATGATTCATCAGAAAAAGAAAAGTCAGCCCCTGAACCATTATTCACTTTGCCTAATAGGTTGCTATTATAACCTCTATAAGCTCTTATGCCGCCTAGTATTACCTGCATTTGTTTGCCTATGGTATATCTATTCAGTATTCTGGACTCTAACGTTAGGTTTTGAAATTCGCCTGTCAATAGTGTACGTTCACCTCCATTGTCTGTTCTCGATGGGTAGTTCTCTAAGTAGCCTACAGCTTTTCTTGAAGCTAATAGACCATAGGCACGAGTTTGGATCTGTGTGCGTGAGGATATTCTATATTCCCACTCTAGGTCTATCAAGTCCCAGTTTACGGCAAACCAATTTCTGGTACGGTTGCTCTGTCTTGGGTCTTCTTCAAACATTTTATCATTCAATCCTCCTGGTTGCTGTGCAATATAATTGAGGTGTGTATACTCCAGACCTATTTTGCTCTTCTCACTTACTTGGTAGTGTAGGTCTACATAGCCATTAAAAGATTCAAACTTGCTATTTGGTCTCCAGCCATCACCTCTTTTATAATGTGCATAGGCAAAGTATTTTAGTTTTCCTTTCGTGCCACTTATAGCATTGTAAGAGCTAAAGAAACCAAAAGAACCAGCGGTTTGTCTGCTTTCAAGCGTAAAGGCCTTTTTAGCACCGGGTTGTTTCATCTCAAAGTTTAGCAATCCTCCAAATTGAGTACCGTATTGCAAACCTGCTGCTCCTTTAAGTATTTCTATTTTTGATAAGGCTTCGGCTGGTGGGGTATAATAACTTTCAGGATAGCCTAATGCGTCTGCACTAATATCATAGCCATTTTGTCTTACATTGAAGTTAGCTGTTCTGTTAGGGTCCAATCCTCTGCCGCCAATACTCAATTGCAAGCCAGATCCATCATTTTCAAAAATGTTTAACCCTGCTACTTTTGCATATACCTGTCTTGTGTTGTTAGTTGCTTTATTAACGGTTAGCTTTTCAACATTAATAACTTCCGACTTTTTGCCTGCAGTTATCTTCATGCCATCTACTTGGTACATATGACCAAAGTTGTTATCCTTCTCGTCCGTTATTTCTACTTCCTGTAGTTTGGCACGCTTAGTACTGTCTTGTGCATATACACAAGTGGGTAGCATGAATATTATTACAGGTAGTATATATCTACAAACCATTTATCGTATCGTTAAAGGCCAGCAGCCAAGTTTTATGTTTAAATGAGTTTTTCTCTTTCCCTAAATCAATAGAAGTGTCAACAAATAGTTTACTTCTTCTACCATTAAGTGCTACATAACTTGTAGCATATACCTGCGGGTTGTTAACACCACGTTTTGTAAAAGTCTCTTTCAAGAAGCTAGCGTATTGTAAAATGAAGTCAGGCTGGGTAGCCATCATCTTTTCCTGATTTCTTGTAAGAAACTCATTGTTGTTAACAGCTATTTTTTCTCCAGTTTCACTATCCTTCACTACAAATTGTGCGTAGCCCATTTTTTCCATGAGCATTACCCGCCACGAAAAACGATATCCTTCCTCTGTCCAGAAA
Organism: Flavipsychrobacter sp.; assembly: GCA_041392855.1. NCBI lineage: Bacteria > Pseudomonadati > Bacteroidota > Chitinophagia > Chitinophagales > Chitinophagaceae > Flavipsychrobacter > Flavipsychrobacter sp. The sequence goes on from JAWKLD010000001.1 coordinate 555,586, forward strand.
AGCTCGTTGGGGTAGAGTAGATACCTCCAAGGTAGCAACACTTGTAGCGTAAAGAATATAGCAAATACAGATAATGTTATTTTATGTCTGATAGGAGTAAAAGAAAATTTTGAAAAGGTGTATTGAGTTGATATGTTCTTCGATTTTAAATTCAGTTTATTAAGTATAGCATCTATGTCTTTACTCTCAAAAAATACCAGTGCCGAAAATATCATTACAAAAGGGAAAACACCAATAGGGAATAGTATTGCCGTCATCAAATGAAAAATGATAACAGTAGCATATGCAAAAGGTCTTGTTTTTCTATTGAGTAAGAAGAATGGTATGGTAAGATCATAGATAGCGCCAAACCAACTAAAGAAATAAGCCACCCATATCTTATTGAATAAAAAGCCAATAACAGGCATATCATTATTAGCAGGAAGCCATAATCTTAATGGCATAGCTTCTATTAGCCAGTCGCTATTTAGTTTTGCCAAACCTGCATATACATACACAATACCCATCATGAGCCGTATGCTACCCAATGTCCATCTTGGTATATACTGACGAGTAATTTGTGGTTTCCTTAAGGTGTCTAAGGCATAGTTGACATTAGCAGGCAACCACATCATTAAAAACAACACTAATGATACAAAGTAGTAATGGTTGAGGTAGTTGGTCTTATCCATTAGCTCTATATAGGTAAAGCTTAGAAACAAGAGTATTGATGCCAACCTATAAAAATATCCTAGAGCAAAGAAAAGTGCACTGATACCACAGATAGCAAAAATAATGTAGGTGTATCCCCCTAATGGCTTTACCCATTCAAAGCCATAATAAGAGAAAAAGTAGGTTGGGGTAATGTATAATTCTTCTATCCATCCCTTTAGCCAAAAACGCAATGTGCTGCCAAAGATCATTACGCCAAATAAAAAGCGAAAAGCAGCAAGAGCAGCTGTGTGTACAGGCTGCTCTAAATAGGCTTTTGATAATATGTGCTTTTTAAATTGAAACATCTTTAGTCACCATCATTATCTACATAAGTGATAGAAATACTAAATGCGGAAACCATGTCTACTTTAAGTAGCGGAACAACATCTTGTAGTTGCTCGTAGATTTCCAATACTTCAGTACGGTTGTTTTGAACGCCGTTGAGGATAGTTGTATTTAAATTTTGTAATGCGGTTATAGCTTCATCTATTTCTTTAACAACAACATCGGCAATAAGGCTACCGTCATTATCTTTTGTGCCCAACGCTGCTAAGTAAGATTGCATACTAGCGCCGTTAGTGCCATTATATCCTTTGCCTGTATAGAAATCTTTAATGGCATTGAGTGCTGTTAGCGCTAGCTCTTTTGATAATTCTGGCATATAGTATGCTTCAACTATTTGTGGTGAAGCAAAGCCTGTCATAGCTCCTACAGGCAAACCAATTTTACCGGCACGCAAATTACGCTCGTAGTATTGTACATAGCCATTCACCATCACAGTAAGACTACTACTGACATCGATTCCCGTATTGTTGATGAAATCATCCTTATAGTTGCTCCATGTGTTACTAACGTTGGTTACTTTTTCCAGCATCTTATTGGCGATAGCTAATAAATATTGCTTTCTGTTGTTAGCCTGAGGGTCTGTAGTGTATTGGTCAACTATTAGTTGGTCAGTACTTGCTGCACCATTTATTAGATAATCTAATGCCGGGAAACCTTGTGCATCTTTATTACCAAAAGCTTCCAAGTCATAACTATTGGATGATATATTGTCATTCACCTTTGTGGTAGAAGCAGGGTAGATATTAATGAAATTTCTTAGGGTAGCATCAGCACCCGGACCAAACTCCAGCATATCTACTTTTTGCCAAGTGATATAGGCTGTTCTATAAGAGGTGCGTAACGCACCTAATGTAGTAGCGTTAGGTGTTGTAGTGAATGCGGCTACGCTAGTTTTTAGAGCATTTAGTTTTTGCGTCATATCTGCATACGCAGGTATGATATAGTTGTTGGCATAATGCTCCAACATGGGCTTCCTGTCTAGATCGTTAGATGAGTTTTTATTCTCCTCTTTTTTGGAGCAACTGGTTATTATCGTAGTTGCCAGTACGATCAATAACCCTGTTGATAACAACCTTTTTTTCATCTCCTTTAGTTTGTTTCTTATTAACACGTAAAGCGGTCTCATACATGAGCCGCTTTATCGATGTAATTATGTTTATATATTAGTGACTAACCACTGCATTTTTATCGATTCCAAAGGCTGTGGCAATTTGGTCTCTTACATTGTCAATATCTGCATTGGTTAATGACCAGAATCCATTTGCTTTGCCTCCTAGTATATTTAATAAATTATCAGACTTTGTTTTGTCGATCTTAGCGTTGTATGCGAAACGTAGTGAGTAGATAAATCCATACCCTTCAGATAAAGCGTGGAATTTACTTGCGTCATCACTAGCAGTTTTTGTTTGGTTTAGGTAACTGATAGCTACTGTAGCTACAGCCTTTTCCAGTGCAGTACGAATGTAGGTTATTTGCTCGTCGCGTGTTGTCAGGTCATTATTAACAATAGCCGCACGTCCTTTTAAGAAAGCTACATATACAGCCTCAGGGTCTCCACCAACAGATGTTCCTACTTGGCGTACATAACCACCCAAGAACGATTCAAGATATTTTGTAGCATCGTTAGGGTCTTTCATTGGGTAGGTAGGGTTGCTTGTCAAGTAACCGTATGCTTCATCCCAATGGTGTTGCATAGCGGTATAGTTCTTGCCATCAACTATTGTTTTATTATCCGCTGCTTGTTTTTCAGTACCTAGGTATACATTGCTGATCTGGTCAAGCATCATAGCACCGATAAGCCCTTTTTGTACAAACTGAGCATATTCAAATCCTTTTTCATCTACAAGTCGCTTGCCGCCTAGCAAACCTGCATTGCCTTGAGTAGCTGTTTGTCCGTTTAGCTTGCTAATTCTTTCCAATTCTTTGAAATAGTTGTAGAAATGTTGACGCTCTGCATCAGCATCTACAGCTGAGAATGATGCTGCTGATTTGCTAACGATAACTTTTGTTGTTGCAGTATTTAAGTCATTGCTAGTGAAAGGTGTGTTCTTGTTTTCGAACATATCTTTCATCTTTTGCTCATTTATTGCTGCAGTAGTACCTGTTTTTATATAAGTGTCTAACTCTTTTAGCATCTCAATACGAGTAGTCTGTCCGCTAAAGTCTACTGAAGTTTTCCCGTCAGTACCTTTAAAGGTCTCCAAGTAGTTGCTACTTGCGGTTAAGGTGTTATATGGTATTGTAAGGTTATTTGTTGGGGCAGGAGTAACAGAGTTATCCTTTGTGCATGAGGTAAATCCTATTGCTAATAATAAAGCCGAACCGATTATTTTATTCATTGTTTTTCTTTTTACGGATGCAAATGTAGGGGACGGTTTAAAGAGTGGTTTTAATAATCGGGAAAAATCTGTTGCGAAATCGGGAAACTATGTATATCGTTGATAATCAATGAATGTATTTTCTTTCGTATACATGTATAGCTGTTGTTATAAATAACATTGATATGATTCTCTGATAAAAATCATTGAAAAGACGAGTAATAAAAAATAGCTTTGCGCGCAAAATGTAGCGATATGGCAAAGTTTTGGAAAAAACTATCACACACACAGCAGGATGAAAGAGTGTCTAAAGCACTGGCTTTAAACATAGATTACAAGGATAAGGTTTCTTTGGGTGTTCCTGCCTCGCGTTTGGATGGTAATGTGTTTTATGAGCAAGCACCTTTTTTGAAGGATGCACCTCTGTTACGTACTTATGTTGCCAATCCAAACCATATAGGATGCCATACGCTGGGTGAGTCGGAGACTTTCTTTAAAGGTACACAAGATATTGAGCGTGAAGTGATTGAAATGCTTTGTGTAGATATGCTTAAGGCAGAAGAAGGCAGTTGTGATGGTTATGTAGCGGCTGGAGGAACGGAAGCTAATATTCAGGCAGCGTGGATATATCGTAACTATTTTAAAAGAGAGCATAATGCCACACATAATGAAATAGCATTGCTGGGCTCTGCTGATACCCATTACTCTATATCAAAAGCTGCAAACCTGCTAAATCTAGAATGGTATGAGGCTCCTGTGGGTTATGAGGACAGAATAATAGTTGAGGAGGGGCTAAATGAAGTGATACAGGAGGCTAAGAAGGATGGGGTAAAGTATTTTATCGTTATTTCTAATATGGCTACAACTATGTTTGGTAGTGTAGATGATCCGGAGCTATATATAAAATGCTTAGAAGCAAATGATGTAGCCTATAAGCTACACTTGGATGGTGCTTTTGGTGGTTTTATTTATCCTATTAGTACACCTGCTTCTACTATAAACTTTGCCAACCCTAAAGTGTCTTCTATAACATTAGATGCGCATAAGATGCTACAAGCGCCTTATGGTACAGGTGTTTTCCTAGCTAGAAAAGGCTTGATGGAATATGTGTTTACCGAAGAGGCGGCTTATGTAAATGGTATGGACATCACGTTGAGCGGTAGTCGTTCAGGTGCTAATGCCATAGCTATATGGATGATAATGGTAACTTACGGACCACATGGCTGGTTTGAGAAAATAAACAAGCTACTCTATAGAACAGACTGGTGTTGTAAGCAACTGGATGAACTGGGTGTAGGTTACTACAGGTATCCAAAGATGAACATCATTACCATAATGGGCAAATACATGAATAACGAGTTGGCTGAAAAGTATGGCTTGGTGCCTAACTCTCATGGTGCTAACCCTGAATGGTTCAAGATAGTAGTGATGGATCATGTTGAAGTGGAGCATTTAGAGATGTTTATCAATGAGCTTAAGGCGCATTTAGGCAAATAATACGTTGCATATATAAGGGTTTCATTGCAGGTAAGTTTGTTTGGTTGAATCAGTTTTATCTGTGACAGTCGGCAAGGTACATTTATTGACATTTAAGTTTTAACCTTAAAAGTCAATACGTTATGAAACAGATTTTATCAACGATCGTTTTGTTGATCTGTTGTGTTGCTGATATTGCGGCACAGCAAATAGATTTCCAGAAAACATATAGTTCTACAGGTCCTAGCAATCAAGGCTCAAGCATTATTGAGCAAGCTAATGGCGATTTTATTATTTGTGGTGTAAGGAGTGTGCCTACCAGCTCTTCTCAGTATATAGGTAGTATTTTTCTTTTCAGGATAAAAAGTAACGGTGATACTATCTGGACCAAAGAGATAGGCACTTTCAATGATAGAGAGTTAGGGTTTGGTATGACACAGCTACCCAATAATAATCTAGTTCTGGTAGGAAGCATCAATACACCGCCTAATGCAGCTACCACTGATGCACTTATTGTGTATACAGACATCAATGGCAATACTATTTGGCAAAAAAGGTATGGGGGCAATGCGTTAGATTATGCAACAGATGTAGCCTATGACGGTAGTAATATCATTGTTTGTGGTAGAACAGAAAGCTATGGAGCAGGAGATTCCGATGCTTGGTTGTTGAAATTGAATCTTAGTGGAGATACACTTTGGACCAAAACCTTTGGAGGTGCTGCTTTTGATGATGCTCAAACTATAATAGCGGTTAATAATGAATATGTAATAACAGGAGGTACTTACAGTTTTGCAGCAGGGCAGTATGATGATGCATGGGTCATTAAGCTAGACAGTTCGGGCAAGCAACTATGGAGAAAGACCTATGGGCTAGCAGATAGAGTAGATTGGGCATGGACGATAACGCCTGATATAAATAACGGTTCTGTGGTAGGTTACGTCTTTGTAGGAGTAAAGAATACTGAAGAGGCACAGCCGGGTAATGCCAGAGGTGATTTACATTTTGTAAAAATAGACCTGTCGGGAAATGTGGTATGGGATAAGACGATACAAGGCACACCTTGGAGAAGAGAAGGATACTCTGTAAAGCAATTAAGCGACAGGGGCTTTATAATATCGGGATATAAACTAGACCCAACAGCTCAAAGCCAACAAATGTATGTGCTAAAAACAGATAACGCAGGAGATGTAGTTTGGGATACTGCATATGGAAATATTGACTCTAGTTATCAAGCATTAGATATTGTGGCTACAAATGATGGTGGATGGGCTATAACAGGTGCCGTATTTAAGCCAGGGCAGCCTATACGGTACATCTTTGTTACTAAGTATAGTAATAACCCAACAGGTATAGCGTTTTCAAGTTTAAATAATTCAGATTGGGAAGTATACCCTAATCCAAGTACTGATGGTTTAGTACACGTACGATTTGCCAATGCTGAGGTACAGAAATTAAGATTGTTGAGTATAGATGGGAGTACAATTAAAGAATATGAAGCATCATATTTAAGTAAAAACAATGTTGACTTTAGTATTAAAGTCAAAGGTCTCTATATATTAGAAGTAGCAACAAACAAGGGGGTAGTGAGAAGAATGGTAAATGTGTTATAACTTCAGCTATTGTCAACATTGAAAATAAGATACAAGTCAATAAGGTGGTTGGTTCATATAGCAGTATGGGCTGCCTACCTTATTGTTTTTCTACTGCCTAGCATTGTTAAAGCAGACCTTACAGGTAAGCTTTATTACATCACACATATGGTAGTGTTGATGTCTGCCACTTACATTAATATTTACGTATTAATGAAGAAGTACTTTATTACTGAAAAGTACAAAGCGTATCTTCTTTCTGTTACGGCATTATGGGTAGTAAGTTTGATAGCTATATATATATCTGGCATAATTTTCGACCTGTCGATATTTAAAAAGTATTTCGTAAAAAAGACCATAGCAGCAATGATGGGGTTTTCCATGGAGTTCTTTCTGCTTTCTCTCTTTAAGGTAGCCAAAGAGTGGTATGTGAAAGTGCAAAAATCAAAAGAACTGCATTACGAGAAGATACAAGCAGAGTTAGGGTTGCTACGCACTCAATTAGACGCCCATTTTTTATTCAATACTTTAAATAATATATATCTGCTGGTACTCAATAAGTCGGACAAGGCTGCAGATGCTGTATTGAGATTGTCGGAGTTGTTGAGCTATAATATTTACGATGGGTATCAAAAGAAAGTAAAACTCTCTAAAGAGTTAGATTTTATAGAAAACTATATCAACCTGCAGCGACTAAGATTAGATGATACGCAACGTATTTTTTATAAAGTAAACGGGGAAGCTAATAGTGACATAGAACCTTTAATATTATTCAATTTTGTAGAAAATACATTTAAACACGCTTATGAAAATGTTTTGGTAGATGGAGTCGCCTATTATGTGTATATAGAAATAACATTAGAAGGGGAGTCGCTTACGCTTACAACGATCAATAGATATAAGCCTAATGTAACAGTGAAAAGTGACAAGACTGGCATTGGAAATAATAATACCATAAAACGCTTAGAGCTAACCTATGGAGATAATTATAGCCTTGATGTCAACACAGAGCAACAAATATATAATGTCGTTTTAAAGATCAACTCTTTAGCATGATAAACTGTATAGTAGTAGATGACGAACCATATGCAATTGAATTGCTTAGTAAGCATATAGCTGCTTATGAGCATATAAATTTGGTTAGTAAGTGCAGAAATATACGAGAGGCGGTTAGTGTGTTACAATCAAAGCAGATAGACTTGATGTTTCTTGATGTAAGAATGCCAGATGTGACTGGTATGGAGTTTTTAGAAAGTGTATCAAATCGCCCTAAAGTAATACTAACAACTGCTTATAGAGAGTATGCTATAGAAGCATATGAATATGGGGTTATTGATTATTTACTAAAGCCAATATCTTTTATAAGGTTTGCTAAAGCTATCAATCGATTTCAGGAAAATATTACTAATGCTAAGACGACAAACAACCTGTTGGCTCCTGTAGTCTTACGGTCGGGTAGCGATTATCATAAGCTCATTCCCGAACATATTGAATATATCAAAAGTGCAAAGGAATATGTCTCTATAGTTTGCAAAGAAACAAAACTACTTGTTCGTAGTTCTATGAGTAGTATATTACAGCAACTACCTGAAGCTGCGTTTATTCAAACGCATAAGTCTTATATCGTTCCTATAAATAAGATACAAAGCATTTCGTCTTCGGAGGTTTTACTAGTAAATGGTGAAAGGATACCTATTGGAAGATCTTATCTTGACGATGTAAGAAAGGTCTTCTCTAATTGAGTCTATTTTGGTTTTTATATATTGTAGCGGCAAATAGACGTTTCTGAATGAATCAAGTAAGAAAAGATAAACTAGATGCTGTGTTAAATAGACGACAGGCTGATTTAGCTGTAGTCATGGAAAACATAGAAGATCCCCACAATATATTTGCAATTATGCGTACTTGTGATGCTGTGGGGGTTCAAGATATCTACGTACTAAATACTGTTTTTGAGAAAAAGAGAAAGTATGGCACTAAAAGTTCTTCAAGTGCTTCTAAATGGGTGACCATGCATCATTTTACAGATATGAATGAATGTGTAAATGCTGTAAAGGAAAAGTATGGAAGGTTGTATGCAACAAGCCTAAAGCATGACTCTAAAGAGTTGCATGAAATGGATTTTACTCAACCTATAGCGTTGGCTTTCGGTAATGAGACGAACGGTATATCAGATGAGTTTGTTACCCATTGTGATGGTACTATAGTAATACCTCAGGTAGGTATGATAAAGTCGCTAAATGTTTCTGTGGCTTGTGCAGTTACTTTATATGAGGCCTATAGGCAGAAAAATAAATTAGGGCATTATGATGGAGAAAAGAAATTGCCTGATGAGCAGTATAGCATGTTGCAAGATAAATGGTATACCAATGCTAAGGAGCGAGGATAATTTATAAATAAAAAGCCTACTAAACAGTAGGCTTTTATTATGTTGTATTGTGGTGCTTTATTAAGTACCTAGATATGATTTTAATAATTGACAACGTGTTGTAGAACGAAGTTTTGTAATTGCTTTGTCTTTAATTTGACGTACACGCTCACGAGTTAGAGAGAACTTTTCTCCGATGTCTTCTAAGCTCATTGGATGCTCAACACCAATACCAAAGTAAAGTTTAATAACATCTCTTTGACGCTCTGTTAAAGTATTAAGAGAACGCTCTATTTCACAACGAAGAGAATCATGATGCTCAAGTTCTGTATCTGCTGAGTCAGAGTTAGGGTTTTCCAATACGTCAAGTAGCGTGTTGTCTTCGCTATCTACGAAAGGAGCATCCACAGATACGTGACGAGCAGCAACACCTAGTGTTGTTTCTACTTCTTCAGTACCTATTTCAAGAATATTGGCAAGCTCTTCAGTTGATGGCTCACGTTCAAACTCTTGCTCTAGTTGAGAGTATGCTTTGCTGATTTTGTTAGATAGACCAACTTTGTTAAGAGGTAGACGAACGATACGTGATTGTTCTGCAAGTGCTTGCAGGATAGATTGACGAATCCACCATACAGCATAAGAGATGAATTTGAAACCTCTTGTTTCGTCAAAGCGCTGAGCTGCTTTGATAAGACCTAAGTTACCTTCGTTGATAAGGTCACTTAATGATAAGCCTTGGTTTTGATATTGTTTTGCTACAGATACTACGAAACGTAAATTCGCTTTCGTTAGTTTCTCTAGCGCTATTTGATCTCCTTGTTTGATTCGGATGGCTAATTGCACTTCTTCTTCGGGAGTAATCAAATCTACTTTACCAATTTCTTGCAAATACTTTTCAAGAGATTGGCTCTCACGATTGGTAATGGATTTCGTGATTTTTAGCTGACGCATAGACATAGGCAAACCATTTTTTAAAGTATTGAGAATCGAAACTTCTAACTGTTGACCAAAGTCATTATTAATGACATTAGTATGGCAAATCTAAGGTTCTAGACAACACAACCCAAAAAAAATTAAGATTTTCTTAACTTGATATAGTAGAATATTTTATAGGTGTTTAAAATTAATCTGTAGGAAATACCATATAAAATTTTGAATGTTCATTCATTTTTCTATTATTGCAACAACTTAACTAACGAAATGCTTAAGAAAGAAATTTACTCACTAGAATTCCCAATAAGATGTTCGCCAAGTATATTGTACGAATTTCTGTCTACCCCAAATGGTTTGCAAGAGTGGTTTGCGGATAAGGTTGACCAACGTGATAATATTTTCCACTTTACTTGGAATGGTTCTACAGATACAGCAGAGCTGATCGAAAATTTTGAGAATGATTATGTGAGGTTTAGATGGGATCATTATAATGATGATGAGTTTTTTGAGTTTAGAATTGAACAAAGTCCGGTAACGAACGAAACCATACTCACAATCACTGATTTTGCCGATAAATACGAAATTGCTGATAATGAGAGCTTGTGGCAATCTCAAGTAAGTGACTTGAAACATCGTATAGGAAGCTAATTATTTTATAATGCCTGTTAAGTCAGGCATTATCTTTTTTATAAAAGAAAGGTTAATCTAGTTGTTAGCTATCCCAAATAGCATTCCTTTTCCTTAGGTTTGTACCAACTTATACTGTACGATTGATCAAGAAACTGGACATACTCATCATCCGTAGTTTTATCGGCCCTTTTATTGTAACGTTCTTCGTCACGTTATTTATATTCGTCATGCAGTTTTTCTGGCTGTATATGGACGAGCTTCTGGGCAAAGGACTTGGGCCTTGGCTTATTATCCAGTTACTGGTACTCATGTCTGCAACCTTAGTACCGTTTGCATTACCTCTCTGTATTTTATTGGCCTCTATAATGACCTTTGGTAATATGGGGGAGAATTTCGAGCTGGTAGCCATCAAGTCTGCAGGTATATCATTGGTGAGGTTTATTAGGCCTTTGTTCGTTTTTATACTCTTTATTAGTGGTATAGCTTTCATTTTCAATAACAATGTTATCCCTTTTGCTAACCTAAAGGCCTTGTCGTTGTTGTATGATCTCCGGCATTCTAAGCCAACATTTAATATTAAAGAAGGTCAGTTTAATAAGGATATTGATAGATATTCTATAAGAGTAGGAGAGAAGGATAATGACGGAAAGACCATAAGGAATATTATTATCTACGATCATACTTCTGGCAATGGTAATGATAAGGTTACGGTTGCAGAGGAAGGGGAAATGATACCTGCTGCTAACAAGCAGTTTATGATCTTTAGACTTAAAGATGGTTGGAGGTACGAAGAGTCAATTAATAGAAACTCTTCACAGAATAAAGAGCAGATAAGAATGTACTTTAAGAAATGGGACAAGGTTTTTGACTTGTCTTCATTTAAGATAAACCGTACGAACGAAGACCTATTCAAAAATGCCTATCAGATGATGAATGTGAGTCAGCTGAAGGAAGGTATTGATAGTTTTAAACGCTATGAGGCGGGTATACCCGAGAAACTTAAAATTTATTTAGGGCCCTATATTACTATGTTATTAAGGGGAGATGACAGGGATACTCTGATAAAGAGAGTTGCTCTATTAGATGCAAGTACACGTCAGTACGATTCTACATTTTTGGAGACAATACCTATGCAATACAGGCATAAAGTATTACAATTAGTAGCTTCAAACGTGAGGAATAGCCAAAGTATGGTGAGAGTGACCAATTCTGATAAAATATTGAAGGGAGGGAATTTTATGAACTTCCTAGTAGAGTGGCATAAAAAGTTCATACTGTCTTTTGCTTGTATTGTTCTGTTTTTGATAGGAGCTCCACTAGGTGCCATAATACGTAAAGGAGGCATAGGAATGCCATTGGTTATTGCTATAGTGTTCTTTGTGATTTATCATATACTTTCTGTTACAGGAGAAAAAATGGCCAAAACAGGATCTGTACCAACATGGATGGGTATGTGGATGGCCACAGCCGTGCTATTACCTATAGCTTTTTTGCTTATTTATCAAGCACGTAATGATGCTAATGTTTTGAGTAAGGATTGGTATCTTAAAGTGTTAAAAGCCTTTAAGTCTATAGTGCCAAGCAAAAAACAATAGTTTTGGGAGTATCCAAGCCATATAGCTCATATAACAGTTATTTCCTGATCCCATTTTTTATTTGGGTACTTGTAGGGGCTGTATTTCAGTTTTACTACACACAGGAAGAGTTATTTAAAGTGATCAACCTTAACCATTCTCCAGTACTTGATGTAGCGATGAGCAGTTTAACATTGCTAGGTGAAGGAGTAGTGACAACCATTATTTTACTATCACTTTTTGCATTTAAAAGATTTAGGAACTGGTGGTATTTTATAGCCGCTTTAGCTTGTAATATATTGCCAAGCATTCTTACACAGATAGTAAAAAGCTATGTGGGAGCTCCTAGGCCGTTAAAGTTTTTCGCCGAGGCTCAATGGATCCATATATTACCTCATTGGCAGCATGCTTTTGAGCGTAGCTTCCCTTCTGGTCACACAACGGCTGCCTTTTGTTTTTTTACATTTATTTCTTTTCTGCTACCGCAGAAGTATAAAGCTATTGGGGTAGTCTTTCTTCTTTTGGCATTATCTACAGCCTATTCCAGGGTTTATCTTGCGGTGCATTTTTTTGAAGACGTATATATTGGTAGCATTATTGGCGTGCTATTTACAACATTCATTATTAGTTTGATGAATAAGTATCAAGCAGTCTTCTTTAAGAAGAATAAGTAACTTCGCCCTATATTTATTGCCATATGTCTACTACTGTTAAGTATCTACTGATAATTGTCATAGGTTCACTTTTATTCTTTCCTTATTTAGGTCAGGTTCACCTTTTTGATTGGGATGAGATCAACTTTGCTGAATGCGCAAGGGAAATGATACTTACAGATAATTATCTGCAAGTGCAGATAAACTTCAGGCCTTTTTGGGAAAAACCACCTCTCTTTATATGGATGCAGGTGCTTTCTATGAAGGCTTTTGGTATTAATGACTATGCAGCGCGCTTTCCTAATGCTTTTATAGGTGTGCTAACATTAGTTTCATTGTTTTATGTGGGTAAGCGTATAGTAAATGAGAAAATGGCTATGTGGTGGGTGTTAATATATGCAGCATCATGGTTGCCTCATTTTTATTTTAAATCAGGTATAATTGATCCTCTTTTCAATTTATTGATATTCTTAGCCTTTTTTCAGACCTATTTAGTAAAGGTAGGGCAGAAAAGGTCACTCCATAATATACTTGCCGGCGTCTTTTTAGGTTTAGCAGTGCTCACAAAGGGCCCTGCGGCCATTCTTATAGCCATTTTGGCTTTTGGAGTGTATATCATCATAAACAGGGGGCTGAAAGGGTATAAGATACTAGATATAGCCATTATTGCTCTTGTTGCGCTATCGACTACTTCTTTATGGTTTGGTTTTGAGATTATAAATAATGGATGGTGGTTTGTTAATGAGTTTATTGTTTATCAAATAAGGTTGTTAAGAACACAAGATGCGGGACATGGCGGACCGTTCTTCTATCATTTCGTTATATTATTGCTTGGTTGTTTTCCTGCATCTGTTTTTTTATTTCAGTATTCAAGAAAGGGTGGTGTTACAACTGTAGCAACAAAGGATTTTACTAGATGGATGTGGATAATGTTCTGGGTTGTTCTTCTTTTATTCTCTATTGTTAAGACCAAGATCGTTCATTATTCTTCTCTTTGTTATTTCCCGCTTACTTATTTGGCTGCTCTAGCAGCATATAAGCTTGCTGTTGGGGAGACCAAGATAAAAGGTATAATACGAGTACTCTTGCTGTTTATAGGCTCTGTAGTCGCTATTGCTATTACAGCGCTACCGCTAATAGGTATCAATAAAGAAAAATTAATTCGGCTAATAGATGATCCATTTGCTGTTGCTAATTTGCAAGCAGATGTTAGTTGGAGCTATACTGAAGCAATGTGGGGTATATTATACCTTATTGGTATATGGGTGGCTGCATATTTATTGATAAAGAACTTCAAAAAGGGGCTTATAGCATTATGTGTAGTTCAGCTTATCATTATTCAAGTTACGGTGCTACATTTTACACCTAAAATAGAAGCGTTTTCTCAACGTGCTGCTATTGATTTTTATGAAGAATTTGTAGGTAAAGATGTTTATGTACATGTGTTAGGGTACAAAAGTTATGCTCATTACTTCTATACTAAAAAGCAAGTACCAACAAATGATAAGCATGATGATGAGAAGTGGTTATTGACAGGTGATATAGATAAGCCAGCCTATTTTATTTGTAAAATAACGGCAGCAGATAGTTACAGGTCCTATACACAACTCGAAGAAATAGGGGAGAAAAATGGATTTGTATTCTTTAAAAGGAAGTAATCTTTAGCATTACTTTCAGCCCAAGTAACAAACCTGCAATTAGTTTTATAAGGTGGGGCTTGTCATTATAATATGTTTTGAATAAGTAAACTTATTTTATTGAATATAGATAAGAGAAAGAGAACAATTATTTACATGATATATAAAAAGAAGAAAGGCATCAGATCATATGATGCCTTTCTTTATAAGATTTGATTGGTTATTATCTAACTAGTATTACTTCTCCTTTCTTCTCTACATATTCGCCATTACATTTAAAGCTAATGAAGTAGAAGTAAGTATTAAGGTCTTGAGGTTCTCCGTTTAGAGTACCATCCCATCCTCTGTAAATGTCTCTGCTTTCAAAGATAGTTTGTCCATATCTATTCAATACTCTGAATGTTTTAACATCGTAGTTAGCTAGGCTAATAGGACGGAAAACATCATTCTTACCATCGTTGTTTGGAGAGAAAGCAGTAGGGAACTCCATGTCGCAACAAGATTTTGTGTCCACCATGATACTATCCTCATTGAAACATCCTATTTGGTCTTCTACTCTTAGCTTAACATATCCTTTGAAATCAACACGTGCATATGTAGCAGGTATTTTATTGTTTTCTTCAAAGAAACGAGTAGGAGTCCATGTGTAATTAGAGCTAGCGTTAATAGTTGCTGGTTCTAGTTTTAAGCTGTCGCCAAAGCAAACTTTACTGCCTGCAGTGAAGTCTTTTGTAAAGCTTGATGCGTAATTACTATTTCTTTCACCAACAGTTCTTACATAAGCTTTTATGGTTGCATCTGGTTTAGGATGAACCATAACAGTATCTCTGATAGTAGCTTTACATTCTTTATCAGTAACAGTTATGCTAATCACTTTTTCACCAGGAGTTGTCCAATATACACCAAATGGACCTTGATCTGTAGCGAAGTGAGTTGTTTGGCCACCAGCCCAATCCCAAGTAAATGTATCTATTGTTTGCGTATAACTGTTTAGAGTTATTAAGTCTGATTGACCAAGACAAAGTTCTTCTTTTGCAAGTATAGTAGCGGTTGGTATAGGTTTTACCAATATGCTTTCTTCATATAGTTTACTGTAACATCCAATATTACCTACTTGAAGGGTAACTTTATGTAAACCAGGAGTATCAAGATTTAATCTTAGAGGACCTTGATCTATTCCCGTTATATTATTACTACCTGTAGGTAAAGACCAGTTATAAGCAGAACCAGGGAAGGCACTACCGTAGTAGCCAATAGAAATAGAGTCTCCAGCACATATTTCTCTGTCAGAAGGTAATATCAAACCGTTTGGTCTGAAGGTTACAATTACGTCAATTCTTTTTCTGTCACTTGCACAACCATCAACAGTTTGCGTAACATAGAAGTCCAGAGAGTCTTTTACTGTAGTACCCGGGATAGGAGCGATAGAAGAAGGTACACCACCAACTTCGTCATAATACCATCTTAGGTTCTCTCCATTCGCTACCAGTTGATCTGCTGGATTGTTCTCACAATAATAAATAGGAGTTGTAGCAGAAGGTACTGGCGGTTTCGGTGCTGCAGAATAGTATACTTTTGTTCTTTCAGCACTTTCGCAACCATTTACCGTTTGGCTAATGTAATAAGTAAAGTTATTCGGAGTTGTGGTATTAAAGCTTGGAGTTAATGGTATTGGAGAACCGCCTGTTTGCACATAATACCATTTAGGGTTAGTACCTATTATATTAAGCGCTTCAAATGGCTCGTTAAGACAGTATTGTGTTTTACCTGTATAGGTTGGGGGTTTAGGATTTTTAACATCTACAAATGCTGTTGCTGAATCAGAAAATCTCTTGTTACTATCAATAACAATTACTTTATATGCACCTGCATCGGCAACTTGTGCATTGTTGATAAACAAAGTGTCGTTAGTGCTTATTTGTACTCCATTCCTGTACCATCTATAAGTTGGTGCATTAATGTAAGAAGCTCCTTTTGCAACAAGTATAGTATTAGTACCTATACAAATAGTACTAGGGGAAACAGTAACATCAGGTCTTGGAACACCTGGTTTGAAAGTAATAGAACCGTTTAATGCAAATCCTTGGGAAATACCTGAATTTGGCATTTCTCCCCAGTAGCCTCCAGAAACATCTAATGTAACACCAGCACTAGTGAAATTACTAGGTGTTGGGTTAGGACCAACAGCAACAATTGTATCTGTTATAGCCAATGCAAATCTTACGGTAGCTCCAGGAGGAACGAACCCTTCTGCATTTGACATTACAGTAGTTACAATGTTAGCAGTTGTATTTACAGGACCGTAATCGCCAGCTTTACGCCATCCGTTAGCAACGCTAATATTAGGATTACCTGTTACGTTAGTGGAAGTATACCACAACGAATATTTAGCATTATTCATGCTATAACCTGTCACAAGTGTTGTTGAACCTTGTGTGATGTCAGCAGAGTTAATGTGCAAATGCGAAACATCTGTTACTTGAACTGCGTAGGTATTGTTGTTTGTAACTCTAAAAGTTAAAAACGTATTTGGACTACCTAGCGGAAAAGGAACAACAGAACCTCCTGGTACAGGAGAGTAGGTTGTGTTAATAGTAGTCGATTGTGCATTAGCTGCACCCATACTAAATACTGCTAATAACAATAACAAGTAGTGCTTGAATGATAATTTTCTTATCATGAATAAAAGTTTCTAATATAAAATTAAACAGTCCGAATTACTTATACAGGTTGATATATGCTACTAGATTATTAAGTATAGACGCAAGTTTCGAGCCATAAGTTGGCAAAACCAGCTTCTATTTTTAACAAAAAAGTAAGTATATCAGCTGTTAAAATACTAATAATTCTGAGTATTGCAAAGCTGCTGTTGAAAAATAATAGGGTATATTACAAATGTGGATAATGTCTTATAAGTCGTTAAGAAACAGCATAGTGTCAACGCCATCAGCATAGTCATTTAGTGTTGGTTTTTGGCTTTGTCCAAACGGTATTGCCCCTTCTCCAACGATGGCTTGTATTCTGTCATCGTTTTGTAAAGAACTGATTAGCTGCTTTTTATCTTTGTAATATTCATAATGTAATACGCTTACGGCAGAAAACGGTAACTCATTCTCAACCATCAATAAGGTATCATCACTATGATAGGGAACCTTATTTAGTAGGTAAATTGCTAAATGGTAATCATAGTTATTTTTATACTTATGGTGATTTATTATATCCTTAAAGGGAGTCATAGCATCTAAAAAGTTAGGGATCGAGTAGCCTTCTGGTATATACAGCTTGGTTACATTTCTGCAGCCTAGACCAAAATAATTGAATATGTCATTCCCTAGATTTAGGAGGTCTTCTTTAGTTTCGGCACCATCAAGTAGAGCAACAGATGTTCTGTTCTTTCTAATGATATTAGGGTATTTGCCAAAGTATTGTTCAAAGTACCTTGCAGAGTTATTACTACCTGTGGCTATATAAGCATCACAATTCTTTAAAAGTTCTGTAGTTTTTATGGTCTCTGTCAATTCTGGTTCCCATTCTATGAGTACCTGAATTAAATGTTTGAGTAATATTTCATCTTTTGAAGATAGTTTTAGTAGCAAGTTATGCCCGCTTATAAAACCACATAAAAAATCATGGAAACCAACTAAAGGGATATTTCCTGCCATGATAATACCTATAGTCTTCTTTTCATCTTTTATGGAATAGTTAGCCACCCATTTCTCTAACAGATCTCTTTGCAAGAAATTATTCGTAATACTATCAAGAGCAAGGTTGATGTTGTCCTGTGTAAACCAGCCATTAGCGTCCATGGCTCTTCTTTTTGTGTTAAGCCATTGTTCATCATTTGATGATATATATTGAGCTAGTTTATCTAGTAAATCTATTCTTGTATCTAAAGAAATCATATTCATTTAAATTATGGGTGCGAAATTGTAACTTTACTCCCAATAAAACGAAAATACTTTTTATGGCTATTAAAATAACGGACGAATGTATTAATTGTGGCGCTTGTGAGCCAGAATGTCCTAATAACGCAATATATGAAGGTGGAGTAGAATGGGCTATTACTGATGGTACTTCAGTAAAAGGAGATTTTACCTTAATGAATGGTACTGTAGTTGCCGCGGATGCAAAGCAGGAACCGGTTTCCGTAGATGTTTACTATATCACAGCAGATAAATGTACTGAGTGTCAAGGTTTCCACGAAGAGCCTCAGTGTGCTGCAGTTTGTCCTGTGGATTGCTGTATACCAGATGAGATGTATGAGGAAACTGTTGAAGAATTATTAGCAAAGAAAGATAAGATGCATCTATAATATGCTTCAACTATAATTTATACTAAAAGAGCCGCATATAGCGGCTCTTTTATATTGACTAGTTTTTAATGTCACTTATTTTTTTCCATTTCTCATTTGGAGTAGCTAGTTCGTCAATGCGTTTAGCCAAAGATTTAAGGTAACTAGGACCAAAGTGAGCATTCATGATCTCTTGGTCTTTTTCTCCACGCATTATGTGGAATATAATACCTGGAACATCAGCAATAAGGCTTTCGTATTCTGCACTACAAGTGTCTATTTGATAGGCAGCCATTTCTGCAAATAATTTGCTTACCTCTTTAGTTTTTATAGTTGAGGTATAAACACCTTCATATTTTGTGAAGCTTCTACTAGTATACTTTACAGTGCCATCGCTAAAGATTTCTGTTTTATAAGCAGGGCAGCGACCAAAACATGACGTGCGCTCCATTGTGACAGATGTTATATCATTTGCCGTTTTAGTACTACTGTTAGTAGTTGCTTTTGTTGTAGTATTATTTCCTGTTGCCTTTTTTTGCTGTGCACAAGATGCTGAAAGCAGAACTGTGCTAATAATAGCTAAACTGAATAGTCTCTTTATCATTTTATTTATTTTCCGTGTCAAATATAGTGATTGTATCTTGCGTATACTTTTATTGATACAAATATGTTGCCGAATAATATCACTGAAGACACGCTTTATCAAATTGCTTTAACATTTGTAAAAGATATAGGACCTAAAACGTCAAGGAAATTATTAAGTCATTTTGGTGCAGCTCAAAATATATTTGAAGCCAGTGTTAAAGAGATCAAACAAGTAGGTGGCATAGGAGAGGTCAGGGCTAAGGCGTTTAAAGGAACTACTTTTTTACAAAAAGCAGAAGATGAGTTAACTTATATACAAAAACATGGTATAAAAGTTTTAACACTTAACAGCGAAAGTTATCCTAGCAGGCTAAAATTGTGCGAAGATGCCCCTGTATTATTATATTATAAAGGAGGTGCAAGTTTGAATGCCTCTAAAGTAGTGTCTATAGTAGGTACAAGAAAATATACTGATTATGGACAACGTGTTTGCGAAAAACTAATAGAAGACTTGTCAAGTGTACAAGATGTTTTGGTGCTTAGTGGCCTAGCTTATGGGATAGATACTATAGCGCATAAGGCTGCAGTAAATCATAGCTTGCCTACGGTAGGTGTTTTAGGGCATGGTTTAGATATGGTATATCCCGCTAGTAATAAAAAACTAGCACAGGAAATGCTTGAGCAAGGAGGTTTGCTTTCGGAATACCCCTCTGGTGTGGGGCCGGATAAGAATCATTTTCCCATGCGTAATAGAATAGTTGCAGGAATGGCTGATGTCACAATCGTAATAGAAAGTGATATAAAAGGAGGTGCAATGATTACAGCAAGAGTAGCAAATGGCTATAATCGAGATGTAGCCGCATTTCCAGGTAGGGTTTTTGACACAAAGTCTTCTGGATGCAATGAGCTAATAAGAACAAATGTTGCTGCAATGGTAACCTGTGCAAACGATGTGCTGGAACTAATGAATTGGGATAGCAGCCAGCAAGAAAAAGCCACGCAACAACAACTCTTTGTCAGCTTAACTGAAGAAGAACAATCAATAGTAGAGATACTAAAAGATAAAGATGCTGTTCATACAGATACTATTCTCAAGCAGTCATTAATGAGTAGTTCTAAAGTAGCAGGTGTACTTTTGCAACTAGAATTGCAAGGTTTGGTAAAAGCGCTGCCGGGTAAAAATTATAGGTTGAACTAGTCTCTAATGTAGTAATAGATATGTGGTCTTATCAAGTGGTGTTTTATTAGGCATTTACTTTTGTAGTATCTTAATAGAGGTCTACTGCCGCAGCATGTTGTACTGTCATTTATAGCCACTGAGATATCCTTTATAGCGCTGCCTAATGCTTTGGGATATAGTTGTAAAGCTTTGCCAGCAGGTACTATTGCAGTGTAAGTGCTGTCAGTTAGTCGCTTCCGAACTATGGTGTCAATTACACCTTTTAAGTTATATGTATGCAAAGGAAGGCTGTCTGTATCCCAACTAAATGTTTTCTTTTCAGAGTAAAAATGCCTCACCAATACTTTGGCATCGTGTGAGGAATTGTTTCTGATATAAGTAGTAAATACAGGGTCGCAAGAGGTAAGTACTGCAATAATAACTATAGCTAGAATGTTAAGACGGTACTTCATGCGTATGGATTTATTTAAACAACATCTCCTTCAATATCGTAATCGTAAGCTTTAGTGATTTTTACATTCACAAAATCTCCTATGGTTAATTCTTTGTCTGTATTGATTATAACCTCGTTATCTACCTCTACGCTATCATATTCGGTTCGTCCAAGATATCTGCCTGCTTCCTTTTTGTCAACAATTACTTTGTAAGTATTACCAATAAAGTCTTGGTTCTTTTCAAAGGATATCTCTTGCTGTACTTCCATTATTTCTTGGGCGCGAGCTTCTTTTTCCTCAGATGATAGAGTGTCTTCAAGTTCATAGGCGCTAGTATTTTCTTCGTGCGAATAGGTGAAAATGCCAACTCTGTCAAGTCTTACTTCTTCAAGGAAGTTTTTCAGGTCTTCAACATCTTGCCTTGTCTCACCAGGGAAACCTGCGATCATGGTACTACGTATAGCGATATTAGGAACTCGGTCTCTAATTGTATTTACCAGCTCGTAAATATCCTTACTGGTTATTTGACGTTTCATTGCCTTCAGCATATTGTCTGATATATGTTGCAAAGGCATGTCGAGATAGTTACATATGTTATCGCGCTCGCGAATAACGTCTAATACATCTAGTGGAAACTTAGTAGGGTAGGCATAATGAAGTCTTATCCAGTGCAAGCCTTCAACGTCAGACAAGTGTTTTAACAGGTCTGACAACATCCTTTTTTTGTAAATGTCTAGCCCGTAATAAGTAAGCTCTTGGGCTATTAGCATTATTTCCTTAACGCCTTTCTTTACCAGACCTTTAGCTTCCGCAACAATCTCTTCTATAGGCTTGGATACATGCCCGCCCCTCATCAATGGTATGGCGCAGAAAGAACAAGTACGATTACAACCTTCAGATATCTTAAGATAAGCATAGTGTTGTGGCGTACTCAAAAAACGTTCGCCAACTAGCTCTTGCTTATAATCAGCATCAAACTTTTTTAATATTAATGGTAATTCCATTGTGCCAAACCAAGCATCTACTTCAGGAATTTCAGCATTAAGGTCTCCTCTATAACGTTCGCTAAGGCATCCTGTTACATATACTTTGTCTAGCTTGCCTTCCTTCTTCAATTCTACTTGGTCAAGAATGGTATTGATGCTTTCTTCCTTAGCCTTGTCTATAAAGCCGCAAGTGTTAACCACAACTATATTATGGTCAGGTTTTTCACTTTCATGCGCCACACTTATTCCATTAGCATTTAGCTGGCCGCTTAATACTTCACTATCTACCAAATTCTTGGAGCACCCAAGTGTAATAATATTAACCTTATCTTTTCTTGTCGTCTTTGTCTTCACGTTTCTTGTCTTTATTTCTCATAAATATCCTTACAGGCACGCCACTAAAGTTGAAATGGCTGCGAATCTTGTTCTCTAAGAAGTTTTTGTAAGGTTCTTTAACGGCATCAGGATAGTTGGCATAAAAAGCAAAAGAAGGAACCACAACAGGAAGCTGGGTTACAAACTTAATTTTAATAGAGTATCCTCTGGATAAAGGAGGAGGGTAGCTCTCTATTTCTTTCAGCATGATGTCATTCAGCTTAGAGGTTGGTATTTTACGTTGTCTGTTATCATACACTTCCAACGCTTTTTCCATAGCTTGGAAAATACGCTTTTTCTCTGCGGCTGATATGAAGATGATAGGTACATCTTTAAACGGAGCAATGCGCTTATAGATCAATTCTTCGTATTGTTTTGCAGTATTCGTCTCTTTATCTTTAATAAGATCCCATTTGTTAACAAGTAGGATAACGCCTTTACCTTTTCTAGCTGCAAGGCTGAAAATGCTGATGTCTTGTGCGGTAACGCCTACTTCAGCATCTATGAGTTGTATACATACATCTGCCTCGTCCATGGCTCTTATAGCTCTAATTACTGAATAGAACTCAAGGTTTTCGTGGACATTTTTCTTTTTTCTTATGCCTGCAGTGTCAATTAATATGAATTCCTTGCCAAACTGCTTATAGTGAGTATGTATCGTGTCTCTTGTCGTTCCTGCAATGTCTGATACTATTGTACGTTCTTCCCCGGTAAGTGCGTTTAGTAAAGTCGATTTTCCTGCATTAGGCTGACCGATTATCGCAAATTTAGGTAGAGGGCTTTCTTCTTCTCTTTCTTCTTTTTGAGGGATATTCAAGGCTACCTCATCCAATAATTCGCCCGAACCGCTACCCGATATAGAGGAAATGAAAAATGTATGCTCAAAGCCTAAAGAATAAAATTCAGTGGCATCTAATGCTCTTTCTGAATTATCAACTTTGTTTACAGCGAGTAATGTTTTTTTGTTGCTTTTTCTTAAAACCTCAGCCATCTCAGCATCTTGGTCTGTAATACCTGTTGTTACATCACAAACAAAAATTAGCAAATCGGCTTCCTCAAGCGCAATGTGTACTTGTTTTCTGATCTCTCGTTCAAATACATCATCACTTTGGGCAACAAAGCCTCCAGTGTCTATAAGGTTAAATACTTTCCCATTCCAATCGGCAATACCATATTGCCTATCTCTTGTAACTCCGCTAAAGTCATCAATGATAGCTTTTCTTTGTTCTAACAACCTATTGAATAACGTAGATTTTCCTACGTTCGGTCGTCCCACAATTGCTACAGTAAATCCAGGCATTTTCTAAAATTAATTGGCAAAGGTACTACTAATTATTCACCACAGGTAAAATGACAGTAATTCTTCAATTACTAGGTAATATTTTCTTAATTTGGTCATCCAAATAGTTATTACATGAAGAAGATTTTAGGTATTATAAGTGCACTAGTACTAATTGTAAGTGTAAGTAAAGCTGCTCCCGGAGATACAACATGGGTGCAGGCGCATTACGATGTGCAAATGAATCATTTTGGCAATTTTGACAGCTCTGTTAAGTTCCCTGATGGTACTAAAACATATCGCAAAGTGTTTATGGTCTGGACTTTAGGTAGATATCAATGTCCTGGTAACCCTCAGTATTGTGGAGATTGGGATTACACAGTGTCTACACATCTAATGACCAAAGGAGGTGATACATTAGAATTAGGCCGTTATATCACACCTTATTCTGGTGATGGTGTACCAAGAATTGGTTCGGGCGCTGCGGTTGAAAACTGGAAACAACGTTATACGTTCGATGTTACAGATTTTTATAATGTTTTGAAAGACACTGCTGCCATAAGAGTACATTATTCAGGTTACTCTTGGGGTTTTACAGCTAATGTAAAGTTTGCATTTATAGAGGGTACTCCTGCTCGAAACGTTCTTGGTATGGATAAAATGTGGGCTAAGAGTTATGCCTATCACACAGGTAACCCAATTGATAATAACGTAACGAGCTTAAATAAAACCAGCCCTGCCGGTACACAAGCTGCAGAGCTCAAGTTTACCATATCAGGTCATGGTAACAATGGTGAAAACTGTGCTGAATTCTGTAAGAAGTACTATCAAGTGAAATTGAATAATAACTTATTGTATCAAAAAGATATATGGAGAGATGATTGTGGTTACAATCATTTTTATCCTCAAAACGGTACTTGGATATATAATAGAGGTAACTGGTGTCCTGGTGATATCGTATTTACCAATAGCCACCCACTAACAGGTGTAGGTGCCAGTGCCAACTATGACTTAGATGTAGACTTCCAAGCTGCTACTGCATCATCTGGTGGGTCTTATACGATACAGTCTGCCGTAGTGTATTATGGTGGCTTTAATAAAACATTAGACGTTTCTCTAGATGATATCATCGCTCCTAATAATCACGAGATCCACTTTAGAGAAAACCCTATAGTTGGCCGACCAAAAGTAATAGTTCAGAATACGGGTAGTACTACGATCACATCTATTAAATTTCAATATAGCATAGCAGGAGTAGGACAACCTGAAACCTATACATGGAATGGTAGTTTGACTTCCCTGAAGACTGCGGAGATAGAATTGGCAAAGTTTGCTGCATTGAATACAGTGACGGGTACTAATACATTTAATGTAGAGGTAATAGAGGTAAACGGTAAAGCCGATGATGACGCTACTAATAACAAACTATCTTCTGAATTTGAAGGTGTGCCAATTTGGGATAATACAGTTACTATTAGTATGAGAACAAACGCTAATACAGTTGGTGGCGTTAGTGAGACAAGTTGGAGACTTTATGATATAGACAATAATGTTGTTCAGGAAAGAATTAATAACCAAGCGAATACTACTTACAATGATACTTTAAAAATAGGACCTGGTGGTTATAAACTAGTAGTAACAGACTTAGGCTGTAATGGTTTGAGTTGGTGGGCTAACCCTAATGGTGGTACAGGTAGTTTTGCTTTAAGAAAAGCTCCTGGTATAGTTCCCGTAGCATTAAAAGGCTACTTTGGTGGTGATTTTGGTTGTGGATTTACTCAATATTTCTACTATAAATTCCCTACAGCGGTTAAAAATATTAATGAGCAATTGGCATCATTCAAAGTATTCCCTAACCCAGCGGCTAATTCGGTTAATGTTACCATTGAAGGGCTAACAACAATTGATGGTACTATAAATATAGTAGACATGTTGGGTAGAGTAGTTGTGTCAGAGCGTACAACCACTTCTCAGAATACTATTAATATTGACAGGTTGACATCAGGAGTGTATAATGTAGTTTATTCTACTAACACAGGAGATGGTACTATTAAGCTACAGCAAAAGCTAGTGGTTGATAAATAATCTACTTGAATATAAGTTTGTGTAGGGCTGCTAATAGCAGCCCTATTTATTTATAACAGGTCATTCGTACCTTTGCTATTATTTTTTAGAAATGGATGAAAGAATAAAAAAGCTGCAATCATATCTTGAACAGTCTCCTAATGATTGTTTTCTAAATCATGCATTGGCTTTGGAATATATTAAAATAGGCAAAGATGAGGAGGCAAGAGGGCAGTTTGAGAAGAATAGGGCTTATGATGCAAATTATGTAGCAACCTACTATCATTTAGCAAAGCTTCTTGAAAGAATGGGGGATGAAGATGAAGCCATAAAGGTATATGAACAGGGTATGGTGGTTGCTAAAGAACAAGGTGATACACACTCTTTTAGCGAATTGCGTAGTGCATACGAAGAATTGACTTTCTAAAATGAGTTTACAGACAGCTTTTTCAAACAGTTGGAATCAGGATTTTGCAGCAAAAACTCCTGTTTTGCTAGCTGTGAGTGGTGGCTCAGACTCTATGGTTATGTGTCATTTGTTTCATACAGCTAAGATTCCTTTTGCCATAGCGCATTGTAATTTTCAGTTGCGTGGGGCCGATGCAGATGCTGATGAAAAGCTGGTGGAGCAAGAAGCTAATAGGTATAATGTACCATTCTTTGTCACAAGGTTTGATACGCAGGGAAAAGCTGATGAGCTCAAAAAAGGGATACAGGAAACAGCTAGAATATTAAGATATGAATGGTTGGAAAAGGTAAGGAGTGATAATGGCTACGTGGCTATAGCTACTGCTCATCATGCAAATGACAATGCAGAAACGCTTCTAATGAATCTTTTTAAAGGTACAGGCATTTTGGGCTTGCATGCTATCCCTAAAATTAATGGTCGCATTATCAGACCATTATTGTTTGCTACGAAAGAAGAAGTAAAAGGTTATATAAGAGAACATAATATTGAGTACAGGGATGATGCCTCTAATGCATCAGATAAGTATTTACGAAATGCAGTAAGGCATAACGTAATACCTGAAATTGAAAAACTATTTCCACAGTTAGTTACAACCCTCAATCGTAATGTTGAGCGGTTTTCAGAAGCTGAACAGATATATTATAAAGCTATTGAGAGTGAACTCAAAAAGCTGATTGATAGAAGAGGAAACGATGTTTATATCTCAATACGAAAGCTGCGTTTAAGAAAGCCTTTAAATACTATTTGTTATGAACTGTTTAAAGAGTTTGGTTTTCAGCATACACAAATAGCACAGCTCATTAGCCTTATGGATAGTGACAGTGGGAGTTATGTTCTGTCCCAAACGCACAGGGTTTTAAAAGATAGAGAGCATTTAATAATAACAAGTCTTTCTCCTGATTCATCTGACTTATTCCTTGTTCAAGACTATAGTCAAAACGTTGTAATTGCTAATGGTGTTTTTAGCTTTTCTGAAATGGAAAAGCCTCAGGTAATCCCTAATGACCTATCTGTTGCGTTGGTAGACATTAGTGCTATTGAAGGCTCTCTTAAAGTAAGAAGATGGAAAAAGGGGGATTATTTCTACCCGTTTGGCATGAAGATGAAGAAGAAAAAACTAAGTGATTTTTTTATAGACAACAAGTTGTCAGTTCATCAAAAAGAGCAAATTTGGGTAATTGAAAATGATAAGAAGATAGTTTGGGTGGCAGGCATGCGTTTAGATGAACGATTCAAATTGAAAAAAACTACAGAAAAGGTGCTACGAATACTATATAAGGCTACTAGAAATACGGATTCATAATTTGCTCTATGAATACCTTTCCGTGAGAAGGCTCAAAAAGAAGCGTAAATAAAAAACCATAAATAGCACCATAGAAATGGGCATCGTGTCCTACATTATCCATGCCTTTTTTAGACATATAGGCTGAATATATAAGGTAAGCCACAGCTGCTAGTATACTAGGTATGCCTATTACACCAAATAGATATATCTTTTCCCAAGGAGCGAAGTATACAAATGAGAATAATATAGCAGAGACGCCTCCCGATGCTCCTAATGCTCTATATCCGTAGTTGGCTCTATGCTTTACAAAGGATGGTAATGCCGCAGCAATAATACCAGTTAGGTATAATATTGGGAACATAAATGTAGCTAGTCCATGAAAACGAAAAATGGATTCTATCGCATCTCCAAAAAAGAAAAGCGTAAACATGTTAAAAGCTAGGTGCATATAATCTGCATGAATGAATCCACTTGATAAAAGCCTATAATATTCTCTTGGTGTATCCATTCTATTAGGCCATAATATAAGTTTATTGAATAGCCCTATGTTGTTGAAAGCACTTATAGATATGCCTACAGTTATTAGTATGATAATAATATTGATACTCATTTGATAGTCTGTTAGTTGTATGCTTTAGATATGATGGTAAGGGCTGTTGTGCAATATACTGAAAGCTCTATATACTTGCTCAGCAAGCATAAGCCGTACCAGCTGGTGCGGAAAAACAAGTTTGGAAAGAGACCATGTCTGTTTTGCTTGTTCTTTTATATTGTCAGACACTCCAAAAGCCCCACCAATAAGTATTACGACTGTTTTAGTGCCCATATTCATCAGTTGTTGGAATTGAGTGGACCACTCTATAGAATTATAAAGTTTACCCCTTTCATCCAGTAAAATAAGATAGTGATGAGGTTGTAAACGCTTCAGTATAAGTTCTTCCTCCAAAAGTTTTGTTTGATAAGCATCCGCTTTAGCTGCTTTTTTAGAAGGGGGGATGATTACTAATTCTGTAGGGCAGTACTGTTTTAGTTTTTGTAGGTATATATTTACACCCTCATTTATATGACTGTCATTAGCCTTTCCTATCGACCAGAGCTCAATATTCATGGAGGCAAAATAGCCCTTTTTAAAGATTATTTTAAAGATTTTGGAAACAAGCTTTGCAAAATCACATAGAGGTGCTATCTTTGCAATCCCAATTTAAAGGGTATGGCTGCGTAGCTCAACTGAATAGAGCATCTGACTACGGATCAGAAGGTTTCAGGTTTGAATCCTGACGCGGTCACCACTAAAAAGATAAAACCTGCTATTTAGCAGGTTTTATCTTTTTATATCCTCCTGTTATAGAAAATCTATATTTATTCTAATGTCAGTACTGCGCCCTTTGTCATCAACGCAAGAGATTTTTATGTTTCTATCCTCAGGGTAGAACAATATCGGATTGTCTACAGTAGTACTAGCATAAAACTTATCATTGATGTACCAATAAATATCTTTTACATCGCCAGAGGCTGTGCATTTTAATTGAAGTTGTTGTTTGCCTTTGTCGGTGATGATATATGTGGCCTTGTTGGTTAAAGAGGTGATATAAGGAGCAGAACCTTCAAACACTCTCGTGCATAATGGGTTGTGAGGTGGAGGAGTAGATATGGGTATGTGTTTGCTTTTATAGTGCGCTATAAGATCAGGGCTTATGTTTGGATATTCTTTAATAATATAACCACTTTGCGGCATACAATTAGGACAATAGCTAATATCTTCATTTGCGGATAACCATACTTTTTTAAGGTGATCGCAAATATTGTTATTGGAAATTGATGGTATAAAGTAATCTGTAGTAGTTTCGGTACAATAATCGTTGGGTATCAAGCCTGTTTCTTTACATACATATCTAAAGTTGATATTGTCAGGTTGTACGAGCCAGTCTTTACTTGCATGTTTGTCAATGGTATTAAACAGTTTGAAAAGAAGAGGAGTGGCAATACCCGCACCATTCAACTCGGCAACTCCCACACCATTAAAATTACCTACCCACACACCAATAGTATAGTTCTGATTGTAACCAATACTCCAAGCGTCTTTCCTTCCATACGAGGTTCCTGTTTTCCACGCTATTTTTGGTAAGCTTTTGGCGTTGTCAAATAGGTTAGGGAGGTCTGGTCTATACACGTCTGTTATGATGTTAGTTGTCATATAAGCAGCGTTTTTAGATACTATTCTTACTGCTTTAAGATTAGAATCTTGTATGACATTCGTCTGCCACACAAGTGGATGATATAGTCCATTGTTAGCAAAGCTGCTATATAGTGCCGATAGTTCATCTAATCTAACAATACACCCGCCAAGTATAAGAGATAGCCCAAGCTGTTTCCTATTATCCTCAATTGATGATATACCTCCGATAGATAGTATATTAATAAAAGGTTCAGCCCCTATGCTGTTTAGCAGTTTTACCGCAGGTATATTTAGAGATTTTTTGAGCGCATCTTCTACAGTAATATTACCGTGGAATTCGAGGTCGTAATTCTCTGGCATGTAACCGTCTATATTTATAGGAACGTCAGCAATAATAGTCTTCGGAGTAATGTACCCTTTATCTATCCCTAATGCGTATAAAAAGGGCTTTAAAGTACTTCCCGGTGACCTGGCAGAAGAAACCCCATCCACTTGACCATTATGCATATTATCAAAGAAGTCAGGAGAACCTATGTAGGCCTCTACTTCATGAGTGTAATTATTAATTACGATCACAGCACAGTTGTGAATGTTTTTTAGCTTTAAACTGCTCATGTATCCATTAACTATCGCTTCAGATTCTTTCTGTTTTCTAGGGTCAATGGTCGTAAATATTTCTGTAAAGTGAGGGTTGTCATATGCCATCCTAAGTGCTAGCTGTGGCGCTTTTTTAGGTGCACTTAGTCGACTTGCTATTAATGGTTCACTTACAGCATCTTCTATTGCATCTTTAGGAAATAGATTATCTTCTTTAAACTTCAATAACCATTTGTTGCGCTCTTTTACAATTCTGCTGTTATGTTTACCAATTAATAAAGAGTTGGGTCTGTTAGGAATTATGCTCAATGTTGTTATTTCGGCAAGGGAAAGGTTACTAGGCAATTTGTCAAAATAAAGAATTGCAGCAGCCTTTACTCCTTGTATATTAGAGCCATAGGGTGCAAGGTTTAGATACATCTGTAAAATTTCTTCTTTAGTATAGTGTAGCTCTAGTTGTAATGCTCTAACTATTTCCCAAAGTTTATTGAAGTAGGTCCGCTCTTTGGGTTCCAGCATTCTTGCTACTTGCATAGTAATAGTGGAAGCCCCTGAGGTACGTTTCTGCTTTGTGACGTTAAAGAAGGCAGCTCTTACAATAGCTAAAAGATTGACTCCTGGGTGGTAGTAAAAGTATTTATCCTCTTTATAAATGATGGCCTTTTTTAACTCAGGAGTAATCTCGTTGAGGTTGGCTTTTATGCGCCATTGTTCGTCACTGGTAAGAAATGCATGAAGAACGGAACTATCTCTTGCTCTTACGAGTTGACCATATTCTATATTTCCTTTAACAGGGAAAATAATATCAATAAAAATGAATACAACTGCTGTAATTACTGCAGTTGTACCCATTTTTTTAGCTATGTTTTTTATTGAATTGATCACTTATTCTAACACCTTGATCGTTCCTGCTCCATGGTAGGAGTGAAATGCACCGTTATACATAGCGTCTGCCTGAACTGGTCCCATTATATATGTACCCGGTGTTACCGCACGAACCATGTAATAAAACCTCCGAGTTTCCTTGCTAGCACTAGTAAACAGATTAACCCTGTCGTCTCTAAAATCTTCATGTTGAGGATAGTCAGGTTCTTTGGTCCATTTGATATCAGGCATGTCAAACAATCTTGAGTTCTCTACTTCAAATCCTGCAGGTAAAATGTCTGTGACAACAACATTTTCAATTTCAGTATCATATTGCGCTTGCAATGTTATTTCCACAACTATTAGGTCGTTTTGTTTGAAGGTATTATTGGTAATTGGGCGTCCTTGTTTGGTGTAAAATGAGCGACGTACTTTTAAATATTTATCTTCTTCAGCATAACTACCATCTTTAGTAATACCAGATGCCTCTGCAAAATAGTAATACTGGCCTTTCCCTTCCACTTTTAGTTGTAGGGGTTTATCCATTCGGGATCTAAGGTCTATTGATTGATCTTTACCATTTGTAGTAGCTATACTTTTGCTGTTATACATAATATTAGCAGTTGCTTGAGTTTTGTTTGCTCTCTGTGCAATTTTTCCTAATGCTAGTATGCCAAAAGATTTTTCTTGTGTGTTTAAATAGTATGATCGGCGCATTTTTTCTGACAAGATGCGAGACATCGTGCTTATTTGTAGATCATCCGGATTTATCTCTTGAATAACGTATAAAGAGATAGCTAAATCTCGTATGTAAGAGTAAAAACTTCCTCCAAAAGTGGGTTTGGATTCTTCTCCTGCAAATTCTTTTGGTAAGACTTTTTGTGCTTTGTCTTTTTGTCCTGATAAAGCATATGCCGCAGCAAGCATATATCTACCATCAAGGCTGAGCATATCTTGATGTGCCTTGTAGTAGTTCATGTGTGCATATTGTGGACTACCTGCCAATGCCAAAACAAATAGTGAGTATGGAATCTCTTTCGAAGCTATTTCTCTGTATTGGTTGTTGTTATAATACATTCGAGTTGTTTTTCTCGATTTGAGCATCTGCTCCATGTAACCTACTGATCTCTTTATCGTATTGCTACTTACTTTAAAGCCTGCTTTTTGTGCTTCAATTAAAAAATGTGTAGCATATATAGTACCCCACCAACTTTCGTACCCGCCACCTTGCCAGTAAGACATGCCGCCATTGTATTGTTGCATTGATTGTATCTTCTGTATAGCTTCCCGAACATTATAACCGGGGTTCATATCCTTGTCCTCAATAGAGGTAATGCTTTTTACTAAATCGTAGTAGTAAAGCTGTGGAAAAGCTGTAGATGTAGTTTGTTCTATGCATCCGTAAGGGTAGCGTATAAGGTCATTGATGTCTTTTGTGAATTCGATAAGTGGAGACTTGCTAACTATTAATTGTCCCCTAATGCTTTGAGGCATAAAGTTATTATCAATATTAATGGGTTGGCTGCTGCCAGCTTTAACTGAACCTGCAATATATTTCTTTTGTAATCCTGCAGGAGGTCTTACTGCAATTTCTGTTTCGTTCTCAAAAGCTTCATTTAGTGCTTTTACGGTAACATCTACTTTGCCTTTTCCTATGGAGTTTTCAGCACTAATATTAAATACTACTCTTTCTTCATTATTAGCTCCAATGGTAACTGTTTTGGTCTTGTCTCCATTAACTCCTAGTGGTCCATTTGTATTTAGCGCTATGGTAGCTTTAGTACTTTTGTTCGTAGTATTGCTTACAGTTACGGCTACTAAAACTTCATCTTTAGGACTTAAGAATCGAGGTAAGGCTGTGCTAATTACAATAGGGTCTGCAATTTTTACATGGCTTTCAGCGTTTCCAAAACTGCTGCCTTTATACGCTAAGGCCATAACTCGTAAATCGCCGGAGAACTGTGGTATATCAATATCATAACTAATATTTCCATTTGCGTCAGCCTGTTTTATGCCGCTCCAATAAGACACGTTTTTTATTCGGTTAACAAAGAGCGGATTAGCCCGCATGGCACTTTCGTCAGCACCATCACCACCAGTGCTTGAAAGTGTTGTGTTGATCTCAGGCATTAAGTAAGGGTAAACATCAAAAGCTTTTACCCCAAGAGCATGCTTTTGATAGAAATGAGTGTAGGGGTCTGGGCTTTTATAATTCTTTACTTGAAGTATACCCTCATCAACTGCAGCAATGGTTACAAATGCATTTGGAGTTGTTTTTACTTTTATCGTTTGTTTGGTCTTAGATCTTGATTTTTCAGGTACTGTTATGGCAACAGGTATGTGTAATGACTTGTTTTCAACGCTAATAGACTTATAGCCATGAGCTACAGTTAAAGGTAATGCTGCATCATCCATAGGGCGGAATAGTGTAGCAGAAACATAGATGTTCGGAATGTGTTTTTCTCCAGCTTTAATTGAGAAGGATGCTGACCTGTCTTTAGTAGTCAAAAATTTATGTTCTATCACATTATCCCTTTCAAGTGTCACTAACATGCGCCCTTCAAAAGGCGTCGTGAATAATATGTCAATATTATCTCCAATATTGTATTTCTCTTTATCTGTTTTTATGGTGACATTGCCTTCTGTATTCACTTCAAAAGAAGTGTATTCTGTATCGTAGTAGCCCCAGGCATAAATGTATCTAGATACATAACTGTCAGAGCCTTCTGGAGAGATGCGAACCTCATATTGCCCGCTCAGCTCAGGAGTAAATATGTAGTTAGTATTCTGTCCATTTATAGTTATGAGTTTCTCTTTCAGCACCCTTTCCTGCTTTTTAGACTTATAACGATATCCATTACCATCGCGCTCTATAACACTATGCCATTCTATTTTTATTAATGACACTTTTGCTTTTACTCCTGTTTTAATACCACCCTTTTGGTCAACAGCAACAAGTTGAAGCTTATGAGGCTTTTTAGTGTTGACGTAATCATCTCCATGTTTTATACCAATGAAAATAGGTTGAGTATATACAGTAAAGTTGGAGTAACGATGGACAGGTCTTCCTGTTTCGTCAAAAGCCGTTGCCATGATATTGCCTTGAAGTATACCCGTTCCTGAAAACTCCTTTTTTAGAGGGAATTTGAAAGTGGCAGTACCATTCTTATCAGTTTTGCCTTCACGAGATAAATATTCGTATTTGATATCGTTCTTGATATTGAAATCATAATCAGACAAACTCTTAATCTTGAATACTTTTTTTGAAATATTTAGTTGTGCTTCATAATTGCGTCCTACAGCAGGTGTTCCAAATAAATTGTCTACTTGTAGGGTTGCTTTGATGCTATCTAGTGGTTGATATTCTTCTTTGTCAAGTGTTAAGGATGTTTTGATCCTGTCTGGTACAAAGTCTTCTATACTAATGTCGTACGTTGCAAGGTTGATATTATTGCCTGTAAGGAGATGTAGGGTGTACGTGCCTGTAATAGCGCTAGGTGGTATATTGAAATGAGTCTCACAAGAACCTTCTTTATCTAATATCTTTTTGTTGGTAGCAAACTCTTTACCGTTTGGCATAGTAAGCTGCATTTTTACAGGTATTTCCCCAGGTGATGCCCAATGGTCATTTCTAATAATAGTGCTAACATTTATTTGCTCTCCGGGTCTGTATAGGTTTCTTTCTGCATATATCATTGCATTTAGTCCTGTGCTGTTTTGATAATAGCCGCCAACATTAAAGCGAGAGGTTTCGACACCTCCATTTTCTAATGAGATAAAACTAAATTCCTCTTCCATTTTTGCTGTTACTAAACCTATGTTAAAACCAGAAAATCTATTTTTGATATCAGACAGTATTGCGGTTCCTTCGCTGTTTGTTGTTATCTCTTCCAGTAATTGGTTGGTGGTGCTTATGAAGGATATTCTCACGCCTTGTAAGGGTGTTGCATTTCGTATAGAGTTGGCAAAGACATATATATTGTCTTTGTCCTCTTTCACAATTAAGCCTACATCAGAATAGTTTAGGATTTTTGAGTCTTGTACCCAAGTGTGTTCTTGTGATTGTACTTCTACCAAATAAGTGCCTTTAAAGCTTTTGATCTTGTCTTTAAAGTCTAGGTTGAGTATACGAGCACCATTTTTTCGTGGTAGGTCTTGCGTGTTGTATTCCTTTGCGAAAACCTCATCACCTATATTACGGGTATTATAGACATAGTAACTATGGTAGTCGTCATCGTCATAATCGTAGCGATAGCTTTGCCCTCTTCGTATAAACTGACTGATATTGTTCTCATATATTTTAGTGATCCTTAACTTTACTTTATTAGTGTTGATGATACTTAGCCCTATATTTCTATTCCCTTTTGTTGACAGATACATGCCCTTGCTGCTTGTGAATTGAATTGAAGGGGAAAGTTTTTTAAATGTTATCTGCCCGTCAAAATCGGTTTTCATAACCCCTCCAAAACGACCTTCAATATCTTTAGATATAGTTATATCATAATTTGATGTAACAGAGAATTTGTCGCTAGTTAGATGTATTCCTGTTTCACTTGTCTCAACTTCAAAAGGTATAGCAGGTTCTAATACAATATGTTTTTTCAAGTTTTCGTCAATTACAGGTTGTGTAGTGTTTATAGTGATAATGCCCTGTTCTCCTGTATGTTCACTATTAATGTTTGTAATGGCGAGTGTAAACCGGCTAGGGATGATAGTCTTTATTGACGTATCTAACGAAGATGTAATGTTGCCATCCGCAATAGTTATTCCTTTATTTATTTCTATCTCAAAAGGTGTTACATCGTCTAGTTCGTTAAGGGGCGTGAACTGTAATGATATTTTCTTTGAGTTGTCTTTACTGATATTTGTAGTAGTAATAGGTTGCCCATCATGTATTAAGGATATGTTTTTTAAAGCCTCTTTTGTAGATAAATTGTAATTGAAGTCAAGGTCTAATTGTATCATTATATTTGACCTGTTTTGCCCACGTGTCCACGATACTTTTGTTTCTGTCACCTTTAAAGGAGTAGAGCTAAATTGTATCTTCTTCTTTTCTAGTTTATACTTGTTTTTACTTAGTCTTGTAATGTTTGAATTGAGTGTAGCTTCATATTTTGTTTCGGGAAGAAGGTTTGATGAAGGGGAGAATACCAGCTCACTTGAGCTATTCCATTTGAATGACCCTGGTATGTTGGGTGAAAAGCTGATATATGCTGTTGTATCCCATCGCCCTACCAAGCTATCAGGATATATATCCTTATTGAAAGAGAAATATAGATTTTCTTGATTGCCAATGTCTTCTTTAAACTGTTTTTCGTCAAATTTTAGAGACTCATTGGACGCACAACTAGCTAGTAATAGAGTAGCAACAATAATTAGTTTGTGGAAGAGAGTAGTGTAGCTTTTCATAATAGGTATATATACTGTATGGGAAGAAATTCTAAACTAAAGTACTTTTTATAATTGCAAAGTTTTAGTGATATGAGTTAAGCTTATGCGAAAGTCTTGTTAATGAGTTTTCACATTTGCACAATAAAAAAGGGTAAACAGAATGCTTACCCCTTTTTGTTTACAAGATTAATAATTAGTGGTTTTCATTATCAGCAAATAACCAACCGTTTATTGTTTGTTCTCCACTTATTAAGTCGTGGTGATACATCACAGATCGTTCTTCTGATATCTCGATACTGGTTATGCTTAATGTTCTACGCCTTCCGCCTCGTTTAAGGTTTAGGTTTATTCTATCATCACCTTCCCCTCCATGTTCATGAAAGTCCCTTATCTTCTCTCCTGTAATTTTGTTTTTATTAGCCTTCCTGAAGTCATCAAACCATTTCTGTCTTTGAGCTATCATTTCGTCATCATAGAGAGTGACAGAAGACCAGATATGAGGTACATCAGCCTTTAAGGATTCGATTGATTTTTCATACTCATCCCATGTCAATCGCCATAAAGTGTTGTTGTGGTTCAACCATACAATTAAGGTGAATGGTTCAATATCGTCAAGATCTACCTCATTAAATTTGTTTACAGGGTTTTCAGAATCAAATATTTCTAAAAAAATCAAGCCTCTACTTTTGCGATAGTTGGGTTTTGAAATGTGTGGTATAAAAGCGCCATTCATCAATACCATTGCATTCCCATTATCGTGTATGCTTATCCAAGTGCCTCCTTTTTTAACGTCTTTAGGATATAGTATTTTACCAGACGCCAGTTCAGCTACAATAGGGTTGAGTGCCCTAGGTCTAGTTATCTCCTCATCACGGTTTGCAGTAATGTAGATCTTATCTTTATACGGTAGATATGTTACGGTACACATAAAGTATTCTTCAAGTCTTTATTCCTCCTTCAATACATACAAAATAGACACAAGTAGACGATTAAACAAATGCTATGTGGCAATCTGCATATATTTATTGTTTTTTAATTTCCTTGTGAAAATTATAAGTTAATCTTGGTATGACGGTCCAAGATTTTGTTAAACCGTCTGGTCTAGCTGTTCTTACTTGTACGGGAGACCCTGCGGATATATCCACCTGCCAGTTTCTAATTTTATAATAGATATTACCTGTAATATTTATGGTTAAGCCTTGACTGCCTGCAACAGAAGAATTAACTCCGCTTGCATAAGTGATCTTGTCGTTAGCAAGGTGATATATAAATAATGGTCCTGCTGAGATACCAAGCTTTTCCCAGTCGTAATGTCCTTGTACTCTAAATAATATATCTCCACTTCTTTCTAAGTTGGCAGATTCGAAATAGGTATTATAGGTAGATGAGCTAAGGCTGTATTGATTATTGTTGTATTGTATAAGCGGTTGCTGATACCCTATAGCAGTCGAGATATATTTTCCCCATTTTGCACTTACTCCTACAATTAAGTCTGTAGTCCCCAAATTGCTTTGATAGGGCATCGGCAGAGGTTGATTATTGTCAGTTGCAGTTGCATCCCCAAAACTTACTCTAGTACCTACAGTTCCATTTAACGCAAATTTTTTAGCAAGAGGTCTGGTGTAGGTAACTATCAAGTCTCCTATTCCTGTATGGCTGCCAGCTTCTCCTGAAGCTATGTTTATGGGTAGCTTACCTTCTATATATCCTTTTGTGCCCATAGGAGCTTTTAGCTCTAGTTGAGGTGTTATGATGTTAGTGCCATTTTCCCCACTACTAATAGCTGTAGACAAAGCGATACTGCTTTGGTTGTTGGAGTTAGTACCTTTTAACGCTCCTGCTGTACAAAAGCCTGCATCGGAACATCCTTGAGCATTAGCTTGTAACGTAATAAAGCTTGCTAAGAAGAGAGTAGTAACAAATTTAAGTTTCATGTATTCAAATTTTAAGAAAAATGGATACATAAAAGTAAGACATAGTAAAACGGCAATTTACTAATTAAGGCAAAATATAAACTTCATCTGTGGTAATTCTATTGCTCTCATTACCTGCCAGATCTTTTATATATACTTCAAAACTGGTTGTGTCTCCGTTGGGGCGATTAGGTCTTTTGACTAAAAAGCGGTTTGCGTCTAACTGGAATGTAATGATTCCTGATATGCCGTTTTCTAGGTCTCGGGATTGTATTTCCTTTCTGAAATTATTGGGTAAATATAAACCACTAAAATCAGCAGTATCCTTAAATCTACGGTCTAAAAAGTAGATATCGTAGTTACTGCCTTGCTGGTCATAACCAAAGTCGCCTTCTCCGTCAGTATAGTTAAATGATATTTGAACAAAATCAGCACTACTACCGGAGGTTACTGTATTAGTTGTAATTCCTCTGTAGTTTATTCTTGGAACGCTAGAATATTTTGGTGTTTTCTTACATGCTACAACACCAATTGTTAATATTGCAAGTAGAAATAGTTTTGTTCTCATATTTACCAAAGTTAACGAATGTGCTAAATATAAATGACATATCTGTCTATGACTATATCAATAGTATAAACGAGGATAACTTCGATGAAATTGCCTTGCAAGTGTATAATCTTCAAATTAGTAAGAATAAGCTTTACGGAGACTATACAGATCTAGTAAATGCTAAAGTGTCTAAGATCGAGGATGTACCGTTTTTGCCTATTTCGTTTTTCAAAACACATCATGTTTGTTTAGAAGGGTATAATAATTTTGTACGAGTTTTTGAAAGTAGCGGCACTACTAATCAAGCCTTGAAAAGCAAACATTTTATATCAAATACTGATATTTATAATGCGTCTTCTTTAAAAGGCTTTACCTACTTCTTTGGAGACCCTAAAGAATACGTTTTTCTAGCATTGCTGCCATCGTATTTAGAACGAGGGAATTCGTCATTGGTATACATGGTCAATATGTTAATGCAAAGTAGTAATCAAGAAGAGGGTGGGTTTTATCTGAACGAATATGAAAAGCTAGCTTCTATTTTGCAACAGCTGGCTAAAGAACGAAAGAAGGTTATCCTTTTTGGTGTCACCTTCGCTTTACTTGATTTTGCTACAACATATCCATTCCATATGGATAATGTAATTGTTATAGAAACGGGAGGCATGAAGGGAAGGGGGAAAGAGCTGACGAGAGAAGAAGTGCACCAGCAGCTTACCACAAGCTGGGGAATAGATTCCGTACATTCTGAGTATGGTATGACAGAGTTATTATCACAGGCATACTCAAAAGGAAATGGGATATACAAGCCTTCTAAAACAATGAAGGTGTTAGTAAGGGACATCAACGACCCTTTAGTTAATCATACAGATGGTGTTGGCATTTTAAATATTATTGATCTGGCTAACCTATATTCCTGCAGTTTTATTGAAACAGAAGATATCGGTAAAGTATATGCTGATGGCAGTTTTGAGGTTTTAGGACGACTTGATAATACAGCCTTAAGAGGGTGTAGTTTAATGGCAGTTTAAGAGTATGTGAATATTATTTTTAGATTAGTCTAAAAATAAAGTATCTTTGCCCTGAAATGGTAGGGAAGATAAATCTATTCAGTAAAATTTTATGGTCGGTCATTTTTACATTTGGCTGTATCTCGCTTTCTGCACAAACTGTAGAGGTTAAAGGTGTTGTGCTTAATAAGCACAATAAAGAGCCTTTGCCTTATAGTACGATTGTGTTGAAAGGGACTGCTATAGGTACACAAACGGATGAAAATGGCAGCTTTAGCTTAGTAATAGCTGAGGAAGAAAAGCAAGGAAGCATAATAGTCAGCTCTGTGGGCTTCGTGTCTGATACTATTACACTTACAGGTAGAAAGTATTATTCGGTTAATCTACGGTCTAAAACAGGCGCGCTTAATGAAGTTGTGGTCACAGGTACTATGAAGGAGATGAGTAGAATGGATAGCCCTATCCCTGTAGAGGTCATTACTCAGAAATATTTTAGAAAAAACCCTACACCAAGTTTGTTTGAAGCAGTTGGGATGATCAACGGAGTACAACCTCAGATAAGCTGTAATATTTGTAATACAGGAGATATTCATATTAATGGTATGGAAGGACCATATACGATGATATTGATAGATGGCATGCCAATAGTTAGTGGACTATCTACGGTATATGGCTTGAGTGGTATACCCAATAGTATCGTTGATAGAATTGAAGTAGTAAAAGGCCCGGCTTCATCACTTTATGGCTCAGAAGCTATGGGAGGTGTTATTAATGTGATTACTAAAAAGCCTTCCAAAGCACCATTGTTCAGTATAGACTTAATGGCTACATCATGGGAGGAGTATAATGCTGACATCTCTGCAAAATACAAACTGGGAAAGCTGCAAAATATGCTAGGGGTAAACTATTTCAACTATAGCACACCCTACGACAAAAACGGCGACGGCTTTACGGATGTTACCCTACAAAATAGAATATCGGTATTTAATAAGGTGAATATAGAAAGAAAGAGTGACCGTATAGCCAGTATCGCAGGTAGATATGTTTATGAGGATAGATGGGGAGGACAAATGAATTGGGATCGTAGTTTTAGAGGTACAGATAGTGTATATGGAGAAAGTATCTATACCAGTCGCTGGGAGGTGATAGGCATGTATGAGTTGCCTATAAAAGAGAAGGTGATAACGCAGTTGTCTTATAACTGGCATGATCAAAATTCTTATTATGGAACTACACCATACATGGCTAACCAGCAAGTGTTTTTTGCTCAAGTATATTGGGATAAAAAGGTAGGTACTAGGCATAATTTGTTGTTAGGAGCATCGTACAGAAGAACTGTATATGATGATAATACGCCTGCAACTGCAACATCAGATAGTTTGTCTCCTCAAAATATGCCAGCTGTAACACCGTTGCCCGGTGCATATATACAGGATGAATGGACGCTTGATACCAAACAAAAAGTTTTAATAGGATATAGGTACGACTATGATAAATACCATGGTAGTGTTCATTCTCCCAGACTAGCCTATAAATTAACACCTAATAAGAATAATGTACTTAGAGCAAGTTTTGGTACAGGATATAGGGTAGTGAATTTATTTACAGAAGATCATGCTGCCTTAACTGGCGCTAGGGATGTTGTAATAGCTGAAGCATTAAGACCGGAACGTTCTTATAATAGTAATTTGAACTATGTACTCAAGATACCGGCTGATGCATTTTTTGTAGGTATTGATGTAACTGGTTTCTATTCTTATTTCACCAATAAGATAAATGGTGATTTTGATACAGATCCTAATAAGATTATTTATGATAATCTTAAAGGTCACGCTGTGTCTCAAGGTGTGTCGGTTAATACGGATGTTACTTTAAACATTCCCCTGAAATTGAGTGCAGGGGTCACTTATATGAATGTTTACCAAAAGGAAGATGATGGGATGGGGAATTTGGTGAAAACAAGACAGATGTATGCACCTGAATGGTCGGGCAATTTAGTAGTTACTTATACTATACCTAAACAAAGGGTAGTTATAGACTTTACAGGTAAATGGACAGGCCCGATGCGACTGCCAATATTGCCTAATGATTATAGACCTGAATACTCGCCCCTTTATTGTATAGCTAATATACAAGTGACAAAAAAGATGCGTAAAGGGTTCGAATTTTATGGTGGGGTAAAGAACCTATTTAACTTTATTCCTAAGGATCCTATAATAAGACCTTTTGATCCATTTGATAAAAATGTGGCTGACCCTGTGGGTAATCCTAATGGCTACACTTTTGACCCTACTTATAACTATGCCTCTTTACAAGGTACTAGAGGGTTTGTTGGTATCAGGTACAATATTCCTAGATAAATATCAATTCATTACTTTTACTACAGCTACTTATAGACAGGTAGCTGTATTTTTGCTTATATGCAGTTCTATACCATCATTACAATCATAATCTCTATATCTGCAGTTTTTGCATATATAAATTTTCGTTTCATTAAGTTGCCTGTTACCATTGGCATCATGGTGTTATCCTTAGCGTTTTCAGTATTGCTAGTGACGATAGGGCATTATACACCATCAATATCCAATAACCTTATCAGCATTATTCATTCTATAGATTTCCATGAGCTATTGATGAATATGATGCTTAGTTTTCTGCTGTTCGCAGGAGCTATACATATCAACTTAGCTGATCTTAAAAAAGAACTAGCTCCTGTCATTATATTGGCTAGTATAGGTATACTTATTTCCACATTTATAATAGGGGCAATAGTTTATTATCTTTTTATAGCATTTAATAATCCTATAGACTTTTTATACTGCTTGTTGTTCGGAGCACTAATATCCCCAACCGATCCTATAGCAGTATTGGGTATATTAAAGAAAGCGGGTATTGCCAAGTCTATGGAGTTAAAGATATCGGGAGAGTCTTTATTTAATGACGGCATGGCTGTTGTTGTTTTTTTAGCAATATACCAACTTGCCAGTCCTTCAGCAGGAGCTGTTTCTACAGGTGATATTGTAGAATTATTTCTGATAGAGACAGGAGGAGGATTATTGTATGGTCTTCTACTGGGGTATGTTGGTTTTTGGTTGCTACGGTCCATAGATAGTTATCAGGTAGAGGTGCTAATTACAATTGCAATAGTGATGGGGGGCTATTCTTTAGCACATACGCTACATGTATCTGGTCCTTTAGCAATGGTAGTAGCAGGTATTATTACAGGTAATAAGGGTAAGGCTTTGGCAATGTCTGACGTTACAAGAGATTACCTAGGTAAGTTTTGGGAGTTGATTGACGATATATTAAATACTATCTTATTCTTGCTTATAGGGTTTGAGGTTTTAGTTATTAAGGTTAATGCTACTATATTACTGATCGGAGGTATTGTTATTGTTGTTGTGCTTTTTGCAAGATGGGTTTCTGTTGCTTTTCCTATAATGTTACTTAAGTTGAGAATGAAATTTGAGAAGAATGCCATAGCAATATTGACCTGGGGAGGACTAAGAGGAGGTATCTCGGTGGCTTTGGCATTATCCTTGCCTAGTGAAATGTATAGGAATGAGTTTGTAACAATTACATATATAGTTGTTATCTTCTCCATAATAGTACAAGGTTTGACTATAGGCAAGGTGTCAAAGAAGTTGATGAATTAACTAAACGGTATTACAATGAAGGTTTTGATCAGGTTTATACTGCTATTTATTACTGTATTATATAGCGCGTCTGGCGTTTTTGCTCAAGAAGATAGTACGGCAAAAGAAAGTGATTCATTAAAAAATGAAGCTTTAATTGCTAATACCAAGTATTTACAAAGGTTAGATTCAATTAAAATAGCGGACTCTCTTAAGAGAGCTGC
This sequence comes from Flavipsychrobacter sp., assembly GCA_041392855.1. NCBI lineage: Bacteria > Pseudomonadati > Bacteroidota > Chitinophagia > Chitinophagales > Chitinophagaceae > Flavipsychrobacter > Flavipsychrobacter sp. Next base: position 599,110 of record JAWKLD010000001.1, read on the forward strand.
TTTAGAAAGTGAGTTGAGCTCTTTGAAAACAACGGATAATCTAAAAAAGCAAGAATTGCTAAATGAGCTAGAGGCTATAAAACAAGCAGAAAAAGATGCCTTAGCTCAAAAGATAAGACGTATAGACTCATTAAAACAGTTTGTTACGGGTTTTCCTATATCCCCATTCACTGATACGATATGCTATGTATATGCAAAGTTGGGGCCGTTCAGTCCGCAGGCAAGAGCTCATAATGTAGAAGAACGAATTAAAGAGCTTGAAGATGACGTGTTGTTCAATATTGATTCTTTGAAAGTATATGAATCAGAACAAACAGTAGACTTATTATATAATGATGTGATAGTACTAAGCATAACTGATAGGGATGCTTTGTGGATGGGGGAGAGTACAGTAGGTTTAGCTAATAAGTATCGTGAGGCAATTATAAAGTCAGTTAAGGCACATAGAAAAGCAACCAGTGTACAAACCTTACTAAAGGAAATAGGGTTGGCCATTTTGGTAGTCATCTTTGTTGTAGTCTTGATCAAGTATATCAATAAGTTTTATAAGTGGGTACTACTCAAGATCTATAAGGGGAGACATACATGGGTGAAAGGTGTGAGAATCAGAAATTATGAGTTGTTTACCGCGCAAAGCCAAATAGGTGCGATGAAATTCGCCATTAATGCTATTAGATGGCTAGTTATTGCAATACTCATTTATTTAATGTTACCAGTGCTATTCTCCATTTTTCCGTGGACGAAAAATGTTGCTGGTACGCTATTCGGTTATGTATTAGATCCACTGAAGAAAATATTTTCAGGCATTTGGAATTACTTGCCTGATTTGTTTACAGTAATAGTTATATGGATTGTATTTAGATATGTAAATAAGGGGGTTAAGTTTTTACGAGATGAGGTACGTTCAGGTGCGCTTAACCTACCTGGTTTTTATCCTGATTGGGCTACTCCTACATATCAAATAATAAGGATATTGCTTTTCGCATTCATGATAATAGTGATGTTCCCTTATTTGCCAGGTTCTGATTCCCCGGCGTTTCAGGGAGTCTCCGTCTTTTTAGGTGTATTATTTACTTTCGGCTCTTCAGGTTCGCTATCAAATATTGTAGCAGGCTTAGTGTTAACTTATATGAGAGCTTTTAAAATAGGAGATAGAGTTAAGATAGGAGAAGTGATGGGTGATATCATAGAGAAAACACTATTGGTAACACGTGTACGCACAATAAAAAATGAAGATATTACAATACCGAACTCTACAGTAATGAATAGCCATACGATCAACTATACGTCTGCATCTAAAAGGTATGGATTGATCGTTCACTCAACAGTTACAATTGGGTACGATGTGCCATGGCGTAAAGTTCATGAGCTATTAATAAATGCTGCAGCTGATACAGAACTGATTCAGCAGTACCCAAAACCTTTTGTACTGCAAACAAGTTTAGATGATTACTATGTCAGTTATCAAATTAATGCCTATACAAAACAACCAGGCAAGCAAGCAGTAATTTATTCATCATTACATCAGAATATTCAAGATAAGTTTAATGAAGCTGGAGTAGAAATAATGTCTCCACATTATCAAACATTGAGAGATGGGAATGCAACAACCATACCGTCAGATTACCTTCCTGATGATTATGTACCACCTCCTTTTAATGTAAAAACAGATAAAAAGGATTAATACACAGAATATTTAGACATAACCTTTTTATTATCCACTAATTTATTCAGACATTTACAAACTAAATTAGTATTGACCTATAAGATTAATAGCTAATAGTTTAACTGTAGAAAATATGAGTCATCCCAAGAAGTTAAAGCAGCTGGCAGCAACTGCGATTTGTGGAAACGATATTACGTCATCTTGTTTATATGTATCGGCACTAACTATTTTGTATGCAGGTCAGTATGCTTGGATATCCCTATTAATGGTGGCTGCCGTTTTGTTCTTGTTTAGAAAGATATATGGAGAAGTTGTAGGAGCCTTGCCGCTGAATGGTGGTGCTTATAATGTATTACTAAATACGACAAGTAAAAGTAATGCGTCTGTTGCGGCATGTTTGACGATACTGTCTTACATGGCAACAGCTGTGATATCAGCGAGTGAAGGGATGCATTATCTGCATAGTATGGTGCATAGTATTGATGTTACCTTGGCTACTATAATTCTGTTAGGCCTCTTTTTATTCTTAACCATATTGGGTATTTCAGAATCTTCTATAGTCGCTATTATAATATTTATTACCCACCTTGCTACAATGGCTTTATTGATAATTGCCGGAGTTTGGTTTGTAGCCACACATGGTTTTGATATAGCAGCTGCCAACTTTAAATTGCCTGTAAAAGGAGGTAGTATCACTATGGCCTTAGTGTTTGGTTTTAGTACAGCTATGTTGGGTATTTCTGGATTTGAGAGTTCTGCAAACTTTGTTGAGGAGCAAGATAAAGGTGTATTCCCGAAAACATTGAGGAACATGTGGATCTCAGTATCTGTAATTAATCCGTTAATGGCTCTGGTTGCTATTTCTATATTGCCTATAGGAGAAGTAGATGGTCATAAAGAAGCATTATTATCTCACTTAGGTACTGTTGCCGGTGGTGACGCTATGGGTGGTATTTTATCGAAAATTATTTCAATTGATGCCGTTTTGGTATTAAGTGGTGCTGTGCTTACTTCTTATGTGGGTGTTAGTGGTTTGATAAAAAGGATGACTTTGGATAGAGTATTGCCACAGGTATTGCTAAAAGAGACTAAAAAGGGTAGCCCTTGGTTGATTTTGGTTATTTTCTTCCTATTGTGCCTTTCTGTATTGTTTATTAGTAGAGGTGACCTAGGCGTGCTTGCAGGCGTATACACAATATCTTTTTTATTGGTAATGGTGTATTTCGGTTATGGTAACTTCTTATTAAAGATAAAAAGAGCAAGATTACCTCGTCCTGAATATGCACATCCCGTTATGGTTGCAGTAGCAGTACTGGCATTGGTAATAGCTATATATGGTAATATTACAATGCACTCAGAGTATTTGGTATTCTTCCTTAATTATTTTGTTCCGGCTATGGTGATCATATATTTGTTCCTTCGCCGTAATGAGTTGTTGCAATATATGCTGGTATTAGCCAATAGTTTCTTCGATTCTTTACAAAAGCTAGCACATAGGAGTAGAGTAGGACTAAAAAGAGCCATAAGGAAATTATCAGGTCAGGAGTTTGTATACTTTACTAAAGGTGATGATATCTCTATCCTTAATAAGGTGATGATTTATGTGCAGCAAAATGAGATCACAAGAAGGCTTAAGATAGTAACAGTTGTAAATGAAGAGAAGAAAATATCTGAAGGCTTTTTGCAAGACTTTGAAGTATTAGATAGAGCTTATCCTGAAATAAAAATAGAGTTCATTCAGATAAAGGGCGAGTTTGGGCCTGAGTTAATTAATCGACTGAGTGAGGATTGGAAGATCCCGCACAACTTTATGTTCATCAGTTCGCCTAGTGATCGCTTCAGTCATAGGGTAGAGGATCTCGGTGGTGTACGATTAATTATATAGCATTTTCCTCGGTAGTTTTGAGGTATCGGGCTTTGTCTTCTTTTTTATAAAAAATAAGACCTATTGCCATTATTATACTCGTAAGTACAACAACATAGAATAAGATACCTACGTTGAAAGTGCTTAGTTTCTTTGATGCTGGGATACTGTAAAACAATAGTATTGTAACAAGACCTCTCGGCATTAAGAAAATCTCAGGGAAAAGGTTAGTTTTCAAAATCAACCTTAGGTATAAAAAGCGAATAAACAACAATATGGCTACAATAATACTGCCTATGAAAACAACGTCAGGCTCTATAAGCACTCTTAAGTTTATGGTGTAGCCAAATAAAATGAAGAAAAAGGTTCTTATTAAAAAAGATGTTTCAGCAGTAATAGATTTCATGAAGTCTATTACACCAATAAGTTTTCTCAAGGGAACCTTGTGACTATATCTCTTTATTACAATTTTAGGGCTGTTGTTTAAGACAAGACCAAATACAAGTACTATAAGTAGGGCTGGTAAATGAATAAGTTCGCCCGATGCATAAACTATGGAAAGTATAGCAAACACTAAAAAGTATTTTAAGCTATGTTCCATTTTTGATAAAAGGTAAACAAGAAGTACAGAAGCTAGAATAGATACAGCTATTGCAAGACCTACTCTGCCAAGAAATGCTAAACTAGAACTGAAACTAAGCACATTGTCCATCAAAAAATAATTGAAAACCATGATGCCTAAAATGTCTGAAAAAGAAGATTCATATATGATGAATTCCTTTTTCTCATGGGGTAGATTGTTTGTGCTAGGAATTACTATTGCACTACTGATAATACTCATTGGTATGGCATAAACGAAAGCTGTCATAAAGGGCTCGTATAGCCAGCTTTGCAATAAATATGCAATAGCAAGAGCAGACGCTAGAAAAATAAATAAAGCAGAAAGGAAAGAGTTTCTTACGAGTGTTATTTTCTTTTTATGAACATCAAGATCCAAAGCAGCTTCAAGTATGATCATTATTAGCCCAATTGCCCCAAGTGTTTTTACAAGCACATCTACATCCTTTTCTACGTAGCCATAGTGTGCTGATAGATACTTAATACCAATACCTGTTGATATAAGCAAAAGAACCGAAGGGATATTGGTTTTATTACTTATAAGGGTAAAGAAGTAGCTAAGTATCACAATACTACTAAGTATAATAATTATGACGTGTGCGTGTAACTCCATTTATTCAGTTCAAAAAATATTCTTGTAAAAGATAGGTACAATTCTTGACTAGAAGAAAGCATCTTCTATATGTTTTATTTCTTTAACTGTATCCTTTTCTAATAAGATGCTTATGATATCGAATCTGACTTCCTCATATTTTGGGTTTTCTAATAAAAAGGCTTCAGCCGCAGCCTTTAAGAAAGTTTGCTTTTTAGGTGTTACGGCTTCTTCAGGGTAACCATAATTATAATTTGCCCGGGTTTTTACCTCAACAAAAACCAGTAACGTATTAATCGTAGTTATTATGTCAATTTCTTTTTGCCCGTTTCGCCAATTGGTATATAGTATTTGATAACCCTTTTTTTGTAAAAAGTTTTGAGCAATTAGTTCACCTTTTATTCCAGTTTCTTTATGTTTGGTCATTGAAATGTTTTTCTATGAAACAACTAGTGCAAAACTTCCCGATTCAGCTACAAGAGGCAATAGCAATTGGCCAAAATTATCGCTTCCTTACGGCTAAAAAAACATTCTCGAATGTTGTTTTAACAGGCTTGGGAGGTAGTGGTATTGGAGGTTCAATAATACAAAACTTTGTATTTGATAAGCTAAATGTACCATTTGTAGTTAATAAGGCATATGCATTACCGTCGTTTGTTGGTAGTGAAACATTGGTGATAGTTTCTTCTTATTCAGGAAATACAGAAGAAACCCTTGCTGCAATGAAACAGGCTATAAAGGCTAAAGCAACAATTGTTTGCGTAACATCGGGTGGTAAAGTAGCTGAAATGGCTAAGAAGAAGGACCTTGATTGTATACTATTGCCTGCGGGTATGCCTCCTCGTTCTTGTTTAGGGTATTCAATGACACAGTTATTGTATATTCTTAGTCATTTTAAGATGATAAAAGGAAACTTTGAAAAAGAGTTAAAGTCATCCATTAAAATGATGCAAACGGACCTAAAGGGTATACAGACAAAAGCTCGTGCATTGGCAAAGAAATTACATGGTAAATTACCTATAATATACACTTCTGCAGATTTTGAAGGAGTAGCAGTACGTTTCCGCCAACAGCTCAACGAAAATAGCAAGGTTTTGTGCTGGCATCATGTTATTCCAGAGATGAATCATAATGAACTTGTAGGATGGAGGGATGAAGCTGATGATAAAGTTGTTGTGATATTAAGAAATGAGAATGATTATGAGCGTGTGCAATTGAGAATAGAAATAAATAAAAAGATCATAAAACAATACACCAAGAATATAATAGAGGTTTATTCTAAAGGTAATAGCTATTGGGAGCGTGTGTTTTATTTGATACACCTTACTGATTGGGTTTCAGTATACTTGGCAGAATTACGCAATCAAGACCCAATAGAGGTGAATGTAATTGACTATTTGAAGGGTGCTTTAGCAAAGTCTTAGTTTTTCTTTGATTATCCTTTGTTCTGTGAACTAAATTTTACTACCTTTGCCGCCCTGGCAAGTCTTATACGGCCAGCTCCTACTGAATCCCCCAGGACAGGAATGTAGCAAGGGTAGGTGGTCGTAGCGGCGCGATGTAAGTAACTTGCCAGGACTTTTTTTAGGAGTTTTCCACAATATCTTTCTGTCCCCTTATTCAATTGGATTTTTAAATTATTTTTGACCAAAATATTTATCCCAAATGAAATTTTTTATAGATACAGCTAACTTGGATACGATCAAAGAAGCTAATGACCTAGGAGTGTTAGACGGTGTAACCACTAATCCTAGTTTGATGGCAAAAGAAGGCATTCGTGGTGAAGAGGCCATTATTGCTCACTACAAAAAGATTTGTGAGATCGTTGATGGGCCAGTAAGTGCTGAAGTGTTAAGTACAGATTTTGATGGAATAGTAGAAGAAGGTAAGAAGCTTGCTGCTCTTCATGAAAATATAGTAGTAAAAGTGCCGATGATAAAAGAAGGTATCAAAGCTATTAAATGGTTTACTGATAATGGCATAAAAACTAACTGTACTCTTGTTTTTTCTGCAGGTCAAGCTATATTAGCGGCAAAAGCGGGCGCTACTTTTGTTTCTCCATTTATCGGTCGTATTGATGATAGTAACTGGGATGGTATTGATTTAATAGAGCAAATAGTAGATATATACAACGCTCAAGGTTATATGACAGAAGTACTTGCAGCTTCTATTCGTAATCCTTTACATATAGTTCGTTGTGCAGAGGTTGGTGCTGATGTTTGTACTTGTCCTTTAGAGCCTATGCTAGGTCTTTTAAAGCATCCTCTTACAGATATCGGTCTTAAGAAGTTTTTAGAAGATGCTCAATCTATGAAATAAATAGATTGTCATATTTATATGTAAAAGGGTCTGTAGCTAGCTACAGACCCTTTTTATTGAAATGTTTTTTTTAGATTATAGTATTTCTTGTTTTACATTTTCAAGGATGTCTAAAGTTTCTTCTTTAGAGTTCCCTTCAGCATAAACACGTAATACAGGTTCTGTACCAGAAGCACGCAACATGATCCAGCCTCCATTGTCTAGATGATATTTCATCCCATCAATATCTTCTGTTCGGTTAAAGGTATATTTACCAAACTTAGTGTACTCGCCGTTTATTGCTTTATTGATTATGGAAACCTTTACAGCATTGTCTATATGTAGGTCGTTTCTTTCGTATACAAAGCGACCGACAATATCATAAACTTCGTTGCAAAGCTCTTTAAGAGTTTTTCCTGTTTCTGCCATGAACTGGTAAAGCATTAAACCATCATAAATACCATCTCTTTCAGGTATATGTCCTTTAACCGCGATACCTCCACTTTCTTCACCGCCAACAAGTACATCTTCATCTATCATTATTTTACTTATGTACTTGAAGCCAATTTTAGTCACTTCGTATGGCAAGTTGTATAACTCACACATCTTTTTGACTCTATCAGTAACAGAAAAAGCAACAACAACTTTACCACTTAGCCCCTTATATTTATGCAGGTAATGTATTAGTAATAAAATGATATGGTGTGCATCAACAAAATTCCCATCTTCATCAAAAAGGCCAATACGGTCAGCGTCACCATCAGTAGCTAGCCCCATTTTTAGTTCAGGAGTTGTAGCTATGGTTTTAGATAATTCTTGTAAGTTTTTGTCTAAAGGTTCCGGTGCTTGTCCGTTAAAACCTGGATTGCTTTCGCAGTGTAAAAGTGTGGCTTCAGGTAAAAGTTGCTTTACAGCATTTTGACCTGCACCATACATAGCATCATATCCAAGTTTGAAAGGTGATTTTTTTAAAGCTTCAAAGTCAAACTTCTCTTTAAGGTATGTTACATATAGCGCCTCAAGATCTGCGTATTCTAATAAACCACTTTCTTCCCAATGTTGTAATGGTAATTGTGGAATATTGACAGTATCTGGAATCAACTCCTCAACTTCAGCAACATCTTCAGGGTTGGAAGGTCCACCATGAGCTCCCTTTAGCTTAAATCCATTATAGGTAGGAGGGTTGTGGGATGCTGTTATAACAACACCTTGGTCTGCATTTAGTTTATATACACCAAATGATAACATAGGAGTACTAACAAACCCTTGTGCCATTATTACTTTAACCCCATTATTACATAATACATTTACTACTGTTTCGCAGAACAAAGGACCGCCAAATCTAGTGTCATGGCCAAGAACGACAATAGGTGTTTCCTTTTTTTGTAAAAGCCAATCAGCCAAAGCTTTAGATACGCGGCCTACGTTATAGGTCGTATAATCTTTTGCGATTATAGCACGCCAGCCATCAGTTCCAAACTTTATTTTATCTACAGTCATTAGTATGCTTATTTAGTTATGTATATTATAGTATAATTGGGGGGCAAAAATAAGAAACGTTTCTTAGCATTTGTATTCTAAAAGTTAATTATATGAGTAGTGCAGGGTATTCTGGAACACCTTTAGCTAAAAAGTTGGGTATCAAGGAGGGGCATAATATTAAGTTGATTGGCATACCTGATAACTATTATGATCTATTTGATAATTTTCCCGTAGATATTAAGTGTGAGGAAAATGAGTTAAAGGATTTTATACATGTTTTTTCGAAATCTTGGGTTGAATTGGAATGCTTATTACCTCAATTGAGGAAGGACATCGTTCAGAACGGTATGATATGGGTGTCATGGCCGAAAAAGGCTTCAAAGGTAGATACTGATATCAGCGAAGACTTGATAAGGGAATTTGCGTTGAGTATTGGGCTTGTAGATGTGAAAGTATGCGCTATTGATAATATATGGTCGGGCTTGAAGCTTGTGATACCTGTGAAGCTAAGACGTTGATAAAACCTTAACAAGTAGAGCGGGCTATTTTTCCGAAACCTTTATTTCTTACATTTTTTTTCTATTACCTTTGGATACAACCTTTTATAATTAAATGAAGAAGAATATTGCACTAATTGCTGGTGGTTATTCCGGTGAATTTGTGATTTCGCTAGAAACAGCTGAAACTATTACAAAGCACTTGGATGCTGAGAAATACAATGTATATAAGATAATTGTAGATAAAAATGACTGGTGGTATGAAACTACCATAGGTGATAAGGTGTCTGTAGATAAAAATGATTTTACGATTAAGCTTAATAATGAGAAGATTGTATTCGATGCAGCTTTCTTAGCTATACATGGCACACCTGGAGAAGATGGGCGCATGCAGGGCTATCTAGATATGATAGGGCTGCCATATACTTCTTGTAATGCTATTGTTTCTGCAGTAACATTTAATAAAAGCTATTGTAATAAGGTAGTAGATGCTTTCAATATTGTAAATATTGCAAACTCGGTACATCTAATCAAAAATGAACCATATTCTGTAGGCAATATTCTAGAGAAACTAAAACTACCTATGTTTGTTAAGCCTAATGAGAGTGGTTCCAGTTTAGGTGTTAGTAAGGTTAAAAATGTGGAAGAGTTGTTGCCAGCCATAGAAAATGCTTTTAAGGAAGATAATCAAGTGCTAATTGAAGAGTATATAGAAGGACGAGAAGTAACGATCGGTGTATATAGAATTGGTAATCATTTACACACATTACCACCAACAGAGATAGTGAGTAAGAATGAGTTTTTTGATTATGAAGCAAAGTATACACCTGGGGTAACAAATGAAATAACGCCAGCTCCCATAGACGATGATGTTTTAGAACAGTTGAAAAACAAGTCTGAATATATATATAGACATTTGAATTGTAGAAGTATTGTACGTATAGATTATATACTGCAAAAAGGTACCAATAAGCTTTATTTCTTAGAAGTGAATACAATGCCTGGACAAAGTGAAGCAAGTATAGTTCCTCAGCAGGTACATGCTTCTGGCAAAACACTTAGGGAGTTTTATGGGGAACTTATTGAGGACTGTTTAATGGAGAAAACTGAGTTGGTATAGTTATGGCTTTATTGCAGAAGAAATATAGGAAGACAATATTGTTCAACCTGTTGGCTATTATTCTATTAATGGCAACAATTTATATTGTCTTTTTTGCAAGCCTAAGCCGCATAACCAATCATGGTGAAGAGGTAAAGATACCTAACGTAATAGGTCGCGATCTTAATACGGCAGTATTAGAAATAGAAAAACAGGGTTTTCTCGTTGATGTGGATTCTGTGTTTGAGTTAAAGAAAAAATCGAACATTGTATTATCTCAAAAACCGGATACTGGTTCAATAGTGAAGCGCGGGAGAACTATATTTATTACGGTTAATAAAGCCCAAGCACCACTTGCTCCAATGCCCAATTTATTAAATCTCTCTTTCAGGAGCGCCGAAATGGTTTTGAGAAGCAACAAACTACGTTTGGGTGACACTACATACATCCCGGATATAGCAAAAGGAGCAATCTTAGAGCAAAGATATGAAGGGAAGCCTGTATCTGTAGGTAGAATGATTCCACTTGGAAGTAAGATAGATCTGGTTATTGGTGATGGGTTGGGTAATACGGAGTTTGATGTGCCCAATACTATAGGTATGTCATATATGGAAGCTGTTGCCGTACTTAGCGCAAATGGTTTAGCTTTTCATGTAGTATGGGAAGGTGCTATTACAGATTCAGCCATGGCTCAAGTTTATGATCAATACCCTAAGGCACTAAATCAGTTTAAAGAACATAATAGAATTAAAGAAGGCGATATCATTGATATAAGGGTAAAACAAGGAACCTTCGATGATGGGTTATAGACAATAAATTTTAGGAATATGTGTTGTAAAAGGTAAAAAGTAAAATATGTTAAAGCTTCCTGTCGCATTTATTGTCACATTACTTGTTATGCACACTGGTAAATTGTGTGCACAAGAGTATCTATTGCCATTAAAAGATAATCCTGTAGTTGATGTTGTAGATAAGACTGATAAAAAGGCAAGAAAAACCACTGCCATTTCGTTGCCGTTTTTTGAAGATTTTACAACCTATAGTGTTAAACCTGATGAAGCTAAGTGGGTAGACAATAAAGTGTATATTAATAATACAATGTGTGTTAATCCCATTAGTCGTGGAGTTGCAACTTTTGATGCACTTAATCAGTTCGGTTTGCCATATGAAGCTGTTAATAGCAATTCTAAATATGCTGATAGCTTAACTTCTCAAAGAATAGACTTATCTACCCATGTACCTTCTGATAGTATTTATTTGAGCTTTTTTTATCAGCCCCAGGGGAATGGCTTTTACCCTGAACCCGAGGATTCTCTAATGCTGTTTATGCGTACTACTAATGCATGGACTTTGGTATGGTCTACGCCTGGTAATACTCTGCAACCATTTAAGCAGGTGATATTGCCCGTAACAGACTCCAATTATTTTCATGACGGTTTTCAGATCAGGTTTGTGAATAAAGCTACAATGGTATTGAATGATGATGTATGGAATGTAGACTACATAAAACTAGATGCCAATAGAGGAATTAATGATACTGCAATAAATGATGTAGCATATACTATTCAGCCTACTTCATTTTTAAGTGACTATACCTCTATGCCTTTTCATCAGTATAAAGCAGATGCTAACACAGAAAGGGCGGTAAACATGGAAGCTTACATACGTAATAACGGAACTACAGGTAATAATGTTAATCACAACCTTGTAGCAAAAGAAGTGATTTCTAATAGTAACCTATCTAGTAATACAGGTAACAATCTTGCCCTTAGCGCTAATAACACTTCTACGGTTTCTTTTACAAACTATACAACTTTGCCGGCAGCACCTCAAAAGAATCATCCTTCTATCTTTGAGAATAAATATTATATAGAATCAGTTTCTGCTAATGATAGAAAGGAAAATGATACTATAGTACATAATCAGATTTTTCATAATTATTTAGCATATGATGACGGTACTGCTGAGAAAAGCTATTTCTTAAATCAGTTTCCGACATTACCTGGTAAAACTGCAATCGAATATCATTTAAACGAACCTGATACGCTAAATGGCATATCTATATATTTTGGTAGGCAGCTGCCTTTAGCTACTAATAAGTATTTTTCAGTGGCAGTTTATAGTGATATCGCATTTAATGGAGGTACAGAGAAGCTTATTTTTCAAGAAGATTTTTTGAATCCTGTTTATTCTGTAGTGAACCATATGTGGACATATAAGTTTAATAAGCCTGTACCATTACCTGCGGGAACTTTTTACATAGGTACTATACAACCTGCATTAAGTAGTAGTGATAGCCTATATTTTGGTGTGGATGTGAATAGGGTTGGTGCTAATCATTTATACTATAATGTTCTTAATACTTGGCAGTCGTCTAACATCACTGGAGCATTGATGATAAGGCCGGTATTTGGCACTGTTTTCCCTTCGGCTGTAGCTAATACTGGCGAAACAAAAGGTGGTAACTGGTCTTTGACTCCAAATCCCGCTACTGATATTGTTACGGTAAAAGTTAATAGCGATAGGGAAAAGCATTATGAGATCGTAGATGTTCAAGGTAGGGTAATGATGAGAGGAGTGCTGAGGTCTGATGGTAAAATTCAAATTGGAGGCTTGCATTCGGGTATGTACTTTGTACATATTACAATTGAAGGTCTTGAACCAGAACAGCCTCAAAAGTTGATAAAGATTTAATTAAATAATATAATGAAAGAGATAACAGTAGAAGCGTTAAAGCAAAGAGTTGATAATGGTGAAAATTTACACGTATTAGATGTAAGAGAGCTTGAAGAATACAATGAATATAATATTGGAGCTCAGCTAATACCGTTAGGTAATATAATGAACATGATGATAGATGAGATTGAAGACTTAAAGGAAGAAGAGGTGATCATTCATTGTCGTTCAGGTAAAAGAAGTATGCAAGCTTGTATGGTTTTAGAACAAGCTGGTTTTACAAATTTGGTGAATGTTACAGGAGGTGCTCTTGCGTGGCAAGAAAAGTATGGTAATACTAAGTTGGGATAATAAATGCACGAGATAGAGCCATATTATAATTGGAGACATTTATATACATCGGAAGATGATGAATTGTCTCCATTTTACGGAGTGGAGCATAGTGAATTTGAATTTTCTAATACTGTTTACAATTATTATATACACCCACAATGGGATGAGTTCGGATCGCGCACTTTATATATAAAGGTTTTGTATGTCGATTACGAGTTGAATTTTGCCATAATAGAACTTATTGGTGAGTGGAATGATGCTGTAGAGAATGATGTAATGCAGCTAAAGCGAACTGTAATAGACGTAATGATTGCGCAAGGCATCTATAAATACATGTTGGTTACAGAAAATGTAATGAACTATCATGGGGGAGAAGCAGATTATTATGAGGAATGGTATGATGATATAAAAGACGAAGGTGGATGGATAGTTCCTGTTAATATGCCTGAGCATACAAGATATGATTTTGAACAATCGAGCATTTCTAAATATTTGAGATTTTTCGAATGTGACAACTGGCGAACCTTTCAGCCACAACATTTCTTTCAACTTGTAGATAATGGTATTCTACGTTTAGAATATTGATTTTTTCTATACTTGTTCTGCCTTACAACCCTGTCATAGTTGATAAGTGTATAAAAATCGATTGTGATTTAATTATTACAGCGCTATCTTTGTGGAATTACAATTCTATTACACAAATTCAGTAGAAGTTTATGTCCTGGAGCAATTATTTCAGCACCTCGGTAGGTAAAAAGATTCAAATGGCACTTACTGGGCTTTTTCTCGTAGTATTCCTAGTAGTCCATTGTTATATTAACTCCCTCATTTGGGTTAGTAAAGAGGCTTTTGAAGAAGCAGCTCATTTCATGGGTACAAATATGATTATTCATATTGCTGAGGTTGGCTTATTTGGCTTCTTGATTCTACACATTGTACAAGGCTTGCAGTTGTGGATGAAGAATAGAAAAAAACGTAGCTCTCGTTATGCAGTTAGTGCAGGTAATGCTACTAGTAAGTGGTATAGCCGCTCTATGGGTATATTGGGTAGCTTGTTGCTTATATTCTTAGTATTACATACTTCTGCATTCTGGGCGCCTAACAGGATTTCTCAAATATCAGGTAATGGAGAGTTAGATCTTTTTGAAAAGATGCATATGGCCTTCCAAAATCCTGTTGTAGTTATTATTTACATATTGGGTTGTATTGCATTAGCTTGGCACCTTGTTCATGGATTTTTTAGTGCTTTTCAAACATTAGGCTTAGCTACTAATAAATACAAACAAATAATTAAAACGGTAGGGGTAGGTTTTTCTATCATTATACCGTTCATATTTATAATGATGCCGTTATCATTTTACTTTGGTTGGGTATCCTAAAATATATTAATTAATTATTCTTTTTCTGAATATGGCACTTAATTCAAAAATACCTCAAGGCCCATTAGATGCTAAATGGACTACATATAAATCAACTTGTAAGTTAGTTAACCCTGCAAATAAGCGTAACCTAGAGGTTATTGTTGTGGGAACTGGTCTTGCTGGTGCATCTGCAGCAGCCTCGCTTGGTGAAATGGGGTATAAAGTAAAAGCATTTTGTTTCCAAGATAGTCCTCGTCGTGCACACTCTATTGCGGCACAAGGAGGTATAAATGCAGCAAAGAACTATCAAAATGATGGTGATAGTACTTATCGTCTATTTTATGATACTGTAAAAGGTGGTGATTATAGAGCGAGAGAAGGTAACGTGCATAGATTGGCAGAGGTTAGTGCTAATATTATAGATCAGTGTGTAGCACAAGGTGTTCCTTTTGCTCGTGAGTATGGTGGTTTGCTTAGCAACCGTTCATTTGGTGGTGTACAGGTACAACGTACCTTCTATGCAGCTGGTCAAACTGGACAACAGTTATTGATAGGAGCTTATCAAGGGTTAGAGCGTCAGGTGGCTTTAGGTAATGTGGTTCAATATTCTCGCCATGAGATGTTGGAAGTAGTAAAGGTTGACGGTAAGGCGCGTGGTATTATAGCTCGTAACTTAGTTACTGGTGAGTTAGAACGTCACTTCGGTCATGCGGTGCTATTATGTACTGGTGGTTATGGTAATGTTTTCTATCTATCTACCAATGCAATGGGTAGCAACGTAACTGCTGCTTGGAAGGCACACAAAAAAGGTGCTTATTTCGGAAACCCTTGTTATACACAAATTCACCCAACTTGTATTCCTGTAAGTGGTGACCACCAGTCTAAGTTGACTCTTATGTCAGAGTCTCTAAGAAATGATGGTCGTATATGGGTGCCTAAGAAAAAAGACGATAATCGTAAAGCAAACGATATTCCTGAAGAAGAAAGAGATTACTACTTAGAAAGAAGATATCCTGCATTTGGTAACCTTGTACCACGTGATGTTGCTAGCCGTGCTGCTAAAGAGCGTTGTGATGCTGGTTATGGGGTAGGTACTACTAAGCAAGCCGTATATCTAGATTACTCTTCAGCTATTGAAAGATATGGTAAGAGTGAAGCCAACAAGCTAGGGCTACATAACGCTAGTGCAGATAAAATACAAGAATTAGGTAAAGGTGTAGTAGAAGCCAAGTATGGTAATCTTTTCGAAATGTATGAAAAGATAACAGGTGAAAACCCATACGAGGTACCTATGCGTATTTACCCTGCGGTTCACTACACAATGGGTGGGCTATGGGTAGACTATGAGTTGATGACGACAGTTGAAGGGCTATATGCATTGGGTGAGGCTAACTTTAGCGACCACGGTGCTAACCGCCTTGGTGCATCTGCATTAATGCAAGGTCTTGCTGATGGTTATTTTGTTATTCCTTATACATTAGGTAACTACCTAGCCAACGAAATACGTACCAAAGCTATTTCTACTGACCATGAGGCTTTTGTAGAAGCTGAAAAGTCAGTTAAGGAGCGCATTGATAAATTGTTGAGCATTAAGGGTAAAGAAAGTGTAGAGAGTTTCCACAAACGTTTAGGTAAAATCATGTGGAATAAATGTGGTATGGCCCGTAATGAGAAAGACCTGAAAGAGGCTATAGAAGAAATAAAAGCACTGCGTAAAGAATTCTGGAGCAATGTATTTGTTCCTGGTTCTAACGATGAGTTTAATCCGGAATTGGATAAAGCAGGCCGTGTTGCTGATTTCCTAGAGCTAGGTGAACTAATGTGCCAAGATGCTTTGAACAGAAATGAAAGTTGTGGAGGTCATTTCCGTGAAGAATATCAAACAGAAGAAGGTGAGGCACTACGTCGCGATGAGGAATATATGTATGTAGCCGCATGGGAGTATAAAGGAGAGAGCAATTTTGAGTTACATAAAGAGTCTTTAGACTATGAAGTTGTGAAGCCGACTCAACGTAGTTATAAGTAATTAAGTTATTAACAGGATAAAAAGTTCTAGATAATATGGAACATTACAATATGAATTTGACGTTGAAAGTATGGCGTCAAAGAAACAACAAAGAGAAAGGTAGTTTCGAAACACATCAGGTTAAGGATATTTCTTCTGAGATGTCTTTCTTAGAGATGTTTGATGTATTGAATGAACAATTAGTTTCTGAAGGTAAAGAACCTATCGCTTTCGACCACGATTGTCGTGAGGGTATATGTGGTATGTGTAGTATGCATATCAATGGCCGTGCACATGGTCCTTGGTCTAAAAATACTACTTGTCAGCTGCACATGAGAGAGTATAAGGATGGTGATACCATTGTTGTTGAGCCTTTCCGTGCTGATGGCTTTCCTGTAATTAAGGACTTGGTAGTTGACCGTACAGGGCTTGACCGTATTATACAAGCAGGAGGTTATATCTCAGTTAATACAGGTAATGCTGTTGATGCCAATGCATTGCCTATAGAAAAACATATGGCGGATGAAGCATTTGCTTCTGCGGCATGTATTGGTTGTGGTGCTTGTGTGGCAGCATGTCCTAATGCTTCGGCAATGCTTTTCACTTCAGCAAAAGTATCTCATTTGGCTATGTTGCCGCAAGGAGATCCGGAGCGTAAAAACCGTGTTGTGGATATGGTACAACAAATGGATAAAGAAGGCTTTGGTGGCTGTACTAATATTGGCGCATGTGAGGCTGAATGCCCTAAGGGTATTTCAATAGAGAACATAGCAAGATTAAATAGAGAATATATATCTGCTATGCTCGACGGTGGTGCTGAAAATTCACTTAGATAATAATTATAAAATAATACAATTGAAGGCTGCCTATTCAGGCAGCCTTTTGTTATTTTGCTATTATGTTGATGAGATTACGTTTAGTTATTTATTGTTTACTGCTTTCAATGCCTTTGATGGCACAGCAAGACTCCATTGTAGAGCGACAAAGTAGTGGTTTACGTGTTAGCCTTCTTACATGTGGCCCTGGTTTTGGAGAGGTTTGGGAAGTGTTTGGTCATGCTGCAATACGTGTCATTGACAGCACTCATGGTATTGATTACGTGTATAACTATGGTACATTTAATTTCGGACCTGATTTTATACCTCAATTTGTAAGAGGAAAGTTGCTTTACTACGTTAACATTAATACCTATCAAGGTTTTATACAGGAGTATGTATATGCAAACAGGAGTGTGGAAGAGCAAGTGCTTAATATTGGTGATAATGATAAAGAGGAGATCTACGCTTATTTAAACTGGAATGCAAGAGAGGAGAATAAGTACTATAAGTATGATTTCTTTTTTGATAATTGCGCCACAAGGTTAAGAGATGTCTTTGAAGAGTCCTTAGGGAATAGTTTTGAATGGGGGAATGCGTTGCCAGATGGTCAGCAAATGAGCTATAGAGATATAATGAACCAATATTTTTATAGTAAGCATTGGGAACGTTTTGGTGTTAACCTGCTATTGGGTAGTCCTACAGATAGTATTATGACTAATAGGGGGATTATGTATCTGCCAGATTATTTGAGAAATGCTCTTGCTGGAGCAAGAGTACATGGTGAAAAAATAACTTCTAAGACAGAGTTGGTTTTGAAGGGTGGTGGAATGGAGCCTGTGGGAGTGAACTGGCCATTTATATTAGTAATAGGGTTACTATCCTTAACAATGCTAGGCCTGTCTATAGGTTCAATGTCTACCTTAGGAAATATTATGAGCTTTTTATTATTGTTTGTTTCAGGTGCATTGGGTTGCATCATGTTGTTGATGTGGTTGGCAACAGATCATCAGGCTTGTCAGTATAACTATAATATACTTTGGGCACTACCAACTAACTTGTTGTTAGCATTTCAAACTAAAAGAGGTAAAAACAAGTATGCGTATCTAGCGATTGGGTTGTTAATAATGTCACTATTATTACATGTGGTAGGTATACAGAAGATGGCATTATTGGAATTTTCTCCGCTTCTTTTAAGCTTGGTGTTTATATACGGTTCTATCATTAGGAAAAATAGAAAATAATATTGTCTAGAAGTCTAATCAAGATATCTTCCAAGTATTGTAATAACCTAGCATATTATAAGCAAGGTAAGGGGCAAGCTGTGCTTTTTATACATGGTTTTCCTGAAGATGCAAGTATATGGTTTGGTGTTATGGATAAGTTAGAAGATAAATACACCTTATTAGCTATTGACTTACCTGGTGTAGGAAATAGCATTGCAGCTTTAGGTGAGCTTAGTATGGAATCTATGGCAACGTGTATTTATGATGTTTTAGCCAATGAAGATGTGGAAACAGCGGTTATTGTAGGCCATTCTATGGGAGGATATGTAGCATTAGCTTTTGCTGAGTTTTTTGAGGATAGATTGCAAGGGATGTCAATGGTTCATTCTACGGCGTCGCAAGACACAGGAGAAAAGCTAAGTAATAGGAAAAAGGCTATTGCGATCATTGAAAAAGGAGGTAAAGAGATATTTGTGAAGCAAATGGTGGTAAACTTATTCTCTAAGGTCTTTGTTGTAAATAATGAGGCGTTGATAAATGCGCAAATTGATAAGGCATTAAACATAAAAGCAGAGAGTTTGATAGCTTTTTACAATGCCATGATAAAACGCTCAGATAGGTCGGATATATTGCTGAATAAAGCTTTCCCGATACAATGGGTTATGGGTGTGGACGATATGGTAACACCGTCAAAAAACACGATGCAACATTGTATCTCTGCAAACGTTAACTTTGTAAGCCTATACCAAGACTGCGCGCACATGTGCATGGTGGAAAAGGAAGACGAACTATATAAAGACCTATCTGCTTTTTTAGAGTATTGTTACCAATAATTATTATTTCATGAGGTTGAAGGGGTTACTATTATTATTATTTGTTACGCTAGGTGTTACGCATTTAGCCTCAGCAAGTCATATGGTAGGAGCCGATTTTACTTATGAGTGTTTGGGTAACAATAGGTATAGGATCAATTTAGTTATTTATCAAGATTGTCTTAGAGGACAAGCTAATGCTATAGCAGAAGATGTACCAGCCTATATAGGCATTTTCGACTTAAGTGGTAATATTGCTAACAGTGGAATTGATAGTATAGGGCAGAATGATTTGACCGGTAGAGTAGAAGCAGTTTTAGTACCGCCAAATTTTAAGAACTCGTGTATTAATAATCCTCCTCCGATTTGCTTGCGTAAGGTGACCTTTTCTAAAGTATACACTTTAGCACCTAGTGCAGAAGGGTACAGGATTGTCTACGTAAGGTGTTGTAGAAATGCTTCAATATTGAATATCAACTCACCCAATAGTACAGGAGGTACCTACTTTTGTACCATTCCTCCCTTTGATGAAGCTCCTTGTAACAGTAGTGCTGTATTTAAAAACTTTCCTCCTCAAATAATTTGTATCAATAATCCATTAGTATACGATCATTCGGCTACAGATACTGATGGAGACTCCTTGTCATATGAGTTTTGTGATACTTACCCTGGCGGTGCATTAAGAGATGCAAAACCCTTGCCAAGTCCTTTCTTGCCTTCTCCTATAAGTTTTGCACCAGGTTATACGGCAGGTTTCTCAGCTACCAGACCTATGGGAGGGAATCCTGTAGTGCAGATTAACCCAGTAACAGGCATGATTACTGGTACTCCAAATGTTCAAGGTAGGTTTATAGTTACCGTTTGTTGTCACGAATGGAGGAACGGGGTAAGGATAAATACAACAAGAAGGGAATTTCAGTTTGAAGTAACAAATTGCTCAAAAGCTGTTGTAGCGGATATACCCCAATTATCCGATGAAATAAATACTTACATAGTAGAGTGTAAATCCAGGGAAGTTTTATTTCTCAATAAGAGCATTGGAGGCTTTTCCTATTTGTGGGATTTTGGAGTACCAGGTGCTACTTCTACCGAATTTCAGCCAATATTTGTTTATCCAGATACGGGTACGTATACTGTTAAGCTGACGGTAAATGCGAATAGTACCTGTCCTGATAGTATTTCTCGTTTTGTAAAAGTATATCCTAGTTTTAAAGCAGATTTTAGTTTTGACGGGTTGTTGTGTCCTAAAGCTGATATAGATTTTATGGACTTATCTGATGCTACATTTAAACCTATTACAGATTGGAACTGGAGTTTTGGTGATGGCAATTTCTCGACATTGCCAAATCCTAAGCATGCTTACCAAGTAGGAGGTACTTATCCCGTTCAGCTCATATCCAAAACTATTCGAGGTTGTATGGATACTATAACCCAAAATGTAACCATAGATGAGTTTGTACCTTTTGCAGGTAATGATACTATTATAGTAAAAGGAGAGTCAATAAACTTTGTTGCCAGCGGAGGCGACCAGTATTTATGGACACCTGGTGATAATTTGAATTTTGTAAATATTAGGAATCCAAGAGGTGCCTATCCAGATACAGGAAGATACAACTATACCGTGTTTATAAAAAGTAATGAAGGATGTGAAGATACGGACGATATAAATGTATGGGTTGTGAATCAGGCTTCTTTATTTGTTCCCTCTGGATTTACTCCCAATGGAGATGGCTTGAATGATTTGTTGAGGCCAATAAATGTAGGTTATTCTAAACTGAATTATTTTAGAGTGTTTAACAGGTGGGGTGAGTTAGTATATTCTACTGATAAGATCAACGCAGGTTGGGACGGATATTATAAGGGAGAGAAGGCTGAAATAGGCACTTATTTCTGGTTGTTGAGCATACAAGATAGATTTGGTAAAGACCAAACAGTAAAAGGAGATGCAACATTAATTAGATAATTCATAAGTAGTTGATATGTTAGCGAAGTGTTCCTTAATGCTTCGCTATTTTTATGTTTCATAGTTTATCAAACATAGGGTGTTATCTTTGTTGTAAGATTAATAAGGTATGAATAAAACAATATTAGTAACAGGAGCAACCGCAGGCTTCGGAGAGGCGATAGCTACTTTATTTGCAAAAAATGGTTACGATGTTTGTATTACGGGTAGAAGGGAGGAGCGGTTAAATAACTTGAAAGAAACCTTAGAAAAAGACTATGGTGTCAAGGTGGGTGCTTTTGTGTTTGATGTTCGCAATAGAGAAGAGGTAAAGCAAGCAATAGACGAGTTGAAAAAGACGATAGGAAAAATAGATGTATTGGTAAATAATGCTGGTTTAGCAGCAGGTCTAGGTGGTGTTGATGAAGGAGATATTGATGATTGGGATGTGATGATAGACACTAATGTTAAAGGACTGTTGTATGTTACGCGCCAAGTAGTTCCCTTGATGAAGGAACAAAAAAGTGGACATATAATTAACATAGGTTCAACTGCTGGAAAGCTTGTATATAAAAATGGCAATGTCTATTGTGCTACCAAGCATGCGGTAGATGCATTGACCCAAGCCATGAGAATTGACTTGCTGCCTTATAGTATTAAGGTAACTGCGATAAATCCTGGTATGGCTGACACTGAATTCTCACTGGTTAGATTTAAGGGAGATAAAGAGAAGGCAGATCAAGTGTATAATGATATACAACCATTGATGGCTAAGGATATTGCAGATGCTGCTTTTTACTGCGCATCACTTCCTGCACATGTTTGCATCAACGATTTGACCATTACATGTCTTAATCAAGCAAATGGTGTATATACAATAAGAGATTCAGAAAAGTAAAGATGTATTCAGCAAAAACAGAAATACGTGTTAGGTATGGAGAGACAGATCAAATGAGCTATTTGTATCATGGTAACTATGCCTCTTATTACGAAGTTGGAAGGACAGATGCTATGAGAGCTCTTGGCCTTGCCTATAAGGAGTTAGAAGAAAAAGGTATAATGATGCCTGTAGTAAAGCAGACTATGGAGTATCTACGACCAGTATTCTATGATGATTTAATTACAGTTACTACCATAATAAAAGAACTGCCTGAAGGTTCAAAAGTTGATTTCCATACTGAAATGTATAATGAGAAAGGTAAGCTAGTAAACCGAGGTGTTACAACGCTGGTCTTTTATAATAAAGAACAAAGAAAAACTGTTGCTATGCCAGAGATAATGAAACAGCAACTACAACCATTTTTTAGCTAGTATGAGCAATATAAAAGCGTCTATAATAACAATTGGCGATGAACTATTAATAGGTCAAACTATTGACACAAATTCCGCTTGGATTGCGCAAAAGTTGAACAGCATAGGATTGGAGTTAGTTAGAAAAGTATCAGTGGCAGATTTGAAAACCTCTATACGAGAAGCTTTGGATTTTGAGTTGACAAAAGCAGATATTGTGCTGCTTACTGGTGGGCTTGGTCCGACAGCAGATGATATAACTAAACCATTCTTGAGTGAATACTTTGGAGCTAAGCTTGTTGTAGATGATGGTGTTTTAAAACATGTAAAGCATCTATTTGAAATTAGAAATAGGCCTTTTCTGGAAAGAAACATTAAACAAGCTGAGGTGCCAGATAACTGTACTGTATTGCATAATAGTATGGGAACTGCACCTGGTATGTGGTTTGAGAAGGATGGTAAAGTTATTATTTCCATGCCAGGCGTTCCGTTTGAGATGATGAGTATAATGGAGGAAGAAGTGATACCTAGATTTATTGAACGGTACCAATCTGATGCATTGGAGCATAAAACGATCATTACTGCGGGAGAAGGAGAGAGTTTTATAGCTGAAAAGATAGTAGATATTGAAGAAAGTTTGCCAGGGTATATTAAGCTTGCTTATCTGCCTAGTGCAGGCATGGTGAAATTACGGCTTACAGGTAGGTCAAATAATAAAGAAACACTTATTCAGGAGCTGGGCACTTATCAAGAAAAGCTTGTGGCAAGACTTGATGACATAACCCTAGCTACAGAAGATCTATCTCTTGAGGAAATTGTAGGTAAAAGTTTGTTGGAACGTGGTGAAACCACAGCATTTGCAGAAAGTTGTACAGGAGGGTATATAGCTCACTTGATCACTAAAATTCCCGGTTCGAGTAGGTATTTTCAAGGAGGTGTTATTCCTTATCAGATAGACTTAAAGAGTTCTGTATTAGGAGTATCTAACGATACGCTTGATAAATATGGGGCAATAAGTGAAGAAACGGCTATTGAAATGGCTATAAATGGTAAAAAAAGTTGTCAGAGTAATTATTGCTTATCGGTTACAGGCTTATTGAGTAAAAGTGTTGATGCTGTAGACGAGTTGCCTATAGGTACTGTTTGGATGGCGGTAGCAGGGGAAAGAGGTGTTGTGACAAAAAGGTTCAAGTTTCACTACGATAGAGAAAGGAATAAGGAAATAGCAGCGAATATGGGTTTGCTAATGTTGTGGAAGTATATCAACGGTAAAATATGAGTTTAGTTTTTCTTATAGGAATGCCCGCGTCTGGTAAGTCGTACTGGGGCAAAGTTCTAGAAGAGAGCTATAGGTGGAGGTTTGTAGATATAGATGGTCACATTGTTGAAACAAAAGGCAAAACTATTGCACAGATATTTGAAGATGAGGGAGAGGCTAAATTTAGAGAGATAGAGTCTCAAGCCTTAAAGGAAGTTGTAGATAATGCTCTAGAAGATACGGTTGTGGCGACAGGTGGAGGAGTAGTGTTATCATCAGATAATATGCTTTTCATGAAAGCCTCTGGTTGTGTTATTTACTTAGAAACACCAATAGATATTCTTAAAGAAAGGCTTGAAAAAGATATAAATAACAGACCTTTATTTAAGAATGTATCAGATATAGATATCTTACTAAAAAACTTATACGAAATAAGAAAACCCTTATATGAGCAGGCAGATCATATTTTTGAGTATAAGAACATTTCAGTTGTTAACTTTGAAGAAATATTGAATAAATGTATAGACCGGCACTTATTGTAGGCGCTATCTTTGCGATGTTAGCAGTTGTTTTAGGCGCATTTGGAGCACATTCGTTAAAACCAGTTCTTACAGAGGCACAGTTACAAACCTTTGAAACAGGTGTTAGATATCAGTTTTATCACAGCTTTGCATTATTAGTAGTAGGTATTACTTATCAATATCTTCCTTTTAGGTTGGTGAAATTGGCTGGTTTACTATTTACAATAGGTATACTGTTATTTTCAGGCTCTTTATATATAATTACTGCTCTTAAGATGAATGGTAGTGTTGGACTTAAAAGTTTTGGAATCATAACACCTATTGGTGGCCTTTTCTTTATAGCAGGTTGGGTTACATTAATAATAGGCTTCTTTAAAAAGAAATAATATTTTTATAATATGAAGGCGATTGCGTTAATACCGGCAAGACTAGATGCTACACGTTTCCCGAGTAAGCTTTTGGCAGAAATAAAGGGGAAAACAGTAATAGCTCGTACTTATGAGTCAGCTATAAATATGGGGCTGTTTTCAGAAGTGATAGTTGTAACAGATAGTGATAAGATAAAAGAAGAGATAGAATCTATAGGCGGTACGGTCAGAATGAGCCAAAAAGAGCATGAAAGTGGCACAGATAGAATTGCAGAAGCTGTCATGGATATAGAAGCCGATGTGTTTGTTAATATACAAGGAGATGAACCTTTTGTACAAAAGGAACCTATTGAGAAGTTGTTGAAAGTTTTTGAAGGCCCGATGGGTAAAAACGTTCAAGTAGGTTCTATAGTTCAGAAGCTTAAAGAAGAAAAATATATAGAAGACCCTAACTATGTAAAAGTAGTGCTCGATCTACGAATGCATGCTATGTATTTCTCAAGAAGTCCAATACCATATAGAAGAGATACCAATATAGCTATCAACTATTATGAGCATATTGGTGTTTATGCATTTAGAAAAAAAGCGTTAATAGACTTTACACTGTGGCCACAGTCTCCACTGGAAAGAGTAGAGAAAATAGAATGTTTACGCTTTATTGAAAACGGTGTACCCATAAAAATGATAATAACACCATATATGGGTGTGGAAATAGATGCTCCTGAAGATATAGCCAAAGCAGAAGCATTAATGGATGCTAATGGCTGGCAGTAGAATTTAGTTAAATATCAAAAAGACAAGAAGAATGACTTTTCGCAACTTTAAAATGGTTGATTACGTAGTGTATGGTAGGGGCTGCTTTTCGCAATTAGATGATATATTAGCCCCTAAAAGAATAGGTGATGCTCCAATGGTATTTCTGTTAGACCATCATTTTTCTGGTAATGAAGCGTTTAAAGCAAGAATTCCTTTAAAAGGTAAAGACCTTATTATAGAGGCTGATGTAACACACGAGCCTAAAACAAGCTATGTAGATGAGATAGCCAATAGGTTAAAGTCCGAGTTTGGTGAAGTTTCAGGTATTATAGGTATAGGTGGTGGTTCAGCAATGGATCTAGCAAAAGCGGTATCTATTATGATGACCAACCCAGGTAAAGCTCAAGATTACCAAGGTTGGGATCTGGTAAAGCATAAGGCTGTTTATAAAGTAGGTATCCCAACACTTTCAGGTACAGGTGCGGAGGTATCGCGTACTTGTGTGCTCACTGGTCCGGAGCGAAAGTTGGGTATGAATTCAGATTTTACTCCTTTCGATCAAATCGTTTTAGATCCTGAATTGATAAAGAACGCACCGGTCAATCAACGATTCTATACAGGTATGGATTGCTATATACATTGTATCGAGTCTTTGGAAGGAACTTATATCAATGAATTTAGTAAATCGTATGGAGAGAAGGCACTAGAGCTATGTAGAGAGGTTTTTCTTAAAAATGATGAGTGGACGGATGAAAGTGATGAAAAACTAATGATGGCTTCCTATGCCGGTGGTATGAGCATAGCATACTCCCAAGTAGGTGTGGCTCATGCTGTAAGTTATGGCCTTAGTTATCTGTTAGGAACTAAGCATGGTATTGGTAACTGTATCGTATTTAACCATCTAGAAGAGTTTTATCCTGAAGGGGTGAAAGAGTTTCATGAAATGGTGAAAAAGTACAATATTGATATACCCACTGGTGTTACTAAAGGGCTTTCTGATAAGGACTTTGATACGATGATAGACGTGTCTATTGGTATGGCTCCATTGTGGGAAAATGCACTTGGTCCGAACTGGAAAGAGCAAATGACTAGAGAGCGTCTCCGTTCTATTTTTGAAAAACTATAGACTGTTGCGACCGATCATTATCGTAAATAGCATTTTTTTTATAGCATTTTTTTCAACTGCTATAGGTGTGTTTATGTACGATAGCCTACATTGGAGCTGGTTATTAGTAGTTTCTATACTTTTTCTAAGCATCCATTTTATGGGTGTAGTACATATTCAATACAACTATTTTGTAAAGTCGCTCAACAGCGGCGATGCTAGCAAGAAAGAAATTGCATTAACTTTTGATGATGGACCTGTAGCTTCTTCAAATGCTATATTGGACATATTGTCCCAAGAAGGTGTTCCTGCAGCTTTTTTCTGTATTGGTAAAAACATTGAGCATAATAAAGAAACGCTAAAGCGTATTGATAGGGAAGGTCATATTGTAGGTAATCATAGTTATGAACATGGTTTTATGTTTGACTGGCAGTCGTCTAAAAAAATGGCTGCTGACATCAATAAGGCTAATGAATCTATTTTAGAAACAATAGGTAAAAAGCCATTGCTTTTCAGACCCCCGTATGGTATTACCAATCCCAATCTTGCTCGTGCTATTAGAGCTACCCAAATGCATTCTATAGGTTGGAGCTTACGTTCTTACGATACCACAACAAATAATGCGGATAAGCTATTGAGTAGGGTCGTAGGTAATATAAAGGCTGGAGATGTTATACTATTGCATGATTCTATGCAGGTTACAGCTGAAATTTTAACGGAATTGATAACTAGTGCGAAGCAAAAGGGTTTTACATTTGTACGTATTGACGATTTATTGGGTATAAAAGCTTATGCGTAGATTCTCCTTCATAATATTATTTTTCATAACGTTTACTGCTCTAGGACAGCCCAAAGGCTATACTAAGCTAAGTGATGTTTCTTCTTTCCAGATAGAGTTGAAAGCTGTAAATGCTAGCTTGAAAAGCATAAAAAGTGATTTTAAGCAAATAAAAAATTTGTCACTGCTAGAAGAGAAAATACAGTCAAAAGGAGATTTTTATTATCAAAAACAAGATAAAGTAAGGATTGAATATACTGAGCCATACCAGTATTTAATGATCATTAACAATGGTAAGATGCTGGTGAAAGATGAGCAAAAAACTAGCAAAATAAATGCTAGAAGTAGCAAAATGATGCAGTCGATAAACAGAATAATGATAGACTGCATGCAAGGAAGTGTATTTGAAAATCCTGATTTTGAAGTTGCCGCTTATACTAATAGCAAGAATTATCTATTATTGTTAACCCCAACTACCTCTACAATGAAGAAGATGTTCAATCATATCGAAGTGTATATGAATAGAAAGGGGTTGGACGTGACAAAGCTGGTAATGGTAGAAAATGGTGGAGATTTTACAGATATGAGCTTTTTTAATACTAAGCATAATATACAATTAAATGAAGCTCTATTTAAAGTTAAGTAGTGCATTAATTGTACTATTCATCAGTTCTTGCTCTAATAGCCCATATAAGTACTTGATTCAGCAAAAAGATACTGATTCTTCTGCGCTAAGGTTCAAGCCAGAGTATGAAAAAACACTTTACAGATGTTTAGTTAATGGAAATGTAATTTTTAAGAAATACCATCTTAGTGGGTTGTTATTATTTAAGAAAAGTGAAAATGGCACGGTACGTGCAGTATTCCAAAATGAGATAGGAATTACTTTTTTTGATTTTGAATGGGGTAGTAATGGCAGTTTTAAGGTAAATGCTATCATCAATAAGCTTGATAAACCTGTGGTTATAAATGTTTTGAGGAAAGATATGGAAATGCTTCTTTTCTTAAATGTGGATAAAGAGCATGAAAAAAAGTTTTTGAGAGATAGGGGTAAAGAGCTTTATAATTGTTTTAGTTTAGAAAAGGGAAGCAATTGCTATGTGTCAAAAGATGATCAGTTATTAAGGATAGAAAATATAGGGAAGAAAAATATAGTAACAACAGTAAAAATTGGTGAGAAGAATAGCCTGAATTCTATGCCGAACTCAGTATTTTTTGATCATCATAAAGCAAAATTCACAATACAGCTTACTAAGATTAAAAACTAATGCCCATGTTAATGAACGATTTTTATAAGATTGACTACTTGCAAAGAGAACCAAATAGTTTTACATGTAAGGTGCTTTTCAATGCAGATCATGATATTTTTACTGGTCATTTCCCTAGTCAGCCTGTAGTGCCAGGTGTTTGTATGATGCAAATGATCAAGGAGCTTTTGGAGTCTCAAACAGATAAGTTGCTATGGTTACGTAACGCTGGTCAGGTAAAGTTTTTACAGCTAATAACCCCTGATACGGAACCGACAATTAATGTAAGCTGGGATGAGGCTGATATGGGCTATAATGTAAAGGCTTCTTTTAAGAATGATACAGGATTTTTATTTAAGCTAACTGGGAGTTACGAATCAAAATAAAAAGGACTTACTTCGGTAAGTCCCAATCTCCATTAAGTTTTAATACTTTTTCTATAACATCCCTCACACAACCTTGCCCTCCACTGAGTGGGCTTATGTATTTAGCTATGGATTTAACTTCTGTACATCCATCGGCTGGAGCGGTAGGTAACGCGCACATCTGCATTACTGCATAATCGGGGATGTCATCACCCATATATAAGGCTGTATCTAAAGAAAGGTTATTTTTCTCAACAAGTTGTTTTAGTAAAGCCTTCTTATCTTTTACCTTAATGTGTACTTCTTTTAGTCCTAAGTTTTGAAAACGTACTTTTATTGCCTCCGAATTACCTCCTGAAATGATCCAGACATTATATCCTTTCTTTACTGCAAGTTGCAGTGCATAACCATCTTTTATATTTACCTGACGTAATAGATGACCATCTTCAGTAGCCAATAGTGCGCTATTGGTTAGAACCCCGTCTACGTCAAAAATGAAGGTCTTAATTGGAGTGAAAAGTTCTAGTATATTCATTAGTCTTGGTTGTCTCTCCATTCATATACCCAACTACTTTGCACCATTTCTAAGTGCCCTTCATTGGAATCTTCTCTTTTCCCTTCAAAGTTTTCGATCTCTAATATCCAGTCTAGTAGTTCTGTAAAGCGTATTCTGTAAATTTTGCTTTCCCCAAAGTCATCTCCAAAACGCTCATAGAGTTTCAAGGCTATGTCTTCGTAATCTCCCCAGTTAATTGGTGGTTCGTAATGAGCCATATATTAAATTTAAATATTATTTTTTTTATTATTCCCCATGTATTAAAGACTGGTCAGGAACAGTTACTTCTATAGTGCCGCTTCCTCCTTCATTTAATATACATTGGCACCCTAATCTTGAGTCTAATCTAGGATTTCTTGCACGGTCAATGAAATCTTCCTCTTTGTCTGATAATTCAGCAATGTGTTCTTGACCTTTGGTAACGTATATATGACAAGTGCTACAAGCGCAAACCATACCACAGTTATGATGCAGCTCAATGTCATTTTCATGAGCCACCTCTAATATGCTTATATCTGATTCTACGTTTTCTACCGTTTTTGGCTCTAAACCCTTTTGTTCAAAGTTGAATTTTATATTATACATTTCTTCTGGTCCGATTTGGCGCAAAGGTACTACTTATCAGGCTTATCTTCCTTATCTGTGCTATATGAGTTATCTATTGAGGTAGTGATAGATTCATATACCTTTTGCCAGCTTGTATTTGAGCTTAGCATGTCCATATGCTTTTTTATTGTCCCCATGTCTTTTCTAATGGCAGGCCCTGTTTGAGTACTATATGGGCTTTGCGTTTGTAGTCGTTCAACAGTTTGGTGAATTATAGGGTAGAGTGCAGCGAATGGAAGCTCTTGCTCCTTACATATCTGTTCGCTTATTGCTAAAAGATGGTTTGTAAAGTTATTGCTTAAAACAGCAGATAAGTGTAGCCAACTACGTTGTTCACTACTCACACTAAAAAGCTGGTCTGTTATTGAGCTTATTAATCCCGATATAATATGATCGACCTTATCGTCTGAAACCTCTATGGCTATAGGAATATCTTTATGTTGAGGTATGTTCTGTTTGTTGATGGAGTATATTGGCCATATTACGGCATTGTGCGGTGCTGCTGAGGTTAATACTTCTCGTTTTACAGAACCTGCTGTATGAACTAATATCGTATGTTGAAATGATAGTTGATGGGCTATATCCTTTATGGCATTATCTGAAACTGCTAAAAAGCAACAGTCTGCACTATCATCTATATCTGAAATGTTTTCTATTATAGAACTATTAATAGAATCGGTTAGCTGTTTAGCATTGTTCTTGTTCCTGCCATATACTCCTATACATTGATGCCCTGCTTGGGTTAGTCTTTCTGCAAAGAACCATGCTATATTTCCTGTACCTATAATATTGAAATTCATAGTTACTGGTTGTTTATATAATGTTGCTCCATAATGACATAGGCTTTTTGTTTAAGGGTTCCTACATCATCTAATGTCATCCCCTTGGTAGGTATGGGTTCTAGGAAGTCAAACCTAATAGTCATAGGCCATGCCCAAAACTTTGTATGATGTGGCAGTATCTTTTTAGTATTGAAGATGATGCCCGGTATAATTGGTCTTTGAGTTTTTATTGCTGCTATAAATGCGCCATCATAGAAGCGCTGTAGCGGTTGGTCTGTTTTATTTCTTGTTCCTTCAGGGTACAAGCAAAGATGGATCCCCATGCTTAATGTTCTTTCCATTTCAGAAAAGCTTTCACGTCTGCTTTTTTCGTTTTTTCTATTAACAAGTATGGAGCCTGCTTTATAGATAATTCCAAAGACAGGGATTTTTGCCATTTCTGATTTTGCTAGAGTTTTGTTAGGACCAGGTATCCATGGTGAAGATACGGGTATGTCTACCAAGGAATTATGGTTGGTGATAACAATATAGTTTTCCCCTTTTTTAAAATGTTGTTTTCCTGATCTTTTTACAAAGCAGCCTACAAGAGGTAAGTAAATACCCATCCATAGCCTGAATATTTCATGCAACCTTTTTGCTCTACTAGGCTCAGGTAAAAGAGCGATAAGCCAAATGGGTATAAATACAATAAGCATGGTTATTATAAATAATATCATGCCATATATAAAATATAAATGACCTAGTATTTTTTTTGCAGTATTCATTATTACTTGGCAAAATTACAATTCCCAATCGATTGTGTCTAAGCCTTTTTCTTTAAGCCAATTATTTGTTTTGCTAAAATGTTTGCAGCCAAAAAAGCCGTTGTAGGCAGATAGGGGAGAAGGGTGTGCAGATGTTAGTATTAAGTGTTTACTTTTATCAATAAGAGGTTGCTTGCTTTTGGCAAATCCACCCCAAAGCAGAAAAACTAGATGCTCTTTTCGTTCTGACAGTATTTGAATTACTTTATTGGTGAATTGATGCCAGCCTATTTTGCTATGAGACATTGGTTTGTGCGCTTCTACGGTAAGTGAGGCATTAAGTAATAGCACTCCCTGCTTTGCCCATTTTTCAAGGTTGCCATGTTGAGGTATAGCAATACCTATATCTTCGTGGAGTTCTTTATAGATATTAACTAATGATGGAGGTATGGCAACACCATTCTGTACAGAAAAGCTTAAGCCATGAGCTTGACCGTGATTGTGATAGGGGTCTTGGCCAAGGATAACAACTTTTACATTATTGATAGTTGTTGTGTTAAAGGCGTTGAAAATTTGTTTTCCGGGAGGGAAGATAAGCTTTCCTGCTGCTTTCTCTTTTCTAAGAAAATTAGCAATCTCCTTAAAGTAAGACTGTTCAAACTCTTCAGATAATTCTTTTTTCCAGCTATCTTCGATTTGTACTCCCATTCTTTTATATAACTGTCTTCAATTATTCTTCCCCCATAGCAGTAGCATTGTTTTGCAATATGCTAAAGCTGCTACATACTTTTTTGCCTTTTATTTTTTGAGTGAGAACAATAAGGTATATATCACTTTTTAGAGGAGCGAAAGAATAAATGATGAAATTATTTTTTTCAGGCTCAGTAAGCGTTTTCTTATCAATAAGATTGTCCTTTCCGTCAAAAAGCTCCATAGTTATCTTAGATGCTTTTTTACTCCCTACAAATAGTAATTGGTATAGTTGCCCTTGGGTTAACTGGACGGCAATAGAAAAGGGTTGACGAGGCTCCATTTGTACCATTGCATCTTTATATACAGTAAGCCCTTGTTCTTTAAACTGACGTTTTATTTGCTCTGATTGCAAGCGCACTTCTTTGTCAACACAACCGATACTCGGACGCTGTTGTGCATTTACAGAAACAGAACATAAAATAGATAAAATAAAACTGAAAGATATTATGTGTTTTTTCATTGGGTAGTCATTGTAAATACGAATATAAAAAGAATTATACCCATATCCAGTTCTAGTTGATAAGCTAATGTTATATAATAGAGTTTAAAGTATCTCTTTCACGTGTTTGTCAATGTTTTGAGCAATTTTTTCCATAGGTAGATCATTATCGTCAAAACCAAACGGGTCTTCAATTTCCTCAGCGATGAGTTCCATACTCGCCATTACATAAAACACAATGGCAACAATAGGAATGACAAAATAGCTTAATGTAAATACATAGCCTAAAGGGAGTGTCATTACATAAATGAAAATAAATTTTTTAATAAAAGCACTGTAAGAGTAAGGGATTGGAGTGTTTTTTATTCGTTCACATGCTCCACATATATCAGTAAGAGCCGTAAAGTCATTGTTGATATATAATAGCTCTTCACCTGTTATTAGCCCATTTTTGTGTAGCATGTTTATCCTGTTATTAATGCGAGTTGCTACATGGTTAGGAGCATGCCTGCTTCCATCTATAACTTTTAGTTCAGGATGTTCTATTTCGTCAAGTGAGTAGCGTGTATATTCAGATTGAAGATGATCCTTTAATACACTGGAATATAGAGGTATCGCATTTTTAAAAAACCTTCTATTATCAGTATCGTCATCTGCTAGTAAGGAGTTGAGTTTTATTGCGAGGTTTCTGCTTGTATTAACCAAGGCACCCCATTGCTTTCTTCCTTCCCACCAACGGTCGTAAGCAGTATTTGTACGAAATACCAGAAGTATGGATAATGCAAAACCTAATAGGCCATGTAGTTGGTTCAAATTAGAAAAATAGCCTTGCCCTTTAGCTGTAAGATAGTTAAGCTCTATATAAGAAAGTAACGCAGTGTATATGGATATTATCAGTATAAGTATGGATAACTTTCTTAAAGTGTCTGATTTGTGAAATTGAAAAAGTATACCAAACCAGTTTTTGGGGTTATATATACGCATATATGGTCTATTTGATCTCTAATTCCAGCAGTTTTTGGTTTTGTATATAGGCCTCTAATCTGTCATTAGGGTTTACAGCTCCTACACCTGCAGGTGTGCCCGTAAAGATGAGATCCCCTATATTAAGTGTGAAGAATTGAGATACATACTCTATAATCTGGTTTATTGAGTACGTCATCTCTTTACTATTCCCTTTTTGCACACGCTCCCCATTTTTATCCAGACTAAATTCTAAGTTATTAATCGCTATGTTCTCGTCGATAGGAATAAAATCTCCTACAACAGCAGAGCCGTCAAAAGCTTTTGCTATTTCCCATGGAAGTCCTTTTTCTTTTTGTTTTTGCTGGAGGTCTCTAGCTGTGAAATCTATACCAACTGATATCTCATTGTAATATTTATGGGCAAACTTGTTCGCTATGTATTTGCCATTTTTAGCTATTTTTACTACAAGTTCACATTCATAATGTAGGTCGTCTGTAAACTCAGGGTAATATAGAGGCTTGCCCGGGAAAAGTAAAGCACTTTTAGGTTTCATAAAAATGACAGGAGCATCCGGAGTATCATTATTTAGTTCTTTGGTGTGTTCTGAGTAGTTTCGACCAATACAAATTATCTTCATCTAAAATAGAATTTCATGAGTCGTGTAAAAATAAAATTTCCACAGGATAATCCCTTATTTATAGCTGAAGTTCCTGTTCGTATTACGGATGTTAATTATGGGGGGCATGTAGGGAATGATTCTATTTTGTCCATTATCCAAGAGGCTAGAGTACTATTTTATCAGAGTATAGGCTATACTGAGTTAGACCTTGGCGGTGTAGGTACGATAATGGCGGATGTGTCTATAGCATATAAATCTGAAGGTTTTTATGGAGATATATTTGAAATTTCTATTTATGTGACGGATGTTAGTCAGTATGGTTTTATTCTGTTATATAAGATCATGAAAAAAGGAGAGACCCCTTCGAAGGATATAGCTCACGCGTCTACTAGCATCGTCTGTTTTGATTATGAAACTAGAAAAGTGGCATTAATACCAAATGTTGTAAAAAATAAGTTGAGTATTGTGAAAAATTAAAGTTTTCATTTACCTTTGCCGCTCTTTAAAACCACATTATTTGGCGAGGTAGCTCAGGTGGTTAGAGCGCAGGATTCATAACCCTGAGGTCGAGGGTTCAACTCCCTCTCTCGCTACTAGTAAAATAGCCCCTTTCAGAGGGGCTATTGCTTTTTTATCCCATCCTACTAAAACAATACTAAAACATTTCTGGTCAGAGTCGTACTACAATGTTGTGTCTTCGTCATCGTATTTTCATTATTTATAGTTACTCTAGAGCACAATTTTATAGTTCTAGTTTTGAATAGTAACTTTATCTTATATTTGAGTTAATACGTTTTTAATCTCTTGAAGCAATTACTTGTCATATTAATATCTGTTTTCTACGCCTTTGGAAGTACAGGTGTGACACTACATTTCCATTACTGTGGCGAGCTGTTTCAATATGCGTCTTTCTTTAATGATAAAGAGAAAGACTCCTGTTGCGGAGAAAAGGGGGAGAAGCATGGGTGTTGTAGCAGTAAGGTTATTAAAGGTGATATTGATGACCACAAGCAGGTATTCAAAGACATATATTCGTTTAAGAAAGTAATAGATGATGCGCCCTCATCAATACCATATCAGGATTTTGATAAAAGAATTATTGTAAATAGGCTTTGTCACTACAGTAAACTTCATCCTCCACCAATTATTTCCACTAAGGTTTATTTAGATAATTGTGTTTTTCTGATTTGATACTAGTCATCAAATGCTGCAACTACGATAGTTAACAGCTACAGTATGATTTTTAAAATTGCAATGACAACTGTTCTGTCCTGCAATAATTGATGACTTAATATTTTCAATATGAGAAAAACTTTATTGATAATGCTATGCTTATTGTGCATAGCTAATTATACAAATGCACAAAATGCAATAGATAAATACCTAACAGGTACAAATAATTTTAAAGTAATAGGAGGTGCATCCGATGGTCTTTTAAACCCTCAAGATCTAGATTTTATACCAGGTACAAATACCTGGTGGGTGTTAAACTATGAGGGAAATACTGGTAGTGTTTCCATCTTCTTCGATGCTAACAAATCAACTCAGAGTTCAGAGTTTAGGAGAGATTCTCATGCTGGGCATTTTATGATAAGAGCATCTGCAATGGCTATTGGCGATAATGGGAATTTTGCTACAGTTCATGAAATACAAAATACCAATTCTCAATCTCCAACATTTATGGGTCCTGCTTTATGGTCAACCGATACTTCAATTTTTGCTCGATTAGAGCAAAGTAATTGGGATCCGTCTACACTTTTAGGTAGTCATTTAGATATGTTACACCAAAGCCCATTTGCAATGGGTATTGCACATGATAATGCAAATGTATACTGGGTATTTGATGGGTATAGTGGTAATATCTGCAAGTATGATTTTAAAACACCCCACGTTGTAGGTGGAGATTATCATGCTGATGGAGAAATATACAGGTATAGTGATGTTTCGGTAAAGCGAAAAGTTGGAGTGCCTAGTCACATGGTTTTGGATAAGCAGAATGACTGGTTATATATCGTTGATGGTGGTAATAACAGAATCATCAGGATGAAAACAACAAGTGGGAATGATGCAGGTGGGTTATCACCTGATCCCGGAGCAATGGAACCTCTAGCAAAATATAGAAAAATGACTGGCGCAACTGTTGAGGTTCTGGTAAGTAGTGGGCTAACTTCTCCATGTGGTATTGATTATAAAGACAATCGTATTGTTGTAACTGATAATGCTACAGGAGAGATCATTATTTATGATGTAAGTAGTGCTCCTGCAACAGAAGTTGGAAGAATACAGTCTGATGCAGGTATTATGGGCGTTAGAATAGATTGGGATAATGGAATATGGTTGGTTAATAGAAATAAGAGACAACTTTTAAAAATAGAGAATAGCAATGTTCCAACAAGTATTAGATCTATAGCGTCGGAGAATAAACTCATAGTATATCCGGTACCTGCACAAGATGTGCTGAATGTAGAGTGGAGTGGTAATAGTGCTTTGGTAAGAATAGCCGACATGACGGGCAAAATAATGTATCAGAATGAAATGGTAGGAAATAAATTGACTATTAACTCATCTATCTTACCAACTGGTATATATACTTTAATTTTACAATCGGATAAAGATGTTTTTACCAGAAAAGTAATTATAGAGTAAGATGAAACTATATGTGAAAAATATGGTTTGTGACCGATGTAAGATGGTAGTAAAGGCTGAGCTTGAAAAGCTTGGCCTTTATCCTACATCAATACAATTAGGTGAAGTGGAGCTTAATATAGATGACTTAGAAGCTAGTATAATAACTCAACTTGATGCAAACCTTAAAGATTTAGGTTTTGAGCTAATAGACAACAGAAGAGCAAGAATGATCGAAAAGGTCAAAAATATTATCATAGACCTAGTGCATTCTGATAAAGAGTACCCTGCCTTGAAAATAAGTGAGTATATCACAGATAAGGTTCCTCAAGATTATAATTACCTAAGCAGACTTTTTTCAGAAACAGAAGGTATAACTATAGAGCAGTATTTAATACATCAAAAAATAGAGCGTGCAAAAGAGCTTATTGTATATGACGAGCTGTCATTAACTGAAATTGCGTATAAGTTAGGTTATAGTAGTCCTGCACACTTATCATCACAATTCAAGAAAGTTACCGGTATGTCTCCTAAATCCTTTAGAGATTTGCAGTCTAAGCCGAGAAAAGAGCTGGATAAAGTGGGTGTAAAACAGAAGTAGGAATTATGTAAGTTAAAAACGTAATCGTGTAAAAGTTAGAGAATAGGTCTGCATAATTTTGTATTCAAATACAATGGTTATGTCAGATAGAACATTATTACATAGTTCTGAGGTTGCAATAAAAGATAGTTTTCCTGTTTTGAAAATGACCTGTGCTGCTTGTGCATCTAGTGTAGAGTCTATGCTAAATGCTATTGATGGGGTTATTTCTTCAAGCGTGAATTTCGCTAACAAAAGTGCTTCAGTAGAATATATCCCCTCAAAAACGTCCCCTGCTGAATTTCAGGAAACAATACAGTCTATAGGTTATGAATTGATAGTAGACAAAAAGAATGAAACAGAGCTGAAAGAAGCTGCAGAAGCTAGTTATTATAGTTTGTTAAAACGTAGAACAATAGGTGCAATCACTTTTTCAGTACCTCTTGTTGCTATCGGTATGTTCTTTATGAATATGAAGCATGCGAACTGGATAATGCTGTTTCTGTCAATACCTGTAGTGTTTTTCTTTGGACGTCATTTTTTTATTAATGCCTTTAAACAAGCCCGTCATAGAAAAGCTAATATGGATACACTAGTTGCAGTAAGTACAGGTGTTGCATTCGTGTTTAGTCTTTTTAATACCCTTTTTCCGGAATACTGGTTGTCAAAAGGCTTACAACCTCATGTTTATTTTGAGGCATCGGCAGTTATTATAGCTTTTGTATTACTGGGCAAATTGATGGAAGAAAAAGCAAAATCAAATACATCTACTGCTATAAAAAGGTTAATAGGATTGCAACCACAGTTTGTAACAGTTGTAGATGCTCATGGCAGACAGGAAGAGGTGCCAATAGGAGATGTAAATGTTGGGGATACCATACTTGTTAAACCGGGTGAGAAAGTTGCGGTGGATGGTGTCATAGTATCGGGCAGCT
This sequence comes from Flavipsychrobacter sp., assembly GCA_041392855.1. NCBI lineage: Bacteria > Pseudomonadati > Bacteroidota > Chitinophagia > Chitinophagales > Chitinophagaceae > Flavipsychrobacter > Flavipsychrobacter sp. The sequence continues at coordinate 637,688 of JAWKLD010000001.1, forward strand.
CGTATGTGGATGAAAGTATGATAACAGGAGAGCCTATAGCAGCAGAAAAGAAAAGCGGTGATAAGGTTTATTCGGGGACCATTAATCAAAAAGGGGTATTCCGTTTTGGAGCAGAAAAAGTAGGTTCTGATACTTTGCTAGCTCAGATAATAAAGATGGTGCAGGATGCACAAAGCAGTAAAGCTCCTGTGCAAAAACTGGTTGATAAGATTGCAAGCATATTTGTACCAACAGTTATATTGATATCTATACTCACTTTCTCTTCATGGATGATTTTAGGGGGTGAGAATGCGTTAACTCATGCATTGTTGACTTCTGTTACTGTATTGGTAATAGCATGCCCTTGCGCTTTGGGATTGGCAACACCTACAGCAATTATGGTTGGGGTAGGTAAAGGAGCAGATCAAAACGTACTAATAAAGGATGCTGAAAGTCTTGAACAGGCTTATAAAGTAGATACTGTTGTGCTAGACAAAACAGGTACGATAACGGAAGGGAAGCCTAGTGTGACAGATGTGTTTAATATATCAGAAAATGATGTATCTGAAGTAATGCTGGCTATGGAGATGCATTCCAAGCACCCTATAGCAGATGCAATAGTGAATTACTATAATAATAAATCTGTTACACCTGCAGAAGTTGAAGAAATAGAAGACATAACCGGTAAAGGTGTTAAAGCAGTATACAACAACAATGTATTCTTAGTTGGTAACAGGCTTTTAATGGATGATAACAATGTAGTTGTTTCAAGTGATGCGGAGGCTACAATCGCAGAGTTACAGAAACAAGCAAAAACCATTGTGCTTTTTGCAAAGAACAAAAAGCTGCTTTCAGTCATAGCTGTCGCTGATGAAATAAAACAGACCTCAAAAGAAGCAATAAAACAACTACATGATCTTGGTATAGAAGTGCATATGCTTACGGGCGATAACGCTTCAACAGCTAATGTTATTTCAAAGACGGTTGGTATCAACAATACAAAAGCTGAGGTATTGCCCGCAGATAAGGCAGATTATATAAAAGGCTTACAAAAAGTTGGTAAAGTAGTAGCTATGGTAGGCGACGGAATAAATGATAGTCAAGCATTGGCACAAGCAGATGTAAGTATTGCAATGGGGAAAGGTAGCGATATTGCTATTGACGTTGCTAAAATTACCCTGATTACGTCTGACTTAAATGCAATACCTAAGGCAATTGCACTCTCAAAAAGAACAGTCGTTACTATCAGACAAAACCTGTTCTGGGCATTTATTTATAATGTAATAGGTATCCCAATTGCTGCAGGTGTTTTATTCCCAATAAATGGCTTCTTGTTAGACCCGATGATAGCAGGAGCAGCCATGGCATTAAGTAGCCTTAGTGTAACAGCAAATAGCTTAAGACTTAAGTACTCATAATTATTAATCATAAAAATTTGAACAAATGGAAACTTTAAAATTTAAAACTAACATTAACTGTAACGGTTGTGTAAGAGCTGTAACCCCGACTCTAGACAATGAAAAAGAAGTATCAGAATGGGATGTTGACATTCAATCATCAGATAAAGTGCTATCAGTGAAAACAGAGCATTTGACTAAAGAGAATATAATAGAACTAGTTAAAAAAGCAGGGTTTGAAGCAGAAGACTATGCATAAAGTCGTTAGGTTATTGAAAAAACTATTCAAGAAGAGGTGCTGCGAATAAGCATTATGGTATATCTGAATATTTAAGTTAAATTTGTATACGTGCGTCAAGTATTAGTAATCATATTATCTGTTTTTTACTTTCTGAGCTCATCAGGGTTCATGATGTATGAGCACTATTGCATGGGAGAGTTAGCACAGGCATCTATATCTGATGATATTTCTGATAAAGACAGGTGCAGTAAGTGCGGCATGGAGAATAAGAAGGGAGAAGACAATGGCTGCTGTAAAGATGAGCAAAAGTTTGTAAAATCTGATGACCAGAATACAGGCTATAAGTTGGTCATAAACAAGAGCCTTATAGCATCAGCAGGTTTACCTACATCTTATATCAGTTTCAATAATACCCTTCATTCACTTTATAGTTCTAATGTTAATACAGGGCTGCCTCATGCTCCTCCCAATACAGATATACACAAGCATCCTATTTTCATCAGGGTGCAGTCTCTATTGATTTGATACAACACTTTTTTGCGATAGCCATTAGTCTGTCAACACTATAGTAATCTATAGTATGACAGTGATGTCTGTCGCTTTTTTGTGGCTTCTACAATCATATTTTATAATTTTAAAATACGTCTATGAAAAATCTATTTTATGTCATGTTATTCATTAGCGCAACCGTACTTATAGCATGCAACGGCGACAATACTTCTCGCAAAGGTCATAATAATGCTAATGATGAACATGAGCACAATATGTCAAATGAAGAAATACCTGTTCTAAAAGCAGAAATAGAGACCGACTCATTATTTCAAGTGCATACAGATGCTATCACTCACTTTTATACGCATATGCAAACAGCCTTAGCTGGCGATAATCCTGCTGATGCATCAAGCAGAGCAAAGCAATTAGCAAGCCATATAGAACAGTACAATAGGGTACAGTTTTCAGATAAAGAACAAGAGGTGTACAGTCAGTATAAAGCACGTATAACAGAGTTGTCTAAGGCTATTGAAATAACAGAAGATATAGAGAAGCAAAGAGAGAGTTTTGAAGCTTTATCTAAAGTAATGTATGAATTTGTAAAGGCTGTAGGTACTACAGAACCCTTGTATAAATCGTACTGCCCAATGGCTTTCGATGGTAAAGGAGCTATGTGGCTAAGTGAAACAGAAGATATTGCAAATCCATACTATGGTTCCTCTATGTACAGGTGTGGTAGTGTACAAGAAGTTTTAAAAAGATAAACATTATCGCTAAGCTTCATAAAATAAGTTTATGCTTAATAGAGTCATACATTACTTTTTACATAACAAGCTAGTAACAGTATTAGTGCTAGTATTGTTTATAGCATGGGGTATAGTCACCGCTCCGTTTGGTTGGGAAGTTGGAGTACTACCTTCAGACCCAGTGCCTGTAGATGCCATACCTGATATCGGTGAAAATCAACAGATAGTTTTTACTAAATGGTCTGGCCGTTCTCCACAAGATATTGAAGACCAGATAACCTATCCGCTTACTACCTCCTTACTAGGCATTCCTGGAGTAAAGTCTATACGTAGTTCTTCTATGTTTGGGTTTAGTAGTATTTACATCATTTTTGACCAGGATATTGAGTTCTATTGGTCACGTTCTCGCATACTGGAAAAACTAAATTCACTCCCATCAGGTTTATTGCCGGATGGCGTACAACCTTCATTAGGACCTGATGCAACGGCATTAGGGCAAGTGTATTGGTACACGTTAGAAGGTAGAGATAAAGATGGGAACCCAACTGGAGGTTGGGACTTGCACGAACTAAGAACGGTACAGGATTTCTATGTAAAGTATGCACTTAATGGAGCTCAAGGAGTATCAGAAGTAGCATCAATTGGTGGTTATGTTCAGGAGTATCAGGTAGATGTTAATCCTGATGCATTGAAAGCTTATAATATACCACTACATAAAGTAATGCTGGCAGTTAAAAACGCTAATAAAGATGTCGGTGCCAAAACAATAGAAATCAACCGCGCTGAATATTTAGTACGGGGCTTGGGTTACATCAAATCTATAGAAGACTTAGAACTGGCGGTTGTTGATGTACATGATAATGTACCGATACGTATTAAAGATGTAGGTATCGTAACTCTTGGTCCTGCTACCCGAAGAGGTTTGCTGGATAAAGAAGGTGCTGAAGTAGTTGGAGGAGTAGTAGTTACTCGTTATGGTGCTAATCCTCTCGAAGTAATCAACAATGTAAAAGATAAAATACAAGAAATAGCTCCGGGCTTGCCAAAGAAAACACTTGCTGACGGACGTGAAAGCCAATTGACTATTGTCCCTTTTTATGACCGTACACAATTAATATATGAGACATTAGGTACGTTAGAAGAGGCATTGTCGCTAGAGTTACTCATTACTATTCTTGTAGTAGTCATCATGGTATTGAATTTGAGGGCTTCTATTATTATTTCCAGCTTGTTGCCATTAGCTGTATTGATGGTTTTTATAGCCATGCGATATTTCGGTGTAGATGCTAATATCGTAGCCCTGTCAGGTATTGCTATTGCCATTGGCACAATGGTAGATCTTGGTATTGTCTTGTCTGAGAATGTCATTAAGCATATTAAAGAATCGCCCACAGGACAAAAGCTGATTGATACTGTTTATAATGCATCTGCTGAGGTGAGCAGTGCAATAGTTACAGCTGTAACTACAACTATTGTGAGTTTTATACCTGTATTCACTATGCAGGGGGCTGAAGGTAAACTCTTCCGTCCGTTGGCATTTACTAAGACCTTTGCTCTGTTGTCGTCACTAGTTGTTGCTTTGTTGATACTGCCTACCATTGCACACTGGTTATTTGGTATTAAGCTTGATAAAGGTAAGCGTAGTAACGCACTCAATGTCATCTTGATAGTAGTAGGCTTACTATCACTCATTTTTGTGAATGTATGGGCCGGGTTAACACTTATGGCTTTTGGTGTAGGTTGGTTTGTAACTGAATATAGCAATAAGGATAACTTCTTTACACGAAATCTACCCGTCATCATTACCGTAGTATCAGTAACATGGATATTGGCTCAGTACTGGATTCCATTAGGGGCAGAAAGGTCATTATTAGTCAATTATATCTTCGTTGCAGGCATTGTCTTTCTAATACTGTTGTTCTTCTACCTACTGGAAAGATATTATGAGCGTATTCTGAATTGGTGTCTTGCGAATAAGCGAAAGTTCCTGATGATACCTGCTGTGCTCATGTTCTTTGCCCTGAATATATGGGTAGGTTTTAATACCATGTTTGGTTTTGTGGCTAAAGGATTCGATGCTGTTAATGTAAATATCAGAGCAACAAAAGTATGGTCAGGGTTATCTCATGCATTTCCAGGAATAGGTAAGGAGTTTATGCCGTCGTTGGATGAAGGTAGTTTCTTGTTAATGCCAACATCCATGCCTCATGCGGGTATTGAGCAGAACAAGCAGGTAGTACAACAATTGGATATGCTGGTAGCTAATATTCCTGAAGTAGACCAAATTGTAGGTAAGATGGGGAGGGCAGAGTCAGCTTTAGATCCTGCACCCATATCCATGTATGAGAATATCATTAACTACAAACCTGAATATATGATCAATGCCAGAGGTCATCGTGTACGGTATCAGACAGATGATGCTGGTAGGTTTGTATTAGTTAACGGAGATACTTTAAGTAACGAAGATGCTATTAAAAAAGGTGTAAAACAATCCATGTTGATTGAAAATGAAAATGGTCAATATTTTAGGAATTGGCGTAGCCATATACATTCACCTGACGATATATGGAATGAGATAACACAGGTTAGTCATATTCCCGGTATGACAACAGCTCCCAAACTACAGCCTATTGAAACTAGGCTAGTAATGTTACAAACAGGTATGCGTGCTCCTATGGGCATTAAGGTATACGGTCCTGATTTAAACACTATTGAAGACTTCGGATTGAAGTTAGAAGCGATTCTAAAACAGGTGCCGTCGGTAAAGAAAGAAGCTGTTTTTGCAGACCGAATTGTGGGCAAACCTTATATGCATTTGGATATTGATAGAAATGCAATAGCTCGTTACGGATTAAGTGTAGAAGAGGTGCAACGCTCTATTGAAACTGCCATTGGCGGTATGCAAATTACCTCAACAGTCGAAGGGAGAGAAAGGTATCCGATTCGCGTGCGTTACCCACGTGAGTTGAGAGATGACCCTGAAAGTTTATCGCAGATATTGATACCTACTCCAACAGGAGTGCAGATACCTTTAGGTGACCTTGTGGAAATTGAATATGTAAGAGGTCCGCAGGTCATCAAGAGTGAAGAAACTTTTCTTACAGGTTATGTGTTGTTCGATAAAAAAGACGGTCAAGCAGAAGTAAATGTTGTAGAAGATGCGCAGCGAATGATACAGCAAAAGATTGATGAAGGAGCGCTGGTAGTACCTGCAGGAGTGAATTATAAGTTCTCTGGTAGTTATGAGAATCAGATTCGTGCTGAAAAAAGACTATCTGTTATCGTGCCACTGGTGTTGCTGATCATATTCTTGATATTGTATTTCCAGTTTCGCTCTATAAGTATATCGCTAATGATATTTACAGGTATAGCTATGGCGTTTAGCGGAGCCTTTCTGATGTTGTGGTTATATGGTCAAAGCTGGTTTGTTGATTTCTCCATCTTCGGTACTAATATGCGAGAACTTTTCCAGATGCGCACGGTGAACTTGAGTGTTGCGGTATGGGTAGGTTTTATAGCACTTTTTGGCATCGCTACAGATGACGGTGTGCTGATGGGTACTTATCTCGACCAAAGTTTCAAGAATAATACAACCAAGACCGTAGCAGAAATAAGAGCAGCCGTTACAAAAGCAGGGTTGAGAAGAATAAAACCTGCGATTATGACTACTGCAACAACTATCATTGCTTTGCTGCCTGTACTTACATCTACAGGGCGTGGTGCTGACATCATGGTGCCCATGGCGATACCTGCTTTTGGCGGTATGATTATCGCATGCGTCAGTTATTTCATTGTTCCTGTTTTGTATAGCTACAGGGAAGAACGAAAACTTAAAAAGAAATCATAATGAAGTGGTATATATATAGTGTAATCGTATTGCTTTTAATAGGAGTACAACTTGACATTAAAGCACAAATACCGGAACGGTATTTAGAACAGGCTGCTACAAACAACCCTATGATTAAAGCAAAGTATGCAGCGTTTGAAGCTGCTATGCAAAGGGCTGCTCGTTCTAATGCGTTGCCTGACCCTACTTTGTCTTTCGGGTATTTTATTATGCCTGTTGAAACCAGAGTAGGGCCTCAAAGGGCAAGGTTTAGTCTTTCACAGATGTTCCCTTGGTTTGGAACATTGGCTGCTAAAAAAGATATGATGACCTTACAAGCGGAAGCTAAATACCAAGAGTTCTTAGATGCCCGTAATGAAGTATACTACAAAGTGAAAGAAGCATGGTATCCCTTATATGAAAATAAGCAGACCTTACAACTACAAAAAGAAAATATAGAAATACTAAAAGTGTATAAAAGGTTAGCCACAACAGCATTTAAGAATGGCAAAGGAAGTCTGTCTGATGCATTGCGTACAGATATAATGATAGATATGGCTACAACAGACATACAACTGTTGCAACAAGAACAAAGATCTTTACTGGTAAGGTTCAATTCTATACTTAATCGTACAGATACAGCAGTTGTAGATATTACTGGCTTTTTACCTCCACCAAATATTGACATGAACTATCGTAAGGATAGCTTATTGCATGAAAACCCCATCTTGAATGCATTAGACCTTAAAATGCAATCAGCCCAGGCAGAAGAAAGGTTAGCAAAGAAACAGGGATTGCCAAAGTTTGGGGTTGGTATGGACTATGTGATAGTTGGTCAACGAAATAATATAACAATACCAGATAATGGCAATGATGTATTGATGCCAATGGTAAGCATGAGCCTCCCCATATTCAGAGGGAAATATAGGTCAGCAATAAAAGAAGCACAATACATGCAAGATGCTATATCGGCTAAGAAGGAAGCATATACAAACGAACTAAACAGTAAATATGCAACTACAGAATATCAACTGAGTAAATCATACGAACTAATAAAGCTCTACGATCAACAGATAGTAACTACGAAACAGGTAACAGATCTGCTGCTTACAGACTACAGTAATTCAGGAAACGACTATGAAGAAGTGTTACGTATGGAACAGCAGTTGTTGAAATACAAGATCGCTAAAGTAAAGGCGACAAAGGATTATTACATAGCGTTGGCACAACTCGATTATATAACATCGAAATCAGAGTAAAATGAAAAAAATAAATAAAAATACAATATATATAGCATTAGGCACACTGGTTATAGGTGTACTATTAGGAGGATTATTCTTTGGTAGTAATAACAAGCCTGCACAGGAAACAAATACACAAGAAGCAGAGCTGGCTATTTGGACCTGCACCATGCACCCCCAAATAAGGAAAACGGAACCAGGGTTATGTCCTATATGTGGTATGGAGCTAGTATCTCTGAATAGAGAAGGTTCAGACGTTGGGTCTTCAGAAGTTCGTATGACTCCAACAGCTATGCAACTGGCTAATGTGCAGACATCTATTGTAAAAAGGCAGAAGCCTGTAAAAGAGATAAGAATGAATGGCAAAGTAAAGCCTGACGAAAGAAAGCTATTCTCACAGGTATCACATATCCCGGGTAGACTGGAACGGTTGTTAGTTGATTTTACTGGTGAGTACGTATCCTCGGGGCAAACAATAGCTTATGTTTATTCCCCAGAATTGGTAACAGCTCAGGATGAACTTCTAGAAGCCTACAAAATAAAAGAAACACAACCCGAGCTCTACAATGCTGCAAGAGAAAAGTTGAAAAACTGGAAATTGAGTGAACAACAGATTGACAATATTCTTAGTACTGGAAAGCTACAAGAGAGATTTCCTGTTATTGCAGATGTATCGGGTATTGTAAGTAATAAGAGAGTAAATACAGGTGATTATGTGCAAAGAGGACAAGCTCTATTTGAAATAGCTAACTTGAATACGGTATGGGTACTGTTTGATGTGTACGAACAAGACCTTGCGTGGATAAACAAAGGTGATGCGGTTAATTTTTCTGTACAATCGTTACCAGGTAAGGTGTTTAAAAGTAAAGTAGATTTTATTGACCCGGTGATTGATCCTGCCAGACGAGTAGCAAGTGCAAGAGTACAAGTCTCAAATCAGAGTAATCAGCTTAAGCCTGAAATGTTTGCTACAGGAATAATCGAAACGCCACTTAAAAAGCAGAATGAGACATTAGTTATCCCTAAATCAGCTGTCATGTGGACAGGGGAACGTTCAATAGTATATGTACAAGAGCAATCTGCAGGAAGTGGGTACAATTTTATGATGCGAGAAGTAGTGCTAGGTCCAATGTTAGGAGATAGTTATGTGGTAAAAGAAGGTCTTGAAGAAGGAGAAGAAATTGTCACCAATGGTACGTTTAGTGTAGATGCTGCAGCACAATTAGCTGGTAAGCCTAGCATGATGAACCCTGAAGGAGGGGCTATGTCAATGAGTCATAATCACGGAGACATGAATAATAATGTTACAGAAGGTGCAGGTAAAAAGAGTATAAACGATTTAGAACAGGCAACTATTTACCAACTTGTACAGCAATACGAGCTTTTGAAGGACGCTCTTGTAGATGATGACTTCAATAAAAGCAAACAACTTGCTAAAAGCCTTTATAAACAAATTAAGCAGACAGACATGAGTAATTTCGATGGCTTGGAACATAAAGTATGGATGCAGCATAGTGGTAATGCGTTAAATGCACTTGAACAAATGAAAGATGCAAAAAATATCGGCGAGCTAAGACGTTATCTAAAACCATTGTCAGGGCAGATTATCATAATGTCCAGACACTTTGCACCATTCAAAAAATCTCTTTATGTGATGCAATGCCCTATGGCAGATAAAAATAATGGGGCTGATTGGATAAGTTTTGAAGGGGAAGTAAAGAACCCGTACTATGGAGCTGATATGCTTAGCTGTGGTTCTATAATAGATACCATTCAATAATATTTAAAATGATTTATCATGGAACATAAACATCACGAACATCGCCAGCATCACAAAGATGAACATGACAGTCATCAACATAGCGGACACGGACATTATGGGCATGATCATAATGCCATGATCGCTGATTTTAGAAAGCGCTTTTATATCGTATTGGTATTGACTATCCCAACTATGCTACTTTCTCCAATGATTCAGCATTGGATGGGGGTAAGTTGGTCTTTTACCGGTAGTAAATATCTTCTCTTTGCTTTGTCATCTGTCATATTTGTGTATGGTGGTTGGCCATTCCTTTCAGGCCTCATAAATGAACTAAAAGGCAAGAATCCGGGAATGATGACACTGATAGGTTTTGCCATTTCCGTAGCATTTATTTATAGCAGTGCCACTGTGTTTGGACTTGAAGGTTCCGACTTTTTCTGGGAGCTAGCAACGTTAATTCTCATTATGTTGCTAGGGCACTGGATAGAGATGAAGTCAGTAGCTGGTGCATCTAAGGAATTAGAAATGTTGGTCAAACTGATGCCTTCCGAAGCTCATTTAGTAAAAGGAGATACTACGGAAGAAGTGAAAACGGATAGCCTGCAACCTGGTGATATGATATTGATTAAGCCTGGCGAAAAAATTGCAGCAGACGGGGTTATCAAAGATGGTAGTTCTCATATTAACGAATCGATGCTAACAGGAGAATCAAAACCTGTATTAAAAGAAAAAGGAGACAAAGTAATAGCTGGTTCTATTAATGGTAATGGAGCTATACAAGTTGAGGTGTCTCATGACACTAAAGACTCCTATCTTTCTCAGGTAATAAAGTTGGTAAGTGATGCGCAAAAGAGCAAATCCAAAACACAATTAATGGCAGATACTGCTGCAAAGTGGTTGACAGTTATAGCTATTGTTTCCGGTATTACTACTTTCCTTGCATGGTACTTGTCCGGTCATGATCTTGCCTATTCTATGGAGCGTATGGTAACCGTAATTATTATTTGCTGTCCTCATGCGCTTGGTCTTGCAGTACCTTTAGTAGTAGCACGTTCAACTACAATTTCGGCTAAGAATGGTCTTTTAATAAAAAATAGAACCTCGTTTGAGAATTCAAGAAAAGTGACCACTGTTGTATTTGATAAGACCGGAACTTTGACGATAGGAGAATTTAAGGCTGTTCGTTTTAAGGCTTATACAGATTCGTATTCTGATGATGAGGTATTGGCATTAGCAGCAGCTATAGAGGGTAGCTCAGAACACCCGATAGCGGTAGGTATTGTGAATAAAGCAAAAGAGAAAGGATTGTCTATACCCAAAGTACAGGATGCTGAAGCTATTATAGGAAAAGGCATATTAGCAAAATATGATGGTAGAGAAGTGCATGTAGTTAGTCCTGGCTACTTGAAAGAGCATAATGTCAACATTCCTGAGCAACAGGATGATGCTACCACACAAGTGTATATTCTTGTTGATAACGAACTTGTAGGAACTATAGCATTAGCTGACGAAATAAGAGAAGAGTCATATGAGGCGATTGGTGAATTAAAAAGAGAAGGTGTAAAAAGTATGTTGTTGACAGGTGATAATAAGAAAGTAGCTAAAGCCGTAGCTGAAAAATTGGATATGGAAGATTTTATTGCAGAAGTTTTACCGCATGAAAAATTAGAGCATATAAAAGAGTTACAGCACAAAGGTGAATTCGTAGCTATGACAGGTGACGGCATAAATGATGCACCCGCTTTAGCACAAGCCGATATAGGAATTGCTATTGGTTCGGGTTCTGACATTGCAGCAGAAACAGCCGGGATAGTGTTAGTGAATAGTAACCCAAAAGACGTTACCGGGTTAATCAGGTTTGGTAAGGCTACTTACAGGAAGATGATACAAAACCTTATATGGGCAACAGGATATAATGTAATAGCGATGCCAATAGCTGCGGGTGTATTATACAACTGGGGTATTATTCTTAGCCCTGCTGTAGGAGCTATGTTGATGACTGTAAGTACCGTGGTTGTGGCTATTAATGCGAGTTTGTTGAAAGTGAAATGATCTTCTACAATACATTCATTACTATCAATAAGGTTTATTTTAATAAATCTTAAATGACTCATAATCAATTATTTGTGATTTTATAAGGTTCATAACCCTGAGGTCGAGGGTTCAACTCCCTCTCTCGCTACTAGTAAAATAGCCCCTTTCAGAGGGGCTATTGTTTTTTATCCCATCCTACTAAAACAATACTAAAACATTTGTGGTTTTATACGTACTCTATTGTGTTGTAAGTAGACTGCTTTTTATATCTTTATCTACCTAATGTGTTTAGCCAATGGAAGTGATTTGCCTTGAAGACGATGCCTTTTACGCCTTAGTTAATGAGGTGGTAAGCCGTATTAATACTATGCAAGGTGAAAAAGAAGAGAAATGGCTCACTCCAGAACAGGCAATGATACGCCTCGGTATTAAAAGTAAAACAACGCTCCAAAAATTACGTGACGAGAATGCAATACGATTTTCCAAGCCAGGGAAAAGAATCATTATGTATGATAACCAATCAATTGATGAGTATTTAGATAAAAATGCTAATAGTTTTTAATATGGAAAAAGAGGAAGATGTTAAATATGCAAAAGGGTTCAATACAGGCTATACGATAGCTAAGAACGCACCATCTCTTATGGAGAAGTTAGTAGCTACACAGTTACCTGAAAATACCTATTTTGAAGGTTTTATTACTGGGAAAGAACAACATGAAATGGAACGGGCACAAGAACAGTTAAATGAGCTTAAGAACCTGCGTGATAATGCTAATGATAGAGATATGGAGCGAAATAAATAAATATTCATTAAACCTTTGACTTTCTATAGTATAATCAATATAAAAGAGAAGGTATTGTGAAATAAATTGGACTCAATTTTAGTTGTTTTTGTTCTCTGATATTTGCTTGTTAGGGTATACCCACATAGAAATCTTCATAATAGCTCCCATAGCTGTAATAATGCCGGATTCTGTTAAGTAGTTTTCAAGTTTTAAATCTATAGTATGGTCTTCTTTATTTCTTACTTCTTTAATGGCAATAAAGAACTTATACTCAATTTCACTAATTTTCTTTTCTGATTGGCAATAAGTTAGAAGGTCATGTAAATGTGGGCGAGAAGCATTTTTCTTTTCTTTTTTGCAATAAGAATGAAATCCTTTGTTATTGCTATAGTACTTTTTCAACAAATGCTCCATGATTTTCACTAAGTCTTCTATTGCATTTTCGGGTTGTCCAATTTGAATTAGTTGTAAAGCTTGCGCTAATTCATTGGAGATACCTTTATCAATGTTTTTATATTTATCTATAAGTAGTTTTAATTGTCTTTTGATTTCATCGCTGATATTAGGTGTGTTATTTAAACTATCTAGAATTAATTTTAGGTTGTTGGCTTCAAGTAAATGGTTCTCTTCTTCTAATTTACTTATAGACTCTTTTTTCTTTCTGTTTTCAACATATAAGTAAAATGCGACGGCAAAAGCTACAAGAGTTAAAATAGAGGTTGTTATAACAATTGTGTTTTTGGAGGTTTTCATGTAAACCGATATTAAGTGTGAAAAATCAAAGTGAATTTACCATTTCAATTCAATATATTTATCTATCAATCTATTTTGATTTAAAAGTAGAGTATGGACTATGAAAGCTTGTCACCGACAATTGAAAAAATATTTTTGAATAAAGACTATGCACTTTCACTCAGTGAAATTGCAGTTAGTATTATAGATAAAGCTTCAACCACAGAAATTTCTCAAGAAGGAGCTGATTTTGCGATTGAGTATAAAATACTCAGGGATAATGGAGGTTTGGAGTTTACTTCTCCTGTTTTTACTAACATATTATATATCGTATATTATATAAATAAGTATTCACTTGTATATGAAAGTGCTGAAGATTGGGTAGATTTTATTAGTAGCAGTACACCCAAGACTCTTCCGAGACATGTTGCTTATCAATATTCAGAGTTTGCATTAGTAGTGATAAATAGGTTTTATTGCAAATCTGTGGTTGACTATATTAGTAATGAAGAAATAAAGCTCCCACTAAAATATAGAGCTTTGTTTACAACGTTTATTTTTTTAGATACTGATATTGATACCCTTGTTAACTTTCTATTTAAAATCACTAAAGAGATAAAAGCTGAAGGTAATTATTTTAGTTTGAATAATACTGTGAGGTTTTTTGCAAAGCAAAATATCGATTTTGGTAAAAAAATTATACTTAATTCAAAGCCTTATGCGGAGAAATTGGAGCTATTCTGTCCTTATGCATATTTAGGACTTACTCAGTCCTTAGGTGTAGAAGCCTCTTTCTACATACTAAAGGAATTATTAGAGTCATCTGATATTTTGCACCAGACAGTAGGGTTGAGTTGCCTTTCTATGTTACATGGAAATAATGATACCCCAGAAGATATTGAACATCTCTTGATGCCAACTCTTGACCAATTAGAGTTAAAAGGGAATGATCGTATTAATAGAGGGTTGATTTTTGTTTATGGACTTCTTATAGAGAAGCTATCTCAAGCAAGACCTAAGTTAGAGCGTTTTGCAAATTCTGTTTTAGGTAAAGATGCTGTATGGGCATTATCAAAGGTTATGTTACTAAAACATGAAGAAGAATATATGTCAGAGTGGTATAAGGTTTCGTTTAAAAGCCTTACGAATTTGTCAAATCAACATGTAGACACTTATCGTAACCTAAATGGTATTTTCCATTTTATTATAAAAGATAGAGAGGATGAAGTTTTCCATTTCTTTGAATTGTTTATTGAAGAAAAGGAAAATGATTTAGATAACTTAGAAGGATTTAAAATGTTCTTCGAAGAAATATATGAAACTAATATTGAAATAATAGAAAAATGGATAACGCTTTGGTTTAACAAAGATAACAGTAGATTCCATGTAGCCTCAATGCGTGTGATTGGTTTTAATTCCCTCAGTCGTCAAACCTCTATAAGTCTGCATCTACCTACATTAAATTCATTGTCACCTTCGGATATAGAGTTTGTTTTATTTAAGGTTGTTGGTTTTTTATATTCAAAAGAACAGTTGGAAAATTTGCTTTATTCAAGCCTTATGTATGAAGGAGATTGTGTTTATATCTTGAAATTGGTTAAGCTCTTATTTACAGACTATATAATATACAATTATAGAGGCTCAATTCAATTCTTAAAAGATAAACTACAAACTGCCAATACGGTCCAAAAAGAGTTAATTCAACACGTAATTGAATTTTATGAGCAGGTTTATAACATTGAGTTTGACAAACCTAAAGAGTTTAGTCATTCACCAGAAAGGTTAAAATTATTGTTCGAGCAGGAAAATAAAAGATTTAAGCTTGACGATGATTCAATTTTTAAACAACCGTCAACATTAGACTTGTTTAAAAAAGTGTCTGTCAAAAATGGTAACCACATGTTTGTTAGAAATGAAGAGATGTTTGATATAAAACGTCAATACTCAAATAAGTCTACCCTTGGGAGTATTTCTGCCAGCTTCGAGTTGCCAATTGGAGAATATATAGATCCGGTTAATCAAGAATATAAAAGATATATATGGAGAACTTTTAAAAGACGTGCTGTTAAATGAGATATGTTCTTACCGAATACTTATCTTCTCTAAAAGAAGATGGAGAATTAGACAGCTTTGTAACAGAGTTGTTACAAAGTATGAAATACATCCCTTTAACTAAGATTCAAAAGGGTAGACAGTACGGAGTTGATTTACCTGCTATAGGTACAGATGATGATGGACAAAGAAAGTTGTTTCTGTTTGTAATAAAACAAGGAAATTTTTCAAGAAGAAATTGGGACTCTGGCCATGAGAATGATATAAGACCCTCAATTATGGAGATTTTCGATGTTTATTTAAACACTCGGATACAACCCTCACACAAAAGCCTGCCTATAAAGATAGTAGTATGTTGTAATGGTGATAAAGAATTAGCTGTCGAAGAAACTTGGGCACAGTTTATTAATAACAATTCCAAAGAAAATATTGAGTTTGACTTTTGGGGCGTAAAAAAACTTGTTCAAGAAGCCTTGAGCTATCAAATGAATGAAGATATTCTTTCAGATGATTTATTGTTGACATTTAAGAGGGCATTATCATTTATTGATTTGCCAGATTATGATTTGAGCCACTTTTACAGTTTCCTTAATTCATTACTCCCCCAAGATGAAACAAATAACTTATCTGAAAAAAAAGTTATTAAGAGACTGCGTTTAGTAAACCTTTGTCAAAGTTTGGTTTCGTCTTGGTGTGAAAAATCCAATAATCTTAAGCCTTCATATATCGCCTCAGAAAGAATTGTTTTAGCAACGTATAATTGGTTGCTAAACAATTCTTTCATAGAAAAGGAAAAAGTAATATTAGAGTTCTACAGCATTTTACAGAACTGGAGATTAAAGAATCATAAGTATGCAGAAAAGGTTGTTAAATATACTCTCCAAAAAGATGGACTTAGCATCGGTGTTCATAATCACGATGAATATTGTTTAACGACATTTGAACAAATAGGTATTATCAGTATGATGGGATGCTTCGAATTGTGGGATTGCTCATTAGCACTAACGGGTAAAAGAGAACATCATATTAACCATGCTCAATATGCTTATGATAATGCAGAAGGGTATGCAAATGCATTGAAGTTTTTAATAGAAAATAATCCTTCTAGTTTAAATCCAAGGTACGATGAGCATTGTATTGAGATTAACTTAGGCTTGATCTTATTATATGAAACTGGTCTTTTTGGCGTGGCAATAAATTGGCTAAAAAATATTATCGATTATTTAATGCTAAATGTCCGATTTAGAACATTTTTCCCTTTATTTAATTCTGATATTACAAAGCTTGGGACAGAAACTGCAAAAGAAGAAAAATCAAGCATCTTAGTTGTTCTATTAGGAGAATGGTGTTTAGTATTAAGGCAATTAAGCTACTATCAGTCATTAAGGAGTTTCTTAAAGGACGCTATGCCAGAATTGAACTTACAATTATGGTTTCCTGATAAAGAAACGGAGAAATTGCTTTGTGTGGCTGATGCGTCAAAGGGCTCAGGTTCAACAATGACTGGTATTAATATTCCAGAAGACCACTTAAGACAAGAAATGTATATCGCAGAGGAAAGAGAATATATAAATGAAGAAAAGAGTATGGGTTATTATAAGCACCATCTTCTTTTTATGCCTTTGCTATCATCTAGACATTTTAGAACATACCCATTCCCAAACTCTTGGAGGGGATATTTGAGAACCAACTTTTGTTTTAAAAATTAACCTGAATGTTTTTTGAAGATAAAAGACAAATAATTATTTCTAAAGGACGGTTGAAGTAATTTCTAAAGGACATTAGAACACAAAAATGGACGGTTAGCAAGATAGGAGTAGACACCCGTCTACTCCCAAAATGGGGGACACCCCCATACCCCCAATACAATAGAAAGAAGTTAGCGTGATAGTTCGTGCTCTTGTTCGTTTGATTGTTCACGGAGCGTTTGTAATTCGTTTAGTATTTCGTTTCGTTCGTTATTTACTTGTAGCTTATCTAACTTTTCATTATCAAAACCTAATTTTTTGAGGCGGTATTTCTTACCATTAAAATGTACACCGAGTGTATCACCACGTTTGTAATGTGTATGTCCTAATCTGTCTAGTTCTGATAAAAAATGCTCTTTAGACGTTACATTCTTGTATGTATTTTCAAGAATGGTAAGCAGTTCCTTTTTATCACTTTCACGACTATTTTTAATATTCTCAATAAGCTCCGGTGTAGATAGCTCTTTTGCTAATCCATGACGAACTGTTGAGTGTTGTATCTCTGGAAACGTATGCTCAATATGAGCAGAAAGTTCATGTTTGAGTTGAGCAAATAAACTAGGATTAAGCACGTTAGAATAGCCAGTATTGTTTACGGTACTACTGGCGCAGTGTATATGTTTATGACCTTTATCCAAGTGTTGGAATATGGCAATTATTGTTTCGCCACCTAGCTCATTTTTAAGCTCACAGAACTTATGAGCTGTTTCCAGCAATACCTTATCAGTCACGGCTTCGTTGTCCAGTTTGTTAAAGCTAATAATAGTGTGCTGTAGTAGTGTGTTATTAGACTTGGGAAAGAGGCGTAGTGTCTCTTGTTGTCTAAAAGCTTTTACTAATCCATTTACTGTACGTGCTCGTGTACCTGTTTTGTATATAAGTTTGGCATGTCCTTGTGCCACAATATCGACTTCTTTTATTTTAGAGCGGTCTTGATATCGCAACAAGTACTTCACCAAAGGTGTAATAGAACCACTCGATTTTAGATTGATTGTCTTTATCAACATGGTTTGAGCAGTTTTACGAGTTCTGTATATAGTTGCTCAAGTCTTGCCATTCGCTCTCGCGATACAGCGCTTATGTCTTCATACACAGTTTGCTCTACTTCATATACGTAGTTTAGTTTAGATAAGACCTCATTTAGAACCGTATGATTAATAGGGGAGCGTACAGAACTGTGTAATGCCCTCTGTTGTATTAAACTGGTGACACTTATTTTAGCATTAATTGCTTGCGCTTCTAGCTTCTTCACTTCAGGATGTGAAAACCATACTTTAAATGATTTGTAGTTCTCCTGCTTACGCTTCCTAGACTCGCGGCGAAGCATATTGTAATAGTCACGTCTTGCTTGTACCTCTTGGGTAGTCCCCAAGACATTACGCTTAATCAGATATTCTAACAATCTGTTTTTACGTGCCATATTAGAGGGTTATTAACGGTACTTCATCAGGGAAAGTCGTTTCTATTTCAGGCACGGGAAGTTTACTATATCTACTGAATTCTGTTGATGTATAGTATGGTTTTACGGTTGCGAGTGTTGTTTTAGAACCATTGATAACAATTGCTTTATCTAGTCGTGAAATCTCAGCAGGGGTAAGTAAGGCGTGCCTCATTTTTTTGTCGTCTTCATCTTTTCGAGTGTGTGTACCTAGTCGTTTAGAAAGTTCTGTTGTAGTTTCTAGGTCAATTACCGGAGGTAAGTAAACCTGTAGGTTACTGTTCGCACATATTGTGTCATATTCTGATTTAGAATACATGCCAATAAGTGAGGTTTTTTGTTGCAGTATAAGCATAGATGGTAGACCGTGTTTTCTTGCTGTAGCAAGATACATAGGTAGGTTTTGTAGCCTGTAATTTCCCACTTCATCTAAAAGCATGTATATCTTTTTCTCCTTTGAGAAATCTGGAATATAGGAAAGGAAACGATTATACATTGCCTCTACAAATGTTGAAATGATAGGACGGATATAGGAGTACGCAGTGATTGGAGAGGTAAGTACAACATAGCTACTTTGAAAGCGTAGCGTATTAAGACTAATTGATTGAGCAACACTGGTAGTTCGTTGAATAGTAGGATTAGCATAACAAGAGAGGCAACTTTTTGCCTGGCTTACTATGCCTTGCATTGTGTTAGGGGAGTTTGCGACATATGTCTTGTATGTACGTAATAAATCAGGGTCTCCAATTTTCACAATTAGCTCATCTGTTTTGCCAATGGCAAAGTACTCGATTAGTCTCAAGACGTTTGAGAATGTGCGGTACTCTTTAGGGTAGGTTAAAATGACACGAACCCAAAACGAGATAAAATCCTTGGCACTTGTTTTCCAAAAATCACCACCTTTAGGCGCAGCCTCACTATTCTCAACAAGTGTGCTTACTACATTAGTAATATCCTGTACGCTATTAACTTCATCAAGTACATTGAATCCCCAAGCATTAGGGTTTGTAAAATCAATCTCAAAGACATTTCTTCCTTTTTCATGTGCAAATCCTGCTGTGTATGTGAAAGCATCTCTTGAAGGTTGTACACCAAATATACTGTGGTCGGTTCGTTTCAATATATTACAGACGCTATTAGCGTAACAGCTTGTTGTTTTTTTAGCACCTGTAGTTCCTACAACCATGCAGTGCCTATCTGAATCATCTTCAGTAGCATAGAGCGTATGGCTTCCAAGTGAAAAACCATGATTAAGAAAATTGCCTACAGATAGAGTCGAGTCAAATGTAGCTTCAAATGGAGTAGCTGTGCCTTGACTGTGAAGTAGCTTATATATACCTATGACCACTATTGCGATAAATAGGAGAGTTGAAAAATCCATGTGTAAATTTTTTAGAGTTGTTTTTAATTATGTATAGGGTAGTAACATATAATGCAGGGTGACCAATATTGCCACCCTGCATTACTATTCTCATTACGCCTCCCCATGAGGGACAAAGTCCGATTTAGCATATTTTTCATAGCTGGTATTATTATTCTCTTTGTTATTTTGAGATAACTCAAATGCGGAACGACCAAGTACATCACATGCTAACCGCTTTACATCTTCTGGTATGTAATCATCATAGTCTATACTTTTATTAGGGAATTTGAGTACAAACTCTTTTTTTATATGTAAGTACTCTAGTATTTCCTTAGCAAATGACGGGGTCAATTGTTTGATATAGTAGTTGTTTAATCTTTCAATTTTTCGGTTCCATTCATTAATTAGAAACTTATGTCTAAAAAAACTAAAAGCTGTCATTATACTATCTGCATAGAGAATGATAATTAGGTGTGCAACTAACGAGAAAATAAAAAAGACAACATCTGAAAGTGCATAATCGAATATTGCTTGAAACAAGGGTTCAGCTTCATCATATGCAATATCTGTTACTACCTTATGTCTAATGCCAACAGTTACCAGACCTATAATAACTAGTAATACTAAGTAAGGAGTACTTTTTTCAAAACTACTGCCACCTTCTCTTGAACGTATGCGTCGATTAACAATATAGCTAATAGTTAATTCAATAGTTACTAGTATAGGCGGTAGTATATATGTAAAGAATAGAGGTAGAGCTAGACGTAGGCAAATAAGCATTAGTGCCGTTTTTAATAGAAAGATATCAACTGTCACTGCGCCTGTAACTGCGAATAAGTACCCGAAGTAGGTAATAATACTATTACTATCTTGGCGTTTCGCCTCAAGGTCTGGATTAGCTTTACTGACTGAGCTAATTTTCTCTTTAAATTTCTCTACGTTTTGCTTGTTCTTAATACAACGACTACATACCTCAACTAGTCTTTCGATCTGTTTCGTTATCAGGTATTTTTCCTTTTCAGTATCCATAGTTTGAAGTTTTGTTAGTTAATGAATATGTCACTGCTTGTGACAACGATTGAAACTTAATAGGGATTAATTTCTCGAGAGCTGGAGTCGGCTTATCATGTGCATTTACTACAAGTAATGAGACATTGTGTGTAAGTCTGTTTACTACTCTGTGATTTGAGTCAAAACCATCAGAATTTAGAATGAGATATAGCTCTGCATCTTCAAGTCCGGTAAATGCTTTATCTGCAATTTGAATTGCAGTTACGAGATCTGTGTGCTGCGCATATGCCTGTACCGTATCACCCTTTTTGTTGACTACCATCTTCATGTACGGCGCTATAAATGTTTCCACCTGATTGTAGAATCTCTGTAGTCGTTTATTTCTATCGGCTATATATGCACTACTATCGTGCTTATACTGTTTCTTTGCGAGACGGTACTGCTTCATTAATACTTCTTCTTCGTATGGATTTACTCCCTCGGGAATTGTCAGGACAGGGTTAGTAAATGTTTTCATAGGTAGTTTTATACTAACCATTCTTTGCGCAGAATTACTATCAATTACATTAAAGAAGAGGTAGACATTTCTATTTATAATAGATTCGTATGGCTCTAGCTCTTGAGACGTAAGTATAACAACACCGTTTTCTTTATTACTACCACTGACATCTTGTAGAATATAAATAACGAGTGGAGGAAGAAGTGTTTTAGTCGTTATGTTCACATCGTGATTTCCATTTTTATCACTTTCAATACTCTTATTTTGTTTTGAGAGAAATATTGTGCCTCCAATGGAAAGGAGGATAAATAAGTAGAAAAGGTATTTCATTTTCTAAATGTTTTAATCGTTTAACATATTATTGATTCCACATTCAGGTTGACACAAAAAAGCCGAGATAACAAAAAGCTTGCTATCTCGGCTACATATAGTACCTTTGCTATCCCGCTAAACATTATGTTATAGTGGGTATAGCATTAACTATACTGTTCACGCTGGATAGCAGATGCTAAATCAATAGGAGCTTGTATTCTTTTCGAGAGGCATACAGGCTCTTCTTTTTTAGCACCAGTGGTATTGTCGGAGGTCTTATTCTTTTTAGTCTCATACTCGTGTATATTTTATTGATTAAGAAAAAATGTTTATGTTGTTCAACTCTAACTACACCGCCAGCTAAAACTAACGTGTACCAGTTCACACTTGAGGCAATACCTCTTTTATTACTTCACTACCAGACTTGTTTAATGGGAATTTATATCTCTAGTAATTTCACAGGGGGTGGATTATGCCAACTACCCCTGCGTAATTACATTTTTGGTTTACTAACCCATCATAGGCTTTAATATTTTGTAGGTGATATAATCCAAGCTTCACATTTTTATCGCGCTCACTTTTTATTGCGTCTTACTAACAATGATTGCAACATTGATATAGTAATTTACGAATATATTAAGTGTATAACAACTAAAAAATAAGCCCAACATTATTGTCGGGCTCGTTGCAATCATTGCAGCCTATGATATAAGTCGCAATTTCTTGTCACTGTTAAATAGCTAAGTATTTAATAGTGAAAATGATATATATAAATAACTTTTATTTGGAATAGTTTTTGCTTGTAGGGGATTGCTGCTACAAATATTTTTTTTCAGTGTAGCAGAATTGTAGTTTACCTGCAATGGTGCAGATGTCGTGTTGGTTAAACTAACCATGAAGTTTGATAGCAAAAGTTCAAGTTTATTTATCCTCTTATCCCTTAATATGCCCACTAACGTACAAAAAAAAGTTTAGGGGGACGAGCAAAATACGTTATTTATTCACTTCCAACAAAAAAACTTTACAAACTAAGTGTGCAAAAATCAATGATAGAGCCTACTTAGGCAAGTTATTTATGTTGCATTTGTGTTACTTATTCAATGTTTTAAAGAGTACATTTGTATAAACCAATTACAATTATAGCGACTAGAAAATAAACATATTATAAGATAAGCGTAGTTAGCTTCTTTTGCGGCAATCACCACATTACAATCGCAGTCGGAAGAATGATTTACTATGCGCCAAACGGGCGTGTAGTTCTTCGTATGAAACCGACAAGGGTTGTGGTGACCCGCCGCAGTGGAATACGACTAGGGCTCACGCCTATCTTTCTTATTTATCACATGCTATAGAGTCCTTAGCACATTTTTTATTGGATAATGATTTTAAAAGCGGCAAACACCACACAGCTTTTTAGACAGTTAATGTTTTGGTTACTATGTGTAGCTATAACAAACAACTCATTTGGACAAGACACTGTACTCACGAATCGTTCCTTTGATAAAGGAACTCAACTACTTTCACTCTCCTATGGCGTAATCACTCAAGCAAGCGGTATTGCTAAATCAATAGGGCAGAAAAAAGACTATTCCATTTTCGGCCCATTAAAATGGAGCTATGAAATAGGAGTAAGTGAAGACATCGGTGTCGCGCCTAAGCTCAATTATGCACATGTCATTGACAAGACATTTGACCCACAACTCTACTATGGAGCAGTCCATATAGGCGTTTTTGGCTATTACCATTTCGGAAGACTTATTAATGCTCCTAAAGTAGACCTCTTTGCAGGTGTAGGAGGATATATGGGTGTTGTCTTTACCGATAATGGGGGAAGTGGTAGTACAGATTATGCATCGAATGCCTTTCCTGCACTTTCATGTGGCGCACGATACTATCTAACCCATTCATTTGCCTTTTTTGCAGAAGTAGGTGCAATGAGGCAAAGTTTTGTGGATTTAGGTTTTACAATTAAGGTTAAGTAATTCTATCATTTTAAAAACAACTACAATGAATAAGGTATATATCTATGCAGTGCTATTATTTATGGCATGCGCATGCAATAAAACAGAGAAAAAATCTACTGTTGACGTAAATCAATACAAAGAAATACTTACTAAATCTTTGTGGAGTCTTGATGATATTAACTGGAGAATATATGATGACAAAGGAAATGAAACCATACAGTATAGTAAGTACAGTATCTCCATGTGTACTCTAGTTGATTATTATAAATTTAGTGACTCTGTAATATACGTACCTAATGATGCAGAACGTGGGGTAGGGTGTGACAGCATTCCTCCTGTGTCTGGTGAATATGAAATTAGTACAGACGGCAAACGTTTTAAAACATCGTTTATGTATAAGTATCCTGATAGTATGTTTGTCTTTGATGTATTAGAACTATCTAACACTCGATTTCATGTAAAGACTAATCCAAAGGATAGTGTGTATAATAGACGAAATGAAATAGAATTTGTGTTTGTTCGATAAAAGCATTTGTCTGCTAGTGCAGTATTCTTATTAGTGACTATTCCGCCTCTGGCTTCACAGTCACAGGAAAATAGGCACTTTTTCGTCATTCTGCAAGAAGTACGCCACACGTTTTGTGTGTCATGCTTCTTGCTTTTTCATTTCCTCAATGCGTCGCAGTGCTCAGTATTTCATACTGAAATCCCTTTACTGCTTATTGATAGAGCGAGCCTTGAGCTACAAGTCTGCTCTCCGCTAAGCTCTGCTATTAGCCACGCTTATACCTTCGGTATGCAAGCGAGCGTAGCTCCGTTGAGTGCAGTATTTGCATTACATGCTTTTCATCCTGCACCCATCCTTGTTTGCTCGCAACCTCAATTACTGCACAGGCTCCGTGCATTCGGTTCGTATGGCTCGCTTATTAGATTTTAGTAACGAATAATGTAGTTTAAATTTTTAAATATATTTTTTATTTTTGAATAACACCATAATCTTATATCATGAAAATCATCCTCAAATATACTTACACAAACAATGCACAAGTACACATGTAGGCATCTACTTACTATAAATTTTAATACTATTTTTTACCTAAAAAACCAATATTATGAACAAAATTATGTCATTAAATTATAGAACTTTTTTATACTCTATATTTCTGATATTGTTAAGTACAACTTTTTTTAACACTACAGTAAATGCAACAATAACGGAGTCTGCTCCGGGATTTTTTGAATTTGATAATGAACCTTTAGATTTAGGACCTTGTACATATTATATTAATGGTTATATCGACATTAACGATGGGTCGTATAACCTCATAGTAATATCATACAATTGTAATAAAAAATATAAGTTTCAAGGATTTGTAACATATACACCACCTTCTGGAGGTGGAACTACTGGTGGCAGTTATACCCTAAGTAGTGTGGAAGCTTATGAAATTCTTCCTGACGAAACTGAAGTTTCAATAGATCCAACAACTATCAGTGATTATGTAGATATTATGGATTTTTCTGTTTTCTCAGTATATGAGTAAATAATAACAATTATATAGATGCCTTTATAGCCCCAAAATATGGGGCTATTTTATTTTTTGTTCTTTATTTAGAATAAACAGGGAAAGATGTAAACCTATAAATCAGTGAAACCATATAATAACTACCTATTCTATTAACAGAAATATCTTCATAGTAGTTGTCATTAATGTTACGTTGTACAGTTGGGTAGTTATTGAATATATCGTATGCTTGAAGACTGATGAATAGTCCGTTAATTTTTTTGAACTCTTTGTACAAAGATGTATTTACTAAGAAAAACTCTTGTTCAAAAGATTGGTTTAGACCATTATTTACAATATATGAAAGGTCATATTCCCATTTAATATTAAAAGGTAAATGGAAAGTTCCTTGTTGAGATAGGCTATGTGTTTGCAATAGGTTATTAGTACTATTTGTTGTTATTGTTTTATTCCAATTATAGCCATAGCGTATATTGCCTTCATAGATGTCATCTGAAAGGTAGTTAAGGTATATGTTGGGTGTTACGGTATAGTTCTTTCTCTTCTGTATTATATTATTGATGATATTGACGTTGTTTTGCCAACTGCTGGAGATACTTGTCGTAAATCTTAGTTTCTTTTTAATAATAGAGGTGGTCTTATTAATACCTAAAGTAAAAGAATAATTACCATCTGCATTGATAGGTGTTGTCTCCCTTTTACTATTCGTAATCACTACGTTATTGATTATTTTTTGATTGTACCAACTACTACGCAGATATATATTCGTGTTACCACCTGATAAGTTATAATTTCTATAATTAAGGGTTATGTTATTGCTGATTTCAGGTTTAAGGTTGGGGTTGCCCGTAAATATATTCAAGCTATCAGTATAGTCAGGGATGGGCTGTAATTGACTGAGGTTAGGAGCATTAATACGACCATTGTAGCCAAAACTAATATTTCTTTTTTTAGTCATTTTGTATTGTAAATGTAAACGAGGTGCATAATTAACACCTTGTTGAGAAATGTTGTTTTGGTTATTATGCTCATCTTTTGTAGTCCTATTATAGGGCAGTAACTGAAACGCTAAAGAGCCATATAGTTTGTTTTTTGAATACTGATAACTAAGCCCTAATGTGTTTTCATTGTTGCTATTGTTATAGTTCCTGCTTTGCGTAGTGTCAAAAGCTGTCATACCATTGTTGTCTACCAAAACTTCTCTCTGATTAGAGGCCATAGTATAGTTATTGCAATAATCAAGAGATACCATACTGGACGAGCCTACAGGCTCATTATATTTAATGCCGATATGAGTAGCTACATTATTGCTTCTAGTTTGAGCCGTGTTAGATACATTGGTGTTTGAAGAGGATATGAGGTATTCATTTTTGTTTTCATTGTTAATGATACCTTTAGATACTCCATAATTTGCATTTACACTCACAATAAGTGTTCTTTTTTCCTTAGCAAATGCCTTCATTATTGTATTATTCCATCTAATATTAGCCTTAGTGTCATAACTGTTGACTAGAGAAATTCTTTGAAAATCTATTTGCTCTTGCTGGTTTTGATATGTAATGTCTTTACTATTACTGCTAGCATCTTTTTCTTGATAGTCCATTGATAGGTAGGAGCGTATTTTAAGTCTTTTACTAATATCCCAGTTGCTTCTAATATTTACCCTATGACTATTGTTTGTACTTATTGAACGTTGACTTTGTTCTTGTAGTAGCAAACTGTCATTTTGTAAATAGGTGGTTCTAAAAGAGGAGCGGTATAATGTATTTTTATTGGTATTAAAATTATAACCACCACTTAACTTCCATTTAGGGGTTACATCTTTGGAAAAGTTAATTGTGGCTTTTCGGCTATCTTTTACACCTGGAGAGTTCCAAGAGTCATTACTGGTACTCTCTATATTAGAGATGCCAGTATTGTTAGCTCCAATAATGGTTGTTAATCTTAGACCATCCTTAGACATATAATTGCCGAATAGTCCAATATGGTATCTATCCTTTGTTCCATACCCTCCAGTGGCTCGCCCATATATACCATCTTTGTACTTTTTCTTAAACTGTAGATTGATAACTTTTTCCTCTGTGGGTTCTTTTCTGCCACTAAATATAGCATCTTCACTATGATAATCTGCAACTTGTATTTTCTCTAAGATTTCAGCGGGTAGATTTTTAGTGATCGAAGTAAGGTCTTCTGTATCATACTCTTTACCATTAATGTATATTCTGGTAACAGTTTTACCATTGATAGTAATAGTGCCATCTCTACTTACTTCAACCCCGGGCAACCTTTTTAAAACGTCTTCTGCTGTTGCTAATGGGTCTTTATAAAAGGAGTCTACTCTGTAGCTGATGGTATCATTGTTTACTTTAATAGCAGTTTTGGCACTTATAATAATTTCACTAATCTGGAGAGTGTCATTGAAGATAGATTTTGAGGAATCTATTTGACAATAAGCTTTTGCTGTAACAACAGAAAAAATAAATAGTAGCAAAAATTTCAATGTTCAATTATACTAGATTATACAAATTACACTATTTGCGTATGATAAATTAGCTTTTGATTCATATGCAATGATATCATAGACAAAAAAGCATTAACAATTATTCTATTTTAAAAGTTCTTATTTTTTTGTTTAAATCTTATATTAGATAATTCATTTATTCTAAATAAACCTTTTATGAAAAAACTAGAAAATTTAAATCAAAGTAAATTTGAAACATTTAAAGATGCAAAAATTAATAATCTACACATGGTTATTGGAGGACTACCAATGGTTAAATCATCAGGTACTAATCCTCCACGACATGATGTAGCTGAACTTACAGCTGGAGGAGCTAATCATGATGGGGTGCCTGGTGATGGTACCGCTGATGATTGGGGTGAAACTAAATGGTACCCAGGCTTCATAGATATTACAAAAGCAGTTGAACATACTCATACTGGAGAAATTGAGGAATTGCCAAGTGCAGGATATGTATACGATGATACAGATGCAGTATCTGGAAATATAAGTAGTGCTACTTATTAAAATGAGCTTTACTTACAACTATTACCATAAGGTTATAACTTTATGGTAATAGTTGTATAAACTTTAACAACTTTTTTGTTTTGTCTTCCTGGCTTCCATTTTGGCATACTTTCTACTATTGTAATGGCTTCATTATTTAACTCTTGACTAGCATTTGATGAGATTATTTTAGGATATAGAACGCTCCCTGTTTCGTCAATAATAACTTTTAAAACAATTTTTTTTAAAGCATCATTTTCTTGAGCATTATACTTCTTTTTGATATGTTCCTGAATATATGTATCTATATTACCATTGAATCTTGGCATGTTGTCAACATAAGTAAAAACAATAGCGTTAACATTGGTGTCTATTTGAGAAAAGGCAATTTTATTTAATGATAAAATGCAAATTAAAGACAATGTAAAAAACTTACATGTATGTTTAAACATGATGATTTTTTTTTCTGTATATTACATATATTATAAACTTAAACCTAAAGTATGAAAAAATTAGAAAAGCTAAGCTCTAGTAACTTTAACAAGTTTAAAGATGCAGAAATTGAAAATCTACACATGGTTATAGGCGGTAGGTTATATGTTATGTCGACTAGATCAGAGTCACATCCTGTTCATGCACATGATGTAGCCGATCTTACAGCTGGTGGAAGTTCTTACAATGGTGTCCCTGGTGACGGTACCGCTGATGATTGGGGTGAGGCGTCTTGGTACCCAGGAAATGTAGATTTAGGTAAGGTTCTTGAACATGATCATCCAGGAGAGACTACAATATCTCTTGGCTCGGGTCTAGATTACGAAGCATATGATCCATTTACCGGTGTGGTAGGTTCTTATACGACTTAAGTGTATTTCTAGTCTATATGAATGATTTATATTTGAATCATTCATATAGACGTTAAATAGTTTTATTTATCTTATTATCATGTTTTTAATCTCAAGAATCCTGGTCAGTTTTAGACTCTTTCTTTTTTTCTTTGCATTTTTAATTTGCTCAAGTGCTTACTCCCAAGTGACGTCAGAGGAAAAGGCGATTTTACAATCTCGTAAAAAATCATTTTTAGAATATCTTGACAAGAATCAAAATTTAAAAGGTACTTTCCCCTACAGTAACATAGCACAAAATCTAGCTATTGTTTACTCAATACTTGACCAAAAAGATTCAACGTTTTATTACCTTTTCTATTCATTTGAAGATTACAAACCCGAGACTTTAGGCTTTGATGAAGTTATCAACCCTGCATTATTAGGAGAGTACACGCTGCAAAAATGGCAAAACTCTAAAGATTGGGAAGAATTGAAAAATAAAATATTTGATAAGTATAAATATAAAGCACGAAATGTCCGGTATCGTAATATTGAACATGAGCTACTTCTTAGAAAAGGTGCTGACCAATCTATTCGTGGTTATTTATGGATGATTAAATCCGATAGTATTGCAAGAAAGAAAGTATCTGAGATAGATAAACTGAACTACTTATACGTTAAATCTGTAATAGATTCTATCGGTTTTCCAACAATTTCTATGGTAGGTGCATCAGCTTCAAATGCAGCATTTTTATTATGCCAACATTCTGATGAAGATGTTTTTTTTCAGAAAAAGGTTTTACAGAGTATGCTTAAAAATTCTGACGATATTAAAAGTTATTACATTGCTTATTTGTCTGACAGAATATTAGTCAAGGAAAAAGGATATCAACTATATGGCACTCAGTATAATCCTAAATTTAAAGGAAAATTATATCCCATAATAGACTCGCAGAGAGTTAATATTCGTAGAGATTCTCTAGGGTTGCCAAGGATTAAAATGCAACGAAAGTAAATAGTTTTTAATGATATTGATTTTGTCTCAACCATGGGATCGCTCAACAGATCAAGTAATTGATTGGATTGAGTATTTGTCACCCGATTCAAAAGTAGTTAGGATTAACCCTTCTAATACTATTTTAGATGTTGAAATTAATATAAATGATTCCGAAGTTAGCTTTATATTCAAAACCGATTGTCAAACTGTTCGATCAGATGATATTAGTTCATTTTGGTTTCGCAGAGGGGAGTTCTCATTTCATTTTCCAAAATTCATTTCACATGAATCTGATGTAGATAAAAATGCCCTGTACGAGCATTTAAGAGCTGAATTGGGTAAAATAAATCACTTTATTAACTCGTGTTTGTCAAAAAAAAATCATATTAATTTAGTAAGTGATAATTTTATTAATAAATTAATTGCACTAGAATCTGCAAAAAAAGTAGGCCTGAATATACCGTCTACATATATTTCGACCAATAACAAAGATTTATATAGTCGTTTATCAAAACAACCTCATATAACAAAAGCTATATCTGAAATGATACGATTTAATCATAATGATATATCATATTCTACTGGTACTAACAGGGTATTTCCTTTAGAAATTTCTAATAGGACGAATACTAGTAGTCATGCTTCTCTTCTGCAGCATGAAATTATTAAAGAAATAGAGTTACGTGTATTTTATGTACATGGTGATATATTCACAATGGCAATATTTTCGCAAAAGAATAAAAAGACTAAATTAGATTATAGGAATTACGATACAGCAAATATGAATAGAATGATTCCATACAAGCTACCTTCTATTATTGATAAAAAAGTGAAACAACTATTTTTAGATATGAATATAACTAGTGGGTCTGCTGACTTAATATACAGCAAGAATGGAAAATATGTTTTTTTAGAAATAAATCCTGTTGG
This sequence comes from Flavipsychrobacter sp., assembly GCA_041392855.1. Lineage (NCBI taxonomy): Bacteria > Pseudomonadati > Bacteroidota > Chitinophagia > Chitinophagales > Chitinophagaceae > Flavipsychrobacter > Flavipsychrobacter sp. The sequence continues at coordinate 668,594 of JAWKLD010000001.1, forward strand.
ACAATTTAGCATGGTTTCATATCCTTGTAACTATTATCTTGAAAAATATATTGCTGAACTTCTAATCAAAAGCAATGGAAAGAGAAATAACTAAATTGACTTCAATATTATCAGAATCTGTTGAGTTTTCTGCATTACCCATATATTATAGTTATTTAGGCGCCATAATTGATGAAGATGGATTAAAGAATAAGGATTTACATCCCAAGAAGCTTTCTATAATAAGGCACAATACTTATGACTATCTTCCGTATGAGTTTTATAAACCTGTATCAAGAGTGTTTTAATGTCGGAGAATAACAACGTTTTACTGCTGTCCTCAGACTGTATCCCAGTTAAAGGGATTAAGAGGGCAATAATATATGATCTTAGTAAAAAGAAATATCATTTAATCCCTAATGATTTGTACGATATCTTGGTAGATATAAACGGCAAAACCAAAAATCAACTTTATAATACCTACGGAGATGATAATAAAATTGTTCTAGATGAATACTTTACTTTTCTAGAGGATAACGATATTCTACTAACTATTGATAAGGGAATACTTAAAAATTTTCCAAAAATTGATCTCACTTGGGATTTTCCTGGTGATATCTCAAATGCCGTAATCGACTTCGACACTAAACCTAATTTTAATGTAGATTCTGTAATTGATGAGTTAGAAAAGTTAGGTTGCTTTATTGTTGAATTAAGGTTTTTCTACTCTGTTAGTCTGTCTGACTTAGTTGCTTTGATTGATAAATTCGAAGGTAAAGACATAAAGCGTGTTCAGCTAATTCTAAAACATAGTCCATTATATAATATAGAAGAATTAGACAAGGTTATACAAGGGTGTAGCCGTATATCAAGGGTGTTTATTTATAATATACCAGAAGAGAATAAGAAGACTTATAGTTTGACAAAATCTGGTAAGATTATTTGTTTAGAATCATCACATATTTCAGAAAAAAGCTGCGGCGTAATAAATCCTTCTATGCATGCTGTAAACTTATCATTATTTACAGAATCAATAAACTTTAATAGTTGTTTGAATAGAAAAATTGCAATAGATAGAAATGGCGATATAAAAAATTGTCCAAGTATGGCTAAAGCATATGGAAATATAAATGATGTTAGTCTAATGCAAGTTCTTAAAGAATCTGACTTTAAAGACAAATGGGCGATTACTAAAGATAAAATTGATACTTGTAAAAGATGTGAATTTAGGTATGCGTGTACTGATTGTAGAGCATATTTAAATAACCCCAATGATGATTATAGCAAGCCATTAAAGTGTGGATATAATCCTGAAACTTGTGAATGGGAAGAATGGTCTTCAAATCCCCTGAAACAAAAAACAATAGAACATTACGGTCTAGGGTTATTAATGAAATGAAGAAATTCCCTACATACATTCAACGGGATGTGATGGACTGCGGCCCTTCATGTTTGAAAATCATTTCTGAATACTATGGTAGGAACTTTTCAATAGATAAGTTAAGGCAATTAGCGTCAACTGGAAAGTTAGGAAGTACTTTTTTGGGATTGAGTAATGCTGCAGAAGCGCTTGGTTTTAGGACTATGGCGGTGAAAATTAGTTTTAATAGATTACGTAAAGAGGCAGATTTGCCAGTCATTGTACACTGGAATCAAGTTCATTATGTTGTTGTATATGCAATATCTAATACTAAGGTGTATGTATCAGATCCAGGATATGGTTTAGATTCTTATTCTCATGAAGCCTTTATCAAAAATTGGATAGGGGGAAACTCAACACAAGATACTATAGATGGTATTGTATTGTTATTTGAATTGACACCAGGTTTTTTCGAAACAAAAGAGCTTGAAGACAAAAGTACCGCACAAAAGGATTTGCGATTTCTATTACACTACATAAGACCGCATAGAAAATATTTATTACAAGTATTTGTTGGGCTAATCTGCGGAAGTTTATTAACTATTATATTTCCATTTCTCACACAATCATTAATTGATATTGGAATAGGCGATAAAAATATAAGATTTGTATGGTTAATAATGATTGCACAACTTACTATTTCTTTCAGTCAGACTTTGTTGGATATTATCAGAAGCTGGTTGATGTTACATGTTAATAAGAGAATGTCAATAAGGTTGATATCTGATTTTTTTGCAAAAATCATGAAGCTGCCTATTAGTTTTTTTGATACCAAATTGACAGGTGATATAATGCAGAGAATTGGTGATCATTCTAGGATCCAATCTTTCCTGACAGGAACATCTTTAAGTACAATTTTTTCAATGTTTACTGCTATAGTTTATAGTTGGCTACTAATATACTATAGCATTACACTTTTTTTAGTCTCTTTAGTTGGTAGCATAATATATCTATTATGGATTACATTTTTTTAAAAAAGGAGAAAAAAATTGGACTACAAAAGGTTTGGCCATTCATCGGAGCTGAATAGCAAAGTTTTTGAATTAGTATCAGGAATGCAAGAATTAAAACTTCATAATGCTGAGCAAAATAAAAGGTGGCAATGGGAGCATATACAACTTAAACTATATCAAATTAGTATAGAGTCATTGTCTCTAGAGCAAATGCAAGGAATAGGCTCAAGAGTTATTAATAATGTAAAGAATATCATTATAACTGTTATTTCTGCCAAGCTGGTTATAGATGGTAATTTAACGTTAGGAATGATGGTTGCTGTAACTTTTATTATTGGACAATTAAATAGACCCTTAGTTGACTTAATTAATCTTGTAAGAAAATGGCAAGACACTAAAATTAGCCTAAGTAGAATAAATGAAATACATCTGAAAAAAGATGAAATAGAATATGCTATTAGCTCAAATGATGAGATGCCAATTAGCGATATACCCAAAGAGATTTCAATTACATTGAAAGATGTAAGCTTTAAGTATAACAATATGTCTACGAATGTATTAGCTAATATTAATTTAGTAATACCATATAATAAAGTAACTGCAATAGTTGGAACAAGCGGTGGAGGGAAAAGCACATTTGTAAAACTTTTAATGGGTAGTTATATGCCAACCTCTGGTGAAATATTAATTAATGATAAAATTAATTTAAGAAAAATTAATTTGAAAGAGTGGAGAAATACTTTTGGAGTAGTTATGCAAGAAGGCTTTTTATTTAATGATAGCTTTTTAGGGAATATAGCTGTAGGTGAAGATTTACCTAACCTCGATAAGGTTATAAATGCAGCTAAAATTGCCAACATTCACAGTCATATTATGACCACACCTCGAGAATACAGAACTAAAATAGGCAATGAAGGAGTGCCTATAAGTACAGGCGAGAAACAAAGAGTTTTGATTGCGAGAGCAATATATAAGAACCCTGACATTCTATTTCTTGATGAGGCAACATCCTCTCTTGATGCCAATAATGAAAAAGATATCATGGAAAAGTTGAATGATTTTTATAGCAACAAAACTGTTGTTGTAATTGCTCATAGATTAAGTACTATTAAAAATGCTGACAATATTGTTGTATTAGATAAAGGTGAAATTGTAGAACAAGGAAGTCATAATGAACTAATTAAACAAGGAGGATATTATTTTAGATTAGTAGACAAACAACTATAACTAATAATGTAAATAATTGAGTACATAATATGTCGTATTCTATTGAAACAAAAGAAATGTTGTCAAAAACTCCAAACAAATTCTTGATTTGGGGTAATATTTCTATTTTATTAGTGCTATTTGTCTTTTTTTTAGTGACTAATGTAATTAGTTATGGAGAAAAAGTGACTTTTCCCGTAATAATCAGTGCTTACCCAAAGATTAGCAAGTACAAACCTCATGCTGGCTCCAAGCTTAAACAGATATTATTTAGTAACTGTGACCATATCGATAGTGGTGAGCTTGTAGCTATTTTTTGTGATGATTTTACATATGAAAATATAGTGTATGTGAAGAAGTGCTTGGACAGTTTTAGATGGAAGACTATGCATGAAAAAGTTTCTATTTCAGATAGCCTGTATTTTCTTGATTCATTAGAAGGTAAAAGTGAATTGTTTTTTAACCTAAAAAAGTTGGTTTTTTTATTGAAACGTTACTCTAATATTTCGAAAAGGGATAATTATCAGTTAAAAGACAAAACAGAAGAGACTATTATTAGAATAAATATGGGTATTATTTCTTGGGAAAAAAAGAATTTATATAGAGCGCCATATTCTGGTAGAATAGTCTTTTTTAACCCAATAAACGACAATAATCAGGGCAGGGAATCTGAAATTATGCTTGGTGTAATTCCTGATAAATATTATTACATTTCTAGAATTGAAGTCCCTAATCAATTATTCAAAAGTGCAAGTTTTGGAAAAGTAATAAATATAGAATTGGATGAATATGATGCAAGCGAATATGGTTTTATAACAGGAGAAGTAGTTATGGTTGATAGTATGTTGTATGATTCCTCTTCTTTAAATCATAAGTCAATCTTTGTTAAGATACCTAAAGATTTCTCACTAAAAAAGAGTGAGATATCTTTCCCATATCAATCTAAATTTGTAGGTAGTATAAGTATATCGACAGCAGACGTATCTATATTTGAAAGAGTTTGGAATAGCGTGGTGCATAATTAAATGAAATTGCATTTTATAATAATTCATATAAATATGACTCCTCCTACATATTTATCATTCAAACTGTTATACTTTAAATTAGTACTATTGTTACTAATGTTTTCTGTTAGTTAGAAGTGTTATTAATTTGATAGTAGATAATCTAAATTTATATTACTTTTTAAGTATGAAAATGGATATTGAAATAAAATCAATACCCATTTAATAAAGTATTCAATAAGCAGATAATATACCTACCTATTGTAGATTTCACAGTCTTTATTTAAGATCTATACGTTCTTCATTGAGTACATAATCCACCGCCTTTTGAGCTTGAGAACTGGCAGAGAGAATGAATCGTCTGTCATTCTTCAATACTTTTAGCCAGCCTTGGATATAGGCAGCCGATTGCTCGAATTCATCTTCAATATCACATAGAGACTGTAAGTAGCAAGAACCAATCTCAGCCACCAATTCCTCATGAGAGTAGTTATTAATCCCAAACTCTGACATTTCGATTAAGTTTTTACGATTACATCTAGAATGATGACCAGTAGCATGAATAATTTCATGTAGCAATGTTGAGTAGTACGCATTATCACTCACAAAACTGTTCTGCTTCGGCATATTCACATAGTCCTTAAGGGGATTATAATAGGCTTTCGGTTCTTTGTGATATACCTTAGGAGCATTAGGCATGCCTTTCAATATATCTTCCACTTGAGTATTAGTGTGTACTTTTTCTCTTGCTTTAGGGAGATATTCTTTGGGTATCCCTTCACATTGAGCAATGTTGAACACGGTATAGTAGCGGAGTATCGGAGCTTTCCTTTTTGAGTTTTCCTCTTCGGTTTCTTCCTCATCTGGGAAGTTCCAAAAGACAACTATTTGTGGATGTTCTTCCGGTTTAATGCTTCCACCAATCTCTTTTAACTGTTTAGAAGTTAAAAAAAGGTTATGCTCATAGCCATACATAGCCAACAACATTATGTTGATCCCTCTGTATGGTCTTTTAGAGAGGAGATTAGTAGGAACACCGCCACCGATCCAAGGCTTACGCCATGGAACAGTGCCTTGTTCTAATTGTTCTACGATCTTTTCAGTGACGATTGCGTACACGTCTTTGCGTGGCTTGGTTTGTACTGCCATTGTAAATGATTTAATTGTTAAAGAATGAATGTCACAGTAAGTGTATGTGTAATAAAGGGTGGGGGATAGTCATGTAATTTGGTTACTAAAAAAGCTACCTATGAGGGTAGCTTTTCGTGTTAGCCTTGATTTCTATAATAGCCATCAATGAGTGCAATTGCTTCAAACATTTTTATGTAATACTCAGCTCTTGTTTGTCGTTCTGTTTCGCAGTGTCGCTTTAAATGTGGGTATTTTTCTAGTGTCAAATTAATTACTCCAACCTTTTGCGAACTGTTTTTTGACAAGTCTAATTTCTCAAGTGAATATGGAATAAATGAGACACCTTTCTTTTTGGTTATTGCCTTTATTTCATTAATGAGTTGATATACCTCTTTCGTGCAGTACGTAGGATGGGGCTCTTTACTGATAACGGTTTGAATGGGGTATGTATTTAAGACGTGAGCAAATGCCTGTAAGATTTTTTTCTGCTTCTTTTTTGACCATTTGTCTCTAAATGCTTTTATACGCCAATCTATTAACTCTCCTTTGTGGAACACTGCATATCCCATAAAGCGAGTGCCTATACTTACTCCGAGCGTGGTGTCCATTTTGGTTCAACAAGATTATTGTATATCGCACCGCGAGATACTCTGATTGTATGTTCTGGTTTTGCTAATGCTTTTCTGAGGCATTCTCTTAAATGGCTTTCAGGATATTTAGCTACCATATCTCTATGCCATTGTATTGAGTGCATATCATTTAATGCTTGGGCTATTTCAAGGGCTAGTTGTTCTTGTTCTTTTGTAAGGTACATGATGAATACACGTTTTAGGGTTGTTAAAACGTCTCACACAAATAGATAAATGTGTGGATAAGGAACTATACGTAACGTTTGTATGTATAAACGTATGCGTACGTTATGAGTTAGGGAGGCAAATGTTTTTGTGGTATTTCCAATTGACGATTTTCAATCTCAGGCAGGAGTTCTTTACGAATGTTTACAAAGATGTCATCAACTAGTCGCTTACAAACGATTGAAATTGCAATGGCATTTTTAAGACTTGGTATGCTTTCTCCTTTTTCCCATTGGGAGATGCGTACAGAACTTTTTAAACCAATGAGGTGTGCTAATTGTGTTTGTGAGAAACCCATGCTTTCTCTTGCTTCCCTTAGACGATTGACGTTTACTTTAATATTGCTCATGTATAAACGATAGCAAGTAGGTGGTAATATAATAGGGAGGTGAATTTGCTATAAAGGGCAAAAAGTAGGGTAGTAATGTGGAAAAGAGATAGAATAGTTTAGAAATTGTTTATCTATTGCTAATTAAGTACTACATAAAATAGGGTGATTTTCACCTATATATTACAAAGAAAACGTATTTTCTTTGTTTTAATCTAATCGAACTTCTTGATGTTAGTTGTTAAATAACATAGAGTAGAGGTATTATTTATAAAAATGTTAGTAACGATGCCTAATTATTCAGAACAAATAATTGCAAACTGGACAAACCCAGCTAGTAATACAGAAGAGGAAAAGCTTTCTAATGCTGAACGAATGGTTAGAGAAGCTCTTACTGCAGACGATACGTTGCGTCAGAAGTCTATAGAAGTTTTTGGTCAAGGGTCATATGCGAATAATACCAATGTAAGATTAAATAGCGATATAGATATTAATGCTTGTTACAAAGACGGTTTTTATTATGATTTGCCAAATGAGGCTACACGTGAAGATTATGAGATTACACCTACTGAATACACATTCTCTCAATATAAAAATGATGTAGAGAGGGCTCTGGTAAATAAGTTTGGTAGAGATCAAGTTGTACGAAAGAATAAATGCTTAAGAGTGTTAGGTAATTCATATAGAACAGAGACTGATGTAGTCCCGACTTGGGAGTATAGACGATACTCCCAAAAAAGTTCATATGTTACAGGTGTATGTTTCTTTTCTGATGAAGGAAAAAAGATAACTAGTTACCCCAAACAACATATTACAAATGGAAGAACTAAAAATACTAATACATATAGACGTTTTAAAAGTCTTGTTCGTATATATAAGAAGGTAAGATACCATATGATTGATAATGGTGAGATTGTTAACCCTGCTATATCATCATTTTTGCTTGAATGCCTTGTATGGAATGTACCAAATTCAATATTTACCAACAATGATTCGTGGACTGCTCGTTTGCGTGAGTCAATTGTTTATTTATATAATCAAACAAAGGTACAAGATACCTGTAAAGATTGGGGTGAAGTTTCTGAACTATTATATCTATTTTATGATGGGAGGAAATGGACATATCAGGATGTAAATGAACATCTTGTCAAAATGTGGAATTATATTGGTTATCAGTAACAATAACTATGAACTTTAAATATTTTCATTCAGGACGACTTATAGTATTCATACTAATATTAGCACTAGTATTTCAACCTATTTCAAATAAACTTGAAGCTTGGGTTAGTAAATATGAGTACCTCTCTAGTATTGCTACTTACATTGATGTTTTTTCAACACTGGGTTTAATTTCTCTCACATTCGCTTTTATCAATTATATTGGATGGAAGTGGAAGATATTTCAATGGCTTATTAATGTTCCTAACTTAAGAGGGCGTTATAAAGGGAAATTAATGTCAAGCTATACCGATAATGCTGGTAATAATACGGAGAAAGATTGCGTAATAGAAATAACGCAAACTGCATCATCTATCAATATCCATAGCTATTATGGTGATGCTCATACAGGTCAAGTTACATCTCAGTCTTTTTCTTCTTTAGTTGAAATTGTAAAAGATACAAACGGTCACTTCCTATTGTATTATGTGTTTTCAAATGAACCGGAACCCTTATCTCCAGACTTGTTTGATCATAGTGGGACTTCTCGATTGAAGTATTTAACAGACAGTAAAAATCTCGTTGGCGAGTATTATAATAAAAGGTTAAATAGAGGTAGCATAAATGTGGTCTTCAAGCAGAAAAAGTTACTTGGTTGCCTATATTCATAGGTTATTATAAGGTGTATTTGTTTTGCTTAACTCTTTGATTTGTTATCAAATTCAATATATATACTAATCTTATTAACACAAGAGTTTAGTTTGGTTCGAATAGCGTCCCATAGTCCCCGCACAATGGGACAAATAATCGAATATGGGCTTTTTACATTGCTATATATGCTTTGTTTCAGTTCGAACACTCCTATAGGGGAGATGCGACGATATTTGAATTTTTCAAGCGGTTGATAGCATTCTGCCTTATGAATTAAGAGTTTTTTGTCTTTATATGTCCAGTTCGAACAAGAAAGACTACTGGCAATTTTTCGCCTAGTATCTGAGTCTCCTTTAATAAATTTACTATAAGCGTAGACTGAGAAAAGTAGCACATCATTTACTGATACATGTTTTTTATTTATTGTAGCTTGATTCTCTTTTAGATAGGTCTTCAGACGCAGTAAATCAGCCTCTAAGCGATTTTTTTCTTTACTAAAGACTTCATCATCAATTAAACCTTTAAGACGTATCTGTAAGAGATTGTCTATTTGTTGTTGTGTTTGTTTTATGGTATCTAACTTTGATTGCTCAATAGCGTCCTGTTTAGTGGAAGTTTGGGGTTTTAGTTTTTGCAATACTTTTTTGAGATAGGGGAGCCAATCTGGATGGAGTGTAATACAAGCTAGCTCTTTTATCACTGTTTCTTCAATAATCTCTTCAGAAATGTAGCCTTTTTGAGTACACTTATTCTTCTTTGCATTTAGACAGTAGTAATAGACATAGGGCTTATGTATTTTTGTTGCTTTGATGAACTTGGTCTTATAAGTTGCTGTTAATTGCTTCCCACATTCAGCACAATTGATTAGCCCAGTATAGGTGTACTTGTGATTATTACCACCTCTACGCCTGTTATTTCCTAATAGCATTTGTACTCTTTCGTATTGTTCTATTGTAATCATGGGGGTATGATTTCCTTGTGTGGTTTGTCCTGCATATTCAAAAAGCCCTGTGTAGAATATATCGTTGAACATCCGGTATAAAGCACTCCGAGACATGGGGTTACCACCCCTTGAACCTTTTATAGGTGTTCTAAAACCCCATTCCTTGTTCAGTGTACTTAGTATTTGACTTGGTAGATAATTACCGGTTAGCATTAACTCCCAACATTTTTTGATAATAGGAAATCGTTTAGGGTCTTTTTTAATATAGTTATCACCGTGGTTACTATTTTTTGTATTTAAATAGCCAACAGGGGCTATACCCGGATACCATCCCTGTTTTACTTTATTTTTAAGTCCACGTCTTACAGCTTTACTTAAGTCACGGACATATTGGTTAGCCATGCTGGCTTCTACTGCAAGGAGTAAGGCATTGTCATCAGGTAGATGGTTTCTTTCAGGAGTGAAAATAGAGGAGATTGTACCATTTTGTAAAAGCCATTGCACCATGCCAAAATCGTGAGGGTTTCTGAAAAGTCTGTTAGTATGCCAGACTAAAATGCCATTTGCCTCTCCCTTTTTAATGCGCTCTATCATCTCAGTAAAACCTTGTCGAATAAAAGGTTCTTTAGCTGATTTGGATTCGGCAATAATATCAACTATATCAATATCGTTTCTGTCCGCTAATTCTTGCAAAACTGCAATTTGATTGTTGATGGATTGCATCTGCTTTTCATCAGATTCTGATGATTTTCTGGCATAAAGGAAATATTTAGCTTTACTTTTTTTAATGGTCATAGCAAATTATAAAAACCCGAAAGGGATAGCCTGTTGGTTAGTCTTTTAAAGGACTGAGGGCTACCCCTTACGGGTCTCTAAGAAATCCTCAATATTAAACTAACCAACATCATTATTCTATCGTTTTGTATAAGTTCTCGTCAATAGGAGATAGACCTAATTCTTTACGATGAGTATGTACAAGCTTTATATCGTCTGCTGTTAATGGGGCATAGACGGTATCAACAACGGTAAGTAAGCGTATTAATAAAGCATATGCTGCGTCTTTAGCTATATTCTTGCCTTCTAATAAATAGTATTGCTTTTGGAAACCTGCTATATGTATTTCTGTTACATCCACAGAAGTACTATGCTTGAATTTGTAATGAAAAAATAGACAGGTAATCTTTGTATTTGTAACATTATTTCTTGTCTATATGAAGTAGTAATACAAAGTTATGCTCTATACATGCATGAAGACTTTACTCCCATAGGCATAACGAACTATAGAAATGCAAATCAGAAGTTTGGTATTAAGTCATCTGATAAACAGAGACACTTATATTTTTTAGGTTCATCGGGCTCGGGAAAAACTACTTTACTACATAACATGGCATTAGATGATATAACAAAAGGGGAGGGAGTAGCTGTATTAGACCCTCATGCAGAACTAGCAGCAAACATTATCTCCCACATACCTAATCATCGAAAACAAGACCTCATATATTTCAATCCTGTAGATACAAAAAGTGACGTATTCTTTAATCCTCTACATGATGTACCAAAACAACTGCACCATATCGTCACATCAGGACTTATAGCTTCCTTTAAAAAGATATGGGCAGATAGTTGGGGCGTCAGAATGGAATATATACTACGTTACTCCATACTTACACTGCTTAACTACCCACTAGCCACACTACTAGATATACATACACTGCTCACAAAAAGAGAGTTTAGAGTCCATGTACTCAACTATTTAACCGATGAGCATATCTGTGCCTTTTGGGAACAAGAATTTGATACCTATACCCCAAAGTTTAGAGCAGAAGTAATAGCACCGATACTCAATAAAATGGGAGTATTGCGAGCTAGTGAACCTCTAAGACGAGTGTTAGGCCATCAGACAAACACGCTTAACATTAAAACCATTATGGATACTCGTAAAATCCTCATTTGTAACCTCTCAAAAGGAGAATTAGGAGAAGAAACCACAGCTATATTAGGAGGTATGCTAATCACTGCTATGCAGAATACGGCACTAGCACGAGCTAATCAGCCAAGAACAGAACGCATCCCCTTTAACCTCTATGCAGATGAAATACACGTGTATATTAATTCCGTCATCTGTAATATGTTGGCAGAGTGCTTTAAGTTCAAATTGACACTACATATAGCCCATCAATACATAGAGCAATTAGAAGAACCGATTAGAAATGCCATATTTGGTAATGTTGGTAGTATCATAGTCTTTAGAGTAGGAGCTACTGATGCAGAATATTTGGCTAAAGAATTTTATCCAGTGTTTAAAGAACAAGACTTTGTTAATCTCCCTCGTTACCACATTTACTTAAAACTCATGATAGACGGCACTACTTCACAACCATTTAGTGCCACTACCTTACCGCCTGTTGCATAATCTTTGTGTCTACCCAAACAATACATCTCCTGTCACTTACACCTTTTCCTACACTAAACTAGGTTCGTTTACTACAGAGGCAAACAATGCTATTCCATATTCCTATTTGTCTCCTTGCCACACTTCTCCTTTACATCGCTTCGGAAAAGAGCTCATTCCGGTAAACATATTATTTAATCGTCTAAAAACAGACACAAAAAGAAAAGTTATGAGTACAACAGCAGTAAAGAAGAATCAAAGAAATGGTGTAGATACTAAAGCACCTAAAGTACAAGTTCCACAGACTAAGCCAGTACCTACTGCCAAACAAGAGGCTAAACCACTAACTCTTGAAGAGCGAATACAGAAGGTAGATGAATTAAAGTCATTGACTGAGAAGAGACATAGGACGATAACTACCTTACATGGTTTACGTTCCTTCAACTTCGGAAGTGATGATAGCTGTGTATTAGTTATTAGTGATAGTCAGGGACACAAGTTTCAGACAGGGAATACTAACCTAGTGACCTTACTAAAAGACCACTTGGAAGTATTACTGAATGATAAAGTATCGGCTTTGGATGATGAGATAATGGGATTTAAGATGTAATGAAGTATAGCTTTAAGCCCTCCAAGTAACTCTTGGAGGGCTTTTTGTTTAGTAAGATAAGTGTAAACAACTCCTTCAAGCTAATATTTTGTACATAACGTGGAAAATCTCACAAGCCTTGAGCACCATTTATCAGTATAATTGACCCCTAAATGCGTTGATAATCAATTGAAATGGTGGTCATGCTCACACGGAATTTGTTGCTCAAGGCAAAATAATGTCCAGTCAGGGACACAAGTTTCAAATAGGGAATACTAACCTAGTGACTTTATTAAAAGACCATTTAGAAGTATTACTGAATGATAAGGTTTCTGTCTTAGACGATAAAATACTAGATATTGTAGTTTAATAATGTTTCATAAAATACCCTTTGCAGAATAGATATGCAAAGGGTATTTTCATATTTTAACCATATTATTCACTAAGTTGTTTCTTATGTGTATATAGAATAAATAACGATAATATAGTTGCCGTCACCAATGTTGCAGGTAGTGTGCCTAAATCCAGTCCCCCTTTTGCTAGTGGTTTTGTTAATAAGTCACCAAATGTTGCGCCAAATGGACGAGTGAATATAAAGGCAATCCAGAATAATAACACTTGATTTACTTTTGCAAATTGATGAACTAAGAATACTATTACAATAACCCCAGCTGTTGCTAAAGCACTTGTTAGGTAACTTAATCCTATATTGTCACTTAAAAAGTCCCCAAACGCTGTTCCTAAGCTGTTTGAAAATAATACTGCTACCCAATATAATACTTCAATTTTTAAGAGATAAATAGGATATACAGTTAGCTTTTTGTCATTTTTATACCAAATTATTAGAGTTGATAAGAGTAATGTTAATAATATTAGTGAGCCGTATAAATATCCAAGACCTAATGTTCTATCCATAAAATCAGATATTTCAGTTCCAACTGTTGTCGTACTTACAATTACTACCCAATATAAGTATGGGTAAAGTTGTTTAGTTTTAAGTTGTATGAATAATACAACGAGGAAGAATGTGGCAGTGATTCCTAAACTTACTAAATAGCCTAAGTTAAATGTCATTGACAATAAGTCACCAAGGGTTTCTCCTAAAGTTGTAGCCAGTATTTTCATAATCCAAAAAAATACTGTTACTCGTATAACTTTATTTTGATTAATCATTTTTCAATTTTTTATAGTTGTGTACGAAAATTAAATTGCCATATGTAATATAACGTTCATAATTTCATTATGTTTTTTTCAAATTCCTGTCAATAAAAAAATCTACTTGAGTTACACATTACGCTCTCCTTAATCAAGGAAGTTTCATTTGATACATTACTTATGAATGTTTTCATCATTTAAGTATTAAAATTTATAATTATAACCGAAACGTATTACCTGTGTTTCGTAATAATCAGTACTTGTATATCTAAAGCCATCACTTTGAATATCTTTCTTTATTCTCAGTGTGTTTGCAATATCAGTGGCATTAATAAACAATTCTCCTTTACCTTTTTGAATAGTCTTTTTTATACCTAAGTCAATTGAAAAACGTGATGCAATTTTACCCTGTGGAATAATATCAGGGGCTAAATATATTGCTGTAATTTGTCCATCAATTTTTCTAGGTAAATGTAGCGTGCCATTGAATTTAATATTACCTGATGTTATTTCTTGTTTAGGAGCAGTAAATGTATCTAATTGAGGATATCTGTTTATAACAGAATAAGACTCAATAGTGTTTTTATATCCATTCAAATTTAGACTTAAAGTTGCCCATTTCTCAATATCTTTTGATAGGAGCATCTCTATTCCTGTATTGTAACTTTTTCCAGCATTTTGAAATACGTTATAAATTATTGTGTTATTCGGAACTATTGTTGAAATGCGAGTAATAGTCGCATTCATCATCTTGTGATATGCAGATGTGTATATATATCCACCTGCCCAATTCCTTTTATATCCAAGTTCAACAGTATTAGTGAATTGAGGACGTAACGCAGGATTGCCGACTTTTACTATCTCTGCATCATCATATTTAGGAAATATTCTAATATCTACTTCATTAGGGCGGTCTACTCTTCTGTTATAAAACAGGGATAGTTTATTGTAGTCATTCATTTTGTATGTAAATCTGAGGTTAGGGAAAGGCTGGATGTAGTTGTAACCGTCACTTGTATACGTGTTGTGATTTGGGTTTACATCATACTGTATACCTACATACTCAACTCTAACTCCCGCTTCAACCTCAAGTTTTTTGCTTTCAAAAACATAATTTCCATATACAGCAGGTATTGTCTCAGAATAGTTTGCCCAACCTCCTGCATTTACATCTAGTGGGGAATTAAGACCTGGTATAAACTGCATATTTACAGGGATATATCTATAACGAAACTTTAGACCAGTTTCAAAACGTCCATATTTTAGAGGTTGTGTATAGTCAATATTTATATCAGCTACCTGCTCGTCAGATATGAGTTTAAAAGAATCGAGACCTGTATATGTAGGTAAAATATTTGTAAAGAAGTACTGCTCATTTTCTCTATGATATGTATAGTTTAACGAGGTGCGCACTGTTCGCCCAGCTTGTTTAAACTTATGTTCCCAAGATGCCGATGCTGTTGCAGTAGTTTTTAGTTCGTCTTCTATAAACGTCCAAAGACGTAATCTTTGTGATAGGTCATTATTGAAAAATGGTTGGTCGCCTCTGTCTATTATTTTCTCACTACTAAAGAGTCCTGAAATGGTGACAATGTTTTTATCATCTGCATACCAGTCAAGCCCAGTTTTGGCTGTAATAATATTTGTGTTCCGGTTTCTTTTACTTTGTTGTTTTATTATTGTGCCATCATCATAGCGTCTTTCAACAAATTCGTTTTTATTGAGTGTTTGAGTATAAAGGTTGTCAGCTTGCAAAAAGATATTTGTCTTTTTCTTTCTATAGTTTATAGATAACGATGGATTGATCTTTGGCGTGTATTGATATTGTGGTCGTATAGTAGGGTAGTTTCCTTTTTTAATCCATAATGCACCAAGCCCACCAGTTACACCAACTTTCCCATTAAACCCATCTTTCTGCTCCTTTTTATAAATAATATTGATAATCCCTGCATTTCCATTTGCATCGTATTTAGAAGAGGGATTATTAATAATTTCTATTTTTTCAATAGCAGACGCTGGAATATTGTCTAATCCTGATTGTGTTCCAAACCCTGTTAGTGCTGTTTGTTTCCCATCTATTAATACCATCACTTTATCACTGCCTCGTATTTGAACTTTGTTTTCTTGTACTGTTACACTAGGTAGATTTTTCATTGCATCTAATACAGAGCCTCCTGTTTGTGTGATATTGTCAGTGATGCTAAATGTTTTCTTATCCATTTTTCCTGATACAGCATCTCTTTTAGTAATTATTACTACTTCGTCTAATGCTTGTTGGTTTTCTGTTAAATAGATAGTACCTGCATCAAGGTATTTGCTTAATCGTCCTACAAGAAGAGGTGTCTTTTTGGGTATAAATCCTAGATACTTCACCTCTATGAAATATTCACCACTTTGAATATTGTTTAAAGAAAACCTGCCCTCCTCATCGGTTAAGGCACCAGCTACAAAAGCACTGTCTTTTTCTGTTTTAAGTATTACGTTTGAGTACGATACTACTGCATCTGTTTTTTGTTCTTTGATTTGCCCAGAGACTGTAATATCACCTGTTTGGGCATATGTATATATACTCACTATTGAAAGGAGTACAGTTATTATAAACTGTTTCATTTTTGTTTAATTTTTCTTTAAATGTTGAACATAGATGTATTACTATTCTCAAAAGGATAGTAATAAAAGCATTGTCCAGAATATTCTGGACAATGCTTATTTAAGAAAGATTAGTCTTCATCATCTTCATGACTATCGTCCTCTTCCTCATGGTCGTGATTATCTTCCTTGTTCTTTTTACTTTTTATGAAATTACCATTAGCATCAAATATGAGGTCGGTATCATCTACCTCTGCTTCATACGTAATTGTTCCATCAGAGGAAACTGTTTTAGCAGCCTCTTCAATCTCACCTTTAGCACTCGCATATTTTAATGCTTTTGTTGGCAAGTCTTTTACAGAAATTGAAGTTTCTGTTTCTTCGACAGTTGCATTGGAGTTGAATAAGATAGATATTTTGTGTCCATCTTGCTTGTAGGTGGCTTCATACTTGCCATCTTCATTTTCCCATTTTACTCCTTTTGCATTAGGATGTAATTTCATAAATGCCCCTTTTATATTATTTGGAATATTTTGGGCATGTGTTGTTGTTACGCATAACACGGTAACCAACAACAATATAATTGCTGTTCTCATTATTAAAATGTTTAATTCATTAAAAAAATATTTCTATTCAGATAAAAAACTAAACAATAGGAGGACGGAAAATATCTGTATTGTAATTGTAGTGGTAGAAATTATTCTTATTAGCAGGGTAGTCAACTCTGTCAGTTATTTCTATGAAAGGGAGGAGGCTAACTTGTAGCGTTCTAGGGATTGCAACTACATATTGTGATGATGACTGTGTGATTTGGAATGGCTGATGCGGTAATTCTCCTTCTTCTTCCTCTTCATCACCCTCAAAAAGCTGCTCAATTTCTTCCAAATTGAGTAGGTGCTCAAATACAAAATCTAATGGCGTAATATCGGGGTCTTCTATACTACAGTGCTCATACATTTTGCATAAATATACAGAGCGCATATCCATTGTTGGTTGCGCTATATAGCCTATGCTTAAAAGCATCATTAAAAAGAGCACTATTACTTTTTGCACTAATAACAAAGTTAAATCAAATTTCGATGTAAATATATTTTAACCAGCAAAATGTATTAAAACTATGTGAAAGTGTTGTTAATCTGTTTTATGTCCCAATAACAGCATCCAGTGCATCGTCAGCATCTTTATGTATAAAATTAGATTGATAGCCGATTGTTGTTGTTAAAGAAGAGTGTCTGTATAGCTTTTGAAGCATTTGGATTGGTATTTTATCACCTGAAAGATTACCGAAAGTATGACGAGCAATGTGCATCGTTAGATCGGTATTAATATTAGCTGATTCCGCTACAGCTTTAAGTGCCTTATTTAAACGCTTAGTAGCATAAGATGTTTTACGTTGTACATCATATTGGTCGTTGATATTAGTTACTACTTCTAAGTCTGGAAAGACTAAGTCGTGTTTAGGTTGCTCTCTTTTATACTCAGCCAGTATCTTAATCACTTTATCAGACAACTTTAAAGAACCAGCTTTGGTATTTTTACCCATAGAGTAGTGGAGTCTATCACTATGAAAATCAGACCATTTAAGGAGTAATACATCCGAAATACGCATACCTGCAAAATAGAAGGCAAAAAGCCATAAGTTGCGTGCGTGATGTAATTTCTTGTCGATTAATTCAACATTTTCAAGTCGTTGTACTTCTTCACGTGTTAATCCAACTTTTAGAGAATCTGGGAATTTTATCTGTATCTTATTTTTTCCAAAAGGGTAGTGTTTCTGTTCCACAATACCAGCCTCAATAGCTTGGTTAAATATGGTACGAATAACAATTAAGTGATTAATAATAGTTCTTTCACTCACATTCCGAGAGCCTTTAAGGTAGGCACGGTACTTTTTTAGCAAGGGAACAGTAATATCCTTGAAGGAAATATCAACACCTTTTAAAAACTCTTTAAAATGTTTAATGCGGGGTTCGTCAGAAACCACTTGATTGTATTTCTTATTAGCTCTTTTGTTATCAATATACACCTGAGCCTGGGCAAAAAATGAGTTCTTATTACGAGAACGTACCTTTTTAGTGACACTATGTGAAGTGCTCCCACTATCATTTAGTTCAAGCTCCAATAATTTTTCATGAGCGTCATATACTGTTTTTTGAATAAGTGTATTTAGTTTACGAGATAGAGGGTGAGACTTTTTTACTTTTTGGTTATCAGCATCCCAATACTTCTTTTCGATATAATGACCGATATAGACATAGGAAGGTTTCCTATCCTTAATTACACGTATAGTGATTGGATAGAGTCCATCTTTATTTTGTTCATTCCATAGTATTGCTTTAACGCTTGCCACATAATAAAAATACGAAATTTTACTAAAACAATACTAAAACATTTTTGAATTTATCTGTATTATGTTGTTCTTTATTATTTATATAAATACAGTAAAATCAATACTTGTAGACCATTTGAGTACAGTTGAAACTAGTATACTTAGGATTCATAACCCTGAGGTCGAGGGTTCAACTCCCTCTCTCGCTACTAGAACAGACAAGCCTTTCAGGTCGCAAGCCTCGAAAGGCTTTTTGTTTTCGAAAACAATTCGAAAACAAAAAGCACCATTTTTATAGGTACAAATGGAGATATACCCAACAGAATGTGCTGCAAATAGCACTATTACACCTGATCTTAGACAGTTTCAATTTCAGTTTTGATTTGAACTTTGCCATGTCGGGGTCGTACATTCTTTATCTGAAAAGGTTTTTGCTCTCCCATGAAAAAACATCACCGCCAAAAATCCTTTCAATTATAATGTCAACGATTAGTCCATAGACTTAAAAATGATAAATCAGATGTTCTTATAGTCTATTTTTAATCCTAGAAGATAGTCTATAGCATCTATATATTTGTCTATGTCTACAAAATGGAACAATCTAGCGGAATTAATTTGTAGCAATGAATAATATGAGTAAACAGATAACTTAGAATGCTCCAGTGACTTATCGCCCATTTCAAAACGGTTGTTGCTTATTTTTGCTTTCCTGAATATAAAACCAAAGAAATCTGGCAAGGCAAGTAGTCCAATCTTACTTTTCTCAACAAATGTCATTTGCTTTAATAAGAAATCTTCTCTTGAAAATTTAAAGCCTTCTATATCATCTTGTAGGCCATATACATTTCTATCAAAGTACATTTGGATTTTCTGTTTCAATAATGCAGGCTTTTCATCCCTTATATATGTGTTGAGTGTGGTCACAAAATAGAACAATGCTTGGAACTCATCTTTGTTGAAATCAATAATATCGTTATTCAGGTAACTCAGATTCTTGCTTGCATTAAACAGAAGATTCTTAGGATATTTAAAACAAAAACACTGTAACCGGTATTTGATAATTATTTGCGTGAGGGCTTCGATCAATTTTTCACGTGGGCGTTTTGGGCGGAATATTTCAGTCGCGTGAAAAACCAACTTTTTCACCCTTACCTGATCAAGAGCATCTTTAAAGTCTTTATTGACGAATGCCACTAAGTCTTTAGGGACGCTTATACCGAAATAGAATATTGCGTCTTCGACATCACCATTTTTCAGATAAAACTTTGTTTCATCACATAATAAGATCGTATTTATATCATCCAGCTCTCCCATATTAGAAAACATTTTTAAAGCAAAAGTTACCACTTACATCAGGAAACTGTTCATCACTTGCATGACCAAAAAACAGGTCATATGGGTTGGATGGGTTGCGTTGCATTGCGATCATCTGAACCCAATCAAGTTCCAGCTTTTCATCTACTGACTTTGTATTTAATGCGATATTGATGCCTGCATTGTAAGTATTGGCACTGGGGTAAACTATACCATCAATGGCAGTATTATCCTTGCTAAACATCTTGCAGATCGCATTAAAGAATGCGGCACATATTTGATAGGATATATCCCGGTTATCATAGCGACAGAAAAGATCAGAAATATATTCAAGGCTATCAAGGAAGTATTGATTAGCCGGATGATGACCAAACTGTTTTATAAGGTAGTTATTATAGTATTCCCGCATAGCAGACATTGACGGGTTTCTGTCCAGGTTGGTTGCAGAAAAAGGCAATACGGCTACGGTTAGGGGCTTTTTTACACGCCATCTTCCTACCGTAAAATATTCTCTGCTTGTCTGAAAATTATGGATAGAGTTTAATGCGACCTCCATCATAATGGTAGAGATTGTATTAGAATAGGTACTATCATGCGGAATGGCAGCGTAAAATACAGGCTGACCAGAGAAATTAGCCCTACCCGGCTTTACTTTAGATAAGTCATCTTTGATATATGAAAGTTGATCCTTATTACAGAATATTTCGCCATTCTCGTTGTAACGTCCCCTTGCTATAAACCTACCAGCTTCAATTTCATAGTAGGAAATGGGTTTATGACTGTAGAACATACCAACAAAATCTTCCAATTCTTGTTGAGTGGCACCATTTTTTGCTAACTCCCAAACCTGATCTTTAAACGTTTCTAATTCCAATTCTATTTAGTATTACTGGAGAGTCTGTTCTACCCCAGTTCGATCAATATTTTTGACTTAAACGAAGTTAATATTTTGTAGATTTGTATCTAATCAAATTTTGTGCATGACGTAATTTAAGTGTGACTACATAAACATATATAGCTGTCTTCAGCTTTTTCTCAATCCGAAACTTGCAACGTTCAAACTCCGAGAAAAATGATGTAAGACGCGCCAACATGGCGTGGGCTTATTCATTCTCGGAGGGGTATTGCAAGTACCAGGATTGAGGTGTTTGAGTACCACGCCTAACTATTTCCTGCACAGTCACATTTAAAAATTATCAGAATGCACACAATGAAAAAACTTTTGGTAGCACTCATGTTGCTAACCTTTTGCCAACCTCTGTACGCGCAAGACCCAATTAGCGCCAGCACTATTCATGTTTATGATGGGGCGACACAATCTACTGCTTATGTGGACTCATTCACTTATTCTTACCAAGGGACACGACAATCCAATTACAACCCTTATTTTGAGGGGTTTGGGGCGGATGAATACACCTACTGGACTTTAAATTCTTCTACGAACCAGTATGAAGCTTTCCAAAAGGGTATCAACCTCTTTGATAGCAAAGGGAATATTATCAAACATATCTTGGGCTATATAGAACCGACAGGACTGGATACATCGGCAATCTATGATTACGTTTATGACGCAAATGACCGTATCACTTCTCGTACTTACAAAAGCAACTCTACAAGCGGGTGGTATTGGGAAAACAGGTTGAGTTACACCTATGATGCGCAAGGGAACAGGACATCCTATCTTCGAGAGATATGGGATATAGGAAATAATAACTGGCGCAATGATTCCATGAGTACCTATACTTATACAAATGGGAAGATGACAGGGGAACTCACGCAATGGTGGTGGCCGACCACAAGTAGCTGGGAAGATATAAGCAGGACAGCCATAAGCTATAACAGCAATGAGCCTGATAGTATCTTGACAGAGCAATATCATCTATCCTCATGGGATACTACTACATTAGAAGTATATCACTATGATGCAAACAATAATAACGATACGCTGACGATATTTGACTATTACACAAGTTGGGTGCCGAGCCAGCGAAACATTTATAGCTACGATAATAACCACAACCGACTATCCAATATTCAGCAGGGCTATCTAAAATCTCAAAGTAAATTCGAGAACCAGTTTCGGGAACGATACAGCTATAATACACATAATCTGCTAACCCTCACCCTGATTGATGTCTGGAACGCACAATCGTCACAATTTGAATATTTAGACGGTTATCCATATATGATGTTCAGACATTACGGCTCATTGCCATCAGGGATAGAGCGTATATCGAGTAATCGTAATTTAAAGATATTCCCCAATCCCGCTTCATCCACTATTCAAATTCAAATGATAGTGCCTCAAAGCAAAGAACTGCTTGAATTTGCTATTTACGATGCTAGCGGCAAACAGATGCGTTTCTGGCGGCATGAGCCGTATTCAGGTGGTTTATATAACCATGTGATAGATGTCACTGAAATACTTGACGGGCTGTATGTCATCCGCAATCTCAACACAGGAATATCACAACAAATTATTATTACTCACTAAATAAAAGACTACAAACATGAAATATGCATCATTACTTGTTGCAACAATCAGCCTTTCTATATTTTTAATTTCTTGTTCTAAGAATAAGACAGAACCCGCCAACAACAACGGAAGCAATAATAACAACCAGTCTACACTAAATGATAATGAAAAATACCTACTAGGAAAATGGAGACTCAAGACCATTGTCGACAGCAATTATGACCATACGACATTGCAAGGTGTCTATGAGGGTGTGAAAGATTGTAGGAAAGATGACGTGTATACTTTTTTAGAAAACAGGAAATATATAAAAGACGAAGGCGTTGATACATGTACAAAAGGACTTCTATACACAGAGAAAGATTGGAAAGTTAGTGGTGACCCTGCATCTTTGTATTATTCGTCATCAGATGCGCCAACGATTTACCCCTCATCTGGTTCAGCTCCATTCGCATTTTTTATCGAAGATGATAACACCTTCAAAGTGCGGGGCACATACTACTTCAGTGCAAGTAATCAAGGGGTTCTGATTTTTTACTATCAGAGATTATAAAAAGAGAACACAAATAAGAAATGTTTTCATGGTGAATAAGGTTTATAAGGGCTCGCCTAATCTTGGGCGGGCTTTTTTATTTGGGTTGGTAAAGTGTAGGACGAATGAATCCCCAGCTTGCGGGGAACGGTAGGACGGAACGCACCGAGCTAAATATGAAGCATCGGAATTTGAAGCACAGCCAGTTAAACATACTAAGAGGGGTAAGGCAGATTAGCCTTTTTCCTCTTGCCTTAAATAGGGTGTTTTAACGGTATTATATATTAGCCAGTTCACTTATCTTTGCAGCCCAAAATAAAAGGATGAAGCAGAATAACACCAGTGAACACTTTGACGGCTTTGAATATAAAGCCAGTGAAATTTCTAAATACTTATATTCACCAGCTTTAGGTTTATTCACTGTGGCGTTGAAAGGCAAGGGGCAGAGTGTCAATTTTATGCCTGACAATCCCGAAGCTTTTAAGACATGGCTTGATAGCCACAATATACCCGACATAAAGAATGATAGGTTTTCGTTTTAACTTATCTTCTTAGTTATAAGCAGAGTTAATATAACCATCAATATATCGGCATCTCTGATTTTAAGGTAGTATTTACAGCAATGCAGGGCAATGAATAAACATTTTGTATGTGTTAACTGTTATTAAATAAAGCAAACGTCATGACACACAGAATATATACTGCGATTTTAATATTGATAGCTAGTGTTACAGTGCTACAAAGCTGTAAAAAGAAAGATGCTGGTGTCTGTTATTGTGACTATGTGAGCGGTGACAAAAAAGAATTCAATCTTAAAGCTCTAGAACGTTCCGAGCAGATAGATTCTTGTTTTGTTCTCAATAAAAATGCGAATGCTTTTGGTGGCAGTTGTGAATTAGAATAATTATTAAAAAATTGTTCTGTATTCGAAAGTTAGGACTTACTCTTTTAAATTAATATCAGTCTTATTCGTTTTAAATTCTCATGGTGACTAGAATTATTGCACTAACCCATATTCAGATTGCCTTTTTCATTGTAGTTGATAACTTCGGTTATTTCCTCTGATTGCTTATATTTGATGGCAACAACTTTTAAATCATGCAAGTTATCTGCCTTGAGGAACAGGCATTTTATACTTTACTGGAAGAAGTGGTCGAACGATTAAAGAGTACTCAGCAACATACTGATAAATGGGTTGACCAACAGGAAGCCATGCGTCTGCTGAACATCAAGTCCAGAACAACACTCCAGAAAATACGAGATGAAGGAAAGATAAGGTTCTCACAACCTGAGAAACGGATCATCTTGTATGACCGAGAAAGTATCAATGCATACCTTGAACAACACGCAAAAGAAACATTTTAATGGAACAAGAATTTGAACAAGAGGTACATCCCAACTACCTCAAAGGGTTTAATGAAGGCTATCTGCTCAAGCAACACAATCCCGAACTTGCCGACAGCCTCGCCCGTTCTTTCAAAGATATATCATCAGAACGCGCTTCCGGATTTATCGCAGGAGGTAAGGAATACGAGAAAGAACGAGATCAAGTACTCTCCATATCATGGATGAAACCACTTCCCGGAGAAGACACTCCCCAACAGGAAAAAAACATGGATAAAGACAACCCAGACCTGGGCATAGAAAAAGACTAGCCCTCTTCGGGTTCCATGCCAGGTTCCTCAGGCTCTAACGTCTGATCAGATTTATCCGGTTCCTCTAACCTGCCAAAGGTCAGGTTTAGCTCATAAGGTTTGTCAGGCTGTGGTTCTTGTTTAGGTGTGTCCTGAACAGGCTCTTGTGCTTCTTTGGCTTTCTGATCTTTGTAATCCTGCAACCAGATCACATTGAGTTCCTGAGACCTGTCCATATCATTGGTCTTGTCTTCAGAAACAGGGCTGTCTCTTAACCCTCTATCCTCAAAATTCAATTTAAAGTCGGTGACTTTTTCCGCCCTGCCATTAGGAAGGTCAGGTTTAGGTGTGCCAATATTCTTGTTTTCATGCAGCTCATAGACTTCGTCCTTCCCTTGTAGTTCCTTTTCATCCAAATGCTCTTCAATTTCTTCTCTGAGCATATCCTCAAACATAGCCATCTGTTCAGCCGGTGTCGGAATGGATTTCTGCTCTTTGAACTTCAGGTTGCCTTCTACCTGGTGGGCAAATTGCTGAGGGTAGTTTTGCTCATATTGTTCATTGGTAGCCACATACTCATTCCACCTGCCCTGGATAGACCTGATAGTATCGGGATCATGCAGTTTGCCCAACAGTTCCTGCATGTCCTTTGGCATTTGTCTGGCCATAGTTCATCATAGTTTTCCGCGCTAGAATAAGAAAAATAGTTGACCTGAAAAGCGGGTATTAAATGCAGCACCCGGAGGGTATTATTCACGGGATTCTTTTATTAAAAGACTTATTATTATTACGCTCGATTTTATTCTTAATTGAAGATCGTGACACATAAACAATCACCGTCGGTATTAGATACCGTTTTGATAGATTTCTCTACACCTGACTATAGGTCTCACTGGACAACCCGTAATGCCGTAGAAGGAGTTCAGATATTTGGCGGGATCGGTTCAGGGAAAACATCCGGTTCAGGAAAGACCATAGCCCTTCAATATCTCTCCAATGGGTTTGGAGGTTTAGTCCTCACTGCCAAGCATGAAGAAAAAGCACTCTGGCAAAAATATTGTCGTATTGCAGACAGGCAACAAGACCTGATCATTGTAGAGCCTGGCGCAGGATATTACTTTAACTTCCTCGAATATGAATCCACCGTATCAGGCAAATCATTTACCGCTAATATCGTCCAGGTACTCAAAACAGTCATTGCTACAGGCAATGGGCCACAGGATAAAAAGGGAGATGATGGCTTTTGGGAGGGGGCTTTAGATATGCTGCTATCCAATACAGTAGATCTATGTTTGCTGGCTTACGGAAGAGTGACCGTACAAGACCTCTATGAGATCGCCCAATCCGCACCCAAGAGAACCTTCACTGGTAATAACGCTGATACAGAATCCAAGCAACAGGCGGATAATGCATTTCGTAAAGCTTACAATATCGCTATGGACAAAGTCCAGGAGCAGGTCAATAGCTGGAAAGCAGGTTTAAGTAAGGAAGAACTAGATCGTTTCAAAACCAATGCAGAGTTTACCAAAGCCGCCTCTGATCACCTGCCCGATGTAAGGCTTATGGGCTTCATCAATAACTTCTTCACAGATAGCTATCGCAATATGGCGGAAAAGACCCGCTCTATTGTTGACTTTTACATGGTGGGCTTTCTTTACGGCTTATTACGCGACCCCGTTTATTCCTTATTCTGTCGTTACCACTCCAATTTCACACCGGAAGATAGCCTGAACGGCAAGATCATTCTTATTAACCTGCCTGTAAAGGATTACTACAAGGTAGGTAAGGATACCCAGGTCATTTTCAAATATATCTGGCAACGGGCTATGGAGCGCAGACGTATTGAAGAGAATGGCAGACCTGTATTTCTTTGGGCTGATGAAGCGCAGCATTTTCTTCATGAACATGATGCGGAATACCAGGCAACCGCCAGGAGCAGTCGTATTGCAACGGTCTATATTTCACAGAACTTGCCTAACTATTTTGGCAATATGGGTGGTCGTGATGGCGAGTATAAGATCAAGAGCTTCCTAGGCACCTTAGGCACCAAGATATTCCATGCTAATGCCGATATAGAAACCAATAAATATGCTTCTGATCTCATGGGTGAAGGATGGCAAAAAGATGAATCTGAAGCCATCTCTACAACTGAGGGGAAAACATCTCATACCAATACTGTAACAGCGAGATTACAAAAGAACATTAGACCTGAGATATTCGGCATACTGAAGACAGGTGGACCGGATAATAATTGGGTGGTCACCGGATATGTCCATGTACAGGGCAAGAAATTTTCTAACGGATTTAACTACAGAAAAATAATCATTCATCAAAAAACATAATCCACACTAAATGAAAAAGAACCTTTATTACACAATGGTGTTCAAAAACAGCGCACTTGAGAACAAGTCTGTCAATGTTCTGATCCAGCTTCTTGAGTTACCCAAAACCGTTCTTCTTCCTTTTCTAAGAAAAGATATGGGCGAACGATACTTCTCCTTCCTCCTTGCGCTGTTCATTGCAGGATTGATCTATTTTGCCATTCCCTACTTAGATAGTACAGGTCTGGCAAATGTCTCTCACTTATATACATTCGATGTGCTATTCTTACTTGTGTCTATCATACGGTATATCCAAATACGACAAGCCCCGTCTGTTTTCGATTTTGCAAAGTTCAGTTACAGTCCGGGAAAGTATTATCCATTCTTCAAGAAAATAAAGGTCAAAGGGAAGCCACTCTCCAATCGAACTATTGATATATTCGTTGAACCGGCTTTCGCTTTCATCATTGGGTTTATTATAGCAGCACTGTTTACGAGTTCAGCAGGCATTCTGATCATGTTCTGTGCTATCTGCTATTCTGTCAGCAACTTGCTCAAGGCACGGTTAGGTGATCACTATATCATGGACAGGATAGATGAGATCATTTGTAACGAAGAACTATCGACCAGCTTTGCAAAAGGTGAGGAACTAACTCCACGTGAAGTGCCGATAAGCTATCCTAAGCGTCCTTCAAACAATGACCTACGCAATAACATCTCTGATATATTCAAAAATGATGATGACGAAGATGACGACCCGGATGCTACTGTTTTAGCCTGATTCACCCCCCCCCTAAGCTGTGCTTAGGGGAAAAGTCTGATAGTAATTGTTTAACTGAGTTATACGAAATCAAAAAATCTGACCTAGCACAGCCTGGCGTGATTTAATACGCAGCAACGAATCGAAAACAGACAATCTTGACAACGTACAAAACTCCTAAAAGAGGCAGATGATCAGGATGATACAAAGCATGTCTGCAGGACATGCGAAAGCATATTATACGGAAGCTTTGAGCAAAGCCGACTACTATATTGATGGCCAGGAACTGAACGGAAGCTTTCAGGGCCGCCTGTCAAAACGGCTGGGTGTTACCGGGGCGGTGACCCGCGAGGCGTTCTTTGCCTTGTGCGAAAACCGCCATCCCCTCACCGGGCAACCCCTCACCCCCCGTACCAAAAAGGAACGGAAGATCGGCTATGACATCAATTTTCATGTGCCTAAATCGGTCTCTATTCTGAATGCACTGGCAAAGGATGATCATATCATTAACGCGTTCCGCCATAGCGTAGCGGCAACCATGAGGGAAATGGAAGCACAGGCAAAGGTGCGGGTACGCAAGGGCGGCGTATCATCGGACAGGGATTCCGGGGAACTGATATGGGCGGATTTTATACACCAGACGGCAAGGCCTGTTGAAGGCTTTGCCCCAGACCCACACCTGCACGCCCATTGCTTTGTTTTTAACCTTGCCTGGGACGGAACAGAACAAAGGCTTAAAGCTGGAAAGTTCAGAGAGATCAACAAAGAGATACCTTATTATAAAGCACGGTTTCATAAACGATTAGCGGATAAACTGGTAGATCTGGGCTACAAGGTACGTCCTACGGCTAAGGCCTTTGAAGTGGAAGGTATTCCTCAGGAAGTGATCGCCCTGTTCTCCAAGCGCACCGATGCCATCGGGCGCGTGGCAAAAGAAAAAGGCATTACGGATGCCAAAGAACTAAGTGAACTTGGTGTGCGTACCCGTGCAAAAAAACAGCATGGTTTGAGCATGGAAGAACTCAAAGCGGAATGGAAAGAACAGATCATCCAACTGGAACAGGGTAAAGAGGCCGTTCAAAACCCACCTGTCAGGTTTACCCCTGAACAAACAAAAGAACAATCTACCAAAAACACAGTTTTAAAGGAATGTATTGATCATACGATGCTGCATCATTTTGAAAGGGCATCGGTGGTGTCTTTCAATACACTGGCAGCGACTGCTTTAAAACATAGTATCGGTAAAGCGGTTTCAGTTGATGACGTGACCGATGGATTGAATACCCTGCCCGAACTGATCCGGGTTGAGGATGGTGGACGGCTCATGTGTACGACCAAAGAAGTGTTGCGCGAAGAGCAAAGGATGGTACAGCTTGCCCGTGGTGGCAAAAACAACTTCAGCCCACTTTATGCGGAAGTGCCGGAGATCAAGGCGACAGGACAGCAAGGACAGGCTATCCGCCATGTACTGACCACTTCAGATATGGTCTCTATTGTTCGCGGTGCTGCTGGGGCTGGCAAAACCACCCTGATGACCGAGGCAGTTAAGCTCATGGAGCAAGCAGGCAAACAGGTGACGGTTGTAGCCCCTACAGCCAGGGCTTCAAGGGGTGTGTTAAGGGATGAAGGCTTTGCCAAAGCAGATACTGTTGCCGGACTACTTCATAATCCTGAACTGCAACAACAGTTGCGTGGTCAGGTGCTATGGGTGGATGAAGCGGGAATGCTCGGCACTAAAGATATGGCCGCCTTGCTGGAGGTTGCCACGAAACAAAAGGCGCGACTGATCCTGGGCGGAGATACCCGCCAGCATGCCAGTGTCGTGCGTGGGGATGCTTTGAGGATATTAAATACGGTCGGCGGTATATCCGTAGCCGAAGTGGACAAAATCTACCGTCAAAAAGATGTGGTTTATCGGAGTGCGGTTGCTGACTTATCCAGGGGGGATATTCCGGCGGGCTTTAGAAAATTAGATAGTATTGATGCCATCAAAGAGATCAGCTCTGGTAATAATGCCGGATTACTGGACGATTATATGACGGCAGTAAAGGCTGGTAAGGATGTATTGGTCATTGCCCCGACACATGAACAGGGAGAGCAATTAACTATTGCGATTAGAGAATCTCTTAAGCGTGCAGGTCGTATTGGCAAACGTGAATTGGATATCGAACGGCTCAAAAGCAAAGGGTTCACACAGGCAGAACGGTCTGACCCACGCAATCTGGAAACAGGATTAGTGGTACAGTTCAATCAAAACCAGAAAGGCATTAAACGAGGCAGTCGCTGGGATATAGTGGACATCAAAGAACATGATGTTCTGCTAAAAGACAAGTCAGGCAAAACAGTGACCCTAGACTTGTCAAAGCCCGAACATTTTGATGTGTATGAACGTAAGCAGATTGTTGTTGCCAAAGGCGACAAAATGCAGATCACAAGAAATAGTTTTGATAAGGAGCGCAAACGCATGGATAATGGGGTTGTGTTGAATGTCGTTTCTGCGAGTAAAAAGAATGGGCTTACGCTTCAAAACCCGCAAAGCAAAATGTTGTACCGTGTCGCGAAAGACTTTGGGAATATCACTCATGCCCATTGCATCACTTCCCATGCCTCCCAAGGTAAAACGGTGGATGAGGTCTTTGTGGCGCAACCTGTCGCCACGTTTGCAGCTACCAACGCAAAACAGTTCTATGTCTCCGTCTCAAGGGCTAGGGAAAAGGTGCATATCTATACAGATGACCGCGAAGAGTTATTAATCCGTGCCAGTCAAATGGGTGACCGTTCGGGGGCAATGGAATTGGTCAGGTCTGCCACGGATAAACATCTAGAGTATGTTCGCTTACAAGAAATAGAGAAAGGTAATGACCATACACAAAGTATAGAATTGGACAAAACAAAGAAACAGACTATCAACATCACAAAATCATACGAGGACTATGAGCCGGGACTTTGAATTGAAATTTGACGAATACAAGGATAACAACCCTACTGAAAAGGACGGCGCGAGTGACCCTGACCGATACCCGTCAGGTGGCAATGTGCGCAACCTGGCTTTTGTTCTGGCGGATGGCAAGATGCAATTCTTTAATTACAGCTATTTGATTACTTGTATTATGGATAATGGTGCGGGTTCTATCCTGATAGAATTTAGTACGCATCATGTAGCGTTGAAAGGACAAAGGTTGGGGTCGCTTTATAATGATCTGATGATGCAATCCTGTAAGATCATTCGATGTGCTGACAAAAGGTATAGCGAGCTGGAAGAAAATAACAAACCTGTTATTCAGGAAATAGATGTGACAAATAAAACGGATTGATTTTTATATCAGAAAATTATTGCTATTCTAAAAATCCTGTACTGATTCAAAAGTGACCTGAAATGAGTATATTTTTGATGAATATGGACTTTCTCTCCAAAACAAAGTTTTATGCCAGTACCAACACATGATATTACATGCAACACCAAAGCATTTCAAACAGGATGCCCCTCCTGTAATGCAGAGGTATGGTTTTTTGCCTGCTCTTGTGGTTCAAAAGTCTTTTTTGACAGGTTAGGACATCCCTGGGAACCACATGAATGTTTGGAGTACAGACTTGAAAGAGAGATCACACTTATCAAAAATATAGATCGGCTGACTGAGAATGAGATTTATGACATTATCCTCAAGCATGAAAAGCGAAGCGGTATTGATATTGATGATAAGGTTTGGGGGATCATAGAACATACTTTAGGGAAGCGGAAAGCGAAGATGACTATTGAAGCTGTCCAGCCTATGGATAGCATGACCGAAGTATCAGGCAGGGTTATGGAGGTAAATAGTAAAATGAACATCTTTAAACGACTTGGATATGACGCAAACAATGAAATATCAAGAAAACTACTTGGAGAAATAGGGAGCCATCAATGGGGGTATGCCCGGATCAGAAGTAATCCCGACAGAAAAAATCATTGCCTTGAGTTTGAAGTGATATTCAAAGAAAACTATTTACAAAGCAACCCAATGCGTAAGGATGATGTAATCGTAGGGATTGCCCGTCCCTTATCGCACAGAAAAGGGGCCGAATGGGAACTCATCAAACATGATCGATACTAAAATAATGGATTTAAAGTAGTGTATAGAAGAGATTTAATACACAAACTATTATTTACAATCAAAACAGTTATCTCTGAAAAACAATAAAGGAACAATAGAACAACTCTTTATTATTAATTGACCCTGATAAAATGATTATTAAAATTTACTGGAGTTAGTTGACTTACACCATTTTCCGCAGCTGAATATGCTGCCTTTCTATAGGTGTCAATATTGTAAATGGAAGAGTCTAGCATGTAAGATTGAAATTTTTTAAGTCCATTTCTGCAGGTCGCGAGTACAGTAGCTATAGGAATAGAACTAAATCCATCAGTATTTAATCTGACTACATCTCGGTTTATAGTGCAATTTTTTCTCAACCATTCTTCTACTATTAGATGTTTGTTATATAGATTCCCATAGTGAAAATATTGAGGCATCAATAAAAAACACAATACGTATAGTTCTACGCATGGCGCAAGTGTACATTCGTTAAGTGCGCTACACTCAAGGAAGTCCCATTTTGATGTCTTAAGTAAAGAGTATTTAAAGTAGGGCATATCATTTAGGCAATATACTTCCTCAATCTCGCCTTCTCCTTTTTTGTAAACTTTAAGTAATGCTTTCTTAGTAGGTATTTGCCACCACTTGATTCCTTGTTCAGTTAAAGTGTTAAGAATTGTTGGAAGAGTTGCAAGCAAATCTGATAGTAGTATTGTATAATCATGTGATTGTATGATGTCTTTGACTTGTGGAATAACCTCTTGCCACAAAGTTGATTTAAACTCAATTATTTCTAGAGCACTATTATCTAAATTTTTAGTTATTATATTATTCCAAATAGTAAGCAGTTTAATACTTTGTGATATTTCACTTGGGTATTGGATATCATATTTAGAAGAAACTTTTTTGCAAATAGATCTTATGTCGATTTTATTCCCTTTCTGACAAAAATAAGGAACGTCATCGTTTCCGATCATTCTAATTGTATGGTTAACAAATCCAATCTTTGTACCAATACCTCCTTTTTCTCTCAATAACTCGCTTTTAGGTAATGGGGTGTCGTATATGACATTTAACAAGTGTGGTTTACCCTCTGATTTAAGATAATCATTAATTCTAGAACACCTAATCAATCCAGTTATTTCACGCGAAGGAACAATAGGGTTACTATGAATAAAGTCAGAGATGCCAGATATTTCTGTACCAAGTTTTGTACAAATAATATTTCTAATCTCGCATGCAAATTTATCTGGATTGATTTTTTCTACTTGCCTGCGTGTATTGGTAATAAGATGTTCTACAGTCGGCATACTTCTTCTTTTAGGTTAACAAGATATATTATCTGTAAGTATACTAATAGGTATATCCCATAAGGCACTATTTCTATTGCAATTAGCTTCTTCTAAGAATAAAATACGCCGAAGTGCTCTTTTAATAGAATAGAAAGATATCTGGTCAATTAGGTAGCCTGGCTCTATGTTTAAAGAATGGAGAAATGTAGATGCACGATATACAATATAATCCTTATAATTATTTCCAACATGGGCCAGCACACCGCCGAAATCCGCTAATAAACTTGTTTTGTAGGAACATGCGAAATCAATAAGCCCTACTTTCTGGTTATAAACAATAATGTTGCCTATGTGGATGTCATTATGAGCCAAGTAAGACAACTTAGAATTTATTTGTTTTAAATGATGAAACCTATTAATTAAATCAAAAACCTTCTTTTTAGAAAGTACGCTTTGTTTTGACACTAATAACTCAATTTCGTCAAAGTGATTGTCAATAGTTACATAGGGTATTTTAGAATGATCGCTTTCTACCCAAGAGTATATTCCTTGGCAGTGTATTAGTCTGCCTTCATTCTTTTTGATAGAAGACATTTCTATAGTAGTTGAAATAAGTCCTTCTACTATTTTGCACATTATTTCAAGACTTTTAAACGTTGAGTAAGAAGAGTTACTCAACAAATTCCCATCAATTCGAGTCATATTAATAATGTAATAATCGTCTTCCTGTAAGTTTTTAAACTCATTTATGGCACTCTCTATATTGCTTTCTAACGGAACTATTAAAGGAATATAAAAGTGTTTTTGGTATAAATATTTAGAGAGACTGGAAAGTATTTTATGTTCATGCTCAAAAAGTTGAACATCTTTTTTGCTATATATTTTTAAGATTGATGAATGATTTTGATTGACTACTTCAATCAAAATAGATTTCTCTCCAAAATGCAAATCTGGCTCTATTATTTTATATACAATACCATTTTGTAGGAGGCACGATTCTAATGCAGCTAACCAATTGCGTCTCTTCTCCATTGAATAAATTCTGCTGCTGCAATTGCCGCTTCAATCCCCTTATTGAAATTATTATCAGATGCCCTCTCAACAGCTTGCTCAACGGAAGATACAGGCAATATTGCATTTATTAATGGAGTCTCAGATGCTAGTGATACGTTTTGCATTCCAATGACACAAGACTGTAAAATCATGTCATAATGATCTGTATCACCTTTCATTAAAACACCAATACAAATGATTGCATCATATTGTTTTACATTTAAGAGACTTTGTGCTGCCAATGCAAACTCAAGACAACCTGGGACAATATAGGTGTTAATATTTGCATCTGCCATTTTTAAAACATCTATACACTTTTTAGTCATACAGTCTGTTTGTTCTTTATACCATTTAGACTGTAAAATGCAGACATTGGCATTTTTTATATTTGGCACATTATTTATACTATGTTCTTGTTTCATAATAAACCACTATCGTTGTTATATTGATATTATTTTATCCTGTTTACAGACAAAAGCAATATCCTAAATTGTTAGGAATATCTGCAGATATGTTTTTTTAATCATCTGATTCTAGTGACAATTTGCGTAATATATATTTTCCTATCATGTCAAATTCAATATTCACTTCTATACCTTCTGATACTTCTGAAATGTTTGTATTATTCCATGTAAATGGAATAATAGCTACATCAAAAGCATTATTTTTCACATTGAATGCAGTTAAACTTATTCCATTAACACAAATCGAACCTTTTTCAATAATAAGAGGTGCAAAAGTATTATCAAATTCAAATGTAAAAAGCCAACTACCATTTTGATCTAAAACCTTCTTACACCTAGCTGTTGTATCTACATGCCCCTGTACAAAATGTCCATCAATACGACTACTAGGCAGAACTCCTCTTTCTAAATTCACTTTTGAATTTATTCGCCAATCTTTCAATTCAGTTTTGTCTAATGTTTCTTTAATGGCAGTAACTTGATATGTGGATGCTTCGATATTTATGTTTTCAATCGTTAAGCAAACTCCATTGTGAGATACACTCTGATCAACTTTCAAATCTTTAGTAAATGAAGCATAAATGGTATATGTTACATTTGTACCATTGGCTGTTATACTTAATACTGAACCTTGAGTTTCAATAATTCCTGTGAACATATAGCTTTGACTTTAAAATCATTAAGCTAATATCTGAAAAATAATCAACATACTCCATGTAATTAACTGGACTTCACATCATAAAAAAATTAAAATTATTTTTCAATTCGACATAAATCTTGATTTGAACCCTGGCCACTTTCATATAATCGGAACCTAATACTCGTAAGGATAGTTTTACAACAAATAAAGGTAAAAAGATGTTACTTTATGACGTATTCGTATTTACACTTTTATTGGATGATTATCTCTACTGAATAATTGCAGACGCTAAAAATTGATTTTAGAGCGTCTCCAAGCTCTGCATAATTATTTTAGATATAACTGAAAATGAACT
Source organism: Flavipsychrobacter sp. (assembly GCA_041392855.1). Taxonomy (NCBI): domain Bacteria; kingdom Pseudomonadati; phylum Bacteroidota; class Chitinophagia; order Chitinophagales; family Chitinophagaceae; genus Flavipsychrobacter; species Flavipsychrobacter sp. Next base: position 704,189 of record JAWKLD010000001.1, read on the forward strand.
TTACGATGAAAGAAACAGCTATCAGCGAAAAGTTTTAATAAAAACTCAGAAATAAGATAAACAACACGCTGGTGATAATGTCAACCTTTCCTTTATGCTTTCTGCATTGAACTCCTTGATGTCTGTTAAGGTTTCTACTTTTGGCCAATAGTGTTTTAGAATGGTCTGGCAAAACGTATCCTTTTCACAATGGAATACATTCTCCCATCCCATTCTTTCAGCGGCGAGGTCGAACCCTCCTCCGTCTGAGAACAGGCTGCCGTGTTTCAAGTGTTACACTCCTTTATTTGATGATGTGGAAAGTGACCGATGCAGCAGCTTCGGTCACATAGGGATTTAAGGTCTGAGCTTGTTTTGTTTTTTCTGCTGTTGCTTGAAATGACATTGCTGCAAAAGACGTTCATCTTCTGTGATCGCCTCTTTGATCCTTGCCGCATCAGCATAAACGGACATTGGGTATCCAGCTTCAAAGAAAGCAGCACGTTGTACCGCAAACCCTAAAACAGGTGTGGTGACTTGCCGCAATTCATTCAGGCTTACATATCCAAGTTCCGGGAATCCCATTCCCAGGTCACAAAGTCCGAAAGCAATATCCTTATTGTCGGGGTCAATTTCTGATAAGAGCCAGATACAGTCGGTACCAGGGAGTACCAGCTTAACGACAGGTGGATGATCCTGATCCGTATGTTCCGGCTGTCCGTTTTTTAGCAGTTGCCGGTATTGCTCGTCAGTAAAGAGTTTCATGGTTGTTTCCTTTCATAGTGGTTGATGGTTACAAGTGTGGAACAACGGAGGGTATAGCGAATAAACAAGCTGTATTTTGGTTGGGCGGGTGAATCACGCTTTAAGCGTGAGAGCGAAAATACTGCTTAGAGCAATGAGCGGCCGGAGTTAGTACTTGTAAGGAACCATCACGCCACAAACATGAATGAGAACAACCTGAAACAGACCGACACCGTCCAAAAGCAATTCACGCTGCAAAACGGCATAGAGAATGAGCGTAGGTGTACTTACGCTCTTATGGCTGTAACAGTTTATTAATTGGGTTTCAGCTGCAAGTCGTGCAGGTAACTCACCGCTTTGGATGCAGTATTGGCGGCAGTGGTAACCAGGTATTTATTGTTCTTCAGTGCAGTCAGCCAATTAGCGATATAGTTTGCATGGTCTTTGCGTGGTTCACGAGTGATCTCCAGTTCTGCACAAAGGAATGCTGCACCAAGTTCTGCAACCAACTCTTCAGCTGCATAGGTCTGATCACCGAAGCGTTTGCTGAAAGAACGGTCTAAACGGTCAGGATGCCCTGACCAGTGAACCAGTTCATGCAATAGGGTACTGTAGTAGTTTTCAGTTGCTGTACTATGCTCTGTATCGGTAAAAGCAGCAATTTTTGGCATCAGGATCTCATCTTTGGATGGAACAAAACAGGCTGATTTCCCTTTGTGCTTAATAACGGCTTGGGTATTTGAGATATAATTTTCGACATGCTCAAGTCGTTCAGCCAAAGGTTTAGATAGCGAAACTTTTTCTTCACCCGACTGATAGCTTTGCAGTTGGCAGCGGTTAAAGACCACATAAGACTTCATGAACGGAACTCTCTTGAGTTCCCCGTCTTCTTCTTTTTCAGTGAAGTCGTAATATACGACCATGGTGCCTTTTTCTCCTTTGCGGATGCTTTCCTTCTGTTTGTTCCACTGACGGAAACTTGCCCATTCGTTAGAATCGTACTCATATTTCATCGTAGCACCCCAGAGAAGCAGGATATTGATACCATTATATTGCCTGTCAGAAACCATATTGCGGGGAATCTTGAAGGAACTGTCTCCACCGACCCATGGCTTTTGCCAGGGTGTTGTACCTTCTTCTAGGTAACTGATAATAGTGTTGGTAACACGTTGATGAATATCAACAGAAACTTTTCCTGTATTTTTGGTCGGTTCATTTTGCTGTTGCATGGTTAGTCCTTTCGTTAGGTGAAATGTTTACAGGGGGGCACAACCAGAGGTATAGTGACCAATCCGGCTGAAATTTTGGATGGGCTGTGAATCCCGCACTATGCGGGAGAGAAAAATTTTAGTTGGAGTCGGGAGCCGCTTCGGTTAATCACCTGTAATAAAACCATTTCTTTCCCGAACGAAAGTGCGTTACCCATAGAACTGGTTATAAAACCTAATTACAAGAAGTGTGCATGTCGTCCTCTTGGGCATTGTTGCGTATCCATATATTGGTACGATCTTAAATCTTACGCGAAGGCAATGAGACTTCTTTCAACAGACGGTCATTGAGGTCATAAAAGCCTTTAGTCTGGTTCTGCATGTTATGATGCTGCAACTGTTCAGCAGAACTGAATTTGTTCAAGAGTTCGATCAACACATTTCCTTTTTCGTCATTAGGCATCCAGCTGCACAGATGGCGGTAACCATAGTTGCGGATATAAGCTGTCATATCTCTGTAGCAGTCATAACTGTTCAGGATAATGCTGTCCCCGTCAAAACGTTTGCCATTCCGCAGTAATACAATAGACAAGTAATCGAACATATCTTTGAATACATGGATAGTGGATGGCTTATGTTTCCTGCCACGGACAAAAGTAATGGCACGTTTACCTATATGCGCTTTGTGTAAAGGATTGCGGATGGCAAAGCCACTATCTTCATTTTCAACACCCAATGCGATAAATCTCTTGCTATTAGCTTGGTTAAGAACTATTACTTGTTTAAAATATTGCATTGCGATATGAAACGGGATGCCTCTGGTCTCTTCAACATATTGCATTAACAATGGGTCGGATAAATAAGTACAGTCATTAATTTTGAAGCAACTATCCGCTTGCTTATAATTGGGTATCGAGTCTGGTAGCTCTATTCTACGATGTTCATTACCAATCATATTGCGTAACCAACGCAAGGCATCCATTACGTTATGCTGTAAGTGTTGACTTTCAAGGTAACTAACAACAAGTTGTACAGTGTCGCCTTCTTCATTGGTTACAGGGTCAACCCATGTATTGGTTTCTGGATTGATGACCAGCATGGTCTTTTGCTTCGGATTGAATGGAGATGGGTAGAGTTGGAAACCATTAAATGTCGGTGTGGGATGCAGTTCCCAGACTGCGAACACTCTACACAGGGATATAGCTTTAGCTTGTACAATATTCATTGCACTAAACTCCTTGATAAGATGATATTGTTAATTAAACAGGGCTTAAACGATGCTTTGCTATAAATGCATCCAGTGAGGATCTGCGATACCGTACACTGCGACCGATCTTGATCGGTTGCAGGTCGTAACGTTTAGTGCTATCCCAAACAGCTAGTGTGTTGTAACTGTAATTGATGTAAGCTGCCGCTTCCTTACGGTTAAAGATCGGATCGTGGTCTTGCGGATTCAATAAAACACCTCCTAATCTCCGGCATTGCTTGCCGGAGTAATTCACTTAATAAAAAAAGAGGATGTTTGATATGCGAAATAAACACATGTTGTCAAAGAAAATTTGAAAATTATGTCAGGATATAAGACGATTAAAGTCGAAGCATACAATCGTAGTCATCCAACTAAGTAATCTTACGGATGCATTTTTACTATTTGAAAGGCCTTGCAATACGATTTTCGAATCGATCCAATAATTCTGATTGTCAGTTTGCACTAATATCTGAATTGTCACTTTCGGCAGATAAAGACTTACCTAAATTTTCAGTAACTATAACCGATGTTATACAGCTAAGACGCTTTATTGGTATTTGAGATACTTTGATTGTCTGTTGTCAAATGCAAGTAAGGTTCCTCTCAGGGTGTTTATAATACTCTTGTTGATCAGAACGTTCTCAAACGCATTAGATATAAATCTAATCGTGCTCCTGTTACATGTGAATAATTTGGTCAGCATCACAAACAACTGCAATGTTAATGTCGTACATGATAAATATGATGCCTCACAAGCTGCGGACTGTGTTTTTTTAGTCATTCCTGCTTTGCACTCTGATAACTATATACGGTATAGGGGTAAAGCAGTTTTGCAATGTATCTGGCTACAAAGCTACCAATTGCGACAGGTGCAAAAAGTATAAATCCGCCATGAGCGATACTACAAATTAAAAATATGGAAGTAAACGGCGCATGAATAGCTGCACTCAATACAGCGGCGGCACCTACAAGGGCAAAATTGAGAACTATAAGATGGGTGTCAAAAAAGTGATTGGATAGCACAGCTACAAACATACCTAATACAGATCCAACAACTATCCCAGGTGCAAAAACCCCGCCATCGCCACCTGCTCCTAAAGTAAGTGCTGCTGCCAGTGGCTTTAAAACAATTACGGCCATCAAAACCAGCACAATATTTAAAGATAAGTTTTGTTGCGCTATTTCATGCAGCAAAGAAGGTATGGCATGGTAACTATCGCCATAGAGTTGAGGAAAGAAAAATAGCAATATACCTACCAACAGTGCTCCTGCATTTACACGTATAAAAGGTATATCGATCTTATTAAATGCTGCTTTGGTAAGTATGACTGTTTTGGTAAAATAAGTAGCCACCCCGCCTGCTAATATGCCTAGCAGGATAAAGTAAGGAATGGCATAGTTGTTCCATCTAGTGATAATAAAGTGAAACAACTTCTCATCTGTCCAAAAAAATATGAACACAAAGGATAACAAGGCAGAAAGGATACAGGTGATTAATATAGTTTTATTCAGTTTTTTGGCTATTACTTCTATAGAAAAAAACAAACCTGCTATAGGGCTGCCAAAAAGTGTAGCTATGCCAGCAGTCACACCTGCACATACCAGTTCAGTCCTAAAGGAATTGGCAATCGTTGTCTTTTTTTGTGCTACAGCACCTACTGTAGCAGTTGCAACTACAGTTGATACTTCAATGCCTGTGGAACCACCAAAAATGACAGTCAGAAAACCGTTGAAGTAATGTGATGGAATTTTAAAAGTAGGCAGCTTATCCCTGCGATTTTGCAACGTGCTATATATTTCGCGTATGCCTTGATTCTTTCTGCCTTTGAACAAATGCTTTCTAAGAAAGTAAATAAGTGTAATACCGATAGAAGGGAGTATTATAAACAGCAATGACCTCTGTTCTGCTTGAGCCATCACAAGTTCTTCAAAGTGCTCAGTAATTGTTTTGAGTGAATATGCTAGAGATGCAGATAGAGTGCTTACTATTATAGTGGCAATCGCTAGCTTTAAATAACTAATACGTATAACATTTTTTTTATCCATAATCACGAGCCATAAAGGGTGACAAATATCCTTCCAGAAAACCAGTTCCCCAAAAATCGTGTGAATATTGGTTTAAATAGTTTTATATGGGGCAAGAAATACCTATGTTTCATCATAAACTGTAAACGTAAGATGTTTTTGTAATTGTCCTTGATTCGCGCCTGACGTATAACTGTTATATCGCTATGGATGTGCGTATACACTGTAAGTTACCTAATAGTTACCTATTTTGATGGATGAGAAATTTATGCTAATTAAGTGATTGAAATTGGTGGGCGTAACAGGGATTGAACCTGTGACCTCTCCCATGTCAATTTGCTCCGGCAATTTATACGGTCAATCACTGACATACATAAATTCAATTTTTTCAACAATTAAAATAGTTTTTTTGTAACATTGGTTTTTACGATCACTCACGAATATTCATACGGAAAGTTACCTATAAGTTACCTAAGAGGACGTTATGACCAATACCATCAACTTTACCAAACAAGCCTTGGATGCTCTTTCTGTTACAGAACTTCAGTACGATGTAAAGGATCGTAAGACACCAGGCCTAATTGTTCGTATCAATCCTGGCGGTAAAAAGACATTTATGTTCTTTCGTAGAGTGAATGGTAAATTGTTACGGGTAAAGATTGGTTATACCCATGACATCAGCATAGAGCAAGCCCGCAAAAAAGCGATTTCATTGAACAGCCAAATCATTTCAGGTGTGAATCCAAATGAGATACTGCGTGGCAAACGTAAAGAATTAACCTTTCAACAGCTTTTTGATAAATATTATCTCGAACATGCCTTGGTTCATACAAAATGGCCAGGAGCTAATAAGGCAACACTAGAGTTTCATCTTCCTGCTAAATTCTGGGCAAAAAAAGTTGGAGACATTACCAAACAACAACTCAGGGATATACACCTCAAACAGGGTGAATCAAGAGGTAAGCAACAGGCAAACCGTGTTCTCAATATTATAAGTGCGGTGTATAACTTTGGAATCAGAGAAGACTTATATAATGGCACCAACCCCACAATGGGTATTAAACGCTTCAAATCTAGAAGCCGTGACAGGTTTCTTAGTGCAGAAGAGTTAAGAAAATTCTTTTTGGCGTTAGAATCCGAAGAACAATTATACCGGGATTTTTTCATGCTCTCTGTTTTTATCGGAGCGCGAAAAAATAATATGCTCAAAATGCGGTATAGCCACATAGATTTTGATTTAAAACGTTGGCGGCTTACCGAAGATGAAAGCAAAAACAATGACGTGAACATATATATGCTTTCTGATCATGCATTGGATATATTGAAGCGCCGTTGGCATGAGAACAAATGTCAACCGGTTCCTTCTGAATTCGTATTTCCTGGGGGTGGCATTGACGGGCATTTAAAAGACCCTAAGCGATCTTTTACCAGAATTAAACAACGGATGGGTGTTACTGATATTTGGATCCATGACTTACGACGGACGCTTGCAAGTTATATGGCAATCAATAATACCAGTCTGCCAATAATAGGTAGGGCGTTAAATCATAAAAGCCAGGTATCTACTGCTATTTATGCACGACTATCTGGCGATCCTGTTAGAGAGGCGGTAAACTCTGCAACACAGTTAATGATTAATAAGATTAGAAAGCCTGATATGTCCTTTACTACCAAGATGGGTTATCAAATGGGTATTAAGTATTATTGTAGATTGTAATGGGGGGTATCTTCTTCTAGCCCAGTTAAATAATATTAGACAATTCTTATATGGAGATTTACAAGAGTCTTTTTATAATCATTAAGGATAATGCTAATGTGCCTCTATTGTTTAGTTAGGATTGCTAATTATATTTGCATTTTAACTTATAGCTATTAGTAGATAAATGTATGATGAAATAGCGCAGAACATTAGGCATATAAGGCAAAGAATTAATTCTGCATGCGAGCTTTATGGTAGAGATAAAGATGAAGTAAAACTTCTTCTGGCAACAAAAACAGTTTCAGTCGATAAAATCAAAGCTGCGATTGATTTAGGACATGACCTTATTGGTGAGAACAAGGTACTTGAAGGAATTGAAAAATATGATTTGCTAAAGAATAACAACTGCCAATGGCATTTGATAGGTCATTTACAAACCAATAAAATAAAACATGCCTTGAGATATGTTGATTTAATTCAATCTGTAGATAGGATGAAACTTGCAGAGAAGCTGAATAATAGATGCAAGTATGAAAATAAGGATGTAGATATTTTTATTCAGGTTAATACTTCTAATGAGATCAGTAAGTTTGGAATTGAGCCAGAGACTGCTATTGAATTTATAAAGCAAGTATCCGATTTTGATAGGCTACACATAAAAGGGCTTATGACGATTGGTCTTCTTTCCTCAAAAAGTGATGCTGTCAGAGACTGCTTTAAAAGACTAAAAGAAATTCAAGTTCAGGCAATGGAGCTACATATTCCTAATGCTAGCTTTAATGAGTTGTCAATGGGTATGTCTGACGACTTAGAATTAGCAATAGCCGAAGGAAGTACAATGATTAGAATTGGTACAGCAATTTTTGGTGAAAGACCATATCCTGATAGTTATTATTGGAACGAAAATAGCGACACATGAATCTTCATTATATACAACATGTACCTTTTGAAGAAATTGGTCATATAGAGATATGGGCAAGAACAAGAGGTTGTACTATCTCTTCTACTAAGATGTACTTAGGTGAAGAATTACCACCCATAGAACAAGTAGATATGCTTGTGATACTTGGTGGCCCCATGAGTATATTCGACTTTGAGGAACACCCCTGGCTGAGAGAAGAACGAGAGTTTATCAAAAGAGTTATAGATACTAACAAATTGGTACTTGGTATTTGTCTTGGAGCACAGTTGGTAAGCGACATCTTGGGTGCTAGTGTTTATCCAAGTAAACATAAAGAAATTGGTTTCTTTCCTATTAAGAAAACAGAAGGTGCTAGTAATAAATCTGAGCTTTTAAATCTTTTGCCTGATAGCTTTCATGTATTTCATTGGCATGGAGATATGTTTGATATTACTGATAATGGTATTAGACTCTTTCACAGCGAAGCCTGTAAAAACCAAGCTTATTTACAAGACAATATTTTATGTTTTCAATTTCACTTTGAGGTTACGGTGGAAAATATTAACAATATGCTTACTCACGGCCGTCATGAATTAAATTTTAATAAGACTTACATTCAGAATGAAAAGAAAATCCTGTCTAACTTGCAGCATCTAAATTGTATGCACATGTATTTAGAAATGGTGTTAGATCGTTTTATTGCACAAAATCATAACCAATTATAAATAAAAACTCTTGCAGCAATAATAAAATCGATATAGAGCGCCTTGTATAGTTAGGAATCCTTACTATATTTGTTGTTCATTATTAACATTTAAAAGGAATAGAAATGAGTAAATCAAAATTTTATCATGCTGGCTGTCCTGTTTGCGTTAGTGCAGAACAAGACATTGTAAATTTAATTGGACAGGACAATGTGGATGTTGTTCATATCGGAAACGACAAATCTAGAATACAAGAAGCAGAAAGTGCTGGGGTGAAATCTGTTCCAGCCCTGGTTACACCAGAGGGTAATGTATTACACATAAATTTTGGTGCATCAATTGAAGATGTAAAAGGCTAATTTTTAACCTATATAGTTAGGACTCCTGTCTTTTATGGAGTCCTGACTATTCAAACTTCGTTTAAAAATGAAAAGAATAACAACTTTGTTAGTATTACCATTAATGCTATTTTTTGCAGACTGTTCTAATGCACAAGAGTCTAATTATAAAAATCCCAACTTCTCAATTAACAATGTTGAGGTTTCTCATAACAAAGAGTTAGGCGTTACAATCTGGGATATACAGGTCAAAGGCAACGCAGGGCAAACTAGACCTCGTTTAACAGGAAGTTTAGATGGTGCTCATGTATTAGGGTATGTTTTTCCAACAACACTTAAACCTACTGACGTTGGGTTTAATGCAACTGATGGTATTGTAGCCTTAGCATTAACTTCTCATCCTGATTTTGATGACACTCCTTTGTGGGATGAAAATAGCGACAATGTGTTTGATAATGATGGGCTCGAATGGCACCCGCATTGGGTAGTTTTAGTTGAAGATAAAAGGGTAAAGGGAGGCTTAGCTGTAAAACAATTTAAAAAGGAAGATAAAAGTATCGTATTGCCACCTACAAACCCAGGAATGCCTATGTATATGGACTCACCAGGTTATCCTGTAATAACTAAAAACAATTCGATTAAGGTTATCGTTCCTGATTACAGAATCAATAATAAATTTGATTTTAATTATGATGGTGTAGCTGCTTTTATGAAAGTAAACACTACTAATAAAGACTTGCCAATGTTAGGTGTTTATGATGTTTATAGTGTAGCCAGTGGTAACTTATCATTACCCTATAAAGTAAAGTGAAAAGAAATGAAGATTTCTGTGTGGGATACCTATGTAAAAAGAGTGGACGGAAAAGTTATGCATTTTGACATACTAGTTCCGTCAGAGTTTAAAGATGAAGCAAAAATCTTTGAATATGGAAACTATTATTTAAGTACTAAGCATTTTAAGACTGATAGTATAACTTCTAAAGAATGTAGGTTCTGTCATATAGAATCACCCTCAACAGAAATAGTACAACAGATTAAAAAGGATGGATATGCAATTATAGAAATGGAGAATTGCGATTAACTAAGAATGATTGCGTATTTTGCCTATTGAGTTTATGCTCGGTAGGCAATTTTATTATGAGTAAAACTATTTTTAATCCTGAAGAACAAGAGCTGGACTTATCAAAGAAAGTCACCGTTGGGCTGGAGAGAATATCAGCAGCCTTTAAAGCTTTATTATGGGATAAGGCTAAACAATTTGAGTTAAGCCCTATACAAATTCAAGTATTGATATTCATTTCATATCATCAGAAAGAATATTGCACAGTTAGTTACCTGGCTAAGGAATTTAATGTTACTAAGGCAACTTTAAGCGATGCCATAAAATCTCTTGATAGTAAAAGATTGGTGAAAAAAGATCATCTTGCTGAAGATAGCAGAAGCTATTATATTCAACTAACAACAAGAGGCAGGAAGGTTGTTCAAGAAACTGAAAGTTTTTCTGCTCCAATTTCACAACAAATAAGTGATGCTAAAAATAGTGATCTAGAAATTTTATACAAATATATAAGTCAACTTGTCTATCAGTTAAACCAGAAGGGTGTACTTTCTGTACAGCGTGTTTGTTTTACTTGTCAGTATTATAGCCAGTCAAAAGGCAAGAGCTACTGTAATATGCTCAAAAAACCTTTAAAAGCTACAGAGATCAGACTTGATTGCCCGGAGCATATTGAAACATTATAACCTTCTTTCAATATTGATATTGTTCCAATCTTTTACCCCCTCTACTTTTTTCTACTGCTATTTATTCCAATGTTTTTAGTGGTGACAATTAGTGTGAAATAAAAATTATAGAACATTTATTATTGTAGTAAGAGATATTCAAGTCTGAATTTTGAAAATGAATTATACGAACTTGCATGAATTACATACTGCAAAATAATTAGCTAACTACAACATTTCTACTCATCTAATATTCTAACAGTTAATCCTTCAATAGATTCATCTATTAATATTTGACATGATAAACGTAATTTCTTACTTCTTCCCCCAATTCTTGAAATTGTTGACTCTTCATTTCTTTCCTGAGAAGTTATACCTGTCTTTTGGTCAAGTATTTCAATTAAACACGTAGCACATCTACCCATTCCGCCACATTCACCAAAACAGTCAACATATATATTGTTTCTTATTAACTCCATTAAGTTTCTATACTCCGCTCTAAAAGTCTTAATCTCATATCTGGAATCATTATCTAAAATATAAACTTTTAATTCTTTCATATTTTGAGTTTCACATGATTATTCAACCCAAAACTCATCGTCATATTGTTCTACAAGCTTTTGAGAATGCAATACATCTAAGCTTTCGCCAATACTGTTTAATTGAATTTCAGTTAACGACAACTCCAAGAGGGGGAATAAACTCCTTTCTTCAAATCGAATATGCTCATCTACTTTCTTTGCGAGATTTTTAAGACTTTCTACGGAATCATCATTACCCGATAAAACACCTGTTACCATGTTTTTTATCTCCTGGTGGTCGTCACACGCTCTTTTACACATATCATGTTCTATCTGATTAAAGAGAAGTGTTTCCTCCGCTCTGAAATGTGGTTCCATATATGTATTAAAGAAGTACTCTACATATTTTACAATCCGATTGACTTCAACATCCTTTTTTATGCCTGTTCGAATCTTCCAGCAGAATAATAATCCGAAATGATGTTCTCTTGAGAGCGGTTGAATATGTTTATTTCGTTTTAATGGCTTTTGACCCATGTTATCTTATTTTTATTTGCAACTATTGCTCCGCTTCCAGTGCAATAGATTTTGGGAATAGAATATTATTCTCAAGATGGATATGTAAGTGCAAATCAGTTTCAAAGTCCCTCAACATCTGGTAAGTAGCAGAATAAGTATTACAACCGTCTTCAGGAACCAGGTAGTCGTTTGTAATATGCTTGATTCTAACGAAACGCTCTCCTTCAGACTCGTGTTCTTTCATCATCATTCCGATAGGGTTCTTGACAGAACCGAATGGAGCCGGCACAATTTGCGTGTTATCAGTTTTTGCTTTGACCAGATTTCTGATATGCGGAAACAGCAACATCTCTTCTTTTTGCATGTGCGTAGAAAGTTCATTCGCACTACTCTCAAAGTGGCGTTGCACTTCGTAAAGCTCAGGGTGTTTCTCACCATGTACCTTGCAAAGTCGGTCAAGGTTTTTAGAGATAACAGGTACCTCTTCCCTTACATATCTATGGTGTTTTTTTTCAATGTAGTCTATCAACAAATCTAAAGGCCATGAATTATAGTCAATGCCTGGTGTTATAACACTATTGTCTGTTAGTTCATTGATTATTTCTTTTATATTGATATTCTTTTCTTTACAAACATCGTGTAGTGTTTTGTTCCCACCACAACAATAATCTAAACCATACTTATTAAATACTTTAGATGTACTCAGGTTATTAGCAACAATGCTACCTAATGTGTTATTTTCTGTAACTGTCATGTTTTTTGTATTTTAATTGCCCCAGTTTTGTTTTTCTTCCTCTGATAATAAATTAGGAAAGAACATCCTTTTTTGATATTTTGGATGGAGATATTTTTTCCATTCCGACCCTCCGGTAGCATCTTTGTTCTCATTCCGTGAATCGAGATAATGTTGAGCAGTATTTAAATGCACCAAAGGCCATTCTATGTTATACAACCTATCAAATTGTCTTAATTGAGTTTGCAGTTCAGAATTATCTCCGGCGAAAGAAGAGAATCGTTCCTCTACTGTTTTTCCCACTACATTTTCTGCCAGCCTTGTAATTTCTTCAATATACTTTTCCTCGAATAATTGTAACGTAATGGATTTTTTACCTGTTGATCTATCATATCCTGCATCTTTCCAGTATAAATTATCAATACAGTCTTGTAGCGTAGGGTTCACTGGCATAGGTTTAAATGGTCGTTTACAAACAAGGTTTGTCACACGCGTACAATATAGCTCAATGTATCTGAACTGAACACTTTGAAATCCGCTTGCAGGTGTTAGCGATGCTCTGAAGGTATTATAGTCATCGTAATCCATTCCATCTTTCATAATATCAAAGGATGAAATCAGCATAGTTGTATAGCGATTCACCCGTTGTATCTTCTCAAGCATTATTGAGGGCGTAATCTCATCATTCAACGAGATCTGTTTTATCTCGTGCAATACTAGTTTTAGGAGTAGTTCAACCACCTGATGATACAAAATGAATATTTCTTCATCCTTGAAATTCGTTCTGGTCTTTTGCAGAGACAACAGGGTGTCAACTGAAATATAATCCCAGTATGTTATAGGTTTGGTATGCAATAACCCCTGCATATACGTCTCAGGATTTTCTCCCAAAGCAATGTACTTCTGCTCTAGTAATTCAATTGTTTTCTTATCTGTCATATTTTAAATTTTTCAAATTGTGCCAACCCGAAGCTGACCAATAAAATGATCTTTAGCGCTTCCGCAATAATAAAAAGAAGGTGTAGGCTTGAAGGGGCTGTATCTTGTCCACTGATATGCAGTTCTGCCCTGGCATCTAATTGAGGCAGTAACCAGAAAGTTTGTAATAATAGTAGAGATGCAATAATGATCAGAATAAGAGTATTTGCAGTGAGCGTTAGAGTTCCCTGAAATATGAGACAGGCAATGATTGCAATACAAAATAGCCATTCGATTTTATTCAGGGCTGCAAATACAATTCTACCTATCCCTAAGCCAATAGGCAATGTTACACCAGGGGCACGAAACTTTAACCAGGCTTCAAGAAAACTGATAGCAAATACAGCTCCCGACCAGATGAAAGCAACTGCAATTGATGTTTTATATGACACTGCAGGACTCAAAGCAACGGTTTAGCTGGGTTATTTCTGTAGTATGATATTTTTGAAAGAAACATGACAGCCATTTTATCTCCCCTCCATTTTGCTTCTTTAGCAATCTCGCCCTCAAAATGGCTGTCAATATTTTTATGCCATAATTCAAGCCATTTATCAAAATGCACCTGATCGACATCTAATTTTGCATGGGGTAAGAAAGGACTACCGGAATAGGTATGTTCATTTAAAAGTACCGTTTGCCAAAACCGATACATCTTGCTCAAATGTTCCGGCCACCTATCCTGAATAATGGTATTAAATATAGGGCCCAACAGATCATCTTTCCTGATGTCATCATAAAATGAGTTGACCAGTATTTGAATGTCATCTAATGTCGATATGTCTTTTTTATCCATGATGTTATACTCTAACAGATAAGAATGTGAACAAGTAATACATGGCCCATCCACCAAAACCTATTATTAATATCCACACCCATGCTGGGATGCTTTGAGGGGTTTCACTGCCCTCTATATAAAATGATTTTTGAGAGCCTTTGCCGTATGCATTGATCATTATTGGCACAACTCCATCAACTACCGAATTTTCTTTGATTCCCCCTATATCAATTGCAGGTCCGTTACGCACAATAAATGGGATTAATCTGATACCTTCTTTGCCGTCAGGGTCTTTACTCACGACTTTAAGAGTGTGCTCTCCATCAGTTAGCTTATTTGTATCCAATTCAAAGTTTATTGGTGACTCCACTTCTGCAATAGGACTAGACTCATCGTCCAAAAAGATCAATATTCTACTTTTGCTACTCATGTTCTTCTGTATTTAAGATGAACCTTTTAATATGTTGTTCAGACTTTTCGCCAGGACTCAGAAGATATCGTAGGGAAAAGAAAAGAGTTATTAATACAATGATTACCATTGCAATTATTATCAGGTAGTCCCAATTACTATCAGGCCCGACTCCGTGTGAGATACCTCTTATTATCTTGGGCTGCTGCCGCTCACAGACAGGACAAGAAAGAGCCTGTACGCTTGTTAGTAATGCAATTAGAAACGATGGCAAGAATTTTATTCTGAACATCAATTTTGTTTTTTTTGAATTAATGAAATGCTTTCAATAGCACGCACTAACATTCATATTTTATTAGGAAGATTACCGTTATTCACTTTTAAGCTTTATAAATTCTAATACCTTCTTTACGTCGTCCGCTGATATTTGTTTACCGCTGTTTCCCCACGAACTTCGTTCGTAGTTAATAATAGCTGCAATTTCATGTTCGGTAAATTCCATGTTTTTACCCACTGGGGGCATGACCCCATATTCTTGCCTAGCATCATAGCCGTTATATATGATATCAACATATAGTTCCAGGTTATCATCTTCAACCACTGAACTGCCTTTTAAAGGCGGGAACGCTCCAGGTAAACCCTGCCCATCTGCCTGATGACAACTCTGACAATTTGCCGTATAAAGCATCTTGCCATCCAAAACATCTGCTGTGCCGTCCTGCTTCATATTTTTATCTTTTCGTTTGTATAAAAATTCAGGAGCAGCGGTATTACCGGGTAATGGAGTTTGCTTTAACGCTTGCAAGTATGCAACGAGATACAATGCATCATTTGTCGCCACAACCTCTCCCTCAATGTCCTTTTTATATTTTTGAGGAATTGTCACAACTACATCAGTAGAATCCACTTCCTTTTTTATTGTAAAGAGCCAAGGGTATGCCGGCATGATTGATTCGTTTACTACAATCCTTGGGTTATATAAATGAACAAGGTTCCAATCTTTGCTCGGCTGTCGATTACCGATATCTGTAAGATCAGGCCCTGTACGTTCTGTCCCCATTAATGTTGCTGTATTACGGAAGATATCTGTCCTTGTGATGGACGCATAATCAGCGGCAATACTTGGTCGTTTTCCCCAAACCTTATCCATATCTACGTTTCGCACTTGCTGTGTATGACATGCAACACATCCATTAGCGATATAGATAGCTTTACCTTTCATCTCTATGTCTGATAGCTCTACAGCATCAGGTAGCGGAGCATTATTTTTTTGATTATTTAATGCCGGTACTATGGCAACCATTATTGTAAGTCCAACAAAAAACAATGCTGCTGTAGTAAAAAGTTTCTTATGATTATCAAATAATTCCATGTTTACTTATTAACTGTTAGTAGCAGATTTTACTTTCAATAAGTTTATAGCTGTGTCTTTAACGTCAACGCTTGATTCTGTGATAATCATTTTATACAGGTTGTAGGCAAATACGATGTGTGATAGCCACATAAGACTGCCTCCGATAGCTCGCCATAGCCAGTATGGAGCCATTAGAATAACACTATCAATAAATGGCTTGCCTTCTATCCATAGCAGTCCTTTCAAAGTACTTCCGTACATGAGCGGCACGGTATAGAACAACAATCCTATCAATGCCAACCAGAAATGTGCACCTATTGTCATCTGTGGCGCTTCCCTGCCTGTCAAGCGAGGCACGATAGCATAAATACATGCCCATAAAAAAAAGCAGATTATGCCATACATCGTCAAATGGGAGTGCGCTACAGTAAAGTCAGTAAAGTGCCAAAGTAAGTTAGTAGATCTAAATGCTTCAGCTGTTCCCTGCATTGATCCTGTGAAATAGAAAACAATACCTACTAAGAAAAATGGCAAGGTGTAGCTATCTTTTATCTTATACCATACACCTTTAAATGTTAGTAAGAAATTCGTTGTACCTGCTACCACGGGTATTGCCATACCTGCACTTCCGACAATAGCAACAGTTTGTAACCACCAGGGAATAGAACTAAACACAAAATGGTGTGTGCCGATTAATGTATAGAATAAAATTTGTGTCCAAAAAGCGAGAATACCTAAGCTATATGAATATATCGGCTTATTTAACTGTTGTGGTAAAAAATAGTAAACGATTCCCAGGGTAAAAAGCATGAACCACATTCCTACACCCTGGTGCATGTAATAACCTTGTACTATAGTTTCACCAAGCCCATTTTGCCAAAATGGGAGATAGGCAACTATAGAAATAACGATTGTGAAAATTATTGATGCAATGATGTACCAGTTTGAGATGTAAATCTCTCTTGTAGTCCTTTTCGCTACAGTCTGAATAAAATTCACCAACGTAATAATGAGCGCAATTGCAAAAAGCAGCATAACAGGCCAGGTGTATTCTCGGTATTCACCACCTCCATTATTAATGCCTGACATTAAACAAATTGTCCCTAATATAACAGCAGCATTAATGAGAAAAAGTGAGTACCAACCAGTTTTCATGTTAGCGAGCTTGGTATTGCTCACCTTGGGCACTATATAATAGGCAAGACCTATCATGCCCAACGATGCCCAACCCCAAAACACAGAGTTTGTGTGTACAGGTCTTAGTCGACCAAAGCTGAGCCAGCTTACATGATCTATATCAGGCGCAGCAAATTTAATTCCTAAATATTCTCCAACGGTTGTACCAAACAGAAGCCAAAATGTTGCTGTGCCGATAAACCAAAGTATTAGCCGTTTCAATTCAGGGTCTATATCGTGCGGCTTTTGTGCTCGTTTTTTAACTGCTACAATTGGGATTGTCTTTTCCTCAAGAATTTTAATCAATCCTCGATTATCTAACACTTGCTCATTTCCCGAAAGTTCCTTATTCGTGAGTTGGTAGTCTAAGGCTGATTTTCTTGATTGTAATTCTTCAATTTCATCATCACCTAAAGAATCTATATACTTCGCCAGTTCTTTTGCTTCTATCAGGTTACTCCTGTTCTTGTATTGCTTCAGAACGACAGTAAGTTTCATAATGAGAATAACAACTCCAACTGTTATAGGTATCATTAATAAGATTATAGTGATCAGCACTCCTGCCTCGTTAAAAAGAGAAGATTTTGAAATTGCGTCAGTACTTTGTGCCCAACTAGTAACTGGTATTTGGGAAAGTAGAACACTAAAAGCAATGAGTAACAAGTGTGAGTGTCCTTTACGTCTTTGCAACAGCTTCTGAATTTGCTTACTCGTTAACAGTTTTAAATATGACTGGCTCTTCGATCTATCTATATGAGATTTCTGCCGGGTACTTTCTACTTTAATTTGCTTTGCTTTCTGACTTAAAACCATTACCAGAAAGAACATTCCTAATACTAATAAAAAGAACAGTAGGAGCAACCCGTTAGAAGAACCTAATGTGAATTCTGATGGAGTACCATCAATTTGTTGTGCCAAACCTATAACCGGGATAAACATTCCAAACAATATTGCCGGAATTATTTTCAAAACATGCTTTAGATAATACATAGAAGATATAAACACCTTTTTATCTTTTATTTGAACAAATTTTTTATCTTTTTAAAAACAGCGTATTACGTTCTAGCTTTTCAGCAAACTCTCCAATCTTTGCATTTTTCAGCATATCATGTGTTTTTTGTCTGATTTCCTGATATTGATTATGGATAGGGCATGGTTTATTTGCGTTACACTGCTTTAGTCCTAATCCACAAGCTGTAAAAACTTTATCGCCATCTATTTCTTTCACAATGTCTGCAAGAGAAATGTCCAAACATTCAACATCAAGATAGAATCCTCCATTCGGACCTTTCATAGACTGAACAAGTCCCTTCTTACTTAAATCCTGAAGAATTTTTGCGATAAAATGCTCTGGAGAGTCAATGCCTTTAGCAATCTCCTTAATACCTATTCTAACACCATCCTTAGATTTCTGTGCTATATAAATAACAGCTTTAATAGCATATTCACATGTCTTAGAGAACATAAAATCCCATTTGCAATGCGAAGATATGACATTTGAACATTAAAAGATAAAAAACTCTTTTATTATTTTTTAGACGATTATCTTTATCTCAAAAAACAGAAAAATGAATAAATCAGCTATAAGAAAAGAAATGTCAGACAAAAGAAGCCAGTTAGCGAAAGAGGAGAAAGTCCTACTAGATCAAAAAATATGTGAGGCGATTGAGCAAGTAATTGATGATAAAAATTACCAGGTAATTCATAGCTACATTCCAATGGGTGATGAAGTGGATGTAAGGGGGCTTCTAAATAATTTACTTGCCGATGGTAAAACAGTTGTATGCCCAAAATCGTTGCCTAAAAAAGAAATGCAAAATCTGGTACTTGCTTCTTTAGATCAACTTGAAGATGGGCGATTTGGAACAAAGCATCCAGCTAGTGGTATTGAATATAACGGTGAGATTGAATTATATATAGTTCCGGGCCTAGCATTTGATAAGAGAGGTTACAGAATTGGCTATGGTTCAGGTTATTATGATAAGTTTTTTTCATCATGCCCAAAGGGATACAAGGTGGGAGTTTGCTATAATATGCAATTGATTGATAAAGTGCCTGAAGAGCCACATGATATTTCTTTAGATGAAATTATTAGTTTTTAATGTAAATACATTACATCTGTATGAGCAATAGAAATGTTAAGACTAAAGTTAGTTAAGATGGAATCGTGTTTTTGAAGTCTTAAAGAATAAGGCTATAAATAAAAGGAACCGAAGTAATATTACTATGGTTCCTTTTTAAGTTGTATACCAATAATCAATAAGCTTTCTATTAAAAGTTTGCACATATTCCTAACCTAAAAAATGAAATATCATATCCAAGTTCTGAGAATGCACCAAAATTTTTGCTGAAATTATATTTAGCACCTACGAACAATCCGGCAACAGGATACACGCCATTATCAGAATCGTTATAAAACGGGTCATTATATCTATATATTCTCATCCCGAATGTCACACCTCCATAGGGGTCAAATTTATTATTCTTGTTCTTTAACAAAGTCAAGTGATACGTCCCTCTTGCGCCGATTATGAAGTTGTTTGATCTGGCTTTAAAACCGTTTGCATAATTATCTATTGCTGTTTTTATTGCAATAATCCCCCCGACACCTATTGTGCCAGGACCAACATTTTCGACTATGCCCTGATCGTATATAAGACCCAAGAGAGGATATTGAGTATATCCAGAATAATAAAAGAAATCATAATTAGTCCCAACACCTATTGTCACCCCGATTGTTTTACTGCCCTTTTCAAATGCTGCACTAGCATCATTGTTGCTTTTTTGCGCAAAGAGAAGTTGACTAGGTAAGACAAATACAGAAAGGGATAAGAGGATTACTCTCACTGAGTTTCTAAGTTTCATACAATGAAAATTTATTTTTTATTTTGATTTGATGATTTTTTCTGTATGCAATAACTGCCCCTCAAGATTATAACAGTTTAGGAAATACATATTGGCAGGCAAATTAGAAACATCCAATGACTTGTTCGTTGTCTTCTTTATTACAACTTTACCATCCAAAGCTATCAGTTCAGTATAAATAGGCTGATCGGAATCTATGTGCATTGTATTATTTACTGGGTTTGGATATACTCGTGCCGACATCCTCGACAAACGATTTACTGATGTTGTCGGAGGGATTGTTTTTGAGAAAACCCATACTGCTCCATTAAAATTATTATCACCAAAGCCACCTGTTACGAACGTATTACCATCAGCTGATATTGAGACGGAGCCTCCTTGCTGAGAATTACCTGAATTGCCTGTACCTACATATTTATTCCCCTCTTGATTCCAATTACTACCATCATATTTAAATATCCAAGTTGAACCAATACCAATATCTCCACTGTTAGGCGTAAAAATACTTGCAGCCCCACCCATAACAACAGTTTTGCCATCATTTGAGATGTCAACGGAGCCACCTTGTTGTGCTTTACCAACTGGTAAGGTCCCTTGCAAGATTGACGAATAAGGTGTCCACGTTGAACCTGTCCTTGTAACAACAAATGCACCTCCAGTTTTGCTGTCGGCAGCAGCAGCACCAATCACTGCTACGTTTCCATTTGCTGATAATGCTACCGATGTTCCGATAGGCTGTAAGGTGCTGCCTGTCGCTTTACCACCTTGCTGAGTCCAGCTATTCCCGTTTCGGGCATAAAACCAAGCAGCACCTTTGGCTCCACCATCAAAACGTCCTCCAACTAATGCTGTTGAACCGTCACTAGACATGGCAACGCAATATCCTTGTTCAGAAGGGTATGAACTACTACTTACAGCATCAGATCCTTGTAACATGGCTTGCTGTGTCCATGTCGTGCCTGATCTTGTAAACACCCAAGCAGCGCCAACATGCGTATTATTTTGTGGACCACCTACAATAACAGTATTCCCGTCTGCTGAAATAGCTACAGAGAACCCTTGCCAAGCATTACCAGTTGCTCCTGTACCAACGAGTTTTGTTTGCTCTGTCCATGTTGTACCATTCTTTACAAATATCCATGCAGCCCCTGCTCCATTATTATCATTTGGGCCACCAATTATTGCAGTATTTCCATCGCCTGATACAGCTACTGAATTTCCTTGATTTGCGCCTCCGATAGCACCACTACCAACCAAAGTTTGCCCTTGAGTCCATATGCTGCCATTACGATTCATAATGACAGCCTGACCTGTAGCTCCGTTTGTGCCTCCCCATGCTCCTAC
Organism: Flavipsychrobacter sp.; assembly: GCA_041392855.1. Classification (NCBI taxonomy): domain Bacteria; kingdom Pseudomonadati; phylum Bacteroidota; class Chitinophagia; order Chitinophagales; family Chitinophagaceae; genus Flavipsychrobacter; species Flavipsychrobacter sp. Next base: position 725,432 of record JAWKLD010000001.1, read on the forward strand.
AATAGCAATGGAAGCATCATCAGATAGAGAAACAGAACCTCCAAATGAAGCTGAGGCTGGTAAACCTGTTGCGGTCAGTTTTGGATGTTGCTGGTTGTATTGAGCAAACGCTATAGTAGATATTCCAATACTGATTAAAAGTGTAAATAATCTTTTCATGTTCTATTTTTTAATGTTTCACAAAATAATAAAATTACTGATAAATAATACTTTAGAGTATGAACTTTAGAATGGTACTTTTAGAGTATTATCTAAGCTACTTTTCAATTTTTTCATGAAAAGTAAACTGCGATACGAAGACAAAGAGCAGGTTTTAAAAGCCATCGGCAATAAGATGAAAACCTTGCGAAAGCAGAAGGGATACAAAAATTACGAGACTTTTGCATATGAGAATGAGATTCCCCGTGCTCAGTATGGTCGATATGAAAGAGGCTCTGACCTAAAACTGACGAACTTCCTGAAGGTCTTGGATGCGTTAGATATATCTTTGCATGAATTCTTTGACAAAGATTTTGATTGAGACCTTTTTGTTCTGAATTGCCAATATTTCCTCCCATACTTATGATGTTCATGCACGGGAAATTAGTATGATTGAACAGTTTATAGACCCAACATTTGGAATTATAAGCTATTTGCTTGGAATAAGCATCAAATTACTTGGAATAGAATATTTATGCTAGCTATAATTTACCCATCAATCTTTGAAAGTCAGAGCGGTATCCGTCAGAAACAGGTAATTCTCGACTATATCCTATAGGTGTTTTAGCAAACTCTCTAAGCTTTACGGATTTAGTAGAATAATTTGCTACGTGTTTATGGTTAACAAGATAAGAACGATGTATCTTGATAATGCCGTATGCAGCAAGAATTTCAGCTACTTTTCCTATTCCCTTTGACAATGTAACCTTTTTTAGAACGTTAGGTTTATCGTAGTCCCTAATAAAAAAATGAGTAGTCATATCAACTCCATGACAGCAAATAATGTCTTTTACTTTGACAACAATATTATCGTTACCGGCATAAAAGGAGACGATATGCTCATCTATATCTTGCACTTCAAGATTTCGCAGTAAAGTTTGCAACTGCTCTGCTCTAATAGCACCAAATTTCTTTCGATTAAATTTTTCTATTGCATCCGAAAGCTCATCTTCCATATAGGGTTTCATGATATAATCGAGACCACAAGCTCTTATCTGTTGGATATTCTGATCAACAAAAGCAGTTGTGAATATTACATCAAACGGTATGATTTTAAACATATTCAAAAGGTCAAAACCACCTTGCTCATTTCCATTTAAGTATATATCAAGGAAAACTAAATCAGGCTGGTGTTTTTTTATTGCTGTACAAGCACTATCTATATCTGCACACACAGCTTTAACCTGTAGTGTAACATCTGCTTTTTTTAAAAGTTGCTGTAGGTTTTTACTAAACAGAGGTTCATCCTCAACAATCACACATTTAATCATAATCAGTTCTTAAATTTCGATAATAGGAAATGAAAATATTACTCTTGTACCTGTTTCACCGCTAATTTCTGTTGATTTATCCATAATTTGAAAATAGGCTTTTTTATTGTTGTGGTTCCAAATGGAGACCAATCTTTCAGCTAATGAAGTGCCGTATGATTTTCTTATAATATGCTTACCTTGCTTCTTTGCATTAACACCAACACCTGTATCTTCAACGACACACTTGATCTTATCCTTATCTTTGGAAATATCTATAGTGACTGTTCCTTCTTTTTTTTCTGACAAGCCATGTCTTAAAGCATTCTCTACAACAATTTGCAGTACCATAGGAGGCATTACAACAATTTCAGGGTTTATCTCCTCACTTATATGCACTTGACAGGATATTTTATTTTCTGGAAATGACAGGCTTGCCAGTTGAAAGTAGTCATCAACAAAATTAAGTTCCTCTTTTAAAGTTGTCTGAGTTACAGTTGAGTTTCTGAGTACATTTCTAATCAAGCGGCTAAATTTATTCAGGTAGTCCTGTGCAGATTGTTTGTCACGATTTTCAATGAATTCATTAATAGCTAATAATGTAACACTGATAAAATGGGAATCTAACTGCGCTTTGATTGCAGATTGTTTGACATCTGCAAGTTCCAAGTTGTATTTGTCTTTTTGCCGCTTTCGTATGAAATAGAAAACAAGTATTGTAATAACCAGTAGTGAACAGGATACAGCTAGGATTACCCTTATTCGAGCCTTGTTCGCAGCTTTTGTCAGAGCATTTTTTTTATCATTCTCAGATTTTATTAGTTCTTCTTTTATCTCAAACTCGTACTCCATTTGAGCCTGAACTGTTTTCCTTGCAACATCTGCACTATAAAGACTATCCTTTGCAACAACATATTGTTTATAATATTTTAATGCGCCCACAAAATCTCCCAGGGTACTGTCCAATAGATATAGTCCAAGGTAGCTATCTTTAATACTCTCCAGGTGTCCGGTTTCATTAGATAATTCTAGTCCTTTTTTAAGGTAGACAGACGCTTTTTGAGTATTTTTCTGGTTTAGGTATATACGTCCGGCATTATAATAAGAATATGCTAGTCCAAATTTGTCGTCTAATTTTTTATGTTGTTCAATAGCAACTGCATAGTATTTAAGTGCATTATCATAGTCTTTTTGTTCAAGATATGTGGAACCTATGTTATGGTAGGAGTCTGCAATGCCTTTGGCATCTCCTATTTTCTGTCTGATCTTTAAAGCTGTTAAATGGCTCTCTAGCTCAAGATCATACTTGCCCAATTTTTGATACGCAATGCCTACGTTATCATAACAATCAGCTTCAGAACGCTTATCATTTAATTGTATAGCTATCGCTAATGCCTTTTGATAGTTGTCCAGTCCTTCTTGAAACCGTTCCTGATCAATCAGTATGTTTCCTATATTATTATAAGAACTGGCTACGCCTCTTTTGTCATCAATTTTTTTCCTGATCTTTAAGGCTGACAGGTGCATGTTTAAAGCCTCTGCAAGTTTGCCCTGCTTCAAATATACAATGCCAATATTATTATAAGCTGCTGCAATTCCCCAATCATACTTTTGTTCTTTTTGTATTTCTAAAGCTCTAAGCTGGTATTTTAATGCCTTTGGATAATTGCTTTGTACCTGACCTAAGGCCCCAAGATTACCGTAACAGAATGCGATACCTGGCTTATCATCAACTTCTGTTCTGTACTCTAGTGATTTTAAGAAATTTTGTTCAACACTGTCATACTGTCCCTGATAGAAGTAAGTGACCCCTATATTATTATAACTGTCGCCAAGCCCTTTCTTTATCCGTTTTTGCTCTTTTGAACCTGCGCGCACTAATTTTAGTTTGTAAAGGTCTATCGCATCATGACCATTACTTAGTGCTTCATCATACATACCTGCATTAGCATAAATCATGCTTTGATTTAAAAGAGCATCAGCTTGTCCAAGATCGTATGAAGCCTGTATTGCATATGTATAAGCTAATTCAGCATAAGTAATGGCTGTGTCGAGCTCTTTATCCTTTAGTATAAAAGCAATACGGTTAGCAACATCAGCTTTTTTCTCTGTTATACTGGATTTATTTAACTCTGTTTTTAGAGAATCTATATCTGAAGTGCTTTGCGCCAGTGAAGGAAAACTGTAGATCCCTAAAGTGGTAAGTAATGTGATTGTAACTCTTAATGTAACGCGCATAACCTGATGAAGATAAATCAGGTCTAAAATACAAAGTCAAACGATATACTAGAAATCGGATTATTTGATAATAAAGGGTAGCAACTAACTTCGTTATGATCCAATAACAGCATCTAATGCTTCGTCAGCATCCTTATGCACAAAATTTGCTTGATAGCCGATAGTAGTTGTAATGTTGCTATGTCTGTATAGTTTTTGGAGCATTTGAATTGGTATTTTGTCTGCTGCAAGAGAAGCAAAAGTATGACGAGCAATGTGCATTGTTAGTTTTGCGTTTATTTTAGCTTTTGGTGCAACATGCTTTCTTAACATTTTGTCAAACCTGCCAGTAGCAAAAGCGATTTTGCGTTGTACTTCAAAATCATCATCCAAGTTGGGAAGAACTGTTAAGACAGGAAAAACAAGGTTATTATCGTTGGTTTTTCTGTCTTTGTACTTAGCAAGAATCTGTAGTGCTTTTTCGGGAGTCTTCAAGGAGCCCGTTTTTTTGTTCTTGCCCATTGTATAATGCAAACGCATTTCCTGGAAGTCAGACCAGCGTAGACGCAAAATGTCAGAAATACGCATTCCTGCAAAATAATAAGAGATAAGCCATAGGTCACGCGCCAGATCATGGTTGGCATTAGTTAATTCCACAGTTTCCAGCTTTACAACATCATTCTTAGATATACCAACCTTTGTTGACTCAGGGAACTTAATTGATATTTTGCCTTTACCGAAAGGGTAGTGCTTGGAGTCAGACACACCTTCTTTAATAGCTTGACTAAATACTGAGCGTATCACCATTAGGTAATTCATAATTGTGCGCTCACTTATATTCAAAGTTGCTTTTAGATGAACCTTAAACCTTTCTAAAAGAGAAACCGTAATATCTGCAAAGTCAATATCACCTTGTACAAATTCATTAAACCTTTTTACACGCGGTTTGTCTGCCACATAACGATTGTATTTTCCTGCTTTCTTTAACTCGCTTAGGTAAAGTTCAGCCTGTGCCGCAAATGATGACCCTGCGACAGGTTGCACCTTTTGCTTGACGGATTTTGCCGTACTGTGACTTTTCTTCGTTTGCACTTCTAAGGCGGTGTCTGTGACCTCACCCAGTTTCTTTATGATATAGTTATTAAGTCGCTCTGAATTAGGATGAGATTTTTTGACCCTTTGTTTTTCTGCATCCCAGTCTTTCGGCTTAATGGTAAAACCAAGATATACATAGACTGATTTACGATTTTTTGTGATACGGATAGTCAGTGGACAAGTGCCGTCTTTTTTCTTTTCTCGTAGGATGATTTTTGATGTAGCCATTTTATTCGAAAACAATTCGAAAACAATTTACGACTTTTATTGTAAATTAGTGAGTTCTGGAATGCCTTTTAATAAAGAGTTTTCCAGTATTTACGCTCATTTGAGACCATTTAAAACCATGTATTTAAGGATTCATAACCCTGAGGTCGAGGGTTCAACTCCCTCTCTCGCTACTAAATTAAAAGCCCCTTCTGTAGGGGCTTTTGTCGTTTTTTATTGTTTTCTAGGTTAAATCTTCCTCTTTTTTTTGATATATCACCCAGTTTTTATCCATCCATTACCTACAGGGTTTAGTGATATATCCAATATTTAGCTCTTCCTCTCACTTAGTTTTGAGAAAAGAATAGTTGATACTATGTCTTTTTTCTGAATATATACCGCTGGTCTATCGAAATGCGGCAGATGTTAACACATATATAAGTATTATGGGATTAAAAAAAGAAGAAAAGGACACTGTTATTATTACAGTAGATACAGAAGAAGATTTACATATAACTATTACAATCGGTAATGCCCAAATTGGTGCTGGTGTAGTTTTTTTTGAGTCAAACCAAATTGCAAAAGGTGATATTCAAAATCTTTATTTAGGCAAAGGAAAGTCACTCCACGGGAAAAAATGCAAAGTTGTCACTAATGTTCTTGATGCTAATCCTGCAACAAATGCAGTGGTTATAGTTCATGATTTTGATAATGGAGTTCCATCATCTCATACTTATAAAGGAAAGTTAGATAATGAGGGCGATATATATTCATTAGTAACCACTTACAAATTTGTGTGATGAGGAATTTATACATGCATCTGATATTAGTAGCTCTGTCTGTGATGAAGTGTAATGCTCAGAAAGGACAAGTTGAGTTGAATAATATGTACATCCCTAATGCCCCTGGGTTTGTCTTGTTAGACAAATCGCCATCACTTGTAGAAAAGCCGTCAGATCCTAAAGCTTTTGGTATCGATATATTAAACTTATTGGAAGGTGGGGCTATACAAGTTACGCCATATTGGCTTTTTCAGCATCCAAATTACACTTTTGAGAACCATACAAATAATAAATTCCCGATACTACAAACATTCAATATTTCCGTAGCATCAATTGTCAAAGATACGTTCTCATCAATTGCAGCAGGGGGGAGGGTGACAGTCCTTAGATTGTTTTCACAAAATAGAGTTGCTCAGATTAATAGTATAAAAAGTAATATTGTTGATTTGCTTGTAGCAGAGGATATGAAGGAGACTCAAATAAAAGAAAAGCTAAAAGAAATAGAATATTTGAGATCTAGAGCATCTTTTTTGTTAGAGTTTGCAGGTGCAATATCTTCAACAGTAGGAAATAATGGAGTAGAAGCTTTGCATATTAATAAGACTGGCTTATGGTTAAATATAAGGTGGGCTCCATATTATAAAATCCCAATAGATTTGGTAGGTGTTGTTAGATATACCAAGGGGAGTTTATTCACTAGTCAAGATGTTCCTTTTTTCGATTATGGTATTGCCATGTCATATAATACAAGAGTTTTAGATATGTCAATGGAGTATGTTGCAAGACATGACTTTTCTTTAAAAGGAAGTAATTATAATCGCTTTGCACTAGTTAGTAATTATATGATATCAGAAAAAATAGTTATAGTCGCTTCTATCGGTAAGGATTTTTATTCGGTGAAAAACATAATAGGTGTATTAGGTGTTAAGTTTGGTTTCTCTAATCAAAAAATGAGTTTGTTGAATTAAATAAGGGATAAGGTATGGTGAGGGGGTGTTTTTACTCTACCTCATGGGGAGTTTATCATTTAACTTTGGAGCAATAAATTATCAATAGCCCTTGAAAAAGGATAATTAAGTAATCTACACGATGAGTCAAAAAAAGAATTTGCCTGCTGCTTCATATTATTATGTTTTATGGGGAGTTATAGTCGCTCTTTATTCTGTTGCGAAATATTTTGTTATTGAACATGGTATGAAATCGCTCAATAGTGCTTCTATTCTATTTCTAGTAGGCGGGGTATTGTCTTTTCTACAGGCTAGAAAAAACGATGAACCAGCATCAGGAATAGATAAAGTATATATGAAAGTGTGGATAGGTATTGCTATCGGTTTGTTTTTAGTGAATACAATAGGATATAAATTAGGTGTGGGATATATAATAGCAATAACATTATCTCTGTATTGTATAGGTTCTTTAATTACAGGTTGGCTTTCTAAATTCACTCCATCCATACTAGGAGGGGTGATATGTGCTATTTGTATTGCATTATGTTTTTATGTAACATATGCTCAGCAGTTTTTAATACTAGCCATAGCTGTTATAGCAGTACATGTTTATCCGGGGATTGTGATGAGCAAGAGTAATAAATAAATATTTAAATAAAAATCTGGTCAATTTTTATAAATAGGTAATGCATTTGCATGTAATACTATATTTCATTTTATCATTAAACCAATGACATAATGTTTTGTAAAAGTATATACGTGCCTAATGTATTATAAGCATGAAATAGTAGGCTGTATTTTAGGTGTAAAATGTAATATCTAATATCTATTGTTGGTCTTCTAGTCTTGTTAATGCATTATGTGTTTATATATAAGTATTAGGTGATTGTGTATACATGCCACATCTCATAAGAATAATGAAAGACACAAAGTTATTATTATATGTCACCACATGTTGTTTGTCTCTATTGACAGCTCTCTTGATACTAATAATAAAAAAAAATAAAGATAATAGAGGGCCTATTAGGCAAGTAGAGGCTGGTATTTCTTCTAGACAGATACCGGCTAATTCTAGTTTGATTGAGCAAGAACATATTAGAACAAGTATATCAAAAGAGTTACATGACAATATTGGGCAACTATTAAGTTTAGCTCAAATGAATATTTATTATTTAAGTAAAGAAATAAGTGGAGAGTTTAGAAATAATAAGGTGGCTAGAGATACTATTTCAATAATAGACCAAATACACTATAGTGTACAAAATATAAGTCATAATTTAAATACAGATCATGTTTACAAGAAAGATCTTGATGGATTAGTAAAAGATGAATTATCTGTCCTTAAGATTGCAAAAGGTATTAATACAGAATTTGAACTTTACGGAGAGAGGAAAACGCTGAATAAGGATGTTAAGTTAGCCGTCTTTAGAGTAGTACAGGAAGCATTACATAATATTGTAAAACATGCATACGCAGATGGTATAATTATTACACAGAATAATAATCCAGAATTTCTAAAAATAGATATTTCGGATAATGGTGTAGGGTTTAATGCTAAGGATATAAAAGAAGAAGATACAAATGGTCTTGGACTAGCAAGTATGCAACAGCGAGTAGAAGCTTTTGGGGGATATTTACATATAGCCTCTAATGATAAGGGAACAACCGTGAGTCTTACATTGCCTAGTATTGTTGCATACGAAGAGCATTCCTTTGTCAATGAGGCTGTTTAGTCAATACTACGTTCTAAAAACCATGTTTGCATCATTCCTTTTCCTTTTATCTGCATATATTCTCCTCTAGAGAATAGGAATTTATGTTCTAATGCTTCCTTGAAATTTTCGGTGCAATGTATCTTGCCAGCAATGCCTGTCGATTCCATTCTACTAGCTGTATTAACCGTATCTCCCCATATATCATAAACAAACTTCTTCTTACCTAAGACTCCTCCTATTGCCTGCCCACAATCAACACCGATTCTAAAGTCAATATTAATCCCGTACTTTTCTTTAAGATTGTTCACAGATTTTTTGATTTCTATTGCAGTTATTGCAGCAGCAGCTGCATGATTACTCATAGAGTTAGGGGCGCCTGCTGCTGCCATATAACAATCTCCTATAGTTTTTATTTTTTCAAGCCCATTTTTTTCTACAATTTCATCAAATACAGTGAAGATGTCATTCAGCATATTTACAATATGCTTAGGATTGCTTTCTGTGGTGTATTTAGTGAATCCGACCATGTCAGCAAACAATACAGATACTTCTGGAAGGTTGTCAGCAATAGGGTGTTCTTTGTTTTTTAACCTTTTGGCCACAGCATTAGGTAGTATGTTCAACAAAAGGTTTTCAGACTTTCTTCTTTCTTTATATAGAAAAACTAAACTAAGCATTAGTAATAAACTCCCTGCTCCAATGAGTATTATTTGATTGTTTCTCTTTTCCAGTTTAAGGTTGTTTATCTGTATCTGCTTATCTTTTATGTAAATGTCTCTTTCGGTTTCTAAATAAGACATTCGTTGTAGTCTTTTTCGAGAATAGACGGAGTCTTTGTATAAGCTGTAAAGCTTGTAATATTCAAGAGCTTTACCATTATTTCCAAGCATTTTTTCTGCGTCGGATAAGTCTTTGTAAAAGTTTTGTGCAATGTCTAAAGCGCCTAAGTTTTGAGCAATGTTAACAGACTTTTCTAAGTAGTGAATTGCTGTCTTTAGAGAAGTATTTTTATCATATGGAAGTTTGAAATTTGTAGTAGAGTCTTGTAATATATACATATATAATACACCTAAGTTTCCATAGCTGATAGCAAGACCGTACTGGTTATTTAGTTTTTCATTAATGTCAATTGCGAGTTCATTATTTTTTAGAGCTTCTTTATAGTTAGCTTCAACGGTGTTTATCATAGCAATGTTTTGTACATTTTGTGCTATACCGTAATTATCATTGTGTTTTCTGCATTGTTCTAATGCTAGGTTGTAATTAGATAATGCTTTAGCATAGTTAGTTGTAGAGAAATAAACATTGCCCATATTGCCATATACCTGGGCTACTCCATTTATATCGTTTATTTTTTGGTATAGGTCTAGGGATTTTTGATAATAAGAAAGAGCTTTTGAGTTGTCATTACGAGCATATACCAACCCAAGTTTGTTGTAAATAGATGCTACTTCACGATCATAATTATATTTTTCATAGACCTCTAACGCTGCTAATAGATTTTCTAAAGCTTTGGCATATTCAGATAATGCTATATAATTTATAGCAATTACTTTATACGCTTTAGCTTGTCCGATCTCCCATTCGGACTTTTTAGATATTCGTAATGCTTCAAATCCATATATTAATCCGGAGTCTGGAGCTGTTCGGTAATAAGCAATTGCTAATTCACATATTGTATTTACATTACTACTATCTATTTGTTGTTTAGAAGCGATGTTTTTCAGTGAATCTATATCTGAAGAAGTGTACTGCTGAGCATAGCATATGTTAATGCAAACTAATAAAACAACAGTCATTTTCAGTTTCATAATGTCGGTATATGTATGTACAAAATAACGGATTAGTGTTGTATTTCCTAAAACTATTGGCTGCAAATTAATTAGAAGTTTTAAACTAGCCAGCTATGTTTTTATGAGCATTTTTAATGGGAGATATATCTAACTGCTAGTGTATATAAATCCCACTAAATATGGTAATAGCATAAATTTTAGGGCTATAGCTCAAACTACATTTGCTATATCAAAAATGGATACAAAGTTCAGTGAAACTATCCTTAACTAAAAAAATAATCCAATTATGGCGAATTATTCAATCTTAGACAACGCGAGTGCAGTACAAATTACACAAAGTCAATGTGACCCTAACGCTAACTATCAAACCTTAAAAGCAAGTTTTGAGGCTGAAGGTAAAGTTTTTTATTCTGACAGAACTATTGCAATAGTAGGTGTTGACCCAGAAAACCCTGGCGAATCATATACTATGGTAATTAATCCAAGTTTTACAGATTTTGATTTTGCTACTACTCCAAGCCATGAAGCTGCAAGTATCGTTAGCTATTTTTCTAACGGAGTAGGTGTTCACGTAGCTGCAGTAGCTAATATTAGTCACAATCCTTTGCAAATTAACAGTATCACATTAAAAGAGATCGGTAAGACTGGTGATATTGTAAGTACTGCTGTTAACAGAGTTGCATTAGTAAACCAAACACCTGAGCAAATAGGTGCTTCTATGAGTGTTGATCACTTGAATACTCCAAGTGCTCAAGAACTTTCTGCTAAAACTGGTTTTGCTGATATGGGAGAAATCGCTGCTTATGCATTGGGAACTCTATTGAATGACTCTTATGCTAGTGGTTTATATCCAACTGGTGGTATTGATACTTTAACACAAGATGCAGTTGTTGCTTCTAAATTCTCTCAGTCTGTTAGTATGAGAGCTGGTTTGTTTGATCTTGGTTTCGAAGTTACAGTATGTACTTCTACAAGTTCAAACGCTTGTACAAGCTCATCGTCTACTCTTACTATAGAACTTTAATAGCTACATGAGTATGTTCATTTTTGACTAGAACCAATTACAAATAGTTTCACTGGACTTGACAGGGCGCCCCGTAAGGCGCCTTGTTTTTTATATAATAAAACAATTCTTTTTTCAAGGTGTAGTATCACTATTTTTTTTTGAAAATATACCCTTACATGTCATGTGGAACATCAGCACAATTGTAGTGAAGCATCAATAAATCACAGGTAGTCAGATTATAGTTTTGCTCATCATATCGATATGAATCAGATTATTAACACTTAAAAAACAAGTATGATAATGAAAAAGAATAGCTGTTTATACCCTAAACAGCAAACCTTTAACCATGATGATATAGCATTATATAGCGATAAACAATGCTATAACAATTACACAATTTCATTTTTTAATCTTAAAACTATTTCACTATGAGGCTTCTTTATTATATCCCTCAAATTAATCCTAATGCAGATTTGGCTAGATATATAGCTGATGAAAAAAGCCTTAAGGCAATATATCTAAATCTTGTTGATGGTGTAAGAACTGCTGATGATATTGCTAAATTGTTATTAGTTAATGGTCATATGATAAGTGATATTATGACCGTTATGAATGAACTTCAGAAAGAAGGTGTTATATCTGAATCGTCAGAATCAGATTTGGGAGCTTTTGAACCAGATGAACTAAAGGGGCTTGATAGCCAATTGAAAGCTTTGGCAAAATTTGGTTTTGACAAGAAAAGTATGTTCATGCCTTTTTCTCCAAGTGCTTTAAGTCATCAAAAAAGAATTAAGGAAGGAAAGGTTATGTTGGTCGGTAATGGGGATAATGCTTGCCAACTAATTTTAGAACTTATTAAGATCGGTATAGGAGATATACATTATTATATACATGCTGCTGAAAATGTTCTTGAAGAGGAAGCTAAAGTATTAAGGGCTATTGAAACAATGGGTAACCCTTATTCTAATATTTATTTACATAAGACAACTTCACAGGATTTAGATGCAAATACAATTATTAATGCAGAAGTTGATGTAGTGATCTACATGGCTGAAAACTTTTCTGAAACAATTGCTGTAAAAATTAATGATTTGTGTAAGCAACATAAAAAGGATTTTCTACCTTATCAGGTATCATTTCCTAAAGTCTATATTGGTCCTTTTTATATTTATAAGCAATCTGCTTGCTATAAATGTTTTCAAATAAGAAAAAGTGCTGCAGCACATAATTTGCCACCACAAGCCGTGTCTCCTGACAATGCAAATCTTAATATCTCATTAGGTGTTGATTTTATATGTCTTGAGATCGTTAAATACTACTCATATATCGCTGACTTAGCTACTGTAGATAACATATGGGTACTAGATGTTTTTAGCGGTAAAACCTTTTTTGAAACAGTATTTAAAATACCTCGTTGTCCGATCTGTGGTGTTAACAAAATAAAACCAACAAAAAAATTATGGGAAAACATATAAAGAAGTCTCATTTTGGAGACAAGACACTTCTTGATCTATTTCATCCGGAAACAGGTATTGTAAATTATGTTGCAGAGATCAATATTAACCATTCAGATCCAGAAGTGTTTGTAACTGCAGCTACGGCATGTAGTTTGAAAAAGATTGGCATACCTGTTGACTACAAAATAAGTGGTTCAGGAGCTGGTATAAGTTGGGAAGATGCCTACTACGCTGCTATTGGTGAAACTATTGAACGTTATTCTTTAAGTATTATACATCCAGAAGATCTAGTTTTTGCAACAGCGAAAGAATTGAAGGAAAAAGGTTTACCTATTGTGGAGCCTAAGGATTGGAGTCTTTTCGATGAGTCTCAAAACATTGCTCCATATGTAATGTTTGATGAAAATGTGCCTGTAACTTGGGTGCTTGCAGATAGCATAGTAGATAAGGTGAGTAAATACGTGCCAGCATGTTTTGTTTATCTTCCTTACTATTCTCATTATAAAGAAGAAGGAGAAAAAGTTTTAAATGCCTCTTTGTCAACAGGTGCATCATGCGCAACGTCTGCTGCTGAAGCTACTCTTAAAGGGTTGTGTGAATTAATAGAGCGTGATGCTTTTATGATCATGTGGAAGAACCAACTCCCATGTCCTAAGATATCTATTGATAAAGATTCTGGTATATACGAACTATACACATCTAAGTTCATGCGTCCTGGATTGCAGTATGATATTTACTGTACTACAATGGATTTGGGAATCCATTCGTTTTTTGGTGTGCTTACAGATTATAGGGGAGAGTATGTTTCCCGAGTTGTAGGTGGCGCTGCTCATCCTGATCCCGAAAAGGCGGTATTAAAAACCCTTTTAGAATTAGTGCAGGGGCATATTTGGAAGATCTATAAAGATGATGTTGATTTTCCGATTGTGGACGGATATACTAATGTGAAATCTTTTACGGATAGGATGGAGTTGTATGCTTATAATGATATGTCAGATGCCTTTAAATTTCAACCGAAAGAAGCAACACTTACTCTTAGTAGGTTAAGGGATAACAATGCTTATAAGAACAAAACGATTGAAGAGATATTAGCTCAAGTTACCGACGAATTCCGTAGTAAAGGCTATGATGTTTTAGGTGTTAATCTTACTTCACCAGAGGCGCATGCCTGCGGAGTTAACATTGTTAAGGTTCTTACGCCTGCTTTAGAATTAATGGATGGAGACTACACTTATCAATATTTGGGCGGTAAGCGATGGAAGGAAGTGCCTTATGCAGTTGGTCTCAAGAGTCCAAAAGAACCTGTTGTTCTAAATTCATATCCTCATCCTTATCCATAGCCAGCAGCGTACTTTAAGAATACCATTTATTTACATTTTAAAATTAAGAGATGCACAATATTAAGAATGAAGAATACTTCTCCCTGAGTGAGTTATATCATGAAAAATCGAAAATGAGAATGGTTGACTATAATTTTTATAAATGGATCAATCATGTTAATAGCTCCAAAGAAATAAGAGAGGTAATATCAAAACCCAATTATACTTACCATGGTTATCCCTCTGTTTCGTTAAAACAGAATATCCTAACTGATAAGGACAAGCAGGAAGATTACGATATGTTTTTGAAAAGACAGTCACGCCGAGAATTTGCAGATAAACCATTGTCATTTGCTTCGCTATCAAATATTCTATTTGCTGGTGATGGAGTAAATAGAAAAGAAAAACATGCAGATGGAGTTGAATGGAATATGAGAACGGCACCATCCCCGGGAGGATTGTACCCTATTGATATTTATTGTGTTATACAAAATGTTGCCACTGTTGAGCCTGGATTATATATGTATTCCCCTGTAGAAAACTGCCTTTATTTGATTTCGAAAGCTTCTAGAGATGAGCTAAATGAACAGTTGAATGCGAGTATGCGACCGATGAGGAAAACAGTAGCTAATAGTGCTGTGTCAATTATGCTTGTATCCAACATGATGAGGGCTAAGTTTAAGTACAAAGAAAGAGCATATAGGTTTGCCTTGCTAGAAGCAGGTCACATTGCACAAAATATATCTCTGGCTGTAGAAATGGAAGATGCGGGTGCCGTATGCGTTGGTGGGTTTATGGATGATGCATTGAATGAGATGTTGGATGTTGATGGACTAGAGACTATGGTGCAATACTGTATATTGATTGGAACGGCTAATACCCCTGATAATAATTAACTATAAAAAAGTGGTAGTAAAACAAAATATATGTGTTATAATGTAATATTGAAACTATTTTAGCATAAAACCTAATTTATATATGAAATATAGCCTTGAGGTTATAATTCTATATACTTATCCTAAACGTATCAGCATGAACTCGCTTAAATATTCAATCGATTATGGGACGTTTGTCAATAGGCTTATTGGAGTATGCAGGAGCACATCCTGAATATATACCAATAAAAGACTCTATCAGTTTTTGTTGTTTAGGTACCTCTCCTAACCAAAGGACAATATTAGAATTGAATTCATTCGCGATATTGAATGAGTCATTACAAGGAATAATAGACGATTTTATTAACGGCATTTCTAATGCCAATGAGGTAGTATCTGAATTAAGTGAAGATATCGATGTCTTTTTCCACTTGTTAGCCGAGGAGAGTAAAAGGTTAAAAAATATATTCAATATTACACAAGGACAATCTGATGGAATGTTGAAGCTAAAAGAGGAAATAGAGATTATTCTTAATTCTTACGACAGATGGAAGCAGGTGTTATCTGAAAATGATCTTGAAGAAATTTCTCGTATTTCAGATACTGTGCTAGAGTCTTATAATAAGATTTTAAGTAAAAAAATGAGTATTATTAATAATAATTATTCCTCTTATGCTTTAATTAGTTTTTATTTCCTAATACTGGCTTTATTGAGCAACTTATTAAAACAAGGGATAAGTTTTATCAGTAACAAAGCACCAAGGCTAGTAAGTTATTATAAAAGAGCAACTAATTATGCCATCGTAGATTCTTTTACACATATGTTGTCTTTTTTGGAAAAAGAGAATGATGGCCTTTACAAAACTTTTATTGCTAAGACAATAACTTGGCCTGATAAGAAATGCTTAACAATAGAAGGGGATATAAAGTCAGGTTTTGTTTTTAAAATATATACCGCCTCTGGGAATGAGCAAGAGAAAGACGTAAGGGATAATTATAAGGCAGAGTATTCTTTTTTAAATTACAATGATATAATATTGAAATACGAAGATGCAATGGTGAAGTATGCTAATAATTCAGAGCAACTATCTTTTGTTATGTTAGCTATAAATAACTGCAACAACTATGCAAAGGTTATTATGTCTTATATAAAGCAGATTGAGAACTGATATATAGTACTTCTATTTTGTATTTTCGATTTTATAAACACTAAACCATATTACTTAATAATGAAAACAATTAAAATCGGCATTGCCGATGATCATACGTTATACCGTTCGGGCTTAGCCAGTATTATCTCAGGTTTTGATGATTGTCAAGTTGTGTTTGAGGCCGAGGATGGTAGCTCTGCACTTGAGAAGATAGAAACATCAACCCCCAATATTGATATTTGTATTCTAGATATTAATATGCCCAACCTAAATGGTTATGATACCTTAATGTCAATAAAAGAAAAATGGCCAAAAGTAAAAGTCTTGATGTTATCAGCGTATAATAATATTCACGCTATAGTAAAAACATTAAGATGTGGTACTAATGGCTATATGCTAAAGAATTGTAAACCTACTGAATTACATGAGGCTATTCATAAAATTCATTTTAATGGATACTATTATCCTGACGTAATTTCTGGTAGGATGATCTATTTACTTAATAATGATAGTGCTGATATCCCCGTGTTGACAAATTTGGAGTTGAGGTTTTTGTCTCTTTGTGCCACGGAGCTTACCTATAAACAAATAGCTGATATCCTATGCGTAAGCCCACGGACTATAGATAAGTATAGTAAAGTATTGTTCGATAAGCTTAACGTGCGCACACGAACAGCATTAGCAACTTTTGCATTGAACATAGGTTTAGAGTCGACGATCAATGAAGCTTATAAGGTGTAAAGCTTTTTTACATTTAATTGTAGTATATCATTATCTCTTGACTACCTATAACTAAAATCATCGCATTGTAATTACAATGCGATGATTTTAGTTATAGGCATTTTGTTAGTTAGTTTCTTGTTTATGACTCTAATAAGTAGCAATTATAATAACATCTCAAGTGCGTGTAAAGATTTTTTTTTATTAGTGATACAGCACATTTCCAACCTCTGTCAGCCTATAATTTTACACTAACAAAAAAAATGAAAATGATAAATAATACTACCATCTTAATGATTCTTTTAGGACTGCTTGGTATTGCATTGCAATTTGCGTTCAAAGTTATTTTGCCTAACAAGGGTGTCCCGAGTAAAAGTGAACTGTCTACACAATTGCTGATAGTAAGTCTATCAGCAATATTGGTATTCATAACATCAGCATTGTCGCATTATATAAGTCCTTTGGAGCTAGCCGGAAGATGGTTAGCTATTGGCACATTTACTATTGGATATACCAGTTACAGCTTGCTAAGTAAGCTTGTTGTTGCCGACGATAATGCATAATGCTATGCTGTATTGCAAATACTACAAAGAGATTTTATGGGAAAACAAGGAAATGATGACACAATGACTGTAATAACAAATTACATTGCTAATAGCGAACTTTATACACTAACATTTTTAGTTGGAATGGGAATGATTGGGATTATTCTTCATAATCTTGTTAAGTTGGATGGGATCAATAGAAAGGCTAAAGGCGAAATCAACTTATTAAACTATTGGAAACTTGAACGCTTTAGTATAGCTATCTCTATTTTAGTTATTGTTGGAGCTACATTAACATCTCATGAAATAAGCCAACTTGACTTTGCTGGTAAGTGGCTAGGTTTAGGGTATATAAGTTTAGGGTATACTGCGCAAAGTATGTTAGCTAAGTTTACAAAAAGAGCAGAGAATTATATAAAATAAGTATAGGCGTATGTTAGCGTTAACCTATAATTTTAAGAATTTACGTATAGCTTCACCATCCTGATCAATAACTTTCATTATATATAGTCCCTTAGGTTCATTACTGATATTAATATTAAAATTAGGAGAGGTATTGTTATGATATACCTCTCTTCCATAAATATCTGAAATTGATATTTGTACAATTTTTCCATTCATGCCTACTTTAAAAATACCGTTATTGGGGTTAGGTATTGTTATTGCTGAGATATGGGGTTGAATACCATTAATAGTAGTCGGAAATATGTTGATGGGAGCATATGCGGTATCATCACAACCAGAAATGTTGTCGTGAGCAATTTGCATAACTGTATGGCTGCCTGTACTAGTATAGGTATGCATAGGGTTTGGAGCATTGGTAAATTGCCCATCGCCAAAATACCAAGTAGTGCTGGTATTATTCACTGAAAGGTTGTTGAAATTTACAGTAGCATTATTTTGTGTATAAGAGAATCCTGCTTCAGTTCTATATTGGCCTACATGCCAATACTGTAAGCTGTCATACAATACTGCTTTTACTGCATTTCTAATATTAGAGGCATCATTAGTAGATAAGGTATAGTTATATTTAATCAGTGTAGGATCTTTCCTAAATAATGTAGTATAAAAGCTGCATGCACCTGCATAAGACCCTGCTTCAGAAGGGTGACTTTCGTCGGAGTCATATAGCTCGATATTTGGGTAATTGTTTCTTATATATCGCCATATAGCCCCAACAGGAGAAAGTATAGCATTATTACTGTCTCCTAGTTGTTCATACCTAATACGGATCATACTATCCATAGTATTATAGGAGCAGTAGTAAGGCCAGTTAAATTTTGTTGTATAATAATCGCAAAAAAAAGAGTCTCCATTTTTTCTGCCCCAAGTCATATAGAATATTGTTTCAACACAATTATTATATAAGTTAATAAGGCTATCAAGACGTTTTGCATAAGGAAACAAAGTTGTATTGACACCATTATCTGGTTGCGCGGGGTTAACACTTTGTTCTTGAAGTATAACATAATTCCAATTACCAACTTTTATTTTATTGATAGTTGCCGGAGGGTTAACGCTAATATGACTTAGGAAGTAATAACCTCCTGGTGCTTCAATACCATAAGTCAGTGTGTCTCCCATGCTTTTTGCAATATCTGATACAATTTGTGGTAGAGAATTTACTGCAGTATAGCTATTGCCAATAAATAGTGCATTCAGCTTTTTATTGTTTTGTGTTTGTCCATAGCTCTTAACTGCAAAGAGCATTACAAGAATAGAAATATATAGTCGCATACCTGTCACCTAAGACAGGTACAAACCTCTAATAGTTTGTAATGGAATAGTTTTATTGTTATGCTGCTTAATATCAATAAGTTATATTCTCAATTGGTTCGAATTAATACTGATTCTTCTTAAGTAATGGATATAATAGTTTATATTAAATTGTTGTAAAGCGTATAGAGATATATAATCTATCATATATATTTACTAACTTATAAAACCTGACTTTTTTCATTTTAGAGTATAATAGAGAATCCTGCATCATGTTAAGTATTTCTACTTAGCAATTGTTGATCATTAAATCGCCCAATATGAACTTGCACGAATTGATACTCAAAATCTACAAAAGCTTTTTTGTTGTAGTACTGTTTTTTTTAGCAACAATGTCTGTTAATGCACAGGCTCCATCAAATGATGATTGCTCTGGCGCTATATTGCTCAATGTAGATACAGTTTGCCACTATGATACCTTTAATAATTATAATGCCACTGCATCTGTTGGAGTTCCTTCACCCGGCTGTGGATTTTATCAAGGTGGTGATGTGTGGTTTAAAGCTACAGTGCCATCTTCAGGTAATATTAGGGTTGAAGTAAGAGGAATTACAAGTATTAATGCCCAGTTTGCTATTTATACAGACTCCTGCGCAGCATTAACATGGTATTCCTGTAATCAATTAAATCCTGATAGAACAATATCGGATCCTGCCCTTGCTGGCAAAGATATATATATAAGGGTATACAAGTACAATAGTGCAACAGGTGGTATTTTTAGAATTTGTGTTTGGGAACCTCCGGTGCCGATAAATAATAACTGTGCAGACGCTATAATGTTAAATGTAGATACATCCTGTAATAAGGTGTCTTATACCTCTAAATATTCTACAGGACAGCCTACATCTGTTGCTCCAAACCCGAGTTGTGGATTCTATCAAGGTGGAGATGTGTGGTTTAAATTTATCATGCCTGCATCTGGTAATATTAGGTTTGAGCTAACCGGCGATGCTCCTCAATATGCTATATACAAGGGTAGTTGTGGCTCTTTTTCTCAAGTATTATGTGCCCAACTTAATTATGAAAAAACATATATAGACACCTCCTTAGCAGGTGATACACTTTATCTTAGAGTATATAGATATAATAGTGAAGAAGGAGGTGACTTTGATGTTTGTGTATGGGAACCTACTATACCTGTAAATAATAATTGCACTGACCCAATAATGCTTAATGTAGATACTGTGTGCAATAGTGGTTTATATTCCAATGCCTATGCAACCGGTGAGTCTACAACTATTGCCCCTAATCCAACTTGCGGTTTTTATCAAGGAGGGGATGTTTGGTTCAAGTTTGTTGCACCAGCATCTGGTATATTTAGAGTAGAGGCTAAAGGATTTGGCATGAATCCACAATATGCTGTTTTTTCAGGTAGCTGTGGGGCATTTAGTCAGATAATGTGTGCTCAATTAGACGCAGGAAAAACTGTAATTAATCCTTCTGTTGGAGGTGATACGTTGACTTTGAGAGTATGGAATTACAATACAGAAGAAGGAGGCAATTTTGAAATATGTGTATGGGAACCAGAAATACCAGTTAATGATGACTGTGCCGATGCGATAATGTTGGATATAGATACGGTATGTAATATGGTGTCTTTTACCAATGCCTATGCTTCTGCAGAGCCTACATCTATAGCAGCTAACCCTAGTTGTGGTTTTTATAAAGGGGGGGATATATGGTTCAAGTTTGTGATGCCAGCATCTGGAAACTTACGTGTTGAAAAGCAAAATGCAGGTGCCAATGCTCAATACGCTGTTTATTCAGGTAACTGTGGTTCTTTCTCTCAACTATTCTGTGCTCAGCTTGATGCAGGAAAAACGTACATAGATAGTACGGTGGTAGGAGATACATTGTATTTAAGAGTTTGGAACTATAATGTTGACGAAGGAGGAGGTTTTCAAATTTGTGTTTGGGATCCACCAATCCCTGTAAATAATAACTGTGCTAATGCAATACCACTTACTGTTGGATCTGCATGTGTTCCTAATAACTATACTAATAGGTATGCAACAAATGAAACAACAGCAATAGCACCAAACCCTAGCTGCGGTTTTTATAAAGGAGGAGATGTTTGGTTTACATTGCAAATGCCGGCATCAGGGAAGCTTACTATTAATAGGCAAAATATTAGTGGTGTAAATGCACAATTTGCCCTTTATTCCGGTAGCTGTGGTTCTTTTACACAGCTGGCATGTGCACAGTTAAATAATACCATGAATTATAATGATACTTCGATAATAGGACAAACACTTTATTTGAGAGTATGGAATTATAATGTTGATGAAGGAGGGGAGTTTAGTTTGTGTGCTTATGATCCATCTCCTATAATAACAATGCAACCTACCGATACTTCCATTTGCTTAGGTGAAAGTGCTGGCTTTACTATTGTAGCAACTAATGCTACTAGTTATCAATGGCAAGAAAATGACGGGAATGGCTGGGTTGATATAACCAACGGTGGCGTGTATGGTGGTGCAACAACGGCAATGCTTAGTTTGTCTGCACCTACGGTATCTATGAGTAGTTATGAATATAGATGTATTGCTACAGGAACCGTATCTCCTGCTGCAATATCTATTCCAGCATCACTTACGGTTGGTACTGCTCCTCAATTTACATTAGTGCCTACGGCAATAATAGGGTATGCAACAATATCATGCAATACAACGATTAATTATGCTGTAAATGTTATTGGTGTTCCTGCTCCTTCTATGATCTATAATTTATCTGGTGCTACTACAGGCGCGGGAAATGGCAATGGTTCAGGTAATTCCTTCAATGTTGGTAATACTACTGTTACTCTCTCATTGTGGAATCAGTGTGATTCTGTAGATACAACCTTTGTTATTACTGTATTAGATACATTAAAACCTGTGGTGACTTGTGGGCAGAATATTACAATTTCTACTGATAATGGTCTTTGTACCGCATCAGGTGTTATTTTGTCGCAACCAACTGCTTCAGATGCTTGTGGTATTGATACCGTATTCAATAATGCGCCGTCGACCTATAGTGTAGGAACTACTCAGGTTTTATGGACTGTGGCTGATAATAATGGTAATATTTCTACCTGTAAACAAAATGTAACAGTTATAGATACGACCAAGCCAATTATTACATGTCCTGCAAATATTACGGTTAATGCTGATAATGGGGCTTGTTTTGCTACAAGTGTAAATTTGGGCACACCTACTGTAAGTGATAATTGTGCTACTTTTGTAACTAATAATGCCCCTTCGAGCTATCCTGTAGGAACGACAAATGTACTTTGGACAGCAACTGATAGTAGTGGTAATAGTTCTAGTTGTACGCAAACTGTAACTGTTGTAGATAACCAGCCTCCGGTTGTATTGTGTAAGAATTATACATTGGTCTTAAGTAATGGAACAGGTAGTATTGTAGTTTCGGATATAGATAGTAGTAGCTCGGATAATTGTGGTATAGCATCAAAAGTGTTGTCAAAAACTTCCTTTATTACTGCTGATATAGGAACAAATAATGTTACTCTTACTGTAACTGATGTGAACGGTAATATCTCAACTTGTACAGGTGTTGTTACAGTCGTTGGAGGCAATACAGGTCAGTTATCTTGTAATATTACATCTACACCTTCAAATAATATATACACAGGTGGTAATCCAAACAATATCTATTTAGGGTACGGTCCACAAACTGTTACGCTAACTGGCGTAGCAACAGGTGGTAGTGGTTATAGTTACTTATGGTCGGGTAGTGGCTTAAGTTGTACTACTTGTCAGTCGCCGACGGTTGTACCAACGGTTGCGGGTACTTATGTTTTTACACTTACTGTTACCGATAATACAAACGCTTCAACAACTTGTTCTATTAGTCTGTGCGTTAAGGATATAAGAGTGCCTGGAAAGAAAAATAATAAAGTATATCTATGTCATAATGGTAATACCTTAAGTATTAGTAAAAACGCTGTAAGTGCACATTTGGCCAACCATTCTGGAGACGTATTGGGTAACTGTAATGATAATTGCAACTCATCTCCTAAGCAAGGTCGTGAAGTAACTCCTGAGTTGTTAAGCGGTAACCAATATCTTAAAATATATCCTAATCCTAACAATGGTACTTTCAATGTTCAGCTTTCTACAGATGTTGAAGCTGCTAAAATTATAGTACACGACTTGGTTGGTAAGATAGTATTGACAAAGAGTATCAGTAATAGCTCCAATAGTATACTGAATCTTAGTGATATAGCGGATGGAATGTATCTAGTGGAAGTGAGGATAGGTAACGATATATATCGTGAGCGTGTTGTAATAAAAAGGTAGTGACAAATTGGGTCAATTATAAGCAATAAGCCACTAGGAAAACACTAGTGGCTTGTTGCAATAGCTCTTAGGTTATCTAGGAGATATAGATACTGTAGCATCATTTACACTACTGCCTGTGCATTTACAGTTTGCATAGTAGTTGTTTCCATTTGCAGAAAATTCTACAACAAATGGTTTGTAGTCGTGGTTATCCATGTCATCCCATACTTTTTTGGCACTTCCTGTACCTGCACCCAGCTTATTGCTGCCGGCAGACGGGTTAGAAAATGCTATTGTTAGCTCTGTACCACCATTTACTTTGTATATGCAGTATCCAGAACAGCCTGCCAATGCACCATCTTTTTCATAACAAAGAATGGTTTCATGGTCTCCATTCTTGATAACCTTAGGCCATGAATAACCATCTGCTACTCTGCCTGAATCAAACCATTCTCCTGCAAAGTTCAGGTCAACACCACTTTTGTTGGTAATTGTCAGTTTTACATTGTGTGATTTTGCCATAATAATAAAATTTTAAGGTGCTTCTTACTCTATTATAGGCTTTTCAGAATCCGCCTACCATTTGTGTTGTAAATGATAGTACAAAGGAAGTTTTATAGATGTAGCGATAACAGAGCAGAACTGCTCGTTCTTAGAAATAGGTATAAATACCTGTTTTGAGTTTAGTGGGTTAAGAACAACTTGTTTGTCGGTATCTTTTTATATATTAGTGAGAATAGTTATTTATTTCATCATTCATAAAACACCCGATTATGTCATCAGAAAAGAAAGATTCTATTAAAAATGAAGCGCAAGCAGGAGCTATTCCCGCATATCCAATAGTAGATGCAGATATTGCTATTACGAGTACTGCAAACTGGAGAATTTACAATAAAACATTAGGAGCAGACGATAATTTTATACGTGCATTTTACATGCCTAAAGAAGATATTGAGGCCATGTATATGATGATGCAAAACGATAACAATATTACGGGCTGTAGGCTTTATCTTGGCGTTGGTATTACTAACCTTCAACCTCCGGGTTCTCCAAATTTTATAAATCCTGCAGACCATATGAATTTATTTATGGTAGCTGTAGAAAATGCAGATGGCACAAATTCGGGTACTGACATTGTTTACTCGAGTGATACTGGTAATTCTATGGTTTATGATTTTTCTAGACCTTGTCCAAGTACTTGTGATATGGTTAGTGTATTATATGATAATGAGTCATAGTTTTTGTAAAAAGACAAGTTACTTTGGTTAGTAAATTTTTAATTAATGTAGCTCCTTTATCTCTTATATTTCCTTTGATTGTGTGTATAGTAAAAGGGAAGTCAATCCCTTTTCTTTTACGACCAGTAATAGTTTTTATTATTGTTGCTTCAGTGAGTGAGATTGTATTAACATATTACTGGTTGAATAAGAAAAACAACCTTTTCCTATTACACATATATACAATATTAGAGTTTTTAATGATTTCTGCTTTCTATTATGCTTTATATAGGAGATACAATCATAATTGGATTATAACATTATTAGTCATTTGTTTTCTCTTTTTTGCAGGAATAGATATGTTTTACGTGCACGGAATAAACGAGTTTAATATTTATGCTCGTTCTATAGAGTGTCTTATAATAATCAGTTACTCTGTATTCTATTTTTACAGACAGTTAGTTGAAGGTAAGCCTATGGCAATCATAAAAACGCCTATAGATTTGATAAACATGGCACTGTTAGCATACTTTTCGATTTCATTATTTCTATTCTTGTTCAGTAACTATATTATGGCTGAAACTATTAAAACATATATAGCTTGGAGTGTACATGCTATAGCTCTTTGGCTATTATATACTACAATTGGTATTGCTCTATGGAAAGCTGGCAAGAAGTAGATAAATATTTTGTGCTTTATGCGGGCACTGCCGGTATGTTGCTGCTATGTGGAGGGATGTTGTTGTTTTTCAGGGCTTATCACAAAAGGTTAATAAAAGAGCAAAAAGAGAAAAATGCACTGGAGCTACAATACAAAGACAACTTGCTATACAGTAATATTCAAGCCACAGAAGAAGAGCGTGCACGTATAGCACGCGACTTGCACGATGAGGTGGGTGCCGCTCTTTCCTTGCTAAGGATGCAAGTTGAAGGTTTGCCAACAGAAGCTTTTGATCATACGCGGGCTACTATAGATAATACTATAGATATGGTGCGGCGTATATCTCATGATTTGTTACCGCCTACACTAGCCGCCTTTGGCTTATCGACAGCATTATTACAACTCTGCAACCGTATTGCAAATAGCTCCAACATTACAATGCAGCTCGATGCCTTACCCAAAGAGTATCGCTTTGACAAAACAATTGAACTGACTGTTTATAGAGCATTGCATGAGTTGGTAAACAATACCCTAAAGCATGCTGCAGCGGAAACCATTGATATTGCTATGCAATATGAGGATGAGCAGTTAATGATTCAATATTACGACGATGGTAAAGGATATGACTATGAGCAATTGTTGAAAGGAGGGGGGCTTGGCCTGAAAAATATAGAAGCAAGAGTAAAGCAGTGTAAAGGAGAAGTGAGTTATACTACCAAAGGCAGTACAGTAGTAGTACATATAATCATACCCTCTAAAAAAATATCAATATGATAAATGTAGTTATTGCAGACGACCAGACTTTGTTCAGGCAGGGTATTAGCAAACTCATCAATGATATATCGCATATTGAAGTGCTACAAGAGGTAGAAGACGGGCAAGAATTAGTGCAATTTTTAGAAAAAACTACTCAACTGCCTGATGTGATATTAATGGATTTGAACATGCCAAGACTTAATGGCATCGACGCAACTGCACAGATACACCAGCAATATCC
This sequence comes from Flavipsychrobacter sp., assembly GCA_041392855.1. NCBI lineage: Bacteria > Pseudomonadati > Bacteroidota > Chitinophagia > Chitinophagales > Chitinophagaceae > Flavipsychrobacter > Flavipsychrobacter sp. Next base: position 751,643 of record JAWKLD010000001.1, read on the forward strand.
TGATATTAAGATCATCGTTCTATCTGTGTATGATGAAGAACAATTTATAGTTCGAATGATAGAGCAGGGGGCTGATGGCTACTTGCTGAAAAATGCCGGAATAGATGAGGTAGAAAAAGCTATCAATGATGTAATGGCTAATGGATTCCATTTTAATGATATGATGATAGAGGCGATGCGTAAGGGTGCTCTGGTAAAAGATAAAAAGCTGTCTTTTGATAGGGTAGTACACCTAAGCAAGCGTGAGGAAGAGGTGTTGAAACTTATATGCCAGGAAATGACCACTACCGAAATAGCGGAGACCTTATATATAAGCACCCGAACAGTAGATGGGCACCGACAAAACTTGCTAGACAAAACAGGAGCCCGAAACACTGCCGGGCTCGTGTTGTATGCCATTAAGCATAAAGTATTGGATCTAGGTTTTTAGCATATAGTATGCGTAATAGCTAAAATTGGTTAACTTCAACAGATATTAAAAGAATAGAATAGTTGACATTTGACGATTTTGAATTTGACCTGGATGTACAAGACGGGTTAGATAGCATGGGCTACAAGACGCCCACTCCCATACAGGAAAAAGCCATTCCAGTTATTTTAGATAAAAAAGACCTGATCGCCTGTGCTCAAACAGGTACTGGAAAAACAGCGGCTTATTTACTGCCTGTTTTACATAATATTATTACATCGCCCGTTTGTCAGTTAAACACACTGATATTGGCTCCTACCAGAGAGTTGGTGCAACAGATAGACCAACAGATAGATGGCTTGGCATATTATATGGATATCAGCTCAATACCTGTATATGGTGGAGGTAGTGGAGAGGTATGGTCGCAACAAAAGAAAGCATTAGACAAAGGTGTTGATATTGTAATAGCTACTCCTGGTAGGCTGATAGCCCACCTTACATCGGGTGCTGTAAAGCTAGATGATTTACAGCATTTGATACTTGATGAAGCGGATAGGATGTTAGATATGGGGTTTTATGATGATATTGTGAGGATTATCAGCTATTTGCCTAAAGAGAGGCAGACGCTTTTGTTTTCGGCAACTATGCCGCCAAAAATCAGAGCACTGGCTAATAAGATATTAAATAACCCAGTTGAAATAAGTATTGCTATATCAAAGCCCGCTGAAGGAATCAATCAGCAAGCTTATATGGTGTATGATGATGATAAGCTTAATTTAATTACCACTTTGCTGAAGCAAGGCAATTATAATAGCCTTATCATCTTTGCCTCAACCAAAGAGAATGTAAAAAAACTAGATAAAGCATTTGCTAAGGCAGGTATAAAAGCAGAAGCATTCCACTCAGACTTGGAACAAGCACAAAGGGAAGAGATATTATTGAAATTTAAAAGTAAGAAGCTGCCTATACTAATAGGTACAGATGTGTTGTCTCGAGGTATAGATGTAGAGGGTATTGACTTAGTAGTAAATTATGATGTGCCACCAGATCCTGAAGACTATGTACATAGAATAGGTAGAACGGCTAGAGCAGCAACTAAGGGTACAGCTATTACTTTTATCAATGATAAAGATCAGGATAAGTTTGCTCGTATCGAGAAACTTATTGAAAGAGAGATACCTAAGTCCACAAATCCAGAGGGGATACCTGAAGGGCCTGCGTATAGTCCGAGAAAGAAAAAGAGCAGAAAAAGCTATTATAAGCGTAATAAATTTAAGCGCAAATAATAGGTGTATTTGCGCTTAAAGGTATTTTTTATTTTGTGAGAATCTTCTTTAATTCTTTTATAGATTCATCGTTAACCTTGGCCATATGCTTTAGTATATTCTCGTCGTAGTCTTTATCCTCTATTATTAAGGTTTCAGTTATGTCTTTGCGTTGGTCCTCTATTTTTTGCATCAATGCTATTGTTTCCTCACTATCTTCTCTGTTTTTATTTATACGTTGAAAATTTTCTATTAAGAAGTTGTGAAGCTCTAATATTAGATTGATGTTTTGATTGCGGCTATTAATAGATGTTTGGTAGTTGTTAACTGTTTCAGCATATACTTGCTCCAATTCCATCCATTTATCATTAAGCGCTTTATAATCTTCCATGTCTTTTAAGATGTCTCCATAAAGCTTATGTTGTTTTACAATAGCCTTGTCAATTCTTTTGAAAGAGGCTAGGGTAGAATCATAGGCTGTAAGAAGAGCTTCTCTGTGTATGGTAATATCAGTCCATGCAGCTTTACTTTTGTTAATATACTCTTGGTATTGATTTTCATCGTCCAAGCTTAGACCTACCATACTATATATTTCTAGTTGTAGAAGAGAGTCTACAAGTGCAGATTTAGATGAGTATAGTTCATAGTTAGGGTCTACTTGAGCAAAGTGTTTTTCCAAAGTTTTTAGCTCTTCATTAATAAGGTTGTTCTGTTCTTGAATTTCCTTACTCTTTGCATTAATGTTTACCACTTTGGCCACTAGAGTTGTGGATTTTACGTCTTTCTGCTCTTTAGCTGTCTTTATTTTTTTGATCTTCTCTTCATCAATTCCTTTTTGTTGCTGTAGATTTTCAGACTTTGTATTTGCAAGTTCTTTTCTGTTATTGTCAGATTTTGTAATTTCTCTATTTAAGGCAGATGTTTCTGTCTTTATATTTTTCTTTACCTCTCTTATCCTTCCATTAATTGCAATATGTCTAGCAGTGTTTTTCTTTTTAAGCCCCGAGTAGTAAGCTGGAAACTTTTTCTTTTGTGAGTCGATGTAGCCGTCAGCATTCTTGCGTAATTCGATAGCTTTGAGAATTGCTTTTTTATAGTCGCCGTCTATAGGAGCGTTTATATAGTCTTTTAGATATTTATAGCTTTCTATTTGTTCTGCTCGTGCTAGGTCAAGCCAGTAGTTGGGGTTGAATTGATGAGTTCGGTTAACACGGTCTGTTACCTGTTCCTCCTCGTTAAAGTGACCAATTTTTGTTAATTGCGGTGTGTTGTTAATTCTTTGAGCTCCTTTATTAAATGCTTCATTTATACTGTCATTTCCACTAAATATATTTAGTGACATAGGCGGTGATAATAATTGCCAAATAGGGTCTGCAGCTAAAAAGTCTTTTCTTACCTTTTGTGGAGCAATCATGAAATACTCTGGTTGATACTTAGACACGAATACACCTTCTTTAACATAGAGTACATCGTTTTTAGAAATTCTATTCAGTTGTTTTCTAAGCCATTTTGGTTCATGAGAAATAATACCTGAACCGCTTACAGGATCTATAAATTGCCATGTACCGTTTATGAGAACAGCACACATGGCTGTTTTGGCTATGTGGAACTCGCCGCCAAGATTGTGATAGAACTTTTTATGGTAGCCATGTATAGGCACAGCATTTAGATTTGCCTCTCTACACATGCTAATAAATAAGTTTGCATAACCATTACCTACTGTATTGGTGTTGTGTAACACCTCTTTTATGCTAGGATTTTGTTTTTCAGGTTTCTGGGCATCTTTTAGATTAAAACTAAGATTGTGTGTGATCCAGTTATAAATAAGGTTGGCTTTTAGTTGATCATCTACTATGCCTTCGCACAAATATTTTGTGAGCTTAACATGGTCTTTACTTACACTATTTGGTGCGGTAAAACCATTTGTCGTGTCAATTTGAGCTTTTAGCTGAAAACTGAAAACAATACCTATGCAGAGGATTAAAAGGTGCTTGTACATAATAATAAGTGTATCGCACTAATTTATCATAATACAGCCTAATATTATAGTAGTTTTATTATTTCTTATTTCAGTTTAAGCTTTATAGTGCTATCTATTAGGTGTTATCTGTTTAATAATTTAAAGGCTATATCTCTCCCCATCTTTTGATTTATGGCAAGATTGATCCAGAAAAAAGCAAATTGTTCCATCAAATCAAAAAAAATATTTCCTCCAATGTCATAGCATTGGCCAAAATTTGCATCCTTTGCTAGCTGGGTTGCAATTTTTTTACCGTATTCACTATCTCCTGCTACAAATGCATCTATCATCGTTGTCTTGTATTTTGTATCAATCATATTGTTATAACCTGTTGTATTAAAACACTTGACCACATTTTGGCAATTTGTATTTAACAAAATCGCATCTGTTGTATTATTGAATCCTTTCAACTGTTTATTGATGTTATTCATAGCATCAATAATTACTTTTTCTTTTGTGTTACCAAGATTACGAGCAATATCGATAACTTTTGAAGCAGGGACAGATAGCAAAATCACTTCCGACAGTGCTACAGCTTCTTGGACATTGTGAGCAGTTATATTTTTATTCTTCAATAATTCAATTCCTTTAAACTGATTAATATCTCTAACCCCTAAATGAATTGTATGTCCTGCATCATGCCATTTTTGAGCCAATGCACTACCTACATTGCCTGTCCCTATAATTGCTATTTTCATACGCTAAAAATCTTTTCTGATAAAAATACCTGTATTGTTATTGTAGTTGGGTAATGTGTTTAACTCTGTAAGGTTTAGAGCAATACCCATTTGCATATATTTGTTTTCCAATCCAAGCCTTACTCTTTGCACGCTCAAAATATGAGTTGTATTATTCATCAAAGTATACAGTTCTAAGCTCGTATATACTTTCCATTTGTAATTTATTTTTGGTCTATATCTTATAATTGAAAACCAACTATAATTGAGTTCTTGACCTATTTCTGTAGATAATAATGCAAAAATCAAAACATTTTTTGATGACCTAAAGTAGTGTATGCCTACATCTCCACCTGCATTATTTGTAGATAACCTGCCTAGTGCAGTAATACCAATACCTTTCTTTATTGTATAATTTATATACGTACCCGTAAAGAGATTCGTTTTTTTTTGATAATCAACAGTAGCTCTTGTTCTGTTAAATACAGATAAGCTCCTTTTTTTGTTAATAGGTTTTAGCCATTGAACATCAGTAAATATATTTTTTGTACCAGCCATTACTTCCAAGCTTTGACTGCTTGCTGCTTTGCTCAATATTATAGTAGCTATCAGTACTAATATTTTATCCATACAAGAAGATTTAACAGCACTTGCATATGCAAGTGCTGTTGAGATTAGTTGCTATTTAATAACTGCTCTATTACAAGTTTTGCTGCATCGGCACCGGAGTTTTGTTGTTGTCCAGTTATTAAGTGTCCATCGGCAATGGCGTAAGAAGAGAAGGCGTCGGAGACTTTAAAAGTTGTATTAGTTATTTTTTTTGCTTCTGTCTCTATTCTATACGGCTGTATTTTCATTCCAACAGCTTTATCAGCATAGTCTTCTTCAGTATTGGCAAATCCAGTCCATGTTTTACCTTCTACAAGTAAATCACCGTTACTTTTTTTAGCGCCAAGTAATAATGTTGTAGAATGACAAACAGCAGCGCTAGGTTTGTTCTTTTCGTAAAAGCTTACAAATAACTTTTCCAGCGTTTTATTGTTTTTGAAAGTATACATGGGCCCTTGGCCGCCAACAAGGAATATGGCATCATATTGATTCACATCTACTTTGTCAATACTTTGAGTGTTGGAAAGCATATTATTAAACCAGTCTTGCTGCATGTACCCTAGTGTAATAATATCGTGTGCCGAATATCCACTCTCATCTGTAGGATTGGAGTATGTATCCATCATAAGCTTTCCTCCTTCTGTTGAAACTAATTCTACTTCATAACCAGCTTCTTGAAATACGTATAATGGGTGTGTTAGTTCAGCAGCCCAAAAGCCTATCGGCCAACCGGTCTGCTCTGATGTAGTAGGACTACTGGCAACCATCAGTATTTTGCCTTTAGGTGAGGCACCATGTTGGTGTATGTAATTTTTAACTTCTTTCACGTTACTATCCTTTTTTGTAGTCTGAGAATTTGTTTTACATGCTATTGTCATTGTTAACAACAGTAGCGCAATAGTTATTTTTTTCATTGTTTATAATTTTGAGCGAATTTCAATTTATTTAGTATGTTTGGCAACATACTTACCCTAAAGTGGGATACATACTTTTAGGAAAGTAAAATGATTATTAAATAATTATATATTATGCCAGAATTTATGTATAAAGGTAAACTATACTATAACCCAGTAGAGTTTGCCATGGATAGGATAGGCGGGACATGGAAAATGCCGATTTTATGGAGGCTGAAAGATAGAATAATGCGTTACAGTGAGCTAAAAAAAGATATACCACATATAACTCATAAAATGCTTACTTCTCAGTTGCGACAATTGGAAGAAGAAGGTTTTATACACAGAGAAGCATATCCTGTGATTCCTCCCAAAGTAGAGTACTCTATTACTCAAAGGGGTAAAAGAGCTATCAAGATAATAGACACCATTAGAAATTATGGACTTGAGCTTATGGAAGAGTTTGGAGTTAATGATGAAAAATAACTAGCCAAACTTCTTGTTTAAAGTGTCAAAGCGGTATTTGAAGATGTTTAATAACTGTTTTTTTACGAATATGACATGTGCCAGATGCCCCAATATTCCTAAAGGAATTTTGTAACTCACTTTGTCTTTCATTAGTGTATTCCCATTAGGTAATGAGGTGAAAAAATGTTCATGATGCCACATGCTGTACGGTCCAAAACGTTGTTCGTCAATGAAGTGAGAAAGATGTTCTACATGGGTGATCTCGGTAACCCAAGAAGTTTTTATACTGAATAGTATGCCAATTTTATAGGTGATTATCTGACCTGTATATGCTTTTGGTGGTAATTCTGATGTGATAACAAAACCCATATTCTTTGGTGTGATTTCTGCTAAGTTTTTAGGTGAGCTGAAGAAGTTCCAAGCCTCTTCAATAGAGATAGGTAGTTGCTGTTCACTAGTTAATGTATAGATGCCAGAGTGTTTTTTTATGTCAATCATAAGTACCTTTTTAACTAAATACAATAATAGCTACCAAAATTGGTAGCTATTATGCAATATAATGATATATGAGGTCGTGATTAACTTAATCCTTCTATCTCACCATCAACTAATTTTATGTGATTAGCTTGTGGATTGGCAGGAAGTCCTGGCATACGCATAATATCACCAGCAACTGCTACTATAAAGCCTGCACCTGCATTAATAATAATATCACGTATTGTGAAATCGAAGCCTTCAGGAGCATTGATTAGTTTTGGATTGTCACTAAAAGAGTATTGTGTCTTGGCAATACATATTGGCAAGTTTCCGAACCCTTGTTCTTCAAGGCGTTTAATTTTAGTTAGTGTGCCTGCTCCAAAACTCACGCTACCAGCTCTATAGATTTTAGTAGCCACTTTCTCTATTTTGGTACGGATACCATCATTGTCATCATAAGTGAAGTTGATATCTTTAGAAGGGTTGTTTTCAATGATATCAACTATTTTTTCTGCTACTGCGGCAGCTCCTTTACCACCTTCTGTAAAGCCATTATTAATAGCAAAAGCTACCCCTTGTTCTTCACACCATTTAGTAATGTAGTTGATCTCTTCATCAGTATCGAAATGGAATTTATTGAATGATACTAAAACACTTTGTCCGAAATTCTTCATGTTTTCGATATGGCGCTGTAGGTTAGGTAAGCCGGCAATTAATGCATCTAGGTTTGGCTTCTTAATATCATCAGCATGAACGCCACCATGTAACTTGAGCGCTGAAGTAGTACACACAATTATCGTTGCTTTAGGTCTAAGGCCTGATACACGACACTTAATATCTAAGAACTTTTCAGCACCCAAGTCGCTACCAAAACCAGATTCTGTAACCACATAGTCGTTGCAACTCAATGCCATTTTAGTAGCAAGGATAGAATTACAACCATGTGCGATATTGGCAAAAGGGCCTCCATGTATAAAAGCAGGTGTGTTTTCCGTTGTTTGCACCAAGTTAGGCAGTATAGCTTCTCTAAGTAGTACTACAATAGCTTCTGCTACTCCTAGGTCTTTTACTGTAAATGGTGTTTTATCTCTTTTATAACCTAAGATTACTTTCTCTATCCTTTCTTGTAAATCATCAACATTATTTGCTAGACAGAACAAAGCCATAATTTCTGAAGCAGGAGTAATATCAAAGCCAGCTTCAGTAGTTACTCCGTTTGAATTTCCTCCCACACCTGTAATAACACTACGTAATGCTCTGTCATTTACGTCAAGTACACGTCTCCATACTATAGTATCTAATGCATCCGCAGTATTTCTATTTTGATGCTGATAATTGTCCAATAATGCAGATATCATATTATTAGCACAGGTAATAGCATGCATATCCCCGGTAAAGTGTAGGTTGATGTCTTCCATCGGTAATACCTGTGAATAACCACCGCCAGCTGCACCTCCTTTCATCCCGAAACAAGGGCCTAAGCTTGGCTCTCGTAATGCCACCGCCGCATTTTTACCTATATAATTCAATCCTAATGAAGTTGCTACGCTGGTTACGGTTTTACCTACACCTGCTTTGTTGGGCGTAATAGCTGTTACTAGAATAAGGTTGTTATTCTTTATTTTTTCCTCATTTAAGTAGCTCAACGGCACTTTAGCCTTTGTTCTACCATATGGAATTATATCATCAGGTTTAATACCAAGCTTTTCTGCTATCTCGTAAATAGGTTTTAGTTTGGCTGCTCTTGATATTTCGATGTCTGAAAGCATAATATATTATAAGTGTTTGTTAGTGTACTGTGATTTTTGCGTCCTGAAAATAATAGGTTTTGGCTCTAGAACCAACATTTTCTTGCTTTTTGGCACATAGTAGAGGCTTTTTCATTTGTTAAACGGTGGTTAACCGCTTGCAAACGCAGGGTTAATAAGGGCGAAATATTTCCTATAGATCGATCGTGGTTGCATCTTTACATCATCAAACGAACAAACAACTAAAACAAACACTAACAACAACCTTTTTAACAAACAAACAAAAACAACAATTATGAAAAAGATCATCGCAATCGCAGCATTAGTTTCTCTAGGTTTCACAGCATCAGCTGATGAGGGTAACGCTAACAGTTCAGCTTCACAAACAGTAAAGCTAGCTTTAAGCAACGCTATCGAAATTACTTTCACTGGAACTGGTAATGCTACAGGTTCTGACGTAACTATCCCTTTCACAACTGTTAATGACTACGCTAACGGTGTTGAGACTAGCGCTCAAGAACTTAAAGTTCGTTCTAATAAAAATTTTACAGTTGCAGTAAAAACTAACGCTGCTAACTTCTCATACAGTGGTTCTACTTCTCCTGCTCCTATCATGCCTGTTTCTGGTGTTCTTGGAGTGATGGTTTCTGCTAACAATACTGGTGGTAGCATCGGTGCTAACTTCTCTAGCTCTGCTTACAACACTTTGACTAGCTCTAACCAAGATTTGATCACTGACGGTGACCGTGGTGGTAACCAAACTTTCTCTGTAAAGTATAAGGCTACTCCTGGTTTCGCTTACCCTGCAGGTACTTACACTGTAGATGTAGTATACACTGCTACTCAAGACTAAGAAGTCTCTCTCTCAAAATATAAAAGAGCAGCCCTTATGGGCTGCTCTTTTTATTATTTATCTAAAATTCTTATTTCCACCCGTCGATTCTCATTTTTCTCCTCCTCAGTATTTTCGGGATTGTGTAGTGGTTTTGTACTGCCAAAGCCTTTGTATGTCATCCTTTTTTTGCTAATACTGTTTCTTAATAGATAGTCATAAATAAAGCGTGCTCTGTTACGAGATAAGTGATACTCTTTAGCGTCATAATCATAACCATCTTTTATTTGGTCGTCTATATGACAGCAAATATGACCTTCAATTTGAATCTTAAGGTTAGGGTTAGACTTCATAGCCATTAATAACTCTTCCATTTGTGGGTAAGACTCGTGCCTCACAATATGACTGCCCGGGTAAAACAAAATATTGTCAAGTGTTATTGTTTCGTTTTTCTTAGCAGTAGTAATCGTAGGCTTAGGTTTCACTGTTTTGTCCACAACCTTAATGGGCTGTGTTATAATGGTGTCTTTCTTTTTAGCAGCTATTGGAGTTGTTGGAGGAGTAGAAGGGAAGCCTCCTATAATGATATCTACACGTCTATCTTTTCTGTAACCTAGGTTCCCATTAAGGATGGTACGACTAATTTCTCCCTTACCAATAACTATTTCTATTTTATCATCTTGTATGCCTAGGCTAGCTAGATGACTACGAACATTGTTAGCTCTTTTTTCTGATAGGGCGATGTTACTAGCTTCATCTCCAACATAATCTGCATAGCCTACAATTCCATAACGTTCATTGATGTCCAATATAGTATGATACGCCAGAGAGTCTAAATACTGCTCTTGTTTGGCATCTAGCTGTGGTGCTGCAAGGTCAAAATAAACACTAATTGTATCTTGCTTTTTTTGTGCAAGGGCAAATAAAGGCAGAAAAAAAATAATAGATATGGCAATTTTAAAACGCATAATACAAAAATAGATAAATAGGGTAGTAGCAACTACTATTCCCTAAGGTGAAAAAACAGGTGATTTTTATTTGGCCAGTATTCTAACCTCTACACGACGATTATTTTTAGGAGATTCATGAAATTTGGAATAGGAAAAACCCTTCCAGTGCAATCGTTTTTCGTCAATGCCATTGTCTACAAGGTATTTGTATACAGAATATGCTCTGTCGTCGGATAGTTTTTGTAATGAGGATTCCAATTCTCGATTATTACGAACGCTAAAAGCGTTGCTAGGAACTCTATATCTTATATTTTCATGATGAACATGCCCCTCTAGTCTAATAATAAGTTTAGGATGCTCTTTCAAAAGCTTTAATAAATATTCTAGTGTAGGCATTGACGATTCTAATAATGTAGCCATGCCTCCTACAAAATACAATCGGTCTAATTTGAATTTCTCTCCAGGTTTTAGTTTTTTAATATCTACTGTTGGTGGTTGCGGACTAGGAGGCATTGTTGAGGTGTCAGCAATGATATCCACTCTTCTATTATTTTGGTTGGGCAAACCTTTGATTCCTACAGCTCCTTTGCCTATAAGTACATTGATGTTCTGTGAATCGATGCCTAAATATTTTAGGTGGTCAAATACTACTCGAGCTCTTTTGTTGGAGAGTTCTAGATTAGCAATTTCATCCCCAGTATTGTCGGCATAGCCAATTATATTATATCGTTTATTTTGTCGTATTACATTATAATATACAAGTGAATCAAGCTTATGTATACCGATGTTATTTAGTTGAGTAGATGATATGTCAAAGTAGAAATATGCTATATTTTGTGCTATGGCATTAATATGACCCATTAATAGGGTGAGGATCAATAGGTGTTTCATAGTAATAAAAGTACTAATAAATATTGTAACGTAAAAATACGTTATGGTGCTGTTGTGGTAGAATTGAACTCTTTATCTTTTATTAGACTTTGTTTTATCCTATCTAGGTTAATGGTTGTAGAAATAACAAGTGTAGTATATGGTGCATCCACAAAGCCTTGCTGGTAGAGTAGCTTGTAGTTAATTAGTTTGTCCCTATTAGAACGTATAGATAAACGGCTCACCACAGGTCGGTCTCCATTGTTAATATAACCAAAGTAGCCACCAACTTGCTCTTCAATTATAAAGTGTGGGTGTGTTAGTTCAATACCAGCTCCATATAGTACAGCATCGTCCTGTTTGTATTGGCTACTGTATGTTTGCCATACATACATTCCTGCCATTATATAGTGTCTAATGGATGTAAAGTTCAGAGCTTTAAATGGTATGGTTCTACCAATGGATAAGTTGAAATAATATCCGGGTGCATCGGTAAATCTTGCCGCTTCAAGGTTGTTGCCCGAGGCAGTTTTTACACCAAAAGTAAGTAGTATGTCAGGTCTGTATTTTTGGTGTGTAAGTATTTGATAGTAACCTGAAATATATACATCTCCTACACTATTGCCTTGCCCATCATAATCACGTGTATTTCTTATGTTCCTAGAAGTATTAGTGTCCATGTTGTACACTTCGTAAGGTACAAAGTAGATGCCTAGAGCTGCTTTTTTACCAGCCTTAATAATGGTATTTAAAACACCATTGACGGTTTGATCACCACCACTAATGTGTCCAGCAATGCCAACCTCTAAGAAAGAACTTTTAGGAAGTTTTCCAGTTGTAATTTCGGGTACTGGCAATGCGTTAGGGCCAGTATATTTAGCACTTAAGGTCATGTAGTTTTGCCAAGGCGTTTTCCCATCCCAGTTATGTTTAGTGTTCCACCAAGTATAGTCTTGAGCTTCTGAGATGTTTGTTAAGAAGAGGAGTATAGCGAGTGGAATTATTATACGCATTTTTTCAACTAGTCGGAAAGGTGTAGGTGCAAAGTTACACATCATCGGAATATTAGTCAGCTAAGAGCGAATAAAACTGCAATTAATTCATTTTTATTGATAGGAATAAGCCACTCTGACGTTATCTAATATCAGTTACCTGACATATTATCATAATCACCTATTTGGAACAATTTTTATGCATATACTACTGTAAAACAAACAGAAAATGAACTTAAACAATTTTACAATTAAGGCGCAGGAGATTATCCAGCAGGCACAACAAGTGGCTTACAATAATCAAAGCCCTAATATAGAAGTGGCTCACTTATTAAAAGCACTACTTGATGATAAAGATGGTCCTATAGGTTATCTGCTAAAGAAGAATGGTATGAATACTGCCATTGTAGAAGGTAAGCTTAATGAGCAGATTGAAAAATTACCTACGACCAGTAATGAAGCAGCACAAAGTGTAAGTCGTGATTTGAATAATGTAATACTAAAAGCAAGTACAGTTTTAAAAGAGTTTGGAGATGAATTTGTCACTCAAGAGCATTTGCTAATTAGTATACTTAAGACAAAGTCGGACGTTTCTAAATTATTAAAAGATGCCGGCTTAACAGAGAAAGGCTTGACTGCTGCAATTAAGGAATTAAGAAAAGGAAGTAAAGTAAACTCACAAACAGCTAGTCAAGAATACAATGCATTAGATAAATATGCGAAGAACCTTAACGAACTGGCACGTGAAGGAAAATTAGATCCTGTAATAGGTCGTGATGAAGAGATACGTAGAACTTTACATATTCTTTCACGTCGTAGCAAGAATAATCCAATATTAGTAGGTGAGCCTGGTGTAGGTAAAACAGCTATTGTGGAAGGGCTGGCGCATCGTGTGATCAATGGGGATGTGCCTGATAACTTAAAGTCTAAAATTATCTATGCACTAGATATGGGTAGCCTCATGGCTGGTGCAAAATATCGTGGTGAATTTGAAGAAAGGTTGAAGGCTGTAATAAAGGAAGTGACGGAGAGTAGTGGCGAAATTATCATGTTTATCGACGAGATACATACGTTGGTAGGTGCAGGTGCTATGGAAGGCGCTATGGATGCTGCTAATATCTTAAAGCCGGCACTAGCCAGAGGAGAGCTTAGAGCCATAGGAGCAACTACTCTTAATGAGTACCAAAAATACTTTGAGAAAGATAAAGCATTAGAGCGTCGTTTTCAGAAAGTTTTTGTTGATGAGCCTTCTAATGAAGACGCTATTTCTATCCTACGTGGATTAAAAGATAGATACGAAAACCATCACAAGGTTCGTATTAAGGATGAGGCTATTATCGCAGCAGTAGAGCTCTCTACAAGGTATATAACCGACCGTTTTTTGCCAGATAAGGCTATTGATTTAATAGATGAGAGTGCAGCCAAACTGAAACTTGAGCTAAACTCTATGCCAGAGGAGCTTGATGAATTGGAACGTAAGATCCGCCAATTAGAAATAGAAAGGGAGGCAATAAAGAGGGAAAATGATGAAACTAAGTTGAAAAGCTTGAATCAGGATATATCACTATTGAATGTGCAACGTGATACCTTGAAAGCTAAGTGGTTAGAAGAAAAAGAAATAGTTGACCAGATCAATCGTTCTAAGAATGTAATAGAAGAAAGTAAACTATTGGCAGAGCAAGCGGAACGTGAAGGTGATTATGGTAAAGTAGCTGAGATACGTTACGGAAAGATACAAGAAGAAGAAGCTACTATAGAAAAACTAAGTGCACAATTGAATAATTTGGATTCAGAGCACAAAAGGTTGTTGAAAGAAGAAGTGGATGCAGAAGATATAGCAGAGAATGTTTCTAAGGCAACTGGTATCCCTGTGCAACGAATGTTACAAAGCGAACGTTCTAAGCTACTTAATTTAGAGGCTGAATTGCACAAGCGTGTAGTGGGACAGGATGAGGCGATTGAGGCAGTGGCAGATGCGATACGTAGAGGTAGGGCAGGCTTGCAGGATCCGCGCAGACCAATTGGTTCGTTTATCTTCTTAGGTACTACAGGTGTGGGTAAAACAGAGTTGGCTAAGGCGCTTGCCGAAATACTGTTTGATGACGAGAGTATGATGACGCGAATAGATATGAGTGAGTATCAAGAGAAGCATAGTGTGAGCCGATTGGTAGGTGCGCCTCCAGGATATGTAGGTTATGATGAAGGTGGACAGTTGACGGAAGCCGTTCGGAGAAAACCTTACTCTGTTGTTTTGCTTGACGAGATCGAAAAGGCACACCCTGATACATTTAATGTATTGCTTCAAGTACTTGACGATGGAAGGCTGACGGATAATAAAGGTAGAACGGTGAACTTCAAAAATACCATCATCATAATGACAAGTAATATGGGTAGCCATATTATTCAAGAAAACTTTGCAGAATTAGAAGGCAAGGATATAGATACTGTAGTTGACGCGACTAGAGAGCAGGTAATGGATGTATTAAAACAATCTGTAAGACCCGAGTTCTTAAATAGGGTAGATGATGTAATTATGTTCCGCCCATTAATGAGAAAAGAAATAAGTGGAATAATAAGGATACAGTTGCAAAATCTGCAAAAACAGTTGGAAGGTCAAGGCATACTATTAGAGTTTACAGATTATGCAGTTGACTATCTATCGCAAAAAGGTTTCGATCCGCAATATGGAGCAAGACCATTAAAGAGGGTGATACAGAAAGACATTATTAACATGTTGAGTAAGAAGATAATAGGTGGAGAAATAGATAAGGATAAAAAAGTAGTAGTAGATGTGTTTGATGGAGTTGTGGTGATTAGGAATAATGGACATGAGGTGGAAGCGTAAACGTGAAGGTGTATTGTTTCATTAGGTTTTAGTTTTGGTTATAGCCCTTGCTGTATGGCAAGGGCTTTTTTATCAATTAGCGCAAATGCAACATCCATATTTGATTGTTATGCCTTATTGTCTATTATCGGTTTATGGTATTAACTATCGTAAATGCTTAAATATCAATATAAAAAACATATATTTGTATGTTCTTTATATGAACACCATGTAAATTATTTCTACTACACTAATTGTCAGTAACTACGTAGAGACTATCCCAAAATCAATTTATTATTAAGGTCAACATGAAACATGAATAATCTAAAGAAGTCATATTGTCTAAGATCAATGCTTCTATTATCATTATTGCTGATAAATAGTTTATGTTATTCACAAGATTCTACTAATTCTAGGGGGTATGAGCTAGTCAGGTATGATCATTGTCAGCTCAATATTGACCAAAAGTCGGTCAGTGGAAATACTTTATCATTGACCTATGAAACATTACCGGCAAACCAGTCGGGGCAAAACCATAATAGCTTATGGTTATGGCGTGCTACAGAAGTGCCATGGAAGTATAAGCCTATGAAAAAGCAACTTCTACCAATAGATGCAACGCAAAGTGGTTCTTATGTATTGGAAGAAATTGAAATTAATATTAATACAGCTTATATCGCCTGTTATTCAGTAGACTCTACTGTAGAGCAAATATGTGCTTGTGCACATTTGGCTGCAAATAGCACAGACAATACTAGTGAATGGGTTAGTATAGAGTTGTTGGAAGTAGCCGCAAATTCGCTATCCTTTAGATATAGGACAATGGAAGGGTATTTGCCACTTGATTATGGTAACTGGTTTGGGGTTTGGGAAGGTATGGCATCGCCGTATAATTCATTCCCTCCTGTAGGAAAGGGGAAGCCTGTTAATAATTCAAATATTAATGATGGCGCTATTAATAATATTACACTAGATAGAGGGCAAACCTATACGCTAATATATTATACAGGTAAAAAGTTAACACAGGCTGCTGCCATGATCATTTTTACAGTAAAATAGAGCAGGTTATAATTTATATTATATATATAATTCTCATCGTTGTTTTAGTGAGGTGAAATATTGTGAAATATTTATTTCGAAAGTTTTCTCCTAATATAGAGGAAACGAAATGAGAGATGTAGATGCTTTCATTTTTGTTCAATAATAAACTCAATTATTCATCATTAAAACAGATACAATTATGTCTACACCATTGCAAACAACCGCTATTACCAACATTCCCGTAGTAGTAGGTAATCTATTAAGTGCTAGTTATGAAGGTTTGCCAAATAATTTGCCTAACTCTTATGGCAATTACTTAGTTGTTTGGAGAAACCAAAATACAATACCTTGGAATGATGCTACTCCTGATGGTTATGCGCCAATTGAAGGGAACAGTTCTCAAGGTTCTCAAGTAGTTGACCAGATAGAGATCAACGTAGGTGTTAGTTACATTGTTGGCTACGCGGTTGGGCCTAAAGGTTCCGGTGCAAACATGACATGGGAAAATGTTTGTGCTACAGCATTCATACCGGCTTCAGCTACTGACCCTGTGACTTATAAATCTTCAGCATTAAATAACTTCCAAGTGTTATCTGATTCTGTTACAATGAATTTCCAATTGCCTGATGGTGCAACGCCTAAAACAAATGGAGCTTGGGTTGGTATATGGCAAACAGGTCAAGCCTCTTATACTACAGCTCCAGTTGCTTCTAATGCAATAACCATAGACAGTAGCCAAGGTGGTGCTGCGATCAATGGAGTTTCTATTCTTCGTGGTCAAGTATATACTGTAGCATTGTTTACTAGTGGCTGGAAAGCTGGCGCTGGTGGTGTTAATGTACAAACGGCTATGGCTTGTACGGCTACAATTACAACATAAGATAGTAGTATTTGTTAAATGTTCATAGTTTAAGGTGTTGACAGTATAAGAGTCGACATCTTAAACTTATTATAGTTACTAGGCAAAAAGTCTAGCTGACTTATTGTGCTTTTTCGTTTACAGACTTTGTTCTATACCCTTAGACTTTTCTAGTTCCCTCCCTTGTACGTTTAGTAACAAAATGTAGTAATCACCATATTAATATATAGTAGGATGGCCTTTTTTAATGAATCTTTGAATAGCCAACTTTATGTAGCTTCAACAACAACGGCAGATAAGGGCTTTGCCGGATTCTTATTACCTCAAAAACCATCTACTCCAGAAGAAGGGTATGATGTAGATCAAGCCCTTACAGACAGTAGTTTGAACGGGAGCTTTATTCTATCTGCACATACACCTCAACTAGATACTGTTGCAGAGACGAATGATTTCGTGGATAAACTATTGAACCTTTTAGGTACTGGTAGATACATTATCTGGTTGCTAGATATAAATGATTTTAGTGCTACGGAGAATACTATTATTATGACCATTGCCGGAGACGGTTCTGCTAGTATTCAAGGAGTGGAAATACCTTTAGTATCCAACATTTTTTTATATATACAAAATGGAATAAAGCTTACAGCAACTAGTGATTCAATTTCACTTGGTGTTAGCGGAGGTAGTGATAGTAGCCCTAAAATTCAATTTACAGGATCTGATGCCCCTAGTACAAAAATTACATATGCAACAGAAGGGGTATTGCCTCTAAGTGGTGATTATAGAGGTTGTGTTTCCTTTTCTGCATTTATCACAAGGTCCTCATTAGCTGATGATTTTTCGTGGGGTTTTCAAATGCTTATACCACTTAGTGGTAATGTTAACCAAAACGCATTAGCAGAATTTTTACCATTAGCAAGTGGCATTACACCATCATCTGATGATCAAATAGGTTTTGATATTACAATAGATCCTACAGATGTATTTAATACTGTATTTGAAGTTGAAAATGTTCCTGGTGCATCTATTGAGCAACAGTATAATTCAAGAAGAACAGTATTTAATTTCACTGGGAAAAATAATAATCTGTCAGAAACGCTGATGGATGCAATGTATTTTACCGTATGGGGAGATACGATACAATTAGTACCCACAGGAACTGATAGTACAGGGCTTCAAGCTAGATTGCTTTTCAATTGTGGGGAACAATATAGCGCTAATAAACAAAAAAGCCATTTGGCTCCTGAGGGGGATTTCATTATCCAGTTGAATGGTGCAACTACAGATGATGTATATCCTTTGCAATGTGGTTTGCAAGGTACAGAATTCTTTAATGTGCGATCTAGAACGAGTAGTAGTTCGGGTGATATATTGCGTTTTGTAGGTAATCAGCCTGCATATGCACCAGTTTATCCATTACCTCAAGCCTCTCCAGTAAAACAGCCTGTTTTACCTAATACACCTTTGCTTGATACACAATATAAAACCTCTTGGTGTACTATATTAAGTGGGACAGGTAACAACTTACCTTCTTACGTGGCACAACCCAAAGGGTCAGCATTATATGGTAATAATGGTACAAACTCAGATGGTGATACATTGATTGGCCATGTTAAACCGAGTTTTACGTTTACTGCAAATGATACCATCTTATTCCCCATGCTTCCATATACAGGTATCACATTTAACCCTGTTGAAGAATCTTCTTTTTCAGTGTCGCAAGTGGAAGACTTTGAAAAGACCATAGTAGCTCCTATAAGAAAGAAAGCTATTAATACCGTTCTTTCTGCAGCTGCAAAACAAGCAAAAGAAAATCTCCGTTCTGCTAAGAGTAGCACAGATACGGCTTCTGCTACAGTAACAACACCCTCGGGATTAATAGTAGACTTGGTAGGTGGTACAAGTAATCCTGTTTGGGATGCTATCAACCTAGCTCAGAATAGAACGGATACCTCAGGCGATTTCACAAAAATGTATTTTGATAATCCTGATGAGAATTTAGTGCAGGCCTTTAGTACTAGTGACCTGTTTTTAGTGATTGCTAATGATAAAAATATTGGAACTGCTGTAAGTTCTTTAAGTGGTTCTGAAACGTTGGACGAAGCTGCCGCAGCATTCTATAACAATATGTTTATAGGTGATTGGGGAATGCAAGCTAACACAGGAACTCAAAATAAATATAATAACTATAATAACGTTATCATTGTTAAAGGACGAAAGGGGAAATTATATGACCCGAGTAGTGCAGATAACTCTTTAATAGCCAACTGGCAAAAATGGACGGATAAAGACACTTTTGCAGCACCTTCTGTAGTAGATAACAAAGGTAAGGTTAGTGATCCGGATGATACACAGTTAGTCATCCTATCACAATGGCTGCAAACATTTTTTGAGGATGCTTATAATCAAACTGATACAGAATACTTTGGCAATTTTAATGCAATAGCTCAAGATGAGAACTGGACAGGTATTCTTATAGTTGGAATGGATATATCTGCATTACCGGATAATCTTAGTGGTATCTTGTCGGGTGTAAGAGACCCTGATGCTTTCAGAACACACCATTTTGGTATTAATATTACACCAGTAGAGCAAGGGGCAAATGGACCTCAAATAAATACACCTAGCAATATGTTTGGGCTTATTTATTACAATGACCCCGATTTTGTAGATCAAACCCCAATAGTTCCTGTAGAACCTGATCTTACAGAAACCTATGACTTTATTTTATTGGATCTAAAAGTTCTGTTTGAAAATACAGCAGTAAAAAGTTTCCAAAGCTATGCCCAGCTGACGACAAATAATTATTTCGGTAGTCCTGTTGATCATATGGGTGACGGAGGGAACTCTTATAATACAATGATCTTAACAGGGTCGCTGCAATTCAAGGGTGATGAGGCTATATACAGTTTAGCTACAGAGGGTGTGAATACCTTCTACTTTAACAGCCCTGTAGTGAACAAAGTAGAAATAACGAATGCTAACTTTAATACTGTAGGTAATAATGAAGATGGTGATTTGGTCAGTCAATTTACCCTCAATGGTTATTGGGATTTTAAAAAACTTACGTATAAGAAAGATCCTGAGGATGAAGATAGTGAAACTGTAGACTTTGATATATTCTCTTTTGGTAGTGACCCCGGTACAGATAGCCCCAGAAAAGGATTGATCTTTAATAATCTGATCATCCAAATGACGGCTTCTCCTTACACACCTGGTCAGACAGATCCCGTTACTAAAACAATGGTATTTGATGCTTCTAAAATAACCTTTGATCAAGGTAGAAGTACAGCAAGGCCTAATAGTTTATATATAAACTTCGCGCTTAATCTGCAAAATTATACACAAGGAACGTCGGATAAGCTACCTACAGATAAGGATTACTTACCAGTAATTACAGATATGAAGGTGAGCTCATTATCTGGTAGTTCTTGGGTGGGGCTTTCTTACCAATTAAATATGGGTACTCCCGGAGAGCTGGCTGCTAATGTCGGACTTACGTCAACAATGCTTACAGCTTGGGATCCTGCAGCTACTGATGATAGTGAATCTGCTCCTCCGGTATCAGTTGGTATAAAACTTCCAGGGACTGGTGGAGGTGCTAAACTGATCAGTTTGCAGTCTGTACTTAAATTATCCATAGGGCAAGTACGTTTAACGTATGTTCCCAACAGTAGTGGAGATGGTAACTCTTTTATGATGATGTTTACAGAAATAGCATTGAAATTTTTAGGGTTATTAAAACTGCCTCCAAACGGTTCAACTCTTTTTTACTTGTTTGGCAATCCTCAATCTAACGGCAAATCTTCAGGCTTAGGGTGGTACGCTATGTACAACCATGACGAAAGCACAGAACCTAAAGATTGTAGCAAATTATCCAACTCACTATCCAAAAATGAAAAACAATGATTTTCGATAAGATATTTAATTCTGTAAAAGGATATATGACTTCTGGTCAACAGGAGACTCAGATGAAAACATCTTTGGATCTTTTTGTTGCTTATCTGAATGGGGACGATAATAAAACAATAAGGGTGTGGGTGCCAGCTACTTATGGTTATGGGCATCAAGCTAGTACCGTAAATCTCATTTTTCAGCTTACTAATAGTGGTACTGATAATGGTTTTGGTTATGCAGGTACTATTGAAGTTTATTATTCGGACGCTATGGATGATAACCTGACTAAGCTTTTGCAATTAATGCCTAGTCTTGATAATCAAACAACAGGTGGGATGGTTAATAATGCTACCGTTAATTTAATAGCTTGGACGTCAGGTACCACTAAACCTCCTACAGATGAAGTGAATTTGGCGTTTACAGGTGGGAATGAAATACCAGTAAAGGTTACAGATCTAAACAGTAAATATTTTCTACAGATACAACCATACATGTGGAGCTCTTCTGAAGAGATTCAGTTGTTATCAGCTCCCAAAAGTCCTATAATTTTAACCGATCAGTCTTTACTCAATTATAAAGCATTTACCCAAAGGGGGTATTATATGGAAGTTGGGCAGGTTCCTGATTGGGATTATTATGCACAAAATGGATATAAAGATCAAGTAGCTGTATTACAAGATGTTATTGAAAATATAGATAATGGTACTTACGATGTAGGTGTTGTATATAGTATAAGGGAAAATTCTGAATTGTTGCCACCTCCGCAAGAGAGGATGTTTGATGTTATTACAGGGTATTTAGCATCGCAAATGGATGGCAGTGCTGTAAGGTCAGGGGCAAAGCCTATTATAGTATTGTCAATGGACAATTTTGTCAATGGAGGTACAGGTGCTAATACTTCCTTAACAGACCTGATTCAAGGAGCATACACTGCTGAAGAAAGTGGGCTTAACAGAAAGTTGATTGCTGATTTTACATTGACCGATAAGGAAGTAAACGAAACGCTTCAGTTATTAAAACCGAGTAAGTATCGTGCTGAATACTTAGATAATGTAAAAGCATCGGATAGAGTTGACTATGTATGGGATGCAACCGAAAGCACTGTAAATGGTAAATGCAGCTCCTTTTTAAATAAGGCGAAGAATAATTTACTCTTTATACAAATAGGAAGAGTGCCATCAGACATCTTTAACTATTTGATGTATAAGGCTACTATCCCTGCAGTTTTTGAAGGACAGAATACGGCTAATCTAGCCATGCAAATAGGTAAGCCATATTTTCATGTAGCAAGACCTAATAGTAGTAAGGTGCAATATCCTACAACATTATTAGGGTATTCAGAGTACGACGCTTACGAAGATTACACTAACGTATATATGCCCGTAGTGTTTGTGCCATCTATTGTATACCAGATGCAGGGAATAGCTAATAATGTCAATTTCCCGTTGATGGACTGGCCGAGCAAAACAAGTAGTAATCCGGCTGAAATAATGGGTGGCTTTATCAGGGATTATATGACTTCAACCACAGGTCAATATCACACCTATTATGATAATATAAAAGCATTCTATCAAAACCCTGCAAATGATAAATTTAGAGTAGCGCTTAGTTACCTTGGCTATGTTTTACAGTCGGATGGAGTGTTGTCTACATCAAGTGCCAATACTACTTTGTTAGCAGAAGAAGATACGAATCCGCTAAATGATCTGTTGGCTAAACTGTATGACAATTTTAGTGATGATAAGGTATTAGATCTTTTCCCTGGAGTGTATAGTGCGGGTCCTATATTCGATTTTATATCAGGTTTAGTAGGAATAAAAATATCGCTAACTGACGCAACAATAGATCCTGCAAAGGGAACTGAAAACCCTGATACTATAACTGTAAAAGGTGCTACTGATGCATTTGATGGTATACCGTTAGCATTTGAGATAACATTTACAGCTCCGGAAGGAAGTGTTATGTCTGCATGGAAAATGATCTATGAAGGAGAGTGGTATACTGATGAGTTGACTTGGCTTAAATTTAAAAATCCATTCGTATCACTTACCGTAGCCGATACTTTAGTGCCTACTCAAGGAAGTGTAGGTGGGAAATTGAGCAGTTTTGAGCAAAGTCTAGACGTGGCCATTACAATGCCTATAGATGATTCATGGCAGCTTGAAGGTCACTTTGAAACTCCTGCAAGTATAGCGCAATTCTACCAAATGGCTGGTGGTGTTAATTTAGTACAATCACTGCCAAGTCCTTTTAATGCTTTTAGTGCCATAGGTGTTACAGATTGCCAAATGGCTTACAGTATTAGTGATAGTACAATTGAGTATGTAAGTTTTGTGATGGCTACTAATGAGCCTGTAAACCTTATGGAAGGTCTTGTGATGGATAGTATCACATTTAATGTGCTAATTCAAAATCCAAGTTCTATTTCAACTAGGACCACCACATGGAGTGTAATGGGTAAGTTTGAAATAGGTACTGGCGATGATGCAGGTGTTGTTATTATCAGTATGGACTATCCTGGTCCAGTGTTCAATGGGCAGCTGGTAAGCGGAGAGATAAAAGTAGCAGACCTGTTTAATCTGTTTCTTCCTGGTACAGTATTTAACCCTGAAGGTGCAACTCCTGTAGTAACAGAATTTGTATCGTCTTTTGATGGTACAAGTGGTAACTATAATGTAGTGTCAAAGTTGAACTTTAATTGGACGTTCAATATTAGTGATATAATACCTGGAGCTCCACCAGTTACTATAAATGATGTAGGAGTAAGGGTGCAAAGCAAAAATAAAAAACTAGAAGGTGGTCTGTCAGGTGGTTTTACTTTTGGAGAAGGGGATACTGCTGTGTCTATAACACTTGCTGCAAGCTATACGAGTGATACAGGCTGGATATTTTCTGGTCAGCAGGATGAAAATACTCCTTTGAATCTTACAGCCATTGCTAATCAATTATTGCCTTCAAATTGGAAAATACCTTCTGATTATGACTATGAACTAGTTGGTCTCAATTTTACCTTTCAAGAAAAGCAAAAGTATTATGAGATTGGGGGAGCAACAAAAGGATTCTGGACAATTCCATTCATAAAAATGAATGTACGTGCGGATCTGAAATTTGGCTTTGGTATTTATGCAGATACTAATAATGCTGATACAAGTACTTTAACCCTTGTTGACAACCAAACAAATACTTATGCACTACAAGCCGAAAGTAAAGCTGGGTACTATTGCATGCTTAATGCTGATGTAGAGTGGATAGGTATTAAGATGAATGTATTCTACAATTACAACCCTGATGTGCTTTCATTTGGGTTTACTTGGGGAGTATTGTCAGGAGTTGTTACCCAAAATAGTGATAAGGAATGGGTGGGTACTTTAAAGTTTACAGACTCTGTATCGTTAGGGTGGATAGTAGAGGAGGCTATAAGTTGGGCTACTGGTTATAAGTATTCATTAGCATCTCCATGGAATGTTTTGAATAGTTTGTCCCTTAGTGCTCTAGAGCTAGTTTATAATTTCACTACCAAGACCGTTTCTTTCAATGTAGATATTAAGGAGATCAATCTGGGCTTCTGTAAGATTAATAAGATAGGTTTGAACTATGAGTCTGGAAATACAGCAGATCTGGAAAAGAATGGCGTATTTATAACAATAGAAGGTAGTTTCTTCTGGATGATAGGACAGGAACCTAAGGATGGAGAGAGTGCGGATAAGATCAAATGGGATGCTACCAAGCCGGAAACAACACCAGCACCTTCAGGGCAAGGTAATAAATACTTTGACCTGCGTATGTTAGCCTTAGGCCAGCATGTTAGTATTCCTGGCTTCTCTTCAGTAACCTCTGTGCAGCAGGCTATATGTGAAATGGGTAATCTGAAACCTGCAACGCCTGATGCAATACCTAATATAACCTTTGATCCTAACAGCTCTTGGATGATAGGCTTTGATATTGGTGTGTTGAAGCTGCAGAAAGAAGGAGATTCGGGAGGTAGTAGTTCTGATGCTCAAACTAAAAGCTTAGCGGCAACGGGTGATAGTGGATCAGGTTATTTCCTCGATCTTCAAATTGTATTTAATGACCCCAATCTTTATGCTTTAAGAATTGCGTTAAGTGGAGAGCCCGCAAGAATATTTAAAGGGTTAGATTTTCAAATATTATATAGAAAAATTAGTGATTCAGTAGGTGTTTATCAGTCAGAGATAACGCTGCCTGATGTAATGCGTAAAATACAGCTGGGGCAGGTTAATATTACCCTTCCTGTATTTGGCATCGAGATCTACACCAATGGTGACTTCTTAGTAGATCTGGGTTTCCCATATAATGCTGACTTCTCAAGGTCGTTCACACTTCAGACGATTATTTATGTGCCTTTCCCGATACCTATAATGGGTTCTGCGGGTTTGTACTTTGGTAAAAAATCAAGTGCTACATCTACAGAGGTGCCACAAATAACCAATGGTACATTTAATCCTGTTATCCTATTTGGTGTAGGTATACAGTTTGGTTTAGGTTACGATTTCAATGCTGGTATTTTGGCAGCAGGTTTTAGCTTGACCTTTGTGACCATTATAGAAGGGGTGTTAGCTAAGTTCAATCCATATCAGTACATAGACACCTCAACAGGAGAGCAGGCCGATATTGCTCCTGCATACTATTATAGTGTAAAAGGAGTAGTAGGTATACAGGGTAAATTGTATGGCTATGTAGACTTCAAGATCATAAAAGCAGAAGTGAATGTAGCATTAAGTATATTAGCTGATATTACCATTACTGCTTACGAGCCTATAATACTTGGACTTACCGCTAAAGTTAGTGTGTCTGTATCCGTGAAAATAAATTTAGGACTCTTTAAGATCAAGATCAGCTTTAGCTTTGATATGACAATTAGGGAAACCTATGAAATTAAAGTTGGTAGCGGTTCTGCACCATGGCAAATCGCACAAGGGTCTCAGGCGGATAGCCTCACATTATTGAAAACATCTACAGCTAGGAAGTTGTCACGGAAAAGATATGCTATGTCCTTCCTTGCAATGGACCAAGATGTATTTGTTGACACACCAACATGGAGCAATCTTAATGCTCCTGCAGAAAAAGCGCCGCTTACAACCTATATTGGTTTAGGATTGAGTATGGCGGGTGATATAGCCACTCAAACGTCTGAGCAATTAGCCGTATATTCTGCAATGCTGTTTATAGAGTCGACAGCTTCTACCAGCGAAGATCCTGATTCTGCGAAGCTAAAAGCAATAGGTACTACGCCAGATACTTCATTTGAAGTATTAAGTAAACAGGTGTTCCGTTGGGTAATTGCAGCATTCCATCAAGGAGCCATTAGTTCAGCAGATGTAGACAATTTAGTGATTAGCAAGGTAAGGTTACAAGAGATATATGATTATCTAAACGATGATAGTAATAATGACCCTATACCTGCATCAGATATCAACAGCTTCTTAGATGCACAAGTTTTGATGACGGTATCACATCCGTCAACAGAAGCAGGACAAGTAGATACGGCGTACTTCCCAATTGCACCGCAAATGTCTATCAACCTTCCTGCCTATGGTGATAATAAAGCGTTGACGTATGCTTTTGAAGATTATAATTCACTTTCTGATACATACATAAAAGACCTAAGAGCATATTTTGATCAGTTGGCAGTTCAGGTACAACAGGAGACTAATAGTACATTAATGGCTGAATCAGAACAAGCTAATAGTACGGAGTCTTTGGCCACATTTATATTTGAAGATTACTTCTTATTGCTAGCTCGCCAAATGACGCAAAATGCACAAAGTGCATTGGATGCATTTAATTATCCTATAGTAGAAACACAAACAGTTCAAGATGTAATAGATTGGGTAAATGCCAATGGTCAATTTACGTCTGATGCTTATTCTGTAAATGATCTTTTTGAAAGTAATAAAGCACACTTGCTTGTTACGGATAAGGTAATAGAAGTAAACGGAGCTATATATGGAACCGTAAGTGGAGATACTTTTGATAGCATAGCATCTAATACAATATATAATAGTTCGTTTACGTCTAAGGATTTAGCAACGCTTAATCAGGACGCAACAACGATATTGCAAAGTGGCGCTGTAATTGATTACACTGGCAAAGATTCTATCGTTGTACAGTCAGGAAATTCACTTAGTTCGATAGCCCAGGGTTACGAGGTGTCTGTTGATGAATTACTGACCAATTCAAACGTGCTATCATTGAAAGGTTTGCTGATAGTATCGGCAAAACTAGCTTTGCCAGCTATCAACGGTAAAGTACAAGATAAGGATACTTTGACTTCATTCTCTGCTCGCTATGGTGTAAGCATTGAATCTATAGCAGAGATATCTGATAATGCAGCTATTGTGTACCTGTTTGATATAACTGACAATGACGGGAATCTTGTTGTTAGTGATTTACCTCAGTTTAAAGTTGGTGAGCTGATAACAGAAATTCAAGCTAGTAATGGTTTGCAACAACTGTCAGGTATGGCTTCCAGATATTATCTGTCGGGATTGAGACTGCCTGTTACTATGGATGACGGAGGAAGTATTACTCCTAAGTATCAAGGTATGTGGGTGAATGATAAGATGGAGTATGAACAGGCAACTGCAGGTTTATTTGCTCTTACTGGTCAACAATTCCCAATGCCGGTTTTGAGTAAAGGAGATGCTTATGATGTTACCTTCACTATACCTTCTGCACTAGAGTGGATGATATTTGATGGAGGTAAAGAAACTCTAGATATTAGCATAGCACAAGACGGTACTGACTATACCCAATTAGAAATTGTACGTAGTTACGCACAGGAAAATTATTTGGATCTGTCATTACTACAATTAGGATTGGGAGATATGTTTAGTGATGATTATGGTCATTATTCATTTAGTACAGTTACTCCTTGGCAAGTAGGTTCGCCACTTGTGTTACCGTATGGAGGTACGGAAGGAGGCTCGCAAAGTGTGAATGTTTGGACATTGCCTAATGACTTGATAAGTTTGGCAGACCCAACAGGTAGGGAGGTAACACCACGTTTTCAAGTAAATATTGGTACGGTTGATCCTGTAACCAAGGCTATGAAATCAGAGCCTATAGATAACTATGGATGGGGTACTCAGGTATCCTTTACCGTCAAAAAAGTTCCGGTATCTACTGATAGCCCAGCATCTGCTACTACTTATGAGATAAGTGGTGCTGATGGTAATAATGCGCTCATATTAGAGCAAATGGTTACCTACCTTAATAATAATGATAGCTTAGTTGACCTTATTGCTTTTGGTTATTCACCGGATCAATCTGATGGATCAAATCCTGGTGTACAAACCGATCCTATAAGTGATTTGACCATCGGTATAGCGCAAGCCAACCTTTCTACATTTACACGTCCTGATACAGTAATGGCAATGAATAAATTTGCTGTAGAGTTGCAGGCTGAAAGTGAAGAGAGCAACTTGTTGAATTCGCCAACAGAGTTAATAACATTATTGTGGCAAGCTAGTATTACTAGAGATGGCGGCTATTATTTATATTATTATAATGCCGATGCAGGGGAAGGTTTGCCGGATCAGATATTCAACGATAAGGGAGAAGCGGTACTGTCACTTCTTACCATTTATTCAAATAGTGGGGTAGAAGACACACAAAACCTGTTGGAGCCTTGCATGAATATGTTTGTAACAGGAGATCCTGTGAATGTGAACGACAATTCACTTTTTGCACAGTCTAACCCTGTAATACATACCGCTGTTTTTGATACTGGTGATACATTAAGCAGTCTGTCTTATGAATACTTTACCAATATAGGCGATATAGTTGCAGACAATACAGATGCAATACTTAATGATAATAATGAAATTAATGTTGCAGAAGGTCTTTATCAAGTAACAACAGATAATGTGACCTTAAATACAATGTCTACTGAATTTGGCACAACTCCGGATGCTATAAGGGCTGCTAACCCATTGACAGATCTTCCTGCATCTAATGATAGTAACCTTTCTCAAGGGTTATGGTTAAGGTTGCCAGCCATAACAGTGAAAGCAGGAGCAGCTGATACTAAAACGCTAACGGATATTTCTTATAAGTATAATATGGATCTAACTGCGTTGGCCAATTATAACAGAGATCTAGTAGATATATTTGTTAAGGGAACATCGCTGAAGATGATTGGCGGACCTATAACAAGAGATGCTACAGTGCCTGCTGGTGTGGTATCTTTAGAAGCTGTTAGAAACAAACCGGCTGAAGCACCGGATAAAATAACAAATGATAGCGATGCGCTTCTGTTCTTACAGAACGACTTCTCTGTCCTTACTTTCGAGGTTATAGACAATTCGTGGTTCAAAGCAAGTAACCCTAGTCTTCCTGCTGGTCCAACTGATTCAGATGATCCTGCAATGGCAGATAAGTGGGTGTTCAAACAATCTGTGCCTTATAGTAGACTTGCAAACCAATTGCCAAATAGCGATACTGCCGACGGTATGCCTGATATGAGTAGTAGTCCGTATTTTGGTCTAGGATATTTGATACAGCCAGATTTTGAATGGTGTGATATATATGGTAATACTATATTGACTACTTTAGATGAATCGACCACAAGTCAATCAACTAATGATACCCCGACAGTGCATAACGAATGGCCTATATTAACAGGTTATACTGATAGCTTATTAGCTATCAATCAATGGCCGTCTACGTCCACTGGTTGGTATGTGATCAATACGCCTGCTAATCAAATCAATATTCCGATATCGTTTGATACGACACAGTATAATGGTCTGCTGTCGGCTAAAGCAACTAGCAGCACATCGTTGCTACTCACATTTACTACTGCCTTAGATGCTACTACGGCTAATGCCATTGCCAATTATAAATTAAGTTCTGACTTAAACCCTGATGTTGCATTAACGGCGGCACAGCTCCAAAGCGATAATATGACAGTTGTTCTAACTGTTACAGATGCAATGACAGAGGATACTCAGTATACATTGGCTATTGGTAATATTCAGAATGATAGCAAAACTGTTACCTATAATGGGCAAGCCACTTATAGCTATCCTGATGTGCCGGCAGAGGCAAGCTCTTCTATTGTACAGCAAGCCACACAGGATCTGCAAGTATATACGCAACTACTGTATCAGCTAACCGACCCTTCAGGTATTCAGATGTCTATGCAGACAACATTATTCGTGGATATGAATTTTGTTGTTGCTGAAGATACCTTTAATGACTTGGTGAATAGTTGGATAGCGTCTATATATCTGTATTTACAAGATCGCTCTAAAGGTGGAACAACAGTAGCAGCTCCACAGAGTGTTTATACACTTTCATTTGCGATAGAACCAACGAAAGTAAATGCGGAACAGATATTCGAGATCCTGTTGTCTTTCAATATTGAACGTACGGGTGGTGCTGTAATGGGAGATTTTGAAACTACAGGCGGTATAAAATCGGTTTCTACCAATATATCCCCGTCTACAGATTCGGGTGCGGCAACTCTAGCACTTAATGAGTTTGCTGAAGCTTTTGAAACAACAATGTCTATAACGGACAAGTATTACTTAAAAGTTTCTACAGGTGCAGACCGCGATAAGCTCGGTGAGCAAAAACCTGATGGAACAATATGGGCGGTAAGATTAGGTATCGATGATAACGGTCCTATAGCCTACGATGTTCAGAATCCAGGTTTGCCGGCATTATTTGCACCAAGACCAGTTTCTAATAAGCTAGAAAGTCGTAAAGGGGTAGATATATATACCTATAGTTCGGGTGTTGGTATCGACTTTACAACTCCTGCCTATCAAAAAGATTTTACAGAAATAGATCTAGACCAGTGGGTAGCTACTTTCTTTAGTGCTGTAGATGATATACTTACTCCTGAATTTACTGCTTCAATACAGCTGATCGATAAGAAGCTGAATAAAACATATTTAGAAGATATACAAAACAGTAAAGAGTCGTTAGCTGATATTGCTAAGCTGCTTATGGTGCCAGTGTATCAAGGGGAGACGGCGGATGCACAAGCCGTACAAGATGCGTTGAAGCAAGCCTTGCTAGCCAAGCTGATGAATTTGTATGCAACTAATTCGGGTATACAATTCGATGTTAAAGTAACAGCAGATGCAACCGACGGAACACCTCCTAATCTATATGGTAATTTTATGCAAAATACCATATTTGAAGGTGCTGTTAGTGAAGAAGATAAGTTGACGATCACTACTTTATATTTTAATGCAGCATTAGATAGTACCTCTGCTACAAATACAGCTAATTATACTTTAGCTAGTCCGCTTACTGTAGTTAGTGCAACACTTGCAGAAGATGGTAAATCAGTAGAAATTCAGGCTTCTGGCAATATTATTATAGGAACAACAACTGTAACGATTAGTGATGATCTACTTGATGCTAATATGCGTGCCGTACAGGGTGAGAAAGAGGCTGTTATAAATACAGATTATGTAAGTTACTCTAAACCAGATCAGCTAACGATAACTTCTGCTAAGGTTTCTCTTGATGAAAGCAAAGAACAGCCTCTTGCCTTCTTGCTCACTACACCTGAAATAGTAAGAGGTGCACAAGGGGAGGTGTTGTCAGAGATAAATCTTAACCTTTCTTATAAGAGTGCAGATATAGAGCATCAAATAGCAGAGCCTATAAATGGATTTACGCCATCCAGCTGGTTAAGCTTTGTATTGCCAAATGACAGAGTTGAAACTTTGGAAAGCCAATTAGGAGGATTCTTCGTTCCGATGTTCTTAAGGTCTTTCCCTCAAAATCCATCATTGGTTAATCAATCAGGAGCATCTCCTAACGTCAATAATCCAGATATCAGTCAATTGCTGGAGTGGAATTATGTATTTAATTATTCGCAGACATTCCATTACCCTCAGGATACATTGAATTTTACTATAAACTTTAATGTGGGTGAGGCACAAATGGCCATGTTAAAGGCTATACCTGATGCCTTTAATCAACTTGCAGAGTTTATAACAGTATATCCTTCAATAGATGTGGATCTGCAAACTAAGGTCAATAAAATTGATGCGCAGGTGTATAATGAAGATAGTGAAGATGCAAATAAGTTATTTAACGATGCAGGTATTGCTGTAAGTTCATTTGTGCAAATAGTTCAAAATATTGTAACTGCTGCCTCTGCAGGAGGAGGGCTTAGTATAAATAGTACTCCACGCCAAATCACAAGTACAGGTACTGCTGAGCCTTACCCTTTTAAAGTACAAGAAGGTCCTAAAAGCTTAGATGGACAGTTTGTGCAGGTAGTAACTATTTATGGTAAACCACCTGAAGGTATAGGAACGCCTCAAGTACTTATTTCGCCTGATACTTATGATATTAAAACTTGGACAAATGAAGAAGATGCTTGTGATGGAGATTTCTGCTATTATTATGTCAATAAATCAACAGGCGAACCATTGTTGAGTACCGATGCGCAGAATATAGCTGCAAGGCAGGTGTTAATTCCTGATATGAATATTCTTCAACGTCAGGATGCTATGACAGATGTCTACTTGACACGGAATGAAAATCTTGTTCAAGGAAAAGTAACCAGCGATGTCTTTGTCTATACTACGGGTGATATTTCTTTCTCTAATGCTTGTATGACAACGATCAATAGCACACAGCTGATCGAGATAGCCAATCTGCCAAATAATCAAGGTTCACCAACGACCAGAACATTATTTGAACAGCTTAAAACTTTAATGGATACGCTATTGAAGGACAATACTGAGCCAACATTGTCTTTCCAGATGACATGTAGTTACGATTATAGTATTAACGCTTCAAGTCTTTCTCCTGTTAATCTACCTGTGGTAATGCAGACGATAGTATCTGTTACATTGGCTACAGGTTTAGACCCAATGTTGCAAGGCTGGGCAGATAATATTGATAACTGGATGACTCAGAATAAACCTAGTCAATATCAAGGGGCATTGAAGTTTAGTTTGGTCATATTCTCCAATCTGACTAAGCAGCCATACCCACTTGTGGTATTAGACAACTTAGCATTAAGCCTGACCTATATATCCAGTTAATAAGCTGATATAAATAAACTGTATAACAGCACTTAGTTAAGCCACTCTTTGAAGATATACTTCTCGAGAGTGGCTTTTTGTGTACTTATAATTTTATTCCTTAATTTTAGGTACACTGAAAACTGGAGGAAGTTTATTAAGTATAAAACTCCTTATTTATGGGTCGCCTTGAAAACGCAAAAACAAAAGAAATTGTTTTTTTTAATTCTTATCATCAATTTGGTAGGAATACATATCTCTGCAGTACTACTTTGAGTGATGGAGATGTCTCACGTACACACGCTACTATATTTTGGTCTGATGGCTACTGGTATATAAGAGACCATAGTAGGAATGGAACTTTTATTGATGGTGTATTGATTAGTAAGTGTTGCAGAAAGATCGGTTTAAACACACAGATACAATTTGGTAATGTAAATGCAGATAAGTGGTATGTTCTTGATACCAAACCTCCAACAAACTATTTAAGATCGTTAACTACAAAGAATAGAATATTACCTCTGGATTCTTGTTGCGCTTTACCCAATGAACAGCAGCCGGAGATAGTTTTCTACATGTCTGAAAATAAAAAATGGGTAGCTGAGTCAGCAGATAAAAAGATCTTTTTGTCTACAGGTACTAAATTTAAATATAGAAATGAAGAATGGGAATTTATTGCCAACGAGGTATTAACAGATACGTTAGACTATGATATTGTCTTTCAGAATGCTTGCTTTAATATTTGTGTAAGTGCAAACGAAGAGGATATACAACTGAAGCTTGTAATTGATAATAATGAATATGATTTTGGAAGGAGGGCGTATAACTATATGTTACTCTCTTTGTGTAGGAAACGATTAGACGACTTTAAAGAAGGGGTGACTTTTGCAGACCAAGGGTGGGTAGGAACAAGCGAACTGGAAAAAGAAATAAGCAAAGAGTTGGGTTTTATTGTTGATAAGTATTACCTCAATTTACAAGTTTTTAGGCTACGTAAGCAAATTGTGAAAATGAAACCATATGGCTATTTGTTTTCCGAAATAATAGAAAGGAGAACTGGGGAAATAAGATTTGCATTCCCTCAACTGAAAGTGATAAAGGATAATATTTGTATTGGGGAGATAGAATGCTAAAAATTAAGTGAATAATTAATGGACACCATGAAACAAAAAGAACTCATATGTAGGGCTATTCTTAATGGAGAGAAGTATCGTTACAAAATACTACATAAAATAGGAGAGGGGAGTTTTGGTGCTATTTATAAAGCAGTTGAGGTTGATACATTGCAGGTGGTTGCTATAAAAGTACTGAAGTATAGAGAAGGGATGACTTTTGTTCATGAAGAAAAACAAAGGAAACGCTTTGTCCGTGAATTGAAAATTTGTGCTCATCTATCACACCCTAATATTGTGAAATTAATTGATAAAGGCTGGTTGAATGTTAATAAACCCTTTGCAGTATTAGAATATATAAATGGACGTACATTAAAAGATACACTCTTGAGTAATGATACTATAAATGCATCTAGAGTGAAAAAAATAATGAGACAATTATTAAATGTTATCAGGTATATGCATGCTAAAGGTATTGTTCATAGAGACCTTAAGCCTCAAAATATTATGATAACAAGCAAAGGAGACATTAAAGTCCTAGATTTTGGCATAAGTTCATTCTTTTCTAAGAATAGTCAAATAGTGCTTAGTGATGATTTAAGTGATGAAGAAAGAGGTACACCCTCCTATGCTAGATATGAGCAGTTGAAAAATGGCAAGCTAACTCCTTTGTCCGATATCTACTCTTGGGGGGTTATACTAATCGAGTGTCTTACAGGGTATCCAATATTTAAAAACTGTTCTTTAACGGATGTTTTGCTACAACAATCTAGACATGCTCATGTCCTTTCTCTTTCAACAATATTTAGAAAACCCTTAGCTACTTTATTAAACAAAGTATTGTATGAAATGACATCAGTTGATTTTGATTCTTTCATTGAGTCTTTTGATAGAATCGACTTTAGTAATGCTGTTTATCCTAATAAATTAAATGCTCGTCATGAATATGCACATATAGGAGATTCAACAATTATTACGTGTTCTTAGTGTAGAATTGTTGTTTGCTGCAAACAAATAAGTCTCTAAGTCTGGAGAGGAAACTTACTTGTTACTGGATTAGTCGTTACTATTGTAAGCAGTTGTAAATTATTGACGTCATAGAATAGGTCATAATTCTATTAACTTTTTCCTTTAGAAATAAAAAGCCCTTGCTGTCGAGCAAAGGCCTTTTTATTTTAGAAAAGGTAAACAAGCCAAATTTGTTGCTTTTTATTCTTGTTTTACATACTTTTTATGTGTTACCTTACCATTAGCTTCAGTAATCTCAAATGTATATACGCCGTTAGGTAGTGCATGAATATCAATACTTGCTTTTGTGCCGTTGATATCTTTTTTAAGAACAACTTTGCTATCGGTACCGTAGATAGTTAAGGTCGTGTTTTCTAAAACATGCTCGGATTTAATAGTCACCACACCATCACCAGGGTTGGGGAAAATGTTTATGCCATTATCATTTGCTACAGTTAGGTTAACAGGGGTGAAATCCTGTCCGTTAACAGACTTGTAATGATAATATCCATTGAATGGTTTTTCAGGTTCATCTCCCGGTTGTTTAGCAGCCCCTTCTATCATCGACATAGGCGTAGATAACCACTCCCATACCCAGTTACAATCTTTGTAACAACAATTGGTTACATTGCGTATTATCCTGTAACTTTTACCGGTAGTAAAAGCACCTGGGGTAGCTCCACCCGGTGTGCAACAGTATCCTGGAAAGTTTGTAGAATTAGGTGGCCATGTGTAAGTAAGTGTAGTACCAGGTATAGGATTTCTGGTAGTGTAATCGATTTCCATAACGGTCCATGTAACATCAAAGCCTGCGGGTATTGGAGTAAAAGAATTAGCAGTGAAGACAATATTGCTACCTGTAGTACTAGAGCTTACGTCAAAGCCGCATATGTTGTCAGGTACATCTGCTTTTTTTCTTAAGCTGATATCATCAATAGCTATATCGTTACCGTCACCTATTCCTGCTTGATTCAAGAAAATAACTATATCAAGCGTATTATTATCAGGTATTAGTGTGTATGATATTTTAGTCCATCCACAATCGTCAATTTCGGTTTCGCATCCGCCTATAGAAAAATCTGCGTCTAAAAAATCCAAGGTTATATTGTTAGGAGAGAATATATCGAAGGCGCATTGCGGTAAATGCTGGTAATACATACAGAAAATATATTCCTCTCCCTCTTCAACAGGTATGCCTGTTTGATGGTAGATAATTGAGCTTTGCGGGTTGTGGGTTTTACCATTTATTACCATAAACTTCCCCTCATCATTAGTACAAGTTGTATGGTCTACAATATCCCAACAGTTGCTAATGTTTGCCGCCTCAGCACCTGTAAGTACAGAATACATGCCTTCGGATACGGAGTTAGCTCCTATAGAACCTTGGTAAGTATAAGTACTCGTAAATCCTGAATTGCCGTCCCCAAAATTTCCATTGTTGATCAGGTTAGGTTCTTCTATTTCATCACAGCAACCTCTTGCAGGCTCTTCAGGTGTAGTTGTAGGTTGCATGCAGAACTCATCAAACAAAATGAATTTTTTTCTAAAGATAGCACTAGGGGTTGGGCTTCTGGTAATCATGATATGCGTAATACCTCCTGCTGGTAGAATATTAGAATCAAAGGTGAAGTTGACGATTTGCCAGTTTGCATTTAAACCCACAGGTGTAGTGATGGTACCTAAAAGTACTACTTGCACTCCTGGTATACCATTCCAGAGATTTAAGTCAGACGGGGTGTATAAGCTGGTAAAAGGATTGTTGGCTAAAGTATTAGTAGGGTTTAGTACACCATATACGGCAATGTCAATTGTGTTGGCTGTATTGGCTTGACAGCTGTTAGCTGTAGGAGATGCAAGCTTACAAGTAAAAGAATAAAAGCCCGTATTAGCTGCTATAGGTTGTACCAGTCGGTTATACATTTGTTCTCTAAAATCAGCATTACTAGCTACGCTAGCATTATGTATCCACATGCCTGAGTTTATGCCTCCATTGTTTGGCAATGGAATGCCTCCGCATAATGAGGTGCCTGAACAGGCTAGGTCAGCATTGCTTTGTCCTGCACCATTTGTGAAAATAGAACCCCAACCTGTTGCTAAGTTGATATCTTGATGTGTGGCCAAGTCTGGATTGCCCGTTACAGACTCAAAATCCCCGTTGTTAAAGCGGTTGCCAGGGCAGAAGCCAGGGTCAGGTTGTTGGCACCACTGCGCGTATGATAGGTTTGCAAATAGCAGTAGTGTAAGGGTAACCGCTATAAATACTTTTTTCATAGTAAATGTTTTAAATAAACCCTACTCTCATATAAGGCTTTTCGGGTTCCGCCTGTATTGTGTAGCTACAGGAGGAAAATTACTTTTTACTATGACGGATGCTTAAGGATAATTTGTAGCCGTGCAGATAATGAAGTGAACGCGTAGTTAATGTAATATTCGTTTAAGGAAATCTTCTTTTTTTCGTAGTGCTACACCAATAGTTGTGTTGTCTTTCATTACTATGTGTCCACCACGTCCCTTGATATATTCTTTTATGTATTTCAGGTTTACAAGATGCGATTTGTGAATCCTAAAAAAACCATGTTCCTTTAAAAGGTTTTCATACACTTGTAATGACTTAGAAACAAGGATGCTTTCATTTTTATCAAAAAAGAAATGGGTATAGGTGCCCTTTGCTTCACAACGCATAATGGTGTTTATAGGTACAAATTTTAAACCATCCATTGTTGGTAGACCGATGTTTGCTTCAGTGCTTACTGCCTTTTTTTCTTCTGTTTTTTTATGAGTGTTAGTTTTGCTTATTGCTTTGTTTACCGCTGCTTTAAGCTCGTCAGGGTCCACAGGTTTAAGAATATAATCTTGTGCCGACCACTTAATAGCTTTTATGGCATAGGAATCATACGCAGTTACAAAAATTGTTTGAAAAGTTATATTGGGTATTTGCCCTAGTAGTTCAAATCCTGTTTCATTTTTTAGTTGAATATCTAGAAATAGTATGTCAGGAGAAGTACTTTTTATTAATTCTAAACCATGGTCTATATTGTCAGTTTCGCCTAGGATGTATATGTCCTCACAGTATTGAGATAACATTCTTTTTAAGACACGTCTTGATCTCAATTCGTCATCAATAATTAATGCTGTTGTTTTCATTTTTTTTGTTTGTTAGCACTGTTGTTTACAGTTATAGTTATACAAGTTCCTGTAGTATTTGAATTATTCTCAGAAAGGTCTTCAATTTGTATATTGATGTCAACATTTAATCCCATTTTAAAATAATCAACCCTTTCCATCGAAATTCCCATTCCTTTTGAGGTGTTTCCTTTTTTTCTTTGTTGGGACTTCTTTATTCCAATGCCATTATCTTTTATTGTACATGTAATGTTGTTTTCTTCAATGGAATAGACAATGCTTATAAATGAGTGCTTATTTTTGCTTTGTCCATGAACAACAGCATTTTCTACAAAAGGTTGTGTAATGAGACTTGGGATATTAAGTAAGCGTATCGCTTGAGGGGCTTTAATTTCGTAATCGAAACAGTCTTCACATTTTATTTTCTCAAGAGAAAGGTATTTTTCTAAAAAAAGTATCTCTTCATTTATTGTTACAAAATCATTATCTGAAAAGTGTAGTCCTTTTCGGATCAAGCTCGCAAAGTTTTGTAATAGTTTAGCAACATCATCTCTACTGTTTGTATAGATATAATCTTGCATTGCATTTAACGAGTTAAATATAAAATGTGGCTTAATTTGTGCTTTTAATGTTTTTAATCGTGTTTTTGCTATAAACCTGTCTCGTTCTATTTGCCTTTTTGTTTGTTTTTTTAAATAACGATAGTACCAATAAAATAGTGGACTTATTAATAACAAGAGTAATAACCCAATTAAAAGTTTGAACCAGGATGTTTGCCAAAATAGGGGTTCAATATAAATATGTGTAGTGCTAAGTGTTGATGTAGTATTTGGTCTACGGTCTTGAACTTCAATCAGAAAGTCATACCGTCCCGGAGGGATGTTTGTGTATTGTATAATATTGTTGGTAGTTGTTCTCCATTCGGTATGGAAAGGTTCTAACTTGTACCTGTAGAATATTTCATCATGATATTTTAGTGCGGCGGTATGAAATTCTATTTCGATCCCTTCTTTAGAGTAATCAATACTAATGCTATCTGAGCTGAATATTTTATTGCTTTTTAACTCTTCGAATTTTATATCTGATATTACGTAATTAATACTACTTGTGTCATTAGGTGTTGTGGAAAAAAAGCCATTGCTATAAGTGCCTATATATGTTGCCGAATCGTAAGCTTTTATAGTACTCACCTCGTCAGTTAAAAGCCCGTCATTATGATTAATAAGTCTACTATTATTAAACGTTAAGGAGTCATAATTAAATGAGCCGTAGAACAAGCCATCTACAGACCCAAGCCAAATATGATTATTCTGTGTAGCTATTTTTCCTATAATTGATTTGGGTAATTGGTCTTCGTCTTTTGAAAACTCTTTTAAGACACTGTCCTTATTTATAAGGTATAATCTAGTATTCAAACTAAGCCATATAAATTTGTTTTGTATAGATAATGCATGTACTGTTCCTGAATCGATATAGGTTATCTTCCTTGGAGCGTTATCAATAACTGGGTTGAAGACATATAGGCCATTTAAGCCACCTAGCCAGATATTACCATCTGAATCTTTTGATTGACAAAATATTCGTCCTATCGAATATTTCTTTTGTTTTTTTGTTCGTGTATTTAGAATGAAGTATGCTGTAGAACCGATACCAATCAAAGAATCATTGATTACCTGAAACGATTTATAGGTACTATTAGTTTTAAATATTTCTTTTAGCTGTCCTCGCTCAATTTTATGAAATTTTCCTCTTGATAAAATGTAGGTGTTTTCTTTATGGGTAATTATATCTTCAATGTAGCTATAACCTGGGAAGCTGTCTTTTATATAGAATCTTTTTTTTGCTTTTATATGATTATTGTCTTTCGTCAGAATGTCAACCTCACCTGAGCGATGTCCTATCCATATTTTATTTTCATTAATAGCATCAATAGCAAGTACTGTTTGCGAGGATAGACCCTCTTTTACAGAATAGCTAATAATATTGGGGTTAGGTATATATACTACACCGTTATCGAATGTACATATCCATAATCCCTGGTCATTATCAGTTAATACTCTATTGACCAACCCCGGTAATTCAACCTCTACGGGTGATGATAGGAAGTCGTACTGCTTGAGTAAGTTGATTTTACGTTCATTATCATATGCTATCCACAAGCCATGTTCATTTGCATGCAAATTGGCAGCTGTTTTTGTCTGTTTGTATGCTTTTGTATGAATGAAGGATCCCAAACAGTCTTTGTAAATATGTATTGAGTCCTTTATTTGTGCGTACAAAAAGCCTTTATAGTAAGCTAGTTTACTACAATGTGAATTGAAGATGTTTTTTTGATAACATTCAATAATAGTATCATTGATCCTATATATTGATTGTCCCTCTGTTGTGTACACGTTCCCATTGTCGGTTTCGAATATGGAAATTATTTTCGCTAAAGACGTCTTTACATAAGCAGGCTTCCTGCCTTTTTTTATACTCATTAATGAGTATGAACCTATAATATAGGCTGTCTGGCTTTTTTTAGCATATAGTTTTTCAAGTAAATGTTGCCCTTGGTCATGTAATGTATAGGCTGAGGAGTCTAAGTGTTTAATTGTTTTATTTTTTTTTATCACTGAAAATTCAGGTGGTCCAAAGTACGCTTTAGCCCATATATTGTTTTCATAATCGTTGTTAATAGTTATTACAATGTTATTTAATAGAGTTCCATTTTCTTGATTATAGTTTTTGAACTCTTTGCCATCATATCTACTTAGCCCATTAGCTGTTGCCATCCATATATAACCATCAAGGTCTTGATGGCACATGTATACTGCAGCGCTAGGTAAACCATCTTTTTTTGTAAAGTGTTTTGTGTGTATAGATTGTCCAGCGGCTATGTACTGTATAAATAAGAAGAGTGTGAATTGAAAAAAAGAAAAATATAATCTTCTTGTCATGTGTGGATAGTAAGTTGTTGTAACTTTAAATATAATGTTTTGTAAATACTTATAAACACGCGCAACTTTAGAAAAGTGCCATAAAAACTTCTACTCCGAATGTATTTATATTTAAGTATAACACAACTAGTTATATTTTTGTGAATAGCTTTCTAGTGACATCTGTTCCAACATTCATTTGCAATATATAGGTGCCACTCTCAATTTTATCAAGATCGATATCCAGCTTGTTGTTCCCTTGTCGGGTTTCTATAGATGATTCAATTAAAGTTTGTCCCTTGATGTCGATAATATAATAGTTTAATAGTCTTGCTTGTTTTGTATGATAATTGATACTTATTTTTTTATGAGATGGATTTGGAAAAATGCTTATGTTACTTATTCCTTCGTTATTTCTGCTGCTAATTGATACATTGTTATAATGATAGTATACTTTTAAAGCTGGTCTGTTATTTGTAACAATAGCATTGCTATTGAAAAAGAGCATACTTCGATATAATTTTTCAGTTTGCAGCTTGAATGTAAATCCAAAATTGTTTGATGAGCTAACCATGTCCTGTATCATAGCAGTTACGTTTGCTGTTATGTCATAACCTCCTTGGCTTGTAGAGTAGGGTATAGTTGCACTATTTTTTAAAGTGTAAGTTGGTGCATTATTCCATGTAATTGATCCTGCATGCCAATTCGTTAAATTGCGTAGTATTTCTACTTCATTAGTTCCCCACTTATTATATGGGGAGTTAGGATAGTAAGAGTTTCCTACAGTTATTGCTTTATATCTTGGTGTTTTACCCTTTAGTATTACAAAAGCACTGTCTATAATAGCATGGGAAGGTATGGTTGATATTTGTGGAAATTTCTGATAAAATCTAATTAATCCATATTGGCAATTGTGCGCATTGTGAGTCCATGCAGCAGCAGTCATTTCGTCAAAACTAGGTTTGTATAGTACGGTATTCTCAATGTTGAAAAGTGATGATTTGGGATCACAACCAAATGTTATTCGAGCATTTGCTGATGCAGAGTCATCAGGAGATGGGGTAAATGTTTTTTCTTTAAAAACTGTATTTCCTGGGTTAACAACTTGTCCATTTGTTGTATATCCGCAAAATAGAGGCAGGGATAAAAATA
The DNA here is from genome assembly GCA_041392855.1 of Flavipsychrobacter sp. Taxonomy (NCBI): domain Bacteria; kingdom Pseudomonadati; phylum Bacteroidota; class Chitinophagia; order Chitinophagales; family Chitinophagaceae; genus Flavipsychrobacter; species Flavipsychrobacter sp. Next base: position 793,810 of record JAWKLD010000001.1, read on the forward strand.
TTATATATAGGTTTCTCATATTAACTGCTTTTTTGCATTAGATTCTTATATGAATAAAGTTACATGTATGATACGTATAAACAGAAAGGAGTTAATAAACGCGTCGATATTAGGAGTAAGTGCGTATAGTTTTAAAGAGTTTAAAGGTGTTTTAGCTTATAATACTGATACTCGTCTATAAATACCATGTATTGTTAAACAAATAAGCCTCCAAGAGGGGGGGGGCTTACCTTTTTCCAAGTTGAATATAAAAGCGCTAAGATGTTATCGTTTTTATTTGTTGTTATTCTTAATCATGTGAGTAGTGTCAAGCAGTATTAAACTATAAATGACATGACATCAAAAAATGGTAACAACTTTCCCACATATTATGTCATACGCTTGATATCTGCCATAAAAATAACCGTATATAAAATGGGTTAAAACACCCTAATTATTACAAAAATGACTACTTTGTCGCAAGTTATATACTTAGAGACAATCATGTTTATGCGCTTACAATAATTTGTATAAAATGATCAAATATTAGTCTTTAAATATAGATACCCTGTCTCCACTGAACAAATCAATAAAATGGTTAGTAAACCTATTGTTTTTAATTAAAGTGGATCCTATGTTTAAAATGAATAGACGTCTAAAGGAGACGTTCTCCATGACTGCAAAATGTTTGCATAAGTCTTTTATAGGCTTGTCTATGTTGATTCTATTAGTGCAAGTAGCACAAGCACAGACTAGCTTATATGCCGAAGGTGCTGATATTTCAATTACTATTAATGACCCAACTTTTGTTATTTCATCTGCAGGAACATATACTGTTAGTGGTAATTTGAGTACACCTGGTGATGGACAAGATTATTTTCAAATAACAGTTAATTCAGGGTTACAACTAACTAATGCCACTTATTCGGTTTCTGGCGGTAGTGGTTTTAATGGAGGATGGGGGTTTGCTGGCTGTTGTGGTAATACTATTAGTGGGAATGGTAGTGGTAGTTTTTCTGGAGCTGCATATCCTTTATCTGCAGGTACTTACGGTGTACAGATGTTTGCTAGTTTTTCTGTTGGTAATTCTTGGGTTACTACATTTACGGTAACTGCGACTGCTTCTGCACCATCAATAACTGCCAACCCTCCTAATAGGACAATATGTGCAGGAAGTAATACTACATTTACCGTAAGCGCTAATAATGCTACAGGCTATCAATGGCAGTTAAGTACGAACAGTGGCTTTACTTATAGTAATATAAGTAATAGTGGCGTATATAGCGGTGCTACAACGGCAACATTAGCAATAACAGGTGCTACTACAGGAATGAATAATTATAGGTATCGTTGTGTGGTTAGCGGGGCTATAGCTCCAAATGCAACCTCTAGTCATGGTACACTAACTGTGAATAGTACTCCCTCTATAACAACAAATCCGCCCGACAGGACGATATGTGCAGGGAGTAATACTACATTTACCGTAAGCGCTAATAATGCTAGTAGTTATCAATGGCAAATGAGTACTAATAACGGAGTTAGTTATTTCAATGTAAGTAACGGAGGTGTATATAGTGGTGCTACTACAGCAACATTAGCGATAACAGGTGCTACTACAGGAATGAATAATTATAGGTATCGTTGTGTAGCAAGTGGTTCTTGTACACCGTCAGCAACCTCCAGTCACGGTACGCTAACTGTTAATAGTGTACCATTTACATCTGGCTCCACAATTAATAATCCATTTTGTGAAGGTACAGCCTCATCTTTCAGTTATAGCGTAAATAATGCAACAAGTAATCAATGGCAGCTAAGTACTAATGGCGGTGGTACGTGGAGTAATGTAACTAATGGAGGTATATATAGTGGAGCTACAACAGCAACATTGAGCATTTCAAATAAAACTGCAAGTATGAATGGTTATCGGTATAGACTGGTAATGATTAATTCTTGTGGTAGTGCTAATACGAGTACTACCACTCTTTCAGCTTTATCTGGCCCTGCTATCACAGGGCAACCTGGTAATAGTACAATATGTGATGGTAGCAACACTAGTTTTAGTGTTACGGCTACAGGAGCAGGATTAACTTATCAATGGCAAGTGAGTACAAATGGTGGAGGTACATGGACAAATCTAAGTAATACAGGTATTTATAGTACGGTCACTTCTGCTACCTTGAACTTAACAGGAGCAACTACAGCCGTTAATAGTAATCAATATAGATGTGTAGTAAGTGGTACCTGTACTCCAGGTGTTACCTCAAACGCAGCAACATTAACGATCAATACATTGCCAAGTATATCTGTACAGCCTGTTAATAGTACAATCTGTGCAAGCAATAATACATCTTTCAGTGTAACGGCATCAGGTACAGGAGTGAGCTACCAATGGCAGGTGAGTACAAATGGGGGAGCAACATTTACCAACTTGGCAAATGGTGGTATTTATAGTAATGTTACTACAGCGACATTAAATTTAACAGCAGCAACAGCGGGAGAGAATAATAACCAATACCGTTGTGTAATAAGTGGTACCTGTACGCCAAGTGTTACTTCTACAGCAAGAACATTAACAGTAAATACAGCACCGAATATAACAGGGCAGCCTGTTAATAGTACGATATGTGATGGTAGCAATACTAGTTTTAGTGTTACGACTACAGGAGCAGGCTTAACGTACCAATGGCAAGTGAGTACCAATGGTGGAGGTACATGGACAAACCTAACTAATACAGGTATTTATAGTACGGTCACTTCTGCAACCTTGAACTTAACAGGAGCAACTACTGCAGAGAATAATAACCAGTATCGTTGTGTTGTAGGTGGTACTTGTGTTCCAGGTGTTACCTCAAACGCAGCAACATTAACGATCAATACATTGCCAAGTATATCTGTACAGCCCGTTAACAGTACAATCTGTGCAGGCAATAATACATCTTTCAGTGTAACGGCATCAGGTACTGGAGTGAGCTACCAATGGCAGGTGAGTACAAATGGGGGAGCAACATTTACTAACCTGACCAATACAGGCATTTACAGTAATGTAACAACAGCAACCTTAAACTTAACAGCAGCAACAGCGGGTGAGAATAATAACCAATACCGTTGTGTTGTAAGTGGTACCTGTACGCCAAGTGTTACTTCTACAGCAAGGACATTAACGGTAAATACAGCACCGAATATAACAGCACAGCCAAGCAATATCTCAGTATGTGAAGGGAGTAATGGTTCGTTTAGTGTGACTGCAACAGGTGCAGCATTGACGTACCAATGGCAAGTAAGTACGAATGGTGGAGGTACATGGAGCAACTTAACTAATACAGGTATCTATAGTACTGTTACAACAGCTACATTGAACTTGACAGCAGTAAACACTGCCGTAAATAACTATCAGTATCGTTGTGTTATTAGTGGTACTTGTACGCCAAGTACTACTTCAAATGCTGGTACATTAACCATAGATACAAAGCCTGTAGTTACTGTCAATCCAATAAATAGCACGATTTGCGAAGGAAGCAATACTTCGTTTAGTGTAACTGCTACCGGTACTGCATTGAGCTACCAATGGCAAGTGAGTACGAATGGGGGGGGCTACATTTACCAACTTGGCAAATGGTGGTATCTATAGTAATACTACAACATCAACCTTAAACTTAACAGCAGCAACAGTGGGAGAGAATAATAATCAATACCGTTGTGTAGTGAGTGGTACTTGTACACCAAGCGCTACGTCTCGCTGCCGCAACTATAACCATACATACAAAACCTGTCGTTACAGTACAGCCAGTTAACAGTGCTATATGTGCAGGTAATAATACAAGCTTTACAATAACAGCTACAGGTACTGGTATCGGCTATCAATGGCAAGTAAGTACTAACAGTGGTGCTACCTGGACTAATCTTGCCAATACAGGAATATATACAGGTGCTACTACCACTACATTGAACTTGACCGCGGCGAGTACAGCTGTAAATAATAATCAATATCGTTGTGTAGTAAGCGGTACTTGTACCCCAAATGCTAATTCAAATGCGGCAACACTTACGATCAATACTCCTCCTGCAATAGTTAACCACGGTGTTAACCGCACTATTTGTGAGGGAGATAATACAACCTTTGATGTAACAGTAACGGGTGCTGGTTTGACCTATCAATGGCAGTCAAGTGTTGACGGGGGTAATACTTATACAAATGTGGTTAACGGAGGTATCTATAGTAATGCTACCACAGCATCCTTGACTATCACAAATGTGGTATCCTCAGCAAGTAGTACTTTTTTCCGTTGTGTGATTGGAGGTACCTGTCCTCCAGGCGTTATATCTGCACCAAGATTACTAAAAGTAAATATATTACCTGCTATTAATGTACAACCTGTTGATAGGGTCATTTGTGAAGGTGGTAATACAACCTTTGAAGTAAATACTTCGGGAACTACATTAACTATTCAGTGGCAAGAGAGTACCAATGGTGGTGCTACTTGGACTAACCTAGTAAACGGTGGTATTTACAGCGGCGTTACTACACAGATCCTAACTATTACAGGGGCACCTGCTAGTGCTCATAATAATCAATATCGTTGTGTAGTAAGTGGTGCTTGTACGCCAACAGTTACATCTACTGCAAAAACATTGTCTGTACATAGCCAACCTGCTATTACTGCTAACCCTACTAATAAAAATGCGTGTGTTGGTAGTAGTACGTCATTTACCATTGCTGCTACTGGTACCAATATTACTTACCAATGGCAGGTAGATTTAGGAGGTGGTTTTACTAATGTAAGTAATGGTAGTAGCGGTTTAGGTGGTTTTGCTTATAGTGGCGCAACTACTGCTACATTAACTATAACTAATGCAGATTTAGCGATAAATAATGCTAAATATAGATGTGTTGTAAGTGGTACTATTAATTGTGCTATTTCTGCAACATCGGCATTTGCAACACTTACGATCGATACTTCTCCTGCAATAGTTAACCACGGTGTTAACCGTACTATTTGTGAGGGAGATAATACAACCTTTGATGTAACAGCAACAGGTACTGGTTTGACCTATCAATGGCAATCAAGTACTAACGGTGGTACTACTTATACTAATGTTGTAAACGGTGGTATCTACAGTAATGCTACAACTGCATCATTAACTATAACTAATGCTACACCGTCGGCTAGTAGTACACTATTCCGTTGTGTAATAAGTGGTACATGTGCGCCAAGTGTAGCCACCGCAGGACGTTTACTTGTTGTAAATGCAGTGCCTAAGGTGACATCGCAACCGGCTGATATGGCAGTATGTTTAGGTAATAGTGCATCATTTACCATAATAGGTTCAGGTGCTAATGTTACTTATCAATGGCAAGAAAGTACTAACGGTGGTGCTACTTGGAGTAATGTAGTGAACGGTGGTGCTTATAGTGGTGCTACTACACAAAGCTTAGGCATAGCTACTCCTGCGGTAACCTTCAGCGGAAACAGATATCGTTGTGTGGTAAGTGGTACTTGTGCTCCAAGTGCTACATCTAATGTTGCACAATTAACAGTAAATACATTGCCTGCAATTACAGGACAACCATCTAACACAGCAACTTGTCCTGGTGGTAATGCAAGCTTCACGGTAACGGCTACAGGTTCTGGTGCAGCATATCAATGGTATATCAGTACTAATGGTGGTGGTACTTGGGGTAGTATAGCTAATGGTGGTATCTACAGTGGTGCTACTACTGCAACACTAAACCTAACAGGCGCTGCTGTTTCTGACAATGGTAACCTATACCGTTGTGTGGTAAGTGGTGTTTGTTTACCAAGTGTAACCTCTAATACAGTTTCATTAACGATCAATACTGCTCCTGTGGTTACCGTTAACCCTGTTAACAGTACTATCTGCGAAGGAAGCAATACAAGCTTCACAGCAGCAGGTACTGGTACTGGTGTAGCTTACCAATGGCAAGTAAGTACTAATGGTGGTGCTACTTGGACGAACTTGACGAATACAGGTATCTATACAGGTGTTACTACAACTACCTTGAACTTGACTGCTGCAACAACAGCAGTACACAATAATCAATACCGTTGTATGGTAAGCGGTACTTGTACGCCATCTGTAGCAACAACAGCTGCTACGTTGACCATAGATACTAAGCCAGTAGTTACAGTTGCTCCGGTTAACAGTACTATCTGTGAGGGTAGCAATACCTCATTCAGTGTAACGGCTACAGGTACAGCATTGACATACCAATGGCAAGTAAGTACTAATAGTGGTGCTACTTGGACGAATTTGACGAACACTGGTATCTATAGTAATGCAACAACAGCAACGTTGAACTTGACTGCAGCAACAACAGCAGTTAACAACAACCAATATCGTTGTATCGTAAGTGGTACATGTGCACCAAGTGCAACATCAACTGCTGCTACATTAACGATCAATACAGCTCCTGTAGTTACCGTTAACCCTGTTAACAGTACTATCTGTGAAGGAAGCAACACAAGCTTCACTGCAGCAGGTACAGGTACTGGTATAGCTTACCAATGGCAAGTAAGTACTAACGGTGGTGCTACTTGGACGAACCTAACGAATACGGGTATCTACAGTAATGCTACAACAGCTACTTTAAACTTAACTGCAGCAACAGTTGCAGAAAATAATAACCAATACCGTTGTGTAATTAGCGGTACTTGCGCTCTGGCTGCAACAACAACAGCAGCTATACTAATCTTTAATAGTACGCCAGCTGTTACCATGCACCCTATTAATAGTACCATATGCCAGAATAACAATGCCTCATTTACAATATCAGCAACAGGTTTAGGCATTTCTTACCAATGGCAAGAAAGTACTAACGGTGGTGCTACTTGGAGTAATGTGACGAATGGTGGTATGTATAGCAATGCTACTACATCTACCTTGAATTTGACCAATGTACCTCCAACGGCAAATAACTATCAATATCGTTGTGTTGTAACAGGTACATGTGCTCCTGCTGCTACATCTAATGCTGGAATATTGACCGTTAATGCTGCTCCTTTTGTAACAAATCATGGCGTCAATCGTACAATATGTGCGGGAGATAATACAACCTTTGATGTTACGGCTATAGGCTTAGGTGTAACCTACCAGTGGCAATTAAGTACTAATGGTGGTGCTACTTGGAGTAACGTAACGAATGGTGGTATCTACAGCAATGCTACTACTGCATCATTAACCATAACTAATGCAATGGCTACATCTAGTAGTACCTTGTTTCGTTGTGTACTGGGTGGCTCATGTCCTCCAGGTGTTACTTCTGCTCCTCGCTTACTAGTGGTTAATAGCCTGCCATCTATAAATGTACAGCCCGTAGATAAAGTAATATGTGATGGTGGTAGTACATCCTTTAGTATTACAGCATCAGGTACAAGCCTAACCTTCCAATGGCAAGTAAGTACTAACGGTGGTGGTACTTGGACGAACCTAACTAATACGGGTATCCACAGTAATACAACCACTCCATCACTTAGTGTTACTGCAGCAACAACATCGGCTAACAATAACCAATATCGTTGTATCGTAAGTGGTGTTTGTACGCCAAGCGTTACTTCTACAGCAAGAACATTAACAGTACATACTTTACCTGCTATCACAGCTAATCCTACTAACAAGAACGTTTGTGATGGTAGTAATACTACATTCAGTGTCACTACTACAGGAACAGGTATTAGTTATCAATGGCAAGTAAGCACTAATAGTGGTACTACATGGACTAATGTGACCAACATAGGTATCTATAGTGGATCTAATACAGCTACTTTAGCATTAACAGGTGCTAGTTTGGCGATCAATGGTTACCAATACCGTTGTATGGTCAATAGCGTATGTGCGCCTTCAGTTACTTCTACAGCGGCTACACTTACCATGCTTACTCTACCAGGATTTACAGCACAGCCTGTTAACTCTGTAGTATGTCTTGGAAGTAATGCTAGCTTTAGCGTATCAGCTACAGGTACTGCTGTTACTTACCAATGGCAAGTAAGCACTAATGGTGGTGGTACTTGGAGCAATGTATCTAATGGTGGTGTGTATAGCGGTGCTACTACAGCAACACTAAACTTGGCAGCTCCGGCAGCATCGTTCAACAACAACCAATATCGTTGTATCATAAGTGGTTCTTGTACACCTTCTGTTACTTCGAATGCAAGACTATTAACAGTTAACACGCCTCCTGCTATAACAGGTAACCCAAGCAATAATGCTATCTGTGATGGTAATAATGTAAGCTTCAGCTGTAGCGCTACAGGTACAGGTATTACTTACCAATGGCAGGCCAATACAGGAAGCGGATTTACTAATATCAGCAATGGTAGTAGTGGTACTGGTGGTTTCACTTACAATGGTGCTACCTCATCTACACTATCTATTACTAATGCTAACTTAGGATTGAACAATGCTCAATTCCGTTGCGTGGTAAGTGGTGCAAGTCCATGTACTCCTGCTACTACAAGCAGTGCAACATTGATCGTTCATCCGATCCTTACTCCTGCTCTAACAATAACAGCGAGTGATACAGACATATGTGTAAATACTTCAGTAACCTTTACTGTAGTATCTACAACTAACCCTGGTCCTAGTCCAAGCTTCCAATGGAAGAGAAATGGTACTAATGTGGGTAGTAACTCTACAAGTTATACCAGCTCAGGCTTAGCTAACGGAGATGTGATCACATGTGTGATGACCTCTAGTGTACCATGTCCTTCACCTGCATCAGTAACAAGTAATACTAAGACGATGATCGTTCATCCTCGTCCGGTACCATCTATTACGATCAGTGGACCTCCGGGTGATTCAGTATGTGATACAAGAGCGGCGACGTTTACAGTTACAAGTACGGTGAATGGCGGTGCGAACCCGATTTACCAATGGCAAGTAAATGGTGTGAACACTGGTGTGGCTGCAACAACCTTTACTACTAATACACTTGTAAATGGTGATGTGGTAAGCTGTCGTCTGACAAGTAGTGCTCTATGTGCAACACCAATGGTGGTAAGCAGTGCAGGCATCAATATGAGAGTTATACCAAGAACATTTGCTACTGGTAGAATACAAGCTACACCATCTGCCAATATATGTGAGGGTGATACCGTAAATGTATTCTTGTATTATACAAATGCAGGTCCTTCCCCAACATTCGATTGGTATGTGAATAGCGTTAAGGTCCTTAATAATCCGCAAGGTACATTTAAGTTTATAGGAGCAAAAAATAATGATACTGTTCAGTGTATCTTCACGAACAGCTTCTCTTGTCCTGAGCCTGTGATCACCAATAAGGAGATCTTCACAGTGAATAAAGTGGAAGCATCATCTGTATCTATCGTAGCTAACCCAAGTGTACTAGTACCGGGTATGCCTACAACGATAACTGCAGTTCCTGTAAATGGTGGTGCTAACCCAACTTACATCTGGCGTAGAAGTGGTCAGGTAGTAGCTGGTGTAACAGGTGATACCTATGTAGTAAATGATCTATTATACTTAGATAAGATCCAAGTGACAATGAAGCCAGACCATCCATGTAAAGTGAACGAGTTTGAGTCTAGTAATACCTTGGTTGTAAATCAGCCTAACTCAGTACAGAATGCTGTAAATGGAGCTGATGAGCTAGGATTGTATCCTAACCCGAATAATGGTGAGTTTACTATTGAGGGAACATTCGCAGGTGTTAATGGAGCTACAAACATCTCTATTTACAACAACCTTGGTCAGAAAGTACATACTGCTACTACAGACGTTGTAAATGGTAAATTGACCCATAAATTGAGCTTGAACGGCAAGATCGCACCAGGTTTATACACACTATCTATAGAAGTAGATGGTCAGGTATACACCAGACGTTTCAATATTGTAGAATAAATGTGAATCGCGTAATAAGGTCTGTATTCTTGCATAAGCCTTAATTAGTTATCATAGATGGTTATAGGTGTACCATCCCGTGCCTTATACGTTTAGTATAAGGCACTTTTTATATACTTATACATAAACAAATAAGCCTCCAAGACTGGAGGCTTCTGTTACATATAGAGGATAAGAGAGAACTTGTTAATATGCCATGTAGCTGCTATCTATATTCTACTGCACTATTATCTGTAGCATACAGGCATTTAGTAAAAAACTTAAAGGTTAACTGCTAAAACAATGCAAGTGATGATAGCAACAAAGAGTGCATTCTTTTTAAGTGCATCTTTTTTAGCTATAGCTTTCCCGATGTTTAAAGTTGCTTGTTGTTGAAGAGTGATCGTGTTTTGCATGACTGTGTTTTTTACTGTGTGTGTTTTTGTTTTGTGTTTGTGTGTGTTTTATTTTTTGTTTTGAAACGCCCGAGACGTTGTTGTTTGTTTTGTTGACACAAAGATGCAACAAGAACAAGCCTCACTCCAAAGAATCATGTTTGCTTAACGCTATGTTTAGAACTGGTTAACAGGAAGTTTGTTAACAGTTTGCCACTTATTAACAAAAAAGGGTAGCTAAAATAGCTGCCCTATATAATGTAATGTGATAGAAGAAGTGTATTAGTTGCTATATACAGCACCATATTGAGTGATGAGTAGTACCTTTCCTGTAGCAGGTGTGTAAAGAATAATCCTTTCGTCAAATTCCGGTTTCCAAATAGCTGTCCACGCGTTAATAAAAGGGAATTTGTTCATAGCGTCTACAGTGTCTTCATTCCAAATGATGTACATTTTTTCTGCATCCGCAAAATCGTATAGACTGAATAGATAGGCTATATCATAAATTACTTCTTCGTCATAATCGTCATATTCAAGGTTGTCTTCAATGGTAGCAAAAATATTACCGCGCTCGCTTGCGCCAGGTATATTGTTTCGTAGATGGCGTATGACTTTATCGCCTTCCATTTTGCTCAAGCTTTCAAACTCGGGGAATTTCTTATCGAATTGTGTTTCGTACTCTTCTATTTTAAACTGTTGCATGCTAATAGCTTTCTGCCAACAAAACTATATAATATCTTCTCTAAATGGTAGTGGTAGTGTACGACTGTTCTGTTTGTAGTTGGTATGTTTTATACATTTTTCTGTGCCAGTATATATTGATGCCAATTATACCAAGTATTATAATAACATATATAGCAGCAGCACTGTGGTAGTTTTTATAGAAATCGGTGTGTCTTATTAATAGCCACATTATAGTGCTTATTATACCTGCAAATGATATGGCATAGGTAAGTATATGTCCTAAGTAGTGTTGTAGCCGCTTTACATTTTTAGGCATTTTATATAAAAGTGCAGCCCATTTATCACTCTTGCCAAAGTATATGTAAGTAGTCACTTGTTCAAAACTTAACCCTTTTTCTTGAGGTAAGAGGTTGTATGGTTTGAAAGTAGCTATGTAATAGTTATAAATAATAAAAAGAGTAAGTAGGCTAACTATTAATAATATAGGCGACCAGCCAAACCCAAGTACTGATGCCAATGGGTTAGCTTCTTTTTCTAAGTCTGGTGTATGCTGATAAGTAGCATATACATCATAGCCACGAGAGAAAAGTATCCATGATGTTGTCAGTATAAATTTTAAAGCCTTACTCATTTAGTGTGGATTTTAAAATGAAAGTATTTTATATGCTTTAAATATATTCCTAATGCTTTCTTAAGGCAATGTTATAGTTATGAAATAATAGAAGGGCTACTGCATCTGCGCAATAGCCCCTCAACACTATATTATCTCTATGTCTTTTATCGTATCAAGGTAACGTTGCCTTGTTTATTGATTGTTCTGCCTGTTGGGGTAGTTGCTTCAATAGAGTATATGTACACACCCATTGGCTGTGGTTCTCCGTTAAAGCGTCCATCCCATCCTTGGTTAGCATCTTTTGTTTCAAAAACCTTTGTTCCCCAGCGGTTGTAGATAGCAAAGCTCTTCAATTCTATAGCGCCTCTGCCTACTATTTTGAAAGTAGCATTATTACCATTTCCTGGAGTGAAGGCATTTGGTAGTTTTACATAACTATCTTCAATCACAAGCACGTCTATAGAGTCTGTAGCCATACAACCACCTTCAGTACTTGCACGTACTATATAACGTGTGTTTACATCAGGAGTAGCCCTTGGATTACCAATGCTAGGGTTACTTAAACCTACAGTTGGGAACCAGCTATAGTACACGCAGTTACCTTCAGGATTCATATGGTAGGTTTCTTTCGGGTAAAGACGTATAGAATCTGGTAAGTGTAGTATTGCTTTAGGCTGTACTTTTATTTTTACACGAGCTGTATCCTTACAGTTATTGATATCTCTCGCATATACAGTATAAAGTTGGTTGGCTACAGGCCATACTTTTGGAGACATATCCTCAGTGCTGTTAATACTAATATCAGGACTCCAATAGTATTGTGTACCGGTCGGTACGGTCATTGCTATAATAGCTGTATCTCCCGGGCATATTGCCGTATCGTTTGATACATTGATAAAGTCGGCAGGGAAGACGTTTACAGTAACTGTATCTTTTCCTTCGCAACCAATAGATGTGCTTGCTGTAAGTATCAATGTAGTCGTGCCTGTACCTTTGAATATAGGGTTCGTAATTGCATCGTTATTTAGAGATGCTCCAGGTGTCCATTTGTAGCTATAGTTGGTATAGTTTGCAGGTGTAACATCTGCTGATAAGCTTGTGGTGTCATCAAAGCATATTGATTTGTCAGGATTAACAACTACAGATGGTATTGGTTGTACCTCTACTTTTAAGGTTGCTATACTGTCATCACAACCTGCATAGCTTGCTTTTACAGTATATGTATACTCGCCATGAGGAGCAGGGGTAAGTGATGGTGCTATAATATCCCTGTTAGACACAACACCCGAAGCTGCATCATCAGTCCATGTGTATTTGTATCTAGTGTCACCATTAGCACGTATTTGAACGCTTTGACCAGCACATATAATAGTATCTGGATTCTCTATATTAAATCCGTCCAAAACATCGATCATAATAGTGTCTCTGCCTTTACAGCTATTTACATTGCTGCCTATTTCTACATAGTAGGTGATATCTACAGGTGTAGTACTTGTAGGGTCTGCCTTGGTTGTAGAGCTTAAGTATGTGGTTGGGGTCCAATTATAGGTATAAGTAACACCAGTTGTGTTATCAGGTTTTACATCTAAAGCTGTAGGCTTGCCCGGGCAGGTGATCACATCATCCTGACCATCAAATTTAGGACCACTAAGTACATCTACTTTTACAGTATCAGTGTTGTTAGTACAGAAGGAAGATGCTCCTGAAGTAACTACATAAGTAGTTGTAGTGGTAGGTCTTGCAATTGGGTTAGCGATGTTTGGATTGTTTAAACTGTTAGGAGTACCTCCGGAAAGTATTGTCCATGTATAGTTTCCTCCTCCGGTAGCGCCTAAGAAAGCAGCGTCATTTTCACATATGCTGGTATCTGGCACAGCTTTGGTAGATGGCCATATATATATAGGTATGCTTATAGTATAGGACAATAATATGCCTGGCGGTTTACAGGTAGAATCTTTAATAGTAATGATAATATTATTAAGTCCTACATCTGCTACTGTAGGTGTCCAAGAGAAGCATGCCGTTACCGTATCTGTTCTTTGATTTTTATAGCTAATAGAAGCTGTTGGTAAGGATTGTTTTAAATTGTCTTCAAGTATGATAATTGCATCAGTGTCTGCTGATGTGACATCAAAACAAAATTCCATTTTCTGGTCTATGCAACCGTTAGCTTGGTTGTTGAGCCATTGTCCTCCTTTGATATCAATACTAGGTGTGTCAATTTTAGGTATTGTAGGGTTACATTGTAGTACTTGTACCTGTATATCTCTCATTATAGAGCCTAACAACTGTCCGTTACGGTATTCTCTTGTACGTATGGTCATTGTTTCAGCTCCTATAAGACTTGCTGTGAAGTTGATTTGTCCTGTGCTAGGGTTTAGTGAGAAAGAGCCGTTGGATTGTATAGGGTTTCCAGGAAAAGTAATAGCTGGGAAACCAGTAGGTTGAGCTCTTAATCCCATTAACTGCGCAGGGTTAGTACAGCTGTTGCCCGTAGGTGCATTCAATGGTCTTATTACTTCAGATACTAAAGAATCTCCATCAGCATCGATGGAGCCATTGTTGAATGTATATGGGGTATTTATGCATACATAAGGTATAGGCTTTATAGAAAAGTAAGGAGAGTTATTAGCCCATGTGTTAGCACTATTGAAGGTGGTTTCTACATATAGTTGTCCGCCACCTATGTTGTTACTTGTATTACGTGCATTGATCCATGCGGCAAACTTCCAAGAGTTGCAGGCTAAGGGTAGTGGTTCTATTACAGAGTACCACCATTCTTCATATCCGGGAACTGATGAGTTTGGGTTCTCACAGTCAGTTCTGGTCATAGAGCAACCACGTGATACTTGTGTCCCGTTTGCTACACCGGGAGGGATAGTACCTGTCCATCTTGTCATCACTCTATTATATGCTGTGTTAGTACAGTTGTTAAAGAAACAAAGGTTCACCGTGTTGGGTGGTGCAGCAGTAGCTGGCGTTCCGTTAGGATTTAAGGTACAGTCGCGGTAGAATTTAAAGAAGAATCTATATGTAGAGTCTCCCAGCCATTCGTATACGATCTCTGCACCCGAGGCATGTGTTGCCTTTGCCTGTTGTGGCAGCATAGAAATGCCCACAATGGCCAGTGTAGATAAAAGAATGAGTAGCCTGTTTTTCATAGGTTGCATATTGTATAGTTGTTGAATAATAGCCTTATTTTGTAGTGCAGTACTTCCTTTGTGATAGTACTGGTATATAGAAAGACGTAGCTAAAAATGCATTTGGTTTGGATGGAAAAAGCACATTAAAAAAACTTAATGTTGCGATTAACTTTTGGTTCTAAAACAGGTGGTTATCATTAATTATTAGTTACTCGAAAAGAGGTAGGTTAAAGAAAATAATTCGATATTAGCATATGCATAAAAAGCAATACTCTAAAAATAAGCAGGCTTCTTATCAAGAACCTTTAGACAGTCGAACGGCACAACAACTTTTAGAAGACCAGTTGTTATTATTGAAACTGATATATGATAAGTTGTCTTTATTGCAATATTTACGTGATGCTGACGATAAAAAGAAAGTATTAATAGAGCATAATGCTTATATGAAATATATGAGCGAATTACTATATAAGGGGCTGGTAATTGATTTTGTAGCATTGTTTGGTGGTGATAGATCGAAAGAGAAAAATAGCTTGCAGATGTATTATACCAATGCCTATAATGACACTATAGATGCTGATAAGCTAGGTGCAATACGCACTGCTTTGAGTAGGTATAAACCCATGAAGAATCCGATAAAAAGGCTAACCAATCTACGAGATAAAGAAGTGTCACATTATGACATTACTTCTACGGGTAATGCTCGTGTTACCATTCGTGTCAATTGGGAGATAGTTACAATTATGGAAGAGCTATTTAAAGTAGCTAAGAAAGTAATAGGGATAGGTATGGTATTGCCAGAAGATGCCTTTGATGCCACTGATAAGGTTGCAGCATTGGATGATATGGTTACTAGTATGGTAAAAGGGTAGACTGAATGATAAATATTAACCCTGTATTAATAACACAATTAACTACTGCTATGTGGGAGGAGAAACTCAACTTTTACGATAAACTTATTGCTACCAATAAGAAGTTCGAGCGTAAGGGCAAAACCATGCCCTACACATCAGCTAACGGATATATGTTTTCTCTATTCAACAAAGCTGGTGAGATAGGTATACGGCTGCATAAGGACGACTGTAAGAAATTTATGGAAGAACATAATACGACTATCTACAAGTCTTACGGAGCAGTAATGAAAGATTATGTGTTGATACCAGAGGAAATGTACGGCGATCTAAAACTGCTTGCCAAATACCTTGATAAGAGCTATGAATATGTGATGTCTTTACCTCCTAAGAAAGAGAAAAAGTAAAAAGCTATTTCCTCCTAGCGCCCTCCAAAATACTGTTTGCCAGTCCATATTCATCAAGTAGTTCCTGCATCTTTTGGTAGAAGGCATCACGATAATATTTAGGTAATTCGTGACTGTTGTCGAAGTACTTATGGTAGCGCTCCAATAGTTCAGGATAATGCTTGCTTACGGCATTTAGTATAAGCGTTTTGCTATCTGCTTTTTCATTGCCAAAGAGGGTGATGGTAGCTGGTAAAACATAGTCAACCCCAATATGCTTGAAGGTGGAATACATCAGCTCCAAGTGTTCCGTAGTGTCGGATATAAAAGGTAGCAGCGGCATCAGGCTTACTCCTGTCAGAAAACCTTTGGCAACAGTTTTTTGTAAAGCCGCTAAACGAGCCGATGGTAATGTGGCTCCCGGTTCAAATATCTTTCCTACTTTATTGTCAAGCGTAGAGAAAGAGTAGGATACGATAACACCTCGTTGCAGGTCGTCTTTCAAGTCGTTGGGTAATATCGCTGTTTGGTCTATTTGATGTAAGAGATCAAAATCTCTTTCTATCAAGTCTGATTTGGTAATGATGTGTACAGGGAATCTATGTTTGGCAATTACTTTAAGCGCTTGTCTGGTAAGCTGGTATTTCTTTTCTATCTGTAAGTAGGGGTCGGTAGCAGAAGAGAGAACTATAATACCGTATTGTCCTTTTTTAGCTCTATTAGCCAGTTGCTTGTCAAGTAGTGTTATGGCGTTTGTTTTTACTGATAGGGATGTCTCTAGGTTGGTACCATACTTGCTGCCTCTTATATAGCAGTACAAGCAGTTGAAGGAACAGCTACTATAGAGGTTTATGGTGTAGTCGTCCAAGAACCATGAATCTCTATGCTTCTTTTTATTGAGTATCGATGTTACTTCAATTTCTTTGGGCATAGCTATTACGGTTTAGTCCTATTTCTATTTTCTTACGGAACCAGTTAGCCACTTGCTCGGTATTGTTTATTTCTTTTTGGTGCTGTTGTATAATATCAGGGTGAAACTTTGCGGTAGTTTTTGCTGCCCAGCCCACGCCTTGCCTTATCTCTTTGTCTTTAGTGTTGGCCATGGTAAGTAGCAGCTGAAAGAGTTGTACCGCATGCTTTGCTTTAAGTCCTTTTTTTATAGCATAATGCCCGCCTGCTCCCAGCGAACGGATGACCCAATTGCTATCGCTTGTTGATAGTTTTTTGATGATAGGTAGTGTTTGCTCAGGGTAGTGGAGTAGCGCATAGCCATAGGTGCGCTCCCCAATAATATCACATACATACCACACATCTGCTAATGAGATATAATGAGTAGCCATCTCCAACGATTTCGAGAAATGTGTAGATAAGCGTTGTTGTAAGATAATACCTATCAATACATTCCCGCCGATGGTCTTTAGCTGTTCTATTTTAGTACAAAGTGGTATATGGTCTTCCTCGGGTAGTTGCTCATACAATAAGGTGGCAGCATGCTCCAACAAAGGGAACTTGATCTTTGCCGATAGAATATGCTCTTGTATAGCTGCTACACCTGCGTCAATACCCTTAGCGTTATAGACCTTAATGCAGGAATCTACTCGTTTAGTTACTTCAGGCTTTTTGGTTATTATTATCATATACCTTGTACAAAGGTATTATTACCCATTGACAACCGTATGTCAGTAAGTGCTATTGCCTTAAGATATTTACAGCTGCGCTTACATTGTCGGCAAAAGGTTTTACATAGTCAGGCATGCCTTCGGTACAATCTTCCATACTCCATGTGTAAGTAGTGCCATCTATTACGGTAGTCACCATATTACCACTACAGTCTGCTGTGTTGGGACTGCGATAAGACTTCCCGTTCTCTTTCAGTAAGGCTTCGGGTATTTGATTTAATAAGGACTTTACCTGATCGTATTTTGCCTGACTTAGTTTGTAGTCAAATTTATATTGCTGTACGTTGGGTTTGGTGTTGGTGGTGTCTTCATAAGCACCTGTGTTGTTAATAAGGTAGTAATGCGATGGTGTTGCAGCCGGTGCAAACCCTGGATGCGTGCCAATGATCATCTCGCTGGTGTTGCGGTTAGTAATGCCGTCGGTCGGTTTTTTACAAGATGTGGTTACAGCCGCTATAGCAATGACTGTAAATAAGGTGTATAGTTTCATATAGTTTAGTTTTTAGCATTTAGGAAGAACAAGTATTGTGCCATACCGATTACCATGTAGGGGTATTCAACCAATTGGTAAGATTAATGATCTCCTTTTTACCGTCGATAGTGATATCAAAGTCGAAATCAATACCTTCTTTGATAGAGGAAGGAGCAACCGTAATTGGTTGTAGTTTAATTATAGCGCCATTGGACAGGAGTTTGTCGTATGCCTTATAAATATGCTGATTGTTTTGATATTCGGTAGCTGCCATGGTGTAGTTCTTGGCTGTCTTTTTTCTGAAATCGTAGATATGTTTTAGTACTCCGTCTACCACAAGCCCGTCAACAGGAGGGTAAAGGGTTATTTTATCATTTGTCTGTGGTGTAGGCTCTTTTTTCAGCAGCGCTATACATTGGTCAATATGTTGTTGGTCATAAGCAGCAAAAGAATGTTTGCCTTCGGCTAAAATAAAGTAGGTGTGCTGGTTGAGCATGCTTTGCCTACGATATTCTACCAATAGAAATTCATAGGGTATGACTTTATCGTTTGTACAAGAGCTATACACAATGGTTTTACCCATGCCGTCGTAGTGGTTCACTTTTTTATAATAGTTGCCCAGTTGTGGGTATCCGTTGAAGAGGAGTAGCCCTGCATATTGTTTGGGATTGTTGTAGAAAAAGCGATAAGCCCCTGTACCCCCATCGGAGAAGCCAGATATGATTATCCGTTCATAATCCTTACCATAGGTAGCTACTATTTGGTTGATGTATAACTCTCCTTTGTCCTCCAGCCAGTTATACTCATTGTAGGCAATAGGCAGTATCACGTCGTAGCCTGCATTAGTAGCAGCGGGTAAAAAGTACTGATTGCCCTCGAGTAGGTCGACAGTTGGCACAAGTGTAGGCTTTGTGCCTTTAAACTGGCTGACACCGCCATGCATGTATAGGATCAGTCCTGCTTTTTCAGACTGCTTCGTGTCAACTTTATGGTAGAGCAGATAATTATCTTCTATTTTAATAGAATCAACTGTGCTTGCCTGAGTGTTGAGAAAAGGAAGAAGGAGCAGTAGCGAGCAGACGAATTTCATGAAGTGTTATTATTATAGATAGACCCTCTAAAATACAAGTATTATGCCAGTATGGTGGATATACTAAAACGTTATTATTATAGTTCTAGTAGTATTATCTTCATCTGCCATAGCAACAACAATGAACAGATACCTGCCCTTATTACTCATATGCATACTAGCTGGCTGCGGTTTGTGTACCGACTTGGAAAATATACAATGGTCGGCAAATATGGACGGTGCTAAAAAAAGAGGGGTGTTTCTTAAACGGTATGAGCTGGTTTCCATAAGTGGTACTGAAACAGTGATAGGAGAGGCTTGGCTGGAACAGCAATGGTATAATTATGTAAAGGCGTTCACCATAGATATGGTGTTAGACACAGGATATTCCTTTTGCTTCACAGTAGAGAAATACGATACAACACAAATTAACTTCCACCATCCTTGGGGATCACCTAAAGGTTCATGGCCTATATGGAGCGTTGACACCAAGGGGTATATTAACTCCAAGTACGCCGACCCTCGACTATTTAATACTTTGTTACATGTGCGACAACTATCCTTAGTAGATACTGTAGGTATAGATACGCTTTCCTTTATTTTATTGGAAAGAACATGGAATGACAGCCTAGGCACAAATGTTGAAACGCCTTATGGTGAGATGATGTTCAGAGCGGTAGAATAACTAGAGATGTATGGTGTCTATATGTGTTATACTATCGTCTAGTTTGTAGAGGAGGAGTACTCTATTGAATTCGGGTTGTTCAACAAAGTCAAGGTCTTCATTATGTTCTGTAGTAGGTATTACCGTGTCCTCGGTTGTTGCTTCAACCTTGTGAGTGAGTGCATATATGAGTATGGCTAGCCAAATGGCAGTTAAAAAACTAAATATGATAGTTAATGATTTCTTGTGTTTACTAATAAAAGGAGCAAGTGTATAATCTAGGATTTTATATTTGTTATAAGCATATAGTAATTGCTGGTTAGCTAAAAGTTGATCACTAACGCTTTCTATTTTTGCAGCACTGTCATGCACATCAGCATACTGCCAGTAGTCTTTGGGCACACCGTAGTGAAAAGTGGCTTGGTCAATACATTCTTCTGGAGACTTGCCTTTGTGTTTGCCTATCTGAGTAAAACCCTTGTGTACTGTTAGTTCGCATATTCTGTAGTATACACCTTTGTGTGTATCGGTGAGGTGTTCCTCTATACGTAGTGTATATGGGTCGTATCCTAATGTTCTGGTAATGATGCGCATAGGGTAGACCTAAATTACAGAAAACAGTTTAGCTGTCCCAACTACCCTAAAACTAAGACACAATACACCTTCTTTGCGGTACATTTTTTCAGTCCGCCTACCGCCATTCTGTCAATATGACACGGTAAGGGCTATTGGAACGGGGATTGATTAGGTACTAGCATAACTATAAAAAGTAAAAACATAATAGATATGCAAGAAAAAGGTACTATTTCCATACATACGGAAAACATCTTTCCCATTATTAAGAAGTTCCTTTATTCGGATAATGAGATATTCCTTCGTGAGCTAGTGTCTAACGCTACCGATGCCGTACAGAAGCTAAGACGTCTATCGTCTCTTGGCGAGTACAAGGGCGAGCTACCTACACCAATGGTAGAGGTGAAGCTGGATGCTGAAAAGAAGACCATTACTATTTCAGATAATGGCTTGGGGATGACGGCTGAGGAGATCAAGAAATACATCAACCAAATCGCCTTCTCTGGTGCTACAGAGTTTGTAGAGAAGTTCAAAGAAGCTAAAGATGCCAATGAGATCATTGGTAAGTTCGGTTTGGGTTTCTATTCTGCTTTCATGGTGGCAGACACGGTGGAGATCAACACACTTTCTTATCAAGAGGGTGCAGAAGCGGCACGTTGGGAGTGTGATGGTAGTACTAGCTTTGAGATAAGTGCAGGTAGCCGTGATACGGTAGGTACTGATATTATACTACATGTGAACGAAGAGAGCGAAGAGTTTTTAGAAGAGTATAAGCTGAAGCAAATATTGGATAAGCATTGCCGTTTCTTACCAATACCTGTAAAGTTTGGTACGAGAACAGAGCAAGAGCCTGATGGTGAGGATGAGGAAGGCAAGCCTAAATACAAGTCGGTAGAGTTGGATAATATCATCAACAATACCGCTCCTATCTGGACAAAAGCGCCTAGCGACCTGACAGACGAAGACTACCTGAATTTCTACCGCGAGCTATATCCGATGACGGAAGACCCGCTATTCTGGATACACCTGAATGTAGACTATCCATTCAACCTGACAGGGGTATTGTACTTCCCTAAATTGAAGAAAGACTTCAACCCAATGCAGGAGAACAAGATCAAGCTTTTCTCTCGTCAGGTATTCATTACCGATGAGGTGAAGGAGATCGTACCGGAGTTCTTAATGATGCTACACGGGGTGATAGACTCTCCGGATATCCCGTTGAACGTATCGCGTAGCTTCTTACAGGCAGATGGTAATGTGAAGAAGATAAATAGCTACATCACTAAGAAGGTGGCTGATAAATTAGCAGAGCTATTCAAGAGCGATCGTGAGGGCTACCAGTCTAAATGGCAAGATGTTGGTCTGTTTGTGAAATACGGTATGGTGACTGATGAGAAGTTCTACGAGAAGGCCACTAAGTTTGCCCTGTTGAAGAATACGAAGAACGAATTCTACACACTAGACGAATATAAAGAGAAGGTAGAGCCTACACAGAAGAATAAAGAAGAGCAGTTGGTGTACTTATACGCTACCGACCCTGAGAAGCAAAACTTTCAGATACAAGCGGCGGCTAAAAAGGATTATGATGTATTGCTTATGGATTCTCCTATCGATAATCACTTTGTGAGCTTCATGGAGCATAAGCTGGAGAAAATAACCCTAAGACGTGTAGACTCTGATACGATAAACAACCTCATCAAAAAAGAAGATGCTGTAGCTCATGCGTTAACAGAAGAAGAAACAAAGATGGTGACCGAGATATTCAACAAAGCCATCAACAAAGGGGAGACCATGAAGGTAGAAGTAGAGAGCATAAGTGCAGACGAACTACCTGTAACGGTGACAATGGACGAGATGACCCGCCGTATGCGTGAGATGGCACAAATGAACCCAAGCATGGCTATGTTTGGTGCTATGCCGGAGAGCTACAAAGTAGGGGTGAATGGTAATCATGAGCTGATTAGCCGTATACTAAAGGCAGAGCAGGAAGATGATAGGGTACGCATTGCCCGTCATGCATTCGACTTGGCATTGCTATCGCAGGATATGCTAAAGGGTGAGGACTTGACCAACTTCCTCAACCGTAGTGTAGCCATGATGTAAGTATTGTTTTTTAATGGTTCTATAAATTTAAAGCCCCTCGTAAGGGGTAACTATATACTACTTGGGACAAGGGTAGGCAAATAAAAAACAGCGTGTTATTCGCTGTTTCCCCCGTTTTCAAACTTGTAAATATTACTTGATATTTTTGATAGTAAATCTATTGGAGCATCTATATTGCCATCTTTCACCCAAGAGCCTTTACCTTTTGTGGATTGCAAAAGTTCATTTTTAATATTAATACCTTGCCGCTTATCTTCAAAGGTGATATAATAATCTTTCCATTCAACCCGTCCTCTCCCTTCTCCTTCTATTCTTTCTTCTGTACGATATTTGAAGCTATATTCCTTCTCTTCAAAAGCAAAATGTAATTCAATCATATCTTTTTCTTCTTTCTTACCTCCAAAGCTCATACCCACCATTTCCTCAAAAGTGCCGTCAAACTTCACCTTTTCTTCGTACTTATCAGCACGTTCTTTCTTTTTATTGTCTTTATCGTTACTCATATAAAGCAAATTTAATTAATATCTGGTACTATTGTTGTACCTTTGTAGTTGAAACAGGAAAGCCTCGTAGAAACGAGGCGACCACCGCGAATGGTTCTTTTCCTGTGGACTGTAAACGACTTACAACGGGACGGCGTGTATTGTTTAGCTTATGAGACTAACAACGTACCGTAACTCTAATGTGGTCGGCAGTATATGTTGGCTGCCCTAATCTGTTGTAGTTTCGTTCCTTGGTCATCTTAAATACGGGCAATTAATTTTGCCCTTTCTTATCTTTTCTTATCTTTGTAGCATTAAGAGTCTGTTTCGACAGTCTTTAAATTTTAGCAAATTATAATACCGATGTAACTACATCGGTATTTTTTATATTGTTAATGAAAGTGATTCTATCTGCAATTTTAGTATTTCTATATCTTTTACGTTTATATCATTTGGAAAAGACAAATACGCATGTTTGCCCTCTGTAAGTTTTATGGTTAATTTATCGTGATTTGTTGATTCTGTTAATAGTAATTGGTTGGTCTGCGTAGTTACAGACGTAGAGGGTGTATTTATTTGCGAATCTTTAACGATAGATTCCTGCTCTTCAATAATAGTGCTATCGTCTTCAATCTCCTCTACTTTATTGGCTTTAACGGAATTTAAGTATAATATATTCCCGTCCTTAATACATCCTAACTCATTAAGATTTTTTATGAATATAGTAGCGGCTTTGTCTGCGGCATTACTTTTTATATTGTAATTCCTCACCAATATATTAGCTAGCCCACTTTTGCTTGGCAAGGCTTTATTATTGAACTCATTTATTAAACTTTTATATAAATTGGGCTCAAGCAAGCACTCCTTGTATAAATCGTCTACATTTTCATTAGGCAATGGTCTTGATATTTTTTTAAATAGTGCAGAAGGTTTATATCCTTCACCTTTTTTCAAATCTAATAAATTGTATTGAACGCAAGAACCGAGAAACATAAGGAATGCACCACCCTTTTTACCTACATTATTAACTATATCTTCTTGTGGAGTATAAACAACATCGGTAAACTCAGTATCGATGTCTTGCACCAAATCAAAGCATTTATTTATGATATAGGATGGATACGGAGAGCTACGCGTACGCTTACTTCGGTACGAACTTGATTCCTCATTTTTGGGTATGTTTTTATCTGTTTCAGTATTCATTGATATAATCTTTAAATTTTAGCATTGTAAAGATATGTGTTTTTTTATGTTGCAAACAAATATTTATCCTTAACTATCTCAATAAATGCTGAAAGCACTTACTGTAAAGGCTATAAATTTTGGAATGATATAGATTGATGAAAAAATCTACGCTTATTATTAGGTAGTTAACGGGACAAGTTGTATATTTGTATCACAAACTAATCAAATGCAAAGCCAGTTCAAGAACTTACAACAGCTATTAGACTTCTTCAAAGACGAGGACTTTTGTAAAGAGTGGTACGCTCAACAGCGTTGGGGAGGCAATCCTGCTTGCCCTCATTGTGGTTGCATCAACCCGTATGTAACTAATAGAGGTTATAAGTGCCGTGAAAAGACTTGTCATAAGAAGTTCAGCGTAACCGTTGGCACTATCTTTGAAAACTCTAAAATCGGTCTTAGAACTTGGTTTGCTGCTATGTTCCTTTGCACTACATCTAAGAAAGGTGTAAGTAGCATACAATTATCAGAAACATTGGGTATTACACAAAAATCAGCATGGTTTGTATTACACCGTATTCGTGAAATGCTAAAAGACAATAGCACTGACCAGTTGACTGGTGAAGTTGAGATTGATGAAACTTACATTGGTGGTAAGGAGCGTAACAAACATAAATCAAAGCGTAAAAGAGTAAACGGTTATACTGGCAAAACTCCTATGGTAGGTCTATTGCAGCGTAATGGTAATATGGTATTACGTCCTGTTACTACAGGTTATGCTAACGGTGCTGCAATAAAACCAATAGTACGTGAGATTGTAAGCAAAGATGCTACCATAATAACAGACGGGTTTGGTGCTTATAGTGGTTTACATAAAGAGTTCAAACAACATGAGATTGTAAACCATGAAAAAGAGGAATATGTAAGAGGTAAATTCCATACAAACTCTATTGAGGGCTTTTGGTCAATCTTAAAGCGTGGTATCTATGGTATATATCATAGTGTATCAGTAAAGCACCTAAACAACTATTGTAGTGAGTTTGGATATAGATATAATACTCGTGATTTAACAAGCGTAGAACGCTTTAAAAATGCTGTATTAAAGGTCTCTAATACACGTGTTACTTATAAAGAGTTAATAAGAAAATAAAATCATATAAAAAATAGATACACCAATTAGTGTACCTATTGAAAGGATAGTTAAGCAAAGTGAACTTTGTATCTAACTAAAAATATTTTACATGATTGACTTAACAATCAAAACATGCGGTTCCCCTGCATGTCCTATCATTGAGGCAAAAGTTACATTTCAACAGGCTTTAGCTATTATTTTGCTTGTAACTGTAACTACTATAAGTGTAACGCACTTATTAATGAATAGGTAGAGAAAAGGAGGTGTAATAGCCTCCTTTTTTATTTATCATTATAGGGGTATATAAGCCATATAAAACACCTAGCCATGAGCCTACATAGCCTATACAACTTGCTCCGCTTCTTCATGATTAGCTGCTAAGACGTATATATTATTATCAATGTTCTCTAACTTATCAGATAAGTTGATAAATAGCTTTATTAATTCTGAAACTCCTAGCATTATCACTAGTATAAACAGTGATATTAGCACTCCTACAATTACCAATACCACGATGCCAAATGTTGAATACAAAAGCCTAGGTTCAATATTGTATTTAATGTATTCTAAGTGAGATAAATAAAGTCCGTATGTTGCTACTAATAGTACTGCTACATTTGAAATAAAAACTATCCATGCAAAAAAATTAATAGCTTTTGCAATGGTTCTAAGTGCAGAAAATTTCATAATATTTTATTTATATAGTTTAATTAGCTTTCCAGATTTATAAACATGCCGTTTTGTTTCTCCTATTACTTCAATACGGGATGAATAATCAGGCTGTATGTCAATCTTTACCCTGAAATAAGTGCTTTCTGCTTCAATATGTACTTTGCCTTTATTTTGACTATACTTGGTTATATCGCCTCTAAAATTAATGTCAGGATAATTAGGGTTGAATGATGGTACTAATACCAATCCTAGTATTCCATTTTGCTTATCAATAGCATAAGACGCAACAGGCCACATATTAGATAATGGATAATTCTTTGTTAGGTTTGGTGTTATTCGAGTATATGTACCACCACTATATGTATAGTGGTCTTTATTTAGCTGTTTTAATGATTGAATAATAGCCTCCCTTTCTGCTATATATTTGTCAAGTATAGTGTTACTTTCATGTTTTTTAGGCGGGTTAGGGTTTATTAATTGAGGTCTATCTTCAGGGGATAATTCATTAAGGTGATAAATCTTAGTAGTATCATTTCCTACATAGCTATACCCCTCTATTTTATTTAATCTGTCTTTTTGGTAAAACTTATAATTATAAAATGAAGGGTAGTTATTTATTCTTACCTCAAATGAATCATGCCCGTATATAGATAAACTTCCGTCTATAATGTCATCTAATTCCTTGTTGTTTTCAATTTTCTTGAAATAATAATCAACCTCTATAATATTGCTATTTTTTACTTGGGTAGCCCCAGTAACTTTATATCCTGAATAAATTATACGTTGATTATTATTCTCTGGGTCTGCAAGTGCTAAAAATATAGTTTTATTCAACCTATCTACTAAACAAATAGAAGACCCCTTCACTTGTTTTACAAAGTCGATGGTTCTTTGTTCCTGATTTAATTTAGTAACCGTTGCAGATTGGTAATAATAATTGTCTTGTAATATTGAACTATTAAAAAAATCAGCGATTGCCTTATCGCTATCAATAATGTAGCTATTTGTTTGACAAAAGGAAATAAAAGGTAACACCACTAATAGCAATGCTAGTAGCTGTTTCATAATTGTGGTTATTTTGAGTTAAAAAATAGCGTAGCCGATATTCTTATGCTACTCAAGGCTAACCACAGCCTACATTGCAAAAAGACACAGCTACGCCAATACAGGCGTACCATATGACCATACTTTGCAATGCTTCTCATTTGTGGTTATTCAGAGTAGCAAGTACGATTAACGATACTACACAACAAATGTAACAACTATTGAAATACTATTTAGGGTGTTTATACTCTATTTTATGAAATATACTAACTGTATTTTTCGGCATGGAGAACCGAATAATTGCAAATCATGAGGATATGAGAAGTAAGCTTGACCTCATACTAAAGCTATTGTATAAACATTCCCATATTAACGAATCAATATGCATAGAAACATTATTACATAAAGCCCAACAAGAAGATAAATCGTTTTCAAAAGATGGAGCTTCCGAAATACTAAATCAAATATTAGTCAAACTATTGAAGGACGGATACGCAACAATATATTACATGTCAACTCCAATTGATGAACTATGTTTTACCGATTGGATAATAACATTAGAAGGTATCGCATATCATGGAGAAGGAGGATATACAGGCAAGTATAATAGCAGAAAACTGTTAAAGTTTAAAGATATTTCTGTTATTGCGTTAACATTACTTATAGGGGTAGCGACTGTATATACTTCATGGCTTCAGTATGGGTTGCAGAAGAAAGCTTTTCAGGAAGAACAAAATAAACATAATAATTCAGTGCCATCATTACAATTAAAGCCAATGACATCAGACAGCACAATACAATCACCAAAAAATCAAAACAAAACCACCAAGGGCGTTTCATAATCTATTAATTTTTATTAAAATTTATTTGTCCCAAGTAGTATATAGTTCCCTCGTAAGGAGGGGCTTTTTTATGTGGTATTATGATCGCTTAACTATTATTGAATAGTAAGTTTCTCTTTATGTAGTTGTTCTCTACCGTCACTAATAGTGATTAAGTAAAGACCCGGAGCTACATCAGGTAAAGAAAGTGCTCTTTGGTTGTTTAGTAATTCAGCACGTCCTTTATATAGGTTGCCCATATGTTGTCCTTGAATATTGATCAACTCAACAGTAATATTAGCCTCTTTATCTATAGCAGATGAAAGGTTAACAAAAACATGGTCGTTAGTTGGGTTAGGGAATACTTTAGTTTCACTAGCTTCCATAATGTTCTTTACAGTAGCGCCATTTTTATAGCTAGAGATACCCGGAGGAGAACTATAATCTTGACAAATCAATTCTACTGGATCGTCATATACGTTTTGAACAATTGCTGCATTTGCATCCCATAAAACTAACGGGTCGTTGTTTGTGGACGAAGCTACAGCCATTACTTCCTCTTCATAGAATGTAGGGTCGCAGTCATGTTCAGGGCCACAAGTAAGTGGTGCATCTGGTAAGCTATAAAAATCATTGTCTGCAGCAGTATAAGCAAAACCTAATATATTACTGCCACTACCATCAGGCTGATATTTTGGTGTGTACATAATTACCTCATCGTCCCCATTATTAGGATTAGCAAGATTGCTGAAATTTCTAGCAGCAAATTCAGTATTATACCATACAGAATTGGATAAGCCACCACCTAAGTAAGCGTAGCCACCAGTACCTGTTGTGCTGTTAAAAGAGGTCCATTGACCAGGGTTTGTTGCAGGAGGTGGGATGAACTTTGGCGTAACTCTAACTTTGTCGCCAGGAGCAGCCCAGTAGTCTACGTGTAAGTCTACCAGAAAGGCGGTCATGTTGCTCATTGATGGTTTGTAGAATGTAAAATTACAATCCTCTGTTTGAAACCCTGAGATCAGGAAATGCCCCGTACGTGCAGTTTGTGTGCCAATAGGTGTTTGGCCATAAGTAGGCATGATCTTCATACCCCAATATTCTCCATCAATAGTGTACATGGTAGGTGTGGCACTAGGCAGGATGAAAAGGTCTGCATGAAGTCTGTTTACCCACATGCCATATGCAGAGTAAGGGTATTCTCCTCTGTCTGATATATAGAACTTATTTCCTAGTTGATATTTATAGTTGAATGGTGCAAGTGCATTGCTATGTTCCATTAGTCCGATGCTGTATTCATTTTCTCCTTGTTCTTCTATCTTTTTAGACATATATGGAAAGTCTGCTTGGATGGCAAGAGTTACAGGGTTCAAAACAAGGTTCATTGCAGCACTTCTATTATATTCAGTATTGGGGTCTCCGGGGTTCAGTGGGTTAGGTTGCTCTCCGTTCACACTTCCTGATACCATTACATGGTCGATATACGAACCGGATGTGATCCAGTCTAAATGCATGGCTATATCAAAATCATATTGTCTGCCGTTAAAGTCACCAGGGCTAGGTATAATGGTAGTGCCTGTTGAGCGGTAGTTAAATGTAATATTGCCTAACACGCTTAGCTGATTATTACTAACATCCACAGCTATAACAAATGCTTTTTTGTCGTGTTTATAGTCTGGTTGATTGGGCAAAGAGGTGTTCTCTGTTGTAGCAGTACCACATATATAAAGTATCTCATAATTATTTGATAAGTAAGTGAACTTTTTATACAATGTATGAGTCGGGTACAACTCAAAATCTAACAAGCCATTACCGTCACTATTATCCCATATGTCTAACGCGTCTAATACATTACCATATAGGTCTGTTCTCATAACTGTGATAAAGTCGTTCTGTATATTACCTACCCATGGACAAGGAATACATATGGTTGGCGTAGAGCCATCACGTTCTCTACTTTGGCAAGTAATCAGCATTTCGTCATCAAACCCCGGTATTTCTACGGCTTCGAGGTCAACTACTTTCATACTGGTTCTATCTATGTTAGGATGAGAGCCTATTCTTGCCAAGTGGTTATAGCTTACTGATGCTAGTTTGCCTCCTAGTTCATGCATCAAAATATAATGTGCATCGGTTTCGGCACTTGTATAATATATCGTGCCAGCCATAGCAGAGGCATCAGGAGTGGGTTGAAAAGGGAGGTTGGTAGTATTGTACAACATCTCTGTAGAGTATTGCTTTACATCATCAGTAAAAGGGAAAATTGTTTTCCAGCGGTTGGGAGTTTGTGCTATTGATGAATAGCTAACAAAAACGCATAATGCGCCAAGCATACCTTTGGATAGGTATTGGTTTATTCTTTTCATTTTTGATGGTTTTAGGTTGAAAAAAAGGAGGTAATCGTATCTATTTTCAGGTGCGTGTATGAAATACGTCAGACGAAGCCGGAGCTATACAGCCGGAATAGAAATAGCATAAAAGAAGTATATGCCTTAAAGTTCAATGGTGATTTGGTGAACATTTGGTGTTGTTTATAGGCAATACGAATATATTTTTTTTAGTATTAAGAAAAAATTAAATTTCAGATAGCTGTTTCGTAAAGTATGTATTCTTGCTATAGTAATTTTTGTTGTAGCTACATGAGTTTTTTAAGAATAAAGCGCTGAAAGACATTGCCACCTTAGCTATCAGGAATTTTAGTAGAAGGTCATGGTAGTGTAATAGATTTTTTGTTGCACTGTTGCACTGTTGCACTGTTGCATGTTGCACTGTTGCATTAGGACTGGTTACTTTTTTACAACCTCGTCATTTCGACGAACGAGGTACGAGGAGGAGGAATCTATTCTATAAAGATACAGATGTCTCTCTTCGTTCGACATGACACGAATTATTGTTTCACTATTGCATGTTTCACTGTTGCAACTCGGCAGGTTCTCTTTTTATAATTGGCTGCTTGTTATAAAATATATACCTTCATTAATATTAAAACCTTTCATATGAAACTATATATACCCTTACTGTTAGGCCTTTTTGTAATTACTACTTCCGTTAATGCTCAGATAAACCCTAAAGTATTTGATGGAATGCCTAAGGACTCTACAGTCTTTCATTTTGCGGTTACCGATACGATAGTTAAAGACACCTCCAAGTTTTATATACAGCGTACTACCAAAGACTCACTTTGGCAAATAGGCACTACGCAGAAAAAATTCTTCGCGGCAGGTGGGCATACCAATGCAGGTATTATGACGGATAGTACCAATAAATATCCCATCAATGCCAATGGTGCATTTGTTATCAACCTAGATAGTATATACGGGTATTATTTTAACCCGATAATCACCTTCAAGCATAAGTACCAGACCGATAGCGGTAAAGATGGAGGCTATATAGAGTTCTCCAACGACTCGGGCAAGACCTGGAATAATATAGCAGGAGATTGTAATGTAAGTAACTCTGTAGCAGAAGGTGTGATCACCCAAAATATATATACGGATAAGGATACCTTACAAGATGGTACGCCTGCCTTCTCGGGCACAAGCAATGGCTGGCAAACGAGTAGGTTTCAGTTCTTTCATGGCTTTCCTTTGCGTACTACAGGTACTGGTGGCCCTCAATGTGTGAAAAGAGGAATACAAATAAGATTCAAATTTGTGAGTGATGCTACTGCCGACACGCTGGATGGCTGGATAATAGATGAGATAAAGGTAGAGCTGGACGAGTTTGGAGGTAGTGTAGGTAGTATAAAGAATAATGGCGCTTTGGAGCTATATCCCAATCCTGCTACAGGCGTAGTGCATCTACCAACACTATATAGGCAAGAGGAGTATCGCATACAGCTATACGATATACTAGGCACTAAGGTGCAGGAACGCGTATATACCAACAAGCTAGATGTGAGCACCCTTCAGCGAGGGTTGTATTACTACCGCGTCAGCAACGATATATATCTATATACAGGCAAGCTCCTGCTAGAGTAAGGTGAAAAAAGTAACCAGTCGTAATGCAACAGTGCAACAGTGCAACACGCCACAGTGCAACAGTAGTTCGTCATGTCGAACGAAGAGAGACATCTATAATTTATGCTGTAGGCAGATTGCTCACCACTAAAGGGTTCGAAATGACTTGTGTCGTACTGTGATGCAAAAAGTAAACGGTTGTACTGCAACAGTGCAACATGCAACATGCAACAGTGCAACAGTACCCTCACGTCACTGCGAGGCACGAAGCAGTCTCACATAATATCTTGAGCGTACCAACCTGTATTCACAATAGCGGTGATGCAAAAAGTAAACTGTCGAGTTGAAACAGTGAAACATGAAACAGTGCAACAGCAGTGGGCTATTCACCTACGCAAAAGGGTAGTTCGCCGATTAACCGTTGGTTACTTTACCGTATCTATAAATCTTGCACCGTATGAAAGCTGTCGTTTACCGCGAATATGGTGCGCCCGAGGTGTTGCAATATGTGGATGTACCCATCCCCGAGCCTAAGGCAGAGGAGGTCTTGATAAAGATACATGCCTCCACCGTTACACTGGGCGATTGCGAGTTGAGGGCTTTTCGCTTTCCTGCATTTGTGTGGCTGCCTGTGCGCATAATGTTCGGTATCTTTCGGCCTAAGCGACGTATACTGGGGCAAGAGCTGGCGGGTACTGTGGCGGCTGTGGGCGAGCGCGTCACTAACTGGACTGTGGGCGATGAGGTAGTAGCACCTACACTCTTCACACTAGGGGCACATGCGCAGTTTGTATGCCTGCCTGTCAAATACCCAATTATCAACAAGCCCACTAATATGAGCTTTGTCGATGCAGCAACCATACCTACAGGTGGTATCAATGCCTTACATTTTTTAAGAAAAGCCAATATAAAACAAGGAGAAAAAGTGCTGATAATAGGTGCAGGAGGTAGTATAGGTACCTATGCCGTGCAGCTGGCCAAATACTATGGGGCAGAGGTGACGGCGGTAGATAGGGGCAGTAAGCTGGAGATGCTTAAAGCCATTGGTGCCGACCATGTGATAGACTATGTATCGCAAGACTATACTAAGGAGAAAGCCGCCTATGATGTGATATTTGATATAGTATGTGTGGAGCGACTATCGAAACTTACCCGAATGCTACTACCGCACGGCAGGTATTTAGCGGGCAACCCGGGTTTGTCTCGCATACTAGCAGCAAAACTCATCAACTACCAAACCAAAAAAGTAATAACAGGTATGGCAGCCTATAAGCAAAGAGATATGGAAGAACTGAAAAGACTAGTGGAGGCAGGGCATATTAAAGCAGTAATAGATAGAAGCTATCCGCTATCCCAAACGGCAGAAGCACATAGATATGTAGACACAGGGGCGAAGGCGGGTAATGTTGTTATCAATAATTTAGCAGTATCATGAAGGCGGTAGTATATCATAAATATGGAACAGCCGATGAGCTCACCTATACGGAGGTAGACAGACCCATGCCAAAGGATAATGAAGTGTATGTGAAAGTACATGCCTCATCCATCAACTCTTGGGATTGGGACTTGCTACAAGGTAAACAGTTCATGGTGAAGTTGATAGGAGGGTTCAACAAACCTAAGCGCACTATACTGGGGGCAGATGTGGCAGGTGTGGTGGTAGCAGTGGGTAAAAATGTAACTCGCTTCAAGATAGGTGATGAGGTGTTTGGCGATATGAGTGGTTACGAATGGGGTGGTTTTGCAGAGTATGTATGCACCAAAGAAGACACGCTGGCACATAAGCTGCCGAGCATGAGCTTTGAAGAAGCAGCATCGTTGCCACAGGCAGGTGTGCTGGCACTACAGGGGCTGCGAGACAAGCACCAAATAAAACCAGGAGATCAGGTACTGATAAACGGTGCAGGTGGAGGAGTAGGTACACTGGGTTTGCAATATGCCAAATCGCTAGGGGCTACGGTGACCTGTGTAGATAAGGGTAGTAAGCTGAAGATGTTACAGGAGCTGGGTGCCGACTATGTGATAGACCATACACAGGAAGACTATACCCGCAATGGCAAGCAGTACGACCTGATACTGGACAATGTAGCCCATCGCTCTATATACGACTACAGAAGGGCATTGACCCCTACAGGTACTTTTGTGTATGTGGGTGGTAATATGGGTAGGCTGCTGTTGCAGTTCTTGTTCGTTGCGCCATTCTTGAATATGCTGGGCAAAAAGAAACTCACCATACTGGCACACAAGCCCAACCCTAAAGACTTGGAAGAGTTAAATAAACTCTACGCACTAGGTAAGGTTGTTCCTGTAATAGATAAGCTATTCCCGCTCAATAAAACACGAGAGGCGTTTGAATATTTTGGCTTGGGCAACTATAAAGGAAAGGTGGTGATAACGGTGTAGTTATTAACTTTAATAAATACTTGAACCAAGAACAACTACTATATCAAGAACTGAAAGCACAGCTTAAGACAAGCACAGGTACACAACGTACTGCTTGGGCTAGGTATATAGTGGAGCATAACATCAACCTAAAGGCACTAACCCCTCTACTGCAAGAAGAAGAGAAGACGGCGATGAGGATGGCATGGTTGCTAAGTGATGTTGGGTTATGTGATAAAGAAAAGTTGTTCGATGTATTACCATGCCTCTTTAGTATAAGAACTACATGCGTAGCACCGGGTTTTGAACAACAGTTTGCGAAATACTGGCGTATAGCGGGCATACCCGAAGAGGATAAAGGCTTGGCTATTGACTATATGTTTCAATGGTTGGTAGCGCCTGAAGAGAGTACACATATTAAGACCGTTTCTCTAGAGGTTTTATATCAGGTCACTAAAGAATATCCCGAACTGAAAAATGAATTGCAGCTCTGCCTAGAGCAGCAGCCCGAAGATATAGATGTATCGTTGAAGAAGGCGATAAAGAAAGTGCAAGCTTTATCACAAAAAAATAGAGCAGAGCCATAATAGCTCCACTCTTTATGTAGATAGAAAAGAAACTGCTTTATTGCACTGATACTACAGGGCAATTAACAGTAGCCACTCCTGTTCCTTTCAATGTTAGTGCCTGCGCTGTAGACAGGTTGCTCACGCTGTTAAAGTCTGCATTGTCATACACGTTCACACTCCATAGTGGTGAGTAACCAGCATCTGCAGGTACAGTTGCAATTACGTTGTGTGTTTGGTCACTTCCCATCTCTGTTACAAAACCAGAACCCGGTCCACCACCTGTCATATCAGGGTTGATGTTGAAAGTGACATAGATAGGTGATAATGGCACTGCATTACCTTTCAATGCTTTTTCTTCAAAACTGAAATAGTAAACCACTTTGTCTTTATACCAACCGCGTACTAAAGCGCTGCTACCACCACCAAACTTTTTGCTTGCTGTAGACCCTTTAGGTACGACAGGGCAATTCACCAGCATATCTGTAGTTGTAGTGGTATAGCCTTTGTTAAGTATCTCGCTATAGCTAGTTACGCTATTGGCAACATAGTTGTCAGGCACAGTTACTTTCACTACTTGCCAAAAATCGTTGTAGCCTGCATCGCCGGGTATTACATTGATGATGTTGAGCTGACCATCTACAGGAGCAGTAGCACCATCTTTAAATAACACATATATAGGTGCAGGTGTAGTAGGCATTACATCGAAGTTGTAATATTCTACCTTCATGCCGTTTGGTCCTAACCCTTTGGTGATGAACGGAGCCATATCGAAGTTGATAGCTGCATTTGCCGCAGGTAAACCGTTGTTGGCATCTCTTACGAACAACATACCAGCCGAGCTACTAAATCTATCTACCGAAACCACTTCTGCAGTATTAGGATCTTTGCCTTGTGTTGTAGTTGTAGTTGGTGTTGTCGTATTGTCTTTTTTACATGCAGTAGCTAATATCGCTAGTGCAGAGAATAATAAAATGTTTCTTTTCATAACAGTAAATATTGTTTCTACAAAGTTGCCGAAGACAATACAAGTTATGTTGCACTATTCTGTAGCTAAGCTGCACTATTCCGTATAACTTTTCTATAGTTCTCCGGAGTAATAGTACATTGTTTTTTAAAGAACCTATTGAAGTAGGCAGGGTCGTTAAAACCTAGGTCGTAGCTTATTTCTTTTACCGAGTTGTTGGTAGTGAATAGCTGCTTTTTAGCGCTAATGATTATTTTATCGTAAAGAAGTTCTGTGAAGGTTTTGCCCGTATGTTTTGAGATGAGTTTGTGCAAGCCACTTTCAGACAGGTATAGTTTGTCGGCGTAGAACTTTAGTTTTCTTTCCTCTTTATAGTGTGTGTTGATCAATTGTCTTAATTCAATGATCTTGTCCTGCTCTATAGATTGGGCATTGCTTATCTCATGGTTCGATAAAGACTTTTTTATTCTTACTGCATGCACTAAGAATTGTTTTATATGGCTCTCCAGCATGTCTACACTTCCTATAGTGGTGTCTTCTATTTCAGCACACATCTGCTGTATCTTATTGTTGAAGTATGATAAAGCTTCTGTACAGATGCTAAGCATCGGTGGGTCGAAGATGCTATTGAACAGTATACCATTGCAACCTATTTCAGAATCATGCTTCTCTATACAAAATAGGTCTGCGTTAAATTGTATCACCGTCGCGTTTTGCGGTACTTTGTCTGTAAAATGCAGCGGTTGGAAGGGGGCAATGAAAAATAGCGTATTGCCGTTAACTATGTGCTCTCTATCGTTGATGGTCAAGCTTGTGTTTTGGCAGTCTAGTAATATAATGCTGAAGTACTGATTGCGGTACTCATTTTTTTGCAACATGTTGCTAATGGTATCGCTTATCGTCAATACACATACGGGATGTTTTAGTTGGCATTGCATATCCTGAATTTTTCTATCTATACATAAACATTTTATAGGGGATATAAGTGAGCAGTTATCAGGCTGCAACAATAAAATACCATAAAAAATATCCTTAGTACTATAGCGAATTGGATGAATCGGGATATTGGTCTGCCCAAACAGATGGCCTTTTGTGTAAATGACAAAAGCATGACTTAAGACGTAACTACAACATAAAAAAAGCCGAACAGTAATATGCTCGGCTTTAAATAGCGTTATGTATTTGGTTGTATTAGTACCCTAATTCTATTTCTTGCTCATAGGCATGTACCAGTTTCTCAATAGCAAAATCATGATCGTTCACATCCAGTTCTTGGTTGGTATAGTTTACTGCGTCTAGTTCTTCCCAGTCCATATCGTTGAGGTCTGGCTCATAGCTACTACGGTTTATCTGTAGTTCGTAAACATTAAGTTCCGCATCCCACGCCAGCATCAGGGCTTTGTTCTCCTCTTCATTAGCCCATACTATATGTAGTTGGGTATCATCATCAGAGAGTAGATCCTCTTGCATCAATACATAGTATCCCTTGCCTATCAGCTTCTCTGTAAGGTGCCCCGCCAGTGTTCGGTATATTTGTTCTGCTATGGTCATGTTGTTACAATACTACAATGCCTTCCATTGTATAGGTGTCATAGTTGGTAGTATAGGTAATGCTATAGGTGTTTTTGGTAAAGTCTACTGTGCCCGTACCAGATATCTCAGTAGTGCCTGTGCCCCAAGCAATTGAGGTATATGCTATAGACTGTTTGGCTATTGTTATTAATCCAGTTTCGCAGTTTACCGTGAAGATGATAGGTTCTTTACTTGTTCTTTCTAGCACACTATGAGGGCTATAGTCTAGCATTACTTTGTTGAAGTACAATTCGCTCTTACTGTTTTGCATAACGGTAGTTTCTCCGAATATGGTACCATATACAGTGCTTTTGGTAGTAATAGGTTTGCCTGTCATAGCAGTAAAGAAGAAGTCGTTACATTCTTTTTCAGTAGGTTGGGTTACTACCAAGCTGGTGTTTTGCTCCTGTCCTACTACGTTGCCACTAGAGTAGCTTTTTATTTTTATCGGGTAAGTACCCGCTTTGGTCAATTTAGTTTTAATAGATAGCGTAGTGCTAAACGGCGTAGTACCCGTTGGTGGATTGAAGATAGCCGTAGCGCCTGTTGGTAGTCCAGTAACTTCGAGGCTGATGTTCTTAGGGCTGCTACTTATTTTGTGTGCAAAAGATAGTCCTGCATCTGCACTGCCTATGCCCGAAGCGTTTATCTTGGATACAGATGTCATGATGTAGCTGGTGTCTGTAATAATACCTTGAGTGAAGTTGGGGTTGTAAGGTTCTTTGCAAGCAGTGATAGTAAGTACTGCTGCTAATAAGAATAGGGATATGTATTTCATAATAGTGGTTTTAAATATATCTGCGAAAATAGGAAAGCAGCTCTTAAGATTTATAAATATGCTGAAATAAAATAGTGTACCTTCAAAAGAAACCACTTACACTATGATGCGAGTATTCTGGAAAATAAGAGAAATGAGTGCTTGCAGTAGTGCTAATCCCCGCCCAATGATAATGATAGAAGAGTTGGCAAGTCAACTAAAAACATCTGTAGCGCAATTAACTCCTGCCATTAAAGAATTGAAACGACAACGTTTGATACAAATCGTAAAGCCTGGTAATAACTACGTAAAACTTACCATGCTGGGGCTATCTGCAGCATAAGTTGCTATATACTAAATTGCTGTAGCTGAAATTTTATAGCTTCTACTATCTTTGTGGTATGAATAAGTTATCCTTTAAACTCATACTATTACTGTTGGTACTTGGCAATATCTATTCTGCTACAGGACAAACAGACACTTTTTTCTACAATAAGAACTGGAAACCTACTACACAAAGAGCCAAAGCAGAGTTTTTCAGGTTAGTAACCCCGATAGACGAACGTACTTACAAGGTAAAGGACTATTATATCAATGGTGTCTTGCAAATGGAAGGCAGCATGATAGCTTCTGGTGTAGAAGCTTTTAGAGATGTAGAAGGTAAAAATATTAGTGTTGGTAAATTCACTTTTTATCAGAAAAATGGCAAGAAGGAATCCGAGGGAATGTATGAAAGCGATAACAAGGTAGGAGAATGGAAACGATATTACGAAGAAACGGGAGAGCTGGAGATCATCAGACACTATACAGCGGGTTTGCTTGATGGTGAATGTAAAACCTTTTACCGCACAGGGGAGCTAAAGGAAGAAAAGCGTTACGATGTAGGTGTTTGGGTAGATGGAGGTAAGAAAATGTATTACAAGACAGGGGAGCTAAAACTGGTTTCAAAAAGTAAAAAGAAAGGAGCGGTAGACTATACCTGCTATAAAAAAGACGGTACGGAAGCACCTTGTGATGAGGTGTTCGATGGTGAAGAATATACGTCGACGATATTCACACTTGTGGAGCAGATGCCAATGCCGGAGTATGATATCAATAAATATTTGGGAGAGTTCACTCGCTACCCAAGAAGGGCAATTGAAGAAAATATACAAGGACGCCCTATTATAAAATTCTATGTTGATGTGGACGGTTCTATAAAGGGCGCGGAATGTGTTACCCCTGATGTTCCTGAGATTTTGCAAAAAGAAGCCTTAAGAGTTATCTCTCATATGCCAGCGTGGATACCGGGTAAGCAAAATGGCGTGCCTGTAAAAGTGTACTACACCATACCGCTCAGCTTTAAGTTGCAAAGCAACAAGAAGGGTAAGAAAAGGAAATAAGCATAAGCCCTCCATCTAATGAAGAGATATTTATTATTGCTACTCGTGAGCCTGTCAACAGTTGCATCGGCACAAGTAGACACCTTTTACTTTGATAAAGGGTGGCAGGAGTGTGACCCGGAAATTGCATCCTATAAAAGAGTTTTTCACGAAAATATCGGCGGGTCTTTTATTGTACAGGATTATTATGATAATAATGTTTTGTATAGTGAAGGGAAATATAATGTAGAGAATAGTCAGACCTTAAAAAATACATTAGCCTCAGCTTATCGTAATGGAAATTTTTCTTTTTACAATATTGACGGACTGTTGATAATGACGGGTAAGTATAAAAAAGGAGAAAAAGATGGTGTTTGGGAATATTATAACTACAAGAGCCAAGTAAAAAAGAAAAAGGAGTTTGATAGAAATGTGTTGTTGACAACAAACTGCTTTAGTGCAAAAAATAACAGTATTGAGTGTGATACAATTGTGTACAGCTATGTAGATAGTATGCCTAGAGCCAATTATGCAATGGCCAATTATTTGAATGAAAATCTTGTTTACCCTGAATCGGCAAAAAAAAATAATATCAGTGGTAGGGTCATTGTTTCATTTGTTGTAGATGAAGATGGTGATATAACTAAAGTAAGATCTCAAAGCAAAGATGCTAGTATTGACTTGCAAAAAGAGGCTAAGAGAGTAGTGCGAAAAATGCCTTCTTGGGAACCAGGTTACAAAAATGGTATCCCTGTTGCAGTTAGTTATGCTGTGCCGGTTACATTCAAGATTGCTCAAGCGTATAAAGCTGATACCTTCTTTTTTGATAAAAGATGGAGATCTGTAGCGCCAGATGCAATTGATCTGGAGTACTATAGAGTTGTCAGGAACAAGAAAAATAGCAATGAACCCTTTGTAGTTAGAGATTACTATAGGTCGGGAGATTTACAGATGTCAGGCACCTATTACGTTGGAGACCTGAATTTGCTGGACAAGCCAGAGGCTAATATCTTCCGTTCTGGCTTTTTTACATATTACTATCGAGGTGGTCGTAAAAAAAGAGAAGGCTTATTTAGTTATGGACAAAAAGATGGTACATGGGTATCTTATTATGATGATGATGCAGGCAGTGTCGAAGATGTAATGTTTTATAAACTGGGCAAGCGGGATAGTATTTGGAAGTTTTATAACGAAGTAGGAGCACTAGTGCGTACAGAAAGTTATAAAAATAACAAGAAGCATGGCGTATGGAAAGACTACTATAAAAATGGTGAATTGATGATGGAAGAGGAATATGAAAACGGTCTTTTGGTAGGAGACTTGAAAAGATATTATGACGATGGCACGTTATCAACACATTTGGTATACAAAAATGGCAATTTAGATCATAAAGAGTGCTTTAATGGCCTGGGTGTGCTAGAAGAGTGTAGTATAGAAGTAGACGAGTATAATGGGATGGATGCAATCTATATGTTGCCCATTGAATATGGCGAAGACATTATTATTAATGAAGTAGAGCTTGAAAATGCAAGGGTTAAGAAAACTGAAGGCAAGGTAATAATAGAACTAGCGATAGATGAAGAGGGGTATGTTGTAGAAATAAACTCGAGAAGCCCTGAAGTGGATGTAGCTTTGCAAATAAAGGCTATAAGACGTGCAGCTCAAATGCCTGACCCTAAAAAAGCTATGTTAACTGTAAATGGAGCGCCACGTAAAGTTTATTTGAGCGCCCCTTTCCTTTTTGTTACCTATTACTAGTATTCTATTGCTATAAAATAGGGGGTAGGTGTTATAAAATCTGTTTATAGCGCCTTAATATAACTATAACAAATTGCCTTCACAAATATGCTTGTTATTTCTTATCTTCGTGCTCGATTTTGAGAAGAGCATACTCTCAGACGCCTCAATATTATAATTTTTCATAACATATGGGTTACATCAAAGAACGCTTCAAAGAGAAAGCAGACGTACTAGGACAGGAAATCAAGAGTTTATTACAAGAGCATGGTGATAAGAAGTTAGGTGAGATTACCATCAAGCAAGTATACGCAGGTATGCGTGGCGTGCCTGGTTTGGTAACAGAGACTTCATTACTAGATGCTGAGGAAGGTATACGTTTCCGTGGTTACTCTATCCCTGAGTTGAGAGAGCTTTTACCTAAGGCAGAAGGTGGTATTGAGCCATTGCCGGAGGGGTTGTTCTATTTGATGTTGGTAGGCGAATTGCCGAAGGAAGAAGAAGTAGAGCATTTATCTAATGTTTTTGCTCGTCGTGCTATTGTTCCTAAACACGTATTTGACGTAATTGACGCGTTACCTGTAAGTGCTCACCCAATGACACAGTTCTGTGCAGGTATCATGGCCTTGCAAACAGAGTCAAAATTTGCGAAAGCCTACAAAGAAGGTATCAGCAAGAAAGACTATTGGGAGTATACCTACGAAGATACCATCACACTTATAGCTCGTTTGCCTCGTATTGCAGCACATATTTACCGCCGTAAATACCATGGTAGTGAGCATATTGAACCAGATGCAAACCTTGACTGGGCAGCAAACTTTGCACACATGCTAGGTTTTGAAGATAAGAGCTTCTGGGCTTTGATGCGTTTATACATGACGATACATGCTGACCATGAGGGAGGTAACGTATCTGCACATACTACACATTTAGTTGGTTCTGCATTGAGCGACCCTTACTTAGCATTCACTGCTGGTATGACTGGTCTTGCAGGTCCTTTGCACGGATTGGCTAATCAAGAGGTTATCCGCTGGATAGAGGAAATGTGTGAAGAGTTGAATACTCAAGAACCTACTAAAGAGCAAATAGCTGAATACATACATAAAACACTAGCTTCAGGAAAAGTAGTACCAGGATATGGTCACGCAGTTTTGCGTAAGACTGACCCTCGTTTTACTGCACAAAAAGTGTTTGCTGAAACACATTGTCCGGATGCACCAATGGTGAAGAATGTTTGGAAAATGTATGAAGTAGCACCAGACATCTTAGCTGCTACAGGTAAGATCAAAAACCCATGGCCAAACGTTGATGCGCATTCAGGTGCATTGTTAAAGCACTATGGCTTGGTTGAAGAGGAGTTCTA
Organism: Flavipsychrobacter sp.; assembly: GCA_041392855.1. NCBI lineage: Bacteria > Pseudomonadati > Bacteroidota > Chitinophagia > Chitinophagales > Chitinophagaceae > Flavipsychrobacter > Flavipsychrobacter sp. The sequence goes on from JAWKLD010000001.1 coordinate 836,273, forward strand.
CACTGTATTATTTGGTGTGTCTCGTGCACTTGGTGTATTAGCTAGCCTATGTTGGGACAGAGCTTTAGGGCTGTCTATTGAGCGTCCTAAGTCTTTCACTACAGAGCGTATCAAAGAGATCGTAGCAGAGACTACAGAAACTGCTTAAGATTTTTATAAATACATATTATTTTTACAGAGGCGCTCATTAGAGCGTCTCTTATTCTTTTTAAATCTTTCAATACTTTCATATAATGAGTAAAGGACCAATTTCACAGTTTATAGAGCATCATTATCGCCACTTCAATGCAGCTGCATTGGTGGACGCTGCTAAAGGATATGAAACACACCTGTTAGAAGGTGGTAAAATGTTAGTGTCTCTTGCAGGTGCTATGAGTACGGCAGAACTAGGTATATCTCTTGCAGAGATGATCCGCCAAGATAAAATTGCAATCATAAGCTGTACAGGGGCAAACTTGGAAGAAGATATCATGAACTTAGTAGCACATACGCACTATAAGCGTGTGCCTCACTATCGTGATCTAAGTCCTCAAGACGAGTGGGATTTGTTAGAGAATGGCTTTAACCGTGTTACGGATACTTGTATCCCTGAAGAAGAGGCTTTTAGAAGAATACAAAAGCATATCTATAAAATTTGGAAAGATGCTGAAGCTGCTGGTGAGCGTTATTTTCCTCACGAGTATATGTATAAACTATTGCTTAGCGGTGCTATGAAAGAACACTATGAGATAGACCCTAAGAATAGCTGGATGCTAGCAGCTGCAGAAAAGAATATTCCAATTATAGTACCAGGATGGGAAGATAGTACTATGGGTAACATCTTTGCATCTTATTGCATTAAAGGTGATCTACAGGCTTCTACCATGAAGAGCGGTATAGAATACATGATGTGGTTGACTGAGTGGTACCGTGCTAACAGTGGTGGTAAGGGCGTTGGTTTCTTCCAGATAGGTGGTGGTATAGCAGGTGACTTCCCAATATGTGTGGTGCCTATGATGTATCAAGACTTGGAGTGGACAGATGTGCCTTTCTGGTCTTACTTCTGCCAAATAAGCGATAGTACTACTTCTTATGGTTCGTACAGTGGGGCAGTGCCAAATGAAAAAATTACTTGGGGTAAGTTAGATATCAATACACCTAAATATATCGTGGAGAGTGATGCTACCATCGTTGCACCATTGATATTTGGTTATTTATTAGGCTGGTAATAAGGTTTACTTAAATTGATACTTCAAGAGGATGCTAAGCAGTAGCATCCTCTTTTTTATAGGTCTATCACCATTCTGGTTTGGCAAGCAAAATGTCCTGTATTACCCATAGCATGGTCTATATGCCTGAAACCTGTACGTTCATATAGCTTTATAGCTTGTTGCATCTCTTCAAAGGTTTCCAAGTAGCATTGCTTAAAGCCTCGTTTCTTAGCTTCTTTCAAGCAGGTCTCCATTAGTTGTTTGCCTACACCTTTTCCTCTGGCTTCTTTGGTTAAGAACATTCTTTGTAGCTCACATACTTCTGTGTTGGTATCGTCTAGCGGTGCAATGCCCGAGCCTCCTAAAACCTTACCGTCTTCAACGGCAACATAATACACTTTGTGTGGCACATTGAAATGACCGTGCATATTGTCTAAGTAGGGATCTACATACACAGTACCATTTAAGTCAATATCAAACTCCAGTAGGCTATTACGAATAATGTTGTATAAGCTTTGATTGTGTTCCGGTTGTATGCGTACTATTTCCACCATCTTATACGGCGTTTATCTTTTTGAGTAAATGTTCCATACCCACCAGTTCTGCACTAGTGGCTACAGCTGTAATGCTTACACCCAGTACTCCATGCAGATTTACATTTTGTCCAGTAAGCAATAAGTTAGGAATCTTAGTTCTTGTAGCTATGGTGGTTTCGGCAGGTTTGTTAACATCTTTTAGGTTGCCGTATAGTCCACCTTCGGGTGCTCCCGTATAGTCGCGATAGGTAAGTGGTGTAGCTGCCTTACTTGCTAGGATGTTACCTTTTAGTTCAGGTATGCGTTGCAATACTTTGTCGAGTAGTTGCTCGTTTTTTATTGCTTTGAACTCGTCATAATCACCACCTCTGTTCATCTCCGCTCCCGTTCTATTGGTTGTTGCTTCCCATGCTTTCACCTCATTGTAGTTCATGTAGCTGAGTATGGATACACTCTCTGCATAGCCTTCGTTCTCTTTGTCTTCGGTAAAGAATACAGCATAGTTGCTAGGCCATTCCTTGTAGTCTACAGCATCCATAGCATTGTCTGTTGCATTCCAATAGAGGTTATAATGTCGCATTTTTACGGTCTTAGGTTGCACTACAAGGTTGAGCATATAAGAGGAGACCGTTTGCTCAATATTGTTAATACGTTTTCTGTATGCTGGTCGTATTATTTTACTATCTAGTATATCCAATACTATCTTAGGGTGAACGTTAGCTATAAATTGATGCCCGTAGAATCGTTCCCCATCATTAGTTTCCGCATAGCTTAGTAGTCCGTTTTCTTCCACCAGTTTAGTTACTGTGGTATTTCTGTAGATGGTTCCACCATGTGCTTGTAGTTCTTGCCAAAGAAATTTAGAAATTTGAGAACTACCGGGTAGCACCTTATGGCTACTGTGTATATAACTCTCTGTAACAAGCGCATGTAAGTAAAATGGCGTTCTGCCTTTAACGCCTGCATAGAGCAGACTATTACCAGTAAGTACGTTTTGTAGTCTGGTATTGTTGGTAATTCGATTTATTGTCGCTTGTAGCTCCCAATTGCTTACTACATCTTTTTCGCTGGCATTGCCCAGCCTCAATCTATATAGCGGAAAATGGTCGCCCACTTTGGTAACTGTACTGATGTACTCTTGTAAGGCTTTTTCTTCCTCAGGGAAATAGTGGAGTAGTTGTTCAATGAAGTTCTTTTGTCCTTGTGCGTGGGGGTATTCTATCTCTTCTTCTCCAAAAGCTATTTTATCAAAAGCATTTTCATTATATGCTTTGAGCGTTAGCTTATCCATTATACCTGCATAGGAAAACAGTTTGTTCAGTGTGTGTCCTTCGCCAAGACCGCCAATATAGTGTACACAGCTATCAAACACTTTTTTCTCAAAAGAGAAGGTTTGCAAGCAGCCACCTATCTGTTTGTCTTGTTCCAGTACACAAACACTTTTGCCCTCTTTGGCTAATATAACAGCAGTAAGCAAGCCGCCTAAGCCGCTGCCTACTACTACTATATCGTATATCTTACTACTATTCAAATAGTTGGAAAGTATATTTACATCATTTCTCTTATGTCTTCCATGATGCGTTTAGCTATATTGTTGGAAGTAGTTTCAGAACCGCTCTCTGCATAGATACGGATAATAGGTTCCGTATTAGATGGACGAAGATGTACCCAGTCTTTATCAAATTCTATCTTAACACCATCTTCTGTGTTGATAGGTTGGTTCTTGTATTTGTCTTTTATCTTTTCAAATATGCTGGCTAGGTCTATATCATCGCTTAGCTCTATCTTATTTTTTGATATATAATAGCTAGGGTAGGTGTTGCGCAGTGCTTTAATGCTCTTGCCAAACTTAGCCAAGTGGGTCAAGAACAAGCCTATACCTATCAGCGCATCACGACCATAGTGTAATTCGGGCACAATAATACCTCCATTGCCTTCGCCACCTATAACCGCGTCCATAGCTTTCATTTTCTTCACCACGTTTACCTCTCCTACAGCGCTTGGGGTATATACACCTCCATGCTTTTCTGTCACATCTCTCAATGCACGTGTAGAGGACATATTGGAAACCGTATTCCCTTTCTTGTGAGACAGTACATAGTCAGCCACGGCTACCAGTGTATACTCCTCGCCAAATAAGCTACCATCTTCGCATACAAAACAAAGCCTGTCTACATCGGGGTCTACAGCAATGCCGAGATGTGCATTCTTTTTCTCTACTGTATTACATAGCTCAGTCAGGTTTTCAGGTAGTGGCTCAGGGTTGTGTGCAAAATGTCCTGTTACCTCTTCATTGATAACAATGATGTCGTGCACGCCAAGAGCCTCTAATAAAGGTGCTACAGATATAGCTCCTGTAGAGTTGACCGCATCTACCACTATGCTGAATTTCTTTTCTTTTATGGCAGCTACATCTACTAAAGGATGCTCTAGTATGATATCTATATGTTTTTGTATATAGCTATCATCTGTTGTTAGCTTACCTATATTGTTTACAGTAGCATATTCATGCTCTCCTTTCTCGGCATAGTCCAGTATCCATTGCCCATCTTCAGCACTTAAAAACTCTCCCTTGCTGTTTAGTAATTTTAAGGCATTCCACTCTTTGGGGTTATGGCTGGCAGTAAGTATGATACCTCCAGCTGCCTTTTCCATAGTCACCGCCATCTCTACAGTTGGGGTAGTGCTTAGTCCAAGGTCTACGACATCAAAACCGCAGCCTTGTAGTGTTGCTGCTACCAGGTCTCTTACCATCTGGCCGGAGATACGACCATCTCGCCCTATTACAATTTTATTATTGTCGCTATTTTGAGCCTTTACCCAAGCTGCATAGGCTGTTGTAAATTTTACCGTATCAATAGGTGATAAACCTTCACCTTGTTTTCCGCCAATAGTACCTCTTATTCCAGAGATAGATTTTATTAGTGCCATAAGTATATTATATAACTCAACTTGAGTGCTAAGATAAGTTTTTCATTTGCCTCATTGCATAGTGTTAATAAAAAGTAACTTAAATGATACGACATATTGATTGTTAGTGATATATGACTTATACGTTATTTTTAACATATTTTATAAACTGATATCACACTATCTAGTTACAATTTTATTACTTTGCCAACTTATTAAATCCAATCTTATGCAACATTTTACAGCACACTTTTTTAAGAGGGTGATCGCTGCTATGCTACTACTGGTATCCTTTGCCGGTATGGCCTCTGCGCAGGACTTGAACACACCCTTACCCATCGATCCAAAGGTTAAAAAAGGTAAGTTTGATAACGGACTTACTTATTACATCAAAACCAATAAAAAACCTGAAAACAAGGTAGAATTGAGATTGGTAATTAATGCAGGTTCTATCTTAGAAGATGATGATCAGCAAGGTTTGGCTCACTTCATGGAGCATATGAACTTCAATGGTTCTAAAAACTTCCCTAAAAATGAATTAGTTAGTTATCTACAATCAATTGGTGTAGAGTTTGGTGCAGACTTGAATGCCTATACTAGTTTTGATGAAACAGTATACATCCTACCTATACCTACTGATAAAGAAGGTAACTTGGATAAAGGTTTCCAGATAATAGAAGACTGGGCACACAATGCATTATTGACAGATAAAGACATTGACGACGAGCGTGGAGTAGTACTGGAAGAAAGCCGCTTGGCTAAAGGTGCTCAAATGCGTATGATGCGTAAATACCTTCCTGAGTTGATGGCGGGTAGCCGTTACGCAGAGCGTTTGCCTATTGGTAAAGACGACATCCTAAAGACATTCAAATATGAGACTATCCGTCGTTTCTATCGCGATTGGTATCGTCCTGATCTAATGGCAGTAGCAGTAGTGGGAGATATAGATGAAGCCACTGCAATGAAGTATTTGAAAAAACACTTTGCAACGCTGGAGAATCCTAAAAACGAAAAGAAGCGTTTTGATAACCCGCTTACACCTCGTAAGAAAGCATCGGCAATGGTGCTAACAGATAAAGAAGCGACCAACTATCAGCTACAGATCATGTTCCCTTCTGTAAAGCAAAAGGTATCAAAAGTGGTAGGCGACTATAGAGATCACATGGTACAAGGTTTGATGCAACAGGTGATCAACCAAAGACTACGCGACTTGTCTCAAAGTGCTAATCCTCCATTCCCATTTGCAGCAGCATCTATTAGTGGCTGGGCACGTGGTTATGAAAGCTTAATGGCTTTTACCATGTTTGGCGAAGAAGGACCGGAAAAAGCAATGATGGCACTCACAGCAGAATTGAAGAAAGCTGTGGAATATGGCTTCACGGAGAAAGAGCTAGAGTTAGCTAAAAAGGATATGATGGCTTTCATGGAGAAAGCGTACAACGAGCGTAATACTACAGAGAGTAGCCGTCTTATAGGTGAATATGTACGTAACTTCTTAGAAGGAGAAACAATACCTGGTATTGAAAATGAATACAGATATTATAAGGAGTTGCTTCCTGGCATTAAGGCTGAAGAACTGAATGCAGAGATCAAGAAGTGGATGAGCAACACCAACACTTTCTCTCTAATTACTGGACCTGAGTCTGGTAAAGAAAAACTACCTACAGAGGCTGAATTGCTAGCAATGACACAAAAAGGTCTTGCACAAAAAGTAACTCAAAATGTAGAAGAGAATATTGCAACAAGCCTAATGGCTAATAAGCCAAGAGCTGGTAAGGTTACCAACACTAAAGAAGAAAAAGCGCTTGGAGCTACTACCTATACATTAAGTAATGGTGTGAAAGTTACTATTAAGTCTACCGACTTTAAGAGTGATGAGATAGTGCTTAGAGGTGTTAAAAATGGCGGTAGTAACAACTATGGTGCTGCTGACGTTAATAATGTTAAATACGCTACATCGGTTACTGATGCAATGGGCTTCGGACAGTTTAACCCTACTCAGATTGAGAAAGTGTTAGCTGGTAAAAACATAAGAGCAAATGTTAGCATAGGAGAAATCCATAACACCATCTCTGCTAGTAGTACAGTTAAAGATGTTGAGGAGATGTTCCAATTGTTGTACATCAAGTTGACACAACCACGTATAGATAAAGAACTTTATGGTGCTTATATCAAGAAGCAAATGATGCAAGTGAAGTTCATGTCGGCTAACCCTACATTTGCATTCATAGATACTATGTATGGCGAAATGTACGCACATAATCCATTAGCACCATCTCCACTGCCTAAGGCTGAACAGTTTGAAAACTTGGATATGAACCGTGCTGTAGAAATATATAGAAACGAGTTTGGTATGGCTGATGGCATGAACTTCTACATAGTAGGTAATGTTGATGCCGAAAAAATGCTACCATTGATAGAGACCTACCTTGGCGGACTACCTGCTAATAAGCAAATGCCTAAATATAAGGATAATGGTGTGCGCCCTGTTTCTGGCAATCATACTGTTAAGTTCTACAAAGGTGCTGATGCTAAGAGCATGATAGTTTCTGTAACTCATGGCGAGGCTAAATTTAGCGAAGACTTCTCTTTACAAGCATCTGCTTTATCTGAGATATTGAATATTAAAGTGATAGAAGAACTTCGTGAAAAACTTGGTGGTATCTACGGTGGTGGTTACAGAGCTAGCGTAGAGGATGAGCCATATGGTAATTACTCTTTCTCATTGCAGTTGCCATGTGGCCCTGAAAATGTAGATAAGCTAATAGCTGCTGCTGACGAGGTGGTAAAAGACCTTAAAGCCAATGGGCCTTCTGCAGAAGATTTGGATAAAGTGAAAAACCAATGGCGTGAGAAGCACCGTGAGAATATGGAAAAGAACAGCTACTGGGCAGGCAAGCTTCAGAGCATCTTATTCTTAGGTAGAGATCAAGATCATATGCTAAATTATGATCAATGGATCGATGCTTTGACTACTAACGATATTAAGAAAGTAGCCAACAAGGTGTTTGACGGAAAGAATACATTTACTGCTATTCTTTACCCTGAAAGTGAGAAGAAATAGAATAACGGGATAAATTATAGAGAAAAGCCACGCACTATGCGTGGCTTTATTTTTTTGTATGTGTTACTTATAGTATCATTTCGTTTTTGGTCTTATGTTTTATCTGTATTTTAAACACCTAAATTCAATGTTCCCATTCATGCCCAAGTGTTTATTATTTTTTACTGTACTGCTTCTTAAAACGGTATCCGCCTATACTCAAGTACCTGATAGCTTGACTATAAAAATAGGCCAGATGATAATGATAGGGCTGGATGATCGTAAAGCTGTAATGAACAACAGCACAATACTCAATGAAGTAAAAAAGGGAATTGTTGGTGGTGTTATTCTTTTTGAAAAAAATATAGATAGAACTAACCCAAAGAATAGGCTTGTTCAATTAACAGGAATACTACGGGAAAATGCAACAATACCTTTATTCGTAGCTATAGATGAAGAAGGAGGAAAAGTACACCGACTGAAAAGTAAATATGGGTTCCCCAGTATGCCATCTGCCGCTTATTTAGGTAAAATTGATAATGCAGATACAACCTTGTTTTTTAATAGACGTTTAGCAAGTACTCTAAGTAGTTTGGGTATCAATGTAAATTTTGCTCCAACTGTAGACCTAGCTATAAACCCCAATAATAGAGTAATAGTAAAAAATGGAAGGAGCTATGGCAAGAGTTATGATCAAGTAGTTAAACATGCTTATCCTGCTATAAAGGCACACCAAGAGGGTGGTGTTGTAGCTGTTTTGAAACATTATCCGGGTCATGGTAGTTCTACAGGAGATACGCATTTAGGACTTGTAGATGTTACTAAGTCTTGGAGAGAGGAAGAGTTATTACCTTATAGCTTGTTATTAGAAAAGGTGAATTATGATGCAGTTATGGTGGGACATATGGTCAACAAAAAATGGGCTGAAGACTTATTGCCTGCAACCTTATCTAAAAAGACTATAAATAAGCTTAGGGTAGAGGTTGGCTTTAATGGGGTCTTGTTCTCTGATGATATGCAAATGCAAGCCATAAGCAATCACTATGGTTTAGAAGCGTCTGTTGTAATGGCGATAAATGCAGGTATAGATGTTTTAGTATTTGGTAATAACGTGCCTACTACTAATAACGCTCATGTGACGGCAACTCAAATACATGATATCATAAAGCGAGCCGTGCTAGACAATAAAATATCACGTCAGAAAATTGATGATGCTTATACAAGAATAATGACCCTAAAAAATAAACGTTTTAAAAAGTAGGTTACTTTATCAAAGTGATAGTCCCCTTATACAGAACAGGAACTTTTCTTTCATTACCACAAAGTCCTTTAGCGAAATAGAAATAAGTACCCAGGTCTTGTTTCTCTCCATTATGGATGCCGTCCCAGCCTGCATTAATGTCATCTGTAGTAAACACGCGCTCTCCAAATCTGTTGTAGATGCTAAAGACCTCTAGGGTAAACTCCCCTTTGTTAAGTATTCTGGCGTAGTCATTCCTGCCATCGTTGTTTGGCGTAAAGGCATCCGGTATAAATATGGTGCAACAGTTATCATAGGTTATGGTGCTTTCTATAGACTCTGAACATTCATTAAGGTCGGTAACGATAACAATGTACTTGCCATTAGCGATTCCTGTTATCCTTTCCGTTTTTAATAAAGAGTCATTGCTCCAGCTATATCTATAAGGTGCTGTACCGCCTGTTACCTTAGCGGTTATCGTTCCGCTGTTATCTATGCCGTCACAATCGTTAGGTGTCACTTTGGTTTCTATACTCAGTTTTTCAGGCGATTCAATGACTAGGGTAGTATCTTTTTTACAGCCCAAACTGTCTTCTACAGTTATGGTATAACTACCAGCAGATAAGTTGTTGAAAAGCTTGTCGTCCGTAATTGGATTAGCATCAAGCTGATATTTAAAGCTTGGTGTACCTCCTGTTACTTTTATGTCAAGTGAGCCATCTGTATAACCAAAACAACTGACAGGGCTAGCTACTACGTCATTTAATATTATGTGAGGGTAGCCCTCTATTAGTATGGTAGAGTCTATCCTACAGTTATTGTTGTCTTTGATACTGATCGTGTAGGTACCCTCTTTCAGTCCTAACTTGGTACTTTGGTTATCGAAGGTGCCGTTGTCTATAGCATAAGTATAAGGTTGGGTTCCGCCTTTACCTTTTAACGTTACAGCTCCGTTTTCCATTCCCTCGCAAGTAGCATCTAAAATTTGTGCTTCTGTTATGGATAATGCAGGTGGTTCTGATAATGATATGCTAGAGTCTTTAAGACATCCTTTGCTGTCTCTCATTTTTATAACATGTCTGCCACCGTCCAAACCGGTTAGTATTGGTTGGGTTTGGAACCCTCTGCCGTCATAGGCGTAAGTATAGGCAGGTATGCCACCACTACCATTTACGGTTACTGCTCCCGAACTTTCTCCAAAGCATTTTACATTAGTAAGGTCAAATGTAAAGTTAAGTGCATCTGGATTGATAAGATTTACTGTTGTGTCTGCAATACAGTTGTTAGTGTCTTTTACTTTTACAGTATAGTTGCCTGCAGATAGATTGGTGTAGTTGTTATTACTATTGTACGTGTTGTTGTTGAGTGCATATTGGTAAGGGCTTGTACCTCCTGTGCCTGCTATGCTTATAAGTCCATCGGCCTCATTATAGCATTTAGGATTGTTATAGCTTACTGTTATGTTCACCTTATTAGGCTCACTAATGTTGAAGTTAGTATCAAGCTTACAGCCAAAGCTATCTTTTATGCTAATGGCATAAGCTCCTGCTTTTAGGTTAGTAATTGGATTAGTTGTACTATATGTTCCGCTATTGATAGCATATTGATAAGGGCTAGTACCGTTATTAGCTACTACAGTAACAGAGCCACTGCTGCTGTCTTTACACAGTGCATCCGTTAAAGTAAGACGCGCTGCTATCTTTATGGAGTCAGATATTGCTATTGTCGTATCAACAATACAGTCATTAGCATCTTTTATTTTGAATAAATAGCTACCAGTATTTAAAGGGTTGAACGTTGATGTAGTGATAAAACTACCGCTACCAATAGCAAACGTATATGGACTTATGCCGCCTGTAGCAGAAATAATAACTTTTCCATCATTAAGCGTTTCACAAGTAGAGTTCTTTACTGATGCTATAGGTTTTATTTTGTCGGGTTGTGTCACAGTAATAAGCGTGTCTTTAATACAGCCGTTGGTGTCTTTTGTGCGTATTGTATATGTATTAGCAGATAGATTGGTAAATGTACTAGTGCTGGTAAACAAGCCTGAGTTGATAGCATAAGTATATGGCGATGTGCCACCATTACCATTTGCGATCACTATTCCTGAAGTGCCGCCAAAGCATTTTACATCTGTTATAGCTACAGTTTGTGCTACTTTGGTAGGTTCTTTTATTTCTAATGTAGTGTCTTTATAGCAGTTATTGGTGTCTCGTATTTTTACTGCATAATTACCCGCAGGTATGTTGTTAAATATGTTGGTGTTGCTAAATGAGTTATTACCTACAGCATATTGGTAAGGTGTTGTTCCTCCCGTAGCGGTAATGGTTATCGTGCCATTAGAATCGGAATGACATAATGGGTTTGTAGAAGTAACACTTATTGATACTGGTTGAGGTTCGCTAATAGTTAACGTGCTGTCTTTCTTGCAGTCAAAACTATCTTTGATCTTTATCGTGTAGTTGCCTGCATTTAGCGAAGTGAAGTTGTTGTTACTGCCATAAGTGCCATTATTAATAGCATAAGTATATGGCGAGCTTCCTCCCGATGCAACAGTTAGTATTGAACCACTACTACTATCAGCACATAAGGCGTTGTTTAATGTGTAGCTGGCTGTTATTAGTAAGGAGTCTGTTATACTTATAGTAGTATCAGCTGAGCAACTATTGCTATCCTTTATACTAAAAGTATAGGAGCCACTTGATAAAGGACTAAAAGTAGAATTACTAGAGTGGGTGCCACTACCCATTGCGTATGTATACGGACTTGTGCCCCCTGTTACTGAAATGATAATTCTCCCATCTCCTAGTGTATTACAGGTAGAACTTTTCACAGAAGCCTTTGGTATTAATGGGTTAGGGTTTGCTAAACTAACGGACGTGTCTTTTATACAATCGTTGGTATCTTTAGCTTTTAAAATGTAAGTGCCTGCATTGAGTCCTGTGAAGCTGTTGTTGCTTGTAAAGCTGCCCGAATTAATAGCATAGGTGAAACTGCCTTGTCCACCAGTACCTGTAACGGTAAGTTTACCTGATGTGTCTCCAAAACATTTTATCTCATTAGCTACTACATTGATGCCTACTGGTGGTGGAGCTGTAATGACTATTGAGGTGTCCCAAAAACAAGAGTCTGCGTTAGTTGTTCTTATGCTGTAGGTTCCTGGTGTTAAACTATCTATTTGTGTACCCGTAACATTATTGAATGTATGTAAAACAGTAGTGCCTTGTTTTACTTGTATTTGCCAGTTAGATGGCGAAATAGCAGGCGTAATATTAATTACTGCTTTTTTAGTGCAAGTAGCATTCCTTGTAATAGTAACCACTGCTTTGGGCTCAGGAAGAATATCTATAGTGTAGGCCATTGTTTGTTTGCTCACTATAGGACAGCCATCATCTACATAGGTTACAAAAAAGTTATAAGACCCGGGAGCTATATTTGTAGTTTTCCATGTGAAGATGCTAATGGGGCTGGTAGTGTTATTGTTTGTTACCGCAAGTGTTGCACCTGCTGGCAAGCCCGTATAGGATATACTTATTTTATGAGCTGTATCCAGATCTGTAGGGTTGATGTTAAAACGAAGTGTATCTATCGGTTTACACACACTTATCTTAGTTCCGTTATTACTAATAGTACCTCTATTGTTATTGGTTATTAATCCTATAGGAGGGTTGTTAGCACAGTTAGCTATAATAAAGGTCATCTCCCGCATACTGGTGCCAATTAATACACCATTTCTGTATTCGTCTACTCTTATTACTACTAATGACTTTTGCAGTAGGTTAGGCAAGAAAGCCAACTGACCTGTAGCTGTATTAAAAGAGAAACTACCCGTTGCTACAGCAAGAGGTGATGTGGCAGAATAGCCTGTGTTATAGTTTACTGTTCCTGAATTGTTAAGACCTGCTACGAGGCTATATACAAGGCTATCTCCATTAGCATCTATAGCACCGTTATTGTAGTTGACAAATTTATTGATACAAAAAAACGGGGTAGGTATTGTTGTATAGGTAGGGGAGGAGTTAACTACACTTGTATTGTTTAATGTAGCTTCGAGGTTCATGGTTGTACCATTGGCAATATTGGTGATACCATTACTGCGACCAGCAGAGGTACTACCCATAGCTCCTGTGAACCTGAACCGCCAATTGGTAGAAGTCGTATTTAAAGTTACCGTATCAGAGTAGGTAAAGCGTTTTACACCAGGTATTGTGTTAGAAAGGGAACTACATTTAGTATTGCCTATTTCTGCTGGGCATACGGGCGTCACTTCAAGCCCGTTTGTAGGTGCCTCAACTTTTAGAGTTAGCGTTCTAAATAGTGAATTGCCATTTAATACTCTTACTACCGGATTGCCTGGCAAATTCGGGAATGCATTACCACTACAGTCTCCATATATATACAATGAAACCTTATACTTGTTTCCGCTTATATGCGTATAAAATAGATCGGCGCCATACATATGTGTGGCTTTCGATTGTATAGCACTGCAAAGCAAAACAGTAACTAATATAAACCAGCTATAGATCAATCTCCTTCGACTCATACATTGTTTTTATGACTTGATTAGTCTTTTAGTCCCTTAACAGCGTGCTTTATATTTTTTATTTGCAGGGTGTATATGGTCGGGTGAAGTAGTACAAAAATTACAGCATTGGATAGATGTAATGCATATCCAATGCTGCATTAACAACTCGTTAACAAGCGTGTTATCTCTTTGTAATTCGGACAACCTCTCTGAGATCAGTATTAGTATTCACTAATACCATGAAGTATAAACCCGATGGTAATTCTTTCATGTTTATTTCCAGATTGTCTTGTTCGAATGTATATGCTTTTAATTGTTTGCCTTCTATACTATGAAGTATAGCCGTTTTGTAATTTATTCCAGATTCTTTCTCTAGGTATAATATATCATTAACGGGGTTAGGGTATATTTTTATTGTTGTACTGCTCATTATTTTTTCTTTTGTTATGCCTACGGGCAGTGGCTTGATTGTAATAGTAGTGTCATCTGTTTTGCCGGAACAACTATCCGTTACTGTTACTTTTACCTTACCTACTTTTTTAGCAGTTAATAACCCTGTTGCAGATATGCTGGCTAGAGTTGTGTCATCTACTTTCCACTCCAGCTCTTTGTTATAGGCTGCCGTAGGTGTTATGGTCGTTTCCATTTGTAATGTGTTACTATTAATTAACGTGTCCTGACCACCTTTGCCAAATACAACTATGGTGTCAATAGCTGTACCTGTATCGCCGGCTACTATACCCAAGCCCGGAGACGTATTGTATGCAAAAGACTTAATGTCTAATTGTCTATTCGTAGCCGAACTATCAAATGATACTAATATCCATCCATAATGCACCTTGTTGTTTATAGTAAATTGTACACCGATATATTTATCTCCCAATCCTGAAAAGTTCAGTTTTGTGCTGTCTGCCAATGCACATCCAAATTGGCTGTATGCCCAATTGTCTGTTGCATCTATACTCTTGCCCTGACTTAATGGGGTAACTATTCTTTCACCAAATTGTAAAGTGTCTTTACCTGTAACTATATATTTTGTTGTAGAGTCGTTGGCATTAATTGTCATTTGCCAACCACCAAAACCCATTCCTCCCGAAAACCAATACCAGGTAAAGGAACAGTCGATGTTTCCATCATTGTCAAAGTCTACACCTCCTCCTTGGCCAAACATTGTTGTGCCGTCCATTTTAATTGTGGAGTCAGGTTTTAAGTCTGTGTGCTTTATACAAGCATTTGAAATGAATGCCGATAAGATAAGTGTCGTTAGTAGTAGCGCTTTTTTCATTTATAAATTTGTTTGTTATGCTTTTAATAACGACTGCTACTATTCATCCGTGAGTAAAAGTTTTTTTTGATAACAATAAAATGACAATCCACATTATATAAAAACAGCCTCAAGTAATACTTGAAGCTGTAAAACCTAACACTATATGAAAACAAAGCTTACTTTAATGTAATGTCATTGATGATTGCTGTAAATACTATTGTCTGTTTTTTCTTGTCTATCTCCTTGGTCCAGTCTCCTTCATTGTTATAATATTTTATCAATGTTTTTCCAGTTTCTGTTTTTGCAGTAATGGAATCAATGACATTATTAATGGTTGTTGTTTCATGAAAACCTCCAATTTGTCTACTGTTAGTATATATATCTTTTGTTTCCTGCTTGTCAATAATAGTTTCAATAACTTGATTGGGAACTAAGTAGTTAGAGTATGTTTTGACCGTTATTTTTTCTGACGAGTTGTTCGTGATCTTACAGATGATATCTGTTCCCTTTTCGCAAGACAAGAGTGTTGTTGTTATAAGTAACAGCAACAAATTTGATCGTAGTGTTTTTTGCATAGCCTTTATTTATGAGTACGATTAATTTTATAACCTAATGAGAATCGAAGTCTCGTAGCATTGTAGGCGTCTCTTATGTCGGGGTTGGGGATATAACTTAAGTCTGATGAGTTTTGGTATATAGATATATTGAGCAGCATTTTGTCTATAGGCCTAAAGTTTACACCTAAGGTGTATCCTGTTCTTAACTTGAAGTCAGTAGGATTTTTATAATCATCATCATTGTCCGATATGCAATTGCATTTTGGTTCAAACAATACAATTCCATTGTTGTTTTGAGGGAATATGAAAGGTACTTCTAAAAGAGAGTCTTGGTATATTTTAGTATATCTGGTTTCCTTCTTAGTGATTTGAGGTAGTTTGCCGTAAACAAAATTTATACCGGCAACAAGCGATACTTTTTTAGAAAAAGCATATTCCCAAAATATAGGTAATTCTATATCCCACATGTTTCTATTTAAAGCATATTTGGCGTCTATCGAATCGTATATCTCTGTATAATGATAGTCGTAGGTGTTTGGTATATTGGAGTTTTGATTGATGTCTACATTATAGTAAGGTGTATTGTAAAAAGTTAATCGTTCAGGTAAGGATATCTGATTGATATTGCCAAACTTAAAGCCTGGACTAATGCCTACATAAAGTTTTGGTGCTACTCTATATCTTAATTGCAAGGATGCGATCGTAGTATTGATACCGGTAAATCCGGTGTTAGTTTCTGCGCCTAAACTGAAGGTTATATCAATATTTCCTTTTTCATCGGTCGGGATGAGATTTTTGATGCTGTTGGGTGAATAGCTGTTTGTGGCTAAAAGTCCCTGTACATTTTTACTTGTATTATTCAGTTTATTGTCTTGTTTTAGCTCTGCTCTAAGTAGGTTTATAGATGTATTAGTAGTAAGCTTTGCTAGGTTTAATTGTATAGCGTTATTCGTAATTGGTGCATTTTGTTGTTGAGGGTTAATAGATGTCGTAGGTATAGTTAAGAAACTGTCTATGCTGTTAGTAGGTATTTTGTTTAGTTGTTGTTCTTGTTTTTTATAGATCACTTTTTTAGTGGTCACAACAGGTTTGTCAATTACGGTCTTATTACTAAATAGAGGTGTGGCTACATAACCTACAGCAGCAGCAGCCGAAAGCCCTGCTAAGTAAGGCAGCCATTTTAAGTACTTAGGGTTGATGAACCGACGTTTCTTATTAGCGCCTATCGTTTCTTCAAAAAGGCTAAATTCCTCACTGGTAATTGGCTCAGTGTGGTTGTCTAGCTCTTCTTTGAAAAAGTCGTCAATATGTTTTTTGTCGTTATTCATTTATTTAGGCATTAGCCTTTCAAGTTTTTCTTTAAGTCTTTTCCTTGCATCACTTAAGTACCACCTACTATTATTCTCGGTTATAGTAAGTAACGTAGATATTTCTTTATGTGTTAGGTTTTCAAATACAAATAAATTAAAAACTGTTTTTTGAGTATCGGGCAAGTCCTGTATTAGTTGCAATAGCTCTTTATATGCAATTTTGCCGTTGATGTCATCAGGTACGTATACATCCTGTTCTGTGTAGTCTATATAATGTGTATCCTTATGCTTCATGTTTTTACGAACATGATCAATGATCGTATTCACAGCTATGGTACGTATCCATGCTTTGAAGGCACCGGTGGGTTTATATTTATCTAGCTTGATGAATATTTTGCTGAAAATGTCGTTAAGTAGGTCTTTTACGGTCTCGGTGTCAGATATATACCTTACGATCACCCCTTTTAAAAAAGGAGCGTATTGCTCGTACAGCAGTCGTTGAGCTTTTAAGTCACCTTCAATACAGTTTTGTATTAAGAAAACTACAGAGTCTGTTTCCGTATCTCTAGTGTCTAAACCCAATTTTTTAATAATATCAGTGTTTCCTGCCAAATACATCTACCTGTTAGTATAGACTTATGAGTATTCTACTCCATAAATGGAGTAACGTAAATAGTATGTATGATGTTAGGAGGTGTGGTATATTTTTATTTACACCATTTGAATTGCACTTTAACTGTAAGTAAAACTGTTATATTTTATGAATATATATGTCACAGTAAGGTAGAATGTGCTATATAAAAAAAGCTGCACAACTGTGCAGCTTTTTATCGTTCTATATTTTTTGCTTAGCCTATGCTTCGGCCTTTACTTTTGTGTCTATTTCCTCGGCAGGTTGTAGCTGCTCACGTATTTTAGCTTCTACTTCTTCCATTACCTCAGGGTTGTCTTTCAAGAAGGTTTTTACTGCTTCACGACCTTGTCCTATCTTGCTATCTCCGTAGCTAAACCAAGAACCGCTCTTGTTTAAGATGCCTAGATCTACACCCATGTCAATAATTTCGCCCACTTTGCTAATACCATTACCATAGATAATATCAAACTCTACGATGCGGAATGGAGGAGCTACTTTATTTTTCACCACTTTTACTCTTGTGCGGTTACCGCTGGCAATGTCACCATCTTTAATCTGTGCTATTCTGCGGATGTCTAAACGTACTGAAGAGTAGAACTTCAGGGCATTACCTCCGGTAGTTGTTTCTGGATTACCGAACATGACACCAATTTTTTCACGAAGTTGGTTGATGAAGATACAGCAACAGCCTGTACGGTTGATAGTGGCAGTAAGCTTACGTAGCGCCTGGCTCATTAGTCTTGCTTGCAAGCCCATTTTGCTGTCGCCCATTTCGCCTTCCAACTCGCCTTTAGGTACTAGTGCTGCTACAGAGTCTACCACAACCACATCTAGTGCTCCTGAAGAGATTAGACGGTCTGCGATCTCCAATGCCTGCTCTCCATAGTCTGGTTGAGATACGATAAGATTATCTACATCTACGCCTAGTTTTCGTGCATAGCTGGCATCAAAAGCGTGTTCTGCATCTATAATAGCACAAATACCGCCTTTCTTCTGCGCTTCGGCTATGGTATGTATAGCTATGGTTGTTTTACCTGAAGATTCCGGTCCATATATCTCTATGATACGCCCTCTAGGGAAGCCGCCTACACCTAAGGCCACATCCAACCCTAATGACCCTGTGCTAATTGTCTCAATATTTACCTGTTGCTTATCGCCCAGCATCATAACCGAGCCTTTGCCATAATCCTTCTCGATCTTGTCTAGAGCGAGCTTTAATACTTTCATTTTGTCATCTGCTGCCATGCTAAATGTATTTTAAGTGTTAGTTTTTGTAATTATTGGTCAAACATACAACTTTTTTGAACAAGCTGTACAAATGTTTATACTTTTGTTTAAAAATATTTTCTCTATTATCTAAATTACAGCAAATACAGCCCTTTCGTCAAGGTTTTTACTAACAATAGTGGGTAATCAGTTTATGCAGAAATAACTCAATGAATTATGTAATTGTATAATGTGATTTGTGATATTGTGTATCAACCATAAACAATACGTCATGAAAAAACATTGGTCTATCAAGTATTTATTGTTCCTCATCATACCATTACTGCTATCTATTGCTATGTCTTCTTGCGATAGTTGCAACCCGACAGATACTGCTACTAACTATGAAGAAAATGTAGTGTATCAAAGTAACGATACGGCGTCGCTATATAACAATACAGCAGTTGATTACAATAGTCCGAATTATGAGGTAATGTATATCAGGGTGCCTAATGACCCAGATACGGGTATATTTATTAGAAAAGTAAAAGATTCAGGTACACACCATAGAAGAGCTATACAAGGTAGGGTATTGAGAGGCACGTTTGTAATAGATAGTCCTAACTATCGCACTACTTTTGTGTATGCGGTGTATGAGCCCGACTCTGGCTGTGATAGAACACGATGGTTCTCTTTTGTAAATCCAAGCATTGAGGTGTCTACTTATGGTGGCAGGTATCGTAAGATGACCTATAAAGGCAAGGTGAAGGCTAGTACAGGGCTGCCTTTTAACTTCGATAAATGGAATAAGGACTATCAAAAAAAATGGGTGGACACGACTAATAAGCGAAGAAAGAGCAATGGCGAAAGGCTATTGCGCAAAGTATCTCCCAACGATAGCATGAAGGATGCTTACCCATATATGCCACTGCCTACGCCTGAGGGTACAGGCTTTTTAGACGCTCCGATATTTTCTAAAAGGCTTCCTGGTAGAAATATTACCACTAAGGCAGAGCAGATATTTGCCCAATTCAGAGGGATAAAGAAATGTGTTGTAAACAACAGAAGAGCACCAAGTGCTGATTCGGGTATGGTGAAAATAACTACAAGGGGGCGTACATATCTGTATTGTGTAGATAGGGTAGCACCAGAATGTTTGGGGTATTTTTCATGGACAACTGTGGAGACAGATACCATGAGAGTGAAATGGGTAAAAGCTACAGGTAGGGACTGTGATGGCATACAGCTAGGGCAAACAGGAACGCGATGGGCGCCTCGTTTCTATTTTACAGGAGCTACTACAATTACTGTTGGCCCATGGATGTCTTGCGACTGATAGGTATTAACTACAATTCCTATTTTAGAGGAAAAAAGCATTTATGCTCATATTTTCAGGAAAGGGGGTAGTAGTGCCTTTAGTATGGATGGCTACAGCTGCCGTAAATGGTTTGGCGTTTAACTTGAAAGGGGCGGATAATGCAGTTATTACGCTAATGATAAGTGGAACTATTTGTACTGTTTTGGGTAGGCGTTGGCGCCGTCAGCGCTTGGCGTGGGAGGAGCAGCACGGTATGCCAAGCCCTAAGGCTAAGCCTAGTTTTTTCTTTGTGCCGGTAGAGCATATTTGGGTGCTGGCACTTGTGCTGATACTTACAATAATAGGCGTAGTTGTCTATAAAGGGCAACTGCACTGGTAAAGCATATGCTGTAGTTTTCGTATATTTATTTAAACTACTATATACGCCATGAGTTCCATTCTATTGATCATATTAGGTATTGTAGCCTTGTTGGCTAGTATATTTCTATTCAGGCAAGGCTCGGCTTATGACAATGAAGCTGCCGAAATAAGTAAGGAAAAGCAAGGAGATACACGCTTGGCCAGCCAGCTTTATAAGTCGGGCACACAACTACGCATGTATGCTATTGGATTTGTGATAGTAGGGCTTGTACTTATTGGTTATTATATAAAAGAAGTGGTGTTATAGGTTACTGGTTCGTTACAGTAGATATTCGTCACTGCGAGCTTACGAAGCAGTCTCAAGAAGTGTGTGTTATGGTTTAATAACCGTTCGTCATTTCGAATCCCTTTATGGTAAGAAATCTATCTGCTATGTTTAGTATTGTCCTTTCTTTGCTCGTCCAAAGAAAGAACGAAAGAAAAGACTCGAAAATTTAGTACAGCCAAATTTTCGTTGCCGCATAGATACGGCTAGGTACTACTGTGCTGCCAAGCATTGATTGTACTGTATCGTTCGTATCGCTGTATCGTGGCAGTCTGTGTGAAGCTAAATAGTAGTATGTCATTTTGAGCCATGCGAAATATCTCCTTAATGGGTAGGTGAGCTGCCCGTAGTTGCTAGGGAGATGTCTCACACAAGGTTTGACATGACAAGCCTTGATAGTACTGTATCGTTTGTATCGCTGTATCACTACTGTCTGTGTGAAGCTAAATAGTAGTATGTCATATTGAGCCATGCGAAATACCTCCTCAATGGGTAGGTAAGCTGTCCGTAGTTGCTAGGGAGATGTCTCACAGAAGGTTCGACATGACAAGCATTGATTGTACTGTATCGTTTGTATCACTGTATCGTGGCAGTCTTTGTGATGCTAAATAGTAGTATGTCATATTGAGCCATGCGAAATATATCCTTAATGGGTAGGTAAGCTGCCCGTAGTTGCTAGGGAGATGTCTCACACAAGGTTCGACATGACAAGCCTTGATAGTACTGTATCGTTTGTATCGCTGTATCGTTACAGTTTTAGGTCTTTTATTAGTTGCACTACAGCTTCTTCAAACTCTTTTGACTTATAATCTTCTTTGGTTTTGAAGCTGCTAAAGTCTTTGGAGTTAAACTCCTTAACCTCTTCTATATTCTCCCAAAAGGCATCTCTGTGTTTACGTGGT
The DNA here is from genome assembly GCA_041392855.1 of Flavipsychrobacter sp. Lineage (NCBI taxonomy): Bacteria > Pseudomonadati > Bacteroidota > Chitinophagia > Chitinophagales > Chitinophagaceae > Flavipsychrobacter > Flavipsychrobacter sp. The sequence goes on from JAWKLD010000001.1 coordinate 857,599, forward strand.
ATATCTTCTTTGTGTACTTCAAACAAGTAGCTATCAATATGTATAGGGAAGTATATATCCTTCCATTCCTTATTCTGCTTCTCTCTGGCTTCGTTGAGCTCGTAGTGGCAAGCTTCTGATTTAAGAGAGTTCTTAGAAGCTATGAATAGTAGCCTATCGTGGCTATGTATATTCTCATACATTATCTTCTTAAGCCTTCTGCCTCCAGGTGCATCACGCTCCCAGAAGAAGGACTTAATACCTCTTGTCATAAGTATATGGCTCAATGCTCTGGCAAATTCTTTGTCTTCAAAGCTATAGGAGATAAATACTGATTGAAACTTCATTTCTGTTACTAAGTCTTTTATATAACCTTTTGGGTCAAACCCATGTACGCCGAATAGTTTAAACGTTTCTTCGTTGATGTCGCTTTTAAGTATGGTTTGTAAATCAATGAAGCAACTACTATTCTCTGTTTGTTTTATATTATTTAATGTTTTTTGAGTTAATAATGTATTTATAAATGATGTGTTTATTATTTCACATTCAGTAAGTACAGAATCTGTTAGGTCTATATCTGAGAATACATTTTTAGTTAATCTTGTCCTTCTAATTGTTAATTCTGTTAATACGGGAAGGACTTCTTTATTAATACCAACAAAATTTGTGTTAAATATTTCAGCATCTATTATTGAAGTCTGATAATAGTTACACTCGTTAAAACTGGTAAAATTAATAGCATTATAAATTCTGTTAAGTTCTGAATTACTGAATTTATAACTTTCAGTGATAATTGTGTCAGAGAATGTACATTTATCAAATTGACAACTATCAATTCTTGTATTAATTATATAACATGATGTAAAGTTTACATATTCAAAGTATGATGTATAAAAAGCACAATTATAAAAATTACATATGGTAAAGCTTGTTTCGCTTAGACCACAATTATGAAATTTCACATCTTTAAATGTACAAGCTGTAAATTCTATATCACCAATTGATTTATCTATAATAATATGCTCTTCTATTGTAATCCCACTTATCGTTATTTTTGTTCCATTGTTATTTAGTTGCCTATTTGAATAAGAATTACTGTTATTATTTTTTTTCAATAATTCTAAAAACTCCTCATTATAATTCTTCTTTTCCATAGGTGTATTTGTACTGTAAAGTACTATTACACTTACATTAGTACAACCCCGTGAAAACACCCTCTTTTCTTATTGTTACGAGATTGCCACGCTTCGCTCGCAATGACGGGAGAGTGAATGGTTTTGTATCATTACATCCGTTACAGGGGTATATAATATGAGTCATGCTGAATATATTCCAGCATCTCGCCACAACACTTATATCTCGAGATTCTTAAACCAGTTTAGGGTTACAGGTAATTTTATTATAAAGATACAGTGATACAACGATACAAACGATACAACGATACAACGATACAACGATACAACGATACAAACGATACAGCGATACGAACGATACAGTGATACAAACGATACAGCAGGGTAGTAAGCACACAAAAAAGCCCACTCGAGTAGAGCAGGCTTTGATATATAAAGTATTGTTGTACTTAGATTCTGAAGTGAGAGAACGCTTTGTTCGCGTCTGCCATACGGTGTGTATCTTCTTTTCTCTTCACTGCACCACCTTCACCTTTACTAGCTGCTACGATCTCGTTAGCTAATTTATCAGCAATCGTACGACCATTACGCTCACGGCTGAAACGGATCAACCATTTCATGCTTAGAGATATTTTACGGTCAGGACGAACCTCTGCAGGTATTTGGAATGTAGCACCACCAATACGACGGCTACGTACCTCAACTGCTGGAGTAACGTTTACTAACGCCTTCTTCCAAGTCTCATATCCACTCTCGCCAGTCATTTTCTCTACTTTGTCTAATGCATCGTAGAAAGAACGAAGAACGATGCTTTTGTTACCACCTTGCATTAGGCAGTTTACAAAGCGTGTTACTTGCTTGTCGTTAAATTTTGGATCTGGTGCTAAAGGTAATTTCTTAGCTTGTGCCTTCCTCATCGTTAAAGATTGGCTTTTATATTAGTTGTTATTTAATTTATTTTGCTCTCTTAGTACCGTATTTAGAACGGCTTTGTTTACGATCTTTCACACCCGCAGTATCTAAAGCACCACGAACGATGTGATAACGTACACCTGGTAAGTCTTTAACACGACCACCACGTATCAAAACGATAGAGTGCTCTTGTAAGTTGTGACCCTCACCCGGAATATATGCGATAACCTCGATCTTGTTAGTTAAACGAACCTTAGCCACTTTACGTAGTGCTGAGTTCGGTTTCTTCGGAGTGGTTGTGTATACACGAGTACATACACCACGACGTTGTGGACATGCGTCCAAAGCACGGGACTTAGACTTTGTAACGATTTGTTTACGACCCTTACGTACTAATTGTTGTATTGTAGGCATTTGCTCCTGTTAATAGAAATTTTAATGGAGTGCGAAGGTAAACATATTCTTATTATCAAACAAAAATTAAACAATAATTTATTTGAAATAGATATTTTCTCCCATCGGGAGCTTATAAATATTCAAAAGTACAATTAATACCCGCATATGTATAACTGCGTTTTTTATCAATAAGTTATGTTTGTATGGCAAAACGATGAAGTCTTAGTTGTTGATACCCCTTACAAGCTTATTTGATCAATTACTAAATCATTATATATGCGCAAAGTATTACTATTCAGCTTATTAGCTATATGTTCTTCCTTGAGTGAGCAGTGTTACGGGCAAACTATTTTTTCAACCAATTTTAATAGCTCACTTCCCGCGGGGTGGACGATTGATGCTTCGGCAGGGGCTACATGGGCACACAATGGGAGTTTAGGCACTGGTGGCTCAGGCTGTGCTATGGTAGATCAATCTAGTTCCTCTGGCGGTACCAAGGGTAAGTTGATAACGACAAGTTTTAATCTCACTACCGTTCCCAAGCCTACATTATCTTTTAAGGTTGCTTCTATTCGTAACAACTTTATGTCGCCCAATCTATATATATATTATTCAGTAGCCGGTGGCGCTTGGCAGAAACTATCCTCTTGGGGCGAGTGGAATACGGATAATATCATTAACACTACGGGGCCTTGCTTCCCCAATAATAATGGCTGTGTGGAATGGCAAGATGTGGTTTTCGACCTGGCTAAGGTGGCAGGCAATACCAATATTCGCTTTGCTTTCGAGGCAGATTGTCTAAATGGAGGGTGGCTATTGCTGGACGATCTGTGGATACACGACAAGAAAATATATGCCTTGCCTTATACTCAAGACTTTGAAGGGAATGCCTTTTTTCCTCAAGACTGGGATAGAACAGGTACTGATAAGAATACCGATTGGCAAAGAAGTGTTGCTGTAGGGGCTTTTAATAGTACTTCAAGTGCTTTCTTTGATAATTTTTCCCTTAATGTATCTGGTAGTTTTTATGGGTTGAGTACAGTTTGGCTCAACTTGTCTACCGCCGCTAAGCCTACGCTTGCTTTTGAGTATGCCTACACCCAGCGTGCTGGTAAGCCTTCGGATGAGCTACGTATCTCGTACCAGGTTGGTAATAATGGTACTTGGATAGTGCTGGATAGTTTCAAAGAAAACAAATTAAGAACGGCTCCCAATAAATCGGTAGCCTTTGTGCCTACTAATAGAGAATGGCTAACCAAGACTATAGATATCTCATCTTTAAGTAGTAATCAAGAAATAAGGTTTGCGCTGGAGTGCAAATCTCAAAACGGTAATATATTATATATAGACAATGTTCGCTTTTTTGATGATACGGCTACTACAACAGTTGCTACAATAGAGAATGCTAGTCAGTATAGATTATATCCTAATCCCGCACAAAACAGCATATATATAGATATGCAGAATGATAAAGGGGTAAGTGCCTATGTATATGACATAACAGGCAGGCAGATGTCTAGTGTCACTTATGAGAGAACAGGGCAGCGATTAGAGGTCAATACTACTTCTTTAAGTAGTGGTGCTTATTATATATATATAGAACAAGAAGGTGTTGTGGCTACTAAGCAGTTCTTTATTAATAAATAGAGTGTTATAGTAGAATAAAAATACAAGCATGAAAAAGATAATATATATAACACTTGTTGCAACGCTTAATATTGTGGTAGCTACAGCGCAAACCATATTTGTAGAGGACTTTGACACAGCATTGCCTAGTAGCTGGACCATAGATGCTACACATGGTGTGGAATGGAAGCACAGTGATAGCTTGGGGGCTAATAACACGGGTTGTGCTTATGTGGATAAGGATGATACTTTTGGTTTGGATAGCGGTTCTATAGAGACCGTAGCTATTGATTTGACAAAGATCAACAAACCTGTACTGTCCTTTAAAGTAGCTACAGTACGTAAAAACTTTGCTGTGCCACAGTTGCATTTGCATTACAATATTGGTAATGGGTGGAGTAGACTTAACACTTGGGGCTTATGGGGGGTAGATAGCATTATAGCTAGTACTGAAGATTTTTTCCCGCCACTAGACAAAAAGAATGTCAAATGGGAAGTAGCAACTTATGACCTTAGCAGCCTATCAGGCAATAGCAATATAAGGTTTGCTTTCGGTGCTTACGTTGATAATGGTGGCTATTTACTGTTGGATAGTATACGTATCTCAGACCCATCTACCTTGTCTATTGCTCAATATGAACAGGATAGAGCGGTAGTTCTTTATCCCAATCCGGCTCAAGATAGGGTGTATATAACAACGGGGACTGCTGGAAGTGCTGCTATTTATGTATATGACATAACAGGCAGGCAAATGTCTAGTGTCACTTATAAGTGGACAGGGAAGCAACTGGAGGTAAATACAACAACCTTAAGCAATGGTACTTATTATATACATATAGTACAGGCAGGTAGTAGTGAAGCACAAAAACTTGTGATAAGCAGATAGTAAAACTAATATAAACAATATGTAAAGGCTCTTCCTATGGGAGGGCTTTGCTATTTATAGTAATGGTTGTACTGCAAGCCATACCTCTGTAGCTATTGTGTCTACAGGATTGTCTGCATTTATCACCGCCACATTTTCTTCTTCTTTCAATACCTCAAAAGCATGAAAGAATTGTTTACGTGTAGTGGTTAGCCTATCCAGATTCTCAAACAGTTCCAGCTTTTCGCGCCCTTTAGTGATGCGTTCCATGCTTTTTTCAGGGGCTAGGTCTAGAAATATGTTTAGGTCAGGCTTTAAAAGGTTGGCAGGCAAAGAGTTGGCTTTTATTACCCAGTCTAACGGTACATGTGCGCTATGATAAGCATAGGAGCTGAAATAATACCTGTCGCAGATGATGATATAGCCTTCTTCTATCTTTTTAAGTAGGCCGTTCTCCTCATTGTGTAGATGATCCAGCCTGTCGGCAAGAAATAGTGCAGCTATGGTTTGCTCATCGGTTTTATTTTCACCTTTTAATATACTACGGATGAACTTGCCAATTTGACCATCGGTAGGCTCACAAGTGCTATATACCTTATGTCCTTCGTCTTGTAGTTTTTGAGATAATAGTTCTATTTGTGTGCTTTTGCCGCTACCGTCTATCCCTTCGAATACAAAGAATTTGCCCTTTTTTGCCATCTATTGCTCTTGTTATTATTATTAAGTACCAAAAGTAGAAAAATTGTCTGCTTTGTGCTTAGATAATGCACAATTATACTATTGTAACAAATATCACTCTGATAAATAGCTGAATTGGTTATTTTTGCCCCACATTTTTAATTCATATAAATAGATATAAATGCATAACGCGTATTTCCATTTTGAGGAACCATTGAACGAACCGGTATTGAGCTATGCTCCGGGTAGCCCAGAGCGTGCAGCTTTGCAAGATGCAGTAGCCGAGCTAAAATCGAAAGAGGTAGACATACCTATGTTTATTAATGGTAAAGAGGTGCGTACAGGTGATAAGAAAGAAATTCGCCCACCGCATGAAACCAAACACCTGTTAGGGTATATGCATGCTGGTACTGGTGAGCATGTACAGCAGGCTATTGATGCAGCATTGGCAGCTCGTAAAAAATGGGCAGCAACCCCTTGGGAGCACCGTGCAGCAATATTTATGAAGGCAGCCGATCTACTAGCTACAAAGTACCGCTACAAAATGAATGCGGCTACAATGTTGGGGCAGAGTAAAAATGCTTTCCAAGCAGAGATAGATAGCGCATGTGAGTTGATCGATTTCTTACGTTTCAACGTGCATTTCCTAAGTAATATATATAACGAGCAACCACTTTCTGTAGATGGCATCCACAACCGTATGGAGTACCGTCCGTTAGAAGGGTTTGTATTGGCAGTTACACCGTTCAACTTCACAGCTATTGGTGGTAACCTACCTACAGCGCCTGCTATGTGTGGTAACGTAGTAGTATGGAAGCCGGCTAACACGCAGATATACAGCGCTAACGTATTTATAGAAATACTAAGAGAGGCTGGTCTGCCTGATGGTGTTATTAATATAGTATATACTGACGGACCAACTGTTGGTGATATCTGTTTCGGTCATGCTGATTTTGCAGGGGTACACTTTACAGGTTCTACAGGCGTTTTCCAAACTATGTGGAAGACAATTGGTAACAATATTGCGAAGTACAAAACTTACCCAAGAATAGTAGGGGAGACAGGTGGTAAAGACTTTGTTATGGTACATCCATCAGCAAGTGTTGATGCTGTTGTTGCTGGTTTGGCAAGAGGCGCTTTCGAGTATCAAGGACAAAAATGTTCTGCTGCCAGCCGTGCTTACCTACCAAGCAACTTGGCTCAGGAGATCAAAGAAAAGCTAGTAGCTGAGGTGAAGACAATGAAGATGGGTAAGGTAGATGACTTTACTAACTTCATCAATGCTGTTATTGACGAGAAGTCTTTCAATAATATTGCTAAGTATATTGATGGTGTGAATGCAAGTAAGGACGCGGAAATTATCTGCGGTGGTAAATATGATAAGGAGTTGGGTTGGTTTGTAGAGCCTACAATAGTTGATGCTAAAGATCCTAAGTATGTGACCATGTGTGAGGAGATATTCGGCCCTGTATTGACTATATATACTTACGAAGCTGATAAATGGGAAGAAACATTGGATCTGGTAAATACGACCTCTCCTTATGCACTTACAGGTGCTATCTTCTCTCAAGACAGATATGCAGCAGAGTTGATGACACGCAAGCTGGTAGATGCAGCAGGTAACTTCTATATCAATGACAAACCAACAGGTGCAGTAGTAGGACAGCAGCCATTTGGTGGTGCTCGCGCATCGGGTACTAACGATAAGGCAGGTTCTTCTCTAAACCTTTACCGTTGGTTGAGTGCTAGAACGATAAAGGAAACTTTAGTGCCGCCTACTGATTATCGTTATCCTTTCCATCAACAGGACTAGTAAAGCTTATTTGGATGAGAAGTATAATAGTTATTTTATTGTCTAGTGTTGTATTTGCTGCTTGTAGCAATTGCAATACCCGTGCATATGGTTATATCACAGACGACAACTCTAACAAGGCCATCGATAGTGTTAAGATACGTAGCTATGGCGCACTCGCGGGCAAAATAAAAGATGAGCGTGTAGTGTATGTAGACAGCAACGGCTATTTCGAAACCTACTTCTCTTCAAAGAGTACTGCTAAATGTCCTGTGTTGAAAATGGAGATCACTCGAGATGGATATTATCCTGTAGTGACTGCAGAAGGGCTTACGGGCGATACCATTTACATGAAGAAAATACAACCATAACTAAAAGCCCCGATCATTCGGGGCTTTTTTTATGTTTATTATATATTCAACCAGTCAGGTCTTTTAGTTTTACTGGCTGCTTTTGGTGATGCTGTTTTTTGACATCGAGCCAAGTAGTTTTTCTTAGCCGCTTTGAATATAATATTCCATGCAGCTTTACTTTTGGGTTGTGCCCAATCGTAGCCGATCTCTTCCCATTCTTTTTTGAATAGGGCTAAGTCAAGTTCCTTTATTAACTCTTCTGTACAAATGAAATAGTCCTTACGGTATTGCAACAAGTATCCTCCTTGAGCGTTTTGATGTTGTTTAGCCTCTTCGTAGTTAGCATACCAAACATTCAGAAATGCAGAACTGTTGCCTATATACATACAATCCTCCTTGATTATAGTATCTCTATACTGCTGCCAAGTTTCATGATTGTTTTCTATAGCAAGCACCCAGTAGGCATGTTTTAATTGATAGAAGTCTACATCTTTCAAAACATCTTCTAAGATGCTATACTGATGAAAGGGTAGTTGTAAAAAGCGCTTAGCGGCTTTTTCTTGATGTTGTTGTTCGGGAGACCTAAGTTGTTTCCTGAGTAGTGAAGCTTTGATCTTCAACTCCTGTAAACGATTCATATCTTATATAAAATTTCTAAAGCACCACTTCCCACTAGTTGGTTGAAATTTAATAAAGAATATGTCGTTGTTATTACTTAGACAAGCAGGTGATATCATCTTTTGTGGGACGGGCGTCCTGAAAGCCCGTACAAATATACATATACTACACTAAGTGTAGCTATAGTGATCAATTATACTTTTGTGTTTTTCCATTTCCCTTTCTTGAAGAGTACTATTGCCGCGGTAGCAATAACACTCTCAGCAATGGCAATGGCTAAAAATACACCTGTAGGGCCAAGGTCGAAGGTGATGGATAATACATAAGCCAGAGGTATCTGAAATACCCAAAAGCCAAAAATGTTAATGATCGTAGGTGTTTTAGTATCACCTGCTCCATTGAAGGACTGCACCAATACCATACCCAAGCCATAGAATATATATCCAAGGCTTATGTATCTTAAACACTGTACGCCATAGTTGACAACTTGTTCTTTATGGGTAAATATTTCAATGATAGGAGTAGCAAAAGTGAAAAACACCACAGCAATAATTCCTAAGAAAAGCATATTGTAGTTGGCTGCTTTCCAGACCGATTTTTCTGCACGATCGGGCTGATTAGCACCTAAGTTTTGCCCTACCAAAGTAGCGGCAGCATTGGCCATACCAAATGCAGGAAGTAAGGTGAAGATAATTACCCTGATCCCTATGGTATATCCAGCCAGAGCATCACTACCGAATCTTGAGACAATACGTACTAAAAATATCCAGCTAGCCGAGTTGATCAAGAACTGTGCTGTTCCTCCGGCTGATATTTTTAAAACATTTTTTATGATCGGTATATCTATACGGCAGTGCTTTGGTAGTATTCTAATAATACCATTGCCCTTGAATAGATGATACAATTGATATAAAACTCCAATACCTCTACCAATAGTAGTAGCAAGGGCAGCACCTGTTAATCCTAACGCAGGTATGGGGCCAATACCATATATCAAAGTAGGGCATAGGATAATATTCATACCGTTGGCCAACCAAAGAGAACGCATGGCAATAGAGGCATCACCAGCACCTCTAAATACTCCATTGATAAGGAATAAAAGCATGATAACCACATTGCTACCCATCATAATACGAGTGTACATGTAGTTTTCTGCAATTAGTTCGGCATCTGCACCCATTAGCCTCAGGATGTCCTTGGCAAATATGGCGCCGAATAGACCTATTACTGCGCTGAAAGCAATACCTACATATATGGCTTGTATGCCGGTATGTGATGCTTGGTCTGCCTTTTTTTCGCCTATACGGCGTGCCACCATTGCAGTTGCAGCCATGCTTAAGCCTATGGCTACAGAATATACTAGTGTGATAACGGATTCCGTCAAACCAACAGTAGCCACTGCATTGACACCTAGCTTACCTACAAAAAAGACATCGACCACGGCAAATAGTGACTCCATCACCATTTCCAGTACCATAGGTACTGATAACATAAAGATGGCGCGGTTGATACTACCTGTAGTGTATTCTTTTTCTTTGCCCTGTAGGGCTTCTTTAAATGATTGAATGATATATGTTGTACGAGCCAACAATGGTCTACGTGAAGACATTTCTAAATATTGAAAATTGATAAAATGAAATACAGTCTGCGGTATTGCAGACGGATATTATTTAAAGCCTCGTGGAGTTATGGATTTGGTTTTGAGCAACCAAACCCCGCTTAGTATTTCATAGACGTAGATATTGCAGGAGCAATATTAAGGAAAAAAACTGAAAACTTATCTTCAGTGTAATAAAAAAGCTATTTGTTGTAAGCATTCATAGCCCTTGCAATGCCTTGAGTAGCAAATGTTTCAATAGCATCAACACAATCAGGTATTTTAGTTTTTAATACTTCCAGTTCTTCATTGGTCCATTTTCCTAATACAAAATCTACTTGTTTGCCTTTAGGAAAATCATCTCCTATGCCAAATCTGAGTCGGGGGTATTTTGCTGTTTGTAGTGTTTCTTGTATATGTTTTAGCCCGTTATGTCCTGCATCACTACCATTTCCTCTTATTCTGAGTTTGCCTAAGGGTAGGGCAAGGTCGTCTACTATAATTAGGATGTTTTCTAAGGCAATTTTTTCTTTTTCCATCCAGTATTTTACTGTTTTGCCACTCAGATTCATGTATGTAGTAGGTTTTGCCACTACAAATGTTCTTCCTTTCCACTTACATTTAGCAACATCTGCATATCTATCAGGAGCAAAAGTTCCTTCGTGTTTTATCACAAAGGCATCTGCTACATCGAACCCGATATTATGCCTTGTGCTGTCATATTCTGCGCCTATATTTCCTAGTCCAACTATTAAAAACTTCATTACTGCTAATATAATGTCTTATCTTGTCCGAAAATAAGAACAATATTACCACAAACTGTAAAAAAACAATTTGCTTTACCCAACTTATTTGAGTAATTTTTCGTCTAATTTTGGAGAGGGTATTACTTTGAAACCCGCGCTCTGGAATATTTTAAGTCTTAATTAATAAAAAGCTATATAATGCGAAAAGTATTATACTTACTGATTCTCTTAGTTACATTTGGCACTGTTGCAAATGCACAATACTTATTTGTAACACACACTTCTGGTACCGTAAACTATGGAGGAGTTAATGTTACTGTAACTCCAATCGGTTCTCCTTCTACTACTACTGTTGTTTGTGGATTAGCACCATATTATATTGGTTCGGCAGGGGCTTCTGGTTATAGATACCAGTTTTCACCTGCAATAACGCACGCAAGAGCTAGATTTTATGAGTTACAAAGTTCAGACTCGATCGAGTTTTCTTTGGGTGGCACTCCTATCAACTTAACTGCTGCTAACTTAAGCAACTATGTAGGTCCTTGTGGTGCTGCTACTACTGCATTTATTACTACAAATGGTCAATTATCTAGTACCTCTATCCCTACAAGTGGTATACAAGCAGGTGCTCAAATTGATTATCAGAATAGTCCGGGAACAATTAGTGATTTAAGAATATATCAAACAAAACTAAATTCTAATGGTGTTGTAATGGACTTTCAGTTCAAGCGTGATACCTGTGATTTGGATTTTGAAGCATGGGCAGATACTCCTGCTTGTAGATTCCGTGATTTGAAACTAAATGCATATACATTCCCTAATACAACCTACAGCTGGACAGGCCCTAATGGATGGACTTCAAATGTTCAAAACCCTGTAAGAACACCTGCACAATTGACAATGAATGGTACTTACACTGTTACTGCAACACGTGGTGCTTGTGTTTATACTAAATCATTTACTGTAAATATTGATAATATTCCTAACAAACCTACAGTAACTCAAGATGGTCCTGTATGTCCTGGATATAATGATACTTTAAGAATGAATACCAACATACCTGGTGGTGGTACATTCGAATGGCGTGGTCCTAGTGGTCAAACTGCATCTACTACAGATAACTTTTTACCACTTAATTTGATCACCCCTGCAGCTGCTGGTCAATGGTACATGTTTGCTTTAACTACTAATGGTTGTTCTTCAGATACTACATACTTTACAGCAGGTATTAACAGTCCGGTTGTAGCAGCTTTTAAGGCAGACTCTACATTTGGTTGTGGTTCTGATACTGTGAATTTGATTAATAATACTGTTGGTAACACAGATCCGGGTAAACCTAGAATAAATAACTGGACTTTTGGTGATGGTAATTCTTCTACTCAAAGAAGTCCAACACACGTTTACACGTCTCAAGGTACATTCACTATCACACTTATAGCTTCGAATGGTGAATGTTCTGATACTGCAACTCAAACTGTACAATTAGTTCACCCGATCACTGCAGGTTTTACTGTTGATGATGATAGTATCTGTCAGGGTACATTAATAACGTTAACTAATACCTCGGTTGTTACTCCTGGTACTGTGCCTATATATACATGGGATTATAGCAATGGAGATACCGGAAAAACATTTGATGATGTATATACTTACATCAAGCCTGGTACTTATACCGTATCTCTATTCTTAGAAGATTATCTTGGATGTAAGGATACTGCTAGACGTACAATTGTAGTAGACTCAACAGGTTCAGTTGACTTTACAGCTTCATTAACTAATATCTGTGTAGGAGATGCTATTGACTTCAGTGGTACTTATTCTCCGCAAGGTAATACAGGTTTTACATGGACATTCGATGATGGCGTTGTTTTGCCAAGTGTACTAAATGTACGTCACGTATATGAAAAGCCTAAAACTTCTTATAATGTTCAGTTAGAAGCTACTTACCGTATTTGTCCTACAGTGTCTAAAACAATACCTATCGATGTTAACCCTTATCCTGTGGTTGACCTAGGAAAAGATACCTCTATTTGTCCTAACGGAATTCCGGTTAATATCACAGATAGATTTAACGTGAGCAATCCGGATGCTAAATTCTCTTGGAACACACCTACAAAAGATGCTACTCCAAATGCATTGATTCGTACTCCTGGTGTATATGCACTTACTGTAGATATCAAGGGTTGTAAGACTACGGACTCTGTTGAGGTTAAGAAAAACTGTTTTGTAAACATACCAAACATCTTCACCCCTAATGGTGATGGTCAGAATGACTATTTCTTGCCTCGTCAATTACTATCAAGTAATGTGAGTAAGTTTGATATGAAGATATTCAACCGTTGGGGTGAGATTATATTCGAAACTGATGCTACAGATGGTAGAGGATGGGATGGTAAAGTGAATGGTGAGTTACAACCTCAAGGTGTATATGTTTATTTGATAAACGTAACATTTGGAAATGGTACTAGAGAAAACTACCAAGGTAACGTAACAATGCTCAGATAAAACCTAAGTCTAGTAAATATTTTAAAGCGCATAGTTAGTTTAACTATGCGCTTTTTTTGTTTCTACCATTTTCATTATATGACTCCATAAAAAAAGCAGTATGGATTTTCCATACTGCTTTTTAGTCGTTTAGTTTAAAGCTTATTTGATCTCGCATTCGCCTTCTAAGCCATGCTTATCACAATTCTTTTGAGCATCTATTATGTTAGATGCATTAACAGTATACATTTCAACTACGTCCTTACTTTTTTCACACTCACACTCGTAGTTTTTCTTACATGAAGTAAAAGTTGTTGCTGTAATTGCAATAATAGAAGATATTATCAATGCTTTTTTCATATTAATCAATTGTATAGCTGTATAATTTGGTGAATAAAAATACAAAAAAACTCTTCATATTATCTATAAATATTAGCTTAATTAGCTTTTATCCATTTTCTAGTAAGAGATTCATTAGGAGTCTCTAGTTGTAGTAAATATATACCTCGTGGGTATTGACTTATATCTATTCTATAAGGTGTGTTTTTGTCTATTGTTACTTGCTCAAATTTTGCCATTTTATGACCTATAATGTTTAAAATAGTTAAGTTGGCTTTTTCAGTTTGGTTTGAGGCAAATGAAATATTAAGCTCATTTTTAGCAGGATTAGGGTAAAGGGTAAGGTTGTTGGTAATAGAAAGACTATTGATATTTAGGTTAGGGTAAATAATACTATTAGAATCCTTGATTCCCAGGCTTAAATTATTGTAACTGCCAGAAGGAGTTTGCTCTACTTTTACCGCTTTTACCATATACCAATTGGGTCCGTTAATACCTACAGAGTCAGTAAAACTGGTACCTGTTACTAGTGGCGACTCTAAATTATAAGTGCCATATTTTGAGGTGGAGGAGTAGACATAGTAACCAATAGTATTAGGTTCGGTAGTAGCCGTCCAGCTGAGTACTGCTCCTTTTCCAGCAACGTTATTCACCTGTAGATTGCTTGCAGGTTTCATATAATCGGTCCTGAGCGTCAAGTCGCCAAGTAGGGCTACGTGAACACCTGTGTTAAAAAAGCCTGTAGGCGAATAAATACCACCATTATTTTGAGAAATAAAGCTAGAGTAACCAATATGCTCGCCAAGAGCCATATGGTGGAAAAACCAGTTAGGTCTACCAGCCCAGCAACTAGTGAGTGCGGGAGTGCTGGAGCATAAAGGAGCTCTTAAGAAGTTATTTTGATTATCCCAATCTCCGAAATAACTACCAAACATCATGGTGAAAATGGCATTGGTGTTATTGTTGGCAAAGCTATCTGTCCACCCTATGCCAGATGCCTTTTTGTATGAGCCTGCACCACAGCCGTATGCCCATTGATAGAAACTAGATTTTAAAGTCCCAACAAAATCTACCTTTTTTACATTAGTTGAGCCTACTAAGGGAAAAAAATTTCTCCATCCGTTAGCTGCAAAAGCTTCGTCGTAAGAAGCAAAATTGTCATCTATTAACGCTCTTTTAGTCACTGTAATATTGCCCTGTTTGTATTGGTGTGCCCTATTAAGGTAGCTTTTCATTAATTCGGTCTCCGTTTTACCAAATAGTGGCATGTCATAGAAGTCAATTCTACTAATTTGTAGTTCGGTATTGCTTGGTAGGCCACTTTGGTCCCATTTGCCATCTCCTGGGATATTTTTATTAGCAGCTCTGTTGGCACTGGTATTATTAATGCTATTATCAGTCCAGTTACCATCCATGTCGGCATAGTAAATATCTGCAGGCCAGGCGCCTCTATGGTCGGGGTCATGCCCATCCGGTACTAAATTTCCACTATAGGGTACTTTTAAGTGACCTATAATGTATACCGCACTTAGCGAAGAGTTGCTCTGGTAAGTAGTTTTGATATAGTTTTTTATGGTGACATCTGTAGCTGTTCTGTCATAATCTTTTCTCAATACAGCCCACCCATCACTACTGATATCTTCCATTAATGTTGTTAGCTCTGTTTGGCAAGTGGTAGAAAAGTTATTGTCAACAAGTAATAAGATCGTACCTCTGTTGTGTATGGGTTTGGCATTAATGCCAACATAGATATATCCTTCGCCGTTAGGAGATGGACTATTGGCTGTCTTTAACACTCTGTATTCATAAGCAGAATCAACAGTTACATTGTTATCAACATATTGGTTAATACTACTGCCTACGTTTCCTATAGAGGACCACGCAATGCCATTCTTTGCTTTCTTGAAAATAGTATAACCGGTAGCATTAGGATGCAAGGTCCAAGAAAGCGTTACTTTGGCTGGGCTGTTCTGTACTGTTGCTGTAAGTTGTACAGATCTATCCTCAGACTTTTGCGCAAAAGCATGTGTTGCTCCAAAATACAAAGCTGCTAAAAGAAAAGCTTTTTTTACCATAAACTAAATTTTGATAACGTCGTGAGAGTATCTTAAATTGAGAAGTATAAGATACTATACATATAAAGATATTAATAATGACTGTAGAAAATATAGTAGATGAGCTAAAAAAATATGGAAATGATGCCACTAAAAAGGTGTTTAAGAACCATGGTGCTCAAGAGCCAATGTATGGTGTTAAGGTCGGGGACCTAAAAAAGATCCAGAAGAAAATAAAGAAGGATCATGAGTTGTCAATAGCCCTATTTGATACAGGAATATCAGATGCAATGTATCTGGCTAGCTTAATAGCCGATGAAGAAAAAATAACCAAAGCTCAATTGAAAAAATGGGCGAAAAAAGCCAATTGGCATATGCTAAGCGAATATGCTGTGCCATGGATAGCTGCTGAAAGTAGATATGGGTGGGAATTGGCTTTAGAATGGATAGAAGCAAAGGATGAGAAGCTAGTAGCGACAGGCTGGGCTACCATGAGTAGCGTGTTATCTATAAAACAGGATGAAGAAATAGACCTCAAAATAATAAAGCAACTACTAAAGAAGGCGGAAAAAGAAGTACATAATGGGCAAAATAGAGTAAGCTATGCTATGAATAGCTTTATAATATCTGTTGGTGGTTATGTGCAAAGCCTTACCGATGAAGCATTAAAGGCTGCTAAAAAAATCGGAAAAGTAAAAGTAGAGATGAATGGCACTTCCTGTAAAGTGCCGTTGGCAGATGAGTATATTGAAAAAATGCAAGCTAAAGGAGTAATAGGAAAGAAACGCAAAATGGCGAGATGCTAAGTGTAATATCCGTACAGGTACGGATATGGAAATACCAATTTTTGGGGATATCTTAGAAATACATTCTAATGTACATTTATAAGTAGCACCACTTGATAAATGATATAGCAACTATGAACAAGAAAATATTTATAACGAACAGAACAGATAAGAAACTCTTAGCAAGGATCTCTGATAAGATAACAGGCAGTGAGGTTTTAAAACGTGTACTGTCACCTGGCAGAAATGAAATAGGAGTGACTCACCTTAGTAGCGGAACATACAATATCCAATTGATAGATGATAATAATGATACTTATTATCACCAAAAAATAGTTAAGAGTTAGCCGCCGCTTTCAACTTTTTATTAATAGCCTTGTTCAAGTAATAGGCAAGCGTAAAGCAAATGAATATAATACCAATAGCTATAACACCTGTTATGCTATAGTTGTATATTTTGTTAGCACTATCGTTATAAACGATAAAACCTGCCAGGGCAGAGTAGATTCCTACAGCCAGTTGTTGTACTGCTGCATTAATACTCATAAAACTGCCCCTTGTTTTTGGTGGAACTACTTCTGTAACCATAGCCTGAGCCGCTATGGCACGCCCTGTAGATAGTACAAACCAAATGCCTGTTACTACAAGTACAAAGTAAAAAGGTGTGCGCGGCATGTTGGTTATTAATGCAATTGGTACTACACAGGCCAATGCCATTACTGTGAATACTTTGAACTTGCCTTTCCTGTCTGCAAGCCTGCCAATAGGAGAGGAAAGCATCATTGTAGATATACCACCTACTAAATATATATAGGGTATCTGTGCATTTGTAAAGCCTACATTAAATACCATATAAGAAGTAAGGAATGGAATAATGATAAATTGCCCCATCAATGTAGCTGTTACCAATAATGCTATTACCTGATTTCTATCGGTTAAAATAGCTCTGAAAACATCAAAAAGCTTTGGTTTGTTATTGAGATCCTTAGGGTTTATATGTCCCGTCATGTTAGGCACATATTTTATTAATAGAGGAAGCAGGATGATTGCCATAGCTGCTACTATAATAAAAGGTGCATGCCAAGAGAAAAGATCAGACATCTTTAGTCCAAAGGGTACACCAAAGGCAGAGGAAATAGAAAACGCTGTAATGATAACACCAATAGCGTGCGCTCTTCTTTCGTAAGGTACAAGATCCGACGCTATGGATAATATTTGTGCTCCAATAAGCCCGCCAAACAAACCGGCAACAATTCTTGAAGATAGTAGTAAGTAATAGGTAGGAGCAACAGCGCAGAGGCTGGTGCCTACTATAAAACCTGTATAGCCAACGATAAGTACCTTTTTTCTATCAAAACCATCTACAAAGAAAGCTGCTGTTAGGCCAGATACTGCTGCACTAACGGAGTAAGCTGCAACTAAAAAAGAAAACTGTTGTGTAGAGATATCAAAATAGGGGATAAGTACATTGCTAAGAGGCATCATTATCATGAAGTCCATGATATGAGTAAAATTTACTGCGGCAAGTAATAGTAAAATAAAACGTTCCGTCTTCATCGGTCAAATGTGGTCGCAAATGTCCGATTAATAACTTGAGTAGAAAAGTGTTTCCTATGGTATTAATTGATAGCTGGATAACAAGAAGGTAATATTAAGCTGAATATTCACTGATCGTTAAGATGCCTTTTAGCAGTTGGTCAATGTTTTTAGTGGGTATATCAAATAATGTATCCTTTGCTGTTGCTGTGTTTTTTATTGTGACCAATGCTTGTGTTCTGTTAATAACAACAGTAAGGTAGCGGTCTTCTTCCTTATATTTCGATAGATCTACACCATTACCAGACGGGGAATAACTCAGTTGTAGATTCATTGATATTTCTTCTGCATTAATATCAGGGTAGCTATCATATTGAATTTTGTCAATATGCAACCATCTGTCTTTTCTTGTATTGTTCAACTCAATACTTGCTTTTATCATGTCTCCGCAATGGGCATCGCGGTGCAATTTTTGTCCTTGTGCATTGGTTAGCGCAAAGGTATTGTAGTTGTCGGTTAGTATACTGTTCCACTCATTCACGTCTAGTAGTCTGTCTTTAGCTACTAAGAAATATTCATCAGCATCTTCTATACTGTTTAGTTTTACTTGATATTTCATAATTCGTGGCTTTATATTAAATAAATCACTAAATATCATGCCAAAATTAAAATTGTAAACAAGCTGTGCATAAATCTTGCATTTTTCAGCGTATTTTAATCATTGTGAACCATTTAGAGCTACTAAAACAGGAGTTGAATAGGTTTGTTCCTTTAAGTGATGCTTTGTGGAAGGAGCTACAACCTTATTGGAAATACTATGAAGTGGGTAGAAAGCAACAATTGACCATTGTAGGAGAGACAGAGAAGTATGCCTACTTGGTGATAGAAGGGGTGCAACGCATATATGCCCAACATAACAATAAGGATGCTACTTTGATATTTACTTACGCGCCATCTTTCGGTGGGGTCTTAGATAGTTTTCTTTTACAGAAACCAGCCATTTATGGTTATGAGACTTTAACTAAAAGTAAGTTTCTTCGCATGTATCATCATGATTTTAAGGAAATGATGGTCAAATATCCTGAATTTGATCATTGGGTACAAGTGACTACAACACAAGCTTTGTCAGGTACCTTAGTAAGGTATAAGGAGTTATTGCTCATGGGGGCTGAAGAGAAGTTTAAAACATTGCTACAAAGAAGTCCGCAGGTGCTCAACCTGATACCGCATAAATATCTGGCAAGTTATATTGGTGTTGATGCCTCTACATTTAGTAAATTGTTGGGGTCTGTTAAGTTATAGCATATTGCTGCTGTATAATCTTGGTCTAGACAAAGGTTTCTTATTATAGGAGCACCTACTTTTGCTAAAACAATAGAATAATGCAGACATTCGATAGTATATCATTATTAACCGAACTCGGTCAAGATGTCAATGGTCTTATAAAAAGTGCAGAAGGCTTAAAAGTATGCACACCATATGAACTGAACGAAACTCCGGGTATGGATAAATGGAGCGTAGCACAAATATTAGAGCATTTGAATGCCTACAATAGATACTACCTTCCTGAAATGAAAAAATCAATGAAGGGCAGTGCTCCTTTTTCAGTTACTTTCAAGCCAGGTATAATGGGCGATTATTTCACTAAGCTCATGAATCCTAAAAAATATGGGAAAAAGCAGAAGAATATGAAAGCGCCTAAAGACTATAGCCCTTCTTCCGATCTGAATGCCGAGAAAGTACTTGAAGATTTTATCAAGGGGGAGCAAGAGTTATTATTCTTGTTGGAGCAAGCTAAGGAGGTAAACATAGGTAAGCTAAAAACGCCTATTAGTATTAGTCCTTTTATCAAATTAAAACTAGGTGACACCTTCCGTTTTCTCATTGCTCATCAGCAACGTCATTTTATGCAAATACAACGAACACTATCTGATACAAATGTGGCGTTATCAGTTTTGTAAAAAATCTTTATAGAAATGCGTCTAGTCTGTGGATTTAGTAACTTACATGCTACAAAATACAAGACATGCCAGGTAAGATCAGAAAAGAAGACGCATTAGAATATCACGAAAAAGGTAGAAAAGGTAAAATAGAGGTTGTTTCTACCAAAGAGACAAAAACACAAAGGGATCTAGCCTTAGCTTATTCTCCGGGTGTAGCAGAGCCTTGTAATGAAATAGCCAAAAATGTAGATGACGTATACAGATATACCGCTAAGGGTAATCTTGTTGCTGTAATAAGTAATGGTACGGCAGTATTGGGCTTAGGAGATATAGGTCCCGAGGCGTCGAAGCCCGTTATGGAAGGTAAGGGGGTGCTTTTCAAAATATTCGCAGATATAGATGTTTTTGATATTGAATTGAATGTCACCAAGGTTGATGAGTTCATCAATGTGGTAAAAGCGATGGAACCAACGTTTGGTGGCGTAAACTTGGAGGATATAAAAGCGCCAGAGTGTTTTGAAATTGAGAAACGACTCAAGGAGGAGTTGAATATACCTATCATGCACGATGACCAGCATGGTACGGCGATAATATCAGGCGCCGCTCTGCTTAACGCATTAGAGTTGGTGAAAAAGAATATTGGTGAGGTGAAAATTGTTGTTAGTGGCGCTGGTGCGTCTGCTATCTCATGTTGTAAGATATATTTGGCTCTGGGTGCTAAAGTCGAGAATATCTATATGTATGATAGTAAAGGCTTGATAACAAAGGATAGGGATAATTTAGACGAGTACAAAAGTCAATTTGCTCAAGATGCTAAGGATATCAGTCTGGCAGATTGTATGAAAGGTGCTGATGTGTTTATAGGACTGTCTAAAGGAGGAGTAGTAAATAAAGATATGGTAAAGGGTATGGCGAAAGACCCGATTGTTTTTGCCTTAGCTAACCCTGACCCAGAAATAGCCTATGACGATGCCATAGAGGCTAGACCAGATGTGATCATGGCAACAGGACGTAGCGATTACCCTAATCAGGTAAATAACGTATTAGGCTTCCCGTATATTTTTCGCGGTGCATTAGATGTAAGGGCTACTACTATTAACGAAGAAATGAAGCTGGCAGCCGTCAAAGCGCTAGCAGAGTTGGCCAAACAACCTGTTCCTGATATTGTGAATGTTGCTTACAATGAGAAGAGCCTATTCTTCGATCCTACATATATTATTCCCAAACCAATGGATCCTCGTTTGCTCACTACAGTTGCACCAGCAGTAGCCAAAGCGGCAATAGAAAGTGGTGTGGCAAAATCTCCTATTACTGATTGGGATGCCTACGAGAATGAGTTACATAAACGTTTGGGGGCTGATGATAATATCTTACGTTTTATTATAAACAAAGCGAAGCAAAACCCTAAGCGTGTAGTATTTGCCGAAGCAGAGAATTTGAAAGTGCTTAAAGCTGCACAGATAGTAAAGGATGATGGAATAGCGATACCTATACTATTAGGGAGAAAAGATAGGATCAATAAGCTGATAAATGAAAATGGTTTACAGTTAGATAATGTAGAGATCATTGATCCTAGAAGTGATGAGGAGTTGGATAAACGAATAGAGTATGGAGAGATGTTTTTTGAGAAAAGACATCGCAGAGGATATAATTTATATGAAGCAAAGAAGATGATGCGTCAACGCCCATATTATGGATGTATGATGGTAGAGACGGGAGCAGCAGATGCTTTAATATCAGGTCTTACAAGACAGTATCCTAACACACTACGCCCGGCGTTGGAGATAATAGGTATGGACGATAAGTCTAACAAAGTGGCCGGTATGTATGTGATGCTGACCAAGAAAGGGCCTCTTTTCTTTGCAGATACAACGGTGAACTTCAACCCGACAGAGGATGAACTGGTAGATATAACATTGCAAACGGCAAGAGCGGTTGGACATTTTAATATCAAGCCACGTATCGCAATGCTGTCCTATTCTAATTTTGGTAGTAGTGCATCGCCAGAAGCGATAACAGTAAGGAATGTAGTCAGTCGTATCAAGAAATCACACCCTGACCTAATAATTGATGGTGAAATGCAAGTAGGTGTTGCTTTCAATCAAGAGTTATTGAAAGAGAGTTATCCTTTTTCTGACCTTGTAGATGAGTCTCCAAATACTTTGATATTCCCTAATCTTGCAGCAGGTAATATTGCTTATCATTTATTGATGGAAGTAGGAGGAGCAGAAGCTGTAGGGCCTATACTGTTAGGATTGAATAAGCCTGTACATGTATTACAACTAGGTAGTAGTGTAAGGCAAATTGTGAATATGGTAGCTCTTGCCGTTGTCGACGCACAATCAAAAAAGCACTAACTAGTAGTAATGGATATAGCTATCATTGGTGGTGGGGCAGCAGGTTGTTTTGCTGCTGCTAATATTTCTGTCAATAGTGGAGATACAGTTACCCTATATGAAAAAACTGGTAAGCTTTTACAGAAAGTAAAAGTATCTGGTGGTGGTAGATGCAATGTAACACATGCTTGTTTTGATGTGCCTGAGTTGATAACAAAATATCCTAGAGGCAAACAGTTTTTAAAAAAGTCTTTGTATCAGTTTCCTCCCCAAAACACGATCAAATGGTTTGAAGAAAGGGGAGTCGTACTCAAGACGGAAGAGGATGGTAGAATGTTTCCTACTACAGATAGCTCGCAAACTATTATAGACTGTTTGACAAAAGCTTTGTTTAAGAACAAAGTTCATATAGCCTACCATAAGGCGATAAAAAAGATAGAACCATTAGATGTGGGCTTTAAGCTACATTTTGCAGATGGCAGTACTAGTAGAGCAGATAAGGTGCTGATAGCATGCGGAGGTTTCCCAAAAGTAGAGCAGTATAATTGGATAAAGGAGCTGGGGCATACAATAGAAAATCCTGTTCCTTCATTGTTTACTTTCAATATGCCTAAACATCCTATAACCAAGCTGATGGGTGTGGCTGTACCTGAAGTAACACTTAAAATAAAAGGTAGTAAGTCTGCACAGTTAGGGCCATTATTGATAACTCACTGGGGAATGAGCGGACCTGTTGTATTAAGAACATCGGCTTGGGCAGCAAAGGAACTAAGCGAAAAAGATTATGATTTTAATATCTTGATCAACTGGCTTGATAATGTAACGGAGGAGGAGCTCAAAGCTCAATTTGTAGACATGCGACAAGTGCAAGGGAAGCAGCTAGTAAAGGGTAAGAATCCGTTTCAATTGCCTAAAAGGCTATGGGAATATTTTACAACTGAAGCAGGAGTTGCTGATAATACTAAATGGGGCGATCTGTCTGCCGCTAGTCAGAACAAGTTGCTCAATATGCTTATAAGGGACGAATATCATATAAAGGGTAAAACCACTTTTAAAGAGGAGTTTGTTACCTGCGGTGGTATAAAATTATCAGAGGTTGATGCGCAAACGATGGAGAGTAAAAAAACAAAAGGTCTATATTTTGCAGGTGAGTTACTAAATGTAGATGGTATTACGGGCGGTTTTAACTTTCAACATGCGTGGAGTAGTGGTTATATAGCAGCACAAAATATGATGTTGTGATCGCTATAGATTCTTAACATATACTTGCTTTTAATAGTTAAACAAATTGATACTTTTACAATAAGTATTGAACATGAAACGACTTTCTTCTTTTTTTAAAGGTTTGATCTGGATCGCTATAATCGTAGTGCTTGGTTTTGCTGCTATTCAGTATATACTACCTCGATTTGTAGAGCGTAAGACAACGGTGAACTATAACTTCAATCCAGGAGTGCTAAGGGCACAAACTAAAATTGTGATATGGGAGCAAGATTTTACATTGAGTTTTACAGAGACCAAAGAGAAGAAATATTTCAATTCAGATTGGTTGAAGTTTAAAGAATCTGTAGCAGCAAGCGCAAAAGGAAGAATGGGATTCCATATAGATCTGTCAGACTCAGTAAAGACTACAATTAAATTTAAGAACGATACAGTTTATATCAATACCCCGCTAGAGTTAACTTATGTTCAAATAGACCTGAGAACTATTGAGATGATACGTAATGCATCAATAGATCCTACTTTACATATCAATAAAGATTCTGTTTTGCGTATGCTCGACCAGCGCGCCATAAAGGAGTTTATGCCTGCAACAATAGAGAATATTAAACTGAAGACAGTAGAGGAACAGGAGAAAACATTATCAAGATTGACGAGAAAGCCAGTTAAGATAAAGTTTAGCGCCGTACCTACAGTAAAGAGTACTTTGAATATGGATTGGTCAAAACGTTAGTTTGTCCTCACGTCTATTACATCTCTTATTGCATTTCCCAATATATTAAAGGCATATACCAATAGCATAATTGCAATGCCTGGTATGATGGCTAATAGTGGACGATTGGTTAAAAGGAAATTGTAATGCTCTTTTATCATTAGACCCCATGATGGCATTGGAGGTTGAACACCTATACCTAAAAAGCTTAGACCTGCTTCGATAAGTATTGCCGTTGCAAAATTACTAGCAGCAATCACCATGATAGGTCCTGCAATGTTGGGCAGTATATGCTTAAGGATAATTCTTCTGTCACCAAGTCCTAAGGACTTGGCAGCAGTAATGTACTCCATCTCTTTAAGAACAAATACCTGCCCCCTTATTAAACGTGCGGCACTTACCCACATGGTTAACCCTATGGCTATAAATATTTCCCAGAAACCTTTTCCTATAGTAAGCGTAATGGCAAAGACTAATAATAATGTAGGTATAGCCCATAGTATGTTTATGATCCACATAACCATATTGTCTACCATACCTCCATAATAGCCTGCAATAGAGCCTAAGAAAATGCCAATGCTAATAGAAAGCAAAACTGCAATAAAACCAACAGCAATACTTACGCGAGACCCAACAAGTAATCGGGATAGAATATCTCTACCGTACCTATCGGTACCCAAATAAAAAGTATGGTTTTTGATAAGTTCTTTTTCGATGTAAGCCTTTTGTTTGTCAATCGACTGGGTGAGTATAGTTTGTGGCAATAGCTCTGCCGCTGTATAGCGGACAGTATCTTCTATATTATCATCTATATAGTGCACTGCAAATAGATGTGTATCGGTAAACAAATATCTATTTATGGGTAATGCTTTATAATTAGAAGGTGTGCCGGTGAAAAAGTGCCATTGGCTACTATTGGTTTGTGCTACAGTTTTGGGTATAAAAAGTAGCTGCTTCTCAAACCCGGGAGGTTTGGCTCCCAGCTCTACGATCATTCTGTTAGCATATGGCGTATTATCGGGCGCTATTTGGTATGCTAGTATGGCAATAAGAAATGTGAGCCCGATAATGCATAAAGCAATTACTGCTGAAGGTTTCTTCAGCAGTTTCCTAAAAGTGTTATGACTACCGTCATTACTCATTTACCAGTCCGTGTTCACTAATAAGATAGATAAGCTGCGCCATTACTACCGCTCCCAGCTTTAACTCTCTATGGTTTACTTTTTCAAACACATCATTTTCGGTATGGTGCAAATCAAAATAACGTTGAACATCAGGTAGCAAGCCTGCTGCAGGCATACCCGCTCTATGAATTGGTGTTATATCTGCACCACCATGCCTTTCACCAAAATTGTACACGCCATACTCTTCAAAGTATTTTTTATAAGCAGTTATTTGAGCTATTTGTTCTTCACTCATATCCAAACTGAAACCTCTTGGAGAAAAGCCACCTGCATCACTTTCAATTCCTAGTATATGATGCTCGTGTCTACTTTTGGCAGAGTCTGCATAGGCATAGCCTCCTTTTAGTCCGTTCTCTTCATTCATGAATAGTACAGCACGAATAGTGTATTTAGGTTTGATGCCTAGTTCTTTAAAAGCTCTTATAACTTCAATAGATTGTACACAACCTGCACCATCGTCATGTGCTCCTTCGCCTATATCCCAAGAGTCCAGATGCCCGCAAACCAATACGATCTTTTCGGGATGCTCTGACCCTTTGATCTCCCCAATTACATTGTAAGAGATCTTATTCTCCATCATCTTACAGTCCGATTGGATAGTTGCACTTACTTTTCCTTTTTTGAACTTTCGTTCCAGCATATCTGCAGTAGTATTGCCTATAGCTACAGCAGGTATTGGTCTTACACCTTCCTCGTAACCTAAGGAGCCTGTATGTGGCGCATCATCAAGACCAGTAGAAACCGAACGAATGATAACTGCTACTGCACCCTTTCTTGATGCAATACTTGGAGATTTCCATCTGTATGGTCCTGCATCAGAGTAGCCCTTGAAAGTATGGATCAGATCTTGACGGAACCTATAATTGAAGTACACTATTTTACCTTCTACTTCTTTTCTTGGAAGTGCCGCAAACTCATCAAAATCATTAACCATGATAACAGGAGCAGTAAGCATCTTGCCGTCAGTGCCCACTGTGTTACCAAGAGAGGTCATTTTTACCTCCGTCATGTTTACAGACATCTTACCATTAGCTTCTTCAAAAGAGAAAGCCAAACGCTCATTACCTCTATGCCAATGGGGTACAGATACAGGTTGTAGCCATACACGGTCAGCTCCTGCATCTTCCAGTGTTTTCTTCCCCCATATAACTGCCTTTTCTGCTTCAGGACTTGCACTTAATCTGTTACCTATGTCTTTGCACAGCACACGCAGGTCATCATAACATTTGCCCTTCATCATAATATGGTCTGAAATATGGCGCATCATTAATGAGTCGCTATTAGCACTTGCAGAAAAAACAGTGCCTAGAGTCAACAGTAGTATAAATTGTAATCTCATATTGTAAATATAAAAAAGCAATGCAATCAATTATTATTTATCAGCTCGTTAACGAAAATAGTGCATATATTAGTACTAAATATTTACCTCATGAACAGATTAACATCAGCCATTATACTTTTCGGTCTATCTATTTTGTTAGTTCAATGTACGGCTAAAAAAACAGCCAAAAATACCATGACAGATGAAGAAGTGGTAGCATCAGTAAAAAAGCAATATACCGACAGCCAAATGGAGGAGGGGAAAGCTGTTTATCAATCTAGCTGTGGTAAATGCCACGCTCTGTTCGAGCCAGAGTCAAGAACGATACATAAATGGGAAAAGGTATTGCCAAGAATGAGCAAGAGAGCAAATTTAGAAACTGCTGATGCAGGAAAAGTTAGAGCTTATCTTTTGACACATGCTAAGAGTAGCTAGCCTATTGTGCTATTAGTTTTTACTATTACTTTTTTGCTTGAGCTGCAAAACAATAATCCGATATTTGCTACATGAAGATAGGTATAGTATGTTACCCAACATTTGGGGGTAGTGGAGTTTTAGCTACGGAATTAGGAATGGCGTTATCAGAAAAAGGCCATGAAGTACATTTTATCGCTTATAGAAAGCCTGTAAGACTACATTTTCACCCTAATATCGTTTACCACGAAGTACCGGTACCTACTTATCCATTGTTTGATTATCCGCCTTTTGAAACTGCGCTAACCAGTACTATGGTGGATGTGATCACTAATAACAACTTGGATCTGTTACATGTACACTATGCTATACCACATGCTTCGGCTGCCTATTTTGCAAGACAGATATTGAAGAAGGCAGGTAGAGATATTCCTTATATAACAACGCTGCACGGTACAGATATTACATTGGTAGGTAAGGATAAGACCTACGCACCTGTGGTTACCTTCTCTATAAATGAATCTGATGCTATAACAGCCGTTTCTGAAAGTCTTAAAGAAGAAACATTTGCTTCTTTTGATATAGAAAAAGAAATAAAGGTAATTCCCAATTTTGTAGATACTAAACGTTTCCGTCAGTCTAATAAAGACCACTTCAAGAAAATGGTGGCGCCAAATGATGAGCGTATCATGGTGCATGCTTCTAACTTTAGGAAAGTGAAGCGTGTAGATGATGTTATAAAAGTCTTCAAGTTGGTAAATGAACAAATGCCTTCAAAGCTATTGATGGTAGGTGATGGTCCTGAGCGTCAAAATGCCGAGGAGATGTGTAGACAAATGAATATTTGTGACGATATACGCTTTTTGGGCAAACAGGAAGAAATGGATGAGATACTAAGTATCTCTGATCTATTCATTTTACCATCAGCCCATGAGAGTTTTGGTTTGTCTGCACTGGAGGCAATGGCTTGTAGAGTTCCAGTTATTTCTACAAATGCCGGTGGTCTATCCGAAATAAATAAAGAAGGGGTTACGGGTTTCTTAGCCAATGTAGGCGATGTCGATACCATGGCTAAGCATGCAATGTCTATCTTGAAAGATGATGCCACTTTAAATAAGTTTAAAGCAGCCGCAGCCAAACATGCTGAGTTGTTTGAGCAAGATAAGATAGTGCCTGTTTATGAGCAGTTATATGAAGAGGTTATCGCGGCTTATAAAGAACAAAAGAAGCAAAGCTCAGTAGCCTAACCCTCCTGCAATGCTTCCCAATATTCTGCTGCTCTACGTGTATGAGGTATAACAATTGTACCGCCAACTATATTGGCTATGGCAAATACTTCGTATAGCTCGTCTGTAGTGATGCCCTCTTCGTAGCATTTTTCTACGTGATATTTGATGCAGTCGTCGCATCTTAGCACCATGCTGGCAACTAGCCCAAGCATTTCTTTGGTTTTTACAGGTAGTGCACCTTCAGCATAAGTGTTGGTATCTAGGTTAAATAATCGACCGATCACTTTATTCTTTTTGCCAAGTATTACCTCATTCATCTTGGCTCTATATTCATTGAATTCTTGTACTTGCTTGTTCATGCCTAATTGGTTAATTCTACAAATGTAAGCCAGATGCCTTTGAAAATTAATATTTAGCCATTACTTTAATCTACAAATAGAATTTAGATACATGCCTAAGTCCTTATTCCGCAGAAAGACACTAGTAGATATAGAAAGAGATATTGCTATTGGTAATACCGATGCTCATGGCAATTCAGGCTTAAAAAAGATACTCTCAGTTCGAGATCTGACATTTATGGGTATTGCTGCCATAGTAGGTGCAGGTATCTTCTCTACTATTGGACAAGCAAGTTTTGATGGAGGTCCGGGTATTGTATTTCTATTCATCTTTGTTTCTATAGCCTGTGCTTTTGCTGCTATGTGCTATGCAGAGTTTGCCAGTATGATACCTGTATCGGGTAGTGCATATACTTATTCTTATGTGGCCTTCGGAGAGCTGATAGCATGGATAATAGGGTGGGACTTGCTCATGGAATATGCCATAGGCAATATTGCGGTTGCCATTTCTTGGAGCGATTATATGACCTCCTTATTAGGAGGCTTTGGTATTAATATCCCTGCCTTTCTTACTATGGATTACTGGACGGCGCAGGAACAAGCTACAGAAGCGGCTGTAGCAGCTTGGAATACAGCACCTATGATAGGCGATCTGCGCATCATCTGCGATATACCAGCTTTCCTGATAACCGTTATCATTACTTGGATCATATATGTTGGTATCAAGGAGTCGAAACGAACGACCAATGCAATGGTGATATTAAAACTAGCTGTTATTGCCCTAGTGATCATTGCAGGAGCGTTTTATATAAAGCCTGAGAACTGGTCGCCTTTCATGCCAAATGGTACTAAGGGTATTTTAGCAGGAACGGCCGCAGTGTTTTTCTCCTATATCGGTTTCGATGCTATCTCAACCACAGCAGAAGAATGTAAGAACCCGCAGGTAGATCTGCCTAAGAGTATGTTTAATGCGCTCATAATATGTACCATACTTTATATTCTTATTGCTTTGGTGCTGACAGGTATGGTCAGCTATACAGAGCTAAATGTAGGAGACCCATTAGCATACGTATTTGAGGCTAATAATTTGGATTGGCTTGCAGGTATTGTGGCTGTAAGTGCCGTTATTGCTACGGCAAGTGTATTGTTGGTATTTCAATTGGGGCAGCCACGTATATGGATGAGCATGAGCCGTGATGGGTTGTTACCATCGATATTCTCCAGAATACATCCTAAGTTTAAAACACCTTCATTTTCTACAATACTTACAGGTGTTGTTGTAGGTATCCCTGCGCTTTTCTTAAATCTGGAAACAGTTGTAGACCTATGCAGTGTAGGTACGCTTTTTGCATTCGTACTTGTTTGTGGAGGTATCTTAAGGCTTCAGGAGCAGCGTAAAAAAGCAGCTAAAAATCCTGATGAAGTAAGCAATATACCAGAGAGTAAATTCAAGACGCCATATATCAACAGTAAATGGATCACGCCAATACTATTTATTATAACAGCTGTAGCGTTTTTTCAATACTATCCTGGTGGTGTGTCTAACTTCTTTAGTGTAGATGGGCAAGAAGGCTGGGGGGCTATAAGAGTGAAAATACCTTATATCTTATTCGGCATTACTTTCCTAATTACAGCAATACTATCTTTTATCAAAAACTATTCACTAATACCTGTTCTTGGTTTTTTAAGTTGTAGCTATCTGCTTAGCGAAAGTGGAACTTCCAATTGGGAACGCTTTATGATATGGCTGGTTATAGGTTTGGTCATCTACTTCTTGTATGGGGCAAAAAATAGTAAACTCAGAAAAAGAGATAAAGCAAAATAAGTTCTATAAAGAAGGTACTTGCCTGTTTGGATATTGACTGAAGTTGATGTCCTTACCCATTGTGCCTTTAAAGCGTTTGAAAAAAGAAGCTTGTTCTGTTATAGGGACAAAGTTCTCAACCTTCAATTCACTAGCGTCTATTTCTGGTTTTAAATGGCTGTAAACCTTTATAGTATCAATAATGAATGGTAGGTGATATACAGGTGTGCCAAATCGTTTTTTTGAGAACCCTCTCAGCATAAATGCTTGAAAAGGATCGGTAGCTAATGCGATGGATTTAAAACCTAATTGTTTGGCTAGTAGATAGGAAAAGTAGACATTTTCAGTACTATGGTGGGCTAGTGTATCGTAGAATATATTTTCTTTAGGCACGCCCAGTTCTTGTGCATATTTACCCATTACTTCCGATTCTCTGTAAGGAGAGTAAACAGCATCTCCAGAGAAGATAATGTTTCTTGCCATACCGTTTTTATACAAAGAGTAAGACCATAAAACCCTAGCTTTCATCAAAGAGTCCCAGCTATTACCATCGTAGGGAATGCCTGGTACTACAATAGCATCAAAGGTTTTATTATTTACCTGTGCATGTACTAATCTTTTCTTTGCACCTTTTTGAGGCATTTTACTGCAACCCACAATTATTGTGGCTAGTAATAGAACAAGTATGGTAATGTATCTTTTTTGCATATAACAAATGTAGGTACAATGAACGATGTAGAAATGCCTTACATATTAGATAATTCTTATATCGCAATAAGCAGAAAAAGGGTAGACAATGTCTACCCTTAAAATTAAACAGTTTGCCAATTTGCTCTGAAACCTATCTGAACGGCCTTTTTTTGATGGCTCTTGTCATTTTGATTCATCACTTCTGCTATACTCATCGGTTCTTTGATCGTTTTGTTGAAGCCATGCTTATCAGATAAGGCCTGCGCCTTTTCTATAGGCAGTTTTTTGAATTCATATTTGGCTATTAGTCTTCCTTTTCTCATCAATGCTTCATCTATACTACCGATAGCACTGTTGAATGTACAGATGATCTGAACATTCAAGAAGTCGGATAATAGTCCGTCTGATATATTCAGCAGGTTAGATACAGAAGAAGTTTCTCCTGCTTGCCTTTGCATGATAATACTCTCGGCATCTTCTATGATCAAGATACTATCAGGGTTATTGATTAACAATTTTATTAGCTCGGGATTACCTATTTGCGATGCTATATTGGGTGGTACGAATAACATCTTCTTTTTCAGCTTGCCCACTAAATATCTTATATAAGTGGTTTTGCCCGTACCTGGTAATCCATGTAATAGAACAATGCCTTTATCTTTTTTCTTATTCAGACGGTCTCTTATCAGTTTGTCTACTTCAATAAAGTCGTCATCATAATTCAATTTAAGATCAAGCCTTGTCCTTTTTACATTCATGCTGTTAAGTGTAAGGCCATGATCTCCTGTGGTAATTAAATTGATCTCCAGTGGTTTTTTTCTAGATGCTTTACACTTAGGTAAAGCTTTGCTTAACTCCAATACCAAAGGGCACTCTTCTCCCGAATAGTAGATCTCGCAATAATCATTTCC
Source organism: Flavipsychrobacter sp. (assembly GCA_041392855.1). Lineage (NCBI taxonomy): Bacteria > Pseudomonadati > Bacteroidota > Chitinophagia > Chitinophagales > Chitinophagaceae > Flavipsychrobacter > Flavipsychrobacter sp. Next base: position 889,595 of record JAWKLD010000001.1, read on the forward strand.
TATTTCTATGAGTATCTCATTTTTTAAGATCAGCAGACAGTAAGTTTTATTCGCCTTTTTGTTATTAGCATAGATCTCAGAATTATTGACTTCCTGTTTTATCTCTTTTTGATAATGTGTTGTGATATAGTTATATATCTTTTCTGTATTCACTTGGTATATTTCTATACAGTTAGCCAACTTGCCAAACAACTTTACAAATAAGGTTTTTGCATGTGGGTTGCCATAGTCGAACAGTGACGTGTATAGAATTGTTTCTTTAATTAATGATTTGTCCATTGTTATTCTTTTTAGAGCACATGGCTCATGCATATGGCAATAGCATGTTGGCTATACCATATTTTGATGTTTTAGTTTGGGAATAAAAAAGCCTCGGTAGTAGTGTACCGAGGCTGCTAAATGATTTTTAGAAAAAATCTATGGCATATGCTTACCTCGCACACTAAACCTATCTGTTCCAATAGGCGCTGTCGATATTTTAGTTTGGTAAGTCATTGTTAGTTGTATTTATTCGGCAATGCTTATTGCAAATGCTGTGCCAAAAGTAAAAACAATTATTGAATTGGTGAAAATATTTTAAATGATCACTTATAGTCTTTTACAATTGTTTTGAGTTCGTTGAGTTTTAGTAAGGCTTCCACGGGAGTAAGAGTATTGATATCCATTTCCGAAAGTATATGTTGAATACTTCTCAGATCTTCTGTAAGCCCGTCAAATATATTCAGTTGAAATTCCTGAGTCTGTTTAATGTTTTTGACCTTCTCTGTAGGGCTGTCCTCTTTTTCTCTTTGTTCTTCCAGTAGTGCTAGTATCTCTTCTGCACGGTTGAGTAGTGCAGGTGGCATACCCGCCATTCGCGCTACCTGTATACCAAAGCTATGCGTACTGCCTCCTTTGGCTAGCTTCCTTAAAAAGATAACCTTATTGCCTGTTTCCTTATGGGTGATATGGTAATTCTTTACACGCTCTAGTTGATGTTCCAACTCATTGAGCTCGTGGTAGTGTGTGGCAAATAAAGTTTTAGGGTTGGTCTTATTGTTGTGTAGATACTCTACTATCGACCATGCTAAAGAAATGCCATCGTAAGTACTGGTTCCTCTTCCTATTTCATCAAGTAGTATCAAACTACGTTCGCTGATACTGTTAATGATGCTTGCGGTTTCATTCATCTCTACCATGAATGTACTTTCACCTCCGCTTAAATTATCAGAGGCGCCCACGCGTGTAAATATCTTATCCGTTAGTGCTATAGAGGCTGCTTCGGCAGGAACAAAGCTACCCATATGTGCCATAATGGTAATGATAGCTGTTTGTCTAAGTAAGGCAGACTTACCACTCATATTAGGCCCTGTAAGTATAATAACTTGTTGTTCCTCTTTGTTCAGCAAAAGATCATTAGCAATATAGCTTTCGCCGGTAGGTAGTTTTTGTTCTATAACAGGGTGTCTGCCTTGTACTATATCTATAGCATGTTCTTGGGTAATAGTAGGTTTTCTATAGTTGTATTTCTTAGCATTGGTAGCGAAGCAGAATAGGCAGTCTAATCGTGCAATAATATGTGCATTGCTTTGTATCGTAGCGATAAACGGATCTATTTCAGTAAGCAGCTCTTGATAGATACGGTTCTCTATGGCAAGTATTTTTTCTTCCGCGCCAAGTATCTTTTCCTCATACTCTTTCAGCTCTTGTGTTATGTATCTTTCAGCACTAGTAAGTGTTTGTTTTCGTATCCACTCTTCAGGTACTTTGTCTTTATGAGCATTGGTTACTTCCAGATAATAACCGAACACATTATTGAAGCCTATCTTCAAAGAGGATATTCCTGTTTTTTCTGTTTCCCTTTTTTGTATATCAATTAAATACTGCTTACCACTACGGGATATTTTTCTGAGGTCATCCAGTTCTTCGGATATACCATCGTTGATCATCCCTCCCTTCACTGTTTGTGCAGGAGCATCTTCTACTATTACTGTTTTTATTCTTTCTTGAAGCTCTGTTAGCGGCTGTAAGTTCTGTACTTCTTTCTGCAAGCTGTCAAAGGAAGTTTGCATTGCTTGTTGCTCTATGTTTTCCATCACACCAAGACTTTTGGCGAGCTGCATTACCTCTCGTGGGTTTGCTTTTTTTAGCGGTATTTTACCAATTAATCTTTCTACATCACCTACTTGTTTGAGCTGTGCTATCAAGTCGTGGCAGAGGTCTTGTTCTTTGATAAAGTATGTGACCAATTCCAGACGTTGTTCTATTTGATGGATATCATATAGTGGAAATACCAACCAACGTCTCAGCAGTCTTGCGCCCATAGGGGTACAAGTGTTATCTATTGCCTGCAATAGACTGGTGCCATTTTCATCAGCGCTATGTATCAACTCAAGATTACGTATCGTAAATCGGTCCATCCACATGAACGAGTCTGCTACGATGCGCCTTATACTGTTTATATGTTGTAGGTTGGCATGTTCTGTATCTTTAAGGTAGTGGATAGCTACGCCTGCAGCTATGCTGGCAGGTTTCATGTCTTCTATTCCATATCCTTTTAAAGACTTTGTTTGAAAATGGTTGAGTAGAAGATCATAGGTATATTGTTCTTGGAATACCCATTCATCCAATAAGTAAGTATATACTTTGGTGTCAAAATTTTCTCTGAATGCCTTTTGGTGCGATTTAGATAAAACGATCTCTGAAGGTTGGAAGCTTTGTAAGAGCTTATCCATATACTCCATATTGCCTTGGGCGGTATAAAATTCCCCTGTGCTTATGTCTAGGAAGGCAACACCACTATCCTTATCATTGATATATAAGGCAGCTAAGAAGTTGTTGGTGTTATTATCCAGAAGCTTGTCGTTTGTAGCCACACCAGGTGTTACCAGTTCTGTTACCCCACGTTTTACGATCCCTTTCACTGTTTTGGGGTCTTCCAACTGGTCGCAGATGGCTACACGATAGCCGGCTTTTACCAACTTGTGTAAATAGGTATCAATAGAGTGGTGCGGGAAGCCCGCTAACTCTATAGCCGATGCAGCGCCATTAGAACGCTTGGTGAGCGTAATGCCCAGCACTCTAGATGCAACTAGAGCGTCTTCCCCAAAGGTTTCATAAAAATCGCCAACGCGAAATAGTAGGACAGCATCGGGATATCTTGATTTGATCTCCTTATGCTGCTTCATTAATGGTGTCTCGGTAGCTTTTGTCTTCTTAGCCATGCTAGCACAAACCTAATAAATCAGTCTTTATCTTTAATAAGATAGTCGGTAGAATAACTGACATTATATCCACCATTTTTCCATTTGATATGCTGCCACTCGTTGGTAACCAGTACAGGTACTTTTTTCTTTCGCCCATATAATGTAACAGGCAGACTGAATTCAGGTACTGTATTAGTAAACCTGTAATATAAATTGTTGCTTTTTATATACCATTCCAGAGTAGGAATATCATTTGTTCTCAGATATTGATCAAAAAAAGCTGCCAACTGTAGCCCTGTTTTTTTAGCAATATATGTTTCTACCTCTTTTGATGTAGTAATGCTGTGGTAAAAGTCTTTGTTGAGGTCTCTAAGCAATTGTCTGAATTGCTGATCGTTATTCATCATTACTCGTATCATATGCACTATAGAGGCTCCCTTGTCGTACTGGTCGCCCGAGCCATGGTCATGAATACCGTAGCTACCACATATAGGCTTGTCATTTCTGATATTCTTTCTTTCTCCAATGGTGTATGTAAAGGCTTTGTCTTTGCTAAAAGCACATTCGGTAAACAGGGCTTCGGTATAGGTAGTAAAGCCTTCATGTATCCAATTGTCGGTTATGTCTGCTGCGGTAATATTATTGCCAAACCATTCATGTCCTGTTTCGTGAATAATAATGAAATCAAATAGAAGTCCCACACCTGTACCGCTTCTGTCCATGCCTTTATATCCCATTTTGTATTCGTTACCATAAGCCACCGCACTCTGATGTTCCATACCCAAATGAGGTGCTTCTACGAGTTTGTAGCCATCTTGGTAAAAAGGGTAGGGTCCCATCCAGTATTCAAAACAGTGTAACATCTCCTTAGTTACCGAAAACTGTTTTTTAGCTTTTGCTTCATTGTATCTCAATACATAAAAGCTTAGGTCCAGTCGGCCATCTTCTCCCATCAAAGTGTCTTTCCAGCTCACGTAGTCGCCAATGTAAAAAGTAGCATCGTAACTATTAATGGGGTTCTTTACTGCCCATGTCCAACTATTGTTGGTTTCGTTATGTTTAAGGAGCCTACCATTACTAATAGCTGACAAGCCCTTGGGAGCGTTAATACGTAGCACCATACCGCTATCAGGCTCTTCTGCCTGATAGTCTTTACATGGCCACCAGCTACTAGCACCAAGCCCTTGACAGGCTACTGAATACCATGGTTTGCCAGTACTATCCTCAGACCAGATAAAACCGCCATCCCAAGGAGGCATTCTTGCTACTCTTGGTTGGCCATGATAATAGATGGTTATTTTATGGATTTCCCCTTTTTGCCAATGTAAGATAGAGGTGTTGACCCACCATACATTCTCTTCTCTGGTATATTGGAGTGCAAGACTACCATATTTAATGCTGTCTATCTCCATGGGTATTTGTAGGTCAATTTGGAATTGCTGTGTCGGTGCGTCCGTTACCAATAAGGTAATTGTGTTATGTCCGCTGATACTTCTTTGGGCAGTATCCATATCAATGGAAAGGTCATAGTGTAATACATCCCACCAGTATCTACCTGCTCCATTGCTACCTCTAAGTGTGTCCTGACGGCCATAAGCAAAACTGGTATTTGCTAGAAGCAAATACCAGATAATAAAAGTTAGTATTTTGATATTCATTGATGTTTGCATCACTTTTTAAGTACTTCCACATCAAAGATAAGCACTCCATTGGCAGGAATCTTATTAGGGTCAGGACTATTGGGGCCATAAGCCAAGCCTGACGGAATGTATAGCGTTCCCTTAGTTCCTTTTTTGAATAAAGCAACACCAATGTCCCAACCTTTGATAACCTGTCCTGCACCTAGCATGAACTTGAATGGCTCAACGTGCATGAATTTAGGATCAACATTAGAGTCAAACACTTTTCCATCTAGAGTACGACCTGTATAGTTTACATACACATTACTATCTTTTTGAGGTAGTTTACCATCACCATCTCTTTCAATAGAGTAATACAAACCGCTTTCGGTTTTACGAGCTTTGATATTATTCTTCTTGAAATAGTCTTGTAGTTTTCTATCGTCAATAACCTTTTGTTGTTTGGTCATTTCGTCTCTGTAGCGCTTCATTTGCTCCATAGATTTTACATCGACCATCACGATACGATAAACGATATGCTGCCCACTACCACGTTTCATCCAAGGGAGAACAGGTGTGCCTTGTTTGATAAGTGAATCAACCGGTACAAAAAGAATAGCGCTATCTCCCGCGGTCATTTCCATGAAACCTTCAGTAATGTCGCCATTAAAGTTCGGTTTCATGAGTTGAAATTCTACAGGTTCATTGTTATTCAACTGTCTACTGCTGTACAATACACTATCATCTACAGTATATGATAAGTGCATTTTTACATAATCACCAACCTCTGGTGTTTTACCACCTGGCTTGTCAATGATCATCCTGTATTTAAGACCGCCTTTTGTTACACTAGCACCTTTCATGTCTTGAGCAATGGTACTAAGCGGAAGTAGTAAAGCTGTAGCAGCTATTAGTATCTTATTCAACATCATTTATGTCTTCTGGTTTTGTTTTTATTTAATGTCTACCAACTCAACATCAAATATTAATATTGAATTAGCTGGTATTTTATTGGGGTCAGGAGTGTTTTCGCCATAAGCAAGGTAAGATGGTATATACAACACACCTTTAGCACCTTTATTAAGCAAGCTTATTCCTTCATCCCATCCTGCTATTACTCTACCTTGTCCAATAGGAAACTCAAGAGGTGATACATGACCAAATGCAGGGTCGGTACTAGAATCAAATGCTTTGCCATCAATGGTTCTTCCGGTATAGTTAACAGCTACAGTTTGTCCCTTAGTCGGTGTTGCTCCTGTTCCTTCTTGGTTGATCACATAGTATAGGCCAGATGCTGTTTTTTTAGGTTGTATTTTGTTTTTGGCAAAATACTCAGCTAGCAGTTTTTCATCAGTTTCTTTTTGAGCACCTGCTTTCTCACCCTTTTCCATGTTTATTTGTTCCTGAGTCTTTACTGTCTTCAAAGCAATGGAATAGTAAACATACTTGCCGGTATCCATCCAGTCTTGCTTACGTTGTCCGGTAGCAATAATGGTATCTACCAATACACGGAAGACAGCACTATCCCCGGCAGTAAGCATTTTGATACCTTCCATAAGATCTCCATTAAAAGAAGGTTCTTTCCATTTAAACTGAACAGGCTTGCCGTTATTTTGCTTTTTTGAGTCAAACATTATGCTATCCTCATAAACGGTAGTAATATGAAATTCAACCATATCACCATCTTGAGGGTATTGCGTACCTTTTACATCTTTTACCATCATATAACCAAGGCCACGTTCAGTTGTTTTAAACGTTTTTGTCTTGTTTTTAGATGACATCATTGTAACCTTACACGCTGAAAAAGTGGTAAGTGCAAAGGCCAGCAATATAAGTAGTCTACTATATCTCATTTATATTTCTCTTCTTATAAATTATTGGTTTTGTTGAGGTAGGTCTTTTTGTACATCAGTAATTTCTACTTCAAATACAAGGCAAGAATAAGGTCCTACCTCAGCACTTAAAGCTTGTCCGCCATATGCAAGAGCAGAAGGAATATAGAAATGAGCTTTACTTCCCTTTTGTAATAGTAGTATTCCTTCATCCCATCCTTTAATCACTTGTCCTTGTCCAGCAACGAAGCTAAATGGCTCAACGTGTTGGAATTTAGGATCAACATTAGAATCAAAAGCTACTCCAGCAAGGTTAGTACCTGTATATTTTACAGAAACGTAATTTTTAGGTTCGATCTTATCGCCACTACCTTGTTTGTCTATAGTGTAGTACAATCCTGACGCAGTTTTTTCAGGAGAGATACCCTTGTCTTTAAAGTAAGCTTGTAGCTGCTCATCATCTTTCTTTAGTTGTTCTGCATTTTTAGCCTGTTGCTCTTGGTCCATCTCTTCTCTTGTCTTAACATTTACAAGTACAGTTTCGTAAACAAGAGTATCGTCATCTTTAAACCACTCTGGATATTGTGCTCCTTCAGGTTGATATTTTTTAAGAGAATCCAACAAGATATAGAATACTGCACTGTCCCCAGGAGTTAATAATTGCAAGCCATATGTAAAACTACCTTTAAAAGGGTCTTCTTGCAATGGCATTGTATATGGTGATCCACCCATCATCATACGGGTATCATTAAGTATGCTATCCCTAACTTTTACTTTCAAGTGCACTTCAATGATGTCGCCAATTTTAGGGTGCTTTTCCCCTTCAGCGTCTTTGACAATTTTATACATCAATCCAGCATCAGTTCTTTTCAGACCGTTGTTGTTGTTGCAGCTAGAAACGCCTGCTAATAATATGCCTCCTAAGGCAAGTGTTGCTATTTGTTTTAACATCTTATTTTTAAAATTAGGGATGAATATCGGATAAAATTTCTTTAAAATATGTTAGAGTTTCTGAAAAACCTTTTGTAGAACGACCTCCTGAGGCATTAAAATGACCGCCTCCGTTAAAATATTCACGTGCAAAGCTGCTTACATCAAAATCGCCTTTGCTCCTGAAGGAGAATTTCACTTCATTATTTCCTCGCTCTGTAATTAAGGTAGCAAACTTAATACCTCTTATGCTTAAGGGGTAGTTGACCAATCCTTCCAGATCACTGGTGTTCACCTCAAAAAGCTTTAAGTCTTTTTTCTCTAAAGCGATCACGGCAGAGTTAAGGTGGGGTAGTATCTCCATTTTTTCAAGCAGTACATAACCTATAAACTGCATTCGTTTTACCGACCAAGAGTCATATACTTCTTCATGTATTTTGGCATGATCTAAGCCCTTGTGTTTTAGGTCAGCAATCATTTCATGCACACTTGCCGATGTTATAGTAAAACGGAAAGAGCCGGTATCAGTCATTAAGCCCGTATATAAACATTCTGCAATATTCAGGTCTATCAGCTCATTATCATTATATAGATTAATGAAGTCGTAGACCATTTCGCAGGTGCTACTTTTCTCCGGTATGCTCATACCATAGTCCCATACAGGGTCTGGCATGAGGTGGTGGTCTATTAGTACCTTGGGTTGTGGAGCTGCCGCTAGTGCATCAGAGAGTTTTCCTGTACGGCTAAAAGCATTGAAATCAAGACAGAAAATAAGGTCAGCATCAGCTAATAGTTGCTCAGAAACTTTTTGTTCTGCCTCATAGTTGTATAACTCTTCGATACCAGGCATCCACATCAAGAAGTCGGGTAGTTCACTTGGAGAAACCGAGGATACTTTGTGTCCTTTTTTGGTAAGGTAATGATGCAATCCCAACATGCTACCTATAGCATCACCATCAGGTTTGTGATGTGTGGTTATAAATATCTTCTTAGGATGTTGTAGTAACGAAAAAACGTCTTGTACGGGTTGCATTATATTATCCTGTCAATGTTAGTGGGCAAATGTAAGCATCAATAGTTATCTATCCATATGTATTAATACTAAAGTTGTAAATAAACAGTACATTTGCGCCCAACAATCAAAAAACGTTTAAATATATAGTATGTCTAATCGCACTTTTACAATGATCAAGCCTGATGCTACTGCTGCAGGAAACATTGGAAACATTCTACAAATGATTAATGCTGCTGGTTTCAGAATAGTGGCTATGAAGTACACTAAGATGAGCAAAGAGCAAGCTGGTCAGTTTTACGAAGTACATAAAGAGCGTCCATTCTATGGCGAATTAACTGATTTTATGAGTAGTGGTTCTATCGTAGCGGCTATTTTAGAAAAAGATAACGCTGTTGCTGATTTCAGAGCATTAATAGGTGCTACTAACCCTGCAGAAGCTGCTGAAGGTACTATCCGTAAGAAGTATGCTACTTCTATTGGTGAGAATGCTGTTCACGGTTCTGATAGTGATGAGAATGCTGCTATTGAAGGTAACTTCTTCTTTAGCGGTTTGGAAAGATTCTAATATTAATAACTTTATATGTAAAGGGCTATACATTTAATGTATAGCCCTTTGCGTTTAGGAGTTGAGCATATGTTTCAGCCCTTCATTTTTATTTCTTAGGTCATGGCCGTTTTCGAGGTATGATTTTAGGTTGGCCAGATAAAAGGTCCAACCGTTTTGGCAGCCAATATGATAATTGACCTGAGATAGCTCATCAGTTGGTATTTCACTTTGGGTAAGCATAACAATGGTTTTGTCCAGCACTTTACCTATTTCTACAGTTACTATACCTGCATTGCCGAAAGTAAAAGATAGCTTATCGATACCATTGGCAGATAGTACTTCGCCTTTTTCCATTACGTCGTCGCCATAGCCATGCCATAGCCATTCATATTTATCTCCGCTATGTATGTTCTCGTGTTTAGCCCTTTTTTTATCAGCTGAATAATAAAAGGTGGCAGACCGTAAAAACCATTTTTCTAAAATATCAGGTATCGTCCAAGCCAGATAAACGGCATCAGCAGGTACATTAATATCTATCTTTTTTACAAACTTGCTCCAGTCAAAACTCATAAGCTCTGTTATTGAAACAACTAATATACTATAAACAAAAAAAAGCAGGTGTTCATACACCTGCCTAAATAATATATTTAAGTTTTATTTGTTTTTACTTCGGTGGTCGACTACCTTTTTGATACCCAGTCCAACGCCTGCAACAGCTAGGAAAGAAAGCCCTCCGTCTAGAGGTATGTCATTTCCATCATCGTCGTCGTCGTCTCCATCATCATCATCATCACCGTTGTTATAATCTTTCCACTTCTTCCTTTTGATAGATTTGTCTCCATTAGGAGTACTTTCAAATGATTTGAAAATATCTACAATATCCTCAATAGTAGACGCGATGTTACTAAATGAATTGTTGACTATAGCTGCAGAACTATTTGTTGGGCTCATGACCATAAATAAGGCCACTACCAACATTATAGCAATGTTGTGAATTCTCATACTTTCCTCTTTGTTGCAAATAAATGGCTCTATATAGCATCTCTGCTTGGGCAAATATACTATATATAGATTTATTCAACGGATTAACAAATTGAAAAGTAGAGTGTTAGCTACTATTTATCCGTATTTTTCTTGCTTTTGCGCTTAGCTACAGCTTTTTTAATGCCAAGACCAGCTCCGGCAACTGCAAGTAAACTCAATCCTCCGTCAAGAGGTACATCATTACCGCCACAGTTGTGGTTACAGCCATAGTACCAGCAGTACCATGTATGGCTATGGTAGCCACAGCCACAGCTGCTACCGCCCCAACCCCAAGTTGCATTAGAGGTTTTTGGCATTGCCAAAAGCATGAAGACTAGGATGAATGTTACTTTACTAAGTTGTTTAAAGAGTTTCATGTGTTTTAGTTTTACTTTTTGTGCGCTGTTTACTTTTTTGTTTTTGAATCTTTGTGTTTTCTATTCTTTATTCAATTTCGTTAATACATATATCATTAATAAGGGTAGTGGACTGCAAAAGGCATATCTCAATGTGCTTATAATATCTAAAAAGCTTTTATTGAACCATTGCCATTGCCAAGTGATGATGCCTACTAGTATTAGCACTACTATAAAAGCAGTATATATCAGTAGCCACAATCGCTTTGTCCAACTGTGTGGGTGTTTTTTCCATCCCCAGTAGCCTACAACCAAGGTCAAAGACAATATGATCAAATGACCTGTTTGGCGTATCATTGCAGGGATAATTCTGGCAGCCATGCCTTCTGAAAATAGCTGATGATCTACCCAGCATATCAGTGTGATGGCAATAGCTGATATCCAAAGTCGTTGCTTATACGTCACTTACTTTAATTTTTCGGACATACAATAACCAGCCTGCAAATACTACCGCATAGATCACTATTTTAAAAGCATAGTGATGAGCAAATTGTGTCATAGAGTGGCTTTGATAGTACATTACAGCCAATAAAGCTGTTCGTACCAGATTTAGTAGATAGATAACCAATGTACCCACTACAATAAAGCCTAACATCTTTTTCCAATTGCTAGGTATGCACAGTATAAACCCTATATAAAGAACTATTAATTCTAAACCGTTGCATTCGGGAGCTATATTTACTGACCGTATATTGTCAATAAGTATGCTAGACCCTTGTGCCGTAACTGTGTTGAAAAATGGTTGTAGTAACTTAATCGTTCCGGTTTGTACCGCAGCTGTCAGTTGTTCGTCGGGGATTCCTATTCGTTCCAGTAAGAGATGATATAGTAATTTCTAACCGATGAACAATATGAGAGCTCTGATAACAAATGGTTTTGCGCTTGGTGGCAAAACATTCTTAAGACCAATACTCATAAGTTCAACAAGTTACAATTACTCCCTGAAACTCTATATGTAATTTTCTCTGAGGTGTTGTAAATACCTCTAATCCTACTACAAAGGTGTGCTTTTTTTCTTACATATGGAATTTTTTTTGCTGCTTAACAACTCGTTAAGAAAAAAAACTGTATTTCAATGGGGTTATGTATTTGATTATCAACCCTGTTTGCCGCTATTCTGGACGAGGGGTTATCCAGCTATGATGTTTAAAGTGAAGCCATGGTTCAGTGGCTAAATCTACCTCAGGGTCAATTATTAGTCTTTCGGGTTTGCCATTCAAGGAGCAATAGCAGTATCCATGTACTGCTACGTCATATCCTTCTTTTTTATATTTTTCTTTGAGTAGTTGTGCAAATTGCCATATCATGTCAGGGTGGTGGGCAACGTCTTTCACCTGAAAAGGAGCTAAATAGTCATCAGGGGTTACGGTCCATTTTTGATCGTTTTTTTTATCTTTTACTATATAGTAAGAGCGACCTCTTTTGGTACGTAGCATCATTCTCCATGCCATTTTATGTCCTTCCTCTGTCCACGCTACGTCCCCTTCTATGAAATGATGGCGAATGGGTAAGCATATTTGCCATATGAAATAAATGCTGAATATACCTACAATCAGCCTGCGTATATGCAGGGTGGGGACTTTATAGTCTGCTGTAAAGGACTTAGGCGTTTTTAATAGGTTGTCAAATTCTTCTCCAGGATAAAAGAATACCGCTAAGCTCATAGCCATATAAGGGAAACTGCCTATGCCAAAGGTAGCAGAGTTGAAGAAATGGAAGAATAACATGGCAAACATGGCATATTTTCTTGTCTTCTTCCATAACAATGCCGGTGTTATCAATAAGTCGAACAGTAGGCCTCCATAAGCAACAAACCAAGGGAACCATGCCGTACCGTATAGTTTACCTATATATGGTATGGACGCTTTTTTTGAAAACCACAGTTTTATGGGCATCGCTTGAAGCCAATCAGGGTTCATCTTTGCTATGGCGGCAAATGTATACATAATGCCTATCTGTATTATGAACACAAGAATATACCATCTAGCACAGGTATAAGCAGGGGAAACATGTCTCCATTTTACATCTAAGGAGGCTCTTTTATTAGCGGGCATTAATGTCATCAGCCAGCAAAGTATCACCATTAGGTAATAGTGATTATTGTAATGGTTCTTTTGAGAAAAATAGAAGCCTGTCCACAGTATGGCCATTATTATTGATGCCGGCCTGTAAAACCAACCTAAAGCAATGAGTAGGGCACATAGTAGCATTATGGCATAGTACCAGTACATGATCGGTCCATGTAGCGCGTGTAAGAACTCGAAACCTATAAATGTAAAATTATACTGTGTGGTTATATATACTTCTTTTACCCACCCACTGGTTAGTGCGCCTAAAAACTCGAAAGACATCACCAAGCCAAACAGTATTCTGAATACAATAAGAGATCCATTGTTTATAGGCGTAAATAGGTAATGGTGTGTTTTAGACAATCTGTTGGACATAGTAATACGATATGTGCTAAAATACATTTTGTACATAAAAAAAGCCGGCTTGTAGCCGACTTTATATGAAATGTGATTATTGATTAAAGTAGATCTTTCAGCTTATTAATAAAGATGTCCACTTCTTCTTTGGTGTTATGTTTGCAGAAAGAAATACGTACCGGAGCTAATTGATCTGCTTCTGCTCCGTATAGAGATTGGATCACATGGCTTACTGTTGATGCTCCACTGCTACAAGCGCTACCGCCACTTACACATATACCTGCCATATCCAAGTTCATCATGAGCATTTCTGTTTTTTCACTGGCAGGAAAGGCAACACTCAATACAGTATATAAACAGTTGCCTTCTGCATCACCATTCAGTCTAGCGTTAGGGAAGTTTGCTTTTATCTGCTCAATAGCATATTGCTTTAGGTCTAAGATATATGCTTTATCTGCATCATGGTTTTTAGTGGCAATTTCAAGTGCTTTGGCAAAACCAATGATACCATACAAATTCTCTGTACCTGCACGCATATTACGTTCTTGTGCTCCGCCAACTAGTAGTGGCTTGATAGATATATCTGCATTGATATATAATATTCCTGCTCCTTTTGGGCCATGAAATTTATGGCCTGATGCACTTGCGAAATGTACCTTAAGGCTATCAAAATTGATAGGGTAGTGACCAATGGTCTGTACCATATCGCAATGAAGAATTGCGTTATACTTTTCGCATAAATCACCTACTGCTTCAATATTTAAGAGGTTGCCAATTTCATTATTAGCATGCATTAGCGTTACTAAAGTCTTCTCATTACTGGCTAATAATTCTTCTAGATGAGCTAGATCCACATGGCCATTATCCAAGAGCTTTACGAGGCTCACTTTAGCTTGGTCTGTAGCACCAAGGCGTTCTACATTATATAAAGTAGCATGGTGCTCAATACCTGTAGAAATAACATGCTTACATCCTAGATCTTTTACGGCACAATTAATGGCAGTATTGCTACTTTCTGTTCCTCCAGAGGTAAAGAATATTTCACTAGGGTGTGCTCCTAGTATTTTAGCAACAGTTTTTCTTGCAGTTTCTACGGCAATTTTAGTCTCTCTACCGTAGGAATATATTGATGATGGATTACCAAACTTCTCCGTCAAATAAGGCATCATCGCTTCCAGTACGTCAGGAGAAAGAGATGTTGTCGCTGCGTTATCAAAATATATTCTTTGCATATGCTTTATTGAATGGGTAAAAATCGTGCGCGAAGCTACCAAAATCTCTTCAATTTATTGGTAGATACATCCATTCAAGGGGGTAATACGTCATTTTTTCGCGTATAAAGCTTCAGCCACGCTATATGGCGTGGCTGATGTATGTTGTATCTATTTACCTATTTAGAAAGGAGGTGGTTCATTATCGTTAGGGTTGCTCGGGGGCAATGGAGGACCGTTAAGGTCATCATCGTCAAAGTTGACATCATTTGCTTTCGATGGCAGTGTTTGAAAACCGCTAGGTACAAACATCTTAGAGCCACCAAAGTCACTATTATCTCTGCCACGCATACCTGCAAAAGGATTATCTCCGCTAGGTGGCATCATATCGCCACCGCCGCCGCCATGACCACCATCAAAACCAAAGTCGTCATTTGGCATGTCAACAAACTTCTGGAACTCTTTGATGAAACGGATCTTTACGGTGTCGGTACTACCATTACGGTGCTTAGCTATGTGTACGTGGGTCTCACCCTCAATGGGTTGTCCCATTTCATCATTTTCAATACCATAGTATTCAGGACGGTATAAGAACATGACCATATCAGCATCCTGCTCAATGGCTCCAGATTCCCTAAGGTCACTCAATTGAGGCACTTTAGAGTCTTTTCTCGATTCTACTGAACGGTTTAGTTGAGATAGAGCAATGATCGGAATATCCAATTCTTTTGCCAGAGCCTTCAAGTCACGTGATATCTTAGAGATTTCTTGCTCTCTATTACCACCTTTGTCAACCGAGGCTTGCATCAACTGTAAGTAGTCAATTATAATTAATTGAATATCATGCTTTTGTTTAAGTCTTCTTGCTTTGGCGCGAAGTTCAAATATATTCAAGGCTGCTTGGTCGTCTAAGAATATCTGCGCACTAGCCAGCTTATTCATCCTTTGTGTCATTTGGATGAATTCATGCTCTTGCATACGCCCTTTGGTAATGGCGTTCATGTGTACTTCTGTAACAGCTGCGAGCATTCTTTTTACTATCTGACCCGAACCCATCTCCAGCGAGAATACTGCAACAGGGTATGGTTTCTTCGAATTCATGGCAGCATTCATAGCCAAGTTTAGCGAGAATGCGGTCTTACCTACAGCAGGACGTGCAGCGAGGATGATCAAGTCGGTCTTTTGCCAACCCGAAGTAAGCTTGTCTAGATCAGTAAATCCAGAAGGTACACCCGTCATGTCATCCTTTCTGTTCTTAGCTTCTTCAATTTCGTGTACAGTACGTACCAATACATCTTTAAGGCTGGAGAAGTTCTTTCTAAGGTGTTTATCTGTTATCTCATAAAGGTTAGACTCGGCTTTGTCTAACAGGTCAAAAACATCAGTACTATCTTCGTAAGCCTCACCAATTACCTGGCTTGAAATTCGTATCAACTCACGTTGTATGAATTTCTCCATCACTATTCTAGCGTGAGCTTCTACGTGTGCACTGGATACGACACTCATGGTCAGTTTAGTGATGTAGTATGCACCACCAACTATTTCCAGTTCATTGCTCTTTCTAAGTTCTTCTGTAACCGTTAGTAGGTCAACAGGCATACCTTTATCAAACAATCGTCTGATGGCAGCATATATCTTTTGGTGTGCGTCTACATAAAAACAGTCCGCACTTTGGATGATCTCTAATACTTCAGCCAGTTTGTCTTTTTCCAACATCACAGCACCTAGCACTGCTTCTTCAAGATCGTTGGCTTGTGGTGGCACTTTCCCGTAAATCATGGAGGTGTTATCTACTTTTTTGCCTCTGGCTCGGGTGTTGCCAAAATCTTTTTTTACGTCTACGGCCATTATTGGGTTAGCTCTATTTTTTATAATGTTTAAGTATAGTCCTATGATAGCCCAAATTCATTGTTAAGCTAATATTACCTAAAGGTTAACTGAATGGGGGGAAACGAATGTAAAGCGTTTTTTTTGTCTCTCATCACTTTTTCGTGATAATAATTATCAAAAGCTATTAACCATATATCAATCCATGTACACAGATAAAATTCACTTATACACTTGTTATCCACCAGTTATCTATAATATACAGAATAATACCCATACAATTCACATGTGAACTGTTAATAAAACATTTGAGCAGGTATTTTTTTTAAAACATGTTATTTGCTATAATGAAGGTTATCTTTACGGCAAATTTTAATAAAAAATGACGATTTCCTATTCTTGGTTGTTGCAATATCTACCGGAAGAGTTACCATTAGATGAGTTGTGTACTATTCTTACTTCTATAGGTTTGGAAGTAGAGGGGGTAGACACTGTAGAAGTGATAAAAGGTAGCTTGAAAGGTTTGGTGATAGGTGAAGTGCTTACTTGCGAAAAACACCCTGACGCGGATAAACTAAAAGTAACTACAGTAAATATAGGCGCTGATGAGCCTTTAAATATAGTATGTGGTGCCCCAAATGTGGCAGCAGGCCAAAAAGTGGTGGTAGCACCTGTTGGTAGCCATGTACATCCTACCAATGGCGAGTCTTTCCCTATCAAGAAGGCAAAAATACGTGGAGTGGCCAGTCAGGGTATGATATGTGCTGAAGATGAAATAGGGTTAGGTACAGACCATGGTGGTATCATGGTGTTGGATAGTACGGCTACAGTAGGTGTATTGGCCAAAGACTATTTTGACATACCGCAGCCAGATCATGCTATACATATAGGACTCACGCCCAACCGCTCTGATGCGATGAGCCATATTGGTACGGCTAAGGATGTTTGTGCCTATCTAACGCATCATAGAGGTAAGAAGTATGAAGTAGTTTATCCTGAAGTAAATATACCTGAGGCAAAAGAGAATAGACCGATCAAAGTAAATATAAAAGCCGAAGATGCTTGTCTTCGTTATATGGGGCTTACCGTATCAGATCTTAAAGTGGCACCTTCACCTGATTGGTTGAGGCTGAAACTGGAGGCAATTGGTGTTCGCTCCATTAATAATATAGTAGATATTACCAACTATGTTTTGCATGAGTGGGGGCAGCCTTTACATGCCTTTGATGCAGATAAGATAGAAGGTGATGAAATTAATGTTCAGTTCCTTCCACAAGATACCAAGTTTATCACATTGGATGATACAGAAAGGAGACTACGTGATGCTGATTTGATGATATGCGATAAGCAAAATGGCTTATGTATAGCAGGGGTGTTTGGTGGTGCTACTAGTGGTGTTACAGATGCAACAACTACTGTATTCCTTGAGAGCGCTTATTTTGATGCTATGCATGTAAGGCGTACTTCTATGCATCATGGGTTACGTACCGATGCTGCAACTCATTTTGAGAAAGGAGTAGATATCAATGCACTAGAGCCAGCACTAAAAAGGGCAGCAGTGCTAATGGTAGAGCTGGCTGGCGGACAGATAGCTTCTGAGATTTCAGATAATTATCCTAAGCAGCCTGAAGTAGTGAAAATCAATGTTGCTTACGATTATGTAAGAACTTTGAGCGGTAAAGATTATAGCAACAGTGCTATTAAGGATGTGCTTGTTGCTCTTGGTTTTACTATTGAGGGAGAAACAGAAAATGGTATAGAAGTAATAGTGCCTACAAACAAACCAGATGTGCTACAGCCTGCTGATATAGTAGAGGAGGTTTTGCGTATTGACGGGCTGGATAATATCAAAATACCAGAACGTTTGAATATCTCGTTGAATAAACCAATGCCAAACGATCGCGCTGTTAAAAACAAAATAGCCGATGTGTTAGCCGCAGGTGGTTTTTATGAGATCGTTACCAATTCCATTGTAAACAGTAAGCATTACCCTGACAGAGCAGACCTTGTAAAAATGCTGAATAGCTTAACGAGTGAGCTGGACGTGTTGAGACCTTCTATGTTGGAGAGTGGATTGGAGGTAATGCAATATAACTACAACAGAAAGCAGACGGACTTGTTATTGTTTGAATTTGGTAAAATATACACTCAGCAAGAGCAAAAGTATTACGAAGAAGAGCAATTGGTGCTTTACGCAACAGGTAATGCAGCTGCTCAAGGGTGGAACCAAAAAGCTCAAGCTGTTGATACCTTCTACTTGAAAGCGGTAGTAGAGAAACTAATGCAGGATAGTGGTATCAGTAAAGTGAAATTGAGTTATACTGATGGCAAAACTATATGGAGCTGGAAGAAACAGACGTTGTGTACACTTGAAGAAGTGGCAATGAAGAAAGCTGATCAGTATGATATAAAACAACCTGTATATGTAGCAACGATAGTATGGAGCAAATGGCTTGAAGCTATGGCCGCATCTAAAGTACAGTATAAAGAAGTACCTAAATATCCTACGGTGTATAGGGACTTAGCTATTGTTTTAGATAAGAGCGTTGCTTACAACGAAGTGGAGCAAGTGACCACAAAACTGAATATTCCATTCTTGCAAACTTATGGTCTGTTCGATATTTTTGAAAGTGAAAAGATCGGTGCTGATAAAAAGTCTTTAGCCTTAAATTATTCTTTCCAGTTAGAAGACCGTACTTTAACTGATGCGGAAGTAGATAAGGTGATGCAACAATTGATAGACGCTTACAAGAAACAGCTTAACGCACAAATACGAGAGTAATGCAAAACTTTACGGTGCTTAATGAAAAACTGGACCTGCTGCTTAAGAAGTACACTTCTTTAAAGCAGGAAAAAGAGCATTTACAAGCTACCATTGTAAAGCAGAATAAGCTGATCGAAGAATTGAACAACAAGCTTATTAAGCTTGAAGATGATGTAGCTTCCAGTAAGACCAATGCTGTGATAGCAAATGATAAAGACAAGAAAGCGGTAAAAAAACAAATAGACACTTTGATTACCGATATTGATAAAATAATGGCTACGCTAGATGATTAATAAGGCTTTTTTATTGGTTGTGGTAGCCGTGCTTACTTCTCTTTTTATTACCTCTTGTGAAGAAGTTAGAGATCCTTGTTTAGAGCCTACAACAGTTGCTTTGGTTTTTGGTACATACCTGCCTGCCGATACTGGAAGTGCTGGTAAAAAATACGAATTGCCAAAGGCTGTTATGGGGTGGGTGGATACGCCTTCTGTGTATTATAACGGTGTAAAAGCGAGTAGCTTCCCGATAAGGCTATCCAGTATTGCAGATAGCTCTAGGTGGTATATATGGCCCGATTCGGCCGCTACTACAGGTATAGATACGGTTACTTTCTTTTATGAGCGCAAGCCACGTTTTTTGTCTACCGCATGCGGGTATATTTTTACCTATAGTTTAAAGAATGTGACGAGTACGAATTACAATATTGATTCTATAAAAATCACAAATACAGAAGTTAATACCGATGCCAATATCGAGCATGTTAAAATATTCTTTTAGTATTCTCTTAATGCTAATGGTAGGTGCTGTTTTTGCTCAAGACAGTACGAGTGCTAATGTGCCCGATGGTAAAACCATAAGTAATCAGCTTAGAATCAACTTAGAGATCAGCAAACCTTTTACTACACTTTTTCAAGATAGATATACTAACTATGAAATGGAGGTAGACTACTACTGGAAAAAAGAAGGCTACTTGTCTTTGGAAGGTGGTTACGGTACAGCTACTGTAGACTATACCGACTTGAAGTATAATAGTACTAACACCTTTGTGAAAGTGGGCTATAATAAGAGTATGCTATCTCGTATAATGCCTAAAGATTGGGATATGGCCTTTATTGGTGTAAGGTATGCCGTAGGCTTTATCAATCGTGGTGATGCTAACTATTTAATTGTAGATAGTACTTGGGGTAATACACCTGGAGTAGTTGCTGGAAAAACTTTGACCGCACATTGGGCTGAAGTAGTAGGTGGTGTTAAAGTGGAAGTGTACAAAGGTTTTTTCTTAGGATGGACTGCAAGAGGTAAGTTTTTATTGAATCAAAAACAGTTTAAGGAATTGCCACCATCCTACATGGCAGGTTATGGGAAAGGGGATAAGAATACCATATTCGATTTTAACTTCTACTTCAGTTATGCTATAAGATGGGACAAAAAGAAAGCGACTAAATAGTCGCTTTGAAAATATTGTCTCTCTCTTATCTATTATTTAAACATGCCCATAAGGTCGCCTAGATCCACGTCTCCGTCTTTGTCTTTATCTAAGCCAAACTTTCCGCCAACAGAACTTATTAGATCAGAAACACTATTGGTGTTGTTGGAGCCATTATTGTTTAATGCGTTTATGATGTTACTCATGTCAAAGCTTTTGTCATTGGGGTCTTGAGCTTTGTTTAAAAATGAGTTGATGATTTGGGGTAGTATAGATGCCGCAATGTTTGACGCTACACCCTTGTCGATACCCAGCTTTTCTGTAATGCTGTCTATGAAGTTGTTAGATATAACACCCATTGCAGGACTGTCGTTTGTGTTTTCATTTTTAAGTAGTGAAACAACATCTTTTGTCTGTCCTGATGCAAGCATATTTTGCAAGCTTCCCATTATAGAGGCTCCTGCTTCGTTCATTACAGCATCATTATACTCGTTAGGTATATTATTGTTTTCTACAACATCTTTTTGACTAGCTTGTTGTACTATCTGCATTAATTCATCAAACATGATCGGTTTATTTTAGATGAGCAAGTTATGTGTATTTGGGATATCTATTTGTAGTTATAATTCGGCGTAGGTTACATTAGATTTCTTAAGTAGTTCTACTATTGCCTTTTCCCTTTTATGCACTTGTGGGCGCATGGGGGAGAATATCCAACTGTTGCGAAGCTTGTTAAGGCGATCTTTAGGTGGAAGTAATATTAGTCGTTTAAATAAGTTCCAAGGCACTATTTGTCTGAATACTTTTGAGGTCTTTACAAAGTAGACAACTGTAGCTGCATTGCACTCTTCCAGTATTTCATTTAGTTCTTCAAGGTCAGTAAAAGAAGAAATACATAGCACAGCTCCTTTCTTAGGGTTGAAATATTTGATAAGAGGTCTTTCTGTTTGCCAAGAGCTATTGCTTATTATTCTTGCGTTTTTATCATGCTCTTCCAAGTGTTCTGGTATGGCGAAGTTTTGGTCGGGTATATAGCGTAGTGCCCATTCTTTTTCTGTTAGGGCATCATATACAGTCCAAATATAATTCTTGTAATAATTGAGCATTTCTTTCATGTAGGCATCGCCAAGCCATTTAGCTTTGCCCGAAGCAAAAAAGGATGCATAGAAATATAAATGAGAGGCAAAAGGTTCGAAGCGTTCAGGTACACGTACTACAAGTTCTCTATTCTTTGCATAGACCTTCCATACAATGCGTCGTACATCATCACCCGATTCAAAATCTTTATAATTATGAAGCTCTCCATCAACTCTTCTTAACTGATCTATACGTATGTCTAAGGTTTCAGTTTCTTTAGGATATACATCTCGTTCATCATCTTCCTTAAGAACAGGTGGTTGATAAAAACTATTTTGTATTTGTTGCGGTACTGCTAAAGAAAAGATGCGCAGCATGTCTTCAAAAAACACAAAGCCACCTTGTACTTTATACTCTTTTATATCGGGTAATAAAATTCTGTTCCTACCTGTTATGGCTTTTCTCCAAAAGCGGTCTTTCTCTTTTTGAGCAGAGAGTAAGCCAAATTTTTCTGTCATCTCATAGTTGTCATAAACTAGTCTGCCTTTTATGAAACCCAGCAGAGGTCTTCTGGCTCCATTAATGGTAGATGAAAGAAATAGTCTATTACGCTTGCCTTTTCGTTGTTCTGTAGCAAATTCAACCTGTAAATTGTTGCCTTCTTTTTTCTGCAACAATAAGTAGTATATCCATGTAGCAGTAGTGCTAAGTAAGGATAAGAGTACTAAGGCTATAATGAACCAAAATACAAGTTTACCCATTAATACGATGAATGGTAAAAATGAGGTTGGAGTATCGTCAGGTAATGGCTGGTATAGTAAACGGTAGGCAAAGTAGATAGCAATAAAGCCTACTATAGTATTGAGAGTAAAAGGGAAATATTGACTGTAGTACTTGAGATACCACTTTATCTTTTTCCAATCCATATGATCTGCTACCTGAATTTTAGAGGTCAAATTAAGCATTTGTAATTCAATAAGGTGTTAAATAAACTCGAATGTTTAATTGATATTCTATTGATCAATTATTAATTTGTGGGTATAATATATCATCTTATGAAACTTATAGTCACATTAGTTGTTTGTTCCCTTCTTAGCACCAGTGTATTTGCACAAAGAGGTCAGGTTGAAAAGGCCATGCAAGAAAAATATATGAAAGAGTATGGCCAGCCTAGTTTAGATAAGCTGAATAAGTTCATGAACAGTAAAACGGAAAAAAGCTACTCTTTTTCTACTTATATGAACCTTAGGCTTACAGAATACGACAAGAAAGGAAAAGAAGATGTAAGCAATATCAAATATTACATCAATGACAAGAATTTTGCTTTTAGGGGTATTGAGAATAAAAGGGGTAGAAAGCAAGAGCATATGACGGTGATCTATGATGCTAAAAACCAGTCGATGATCATGCTTAATGAAGAAGAGCAGTCAGGCATGGCTATAAATTATGGGATGTTTGGCAATATGATGCAGCAAGGCATTAAGAATAGCTACGAAAGTAAAATGGAAGATATAAAGTGCTCTAAAACCAGTAGTACTAAAACCATTCAAGGATATAACTGCGTGCAGTATAAATGTGTAGATAAGGATAAGAAAAATACTGGTGAAATATGGGTAACCGGTAAAATGGTGCTTGATACCGAAAAAGGTGCTGGTTTCGGTTTATGGAATATGTACTTGATGGATGTGGCAGGTATTTCAGGTATGATGCTAGAGGGTGACTTCTATGAAAATGGCCAACTAACTTCTAAAATGGAAGTTACAGAACTAAATCAAAAGGCTAACTATAAGATAGACTTGACCAATTATAAAATGGGTATACAGACTAGATAGTTGACTTTAGTCTTCGATAAGCTGTATCCCTGTTTTAGTAAAATTGATTATTTTCTGCTTGTACAGAGATCCTGTAGCCATTTTGAATGCTTTTTTACTCATGGCAAAAAAGTCATAGATATCCTCTGGTGCGCTTTTGTCGTGGTAAGGTAGGTAGCCGTCATTTTCTTTAAGTAGGTTCAATACCTTTTCAGCTTCCTTGCTTATTCGCTTATAACCTTTCTCTCCAATAGCTACATCTATATCTTTATCTCTTATAGTTTTTACATACCCCTTTACAACGGTGTTGTTGTCTAGGTCTGTAAATACATCACTATAGTGGAGTACGCCCCAGTGCGCGTTGTTGATAATTACCTTATAACCGATCTCTGTTTGGTGATAAACCCTCATGGTAATTTCGTCACCTTCGTTAACGGTGATCACTTCGTTGCTAATAGATTTGCCCAGTTTTTCCGTAGCCGTTACTCTGCCTGTTACTTGGTCTATGTATAGTAGCACTAGGTAGCGTTCGCCTTTATATATTCTTGAGCGTTGCTGAGATAATGGAAGAAATACATCTTTCATGATGCCCCAGTCAAGAAAAGCACCATGTGGGGTAATGCTCACAACTTCCATTTCCACAATGTCTCCTACAGCACCATTGGCTTTTTGTGTAGTAGCGATCAGCTTGCCTTCATTGTCGTGGTAGATAAAGACTTCCAGCTCGTCGTCTTCTTGCAGTCCTTCGGGTACAAAACGTTTAGGCAATAGTATTTCCTGACCGTCACCTCCATCAAGGTAAAAACCAAAATCTACTTTCTTAAGCACCTTTAACACATTGTATTTGCCTACTTCTACCATCTTGGGAAATGTTTAAAGTGCAAATGTAGTCGAATTAATCAGTGTTATGAGGCATTAACGGAAATAGTTAGTAAGAATACAGATTCTTCATGGGCAAAGACACTATGGGGTATTTTGGCATGTAGCGTTACTATCTGACCGGCAGTAAGCTTTACCTCTTGTCCTTCGGCTCTAAAACTTACATGCCCCTCTAGCAAATGAACGCTGATATTGCCCGGTGCAGTGTGCTCTTTAAGTTCTGCATCTTGATGCAGCCCAAGGAGTACCATCCGCATAGTGTCTGTTTTGTATAGTGTTATGGCATTTCTGTCTTTGTTTAGCCAAGCTTCTTCGCTTTTTATCTGGCTGATGTACTTGTTCAGATCCATCTTTATCAGATTGGCATCTATATCTCTGTCTCCTTCAGGTCTGTTTAATGTGGCATCATTATGTTTATCTGACATGGCTATATTTTTTGATCTTACTGCAATTTACCGACACTTATGATTATTTTTAATGATAAATATCATATTCCTATGAAGCAGCTTTTACTACTTATTTGTTTAGGATTTTCGCTATCCGCAGTAGCTCAAATATCAATTGATGCATCTGATATGCCAGTTGCAGGTGATACCTTGAGGTATAGTACTGCCAATGTAGTAGGGGCGAGTATCAACCTTAATGATACTGGTACTAATAAAACATGGAACTTTTCCAGTCTTACTCCTGTGGCACAAGCTGTAGATGCTTATAAGACTGCTTTGCAAGTAAATCCTTTATATGTTTTGATCTCATTGCAAGCTTATGGTTATAAAATAGGAGATACATTACCAATACCATCAGGTACTTTGCCCATTAGTGTAAAGGATCTGTATAGTTTCTTTAGTAAAAAGAGTAGCCCAAGTCGTTTTGTTGCGGAGGCTTTTGCGGCTAATATCTCAGGCTTGCCTACCGCTTTTAACTATAGTGATGAGGATGAATGGTATTATTTCCCATTGCAATATGGTAATACCAACAATTCTACATTCGACTTGAAAATGCAATTGGCATCAATAGCCTCTTTTCAGCAGAAAGGTACAAGGAAAACTAAAGTAGACGGATGGGGTACAATTATAACTCCTTTTTATACTACTCCCACCAACTGTATCAGAATACGTTCTGAAATCGATGAAGTGGATAGTGTAAAGATAAGTATAGCACCTGCTTTTGGCTTGCCTAGAAAAACAATAGACTATAAATGGCTTGCCAAAGGAGAGCATTATCCAGCCATGTGGGTGACCACAACTGTGGTAGGTGGTACAGAAACCATAACAGCCATAAGGTATAGAGATAAATACAGACCATTATCTGTAGCCAATATAGGTAGTGATATTATGGTGTTGAAAGCATACCCTAACCCTGCTGCAGATATTGTTACTATTGATTTGCCTAAAGAATGGACCAATTATCAAATAGCTTGTTTTGATATGCAATCCAAGTTAGTAGCGCAGTCGGTGAATGCAAACAGGATAGATATTTCTAACTGGGCTGCGGGTGTTTATATGGCTAGAGTTATCAGTGGAGACCATACTGGTTATGTATGGATAACGAAACACTAAAGTTTTGTAGCGCCGGCATACATCTGTTCTATCATGCGCACTACTTCTTTGCCATCCTCAGCACTGGTCATTACTTCTTTTTGGTGAAGTAATACGTCTACCACATTTTGTATCACTTGGTCGTGATTACTCATAGACCCTTGATACAAGCCATAGTCGTTGGCTTTTGCTGTTATATTGATATTGGGTAGGGGAGCACCTTCCAGTTGTTGATATTCTATGGTGTTAAGGTATTGCCCGCCAATTTTCAATGTGCCTTTTTCTGCAAATATGGTGATGGAGCCTTCCATGTTTTTCTCATAGGAACAAGTGGTAAAGTTGAAATTGATGATGGCATCATTGTGTGCTTTAAGTACAAAGCTGCCAGTATCTTCCACTTCGGTATTGTGCTCGTGTGCATAGTTGTTCACCCAGCCTTCTGCTCCTGTAATGCCTCCGTTTAGATAATAGAGTATATCTACAAAATGGCTGAATTGTGTGAATAAACATCCTCCATCTTTTGCCTTTTTTCCCCTCCAGTCGCTACCTTGATAGTAATGATCGCCTCTGTTCCAAAAGCAGTTCACTTGTATCATAAATATCTTGCCCAAAGTGCCTGCATCAATGAGTTTTTTTACTTGCTGTACGGGTTCATTATATCTGTTTTGTTTAACGGCAAATATGGTCTTCCCTGTATCGTTAGCAGCAGCTATCATCCTATCACATTCTGCGGTGCTAATGGCCATTGGTTTTTCTACCACTACATGCATGCCTGCTTTTAGTCCCGATATAGCATGAGGTTCGTGTAGATAGTTGGGAGTACAGACGCATAGCACATCTGCTTCAGCTTCTCTAAGTAGTAAGGGTAAGTCGTTGTAGTAACTTATATCTGCATGTAATTGTTTTTGAATAGCTTCGTTTTTGTCGCATACGGCAACCAGTTCTGTATTGTGATTGTCTGTTATATGTTTGGCATGTCGGTTACCAATATTTCCATATCCCACAATTGCGAAGCGTATCTTATCTGTCATGAACTCTTAGTCTGTAAATAATGATGGTAAATATACTAAAGCATTTATGCTAGTGAAATGCTATTGTCGGGATTTATGGTTAATAGTTGCTCTTCTACCATTGCTCTCAATAACGCTGTTAACTCCTTGCTTATTGCTTTAGGGAATTCTTTTTGTAAGGAGGGGACTGAAATAGATCGGTGTTTTCCTATCGTTTTTAGTAGCTCTTCTTTGTCAATGATATATTCCTTGCTATTAGCGCACACGTCACAATGCCCACACCTGTCTGTTCCTTTTTCATCAAAATACTGTTGGAGGAGTTGGGTTCTGCAAATGTCATTATTAGTAATGTAGTGTATGATGCTTGCGGTCCTTTTTAGGTGTCTTTCTTTTAGCTCTTTTATTCTTTTGGTATTGATGATGAGGTGTTTGCTATCCACTCTCATATGGTGGAAGAAGAGTTGCGGTTTGTCTTTAGGCTTACTATAGTTGATGTATTCCATCTTGTGAAGTAGCTGTAAGTATTGTTCTACCTCTTCATATCTCATTCTTAGCTGCTTGGCTATAACGCCTAAGCGTACAGGGGTAGGGTGTATAAACAAGCTTCCATACAGCCTTAGAAGCCCTGTGCATACATAACTCAAGTTGGCATCATTACTAGCTAGATTGTCTAATTCAGCCCTTGTTGCCAACATGTGTATCGTAGTAGGCATATAAGCTGTATCAGAGAGTGTCCATAGACCTTCTCTTTCCAGCAGCTTTAGGGCATATAATGCAGGTAGGGCTTGTAGCTGGAATTTTTTACAAAAATCTGCCAGTTCAAAATCGTAATATTTATAAGGCTCCACACCAATAGGGAGCTGTAGATATTCTACAACAGATTGGTATACCGAACGCAAATAACTTACAGCAGGGTACTGGATCGCTGTACTTTCTTCCAGTCTGTTTATATCCGTCTGATTGTAGAGTAGTATTGATGTAGCGGGCTGCTGGTCTCTTCCTGCTCTTCCTGATTCCTGATAGTAGGCCTCCAGATGTTCCGGCAGGTCGTAATTGACCACCAAACGTACATTAGGTTTGTCAATACCCATACCAAAGGCGGTAGTTGCAACAATTGTATTGGTTTGACCACTTAGCCAATCATTTTGAGCCTTTTCTCTACTGTTTTTATCCAATCCGGCATGATAAACTGTAGAAGATATCCCATTTTGTAACAGTAGGTTGTTGAGCCTTTCTGTAGCTTTTCTGCTTCTACAATACACTATTTTGCTGCCTCCTGCATTATTGATGGTATCGAGTAGGTCGTTATCCTTTTTTTCGCTGTATTGTACAGTGTAGTATATGTTTTTACGCTCTATTCCTTGTTGGTATAGCGTAGTTTGTTTTAGGTGTAGCTGTTGTACAATGTCTTGTTTTACCTCATGGGTAGCCGATGCGGTAAGTGCCAATAATGGCGTTTGCCTAAAAGCATGTTTTATATCAGCTATTTTTAAATAATCGGGTCTAAAATCATGCCCCCATTGAGAGATACAGTGTGCTTCATCAACGGCTATGAGGTTAACATTGAGATTAGGTAAATACTCCTCAAAAAGTCGAGTTTGTAGCCTTTCTGGAGAAACATAAAGCAACTTATAGCCCCCATGCAAAGCATTGTCTAATATGCTCTTTACATCGTAGTAGTGAAGTCCTGAATGGATGTACTCTGCATTGATATTCAATTTCTTAAGTGTAGCTACTTGATCTTTCATTAGTGACACTAAAGGAGATATCACCAAGCACATGCCATCTAGTAAAACTGCAGGTACTTGATAGCAAATAGATTTGCCGCCACCTGTAGGCAATATGGCCAATACATCTTCTTTATTTAGAATAGCATTGACAATTTCTTCCTGTAATGGTCGAAACGCATCAAAACCCCAATATGACTGTAGTATTTCTTTAGGAGACGACAATAGAACTTATGTTGTTTTAGTGTCTATAAAATGTGGTTTTAAAGCATTGGTCCAGAGTTGTTTTTTGGCTTCCAATTGCTCTTCCATTTTTTGTATAGATAAGGCAGGTATAAATGTACATCCATCAAAGTTATTGATAGAATTTATGCGGAAAAGGGAAGAAATACCAAGCTTTTGAGGTAAAATGCCAAATAAGAGTACCGTTTCTGGCAAAAAATGAGCTTTTAGCTTATGCCAAGCCATTTGTTTGTCTTCTTCTAGTGCTATTAAAAAGTAGTTAGCTTTTTCTAGTTGGCAGGCTGCTAGTATTTTGTCCAGTTGTGCTTGCTCAGGGCTATTATCCTCCATTTTTGTAGTGATCACCAACACGTTTTTAGGGTCTAAATCCTGCATTTCTTTGGGTAGATCCTCCCAAAAGTCATCTGTGTTATTATCTAATATGTCGCTAGTGATAATCTTCGGTATCTCGCTCATATCAAGGCTTTCAGCAAACTTAACAAATGTTTTGCTCATAAAATGTCAAAAAAAAACGTTACTTTCGCACAGCATTTAATCTTTTCTAGCTCTTAATAAATTTGAACGCGTATGAATGTATCCACATTTGACATCAATGTGCAAAAGACTGAGTTGAGCAGAATCAATCAGTTAGATCCTAATAACATCAACTTTGGTAAGATATACTCGGATCACATGCTCGTTGCTAAATATAGCAATGGTGAATGGAATACTGCAGAAATAGTTCCATTTCAAAATCTTAGCATAAATCCTGCAACGTCTTTTATACACTATGGCCAAGCCATTTTTGAAGGAATAAAAGCATATAAGAATCCAGAAGGAGAAGCTACTATTTTCCGTCCTTATGACAACTACAAGCGTTTTAACCGCTCTGCAAACCGTATGGGTATGCCAGATGTTCCTGAAGAGATTTTCATGGAAGGTATGCGTCAGCTAATAGAGTTGGATAAGGATTGGATCCCTAATGTAGATCAAACTTCTCTATATATACGTCCATTTATGATGGCTACAGATGAGTATATAGGTATAAAACCTACTACAGAGTTTATGTTTATGATCATTACCAGCCCTGCAGGACCGTACTATGCAGAACCGGTTTCTATATATGTTCATGATAAATATGTACGTGCTTTCCCAGGCGGTATTGGTTATACAAAGGCTGCCGGTAACTATGGCGCTAGTATGTACCCTATGACAGAAGTGCGTAAGATGGGGTACGATCAAATATTATGGATGGATGGTATTGAGCATAAATATGTACAGGAGATAGGTACAATGAATGTTTTCTTTGTACTTGGTGATACTGTTATCACTCCTGGCCTTAGTGATACCATACTAGAGGGTGTGACACGCGATAGTGTTATCACGCTACTTAAGGATAAGGGCTATAAAGTAGAAGAGCGTGATTTAAGCATTGATGAAATTAAAGCAGCATACGAGAGAGGTGAGTTAATGGAAGCTTTTGGTACAGGTACTGCCGCTTCCATAGCACCAATTAAAGATTTAACTTATATGGATACTAAGATGGAGTTGCCTCCTATCGAGAGCTGGAAGATATCTCCTTTGTTGAAAGATGAGTTGAATGATATCCGTTACGGTCGTGCAGAAGATACACACGGATGGGTATACAAGATCTAACAATAGCTATTCTTAATAAAAAGAGAGCCGTTCAAAATGAACGGCTCTCTTAGTTATAATGCATTTTATATTTCGTTATTACCTTTCCCTTCAACACTCTCTTGAGTTTAATGCTGTAAAACAATGGCTTGTTACTTTTCTTTATGTAGTCTATATGTAGTTTGCCAAAAGTATGATCGTATTCATGCTGTATCACTCTTGCCGTCATACCTCCAAAGTCTTTTTCCTGCCATTCCATATTAGCATCTTGATAGCGTAGCCTGATAGATATAGGTCTTGGAACGTCGATCTTTATTCTAGGCAGGCTCAAACAGGTTTCAGGTTCCGTCCATGTCTCTTTTGAGTAAGAGATCATTTGTGCATTGATAAAAGTCTCTTGGATACCTTCATCTCCCCAAAAACGTCTACGACCTTCTTCGGTAAGATTGTTGTATAGTTTTTTACTATCAACAATAAAAAGTTTCAACGCCTTATCTACCTGCGGTGCTGCTAGTCCAATGCCTCCTGTACTATCTAATGTAGCCCACATCTCCTTTATAAGTTGTTCGGTCTTATAGTCAGGCAATACCGTATTACAAGCAGTTCTTAATATCTTATTACCATAGGGTATTATGGCTAAACTCATCTAAGGTTCCCTTTTTTCGAGTGGCAAACCTAAATAAATTCAATACCAATAAAACATATTTATTTATAATAATAAAACTAAATTTAATGTGAGCTTATCTTAATAAGAGAATATCTCCAGAAATTGTTTTTGTGTTAGGGTCTTGCATCAAGGTATATTGTATGTAGTAAAAGAAAGTGCTGGTTTTATAGGATTCATTTTTATAAGTGCCATCCCAGCGTTCGTTGATGTCTTTCGTTTCAAAAACCAATTCTCCCCATCTATTATATATTCTAAAGAGATATTTATCTATATCGCATCTAGGTATAGGTTTTATAGCATCGTTACGCCCATCTTTATTAGGGGTAAAGACGTTAGGCATGCTGAAACAATCGTTGCAATTATAGAAGTCAATATTAATACTGTCTTTAAGCACACTGCATTCATCAGATACAGTTAATATATATGTTCCTGATTGGGTAGGAGAAATGCAGCAGGTGTTTTCGCCGGTATTCCAAGAATAGGTCTTATTGCCAGCAAATAGTTTGCCCAGCTTTATACGCTCTTCACTACAAGTATATATGTCTTTCCCCAAGTCTATGTCTACATAAAATGATCTGTCTTCTACATTAAAGCTGTCTATATATTGTTTGCAACCAACCTGAGAAGTACACCAATATTTACCCAGCTTATTTACAGATATCGTTTTACTTGTTTCATTTGTACTCCATAGATAACTGATAGCATTATCTCTACTAGTGATGTTGATGGACTCTCCTTTACAGGCAGTGGTATCTATTTTGGTATGTGTAGTATCCTTGTTGAGTGAAAGTGTAAAGCTGTCAACAGTTAAGTTGCATCCTTCAAGTGCGCTACACCAATAAGTACCAACACTTGGCGCGCTAATAGAAGCCGTATTGGCAGCTGTGTTCCATGTATAGGTTGCGTTTGTAGCTGATGAGTTAAGCGTAACAGGTAAGCTCAAATGATTACATAGAATAGTATCAGTTGTCTTTGTGATGGTATCGCATTTGGGTTTCTTTACTAAAGAAACATCATCTACTAAATAATAACTGGTATATGTTTGGTTGGGTACAACCGCCGTAGGATATACTTGTGTAAAGTTGGGGTGTGTATTACTGAAGTTGAACACACCTATGGTTATCCACTCTTCGCCTCCTGTAGCAGTGTATATACCAGATATCTTTGTCCAGCCAGTTTGGTCGTTTAATGGCTGCTTAAAAGTATCCTGCATTGAGGTGTAGTTTTGGTTCAGAGGGTGGGTAAAAGAGGTCACTTGCGTTTTAGACACATGAACACCTATTTCGTCAACAGCAATAATGTTCGGTGTATATTGTGGGTCTTTCTTAAATGCGATCCTTACGTAACAAGATATCACATACTGCTCACCGGCAACAAGGGGTTGTAGCAATTTTACTTCTATATATTCTCTGTACGACGAGGATGGGCCGTTAGTTAAAAAGCCGGAATGTGCTGCAATGGCAACATAAGCATCGCCCGTATGAGCAGGGTAGGTACCGTGATAGTGCGTAGGCACTGTCGCGTAAATGCTTTTGGAGCAGGCGTTGTAGTAATCGGGGCTATTAGGCACTGGCGTTACCCAGTCGGTGACTGTCGGTTTAAATGGTGGCGAATTAAGAGGGCATACTATTTGGCCAAAACCTGTAGGACAATTGTCATATTGTTCAAAGCTTGGATTGGGGACAAGGTTTTGTGCAAATAAAGTGGGGCATATGTAAAAGAGGGATAAAAGAAGTAATGATCTTTTCATCGTGTTTATAAAAAAGGTGGTTTGTCCAAAAAGACATCTTTTTGACAAAAGTCGTTTGTAATGAGACAGTCAAAAAAATGTTTATAACTATGGGTTAATTAAATAATGCTTTATTAGTTTGTCTGGACTATTTTAGAGGGTATTACAAAAGAAAAGAAATAATAAATGAAACAAATCCCCCTTATTGCGGTATTTTCTATGTTCAGTATATTGTCTCTATCGCAAGAGGTAGACTTGAATGCTCGTTATGTATTTTTCTTTCATAGTAAAATATTGGAAGATATGGGAGCAGAGGCATATAGTAGTCAGTATGGTACTTATGAGTTCGATTCTATAGTTACAGCATTTAAAGAACAAGGATATATTACCTATGCAGATGTTAGACCAAAGAATGCAGACCAGGAGCATTATGCCATGAAGACGTTGGCTCAAATTGATAGTCTTAAAAACTTAGGTATTTCTTCAGATCATATTTCAGTTGTAGGAACCTCAAAGGGGGCATTGATAGCCATGCTGACCTCTACCATGAATATGGATAAGAATGTCAAATACATTTTACTTGGTATGTGCAACACTATGACCACTAATTACTTTAATATAAGATTGCATGGTAAGGTGCTGTCTATATACGAGCAAACTGATGTAGTAGGGAAAAGCTGCATCCCTATAAAGGAGAAGTCTAAAGATATCACAGCTTTTAAGGAAGTGAAGTTGGAGACGGGTTTAGGACATGGCTTTGTATTTAAACCCCTTAGTGAATGGCTATTGCCTACATTTGAATGGATAGATGGGTAGCAAGGTATTATTAAATAAAAAATCGTTTTTTTGTCAAAACAATAATTAATAATGAATTGGAAGCAAGGGTTGCTTTTTGTTTTTGGTCTCTGTTCTTTCCAGTTGTCTTACGGGCAGTTGATGGATGAGGAAACAGGTATCATGACTGAAAATGGATACAAAAGATATATTACAGCTGGGGTAGGTGCCGTGTATCAATCATTTTACGACGATGCCATCTCAAAATATAATTACCAAAAAATAGGCTTTTCTCCTTCGGTAGGACATTTGAAGATTAACGAGATTACTTTTTCAGAGTTTTACCTTCAAGGCTCTATGCTTAAGTTCAATAGAGGTAAAGGGACGTCTAATTCTTTATCAGTAAGTACGGCAAGAGCTTTGTTAGACTATCGTTTTTTAGTACGTGCACCGCTTAATTTTCTAGGTTTTGATATGAGAGCCGGTGGTATGCTAAGTGCTATGTATGGTAATAAAAAGGCGCCACATCTATATAGCTCTTCAGATATCAATGAGTATGCAGCTAGTTTTGGTTTAACAATACGTATTGCTAAAGAGTCTTATTTTAAAAAGAAGCCTGTCATAATAAGTTGGGATTTTAGTATGCCTTTGATCACTAATTTTTCACGACCAACCTATTTAAATAGAGTGGAGAATTTGGATCCAGATAATAAAGAATGGAAAGATTTTATTGAAAATAGTGTTACTAAATCAATAGGTGGCTATTTGCGTTACAACAGTAGGTTGAACTATACTTACTTGCTAGACAATGGCAACGCTGTAAGGCTAAGTTATATTTGGGACTATACACGTCTTAAGCATAATAAGATCGCCTATTTTGCCGAGCATACGGTCATGCTTTCATTTTTACTCAACCACTAAGCTTCCTGTTTTTCGATGAAGAAGATATCGCTACTTATAATAGTACTTTTTGCTTTAAGCTCTTGTGAGAAGCTTTTGATGCCTATTGGCAAAAAGCATTCTGTGTCTCAGATATTTGATGACCTCTGGAAAACAATGGATCAGGGTTATGCTTATTTTGATGAAAAGAAATTGCCTTGGGGAGACTCTCTAAGAGCTGACTATCAGTTCAGGTTATACGATACCATGACCGATGAACAGTTTTTTGATACCTGTGCTAAATTCATAGCCATGTTCCAAGACGAGAATATATCGCTAAATGCAGGGTTTAGAACTTATAGATACAACCCAAGAGTAAAAGAACCAGCTAATTTCAATCGTTCTTTATTAGAAAGAAAATACTTGGCCAATGCACAACACACAGGGCCTTTTTGGCATACGGTTATTGACTCTGTAGCTTATATCTACTACGAAGACTTTAACAGGCAAGTGACGGATGAACATCTTGATATTTTACTAAGGCAGTTTCGTGATTCAACGTTGTTCTTGTACGGAGTGGTTTTTGATGTAAGAAATAACGCAGGTGGTAATCCTGAAAATATGTTCCCTATATTGAAACGTATGGGTGTTGATACTTCGTTTAGGTATAATACGCTATTGTATAAAACAGTGTATAAAAATGGTCCTGCACAAAATGAATTTACCGATCTGCAAGGGGCATTTATAGAGCAATCACCAGGCGCTAAATTCCCTGAAAACTTTGTGCTACTTACGAATAAAGGCACAAAAGGCATCGGTAATATTTTTGCAGTAAGCTGTAGAGCATTTAGTAATGTGCGTATCATGGGTGATTCTACAGGTGGGGGCATTGGTTTTTCTACAGGTAGGGAATTACCTAATGGTTGGATACTAGAATATCCATCACTTAAAGTGTTTGATTCTGAAAATGAACCTACTTATTATGGTATAGCTCCAGATGATTCGGTACATATGAATCGTGTAGATGAAGACAATGATATAGATACCATTATCGAAACTGCTATCAGGAGAATTAAGACGATATAAAGAATGCTATTATAAAAAGTAAAGCCGAGATATACATCTCGGCTTTGTTGTTTTATAAAGGTTGCTGAATTACATTTTCACTATACGTGTTGTAGTTGTTTGGTTGTCTCTTTTCATGGTTACAAAATACATACCCGATGGATAGTGGCTCACATCAATAGTGTTTCTTCCTATGTTGATAGTTCCTGTGCTTAAGGTGCTACCGTTTATATTGATGATTTGATAAGTAGCTATTCCTTTAGCATTGTCTATAGTAATATTGTTCGTGCAATGAGTAGGGTACACCTTCATGCCTTCTAGTGCTATAGTACCAACACTTGTGCTAGGTGGTACTATAGGTGTGTAGCGATATACCGTTCCGCTGGTTGGGAAGCTGGTAAGACCTGTTTGTGGAGATGTAGCAGAAAAGCTATCTACTGTTGGGCTAGTATTGTTGCCTTTAAGGATGTAGAACTTATCCATGTTTCCAGTGCCCACATTTATATCTCTAATATAACCGGTTAACAACCCAAGAGGGAAGTAGGTAGAGAAAGAATTAATCTGAGATGCACCATAGTGTAGCTCTACAATATTGCTTTGCTCGTACAACCATAGCTGTATGTTGACATAATTCTTTGTTGTACCACTCTGTGTTAACTCATCATAAAAACCCGCATTGGCTACCTCAATTTTTAATATTCTACTACCCATGTTACCATCTACTTGGTAGCGGATTGGAGACTGAGAAACGGAATCAGTATCAGAAAGCCCTCGGTCTACAATTTCAGCACTGATGATAGGAAACGCATCAGCACTTGAGCCTGTATCAGATACTGCTAATGAAGCACCAGATAGTATTATTTGTTTTACGTTCACTCCTTCTATTTTGAAGTCAAAAGGAATGTTGATAATGAAGGTAGAGTCTTCTGTCCAGGCCGTGGTGTCGCTGACGTTTACTCCTGTGCTTAGCGCTTGATAGTTATTGTTTCTTACAGTTACCTTGTACGGCATCTGCGCAAATGATAAAAGATTACATGCTAATAGTACTGTTAGTGTCAAAAGTAGTTTTCTCATATACATAGTTTCTAAGTTTTATGCTCTTAAAACAACTCTGTAGAAAAATACCCCTATGCTCTGCCATACTTTTTATTTTTTTTAAGAAAAAAATGCCCGCCTGAATAAAACAAGCGAGCAATATATCAAATCAACCCCTACCTTTTTATTTAGTTACTACCGTGCTCCTTTGGGCTATTTACGATAGCATCGTATTCTGCCTGTGTGATGTACTGTGGCGTGTAAGTACCATTTCTGCTGGTGAGCTGAGTATAAAACTCTCTCATGTGGTTTTTACTAGCTTTTTGCAAATTGCCATACACTGTTTTTATATTGTCCTGTGTTGCTTTGCTGATAGCATCTTGTAAGTCTTTTATATCCATATCTTCTATGGTAAGCCCTACGATAACGGCATCTAGCTCAGATTTTTGTCCTTTGGCCACCAGTGTATTATACAGCTGTTGTATGTCTGCGTTAGTAAATACACCCGCTGCGTTGTTGCCTATTGGGTCGGCAATGCCATATTGATCCAGTAGGTTTTTTACTGCGTCCATATGTTTTTGCTCACTACCACGAATATTTGACAA
This sequence comes from Flavipsychrobacter sp., assembly GCA_041392855.1. NCBI lineage: Bacteria > Pseudomonadati > Bacteroidota > Chitinophagia > Chitinophagales > Chitinophagaceae > Flavipsychrobacter > Flavipsychrobacter sp. Next base: position 926,469 of record JAWKLD010000001.1, read on the forward strand.
GAAAGTCATTGCAGGGTGCGAAACCAGTAAGGCATCATATACATCCCTTGCCATTTTTTCCTCCTCGCGTAGGAAGCTCAAGGCTGCTTTTTCTGCATCAGAAAGTGTTGCTGTCTGTGTAGTTTGTTGAGGGGTTACTTCATTGTCTTTTTTGCAAGAAGTAAAGCCTACTGTTGTGCCCAAAAGCGCTAGGGCTACTACTGCTGAAATTAAGTTTCTCATATCGTTCTAGTTTTAAGGTTACCAATCATTGTTTAGTTAAATGTACCCTCGCAACTAGTAGTGTATGGCTACTAATGTTACATAGCGGATAAAAAAATGTGAATGTTTTGCTAACGAATCTCACACAGCCGTCGTTACTATAAAAGAAGAACAGAACAACGATATGAAACCATCTTTGGACGAAGTGTGGGCAGCTATAGTAAGGATGCACCGACGAGTGACTGATAAGACAAGACTACCCGTGAGTAGCTTGCTGGAAGATATGGATGAGCATATAGATAATATACTACCCAGCTTGTTGTTCTTAGCAAAGGAGCAACGGATAAAGATAGACGCAGATAAAACTGTAATTACCGTAATGAACGGATAAAAACTAAGGTTGTGTAAGGGTACGAGATTACTCTTTATTAAATCGAGAGACTGCTTGTCTAAGTAGTCTATTTCTAAGGACGCATTGTAGCTATAGGCAGCTACTTACATATACGTGTAATGCAATAGGGGTATTGATTATACGAGTCTTAATAAACGAGGCTGCTTGTCTAGGTGGCCTAAATTTTAAATTTGGTTTAGTAACAATTTCATGGGTTGTTGCTCAGAAGATAGCTGAAGTATAAAAAAGAATTGGGGGCGATTTTTTTTCTTATGCGGATGCTTCATACATAGAGGCTGCTTGCAGAGGGCAGTCTCTTTTTTTTGTAACCACTGGTTATAAAATGATATAAAAAAGACAAAGGGTAGTGTATAATAATATTCCATTTATATATTTTCAGGGAAAAATTGAAATATGGCGCTCCTTAAATGGATCATAATAATCCTCTCATTACTCAACTTTGGCTACATGGCAATAGATGGTGCTCGCGGTTTGATAATAGGCGACTATATACGACCTAAAACAGGGCAGCATGCAGGTCAACTTGGCCCTTGGGCTAAAGTTGTAGAAAAGGTAGGCGTCAACCCCGAGTCTACATTGATGAAGTGGCTATTTCTACTATGGGGTGCTGTGGGCATTGCTATGGCCATAGCATTTGGTATGGGAGTGGCCAATGCTCATAAAGGACTGTTGTATATGAGCATTGGCTCTTTATGGTATTTAGTACCCGGTACGGTGTTGAGTACTATTGTTATTATACTACTGCTTGTACGCATGAAGATGAAGCCCTAGCTAGGCCACCACAACATTCTCCAGCGCAAAGCTAAAAGGCTTGGCTTCGGCACCGCTGCCGCCACCTGTCATTACAATATCAGCACTAGAGATGCCTAGTAAAGATATTTCGGTATTGATCTGGCTGATGATGGCAGAGTTCAATACCTCGCCTTCCTCTATCTGAGAGACTATGCCTATCCATATCGTAGGTTTGAATTCAAATACGCTTTTCTGACCAGGTACAATGTTTGTTTTAGTAGCCAGCAAACTGCCATCTTTGTACACACCGGCATTGATAGCGCCCTGCGTTAGGTTGTTAGCAATAGCTACCTCCTTAATGCTGACGTGTGGTGCGCTCGATAGTTTTAAGATGTCTCCCGACTGGTCTTTTATCATTTCCCACTGCTGCCCATACTCGGCAGAGAACTTTGGAGTGTAATTGCCCCAAGAGTCTGACGCGCCTACCGAAAAACTATGAGGGAAGGTAAAAGGGTGGTTGTCTCCCTGTCCGCAATTTTTTATCACCTTCCAAGCCACTGCCAGCTCATCAAAACTGGGGGCTATGTTTTTTTGAAAGATGACGATCTGAGAATTGTTGACATCGTTGCTACGGTTGATGTAGTTCAATTTCACCGTTGTACTCATGGCGTTGATTTTTTTAGATGGTTAAATAATGAACCGCTAAGATACCCCTAATGCCCGAGTAGGCAACCGTGAAAACACCCTGTTTTTATCTCCTCCAGTCTTTATCAATATTGCGGATGTGGTGCGTGTGTAGCCATGCCTCAAACTCGGCAGCATCGGGCGGCGTGTGTTGCACAATTTGCCCAGTGCGTAGGGCAATAACAAATACATCTATAGTGCGTGCATAGGCAGACAGCTCTGCGGCAGCGTGGGCAAAACCCGCAAAGCGGGCGGTGACGTTAGTCATACAGCGTTCGGTTTTCATATTCTCATGATTAAAGTTTGATAGCCGAGCACCCGCCTGTATACAAAAAGACGTGGAACCCAACTTACCGCCATAGAGGTCGTAGGAGACCCGCACACGAATAAGAGAGCCCACGCCTTAGCGTGAGCGTTCTTACTTCGTCTTGTGCGCTGAAATTTCCTACGTTTCTATGGCAAGACTAAAGCAATTACGCTTTAATATTTTCAAGTGTAAATGTAAGGTATTATGCGGGAAAAGGGGAGCGTGTTTTTACCGTCATGGCGAGGAGTGCAATGACGAAGCCATCTCAAGATATAAGTGTTGTACTATCTGCTTTGTCCTTTCTTTGCTTGTCCAAAGAAAGAACGAAAGAAAAGACGCCGAAAATTTATCACACCCAAATTTTCGTGTAGCCTTGATGAGGCATAGTGCTGCTGTGCCGCCGAGCTTTAGATATTTGTCCTTTTATTTAGGTTGTTAGCTCAATAGCTCTTCGTCATTTCGAACCCCTTTAGGGTGAGAAATCTCATTCTTACTTACTAGATGTCTCCCTTCGGTTCGACATGACGCGCTTTGATGTAGGAGATATGTTAGGAGTTTTGTGATTTAATAAAGTTGTACAGCCTTTCTGCTAAGTCTTTTGCTTCGGCGCTCATATCATCATAGGTGTTTATCTGTTCAACTGCTTTCTTAGCAAATCCTAATTTGTCATTTATAGTATCAGACTTGTAGGTATACTTGCGTTTTAAACCTGTAACATTCTTTTCTATAAACTTTCCAATAGCATCTACTTTGTGTGGCTTTTTGTCAAATTTTTTGAAGTCTAGTTCTGCATCCTCAGGTTCTTTAGCTTCAATTACTCTTTTGATAACATCTTTTGTAAGTAGATTTTCTATTTCTCTACATTGTAATAGATAATACCTATCATCAAGCCTTTCTTGTAACTTTAAGTGCCTTTCATATTTCGCTTTTTTATTAACATGAGGTTGTCCGTCTAGCTTTAACCCAGCTCCGTCATTGTCTGTTACTAAGAATAGTTTCGCACACAGATGCTCCACATTTATATTGTCGTGTTCAGGATCTTCTGCATCAAGAAATGACCAATGAGTGATATTATTACCTGCGTATTCTACAAATGAGAAATGATAGTCTTCCTTGTATTTAATAGGTTTAGTCTTTTGTACCATTTCTAAATACTTACGTATGTATATCCTATCGGTTATACCCTCTACCCATATAGTACAGTTGCTAAGAAAAACAGAAGATGTTCTAGCCCCTATCAGTTTTAGTACATTCTCGTCTCCAGAGGTTACATTTTCTACATCAAAATTGTCATTATTTGTACGTCTGTTAAAAGTATAAGCAGATATGCTGTTATAGTCTAGTGTTATGTCTAAAAAATGATTAGAGTGTGTAGTCATGAAGTATTGAAAACTATCAAACCTAGAATCTAGCAATGTTTCGATAAATAATCTCTGATAGCCTGGATGAAGGTGTGTTTCAGGCTCTTCAAAGAAGAAAATAGCATTTTCTCCTTGCTGCATAAACAGCTGGTAGGTAAGTATAATTATTGATTGTACACCGTCCCCCAATTCATGTATAGGACGCTCTCTATTTCCAATCTTTATATGTAAAGTTTTTGATTCTAGATGAGGTACAATGTTTACTTCCTTTTGGAAGAAAGAGTCTTCTAGGAATTTTTCAAACTCTTTTATTTTATTTCTTTTTGCTGTGTCTCCAAGTAGTAGCTTAGTAGTATCCTCATACAAAGAAAGGCCAGTAAATATATTTAAAGTGTCATTCTCTTTAAAGTATTCTTTTTGTGTATGCGTTTTGTAAATATCATTGAAGGCGTTTATGCCTACCTCTTGTTTAGGTGATAATCCTTTTAAGCTTCTTAGTACTGGGATATAGTATCTGTCAAATTTTGATTGTTCGGGCAATTTTTCATTTAAAAGTGAAAAAGTGTTTTTAAGATTATGTGTATATCTGTCATGTATAAATCTAGCAGTAGCATACCTATCTCGTATATTAATTTTAGACAAGCTATTAGACAAATTAGTAGTATCAATCGCGTTTGCAAAATTTCTATATGCTTCATCATATGAGTTTGCATTATGAATATCCCAATAGGTTAATTTGTCAAAAATTTCTTGTAAATGTTCAATAACATCATTTAAATATTCTGCGGTATAATTTCTTAAGCCGCCATCTTTTAAATTGTTTAAAAATCGCTTAATATGTATGTGTCTTGCTTTTGCATTGATATCTTTGTGTGCGTATCTATAATTTTTATCATAAAATAACCTTCTAAGCATTCTGCTTTTCCCTGAGTTATTCGCACCTATAAATATGTTTATTCTTGATAGGCTGTCTATTATGTTCTTTTGGTCTTCATATTGACTTTTACAGAAATACTCACTAAATTTTTCATTCAACTTTACCTCTTTATACATATATACGGTTTGTTTAAAAATACAAAAGCATATTCCTTAAGGTAGGGTGTTTTCACCCTCTTTCTTCTCCCTCCAAAAAATTACTAAGATTAGGGATTTGTAGCCCCTTGTTGTGTTCTACATTTGTATCAACAACAAAAAATAAATCACGCTATGGGTACATTATCAGAAAAGCTATTAATGCTTACGGTTCTTATCGCAACGACACATTTTATCTCCAAGTGTCTATTAATACTCCATCGCAGGCAGGCGGTTTATTTCGGGCAAAAACTATGGCATTCCTTCTTCTTTTATAGAGAGCAGAAAATACGCAAAACGGTTGAGGTGCGGGTAAAGCGTTTCTACATTGTGAGCAACAGGCAAAACAAACTGTTTTACTCGCTACTCACCTTTGCGCTTTTTGCTTATCTGGGCAGCTATGCCATTCATATTATAGACTTTATGCAGCCTATGCTGCACAAGCTGATAGCAGGCGTATAAATATAGGTGTGGGGGAGAGCGGGCATGTAAGGCACAAATAAAAAACACAAAGATGGTGACACACACAATGGTAGGTCTGAAGATTGCGCTATTCCTGGGCATACTCACGTGTGTGTTGCTCATCGCCAACACGTAAACAAGGCGTTTCAAAACAAAAAATAAAGGGACTATGAAAATTTTACTCACCGTACTAGCATACATCATGCTTAAGATGTACTTCGCACTATCGGTAATGATGGTAGCCGGCAATACCATATTCCACCCCCGTAGCAAGCGGCAACAGATGCAGCCACCCCCTTACAATCCCAACAAACGTATGCGATGAACAAGAGGGTATTTCGGCATAAAAAGCGTATATTTGCTATAGTTATTTTGTGCGTTATGTTATACCTATTTAGCTCTTTTACGCTACTCACCGCCACTTACGAAGTGTTTCGTATAAGTGCCCAAAAGGCTCATACGGCATACATTACGGCGGGTAAATAGAGTGTTTGTTGTAACAATTCGTAACATTTTAACAGGTTGGTGCTGATAATCAGCGAGTTATGCACAAGAGAAATGTTACAATAATTCTTCCAAATCCTTTTTTGGGAACATATAAAGGGTTACCTTTGCAGTCCTTAAAAAAAATCTTAATATTTTGGAAGAAAATCAAATTGTTAATCAAACTGACGGCCTAACAGAACAACAGGCTGGCGCTCATGATGATTTCGACTGGAGCGTCGACAAAAGAAACGTATCAAACTACTCAGATGAGAAGCGTGCAGAAATGGACGAAATCTACACTGGTACGTTCAAAGACATTACAGAGTCTGAGCTATTAAGCGGACACATTGTAGGTCTTACAAAAACTGATGCTATCATCAACATCGGTTTTAAATCAGACGGTCTTGTATCGCTTAACGAATTCCGTGATTTGGATTCAGTTAACATAGGAGACGAAGTTGAGGTAATGGTGGTTGAAAAAGAAGACCGCAATGGTCATCTTCACCTAAGCCGTAAACTAGCTCGCCAGGCTAACGCTTGGGGTAAGATCGTTGATTACTACAAAACTGGCGAAGTGGTTACAGGTACTATCACTAGTAAGACTAAAGGTGGTCTTATTGTTGATGTATATGGCTTGGAGACTTTCCTTCCTGGTTCTCAAATCGACGTTAAGCCAGTTACTGATTACGATCAGTATGTTGGTAAAACAATGGACTTCAAGATCGTTAAGATCAACGAAGCTATCCGCAACGCAGTTGTATCTCACAAAGCGCTTATCGAAAGCGATATCGAACAACAACGTTCTGAGATCATCGGTAAGTTGGAGAAAGGTCAAGTACTTGAGGGTACAGTTAAGAATGTTACTGACTTTGGTGCATTCATCGACCTTGGCGGCGTAGACGGTCTATTGTACATCACAGATATCAGCTGGGGCCGCGTAACGCATCCGAGCGAGGTTCTAGAGAACGGTCAGAAATTGAATGTAGTTGTTCTAGACTTCGACGACGAGAAGAAGCGTATCAGCCTGGGCTTGAAACAACTTACTGAGCATCCTTGGGATAGCCTATCTGCAGACGTTGTAGAAGGTGCTAAGGTGAAAGGTAAGGTTGTAAATATTGAAGATTACGGTGCATTCCTTGAGATACTTCCTGGTGTTGAAGGTTTGGTTCACGTATCTGAAATTACATGGTCTTCTCAGCCAATCAACGCTAAGGAGTTCTTTAACATGGGTGACGAGTACGAAGCAGTAGTTGTTACTCTAGATAAAGAAGAGCGTAAGATGAGCTTGTCTATCAAGCAAATGACTGAAGATCCATGGGAGACTATCGAGAACAAATTCCCTCAAGATAGCAAGCACAAAGGAACTGTGAAGAACATCACTCCTTACGGTGTGTTTGTTGAGCTAGAGACTGGTATTGGTGGTATGATCCACATCAGTGATCTTAGCTGGATCAAGCGTTACAACCATCCGAATGAATTCACTAAAGTAGGTGAAGAGATCGATGTTGTTATCCTTAGCATAGACAAAGAGAACCGTAAATTGGCTCTAGGTCATAAGCAAATGGAAGAAGATCCGTGGAACACATTTGAAACTGTATTCCCAATAGGTAGTGAGCACGAAGGTATCGTTACTAAACGTGATGAGAAAGGTGCTATAGTACAGTTACAATATGGTCTTGAGGCTTTTGCTCCTGCTCGTCATCTACGTAAAGAAGATGGTAGCAATGTAGAGGTTGATGAAACACTACAGTTTGTTATCATTGAGTTCGATCGTAACGACAAGCGTATCATGGTTTCTCACTCTCGTATTTGGGAACAAACCAAAGCTGACGAAAGAGAAGCTGATAGAAAAGAAGCAGCTGCCAATGCAGAGAAAACTAAGAAAGCGGTTAAGAACGTCCAATCTAAAATGGAAAAACCAACTCTTGGAGATCTTGGTGCATTAGCTGAGCTTAAAGAAAAAATGAAGAAAGCAGAAGACGATAAATAATTGATCTTATCTTATTCATATCAAAAGCCACTCAATTTGAGTGGCTTTTTTATTGGCAGTATATTCCGAATAGTTAAACATTCTTAATATTTAGATATAAAACACAAACAATTATAACAGAACCTGATCATACTCGTATCTTTAACTATATAATATGGCTAGAGTAAATAACAAGTCACTCTTTATTCTTTCCGGTATAGTGATTGCCTGCTTAATAGGCGTACAGCTTTATTGGATATGGAATAATATAAGTCTTCAGAAGACAACTATAGAGCGAGCGCTAAAGGAAGATGTATCTCTTATTGCAAAAGATATAGAAGATAATAGTAGTTGTTTCAACATGTATGCTAAAACTCAATTTAATAGAGGAGAGGGGTTTTATCTAATTAAGCAATCATATAAAGACGGTCGTTTTTATGGTCCTGAACAGGGGGGCAAAATAGATACTATAAATATGTTCAACTTGTTTGAAGTGAACATAGATACATTCATCAACGATAGTTATATCGGTTTTGATAACTATAATGCAAAGCTTGATGTGGCCTTAAAGTTTGAGTTGTTACTTGATTCTAACTACACATCTGATGCCTATTCCAGCAAAACTAAAACTCTAAACATAAATAACTTCAAAGATCTACTTAGAGAGAATAAAAACCTCTCTACTATTATTAATTACGAGCATCTAAATGCAGATTTGAAAAAAGTACTAATTGATAATAGTCTTGACACCAATTACTCATTGGGCATTAAGCGAGTTGATAGCGTAGGATATGAATACTTGTCTGATAATGCTTTTGTAGCGGGTTTGAATAATAGTAAGATAAGGGCCTCTTTTCTTGGCGATGAATTTAATGCACCATATGAACTCGTAATTTTTATTCCCAACTCCTTTACCAATATTATAAAATCTATGTCTATTATGATGATATCTTCTATTATCATAATCATTATACTCATAATGTTGTATGGCTATTTTGTAAAAACAATCTTAGATCAGAAGCGTTTGTCGGCTATGAAAAATACATTCATTAATAATATCACCCACGAGTTCAAAACGCCAATTACCAATATCAACCTTGCTATCGAAAATTGGAAAGATGTAAAAGGGAATAGTGAGGTGTATATGAATGTGATCAAGGAAGAGAATGAGCATATGTATAAGAATGTAGAGCAAATATTACAATTGGCTACATTAGAGAATACAGGTGTTTTGGAACAAAAGTCTGAATTTGATATTCATAATCTTCTAAAAGATGTTATATCAAAATTTGAGATGCAACTGCAAAGGATCCATACTACTATTGATCTGCAGTTTAATGCTACCGATGCATATATAAGCGCTAATAAAGAACAGATAGCAGACTTATTTCACAACCTCATAGATAACGCAATAAAGTATAGCTCCGATAATCCAAAAATATCCATTGCAACCTTTAATACTAATGGGAACTTAGTGATACAGGTTAGTGATAATGGTATAGGTATGAAAGCCGAGGCGCAAAAGCATGTTTTTGAAAATTTTTATAGAGAAAATACTAGTGATACTCATGATGTAAAAGGATTTGGCCTTGGATTGAGCTATGCTAAATATATTGTAGACCTACACAAGGGGGAGATCGTTTTGAAAAGTAAGCAGGGCAAGGGAACTGTATTTACCATTTACTTACCTAAAAAGTAGTTATGACAAAAATATTATTTGTAGAAGATGACCAAAATTTAGGCATGTTATTAACTGAAAACCTTAATAATAGAGGTTTTGATATAGAGTGGTGCAAGAATGGAACTGATGGCTTAGATAAGTTTAAAACTGGGAATTATAACCTTTGCATTTTTGATGTTATGATGCCTACCAAAGATGGTTTTACACTAACGAAAGAGATAAAAGCTATAAAACCTGATATGCCTGTTATTTTTCTTACTGCCAGAAATATGCAAGAAGATAAAATAAAAGGTTTTGAATTGGGTTGTGATGACTATGTGACAAAGCCGTTTAATACACAAGAGCTTTTCTTAAGGATAAATGCGATTCTTAACAGAACTCAAAAAGACAAGCCATTAGCTGACGAGCTACATATTGGTAGGTACCTTCTGAACACTACAAAGATGACTTTAGAACTCGAAGGAGTCTCTACAAAGTTGAGCTCTAAGGAATCAGGACTTCTGTATATACTAGCTAGTAATATAAATGTGTTGGTAAATAGAAGCGCCATTTTAGAACAAGTATGGGGTAACGACGATTACTTCTCAGCTAAAAGTATGGATGTGTATATCAGCAAGGTCAGGAAGCTGCTAAAAGAAGATCCCAATATTGAGATACTCAACGCCTACGGTATCGGATTTAAGTTAATTGTAAATAATTAAGGCCCTACATAGTAGAGCCTTAATTAAGAATTATTTGTAGCTATTACAGCTTTGTAAATCTGCCATAATAAGTTTTTGTTCCTCCATTAGCGGTAATTATGTAATTGCCTTTTGCTAAGTGACTAACATCTATCTTGTTACTAGAAGACTTCTCTATAGTCATTATTGTTTGCCCTGTTACATTGTAAATGATAATGTTACTTAAAATGCTAGGAGCAGATATGTGTATTGTGTTTGTAGTAGGGTTAGGTACAATATCAACCTTTACATTGTTTGCTTTGATATTCTTAATGCTGTTGGTTACTGGTAGTTCAACCAGCGCACCGCCAGAACTAAGAGCAGCATACATACCTACTGCCGGACCTCCGCTGTTGCTATCAGGTTCTAAGAAACCTGTTGTAAGTACTGTAATAGACTGACCTTGGAGATTAAGTATTTGCAAGTTTGCAGCATGTTTACTAATAGTAGCGCCGCCATTCTTGTTTAATGTAAATACTTTATTTGAAGTTGCTTGCTGTATATAGCCACTAAAGTTCCCATAAGCAACATTGCTAAATAAGCTATTAGTGCCTTCTAATACATCAACAGCACCTAAGTCGGTACTACCATTGATAAATAGTATGTCAGTATTCGTACCTACTGTAGCAGCTTCTCTAGCGCCATTGTGTAGGTGAATGGTCATTGGTGGTTTAGGTTTGTAGTTAGCAGCACTTTTTATACCGTGTATAACTGCAGCGTATGTTTTTGTAGAATCAAGGCTTGTAGTCATACTAAAAAACGTATCTGCAATAGAGGTGCTATTGCTTTTTGCCAGTGCAAATGTTGTCGGTTGGTTAGCATATGCATCAAAGTAAGTAGTCGCCGTTTTGTAATCCATGTCATCAAACCTCTTTGTACCATCTATATAAACATCAACTTTCGATGCTATGGTATCTCCACTGTTATGAATCAACTGTAAACGTGCTAGTTTTTCATGATTTGTTTCACTTAAATTAATGAATGGCCCTCCGTTTGTATTTACAAGCCATAATCCCATTGCAGGACCATTGCTATTATTAGATGGGTTTTGATAGCCTGATAGTAAAACAACTCCTGCTTGCCCCGTCATACTATGGTTGGTAAGAAGCGGTGCTTCGTAAGATGTATTGATAACGGTACCTGAGGTATTAGTAGTTCTGTATATCAAATCGCTTGTCTTAAACTCCGCATATCCTATAAAGTTGCCATAACTAATGTTGTCTGCATAGGTAGTAACACCTGCTCTTATATCCATAGTGCTGCCATCTGTAGCCCCATGGTAGAACATGATATCAGTATTGGTAAAAATAGAAGCCGCTTCACGTCCCATATTATTAACGTCAAAATGGAAAGGAACATTTGGAGAGTATCCTGAAGTACTTTCATTTCCAGCTAGTATCATCAAATAGATGCCTCCGGGAGTTAGTGTCATTGTAGTGCTATAAAAGCTATCAGCTTCAGAAAAACTTGTATTTGGTGCTACAGATATACGTACAGGGTTCGTTGCATTTACACCATTAAAAAATGATGACGTTCTGAAAAATAAGTCATCTACTTGCAGTACGCCGTCGATATAAATATCTACACCTAAAATTGAAATGTCTCCTGAGTTGTGTATAAACTGAACTCTTGATAATTGAGCATTAGTAGCACTACTGAATAGAAAAACAGCAATGATGGTAAATAGTAGATTTTTAAACCTCATAAAGTATATAGTTTATATAATTTAATTTTTAAATGAGAACATTAAAAATAAGCAAAAATACTCGTACTCTGCACCAAGAAATGGCATAATAAGGACAATTGATACCCATTTATAAGGCATATTGTCAGTTGAAAGTCTTAAATTGAATGTTACTGTTGAAAAACAATTTTTGCATCAATGAGAATCGGTATAAGTAATAGGCTTGGTCTGTTTTTTTTAATTTTTTCCATGTTGGTTGGAAATATTGCTGTTTGGGGACAAGCTAATGTCCCCAAGAGGATATATATCAAAGGAGCAGATATTAATGTTACTTATAACGTTGATGCATGGTTAAATGAGCATAGCAAAGTTGAGCAGTCAAAACTTCTACTAATACGCTTTTCTAAACTACCGAGTACTGCTACTAAGCTACAGTTAAAAGAACACAACATCTTTTTGAAGGATTATATTCCTGATAACGCTTATGTGGTTTTAGTTGACCAAAGCTCGAAATTAGAAGTACTAAAAAACGCGTATGCATACTATATACAAGATTATTCCTCCTTGTGGAAGATTGATGAAAGGTTGAAAGGCTATGAAGGAAATACCGATATTATAGTGTCCCTTTATGCAGCTGGAGATAAAATAGCTTTCTTAAATGCATTGAACAATATAGATATAGTACAGGTAAATAGTAATTGGGAGCAGCTAAATAAGTTTGTTTTTTCTATAACCAAAGATCAGGTAGTGCAATTGGCAGAGTTGCCTGAAGTACAATATATTTCCCCTTTGCCTAAAGATGTTTTGTTAAATGCAGAGTCTAAAAATGCATCAAAAACAAGTAATGCTTCATTGGCTAAGATACATGGAGGGCTGGGATTGACTGGTAAAGGTATTGTTATAGGTGTAGGTGATAATGTGTCTGGCATGTCTCATATAGATTTGAAGGATAGAGTTATCAACTATAATCCTGCTGCATATACTGATCATGGTGTACACATTAATGGTATTGTTGGTGGCGCGGGTATAATGGACCCGAGAGGAGAAGGCGTAGCCCCAGAAGCTACTTTAGTGGATCATTTTTTCAGCAACGTATTAACTACAACTCCAGATATGTATCAGGCACATGGTATGACGATTACCAATAACTCTTATGCTTCTACGGTAGGTAGTTGTTCTTATTCAGGTGTTTATGATGCCTTGTCGGTTTCAGTAGATGAGTTGGCTAATAATTACAATGATATATTACATGTGTTTGCTTCTGGTAATGATGGCTATTTAAATTGTTCGCCATATCCAGATGGCTTTGGTACTGTAACAGGAGGTTATCAACCTGCCAAGAACAACATAGTAGTTAATAGCACCAATAAGTGGTTTGTCAATGCATACGATGGTTCTAGAGGGCCTGTAAGAGATGGTAGACTAAAACCAGAAATAACAGCTGTAGGTGTAGAGGTGAATTCTACAACAAAAAATGAAGAATATCTTGTAGCTGCGGGTACAAGTATGGCCTCGCCAGGTGTGGCTGGTGCAGCAGCTTTATTAGCAGAGCGCTATAAGCAATTACACAATAACACAAATCCTAAAAGCGATGTATTAAAGACACTATTACTAAACGGCGCTACCGATATCGGAAACCCCGGACCTGATTATCGTTTTGGTTTTGGCTTTTTAAACTTGCAGCATGCTATTACTATGCTTGATAGTAATAGGTATTCAACCAATACTATAACCAATGGTGCCGCACAACAAATGAAAATTGATGTGCCTGCCAATACCGCAAAATTGAAAATAATGCTCTGTTGGCATGATAAGGCGGCCAATCCATCATCATCAAAGCAGCTAATCAATGATCTGGATCTTGAAGTAACAGAACCTAATAATACGGTACATCTCCCAATGGTGTTGGATGAAACTCCTGCAAATATTCTCAAAAATGCTATTGAAAAAAGAGATAGACTGAATAACTGTGAGCAGGTGATCATTAATAACCCTGCAGCGGGTAGTTATACCATAAGCGTTAAAGGGTTTAATATTCCTAGTACTAATCAACAGTATGTAATAGCCTACGATTTTGAGCAAGAAGGTGTGGAGATTACTTATCCTACCAAGGGAGCTGCAGTAAAAGGGGAGGACTCTCTGAGAATATATTGGTATGCATCAGACAATGCCAATAGTTTTACGCTAGAGTACACTACAGATGGTAACACTTGGACTGTGATAGATAATAATATTGATGCCGCACAGAGATATTATGTATGGTATGTACCTGCAGGTATAAACTCCGCAAACTGTAGTATGAGACTAACGAGAAACACCATAGGTCAGGTGTCTACAGTTGGTGCTTTTGTTATCAATAAGCAGCCTGAAGTAAAGTTGAGCACTAATCAATGCCCTGGTTATATAGCAATTGAGTGGGGCGCTATAAACAATGCAACTAGCTATGAAATATTACAAAAGTTAGGAGCTAATCTTGTAGCGGTAGATACGGTGAATGCTACCAGTTATATTTTTAAGGGACTTGATCCCAATAAATATCAATATGTAGCAGTAAGACCAATATTAGGAAGTCTGAGCGGGTATAGAAGTTTAGCTATTAAACGCTTGCCAAATGATGGGGATTGTACAGGTAGTATTTCTGATAATGATCTATCAATAGATAAGGTGTTTACACCGGTTTCAGGGAGGATGTTTACATCAACAGAATTGAAAAACAATGCTCCTGTAATACTGAATATCAGAAACTTGGATGATGTAGCAAACAGTAATTATAGAGTGTCTTATAGTATCAATAATGGTGCTTGGCAGTCACAAATATTTACAGATGCTATTCCTGCTAAATCGATCAAAGCGGTAACATTAACTACGGCTAACTTAGCTGCGGCAGGTAGTTATAGTTTTAGATTTGCAGTAGAGAATTTGACGGCAACAGATCCTGTTAGAGAGAATGACTCCGTCACAAAAGTGGTGAGGCAATTGAATAATGCACCCATAAATATCAATAATGGTTTCTCTGATGGTTTTGAGACAATGGGAATCATTAATATTTCTAATGACAGCATGGGTGTTTCTACTAATGAGCATTGGGATTATTATAATGATTCAGACACAGGAAGGTTTAGGAGTTTTGTAAATAATGGTATTACGATTTCGGGTAACCGTTCTATAACCATGGATGCTTATAAAGATGTGCCACTTAATAAAAATGAATTCGTTGGTACATTCAATATCGCTAATACCAGCGCCGCAAGTACAGAGGTAAGGTTGGAGTTCGATTATATACTACATGGCTTGCCTAAAGAGCCTGAAGGTAATGATGTATGGGTAAGAGGTAGCGACGCAGGTGCTTGGCAAAAAGTGTATAGTTATAATAATGCCAGAAAGGATATTGGCTTGGTGCAAAATTCTGGTACTATATCAGTTTCTGATGCTTTGCTTAAGAGTAGTCAGGACTTTACAACAAGTTTTCAGCTTAAGTTTTCTCAACAGGATACGACATCAATAGCACTACGTAATTTTGGTACCGGTGTTACTATTGACAATATGAAGTTATACACCGTGCAAAATGATGTGGCTTTGGAAGCTATAGTTGCACCTGCAAAAACAGGTTGCGACCGTTCGAGTGAAACGCCACTAACAATTACCATTCGTAATGGCGTTAATATAGCACAAAATAATGTAGACCTTTACTATAGAATCAATAATGGCGCACCTGTAAAGGAAACTCTAGCTACTATAGCTGGCAAGGCTACCGTAAATTATACTTTTAATAAGAAGCTAGATATATCTGCTGTTGGTACTTATGCACTAGATGTATGGCTTGTAGCCAATGGTGATACTTATCTTAAAAATGATAGTATTCTAAATACCGGTTTGCGCAATCAGCCTTTTGTGAAAACATTCCCATATAAAGAAGACTTTGAGCAAGGAACAGGTGGGTGGTATGCTGATGGCATTAATAGTAGTTGGGAGTATGGCGTACCTACAGCACCAAAGATCAGTAAAGCATATAGTG
Organism: Flavipsychrobacter sp.; assembly: GCA_041392855.1. Lineage (NCBI taxonomy): Bacteria > Pseudomonadati > Bacteroidota > Chitinophagia > Chitinophagales > Chitinophagaceae > Flavipsychrobacter > Flavipsychrobacter sp. Next base: position 942,253 of record JAWKLD010000001.1, read on the forward strand.
GCACCAAAGCTTGGGTAACCAGCTTGTCTTCTAGCTACAACGATAATGAGTTGTCCCATTTATACTCACCTTGCTTTGATGTGTCTACTATTGAAAATCCAACATTTAGTTGCAGGATAGCATTGGATATAGAAAACTGTGGACAGATACTATGTGATGCCGGCTATTTTGAATATAGTATAGATGGAGGCTTGTCATGGAGTAAGTTGGACACTGGCAGAGAAATGACCAATTGGTACAACGATACTAGTTATAAGATATGGACCGTCCAAAATGAAACAGACTGGAGAGAAGCTGTTATTTCGTTACCAAAAGGTGCCAGCCTGCTTAATTTAAGGTTTACCATGTTCTCTGACCCCGCTGCTCATTTTGAAGGTATAGGAGTTGACGATATTATGATTTTCGATAGAAAATATTATTTACCAACAAATGATATCATCAGTCTTAGTCCTAACCCTACCAACAATCATACTTATAGTATAGAGTGGGCGGCATCAGTAGGTGCAAAGATGCAAATTGTGATGACGGATATAATGGGCAGACAAGTATACACAACCACGGCTATAGCGAGTGAGGAAGGTTATAATCGTACTACTATACTTACGCCCCAGATGTCAAGAGGTGTTTATCTGCTAAGAATAGTTATAGCAGGTAAAGAACATCAAAGAAAAATAGTTTATCAGTAAACTATTACCTGTTAAACAATATATTGAAATAGAAAGATGGTTTACGAAGCTTGTCTCTTAGGTCCATATCTGTAAACATGCAGCTAATTGTATCGCTAAGGGATTTACTCTTCTTAGCCTTATTCACAACAAAGTTGAACAACCAAGGAAATCTGCATAAACGCTGTAGGGTAGCACTTATTTTAAATTCATCTCCTAATCTTTTGTATACTACTGCATCATACTCTTTCTCAAGAGTAGCTCTGCTATAATCGTTAGCTTCGGTAGCCTTTACTATAGCCTCAGCTGCTAGCATGCCACTATACAAGGCATTACCAATTCCTTCTCCACTAAACGGATCTATTAAACTAGCGGCATCGCCAACTAACACAAAATTGTCTCCTGAAATAGGTAGCTGCTCCATAGCCATAGGTAAACCCCAACCGTGTATTTTGTCTTCAAGCTCAGCATCAGCAAACCTGTCTTTTATGTTAGGGTTATTCTTTATGGCATCTAGCATCCGTTCTCTAAGGTTTATCTTCTTCTCTCTTACAACGTCAGATAAAATACCAACACCCACATTAGCCAAGCCGTTAGGCATAGGGAATATCCAAAAGTAGCCGGGTAATAATTCTGGTAAGAAGTGGAGTTCGATAAAATTGTCCTTATTTAAACCTTTTACCCCTTTGTAGTAAGCACGTAGACCAACGGCATATGCTTTGGCCGAATTATGATCGGTCAATAAAGTTTTGCGTGTTATACCTTTATCTCCATCAGCACCTACAATAACAGGTGCTGTTACTTCATAGCTTTTCCCGTTTTGTTCAAAAAATACGGTTACACTATTTGCTTCTTTTTTGATCTCTCTGATCTTAGCCCCTTGAAAAATGGTACTGTATTCAGATGGTATTTTCTCAAAAAGAAAGTTGTCAAACACTAACCTCTTTGTAGTAAATCCTGGAGCTTGGTCTTCTGGTTGTCTATTAGGATTGAAAGGGATATGTAGATCCTTGCCATTAGGGGCAACAAAAATTATACCATGACTAGGCATGAATTGCTCTTCTTGTGTGAAAATCTCATCATTAAGCCAGTCTGGGTTTGCTCTGCGAAGTACTAACGCTGTTTTGCCACTACAAGCATCACCACATATCTTATCTCTCGGAAAGGTGGCCTTGTCAATAACTATATGAGGTATGCCTGCCTTAGTAAGGTAAAACGATGTACCCGCACCTCCCGGTCCAGCACCTACAATTATTGCTTTTGTTGTTAACTTTTGTACTTCCATATCCTAATGAGTGCCCAAAAATAAGAGCTATATTTTCTAAACCTCATTTTTTTTGTTTTAATTTTTTATACCTAAATTTGTTAGGTATATACCTAATCAAATTATGTATACTGGGATATGGAACAAAAAGTGTTGAAAGGTAGCTTAACTACTATTATACTAAAACTGCTGGATGACAATGGTAGGATGTACGGTTATGAAATGACCAAAGCCGTAAAAGAGGGTAGCAATGATACAATTGTGCTTACTGAGGCGGCATTATATCCTGCACTGCACAAGCTTGTAGACGAAGGGCTGCTAACAACCAAGTCGGAAGTGGTAGATGGGAGAATGCGTAAGTATTATTCGTTGACCAAAGAAGGTAAAAAAGAGACCAAGTATAAAGTAGATGCATTAAAAGAAATGATGAATTCTTTAAGCTTAATATTAAACCCTGCTATAAAAAATGGATAACATTACACTAAACGAACTACAGCTAAAAAAGCTAAGACAATATATACACAATAGAGGTATAAAAGATCCGGTCATTGCAATGGAGGTATTAGATCATTTTGCCTGCAAGGTAGAAGAAGAAATGACGCAAAATCCTCAAGTAAGTCTAGAAGAAGCAATGGTAGCCGCTCATAAAAGTTTTGGAATAAAAGGCTTTAGAGCTATTACGGAGTATATGGAGAAGGGCTTACACAAAAAGTATAGAAAGCTGTTTTGGACAAATTTTTTAAAACAGTTCACCAGCATTCCTTCCTTATTACTGTTTATAGCTGTATGCCTATTCGTTTATGAGGGAAATAGGTTATTTATTAAAGAGGAGTTATTCTTTTGGGAAGATAAGTCGCTGTTTTCCTTATTGTTAATTGTGCTATATGCGGTAATAGAAATAGTAATAACATATAGGGTGATACCAAAGTTCAAGACCAATTTATATGTATCTACAGCTGTTAGCCAAAGCAGTTTTTTTGGTATTTATTTAGTACTTTTTCTTTCTCCAAGTACTACTACTTCTATAGTAAAACTAGTAGTTACAGCAGTGTTTTGTGGTATTTACACTATGTTGCTTTTGGCAAGATGGCAGTTGTATAAAAAAGCTATGGATGAGTATCAAGAATTTGAAGAAAATTATCAGCAAGTGCAATAAAAAAAGTCCACTACTATTGTAGTGGACTTTTAGTTATATGTTGTTCTAATTTTATTTTTTAGCGTACATCACATCTTTAATAATGGTAACAGTACGAGCTACATCCGGTAGATATGCTGCTACCAAGTTTGGTGCATAGTGCATATTAGCATCAGCAGACGTGATACGACGGATAGGCGCATCCAAATAGTCAAAAGCTTCTTTTTGTACTCTATAGCTAATTTCAGAAGAAACGCTACTGAATGGCCATTGTTCTTCTACGATCACTAAGCGATTGGTCTTTTTTACAGAAGTAACAATAGTTTGCCAATCTAGTGGGCGTATTGTACGAAGGTCAATTACCTCTGCGCTAATCCCTTCTTTTGCTAGTTCTTCAGCAGCACCTAAAGCTACTTTCATCATTTTGTTGAAAGAAACTATAGTCACGTCTGAACCTTCACGTTTAACATCAGCCTTACCAATAGGTATTAGATACTCTTCTTCAGGCACTTCACCTTCTTCACCATACATTACCTCACTTTCCATAAATACTACAGGGTTCTCGTCTCTGATAGCAGATTTAAGAAGTCCTTTTGCATCATATGGATTAGAAACTGATATGACTTTTATGCCAGGTATATTAGCAAACCAACTTTCAAATGCTTGAGAGTGTTGTGCACCTAATTGACCAGCAGAACCATTTGGTCCTCTGAAAACAATAGGGCAGCTAAACTGTCCTGCACTCATAGATAGCATCTTTGCTGCGTGGTTTAGTATTTGGTCTAAAGCTAATACTGCAAAGTTCCAAGTCATGAATTCAACAATAGGACGAGTATCGTTAGTAGATGCACCTACTGCAATAGCTGCAAAACCAAGCTCAGCAATAGGAGTGTCTATTATTCTTTTAGGACCAAATTCGTCCAACATTCCCTGACTCACTTTGTAGGCACCATTATATTGTGCTACCTCTTCACCCATCAAGAACACTTGTTCATCACGTCTCATCTCTTCTTGCATGGCCTCTCTTAGTGCCTGACGAAATGCTATTGTACGCATATATTATCTGTTGCTATTAGTTGTTATTTAAATAATTCTGCCTTTTGAGGCAATAAAGATAAGCATTGAGTGGGTATTTTACCCTAATAAAGCTTATAATATTACTACTTGTTTGCTGGTTTAAAAGTAACCGTACTTCTCATGTTCTCTTCCTCAAATTTTAGCTTAAGCGTGTCTTGTTGAATAGAGATCACTTTCATTTTAATCTTACTACCAGCACCTTTAAGCTTCATTTCATCGATCATTAGGTTGCCCTCTTCATCAAAATACCAGCTTGCAGAGTCAATTTTGCCACTAAAATTCATGAGCATTTTTCCGTCTTTCTGAAAATCGAACCATGTATTTTCAACGGCATGCTGTTGCATTGCTTTATAGTCGTCCAGCTCTCTTCTTAATGATTGCTTAGCACTATCAATATTTCTCATGCCATATATTTCCTCATTTTGCTCTGGCGTAGTGTTATTCCCTACAGTATCCAGAAATGCATTTTGCTCATCTATTATTTTCTGTAGATCAGGATTATCCAGCTCTATGGCTTGCCATTTTTGTTGAATTATATCTTCTTTTTTATTGCTTTGGCAAGCAGCAAGAAGTAGTACAGATGCACACAATGAAAGTGTTATCTTTTTCATATTATATTTATTGAGGTATAATTAGTTTAAAATAGTCTTTCCAGTCTGTAGCTGACAATATATTCTCTAAAACAGGGAATTGCTCCTGATCCGTTATTCTAGGATATACTCGTTTTAAGAAGGTATAGCGCTCAGGATCATTAGGTAGCGTTAACGCCAAAGTTTTAGCTTGGAAGGTAGAGAAGCATTTATCTACTTCAGAAAGCAGGTACTTCAATCTTACTTTATCGCTTTTGTTAGTGGCTTTATCGTATATGTTGTCAAATTCGTTATTAGTAATAGGAGTAGGACAGTCGCTATTATGTAATCTTACTTTGTTATTACCGGAGCTTTGTGTTCTTGTAGGTTTAGTAATAGCTCTAGCAGGTGTAGTGGCTATTACTCTAGGTTGCTCACTACTTTGTCTCATAGTTGGCGGTGGTGTACGCTCTGCTAAATTTGGGGGCGTGTCTTCTGTATAGTCAGTGGAAGGTGACTTTTGCGTAGTAACATTTGTTTTATTGTCACTAGTGCTGTTTATCTGGATATTAGCGATAAATTTAGGTTGCTCACCATTATCACTTTTTGTCTCCTGTGGTTTATTATATGTAGGTTTTTTTATTGTTGGGGTTTGCTCTGGTTGCCTATAAGTAGGCGTTTGTGGAACAGTATTAGTATTGATAGGAGTAGTACTGCTACTTGTATTGTAGACAATACCTCTTGAATTAGGTATACGGTCTTGTTCAGTAGTATTACCTGCTGGCAGGTAAAATTTTTGTTCTATATCGTATAATGAAAATACGCCTTGCTTATTTTTCAGTAAAAAGCTTCTATTGCCATTCTCAGGTACTTCAATTGTGAATGTTTGAGAAGGGTAAGCCCTTTGTTGAAATAGTATCTCGATATTAATAGGGCCTGGTGCCAACATAGGTATGATACAGTAATTTTTACCATATCTAGGTAGCATTTCATCTTCAAACTTTACATAAAAAGGCGTCTCCTTATCTCCTTGTATATATACATAGGAAAACTGTTGCTGTGCCTGTGCAGCATAAGCAACAACAAACAAGAGTGCAAAAACAATATGTTTAAGTGACGATGAACGGAACATTATTCAAGTTCTATTAATACAGTATCTTTTTCTACAGCTGTATTTTCTTCAATGTTGATAGCCTTAACGGTAGCTGGTGCTGTAGCTTTTAAGATATTTTCCATCTTCATAGCTTCCAGTATCAATAAGCCATCACCTTTTTCTATCTGTTGACCAGGTGTTACCAGTATCTTTAATACTTTACCAGGCATTGGTGCCTTGATAGGCTCTGCTTTTTGCATTGCTTTTAGATCAAGCCCCATGCTTTCTAGTAGCTGGTCTATCTCTTCTTTTATTGCAATGGTGTAGACTTGGTCTTCAACTCTTATTTTTAGCTCCTTGGCCTTATGGTCAACACTTTCTACTAGAGCAGTATAGCTTTTTCCATCACGAATAATGCTTATCAAACCATTGGGCTGGAATTGAATATCCAACTCGGTGTCCGCATCATTGATTTGCCAATTACCATCTTTGTTGTCGATAGTATAGGTGTTATTTCTTATACTTGTTTGCAACATAGTTGCCTGTTGTTATGATTAAGCAACAAAAATAGTCAATTAAAGACGGTTATTTATGATTTATAACTAGTTAATTTGTGGCTATTAGTGTTAAAATCAATACCCCTTTATGGGGTATAATTAATTATAGCTTATATATTACATTAGCACCTAAACATTATATATGACCTCTGTAGTACGTTTCAGTACCTCTATAGCTAGTATTATTGCCTTATCCGTATTGGTTTCTTGTACAGGTAGTAAGAAAACCGCTAATAACTATATGGATCTAAAGCCAATAGTGGTAAAAAGTAGTGACAATGATTATAGGGCCACTCCTGAGCGTATTTGGGATATCACACATACTCATATAAAACTTAGCTTTAATTGGTTAGAACGTAGTGCTGACGGTGAAGCCTGGATCGATATTCAGCCATATAGAGATTACTATTCACCAGATAGTATAGTGCTAGATGCACAAGGTATGGAGGTTGAGGAGGTAAAGCAGATGAGTGCTGGTAATGGAAAGCCATTGAATTTTAAATACAAGAATGACAAACTGTTTATATATGATGTAAAAGCTGCTCAACACAAATTATATATAAAATATAAGGCGTTGCCTTATAGCAGCTCTACAGGTGGCAGTAAATCGATAACTGATGATAGGGGTTTGTATTTCATAAACCATGATGGTAAAGTGCCTAATAAACCTATGCAGATATGGACACAAGGGGAAACACAAGCCAATTCTCATTGGATGCCAACAATAGATGTTCCTAATGAACGTTTTACCACTCAAATAGATCTTATAGTAGCAGATAGTATGACGACCTTAAGTAATGGTAAGCTGGCAAAGCAAGAATCATTGTCTAACGGTATGCGTATGGACTCGTGGGAGATGGATATGCCGATACAACCTTATGTGGTCACTTTTGCAATAGGTAAGTATACTATAACCAAAGACTTTTGGAGAGGTCGAGAGGTTAGCTACTATACAGAAGAAGAATATACGCCTTATGCTCGTTCTATTTTCAGCAATACTACTGAAATGTTAGAATTCTTCTCTGATGTAACAGGAGTAGCGTACCCTTGGAATAAATACAGCCAAATAATAGTGAGAGACTATGTGTCTGGTGCCATGGAGAATACCAGTGCCAGTACGTTTGGAGAGTTTGTCAACCAGAACGATAGAGAGATAGCAGATAGAAACTATGAAGATGTGGTTTCTCATGAACTATTTCATCAATGGTTTGGCGATTATGCTACAGCAGAATCTTGGTCGAACATCACATTGAATGAGTCTTTTGCCAACTATGGAGAGCAGTTATGGCGCAGGTTCAAGTATGGCATGGCTTCTGAGCAGCAGTTGGCGTACGACGACCTGAATGTCTATTTGCGTAGTGGGCAAAATACAGAAGAACCTTTGGCTCGTTATCATTACAAGAGTAGGGAAGATGTGTTTGATAGAGTCTCTTATCAAAAGGGTGGTGCTATATTGAGGTACTTGCATGGTTTGATAGGTGATGATGCTTTTAGTGAGGCCATGAAGATATACTTAACTAAGAACGCATTACAGCCGGCAGAAATAGCAAACTGGCGTTTGGCTATAGAAGAAGCTACAGGAAAAGACTGGCATTGGTTCTTTAATCAATGGTATATGAAAGGAGGGCATCCTACCCTTACTATTGACCACGAGTATGATGATGAAGCACAAGAGCTAAAAGTAACAGTTGCCCAAACGCAGAATAATAATTGGGGGGTATATCAGTTGCCATTAAAAACACTACTGGTAAACGGTAAGGATAAGAAGATCATAGACTGGAACCTGAAAAGGAAAAAAGAAGAGTTTGTTTACAAGTATAAAAATGGGCAACGTCCTGTAATTGTTCCAGATGTAAAACATTGGTTAGTAGGTAGCATTTTTGAACATAAACCATCTTCTGCTTGGAAAGAACAATTCGTTAATGTAGAGCAAGAAGATGTTATTTCTAAGCTTAAGGCTGTATATGGGAACAAGTTGGAAAAGGGCAAATCACCAGCAGAAGATTATAATGAGAAGGAAGCTATTCTAGAATTAGCTATTAACGACAGTAATCCATTTATTAGAGAGAAGGCTTTGTTGATATTGAGTGGTGTGAAAAGTGAGAAATCAATAAACTCCTGGAAGGATAAAGTAGCATTTATAGCACAAAATGATGGTGATAATTCTGTGGTAGCTACAGCTATTAATGCTTTGAGCAATTGGAAAGCGGAGGAAACTATTCTATTTTATGAATCTTTGAACAGCCCTTCTTATTTGGTAGCTGGAGCTGCATTAAATGCTATTGCTAAAATAGATAAAGATACTGCTTACAATATAGCTAAAGTAGGTTTGGAGAATAACCCTAAAGCTTCTTTAAGAAATAGTATATGGACAATAATTGCTGAACGAGCTAATGCTGATGACCTTAATTTGTACGATGAAAACAAGTACAGTTTTACAGGGAATAGTAGAATATTCTTTGTAGATAACTTGACTGTGTTTATTGCTGGTATAGATGATGACCTTATGGTAGTAGAAAAATCCTTGAAAATATCTGAGGAAGTTATAGCTACTGAGAATATCAAATCTTACAGGGCTGCAATGGTAGCTACAATGTTTGAGCTAGCCTATGCTACAAAAGATGGTATTGCCAATACAAGAAGCAATGCGCAACAAGATTTTGAGAAAAAGAAATTAGCACTTATCAAGAGCTCTATTGATAGAACTATAGCTGCCGAGCAGGAGCAAGAAAATCTATCTCAATACGATATCTACTACAAGAGGATATTTGGGAACTAAGATTTACTTCTAGCAAGTAATGTTTGGTGTATTCGTTCTACTTGAGGAATGATAGCTGTTTTATCATCATTGGTAATGATGTAGTCGCATCTATTCATTTTCTCTTGTTCATCCATTTGTTGGGCTATGCGTTGTGCTATTTTTTCTCTCGTCGCGTTGTCTCTATTCATAGCTCGCCTTATGCGTAATGGTTCAGGTGCTGTAACGCCAATCATGACATCCATTTCCTTGTAGGTGCCCGACTCGAAAAAGATAGCCGCTTCTTTGATGATATAAGGGGCACTTTGTAGCTCCATCCATTCTTTGCCATAGGCAATGGTAAGGGGATGAACTAAGGCATTTAGTTGTTGTAGCAGTTTTGGGTTGTTGAAAACAATGGAGGATAATAGCTGTCGGTTTAGCTTGTCTTCAATGTATACTTCTTCACCAAATAATGTTTTGATATTGCTAACAAGAGTAGGGTCGTGCTCCATTAGGTATTTTGCGGCATTGTCTGCATTGAAAGCAGGTATGCCAAGTGTGTTGAACACTTGGCATACTACGGATTTACCCGATCCAATACCTCCAGTAATACCTACCTTAAGCATGGTTTATTTTTTACTGTCTACAGGCTTTGGCTCAGTTCTTTTCTTGTGCGCATTTGTCATCTCCATAGAAATTGCAGAACGCTCAACAGTTATATGAGAACCATGGTTCACTTCAAGATGTAAAGTGCCATCTTCGTTAACTCTTTTTATAGTGCCATGAATACCGGCAGCAGTTACAATATGTTCGCCAACGCCTATAGCTTCAGAAAATTTCTTTTGCTCTTTAGCTCTTTTAGCTTGTGGGCGTATCATAAAGAAATACATTACAACCACCATACCACCGATGAATAGTAATTGCATGCCACCGCCACCTGCTGGCGCTTGTAGTAAAATTGAATCTAGATTTGCAGTCATTATATTAGAATTATAAATTTTAAAAAATATGATTATTAGTTAGCTTTTACATCTGCTTTAATATATAACATTTGCATGCCTTTATCAGAGTTGCTGATCACTGTTACTGATTTTTCAACATGGCCATGTTTGTCTTCTGAGTTGAATTGTACATTCATTACCCCTTTTTCTCCTGGTGCTATTGGTTTTCTAGGGTAGTTAGGCACAGTACATCCGCAAGACCCTTTAGCGCTGCTTATTATCAATGGCTTTTTACCATTATTAGTAAACTCAAAATTGTAAGTAGCTACTTCTCCATCATACATCAATCCAAAGTTATGAACTGTATCTGTAAAGTCCATAGTAGGTAAGTTGCTCAACGTTGCAGTGTCTATGCCTTCAGCCGTATGAGGGTTAGATACAAGATCTGTAGATAGTAGTTCTTTGTTATCTTTTATTACGTCCTCAGGTTTCTCGTCTACACAAGCGGTAAGACTGAGGAATAGAGATGCTAATAATAGATGGTTCTTCATGTGTATACTTATTTCGTAGTGTTATTTACGATTACGTTCTTCCTTGTTGATCTTGTTTTCTTTAAGTAGGTCTTTCAAAGTGTTGTCCAGTACTCCATTTATGAATTGACCACTTTGTGGTGTGCTGTATAATTTAGCTATTTCTATATATTCGTTTATCGTCACTTTGGTAGGAATAGTGGGGAAGTAAAGTAGTTCTGCCACACCCATTCTAAGAAGTAGTAAGTCTATCAAAGCTACACGTTCAGCATCCCAGTTGATCAGCTTAGGCTGAATAAGCTCCATGCTATATGCCTCCTTGTCTATTACAGTTTCTAGCAAGGATATGGAGTATTCCTTTTTTTCTGCAGAGATAAGATTTAAGAAGTTTACCTTATGACTACTTTTGAAAAAGTTGTCCATTAGCATGCTGGTCATTTGCTTGTCGTCATCCCAGCCAGATAGCTCATCTGTAAAGAACTCTTGCATGTCCTCGTCTCCATAGATCAACTTATCCCAAATGAACTTGATGATATTTACTTCTTTCTTGCTTTCTCTTGATGGCTCTTCAGCATAGGCGATGTATTCCTTAGCTTTTACCAGCCTTTGGTATATCTTTTTTATCTGGTCGTCATCAATAAAATGCTCGAGTTTAGACTCCTTTACTTTTTCGATAAAAGTTTGGTTCTCTTTAACTCTCCAAAGAAACTCGTTGCCAGAAATTTTTGTATTTACCTTAAGGTCTTCTTCTGTAGGTAGGTATTTAGCCGCACGAACCCTAGCATCTTTTTCTGCATATTCCGCTACGCGTAGGGTATAAAGAATAGAAATGACAAATAGATCAAGTGAACGAGATAGTTTATCTTCTAGGATATCTCTTCCCTTGCTTTTCAAAGTTTCATTGTCACCAGTTTCGGATGATGCTATTGTATATAGCGTTTGCATCACCTTTACTCGAATATTTCTCCTGCTGATCATAAATAAAAGACCTGTTTGCGCCGCAAAGTTACAGAATCCTCCCTTATTTATCGCATCAATATCTATTTTAAAACCTACGACTTTGTATCAATAGCTGCTACGTCTGTGTTTTCGTTACTATCTACAGCATTTTCACCGCTTATAACTGAGGAATATTTCACTTTTGCTTTGATAAATGGCTTTTCAAAGAAACGGTAGGATAAGCCGGCTATAATAATTGTGAACAGAATACTTAGAATATAATATACAATATTGCCTTCCAGGGAGTTATAGATGTTTTTGTTGATGGAAAGCATTAGCCTTAAAACCATTACTAGAATAATATTATGAAACATATACAACCCAAAAGATATCCTGCCTAAATAGTCAAGAGGCTTATAGTTGAGTCTTAAAAGTGTCTTCTTATTGGCTGCAAGGTTCAGTATCAAAACGATAAATATTACTGCATAGAATTCACTATTAAATATAGGAACAGCAATACCTCTAACGGTTATATATACTAAAGCTATGTATGGAACTATTTGGAGATACTTGTTAAATAGGAGTTTCAATATCTTTTCCTTCTCATAGAAGAGTATATAAGCACCAATACCTCCTATAGCCATGCAGTCTATAGAAAAATGAGTCCAGAATTGATATAGCCTATCTATTGCCAAGTTTTCAGGATGAAGGCTGTAAGCGAATACTACAGCTATTTTTATGAATAGGTATATTCCTATTGTGCTTAAAAGCATGCGCATAGTTCTGAACCTCTTGATCACCAAAGCAATTAATACAGGCCATAATAAATAGAACTGTTCTTCAACACCTACCGACCATGCTTGCTCAGAATAGGGTACAGGTTCATACATGGCATAGGCCACATTAGGGAAAAAGGATAGAAACATTGCACTTTTAGTGGCAAAATGCTCTTTTACATGGGTGGTAATATTAGGAATATCGAAAAAATGAATTTTAGGCAATATAAAGAGGCCTAGTACTACTATTAGGTAATAAAGTGGCCATATGCGTAGCATACGCCTTATATAAAACTGTTTGATGGAGATATGTTGCTTTTGTTTATTCTCTTCCAGCAGCAAATAAGTGATTAAAAAACCACTTAGCACAAAGAATAAGATAATACCAAGTTGCCCGAAGACACCACCTACAAAAGATGTTGTATATATGTTGGGTTGGCCAAACCAATATTTGGTAAGTTCAATGTGGTGGATTATAACAGCTAAAGCCGCTATGAACCTCACTCCATTGAGATTGGGGAAGTATACACTATTACGTGCCATTGTGTGTGTTTTTTATTTTGTAACAAATATAAGGCAGAATTTAATATTAGTATCAATCTAATATCTCGTTAACTATACGTTTACAATGAGAGGGCTTTTATACAATCCTCTCTTACGGACCATAATTCTTGGTTAGACAAGTTGATATGACTGTTTTCTTCTAGCCATTTTTTGAGGAATGCTTTATGATAGTTGACCTTATAATCTGTTATCTGATACGGTTCGATTTGTATTTCTTCTATGAGTTTATCTTCAAAATCGATTGCCTGAGATGTTTTGGTCGTACAATCAATTCGTTGATCATTGAACAAAAGATAATTATGTGCTTCTGGTATATAATCCAGTCCGTATTGTTTTAATATCGCTCCAATATTGGGTGCATATATTTTATCCATTTTGAATATCCCCATCATTAGTGATATATCAGTTCTTTCATGCTCAATTGCTAGTTGACTTAGTAGTGCGTGTTTTGTACTGCAAGTACCACGATTATCTCCTAAAACATTGATTAAATTGCTTTTATCCCTATTTCTGCCATAGGGTAGTTCCTTAATATATTGTACTGCAGTTATATAGTCGTAAATGCCTTTTTGGATAAAAGCGTTTGAAATTGGCGTTGATTCATTTAGCCGAAAATTAGGAAGCATATTCATAACAGGTATTGAAGATATGATAATATGCTGTACCTTTGCAGCGGTGCCAAACCTCGAGATTGTAGTGGACTTCTGAAAGGTTGTCTTTACTACAATACAATTTAAGTCTCTGTTTTACAGAGGCTTATTTTTTTCTTAGCTTATCTTGCTCCATTGTGAGTGAGTAGCTTCTTTCATAAGTATATTTCTAATACCCATATGCTTAGGTAGGGTAAGGTTCGGGTCTTCTGCCAGTACATGTTGGGCAGCAATTCTGGTTTGCTCTAGTATGCCTGCATCAGCTACTATGTCCGCCAGTTTAAACTTTAATACACCACTTTGCTGAGTGCCATATAGATCACCTGGTCCTCGCATGGCTAAGTCTTCTTCTGCTATTACAAAACCATTGGCAGTACGTACCATTATTTCCATACGCTTGGCACTTTCTTTAGAGATATTACTACCGTTAAGTAAAATACAGTAGGATTGTTCGCCTCCACGGCCAACCCTACCTCTTAATTGATGCAGTTGAGACAAACCAAACCTTTCGGCACTTTCTATCAGCATTACCGTAGCATTGGGGACGTTCACGCCAACTTCAATTACGGTTGTGGCTACAAGTATATCAGCATGCCCATCGGCAAAGCGTTGCATGTTTCTAGCACGTTCGTCGGCATCTTGACGGCCATGTACCATACTTATCTTGTACTTATGGTCGGGGAAGAATGTCTTTACTTGTTTAAAGCCTTCCTCCAGACTTTCATAATCCAGTTTCTCGGATTCTTCTATTAGCGGATAAACGATATAAGCTTGTCGACCATTGTCGATTTCCTTTTTCAAAAAGCTCATGACGTTTGCACGAGCCATTTCATTTCTTTGAACTGTTTTTATTTCTTGTCTGCCTGGTGGCAGCTCATCTATTACAGATACATCAAGGTCGCCATATAGTGTCATGGCTAAAGTACGAGGAATAGGGGTGGCAGTCATCACCAATACATGTGGTGCACGTTCGTTCTTTTCCCATAATCGTGCACGCTGCCCAACGCCAAAACGATGTTGCTCATCTATTACCGCTAGCCCAAGGTTTTTGAACTTCACTGTTTTCTCTATCAGGGCATGTGTGCCTATTACTACAGGTATGTCACCCGTTTCCAGTCCTTTTAATATCTCTTTGCGTTCTTTCCCTTTTATAGTACCAGTTAATATAGCCACAGGTATTTGCATAGGCTCTAGCAACTCTTTTACGCTCTGGTAATGTTGCTGCGCCAATATTTCGGTAGGTGCCATAAGGCAAGCCTGAAAGCCATTGTCTAATGCCAAGAGCATGGCCATTACCGCAACAATGGTTTTTCCACTACCTACATCTCCTTGTACCAGTCGGTTCATCTGTTTTCCGGTAGCAGTATCGTAACGTATTTCTTTTAGTACTCTTTTTTGCGCACCTGTTAGTTCAAAGGGTAAATGCTCTTTATAAAATCCGTTAAAATTATCTCCTACAGTCTCAAACTTCCAACCTGCTTGTATGCTATGGTGTAGTTTTAGCTGTGCTATCTTTAGTTGAGAGGCAAATAGTTCTTCCCACTTTAGTCGATATCTGGCAGCCTGTGCTTGCTCTGCAGTTGTAGGGTAGTGTATCCACTTTATAGAGTGGTATCTGCTAGGCAGTTTAAACTTGGTAATGAGCTCCGACGGTAGTATTTCAGGTATGTCCGATTGTCCTATCTTTTCAAAGAGATGGTGAGTTACTTTAGCAAAGGAACGATTGCTCAAACCTTTAGCCTTTAGCTTTTCGGTAGTAGGGTATACAGGCTGCATTTGAGCAACTTTATGCTCTGTTTTTAGTGGATCTATATCAGGGTGGCTAATGTTAGCTATACCATTGAAAAACGATATTTTCCCATAAACCACATAGTGGGCATTCTCTTCTAATGATTTCTTTAGCCATTGTGCCCCTTGAAACCAAAGTAATTCGATCTTTCCTGTTTTGTCGTAGAGCGTAGCAGTAAGCCTTTTTTTTCGGCCTACACCTTCTTCACTAATATTGACTAATGTACCTATTAGTTGTACATAGTCACTCTCGTGTGTTATACTACCAATAGGTGTTATTTGAGAACGGTCAATATATCGATAAGGGTAGTGATGCAGTAGATCTCCAAAAGTATGTATGTCTAACTCTTTACGTAGCATATCGCCACGTTGAGGACCTACACCTTTTAAATATTCAATAGGAGATGATAATATGGAATTATTGCTAGATATATCAGTATACTTTTCCTAAAAATAAGGAATAAGAACTAGGAAAAAGAAAGCCTATACTATTGATTGTCAATTGCCGCTACAACTTTCAGGTTAGAAGCTTTTGCTGCTTTCATTACTTCCATTATACTATTCCAGTCTGCTTTTTGATCTCCGTTGATAACCACCGTTGGTTCTGCATCGTCAGTACTAAGGGCTTCCTTAGCAATGGCCGATTGAAGCGAATCAGCTGATACTAGCTTTGTACCTACATAGTAGCGTTGTAGTGAATCTACAGTTACAACCACGGTTTGTTTGGCCTTTGTGTCTGTAGCTGCTTTTGGGGTCATCACCTTCACTACATTAGGATTAGCCAGTGTAGATATGATCAAAAAGAAGAATAGCAGAATGAATAAGATATCATTCAGTGCAGAGGTATGTACCTCGTTTTTATTTCTTAAGGTGCTCTTCAAGTTCATATACCGTAGCTTTAGTGAGTAGGTTCGTGTAAAATGTCTAAGAACTCTACTGCCGATGTTTCCATACGGTTCACGTTTTTGTTTATTTGAGCATTCAGGTAGTTATAAGCCACGTAGGATATCAATCCTATGATCAAACCTACTGCAGAGGTAACCATCTTAGTATAGATACCGCCAGCCATATTTTCAATAGAAAAGCCTTGATGCTGTATGCTGAAGAATAGCAATATCATACCCGCGATAGTACCAAGGAAACCAAACATTGGTGCAATACCTGCAGTATAGATAAATTCTTCTCGAGCTTGTATATCTCTAGTTTGCCTGTGTTCTCCATCGATTTTTCGATATGATCGATAGGCTTGCCAATACGGCTCAATCCTTTTTCTATCATTCTTGCTACAGGAGAATTAGTGCTTTTGGCTAGTGCTATAGCACCTTTAAGATTACCGTCAGTTACATGTTCGCGAATACGCGCCATGAAGTTAACGTCAATGACCTTTGCTTTTCTGATCACCATTAAACGCTCAATGAATACGTATACCATCAGAATGGAGCAGGCTAGAAGGGGGATCATTAAAACGCCACCTTCTATAAGTAAAGACAGTAATGATAATGACTCAGGTTCTGCTTCTATTTCAGCAGGTGTCATTTGCGCTACAGTATCTAGTTGTAGTAAAATTGTAAGTAAAGACATGAGTTAGTATTGCTTCAAACAAAAATAATAATTACTCGCAGTAGTGTTTGTTAAAAATAAAAACGCCGAAGCAAAATGCTTCGGCGTTACATATATTAAGAAATTCTTAACCTATAGCTACTAGTTCGATATCGAAGATAAGGTCTTTACCAGCTAACGGGTGGTTAGCATCTAATACAACCGCTTCTTCTTTTACTTCTGTAATAACAACAGGGAAAGTATTGCCTGAATTATCACTCATATGTAGTTGTAAACCAACTTCTGGAGTCATGTCAGCAGGGAAATCGCTCTTAGGATATTCCATTACCATGTTGTCATTTCTTTGACCATAAGCTTGGTCTACAGGTATTTCTACTGTCTTCTTATCACCAACTTTCATGTCTGTCAATGCATCATCAAAGCCTTTAATAACTTGACCTTCACCTACTTTAAACTCTAAAGGATCTCTACCTTCTGAAGTATCAAAAGTAGTTCCATCTGTTAGTTTACCATGATAATGTACCTTAACAGTATCACCGCTTTTAACTTGTGTCATGATTATATTATTTAATTAAATCAGATAATGGCTGCAAGGTACGTCTTTCTATTCGAATAATAAATTGGCAGTATCTTTGCATACAAATATTTAAAATAGAATGATGAGATTTTGGCTGTTTATAGGAGTGTTTATTTTTTCTACAACCTGTTTAAACTTAACTGCTTGTAGTCAGGAAATACAAACAGGCGCTGATAGGTTTGAAGAATACTTGCCTTTGTTGGCCAATAAAAAAGTAGCATTACTCATCAACCAAACTTCTGAAGTTGATGGTACTTCATTGTTAGATACCTTATTAAGCCAAAAAATTAACGTTGTTAAGGTGTTTGTTCCTGAGCATGGTTTTAGAGGGCAGGCAGAGGCTGGTGAAAAAGTGGATAATACTATTGATAGCAAAACAAAAACACCTATTATCTCATTATACGGAAAGTCTAAAAAGCCTAAGGAGCAGGACTTGAAAGATGTTGACGTATTAATATATGATCTGCAAGATGTAGGCACCCGCTTTTATACCTATATCTCTAGTTTGCAATATGCGATGGAGGCCTGCGCTAAATATAATGTGGAGTTTATTATTCTTGACCGCCCCAATCCTAATGGACACTATATAGATGGGCCGGTACTAGAAGAGAAATATCGCTCTTTTGTAGGTATGCAATCTATACCTGTAGTATATGCTATGACAGCAGGAGAGTATGCTAAAATGCTGGTTGGAGAAAAATGGTTTGATGGAGCAGAGCAACTAAAGTTAGCTGTGATACCTTGTGCTAACTACGACCATAGTAAAAAATACGAGTTGCCAGTTAGCCCGTCTCCTAACCTTAGAAATATGGCGGCTATTTACTGCTACCCATCACTATGCTTCTTTGAAGGGACTGTAGCAAGCGTAGGTAGAGGTACGGATATGCCCTTTCAGCAGTTTGGACACCCTGCCTACAAAGGGAAAACGAACTATAGCTTTATGCCCAATATCCCTTTTAAAGGTCCGCAGCCCAAGCTAGCAGGGGAGCGTTGCTATGGGCAGGTGATAGCACTCAACGAGCAAGAGGCCAATGTAATGATCAGAAATAGCCTAAGACTAACTTGGTTGATCAATGCCTATAATTGGTATCCCGAAAAGGATAAATTCTTTAATAGCTTTTTTGAGAAACTCGTAGGTAATTCAGCATTAAGAAAGCAAATAATGGACGGCGTTCCAGAAACTGATATTAAGGCCAGCTGGCAAAAGGATATAGATGCTTTTAAGGAAATAAGAAAAAAGTACCTGTTATATTCAGATTTTGCTCAATAGCATTCTATTTTAGCTACTGATTACTGATACGAATGCAAATATTCTTTACCCCTCTTTATGATTTTCTAAAGAAGAGAAGACCTCTTTTTTGGGTATTGTTCTTATCCTCTTTTGCGATATGGGGCTACTTTGCTTTGCAGCTAAAGCTAGATGAGGATATTTCTAAGATGCTGCCCAATAGCAAGGCTATAAAAGCCATGAATGATGTGGTCAGCAAAACAGATGCAGGGGAGCAGGTTATTTTCCTGATGTCTTTTAAAGACAGTACTGTAGTTGACCCTGATGAGCTCATAGTAGCAGCTAATGAATTTACAAACGGCTTACAAGAAGTTAACGGAGCGCTTATAGATACCATTCGTTTGCAGCCCGGTGATGGCTATGAAGAAACGCTTGTAGATATTGTTGGGGAGAACCTTCCTTTGTTTTTAACAGAAGAAGATTATCTAAAGATCGATAGCCTTGCTTTGCCAGGTAAAATAAAAGAGACCTTAGAGAGCAACAGGAAAATACTACTATCACCTGCAAGTGTTTTTTATAAAAGACTCGTAGCTAAGGATCCCATTGGCATATCCAATATTGTATGGAAAAAGCTAGGGGCTTTACGGTCGGGTGCTGACTATGAAAATTACGATGGCTATATCTTTTATGAAAATCAGAGGAAACTCACATTCTTTCTAAAGCCTACTCATAAAGCATCGGAGACAGGTGCGAATAGTAAACTGTTTGAGGGGATAGATGATTATATAAACAATTGGAACACCTCTAACCCCAATATTGATATTATATACTATGGTGGTCCTGCAGTAGCAGCAGGCAATGCTACACAAATGCGTACGGATACTATAGTGACCTTATCGCTTACCATTGTATTGCTGCTCCTACTTACTTATTACTATTTCCGTAGAAAACGTATACCGTTATTACTGTTAGTACCAGTATTGTATGGTGCAGTCATGGGTTTGGGTATTGTTTATCTGATACAAGGGCATATCTCTATCATAGCACTTGGGGCAGGTGCCATAATAATGGGTATTGCCATTGATTTTTCAATACACTTCTTGTCTCATGCCAAGCAGGCAAATGATATTCGCTCTACGGTCAAAGAGTTAGCACAGCCACTAACCATAGGCAGCTTTACAACCATAGCTGCATTTTTGGCTTTGCAACTGGTAGACACACCTATACTTCAAGATCTGGGCTTGTTTGCAGCCGCTAGCTTGGCAGGTGCTGCTATATGCACATTAATATTTATGCCTCATTTGCCTATAGGTGTAAGTAATAAGGTGATCAAGCCTACAGTCTTTGATAAACTAGCACAGTGGCAGCCTGAAAAGAATAAATGGTTGATATTATTCATTGTTGTGTTTACTCCTGTGATGCTCTACTACAGTGGGGATGTGCAGTTTGATAGCAATATGATGAATTTGAACTATCTCTCTCCAAAACTAAAAAAGGCAGAAGATGAGATCAGTAAAATTAACCCTCAGGCATTGAGTTCAGTTTTCGTTATTGCTAATGCAGAAGAAGAGGAGCAAGCATTACAAAAGCTAGAAACAGCAAGTGGGTATCTAAACGAATTTTATGAGAAAGGGTGGATAAAGGATATTTCCAATCCAGTCTCTTTATTGCCTTCAAAAGCCACGCAGCAAAAACGAATTGCTAGATGGAAGGATTATTGGAGCGAGGAAAGGGTCAATAATATCAGAGCTGCTATAGAACCTGCCGCAAAAGAAGTAGGCTTTTCTGCTACCGCATTTTCAGGTTTTTATCAACGTTTGAATACCGACTATCAACCACTACAAGAAAAGGATGAGGCTGTAATTAAGTCTCTATTCCCGGGAGGGTTCTCAACTAATGAAGCTGGTGTTCATGCATTAGCAACATTGAAAGTGCCGAAGGAGTACCGTTCAAAACTATTTGAAGCATTAGGTGATAATGAAGAAGTGATCATTGCAGATAGGCAACAAGGAGCTTCTCAATTGGTAGAAATACTCAATAGTGATTTTACCAATATTGCTATCTATTCTTCCCTTATTGTGTTTTTTGCCTTACTTATTGGCTACGGTCGTTTTGAGCTGGCTATAATAGCCTTTCTGCCAATGGCAATTTCTTGGGTATGGATATTAGGATTAATGTCTTTACTTGGTCTTAAGTTTAATATCGTCAATATTGTTATCTCTTCACTCATATTTGGTTTGGGGGATGATTACACCATCTTTACTATGGATGGGCTGATAGAGCGGTATAAAACAGGGGAGCAGAAACTTCAATCAGTTAGAGCCGCTGTATATATATCTGTAACAACGGTCATTATTGGTTTAGGTGTACTTTTACTAGCCAAGCATCCTGCTTTAAGGTCTATTGCTCTTATTTCCGTTACTGGCTTAGTATGTGTATTGTTTATATCACAGACATTGCAGCCATTCTTATTCAACTTCTTTATACAGAATAGGGCTAACAAGAAGTTTCAACCCTTCACGCTTTGGAGTTTTGCTAAATCGGTATTTGCATTCACTTATTTCTTTACAGGGTCTTTATTGCTTACTGTGTTAGGGGTGGTCTTTACCAAGTTATGGCCTTTTGGTAAAGAAAGAGGTAAGTATATATTCCATATTTGTATTAGTAAGCTTACTTGGAGCATGATGCATATAATGGCCAATGTGACCAAGCGTACTTATAATATTGGCAAAGAAGACTTTCAAAAACCGGCTGTTTTCATTGCTAATCATACTTCGTTTCTTGATATACTGATTACTACCAGCATGCACCCGCGTATAGTATTGCTTACCAATAAATGGGTGTGGCGTTCTCCTGTATTTGGTGCTGTGGTGAGAATGGGAGAGTACTATCCTGTAGCAGAAGGGGCAGAAGATAGCTTAGAGCCATTAAAAGATTTAACGGATAGAGGCTACTCTGTTTTAGTATTCCCTGAGGGTACTCGTAGCTATGACGATAAGATAAAAAGGTTCAAAAAAGGTGCTTTTTTCATAGCAGAGAAATTACAGTTGGATATAGTACCAGTTGTGCTACATGGTGTGCATAATACGATGCAAAAGGGAGACTTTTTATTGAAAGATAGCTTATGCGCTACGTATATATATGATAGGATAACACCTGATGATACAAGGTTTGGTGCTACCTATAGCGAGCGTGCTAAATACATAGGTAGATGGATGCGGTCCGAGATGTCCGATATCAGAGAAAAGGTAGAGACGCCTAGTTATTTCAGGGAGCGTCTTATAAGGAGCTATACTTATAAGGGACCTGTGTTAGAATGGTATTGTAGGGTGAAAATCTCTCTAGAAAAAAACTATGAGCAGTTTCATGAATTACTACCTCGAACAGGTAAGTTTTATGACTTAGGGTGTGGTTATGGTTTTATGACTTATATGTTGCATTGGGCAGCACCTGAGAGACAGTTTGTAGGTGTTGACTATGACGATCAAAAAATAGAAGTAGCTCAGGGTAATTATTTACGTAATGATGCTGTCAACTTTAAGCAAGGTGATATTACGCAATTCAACCTAGAGCCTTGCGATGGTATTATCATATCAGATGTGTTGCATTATCTACTGCCTGAGCAACAGACAGCTGTTTTAGGAAATTGCTTGGCAGTACTTAATGATGGCGGACAACTGATAATTAGAGATGGTGTATCAGAATTGAAGGAGCGTATAAAAGGAACAAAGCTGACAGAGGTGTTCTCTACAAAGATCTTCAAGTTCAACAAGACTCAAAACAATCTGCATTTCTTAAGTCAGGCAATGATCGAAGACTTTGCCCAAAAGCATAACCTGCAATTGGAGATACTGGATAATAGCCAATTCACCGCCAATTTGATATTCGTTCTAAAGAAATAAGAATAAGTGATTCTTCGTTACTGAACAGAAGTAGGTCTGGTCTTATGTTTATAGATGCTAATAAGCCATAAGACTATGCTGAAACTGAATAGGATCATTAGATGCAGTAGCACATCTGTAAAATCACCATTACGAAGTATAATAGCATTTACAGCATCTAAACCCCAGCGAAGAGGGGAGATGAGTGCTAATGTTTGAATGGATTCAGGTAGTAGGTCTACTGGTACCCAAATACCGCCTATAGCTGATAGTATAACAATAGATATAGCACCAAAAGGCATAGATTGGTTAGTAGTTTTGAATACAGCTCCAATAAAGTGCCCGTAAGAAGTAGCGGCAAAGGCAATAGCTATAGCTACTGGTAATAGTACCCAAGCATTAATACCAAGATATAATGTAGGTAGACCTAGTAATGGTAATAACCATATACCAAGGCTAAACATAAAGATGAACTGTAGCGTACAAATAAGGGTATAGAACAATATCTTACCTAAAGCTACATAGCGTAATGCAAATGGTATTAACCCTACTCTCAAAGCACTGCCTTCTTCGCGTTCTCTAATAGAATGTCCTGCTATCGGTATTACAATAAAGAACATACCGAATATAGCCCATGCAGGCACATTGTGCTGTACAGAGTTGATGTATTTACTTTCTTCTTTGCTTTCGTACAGCATCTCTTCTCTGATACCAATACCTGAGAATACCTTTTTGAAATCATCAGTAACAGTTTGCTCTATATCTTCAGCTTTGCCTAGTTTGGATAGACGTTGTACCAGCATATTGCTACACGAATAGGTGACAAACTTATCCAGTGCGTTGCTAATAGATAGTCTGAAAGTAGGCTTGGTAACTGGGTCAAAATACATCCGTACATAAGAGCTGTCTCTTGAATCTCTTGTTGGTAATGACATTAACCCCAGCTTGCTTGATATGCTATTGGCTACAATATTAGCTGCATTAACCACCTCGGCTGTTGCTCCTTTAGGGATAACAATACCAACCTTGTATTCTCCGTCTTGTAACAGCTGGGTAAATCGTTCTTTGGATAACGGAGCACCGTCTACACTGTCAATTACTTTGAAGTTCTTACTTTCTTTCAGTCCCTTTTTTATTTCCTTTGCAAGGCTACCACCATCATTGTCTACTAGTAGCAATTCAAATTTCAACTCCTGGTAGTCTTTAAATGGGGCATCTTGTACCATTGCCATCACAACAATTAATACCGCAGGCATTAAAAACAAGAGCATAAAACCAGCGACATCACGTCGGGTTAATATCCACTCTTTTAATATAGTTGCTAATACCTTTTTCATATTAATCTCTTACTGAGTGTCCTGTGTAGTGCAAGAACACATCTTCAAGTCTATTGCAGTTTGGTGTTTGTTGAATTAAGTCGGCAGGGGAGCCACTTACGATATTTTTTCCTTGGTCTATTATGACAACATCTTCACATATTTTCTCAGCTTCTTCTAAATGGTGAGAGGTATATAATATCGTATTGCCTTGTTCTTTATACTCTTTTAAAAAGTTAAGTATCATGGCACGAGATTGTACATCCACTCCTGCGGTTGGCTCGTCAAGGATAACCAGCTGCGGTTGGTGAAGTAGGGAGGCTATTACATTTACTCTTCGTTTCATGCCACCACTATAGCGAACAACACGTTTGTTAGCATGTTTGTCCATGTCTAATCTCTCTAGTAATAGTTGGGCTCTTTGGTTAATCGTATTCTTATCTAGTCCATAGAGCTTACCAATGTATCTAAAATTTTCCCAAGCTGATAGATTAGGGAATAAAGCTATCTGTTGAGGTACAATACCTATTTGCTGTCTTATGTATTGAGTATCTGTACCACAGTCTTTACCAAGTATACGAGCTGTGCCAGAGTCCGCATGTAGTAGACCGCATAGAATATTGATGCTGGTAGATTTTCCCGCACCATTAGGACCTAGCAGCCCAACTATCTGGTTTTCTTGTACAGAAAAGCTAAGCCCGTCTAATGCAGGTGCAAAGGCTCCTTTATATTCCTTTTTTAAAGATTCTATTTCTATTGCCAACGACATGCAACTATGGCTTATTTATAACTTAAACCATCAATTACACCAGCGGGTAGATCAGGCAGCATATTGCGTGGTACCAGGAAAGAGGTTAATTCTGCAAGCTCCTTATAGATAATATGACTATCAGCCGCCGCTCTCAAATAATCAGAACCCGAACTGCCACCAGTGCCTACACGTTTTCCAATAGTGCGTTGTACCATATGTATATGGCGGTGACGCCACATAGATAGCTTTTCATCTATTTCAAGAAGGCTGCTTACCAGTTCGAAAGGTAAATGGAGTAGCGGGTAGTCTCTATAAAGCATAATGAAAAGAGCACTTCTATTAGCTTCTGCACTAAACCTTCTGTCCTCCGGATATTCCTTATCATTCATAAACAACATATCAAATGTTGTTAGGTTGCCTTTTTCTACTTCTTGTAAGCTGTCAGCATATAGTGCTCTGTATTGTTGCCAAAAAGAGTTTTCAGGCCACATATTGTCTTTAACAAAAGGCATTCGCTCTAGCCATCTGTTAATAAGTACTAGCAATGATTCTTGAGCCTCTGCGTCTTTCACTCTTTTTATATCTGCCTCGTTCAGTTGAGAGATATAATAATTCTGTCCATGACGGCTCTTATAATTGAGGCCCAAAGTGGCTTCGATTATTTTAAATTGTATGCTTTGAAAGCCTGACGCAGGACGTAGTAGATCTCTAAAGTCTAAGAAGTCGAGTGGTGTCATGGTTTCCATAACAGTCATTTGCTCTACTGCTATATCCAGTATTGAACAGATGCGTTTAACTCTATGTATGGTATTATATATATCAGGGGAGTTATTCGGGATGCTTTCTTGTTTGAAAATGTTACGAATAACACCTAGTTCATGTAATATCTGTTTGAACCATAATTCATAAGTCTGATGTATGATGATAAACATCATTTCATCATCTGCTTTTATACCTTCCTTATCACTTTCAGGAAGCTGTGCATTTAGTATTTTATCTAGTTGTAGGTACTCGCTATAGTAAACAGGTGGACGTTGTTTCTTTTCCATGCGGTTAAATTAATTAATCTTATTTGAACTAGGTACATACATATTTTTCTGCTATTTAACTTCAGGTAGTTTATGTGTAATTTTGCTGTATGAGTAAACGTCTCTTATATCAATTTTTGATCATTAATATTCTTACTGCGGTAATGGCTGCGGTATTTTACTTTAATGATCTGCCGGGTGCTAATGTGCTTTTCTTAGTAAGTGTCGTTATGCAGTTCATGTTCGCGATCCCCGCTTTAATGGAAATACACAAGTCGAAAAATATTGATATGACCGAAAAGCTGGCTTGGACAATTGGGCTGATATTGTCAACAAGTTTGACTGGATTGTTCTATTTGGCGTTCAGAAGAAACGTTGTTTTAGGTAAAAAGTAGTAGAAAATGGGAAGCGATTTCATACCAGAAATAAGCAAAGTAGAGTATAGCAAATTGAAAGAGGCCAGGGATGCATCTGCTCTTTATGAGTATTTATGTCAGCCTTTACACGAACAATTATATAAGAAGCAAGACTTTAATTATGTAGATGAATTATCTGAAATTCAGCAACTTATTATTACATATGACTATGTAAAAATGCAAGTATTGCAAGGGGGCTTTATACAATTGATACAAAACGGATATGTGTTGTTATTACCATCACTTCACGACCTGCTGCAGAAGGTGGGAGCTACAGGTATGGCACAGGTTATAGATGATGCTTTAAAAGTATATGTCTTAAACAGAGAGCTGCTGGATAAGGAATATTCAGTTGATGATTTTGCAAAGTTGTATGTAGAGTTAACAGAATTTGAGGATATTGACAATCGCTTTAGTTTACACCATTTGCCTACAATTAATACCATTCTGCTATATGCAGAGCAGAACATGGAAAAGGTAGCCCTATTGACTTAATGAGATAATAGTAGTTAATAATTAGCTCGTCGGGCTTTTATTTTCTACCTTTGCAGCGTTTTTATAAAGTATATAGAAGTTTATATATGATATCAGTAAGTAATTTATCGCTCCGTTATGGAAAGCGCGTATTGTTTGAGGATGTAAATATCAAGTTTACAGAAGGTAATTGTTATGGTGTAATAGGCGCCAATGGGGCAGGGAAGTCTACATTTATGAAAATATTGTCTGGAGATATTGACCCTACCACAGGTAAGGTAGAGATATCTAAAGGGCAGAGAATGAGTGTGTTAAAGCAAGATCACTACGAGTTTGACGAGTACACTGTGCTTGAAACCGTTGTAATGGGTAATGATGTGCTTTATAAGGTGATGCAAGAGAAGGATGCTTTATATGCCAAAGAAGACTTTACTGAAGAAGATGGTATAAAAGCGGGGGAGTTGGAAGCTACTTTTGCGGAGATGGATGGTTGGAATGCTGAGAGTGATGCTGCTACACTACTAAGTAACCTAGGTATTAAAGAAAATTTGCATCCTAAGAAGATGAAAGAGCTTGATGGTAACCAAAAAGTAAGGGTACTATTGGCGCAAGCGCTTTTCGGAAATCCTGACATATTGCTTCTGGATGAGCCTACCAACGACCTTGATCTGGAAACTATCACATGGTTGGAGAACTTCTTAGCCGATTATGATAAGATCGTATTGGTAGTATCTCACGACCGTCACTTCCTGGACGTTGTATGTACGCACGTTGCAGATATTGATTTTGGTAAAATCAGCATATTTACCGGTAACTATAGTTTCTGGTATGAGAGTAGCCAGTTGTTATTGAAACAACGTACAGAACAGAACAGAAAAGCAGAGGATAAGATCAAAGAACTTAAAGAATTTATCGCTCGTTTCTCTGCTAATGCTTCTAAATCGAAACAAGCTACCAGCCGTAAAAAAGCATTAGATAAGATCAATGTGGAGGACATGAAGGCCTCTAACCGTAAATATCCTGCTATATTATTTAATAACGTAATTCGCGATGCAGGTGACCAAATATTGGAAGTAGATGGATTAGGAAAATCTCTTAACGGTGAGGTGTTATTTAAGGACATTAAGTTTGACCTGAAGAGAGGACAGAAGGTTGCAGTTTTGTCAAGTAATAGCTTGGCTACCAATGCATTCTATGAGATACTTGCAGAAAATGATGAAGACTTTGAAGGTAGCTTTAAATGGGGGGTAACTACAACCCAAACCTATTTGCCGGCTGATAATACTCCGTTCTTTTCTGATACTGATGACAACCTTGTAGACTGGTTAAGACAGTATTCAGAGGAAAAGGACGAGACATTTATACGTGGATTTTTGGGTCGTATGTTGTTCTCTGGCGAGGAAACACTTAAGAAGTGTACCGTCTTGAGTGGAGGAGAAAAGATGCGCTGTATGCTTAGCCGCATGATGATGCTGAGAGGTAATGTGCTTTTGTTTGATGAGCCTACCAACCACTTGGATCTGGAAAGCATTACAGCCCTGAACAATGGTATGAAAGACTTTAAAGGAACTATCATATTCACTACACGTGACCACGAATTGGCACAAACAGTTGCTGATAGAGTACTAGAAATTACCCCGAATGGTCTTATAGATAGAGAAACAGACTTTGATCATTACATGTCTGATGATAAGATAAAGGCGCTAAGGGAAGAAATGTACGGTCATACCGTAGCGTAAAAGCGATTAACTTTTGGTTAAAAGGTATATTATTGTATTATAATATACCTTTTTTTTGTATATTTACTTTTACATGACAATATAGAGTAGATAGATAATATCGTTGCAGTAAGGAACTAGCCATTATACACAGCTCAATTAATACACAACAAGTCTGTAATAATCCTATCAACAGTAGTGAGAAGGTAAATGAACCTTAATTCATTTCATGTTCATGATACTAAAATGTGCCGTTTATGAAAAAAAACTATTACCAAAACCGTCTTGAGCGTTTTAAAAACATTGCCAAAAGATTAGTAGATAAACATTCAGCAGAGCTGTATCAAGTATATAGTTATAATGTAGAGTCGAAAGTTGTAGATGATATGTACCAAGATCATTTTGCTAATCTTGGTAAGGAGTTAGATTCCGAAGCTCATGATTTTATTAAAGTATATAATGTACAGCAAGAGTCTCTGGCATCGGAGATATGGAATACTTGTAGTAGATACCTACAACAATTTGCACAGCGTAACCAACCCGCATAACTAAATAATTTTCACTATCAATTATACACCCAATATCATATTTACTATCACAGAGTAGGCCTGGATATCTTCTAGGTCTATTTTTATGAGTATTCTTTTATTTAACATAATGTAAATTATAGAACTCAAATGCGTAATTGAATAGCAAATGTCATACAAGCGTAAGTATAGATAATAGGCATATACAGCCATATGGAATATTCCCTAAATTGTAAGAATGAGAACATTGGTAGCATTTCTTGCTTTATTATTTCCTTTGTTAGCCATTGCTCAGGATGAGCAAGAGGTAAAGAACGTTATAACCATCTCGGGAGATACAGTATATAATAACAGCGAGCCATACTGTTTGTTACAAGCCGAAGGACAGGTATATATTATAAGGAACTTCTTATTGGAACGTATGGCGCAAATTGAACCTGTTATTATCGGTGCTGATCAGTATTACCAATTAGATGTGTCCATGCTTTATAAAACCTTTTATATAAAACCTATGGAATCGAACTTCGTTGAGGAGTATTTGCACTATATGGTAATAAATGGCGTATTAGATGATGAAGGCTATTATGACGAGTTTGGCACACGGTCTTTAGTGGCATTTATAAAGGAAAAAGGAATCACGATAACTTATGAAGAGCTTGAGGCGATAAAACAAAAGAACAATAAAAGGGACTGGAAAATAGCTTATGAGCATAATAAGGATAATGATTCGACAATAATTAAGGCAGATGATAAGATGGTTGCTTATTATAAGACCACTCGTTGGGAGGATCTTGGAGCTGATAGGTATGCTATAGCTAGAGGTCCTAATTATGCCCATACAAGATATTATATCTACGCTCTTGACAATAGCCTTGTGGCCGAAATTCGTAAACCATGGGATGGAATAACAATGACCGTAATTCTTGCTGCTAATAATGAAGAATTGAAGTTTCGTTACCTACCTAAAGACAAAAATATAGTAACCCTGACTACTAAAATACTCTTAGCAAAAGGTATGCTGTAAGTAAGCCTCTCGCCTTTAGGTGTTTTAGTATTTAAGGCTTAGTAAAGCTCCGGATGCTACAAATCCTATTTTTGAATAAATACGTTCTCCCGATTCTGATGCAACAAGGAATATGGTTTTACTATTATTCCTGTGAGCCTCATCTATTAGCTGCTCAGTCATAGTTTTTCCTAAACCCAAGCCTCTGTGTGACGAGATTGTTCCTATCATGTGTATCCCCGAATTTCCTTCATTGTCTAGGAAGATCATACCACAACTCACATAGATACCCTCATACTGCCCAATAAAAGCCTTTATACTCTGCTTGTTTTTTATTAGAGCCTCGATGATTGTTGAGGGTAAAACTTCATACCCAAAAGAACTGGATGCTATTTCAGCAAAACTGTGTGCTTCTGCTTCTGTTGTAACAAGTTTAATGGTATTAAATACTTTTTGAGTGGGCTCTGTTAAAGAAATGTCCTTATACATACCCTTTACGCTAGATGTTTCTATAAAATGGTTTGCTAGTAGCGTGTTTTTTAAAGATATATCGTCTTGGTGTATGCCTATTGAGTTAGGTAACTCCCCCATCTGTATGGCTTGTTGTAGTTCTTCGATATTGCATTCTTGGCTTATATTAAAAACTTTTGATGGCCAAGACCATTTTTGAGGAGCAGTATACATGTAGTCGTTTTCTTTATATAGAAAGCCTCCAGCCTCACCAATATGTTCCCAAAATTCAAATAAATGCTTAATGATATTATCTTTTTCCATATGCTGTTTTTATAGTTTGTTTTTTATTAATGTAATGTAAAATGGTAATGCTCAATATAGAGACGCCAAGAAAACCAATGATCAATGGTGGTAGTGTATTGTGCGTACATAGACCTATTAAGATAGATATAGGTACCGATATGATTGTAGACAAAGCGCCTATAATTGAAGCTCCCATGCCCGCAACATGCCCTAATGGCTGTATGGCCAAAGTGCTCAAATTGCTAATGAGAAAGCCATAGCAAGCCAACTGTAAGAACATAAACAGCATGAATATATCTAAATAATTATGTGTGTAATGTAGGCTCAACAAATATACTACTGATAGTATGAGGCTTACTGTTATTGCATAGTGAACAATGTTTGTCATGCCTAAACGTACTACTGCCCTGCCGTTTATAAGAGACGCAATACCTATACTTGTAGCCAGAGTAGCAAAAACTAACGGATAGCTTTTGCCTAGGCTATATTTTACTTCAAATATTGCTTGCGAAAGATTGAGATAGCTAATGAAAATACCGGAATACATCCCTAGAATTATAATGTACACCAATGAGCTTTTATTGCTAAGAATGTAAAGCAAAGCATTCTTTATATTGATATAGTTAAGTTTAGTTCTATTACCCTTATCCAGTGTTTCAGGCATTCGGTATAAGAACAAAAGGATGGAGAACGTGCTTATTGCAAAGAAAGCTATATAGATTGCTCTCCAATTGTAGTAAGCTATAATAGCCTTGCCAAGCACAGGGGCTATCATAGGTGCAAAAATGTAAATGACCATTATAAAGGACATGGCTTTGGCCATTTTGTTGCCATTAAACCTATCTCTAACAATTGCTAAATTCAATGCTCTGGGGGCACCCATCCCTACCCCTTGTATCAGTTGTCCTAGTATTAAAAAAGAAAAAGAGGTTGTTATATAAGATATGTAGCAGCCAAATAGAAAAAAAGCAAACCCGATTGTCATTACCCTTTTTCTGCCAAAGCTATCTGATAGGGGGCCATAAATAAGTTGGCTACATCCTAAGCCAAGGTATAGGATAGAAACTGTAAAATGTGTTTTGTTGTCATTTATGTGAAACGTTTGTGTAATATCTTGAAAAGCTGGTAAGATCATGTTTATCGCTAATGATACTATTGCCATCAATAAAGCAATAATGAAAATGAACTCAGCAAACCTTATGTCTGAACTACGCATGACGCAAAAGTCCACTAACAATATCGTTATTATCTTAATCTAGATTAAGAAATCAATGACTACTGAGCTGTTTTCTGATTTTGCTAAGATGTTCGGGGCTTATATTAAGATAAGATGCAATTATATATTGGGGGACCAACTGCTCGATATGTCCATAATGTTCTCTAAAGGTGAGGTACTTTTCTTCAGCGGTTTTGTTCAGTTGACCGTATGCTCTATTATGTAGCCTGGAGTAAGATTGCTCTAATTTTAACCTGAAATAAGGTTCCATTTTAGGAACATCATTAAGCAGTTTTTCAAATTTGCTTTTGTGTAATTGATAAATGGTAGTTGGTGCTAATATCTCAGTGTAAAATTCATTGGTTACCCCATTTATAAAACTATACAAGTTGTTTATCCAATTATTTTCAATGCCTATTTGTACGGTTATTTCTTTAAGAGAATCATCAAGAAAAAATACCCTTACCAGCCCTTGTTCTATGAATTGCATACTACTGGCAATTTTTCCATAAGATCTAAAATCTGCTCCCTTATCTAATTGTATTTTCTCAAAACAAGACAAGGTTCTAGTTAAGACATGGTCATTAACATCAATTAAGCTTCTTATATTCTTTATTAAGTTTTCCATGCTACCCTACTAATTTGTCTTTAAGTGTCTATGATGTGCTAAAGTAATAACTACTGTTTGAAAGAAACGCTACATTGTAATTGTTATAGACAACGCCTATAATGTCAGTTTGTCAGCTCCTTAATAACAATAATACAATCTTGCTGTTTATTTAGTTTTGGGCTATAGGTTTTCCTTATAAAGTATAGCATGCTGAATTCAATTCGCTGTTCATATCTTGATAGCTTTTAGTAAATTTGGAGAATGACAATTGGTGTCGCAGATATTGAAATTAAACGAGTTGTAGATAATGTTCGCAACGACGTAAAAGATACATTGGCCATAGAAGAGCCGTTAGAAATAAAGCTCTCCTTTTTTGATGGCAGAGAGTATCTTATTAAGAACTTGTCCATTACCATGCGCACTCCGGGTAATGATGAAGAGTTAGCTATAGGCTTTCTGTTTACAGAAGGTATCATCCGTAGCAATGACGAAGTAAGGCCATGCGTTTCTTTAGGAGAAAATCAGGTTTTGGTTACCCTTGATGAGCAGGTGACTTTTGATATAACTAAGCTGGAGCGGAACTTTTATACTACATCTAGCTGTGGCGTGTGCGGAAAGTCTTCAATTGATGCTGTAAAGACTGTTTGTTTATTAGAAGATAAGGAGAGTGATATTTCTATAAATGCCTCTACTCTGCACTCTTTACCCGATAAATTGAGTCATAATCAAGGTCTATTTGAGCAAACCGGGGGGATTCATGCTTCTGCCCTGTTCAATAGCAATGGAGATTTATTGTTGACCAGAGAAGATGTAGGTAGACATAATGCTTTAGATAAACTAATAGGCACTGCTTTGCAAAACAACGACCTGCCTTTAGATAAGCATATATTACTACTTAGTGGCAGAGCTAGTTTTGAGCTAATACAGAAAGCGGCAATGGCAGGTGTTAAGATAATAGCTGCCGTTGGTGCGCCTTCAAGTTTGGCCGTAGCTACTGCAAAGGAGTTTGATATGACCCTAGTCGGTTTTTTAAAGGCTGACCGTTTTAATATATATTGTGGAGAGAATAGAGTTATTGTATGAAAATAAGAATCAGAGGTAATTCGGTAAGGTTTAGACTCACCAAAAGTGAGGTGGCTCAGTTTGCCGAAACAGGAACTGTAACAGATACGACCAATTTTGGTGCTGCAACTTTTAGTTACGAGCTCAAAACTGATGATAGGGATGCAATAGGTGCAGTTTTTGAAAATGGCAAGATAACCATGCTTATTCCTATAGCTATAGCCAACGATTGGACGACAAAAGAAATTGTAGGTTTTGACAATATGATACAATTAGGTAATGGTGAGGAGTTGTATCTACTATTAGAGAAAGACTTTAAGTGTCTTGATGAAAGTATTGAAAATCAGTCTGATAATTACGATAATCCTTTAGCTGCACAACTGTAATGAATAAAGATAACAAGCACGTACCTAATGCAGAAAACCCTGAGATATTTACAGGGCTAAAATTGTCCAAGCCCAAAGATATGGCTGCAGGAATACCTGCGGTTATTTCAAGCGCTAAACATGTTTTAAGTGAAATGGGGGCAGCCAGAGCATGGAAAGCACTTATTACACTTAATCAAAAAGATGGATATGATTGTCCTGGTTGTGCTTGGCCTGATCCTGACGGGCATCGCTCGTCAATAGCTGAATATTGTGAGAATGGCGCTAAAGCTATAGCCGAGGAAGCAACTACAAAAAAATGTGACCCAGCCTTTTTTGCTAATAACTCTGTATATGATCTTGCTCAACTTACTGATTATGAAATAGGTAAGAAAGGTCGTGTTACAGAACCAATGTATTTAGCAAAAGGAGCTACACATTATACGCCTATCAGCTGGGAAGCTGCTTTTCAGAAAATAGGAACACATTTGAATGCGTTAAGCAGTCCTAACGAAGCGGTTTTTTACACTTCTGGCCGTACTAGCAACGAAGCTGCCTATTTGTATCAGCTATTTGTGCGTGAATATGGCACTAATAATCTGCCTGATTGCTCAAATATGTGTCATGAATCTAGTGGTAGTGCTTTGATGGAGTCTGTAGGTATTGGTAAAGGTTCTGTTACATTAGATGACTTTTATGAAGCTGAAGTGATAATCATACTAGGGCAAAATCCTGGCACCAATCACCCTCGTATGCTTTCTGCACTAAAAAAAGCAAAAGAGAATGGTGCACAGATAGTATCAGTTAATCCACTACCAGAAACGGGGCTTATTAGTTTTGCTAACCCTCAAGAAGTGTCTGGCGCACTTGGAATTAAGGCAAAACTGACCGATCTGTTTCTTCAGGTGAAGATAAATGGCGACCTAGCTCTATTAAAAGCGTTAGGCAAACGATTATTGGAAGAAGAAGAAAAAAGCCAGGGTTCTGTATTCGACCATGAATTCATTAAGAATAATACTGCCGGATATGAGGCATACATCAATAACCTCAAGACCTACGATAATATAGATAAGCTTGCAGAAGCTTGTGGTATTTCTATTGCACAGATCAATGACTTTGTTGATATTATAAAGAATAAGACCAAGATCATCGCTTGTTGGGCTATGGGGCTTACTCAGCATAAAAATGCAGTAGATACTATTAAGGAAGTAGTGAACTTGCTACTGTTAAAAGGAAGTATCGGCAAAAAAGGTGCAGGTACTTGTCCTGTACGTGGACACAGTAATGTACAAGGAGATAGAACAATGGGAATCTTTGAAAAGCCCGCTCCTGCCCTATTAGATAAAATACAACAAACCTATGGGTTTGAACCTCCTCGAGCGCATGGTTATGATGTCGTAGACTGTATTAAAGCCATGCACAAAGGTGATGCAAAAGTGTTTTTTGCCATGGGCGGTAATTTCCTTTCTGCTACCCCTGATACGGAATATACTGCTGATGCATTACGTAAAACAAAACTTACGGTACAAGTATCTACTAAGCTGAATCGCAGTCATTTAGTAACAGGAGAAGAGGCAATAATATTACCTACATACGGGCGCAGTGACAAGGATATTGTAAATGGAGAACAGCAGTTTATTAGCTGTGAGAACTCTATGGGGGTAGTACAAATGTCGAAAGGTGGTTTGACGCCAATATCAGATAAGTTTATGAGTGAGCCAATGATAGTATGTCATTTGGCAATGGCCACTTTAGGTGAAAAAAGCAAAGTAAACTGGAAACTATATACAGAAGGCTATGATTATATACGTAACGATATAGAGTTAGTTATTCCTGGGTTTGAAAATTATAACAAGAGAGTTCGTCAATTAGGAGGTTTTTATCTGCCTAATGGTGCTAGAGAGGGTAAGTTTAATACTGCTAATCAAAAGGCCAATTTCAATGTAGCTGATGTTACTTATCATAATATAGCTGATGATGAGTTTTTGATGATGACCGTTAGAAGCCATGATCAGTTTAATACAACTATATATGGCCTAGATGATAGATATAGAGGTATTACTAATGAGCGACGTGTAATATTCATGAATGAAAAGGATATTGCAAAAATAGGTTGTAAAGGTGGTGATGTGGTCGATCTGTATAATTATCATGATGGCGTAGAACGTGTTGCGCATAAATTCATCATTATTCCGTTTAGTATACCAGAAGGAAGCACAGCTACTTATTTTCCCGAAACAAATGTTTTGGTACCAATAAATAGTACCGCTGACAAGAGCAACACCCCAACTTCAAAGTTTGTGGTATTAAAAATCAGAAAACATGAGGGCTAATATCATATTGGCACTTTAAATCACCAGTAGATATTATGGATAGAAAGGACTTTGTTACACTTTCAGCAAAAGCAGCATTGTCTTTAGGAGTTGCGCTAAAAACTTCATTTTACAATGAAGATGATGCGCAACAAGAAAATTTACTTGATAAAAAAGGTACAGGAAGTGTATTTGAGTTAACCACAGCACCTATTGATACTGTTAGGATAGGTATGATAGGTGTGGGTAATCGCGGAGGGGTACTTCTGCAAATGTTTGAGTATTTACTAAAAGAAAAAAATGCTGCAATAGTAGCCATAGCCGATATTCAAGAAGAAAAGGCCAACGCAGCTCAAGAGATATTAAACCGTCTTCAAAAGAAACCAGCAAAATTATACTACGGAGGCGAAGAGGAGTGGAAAAAAGTAGCTGAGAGGGACGATATTGACTTATTGGTCATAGCTACTCCATGGCATTTGCATACCCCAATGTGTATCTATGGCATGGAGCAAGGCAAGCATGTGGCTTGTGAAGTACCTATCGCTACGACTTTGAAAGACTGTTGGACATTAGTAGAAGTAGCTGAACGTACGCAGAAACACTGTATGATGTTAGAAAATTGTTGTTTCAACGGCGAAGAACTTTGGGTGCTTAATATGATTCAAGAAGGTGTTTTTGGAGATATAACACAT
Source organism: Flavipsychrobacter sp. (assembly GCA_041392855.1). Lineage (NCBI taxonomy): Bacteria > Pseudomonadati > Bacteroidota > Chitinophagia > Chitinophagales > Chitinophagaceae > Flavipsychrobacter > Flavipsychrobacter sp. Next base: position 979,033 of record JAWKLD010000001.1, read on the forward strand.
GCTGAAGGTGCGTACCTGCACGACCTGAGAAAACACCTGATAGACGAAAAGAACTATTACAATCAGTGGAGAATAAAAGAACATGAGAAGCATAATGGTAATTTATACCCTACTCATGGTTTAGGCCCCATAGCCAGCTACATGGATATAGGAAGAGGTGATAACCTTGATACTATAGTGTCAATGAGCTCTAGAGAAAAGAATTTGAGTGATACGGCTAAAAGAAAGAATAGTAGTCATGATAAGATCAAGTGCGGAGATCTAAATACTTCTTTAATCAAAACTAAAAGAGGTAAGACCATCATGTTGCAATTTGATGTACATACAGGTAGGCCCTACAGTAGATTGAACAATGTAACTGGTACCATGGCCGTACATGAAGGTTATCCCTCCCGTTTGTACATAGATGATGGAGAACCCAAATATTACGGACACGAATGGCTTGAAGAAAAAGAATATCGAGAATATAGAGTTAAATATGACCACCCACTTTGGGGTACTGCTTTTAAAAACCTAATAGATATTCAAGGCGGGCATGGTGGTATGGACGCAGTAATGATGTATAGACTGGTAAAAGCGTTAAACCAAGGGTTGCCTTTAGATATCAATGTTTATGATAGTGTGTTATGGAGCGCTATCGTTCCCTTATCAGAAATGTCTGTAGCGCAAGGAAGCATGCCTATTAAAATTCCTGACTTTACAGGTGGCTTGTGGGAAAACTATAAACCTTCTCCCCTTTTGAGAAATATCATATAGCGCCTTATAGCTACAATGATAACGTTACCAGTTATTCAAATTCAGCATTGCCCCTTCTATTAGATATGGTGCAATATCATTTTTGGGTATTTCTATAATGTTGTTTGGTTGTAGTGCCTGCACTACATGAGGAAAATCGAATGGAATTACAAACACAAACCCCTCCTCTGTAATGTAGAAATCCTCAATTCTGTGAGGGAAGTTGAAGTTTCTATACTGTTCAATTTGGTTATTATAACTGTAAAGCTCTTCCTTGTCTGATAGCTCTTTTCTACCCTCTGCTATGATAGTTTCTACTCGCCTTGTATACTTGCTAATAATTGGTGCTGCCATTCCCTCATTTACAATGTCATATATATCAAGCTGCTCACCAGTATTCTTATCAAATGTAAAATAGTAGAAAGCAGTTGACGGGTATGCACCCGTATAATCAAATGTGACTACGACACTCAATAAACAGTTGTTATTATACGTTGTATCTACATTGTAATAATGGTAGCCATTTACAGGTCTATCTTCATTTGGTGTTGTCCTCCACTCTTCTGCTTCCTCAGCAGTCATGTCAAAAAGAGTTTCTATAGAATATACACTCTGTATCTTTTTATTAGCTTTTGCATTACTACAATCATCCGAATTAGTATTTTGATGAATGCTAGTTATTGATCCATTGCAACTTGAAATGGCTATACTAATAGCCAGTAATACAACTATTCTATACATAAGCCATAAATATAGCTATTTCAAAGCTTGAAAAACCTTAAAGCTGTAAACAACCTTAGTATATTTACGCAGTGAGTAATAAAAGTTCGGATATACTTATTGTAGGTGCTGGGCCTGCAGGTTGTACAGCTGCGTTGGCATTAAAAGATGCTGGTTTGAAAGTGGTATTGATAGATAAATCTAGCTTTCCAAGAGACAAAGTATGTGGGGATGCTATACCAGCTCGAGCTATCCAAACACTAAAAGCTATTGATTCAAAATTTGCAGACGTATTTAAGGTCTACGATAAGGCGCAGCTTATTAAACATACAGATGTTGTTTATAACCAAAAGCAGCTAAAACTACATTGGAAGCTTGATGCATATACCTGCCCAAGGTTATATTTTGACAATCAGTTGTTAGGATTAGTAAAGAAGCATACTGATACAGAAATTCTTGAGGGCATTACTTTAAAGACAATTTCTAAGACAGAAGATGGCTATGCCTTAAAAGATAAGGACGGGATTACATACAATGCTAAAATCGTAATAGGTGCGGATGGCGCACAAGGTATCTGTGCCAAGCAATTGGCTAACTATACTGTAGATAGAGACCATTACTTAGGCGCAGTAAGGGCCTACTTTGATAATGTAGCCAATACTAAAGAAGATACTATTGAGATAATTATGGATAGGCGTTTCCTACCTGGTTATTTTTGGATATTCCCTGTATCTCCTACTCGTTCCAACGTAGGTTTTGGTATGCTAAGTGCCGATATAGCAAAGCGAAAAATGGATTTAAAAAAGGGGCTTTACGATGTAATAGAAAAAATACCAGAGCTAAAAAGTCGCTTTGTCCAAGCAAAACAAATTGGCAAACTCGAAGGACATGGTTTACCTATTGGATCAAGAAAAATACAGATGTCTGGTGAAGGATTTATGCTATGTGGTGATGCGGCTTCACTTGTTGACCCTATAACAGGAGAAGGGATTGGCAATGCCATGTTGAGTGCAAGACTGGCAGCATTACAAGCTATACAATGTATAAAAACAGATAGTTTTTCGGCACAGGTTATGCAGCAATATGATACTGCCGTTTGGGGAGCACTTGGGGATGAACTGAAACTACGCACCAAAACACAAAGTATAATGAGCAAAATGCCGTTTTTGCTAGATTGGGGTTTCAAACTTACAGGATGGGAACCCGTAAGGCGCTTTGTTCAGAGTAAATGTTAGTTTTTACAGCATCATAGATTTGTAACAAATGTTACTGTATTAGTATTTGTTACGATTTACCTTTTGATGTTATGAAAAAACTTCTTTTATTTTCTGTATTGGCTTTATTAAGTCAAAGCGTATTTGCACAAGACTCTTTAAAGTATCAGGTCCATCTTACACCCGTAAAAATAAATGGATTGCCTGGTTTGCATTCTTATGCATATGCTCAGCATAATGGTAAATGGTTAATTATAGGAGGGCGTAGAGATGGCTTGCATCCTAGGCAGCCTTTTAGAAGCTTCCCTGAAACACAAAACAATAAGGATATATATGTAGTTGATGTTGCTCAAAAAAAAATGTGGTCGGCAAGTGTAAGTTCTTTACCTACAGCTATAGAGGAGCAATTACAATCTACTAATATGAACTTTCATCAATTGGAGGATACCCTTTATATTATTGGTGGATATGGATATTCTACCACAGCAACTGATCATATCACATACCCTAACCTGACAACGATTAACGTTTCAGGTCTTATTAATGCCGTTATTAATAGCCAGCCTATAAGTTCATACATAAAACAAGTGAGTAATAACTCTTTTGCAGTTACCGGTGGGCATTTGTCTTATTTAGCGGATACGTTTTACTTAGTAGGTGGTCATCGTTTTGATGGTAGGTATAACCCTATGGGGAATAATACATATACCCAAACCTATACCAACCAGATAAGAAAGTTTACAATTAATAATGCTACTACACAACCAAGTTTTGTTGAGCACACCCCTATTACAGATGCTGTGCATTTAAGAAGAAGGGACTACAATCTATTACCTCAGGTTTTTCCTGACAGATCAGAAGGTTTTATGATCTCTTCGGGCGTTTTTCAACAAAATGTTGACTTGCCATTTTTATACCCGGTTGATATTACAGCCAAGGGGCACTCGCCGCAAACAACATTCAACCAATATTTAAGCAACTACCATTGTGCTACAACATCGCTGTATGATAGTGTTAACAATGTAATGCATATGTTGTTTTTTGGAGGTATTAGCCAATACTATTATGAAAATGGCTCTTTAGTAAAAGATGATAATGTTCCTTTTGTCAATACCATCAGTAGTTTATCTAGAGGTGCCAATGGTGTTATGAAAGAATATGAGCTACCTAACAGAATGCCGAATCTAATAGGTGCCAGTGCTGAATTTTTGCTCAATGAAGATATTCCACATACAAAATCTGATATTATTAAGTTGCACACTTTTAATAAAGACACAATACTTATAGGGCACATATTAGGTGGTATTTCTAGTACATCAAGAAACCCTTTTGTTGCAAACCAAACAGAAAAAACGGTTGCTGATGAAAATATTTATGAAGTAAGATTAATAAAAGGTAATGCGACTAATATTAAGCCTATAAAAGGAAGTCATGAATACAAGGTAGATGTATACCCTAACCCTGCTGACAATTATATAAACATAACTCTTTCACAAGAGCAGTTCACGTCAGCATATTACTACCTTACTAATATGGGAGGGCAACTATTACAGCATGGGGAATTAACGAATAGGCAAGGCAACAGTAGGTTCAGAGTCTCATTTGAAAACAAAATTGAGGCACAACAAATACATTTAACAGTTGTAATTGATGACAAATACTTTATTTCTAAGCCAGTATTTATCAAATAAAGAACATTAAAAAAACATGGATGTGTTTATCATTGTTATGTATTGATTATCAAATAAGTAAGATGCTTGTCAATTAACTACGTCCATTTATTGCTAGGCAGTGATTATTAGGTTATATTTGTAGATTAGTTGATTTGTAAAACAGATTTAGGTGCAGGCGATTCTTTTTTACCTCTTGTTACCATTGATCTATTTGATATCAATACTACCTTTCAGGGTATTATATATCATATCAGATTTTCTTTATTTGGTAATCTACAGAATCTTTGGGTATAGGAAGAAGGTGGTTTTACAGAACCTCACCAATTCTTTCCCCGAAAAATCTGAAGAGGAAATAAAGATCCTTGCCAAAAAGTTTTACAAGCACCTATTCGATGTTTTTTTAGAGACCTTTAAGACCCTTTCCATCAGCAAAGAAGAAATGCTAAAGCGTTGTGTGTTTACACCGCAAGCTTATAAAGTATTTGATGACATTGCTGCTAAGGATAAAAGTATAGTACTTGTATTAGGGCATATGGGCAACTGGGAATGGGCAGGAAATACTTTTAGTATGTCTTGCAAGCACCAGCTTTATGTGATATACAAGAGAATTGAGAATAAACGTTTTGATGATCTTGTATATAAAATACGTACACGTTTTGGTACTAAGCTAATAGAAACAAAGAATACGTTTCGAGAAATGGTGAAAAACCGAAATGAGCTTAATGCTACTGCTTTTATTGCTGACCAAACCGCTACACCCGAGAACGCTCATTGGATGACCTTTTTAAATCAGGACACACCTGTTTTTAAAGGTACTGAAGTGATTGCCAAGAAGCTAAATTATGTAGTAGTATACGGCACTGTTAAGAAGGTAAAAAGAGGCTACTACGAAATATATGCTGAAAAGATGTTTGACAACCCAAGGGATACTGCTGAGGGAGAAATATCTGAGGCGCATACAAAGAAGTTGGAAAAAGATATAATTGCCCAACCCGAAATATGGCTTTGGTCACATAGGCGTTGGAAACATAAAAGAACTAAACAAGATTAATGCTCGAAGGGAAACAACTCATATTAGCTACCAAGCAATTTGCACAAGAGAATCGCACCACAAGTTGGGTACACTTGTTATCTACCCTTCTTCTGTTGGTTGGTACTCTATTGAGCACATTCTTTGTTCCTAATTGGTACTTCAAACTACCTATAAGTATACTTGGGGGGTTGCTCATGATACGTATGTTTATTATTTATCATGACCACCAACATCATGCTATATTAAATAAGTCGGCCATTGCTAATGCTATTATGATCGTTTTTGGTGTATATATATTAGCACCTAGCAGTATATGGAAACGTTCTCACGATTATCATCACAGCCACAATTCAAAACTATTTAGTGCCAGTATAGGCTCCTACCCTATTGCTTCCAAAGCAAAGTTTGCTGCTATGAGCAAAAAGGAGCAAAAAATATACTTAGCTGTTCGTCATCCACTTACCATACTGTTTGGATATTTTTCCATGTTCATATTTGGCATGTGTATCAACTCTTTCATGAGTGCACCACGCAAGCATTATGATTCATTGATCTCTTTAATACTTCACTTTTCTATAAGTGCCTTACTAATTATCTTTCTAGGCTGGCAAGCGTGGTTTTTTGCCGTTGGCATACCTCATTTTATTGCTAGTTGTATGGGGGCTTATCTATTTTACGCTCAGCACAACTTCCCTACTACCACGTTTGCAGAGAATAAGGATTGGAAATATGAAAAGGCTGCGCTAGAATCGTCAAGTTATATGGTGATGTCTCCATTGATGAACTGGTTCACAGGTAATATCGGCTATCATCATATACACCACCTTAATGCTCGTATTCCATTCTACCGTTTACCAGAAGCCTACAAAGCTATACCTGAATTGCAGAACGCCAAAACAACCTCTTTGAAAATAAAGGATGTTATAGCTTGTTTTCGACTAAAGGTTTGGGATCCTGAACGTGACAAAATGGTCTCTCTTAAGGAAGCTTTTAGCTAATTGTAAAAATATTTTCTTTTCCTGTCCAGTTTCTTAATTAGTGTTCGTCTTCTATATACAAACATTGATTAACTAAACAATTAAAAGACAAAAACTATGAAAGAGTATTTATTGATCTTTAGAGGTGGAGACGGACGTGAGGCTAGATTGGACCCTGAAAAATGGGCTCAGCACATGGAGCTTTGGAAAAAATGGATGGGTGGACTTGCAGAAGCTGGTAAGTTTATTGGCGGTCAACCTCTGGTTGGTGATGGTAGAACCATGCATACTGTAGATAATATTACAGATGCCCCTTTTGCAGAAGGTAAAGAAGTGGTGAATGGTTACCTTATAATAAAAGGTAAAGATTATGACGAGGCTGTTGAGCTATCAAAAGGATGCCCAATATTTGAACATAATGGCATTGTAGAGGTAAGAGAAATCGCGAGCATGAACAATATGTAATAAACACATTATTATTATTTCAGCCTGCTATATGCAGGCTGTTTTGTTTAATATCACTAGCTTCAAGTCCATGTCTATTACTTCGGTACATTATATTATTGAAGAGCTTACTAAAAAAGAGTCTGGTAAAATAATAGCAGTTCTTACACGCGTATTTGGACCACATAATTTTGAATTGGCCGAAGATGTTTTTCAAGATGTATTGATCAAAGCTTTGGAAAGCTGGCAAGAGAAAGGTGTACCCGATAACCCTACAGCTTGGCTATATCGTGCCGCTAAGAATAGAGCAATAGACATGTTGCGGAAATATAGGCATGAATACACCTATGGTGATGATCATAATCCCCTACTCGATTCTGAATATACTGCCAATACTGTTTTAGAAGACTATTTCAAAGAGCATGAAATAAAAGATGATCAGCTAAGAATGATTTTTGCCTGCTGCCATCCAGATATTGCAAAAGAAGCTCAAACCGCTATGGTATTAAAGACGATAAGCGGATTTTCGATACCACAAATAGCCAAAGCCTTTATAACTTCCAAAGACACTATTGAGAAAAGACTTTACAGGGCAAGAAAAGCTTTTAGAGATGGGAAGGTTGCTTTTACAATACCCACAGGTGATGAGTTGATTGCTCGGCTGGAGAACGTACTTAAAACGATCTATCTTATTTTTAACGAGTCTTACAGTTCTTCCTATGATGATGAATTGATCAAGGAAAGTTTGGCTTTAGATACCATAAGGTTGTGCACGCTAATAGTAGAACATCCTTCTACATGTAGACCAGAGGCACGAGCATTGTTAGCACTTTGCTATTTTCATACCGCACGCATGCCCGGACGGATAAGTGCTAGTGGAGACCTGCTATTGATGAGTGAGCAAAACCGTTCACTTTGGAATAAGGACTTTATTGATGCAGGAATACATCAGCTAACATTAGCCGCTGAAGGTAGTAATATAAGCAGATACCATGTAGAAGCTGCAATAGCATACGAACACTGTAAAGCGGAAACTTACGATGCTACTGATTGGCGGATGATCTTAGAATATTACAATATCCTTCAACAAATTGAACCATCACCTATAATACTGCTTAATAGAGCTGTGGTGCTTAAAGAACTAGAAGGCGCAGCAAAAGCTATAGAAGTCATAAAGAGCATACCTGGTATTAATTACTTAGATAAATACTATTTGCTACACGCCATATTGGGCAAGTTGTATTCAGAAATAGGCAGCAAGATTGACGCCATCAAGCACTTTGAAAAGGCATTGTCTCTTGTGGTGTCTACAGCTGAAAGAAAACTGATCAATAAAGAACTAAAGGAATTGACAAGTTAGACATTTGTGCAACTTTTTCTTTACCTTTATTCTATGAGTCGTTCTTATGCAGATATGCCACTACACTACGGGAAAGTACCTCCATGGCTATATACACGCATGGGCAAACTAGGCAGTGCTATTGTAGATGCTGTTGTAATGGAATATGGTAAATCTGCACTTTTGCACAAAATGAGTGACCCTTTCTGGTTTCAATCTTTAGGTTGTGTGTTAGGGATGGATTGGCATTCTTCTGGTATTACTACCTCTGTATTAGGCGCATTAAAGCATACCGTAAATCAAAGGTCTAAAGAGCATGGTATTTATATCTGTGGTGGTAAAGGAAAGCACTCCAGAGCAACACCTACAGAGTTGATCAATATAGCAGAAAGAACAGGCTTAGACGGAAATGCACTTGTAAGAAGCAGTAAACTTTCGGCTAAAGTAGATAATACTGCTATTCAGGATGGCTATAATATCTACTTGCACTCTTTCATACTCAGCGATGAAGGTGAGTGGACGGTTATACAACAGGGAATGAATGATACTAATGGTATGGCGCGTCGCTACCATTGGCACTCCCCTTCACTACAATCTTATACAGAAACACCGCATACCTTCATTTATGGTCAAAATAAAGGACAAATATTAAACCTTACAGATAAGGCGGCAAAAGAAACCAAACAAAGCATACTGGACATAACAAAAGAGAAGCCGGAAATAATCCTAAAAGAAGCTAAGCGACTATTGATGCCTAGTCATCACGATGTGAAAGCCAAAGACGTAGACCTAAAAAGGTTAGGAAGCATACTAGCTATAGCACAAGAAGAAGAGTTAAGGGACATAGAATCTCTATTGCTTCTAAAAGGTGTAGGCCCACGTACTTTACAATCATTGACACTAGTTAGTGAAGTAATACATGGCACTCCTTCTCGGTTTAGCGATCCGGCTCGTTATTCTTTTGCACATGGTGGTAAAGATGGCCATCCCTTTCCTGTGCCTACTAAGGTATATGATGAATCTATAGCAATTCTGGATAGATCTATCAGGCTGGCCAAACTAGGGAATAATGATAAAAATGAAGCGATCAAAAAACTCCATTCATCTGCTAAACGCTTAGAGAAAGATTTTGTCCCCAATAGCAGGTTTGAAGAGTTGATAGAAAAAGAAAGAAAAGACTCCTGGAAATATGGCGGACGTACTGTTTTTGGTAAAGAGTTGCCTCCTAAAAACAAAACAGAACAACTTTCGTTGTTCTGAAATAAAATATATTAATTAGACTAAGCTATTTACTGATCTTGACCAAGCTTCTTTAGCATTTCACCATGTTTGGTGAGTGCTGTAATAAAGTTGGGTTGCTCATAGTATGGTAAGCCATGGTCTAATATTGTCTTTTTAACTATCGGCGCAATATCTACATAATGTATGTGGCAGATATTAGGAAACAGATGATGTTCTATCTGACGGTTTAGTCCACCTATGAACCACGACATGATCTTGCTCTTTGGAGAAAAATTAGCCGTATTTAATACTTGGTGTACAGCCCAGTTGTTTTCAATTTTTCTATCTCCACTTGGTAATGGGAATTCACAATCTTCCATTACGTGTGCCAATTGGAAAATAGCCGATAGTAAGAAACCTGCAACAAAATGCATAAGAACAAAACCTAGCACTACATAACCCCAAGACACCCCTGAAAATAATATCGGCAATACTATGATATATGCATAGTAAGCAAGTTTGTATAGGCTCAACTGGAACATGGTAATACCTAAAGATTTCTTCTCTTTTCTAAGCAAGCCTTTTTTGTGATAATCATATACCTGCTTGAAATCTTTAATGGTAGCCCATTGCAATGTAAGGAAGCAATATAAGATCCAAGCGTATATATGCTGGTATTTATACGCCTTATGTTTTGGTGCATGTGGCGAAAAGCGAAGCATACCGCCAGCTTCTATATCATCGTCCAAACCTTCAATATTCGTATAGGTATGGTGAAGAATATTGTGTTGCAATCTCCATGTTACATGGTAGCCACCTACAAGCGTAGCTATTCTACCAAGCATTGCGTTTAGAAACTTATTCTTAGAATAAGAACCGTGGTTGGCGTCATGCATAACAGAACATCCTATACCTACCATGCCTATCCCCATCAAAAACCAAAGACCGAAGTATATAAATAGTGAAGATGACGCTACTCCTGATACCATAATGCCATATGGTATTAAGTACATGAGAATAATTGCGATACTTTTCGTTACCATCTTGGTGTTACCGTTCTTCGCAATGTTATTATCTCTGAAGTAAGCTTCGATGTTCTTTTTTAGATCGTCGTAAAAACCCTCACCATTTCTTTTAGCAAAACGTACGATCTCTATTTTTCTATTTGTAGACAACTGGTATTCTTTTTTATTTGTGTGCAAAGGTACTCCTAAAATCAAATCCTACCTATAAATATTAAATAATAATTAACTCTCAAGCAAAAAAAACGTGTTGATAAGCATCAACACGTTTAAATAAATCAATATGTATAATTACATAGCATCTAGCTTCTCTTTCAACTCTTTTGCTTTGTCAAGCTTATTTTGACGAGCATAAATTTCTTTCATTGCTACGATAGTAGATCTGTAAGTGCTTCTGTCTTCAGACTTAAGCGTTTCTACTTGAGGATCTAATTTATCAAGAGTAGTTTGCAAATAAGGAAGTGCTTTTTCAAACAATGCATCTCTCTTTTTCTGCAACTCATCATATTTTTTATTCTCTTCAGCACTAGTACCAAGTTGGTTCATTGCAGTTATTACTTCAGAAGCGTTGTTGAAATATAATGCACCTAAGTTGTAGTTATAAAGGAAGTTTTCAGGTTGTGCATTTACTGCTTTTAAGTATGCAGTTTCAGCTTTTTGTACTAATTCATCATAGTTAGCAGGTTTCTCCTTTGAACTAGCCATACTATTATAACCATTACCAAGGTTATACTGTAATTCAGCATTATCAGGGTCTCCTGCTACTGCAGTTTCTAACTTTTTAATTAATACTTCTTGTTGATCTGTTCTGATATAGTAGTTCAACTCTTCATTTCTAAGAGAAGTACTTGCAGGATATTTTGCTCTACCCTCTTCAAGAAGTTCTATTTGAGCTTTATCATTACTTTGTTGCTTATATATATTCGAAAGCATTAAGTAAATATTATCACTAGTACTTATAGGATCATCTTTCAACTCATTAAGTACAGGTATCACTTCATCATACATCTGGCCATAAAAACCACAATATGCTTGTATTATTTTGGATTGAGATGCAATAGTATCTAGTGTTTTCTTTCCTTCAAAACGTTTGCCGCCATCGATGTTTCTTATGGCAACAGCTTGTGCTCCATAGTTAAATCCATCTTTATATTGTTTCTGACCATAAGCCGTAACCGCATCATTATAATAGTTATAAGTGCTGATAATTAAAGCTTGATCAACATCACTTTTCTTATAATTTGGATCAAGTGAAATTAATTTAGTATATGCATCTACTGCTTTTCTGTATGGTGCTTCTGCTTTATAAGCAGGGTCGTTTTGCATACCCATATAGATATTACCCTTTACATACCAAGTTTTTGGGAAATCTTTTGTAGAGGGGTCAGTTTCCGCTTCGGTGATATATTTTAAAGCTTCCGCAAAGTTCTTTTTACCATATTCTAGTGCGGCACTGGTAACATTCTTCTTTTGTGCCCAAACAAAATTTGTTGCTAATAGGCAAACTAAAACTAGTGTGATCTTCTTCATTTACATCTTATTTATTAATAATAGATATCTGTGTATAGTATAAAGCAAAAATAAAACCAATAAATGATTTAATAGTAACCAAAATGACATATTAACATAAACAAATAAGCCGCATGTAAAAAAACACACGGCTTAAAAATGCTATTTATTCTTTAGGCTTATTCTTCTGCTTCTGTGGCAGTAGCGTCTGTTGTACTTTCGTCAACTTCTTCCCCTTCATCTTCATCGTCTTTGTCTACTATTTTAGCAATAGCAGCTATTTCATCGCCTTCGTCTATGTTGATCAATTTAACACCTTGAGTTGCTCTACCTGCTTCACGAATAGCTTCAACTTCCATACGTATTGTAATACCAGACTTACAAGTGATCATTAGATCATTCTCTTCCGACACTGCTAATAAACCAACAAGACCGCCTGTTTTTTCTGTGATGTTAATAGTTTTTACACCTTTACCACCACGATTGGTAACTCTGTAAGTTGTTTCCAGCTCTCCTGTTTCTTCATTCTTGGTTAAGAATGGAGTACGTTTTCCTAAGCCTCTTTCCGAAACTACAAGCACTTGCGTCTGTTCATCGTCTTTGGCTAAACAAACAAGGCCTACAACACCGTCATTCTCGTCAGACAACTCAATACCATTTACACCTATTGCTCCTCTTCCCGTAGGTCTAACCTTGCTTTCTTCAAAACAAATAGCCCTACCTGATTTTACAGCCATCATGATATAGTTATTGCCATCAGTAAGTTTTGCTTCTAATAGCTCATCCCCCTCTTGTATAGTAATTGCATTTACCCCAGTTTGGCGTGGGCGGCTAAAGTCTTCCAGCTTAGTTTTCTTAACAATACCCTTCTTCGTGCACAATACGACAAACTTCCCTTCAATACGCTCTTTTTCTTCTAGTTTGTATACATCTATAATTGTTCTGATGTTATCATCAGGCGGTATTTGTAGCAAGTTTTGTATCGCTCTGCCCTTAGCGTTTCTATCAGCTTCAGGTATCTCATATACCTTCAACCAGAAACAACGCCCTTTTTCTGTAAAGAACATTAATGTGTCATGCGTTGAGGCAATGAATAGATGTTCTATATAATCTTCTTCTCTGGTGCGTCCACCTCTAGAACCTCTACCTCCACGTTTTTGTGCACGATATTCTGTAGCAGAAGTACGTTTGATATATCCTAAGTGAGAAACGGTGATAACAACATCTTCCTCCTCAATTAGATCTTCAATACGCATTTCATTAGCTAGGTATTGTATTTCAGATTTACGCTCGTCTCCAAACTTCTTTCTTACATCTTCCAGCTCCTCTTTAATGATATCGAAACGCATCCCTTCATTAGCCAAAATCTCTTTGTAATGAGCAATACGTTTCATTATCTCAGCATGCTCTTCACGTATCTTATCGCGCTCCATGCCTGTAAGACGTTGAAGACGTAGCTCCAATACAGCTTTTGCCTGTATTTCAGACATCTCAAACTTTTCGATCAAGCCTTGTTTTGCTTGCTCTGGGTTTGGAGAATTTCTTATAAGAGAAATAACCTCATCTAAATGGTCTAGAGCTATAAGATAACCTTCTAAAATATGAGCTCTTTTCTCTGCTTCTCTTAGTTCATATTGAGTTCTTCTTACAACAACTTCATGACGGAAACCTACAAACTCTGAAATCATATCTTTCAGGTTTAAGGTACGAGGTCTACCTTTTACAAGGGCTACATTGTTAATACCGTAAGAGGTTTGTAGCTCACTGTATTTGTACAGCTGATTGATGATCACTTGTGCTACGGCATCTCTTCTTAACTCTACAACTACCCTTGTCCCGTCTTTATTAGACTCGTTGGCTACGTGTGTAATCCCTTCAATTACTTTATTGTTTACGAGGTTACCTATTTTTTCTGCCAGTGCATCACGACTTACTTGATAAGGTACTTCTGTAATAACAATTTGTTCTTTGCCGCTTTTTAAGGTCTCTACATTTACTTTACCACGCAGTACTACTCTACCACGGCCAGTATGCATACCCTGTTTTATGCCGTCAATACCAAAGATGATACCACCTGTTGGGAAATCGGGAGCTTTAACGAATTTCATCAATTCGTCGATAGTGATCTCATTATTATCGATATAAGCAACACAACCATCTATTACTTCAGATAAATTGTGCGGCATCATATTAGTAGCCATACCTACCGCAATACCTGAAGATCCATTGATCAATAGCTGTGGTATGCGCGTTGGCATTACAGTTGGTTCTTGTAAAGAGTCGTCAAAGTTCAACGAAAAATCAACGGTTTCCTTATCAAGGTCATCCATCATACTTTCAGACAAACGCTGTAAGCGTGCCTCTGTATAACGCATTGCTGCCGGTCCGTCACCATCTTGAGAACCAAAGTTACCCTGGCCATCTACAAGGTTATAACGCATGCTCCAAGGTTGAGCCATACGCACCATTGCATCATATACTGCAGTATCACCATGCGGGTGGTACTTACCCAGCACCTCACCGACTATACGGGCAGATTTCTTATAAGGCTTGTTGTAGTTGATACCCAATTCGTGCATGGCAAATAATACACGCCTGTGCACCGGTTTAAGACCATCACGAACATCTGGTAGTGCACGACCAACTATAACCGACATGGAATAATCGATATAGGCCGTTTTCATCTGCTCTTCTATATTGATCTGGATGATTTTGTCATTTTCAGGAGTCTCCTCCGATGACGACAAATTCTCATTATTTTCGTCCATAAATACTCGTTAAAAAGAATGTACAAATATAACAAAAATGCCCCGTATTGTCGGTATGGAAAGTATCCACAAATGTGCATTTTGTGTATAAGTGAACCAATCTTTACAGTAAGATGAAATCAATATGTAAATACCTGTATTATATAGCTTTTGCAGCGATATTTTTTTCCTGCAATATCTCAAATAATAGCTTTAGGAATAATAGGATGAAGCGAGAACATGCTACCCTATTGCTGCAGCCTATTTCTTATCAAAATATTGACTTTGAGGAAGATATTATCAACCAGATACAGGAGTTCTATGGCTTCAATGTTATTGTAGCAAAAAGTATTCAAGTACCACAAAGTTTTGTCAACTACGAAAAAGGGTTTAGATACTCAGCCAGCGATATTTTAGACTATCTAGGAGTTATAAAGACAGATGATCACTCCTTAGTACTTGGGATAACAGCTACTGATATATTCGTTAGCAAAAAAGATAAATACAGAAATATTAAAAAACCGGAAAATAAGTACCGTGTTTGGGGTATAATGGGACTGGCTAAAAGACCTGGAGTTGCAGCTGTAGTGTCTACTAAAAGACTACAAAATGCCAGCAAACAGAAATATAAAGAACGTCTACTTAAAGTAATACTTCACGAAATAGGTCACAACTTAGGATTAAAGCATTGTGAAGACAAAAAATGCCTAATGACAGATGCGGTAGAAAAGGTAAGCACAATTGACCATGCATTACTAGGCTTGTGTAGTAATTGTAGTAGGCAAATAGGCAATTAGTCTTTCTTCTTCAGTATAGATACTGTTAACCTACTCACGCAGACCAGCTTCTCTCTTTCATCTCGTATTTTAATATCCCAGACATGGGTAGTAGCGCCTATATGCAAAGGCTCTGCTCTAGCCGTTACTATACCGGATCTCTTACCTCTTACATGATTGCAGTTTATTTCAATTCCTACACATATCTGCTGCTCATTATCTATACACAACGATGAAGCTACACTGCCTACAGTCTCAGCCAAAGCTGCTGATGCACCACCATGTAGCAGGCCATAAGGCTGACGGGTACGGTTGTCTACAGGCATGGTTGCCTCTATATAATTATCGGCAACTGTAGTAAAGACCATGCCTAGTGTCTCCCCCATTGTATTAGCAGACAAAGCATTCATTTGTGCCAAATCAGGCTGTGTTTTCCAGATCATAAGCACTAAAATATAGTTTGAATCACTAACAATGATATAAAGTTTAACCCTAAAACAAACATACTTTTAAGTAGTAGCTGCCTATAAAATTTACTTTTCTTAAGTAATAACATAATAGTTAAAAATATCGCAAGCAATATCAATAAAACTGTTGATATTTTAAACCCTAACAGTGGCCACCTTTGTATAGTAAATACAGTCGTTATTACTCCATAGCCAATTATTATTCCTGAAAATATGGATGTGATGACTTGTTCTTTGGTCTCTTTTGTTTTTTTATTGGTTTGTGTAACAATGTTTACATCAGGGAATACTATAAAGCCTGCATAGAAGTATAGCGATGAAAGCGCAAAACCAATTAACAGTAATGGTAGCCCTATTATTGAAAGACTTATCAAGCCCAAAAGTGTGGCTATTTTAGTTAGAAATACTAATAAGTATAGAATAACAAAAATTTTCTCAACTTTCTTCATTCGTTGTAGGATTTATATTATTTGATAACTAAATGATTTTAAACAAAATAGAACAAATAAAATATAAAATCCTTCATGCTTTTACATAAACAAGTTCTACATTAGTCTACTAATTAAGACATAATTACTCATGCAAACAATACTTGTAGCTGGCGCAGGTAAAACATCAATATACCTGATCGATTATCTTATAGAGCATGCAGCTAGTAATGATTGGAAAATAATAGTAGCCGATGGTAATGCAGAAGCAGTAGCTGCTAAAACCCGTAACAGCAAATATGCAGAAGCTGCGGTTATAGATATTACAGAGGCAGAAGAGAGACAGCCATTAGTAAAAAAAGCGGATGTGGTTATTTCTTTAATGCCACCTCATTTACATATCTCTTTAGCTGAAGATTGCTTGTTGTACAACAAGCATATCATTACAGCTTCTTATGTGTCTGACGAGATGAAAGAACTAGATGCGGCAGCTAGAGCAAAAGGCTTAATGTTTATGTGTGAAATGGGGCTTGATCCCGGTATTGACCATATGACTGCCAGTCAGATATTCCATAGCATACACAAAGTTGCAGCTACCATCACTTCTTTTAAGTCTTACGCAGGAGGCCTTATAGCTCCGGAGTCTGACGATAATCCTTGGCATTATAAGTTTACCTGGAATCCTAGAAATATTATAACAGCAGGTATGGCGGGCGCGCAATACCTACAAAACAAAACAGTTACAACGCTACCATACAATAAAGTATTTACGGACGTAAACGCTATAGAAAGTGTAAATGGCATTGAGGATCTAATATCCTACCCCAATAGAGACTCTTTAAAATATCTTGACACTTACGAAGTGCCCCATATAGATACTTTTATCAGAGGGTCATTACGTCACCCTATTTTCTGTAAGGGATGGCAAGCACTTATCGACCTTGGTCTTACTGATATTACAGATGAAATCGAAGATGGTATTACGCTTACTGATTGGGTAGCAGATAAAGCTAATTTTGAAGGTCATGGAGACTTGGCTGAGTTTGTTGCGGGCAAATTCAATTTGGAGAAAGAGGTAATGGATTTAATCTCTTGGCTAGGCTTATTTGAAGACACCGCAGTATCTTTCAAAGGAAGCTCTTCTGGCGATCTGTTATTGCATATTCTACTGGAGAAATGGGAGATGCAGCCAAACGATAAGGATATGATAGTGATGCAACATGAAGTAGAATACACTCATAAAAGCAAGACGAGCAAACTAGTAAGCACCTTAGTGATAAAAGGTGAAAATCGAGAATATTCTGCTATGGCAAAAACTGTTGGTTTACCAATGGGCATATTGGCCAAGCAATTGCTAACAGGGAAGATCAAGGCTATTCCTGGTGTTCAAATCCCCACGATGGCAGCAGTTTATAAACCTGTATTAGCTGAATTAGAACAATATGGTATTGAATTTAAAGAAACAGTAATTTAAACTATTACTTTAAGTAGCGTTTCATTTCTCTTTCAGCATCACGGTTTTTAATGGTTTCGCGTTTGTCGTGAAGCTTTTTACCTCTACCTAGCCCAATATCTAGTTTAGCATAACCATTTTCATTGATATACATGCTAAGAGGTACTATTGTGTATCCTTTCTCCTTTATTTTTTGTTGCCATTTGCGTAACTCTTTTTTGTTGAGTAGCAGCTTGCGTTCGCGAGTAGGATCATGACTGATATAACCTGCATTTTCATAATGTCCTATATGCAGACTTTTTATCCATAACTCACCTTCATGAAAAAAACAGAAGCTATCGTTAAAGCTCACCTTGCTATTTCTTATTGACTTTATTTCAGAACCGGTCAATACAATACCTGCAGTAAGCTTATCTTCTATAGCATACTCAAAAGTGGCAGGTTTATTTTTTATATAGACTTTGTCTTTAGCCAAAATAGTGGTTATTTACCCTTCATATACCAGTCAAGCACAGTAGACAATTGTTGCTTGAGTTCCTTTCTTGTTACAATAAAGTCTAAGAAGCCATTATCGCGCAAGAATTCTGAACGTTGGAATCCTTCAGGAAGATCTTTCTTAATTGTCTCTTTGATAACACGAGGGCCAGCAAAACCAATTAACGCTTTTGGTTCGGCAATATTAACATCTCCCAACATTGCGAAAGAAGCAGTAACACCACCCGTAGTTGGGTCGGTCATGAAAGAAATATATGGTAGTTGCGCTTTAGATAATAAAGTTAGCTTAGCAGAGGTCTTAGCCATTTGCATTAGAGAAAATGCACTTTCCATCATACGAGCACCACCTGATTTGGAGATGATCATAAATGGCATTTTGTGTTTTATAGCATAGTCTATACCACGACTGATCTTTTCACCAACAACAGAGCCCATAGAGCCGCCAATGAAGTTAAAGTTCATACATGCTATCACAAAGCCCTTCCCGTCAAGCTCACCTACACCAACGGTCATAGCATCAGTAAGACCAGTTTTGCTCTGTGCATCTACTAGCCTGTCTTTATAGGGTTTTAAGTCTACAAATTCTAATTTATCTGTTGGCTTTATTTCTTTGAATAACTCTTCATATTTGCCTTCATCAAACAGAATATTAAAGTATTCTTTAGCGTTTATGCGAAAGTGATTTTCACACTTTGGGCATGTATATAGATTATCTTCTAGCTCTTTAGCTGTAGAGGTTTTCTTACACTCAGGGCATTTAGTCCACAATCCGTCTGGAGCTTCCTTTTTCTCGTGTGTACTAGTATGTATGCCTTTTTTTATTCGTCTAAACCAAGTAGATGACATAAAATATCAAGTTTGCTTAAAAAAACATGGAAACCGATGTGGCTTCCCTATCTATGCCCTTTTATGGACATTTTAAATGCTTTCGTAACGGCTAAGGTAGGTTATTAATGCAAAATGTAAAAATATTGAATCGTTGCGCTTTTACATTTATGTTTTTATCATTCCATTTCTCTCTTTCCAGACAATAGATAAAGTACAGCCATGCGTATGGCTACGCCATTCTCCACTTGGTCTAGAATAATAGATTGGTCACTATCTGCTACATCTGAATTCAGCTCCACCCCTCTGTTTATAGGTCCAGGGTGCATGATCACTATTTCTTTCTGTAAGCTATCCAGCATTTGCTTATTTACTCCGTAAAACAGCGCATATTCTCTTAGTGTAGAGAATAGTGGCTTGTTTTGGCGCTCCAGCTGTATTCTAAGTACGTTGGCGATCTCACACCATTGTAGAGCTTTCTTTACATTATACTCTACTTTTACGCCTAGCTCTTCAATATGCTTCGGTATTAGTGTAGGCGGCCCAGCAACTACTACCTCAGCACCTAGTTTCTTCAGGCAAAAAATATTGCTTAAAGCTACTCTGGAGTGCATTATATCTCCTATTATCGCTACCCTTTTACCTTTTAGGTCTCCAACTTTCTCCCTCATAGAAAAGCCATCTAGTAAAGCTTGTGTTGGGTGCTCATTCACTCCATCACCTGCATTTACTATGCTAGCATCTATATGGTTGGCCAAGAACCATGGCGCTCCACTTGCAGAGTGCCTCATTACCACCATATCCACCTTCATGGCTAGGATATTGTGTACTGTATCAACGAGGGTCTCCCCTTTAGAAACAGATGAGCCTGAGGCAGAGAAGTTGACCACATCAGCACCAAGCCTTTTTTCTGCTAGTTCGAAAGATATTTTTGTTCTGGTAGAGTTTTCGAAGAAGATATTAGCAATGGTAGTATCTCTCAGCGATGGTACTTTCTTTATCGGGCGTTGTAATACTTGCTTGAAATTGTCCGCCGTTCGGAAAATAGTTTGAATATCCTCCGGTTGAAGCTCTTTAATTCCCAGTAAGTGTTTTACCGATAATGACATGTATCTCTTTTTTCTTTAAATAATTAGTCTATCAATACAACTACGTCTTCTTTCTTGTCCTCTTCCGCCCATTCTACAATTACTTTTTGGGTAATTATGGTATCTACGGTTTGTCCTACATAATCGGGGTGTATAGGCAACTCTCTGCTAAATCGTCTGTCTATCAATACCAATAGCTCCACGTTTCTTGGTCGGCCAAAGTCTATTAGAGCGTCCATAGCGGAGCGTATAGTGCGCCCTGTGTGCAGGACATCATCAATTAAGATGACGTTTTTGTCCTGTATGCTGAATTCTATATCCGTTTTCTTAGGGACTTGTATCTCGTTCGACTTGTTGATATCATCTCTATAAAAGGTGATATCTAATCTGCCATAAGGTATCTGTGTTTCGTTGGTTATCTCTTTTACAAGTTCTGCAATACGGTCGGACAAAAACACACCACGTGGCTGTATGCCAATAATAACAGTATCCTTAAAAGAAAGATGATTCTCGACTAACTGGTGAGCTAACCGCTGCAGCGTAATATTGAGTTGACTATGATTGAGCAGCGTCTTCAATTGTTGCGAAATTTTGACCAAAAATAAGAAGCTAAGCGGGAATTTCTGAATATTACTCGATTTTCTTTCAAAATGTTACGAATTGTTACGTTTTGTTACAGATTTTCAATGTTTGTTTCATTCCATCATATATAAAGTGTAGTTATCTGCTAATTTTAATCCTAAGTATGATTCATACTCCTTAGAACTACCATAAACTATTACAGGCTGGGGGTAACCCGCAAAAATAAAAAGAATGCTTTTTTCTTCATAAATAATAGCTCTCATGTCAACATCTGCCATAAAGGTTTTAGCTCTTTTTTCTTGCTTTTCATCTATAAAATCATTTTTGCACATCGAATCAATGTTATTTGTTGCAGATATACAACGCTCCCAAAATAAACCTTTTGCTGTATAGTTAATTATATAACTCTCACCAATATTGCTTGGTTCAAAGATGTCGTTATGTAAAGATGAAAAGTATTCAAACTCACTTAGATATTCACGAAAATCTGCTGCGTGGTATTCATCATCAGTTACGTATCTATCATACAATTTATGTGCTGTAACTATAAAGAACCCTCCGAACACCATAAATAAGAAAAGCCTATTTCGTATTACTCTATTTCCCTTAGATGACATCTATTGTTACGTTTTGTTATAGGTTTTCAATGGTTGTTCTTGTAACAATTAGCTTAATACTTAATGTATATTCTTCCTCCATATTTTGAATCATAATAATCAATTTTATAGTCTTCGTTCTCTGTCATTATTGCATTTGACAATCTAAGACCTTCATCATCTAGTCTTTTCAAAGTATTGTCATCTATTTCAAGCGAACTACCTGGTGTATATTTCTGATACTCAGTTGCCCAATTCTCTAGGCTAGTTTTTAAATTGTCGGAAACTACCAAGTCTGATATTTCTATCCACTCTTGTGTATTTATATCTCTTACGCCAGTTCCTGTAAAACAACCATCTAATACGATATATGCTCTTTTCATAAAACATTAATAATAATAGCCTGCATGAATAATCGTTGCATCACTATACCATTTCCTCGCTACAAACTTTATAACATATCCATCAGTCATTGCAAAACTAGGAAATGCAAACCTGTGATCTGAACTTAGTATAATTGGCATTTCTCTATTACCATACTTAAAATGCCTATTCGTACTAGAAAAAATAATGCCCATATCACCAGAACAATCTTTTGGCTTTTTAGTATTAAGCTTATATAAAGCTAATCGTACTGTATCATCTGTAAGCACATACATCTCAATAAACCAATAACCATCATGCTGACTCATCTTATTTTCCAGAATGTGAGTTACTGTATCTGGAAACTTATATTCCATACTAGCCCCTTTTTTAGGGGGCTCTATCTCTAATATTTCTATTGAAGGCACTTCAAACTCTTGAGCATAGGTACTGATACCCACAAATAATATCAGTGTATATAGAAATAGTTTCATAACCAACTCTTTAATTATAACAAATATACAATACTTACGCCATAAAAAGCTGTAAAAGATAACACATATTTCTTTCCCTATATTTAGTTTGCAAGCAAGAGTCCTTTACCTTTGTATCTAGTTACACAATAGAGAGAAAGCCATCATGAGTAGAGCCGTAATAACCGCTAATGAGATCAATGAATTGTTTGACCAATATGCCGCTGCATTAGAGAAAAATGATGCAAAAGCAATGGCTATGCTCTATGCACTACCCTGCACTTTCTTGTCTAACGACGGCTCTTCTGTATATAGCGATTTAGCACCACTAGAAGGGGCCATTAGCCAAGGCAGACGTTTCTACAAAAAATATGGTATTGTTGCTGCTGCTCCCGATGTTCGTAACAAATACTCCATTACCGATAAGATAGTGCGTGTAAAAGTGAATTGGAGGTATTTGGATAAAGACCATCGCGATGTGTATAACTGCGACTACGAGTATATCGTAAAGCAGCAGATAGATGGAGAATGGAAAATAGAGATGGCCATCTCTATCAACGAAAAAGAGCAGCTGGAACAACTACAAAAATAAAGAGGCTACAAATACATGCAGCCTCCCTTTTCTCACTCTTTGCTCATCCGAGCTATTTGAAAGCATTGATGCCTGTAACATCCATGCCTGTAATCAATAAGTGAATATCGTGCGTACCCTCGTAGGTTACCACACTTTCTAAGTTCATCATATGGCGCATAATGCTAAACTCACCAGTTATACCCATACCGCCTAATATTTGTCTGGCTTCGCGAGCTATCTTTAAAGCTATCTCACAGCTATTACGCTTAGCCATAGATATCTGTGCAGGTGTAGCACGGTCTTCATCTCTTAGTGTGCCCAAGCGCTGAACCAGCAACTGTCCTTTAGTAATTTCAGTGATCATCTCGGCTAGCTTCTTCTGTGTTAGTTGGAAACCAGCAATTGGTCTGTCAAACTGTACACGCTGTTTAGCATAGCGTAGTGCTGTATCGTAGCAATCCATAGCACAACCCAATGCGCCCCAAGCGATACCATAGCGTGCGCTAGATAAGCAAGTCAAAGGTCCTTTTAGTCCTTTCACGCCAGGTAGTATATTTTCTTTAGGCACTTTTACATTGTCAAATACCAACTCACCCGTTGCAGATGCACGTAAAGACCATTTGCCATGTGTAGTAGGTGTGCTAAAGCCTTCCATACCACGCTCTACAATAAGTCCTCTAATATCACCTTGCTCATCTTTAGCCCAAACTACAGCTATATCAGCAAATGGTGCGTTGGATATCCACATTTTAGAACCGTTAAGGATCACATGGTCGCCCTCTTCTTTAAAGTTGGTCAGCATACCAGCAGGGTTAGAACCATGATCTGGCTCTGTAAGCCCGAAGCAGCCCATCATTTCACCTGTAGCCAACTTAGGAAGGTATTTCATCTTCTGCTCCTCACTACCAAATTTGTAGATAGGGAACATTACCAAAGACCCCTGTACCGATGCTGTAGAACGGATGCCTGAATCACCACGCTCCAGCTCTTGCATCATAATACCATAGGTAGTATAGTCAAGACCCGGACCGCCATATTGCTCCGGTAAAAAAGGACCAAAACAACCTAACTCACCCAATCCTTTAATGATCTGGCTTGGAAACTCTGCCTTTTGCGCATAATCTTCAATTATTGGAGATATCTCTTTCTTTACATAAGAGCGTACAGAATCGCGAATTAGCTTTTGTTCATCGGTCAAAAGTTCGTCTAAGAGATAATAATCGGGGTGTTGATATAAATCCTTTTCCATCTAAACGTTAAAATTTATGTTAATGTGACGCGCAAAGGTAGCATATTTGACAGTGTCCTTATAATTTTGTGCTGGAAAAAAGTGACTGAAAGACAAATATTTATGACAGAATAGCTTACCTATAAGCATATAAGTTATATATATAGCCTAGCCAGATGCAATACAGGTAGGTATCTCAACAATAAAATAGCGATATAGTACGTTAGAGAGGCTAAACTTATACGAAATTTGGAACAATATTTGAGGTTAAAATATTATTAAATAAATGACAATTCTCGAACAAACCATTTAGAAAAAATCATTGTCTTTATGGTTGTAAGAGGCACTTGCTTTAACTCATTGCACATTTTTAAATAGATATTATTATGAGGCAGTTAAAAATTGCCACCCAGATTACAAACAGGGATTCACAGGCGGTTGAGAAATACTTACAGGAAATTAGTAAGATTTCTATGATTACTCCTGAGGAAGAGACTACTCTTGCTCAGAAAATTCACATGGGTGACCAGTGGGCTTTGGATAAGATGGTGAAAGCCAACTTACGTTTCGTGGTATCTGTTGCTAAACAATACCAACACCAAGGGCTTACATTGAGTGACCTTATTAATGAAGGAAACCTAGGTTTAATTAAAGCGGCACAACGTTTTGATGAAACTAAAGGTTTTAAATTCATCTCTTACGCAGTATGGTGGATTCGTCAATCTATCTTACAAGCATTAGCAGAGCAAGGACGTTTAGTGCGTCTTCCTCAAAACAAGATCGGTACTTACAACAAGGCTAACAAAGCATTTATAGCTTTTGAGCAAGAATTTGAGCGTGAACCATCTACAGAGGAGCTAGCTGAGATATTAGAAATGAGTGAGACAGAGGTGACCAATATCTTCACTACTAATAGCAGACATACTTCTCTTGATGCACCGGTGCACGAAGCAGAAGATGTGGCTATGGGCGATCTGCTACCTGGCGGTGGCGATACCGATGATGATGTAATGAAAGACTCTCTTCGTAACGAAATTCAACGCATTCTTAAAACACTAAGTGTTAGAGAAGCTGAGATATTAGCAGCATACTTCGGACTAGAAGGAGACAACGGCCCTACTGTAGAAGAGATAGGAGAAAAATATGACTTAACGAAAGAGCGTATTCGTCAAATTAAAGAGAGAGCTATCAAGCGTTTGCAAAAAGCACGTTATAGCAATGCCCTTAAAGGGTACTTAGGATAATACAATACTTTTATATATTATTTTTCAAGCCACAGGTTATAAAACTTGTGGCTTTTTTTATTGTTTATCGTGTAGCAATTACTATTTTTCACCTCTGTGGACATCAGCACACCAAACAGCTTAAAAGAGAACCGGATAGTACTATTACTGCTATTCTTACTGTATATCACTATTCTCCCCAGAGACTATATGATATACGACTTTGACTTTTGGACCAACTGGGCTATCTACATCCATCAGCACGGCATTACGGATGTGTACAATAACGACTTCATGGTCGACTACCACCCTATTTACCTGTACCTGATATGGATATACGACAAGATACAAGGCAATGAGTTTAGCATTGTACAGAATATCAATTACCTGAAACTCATACCGCTATTCTTCGACTTTCTACCCATATTCATACTCTGTGGCTTTAGGCAAAAGATAGTGCCTTATAGAATACCATTTCTATTCCTACTGCTCAATATTGCTTATATGTACACTACCCTGATATGGGGGCAGGTAGATAGTGTGTATTGTAATTTGGTATTCCTTGCGCTTATAGTAGGCTTTTATAAACCCGTATGGAGTGCCGCGCTTTTTGCCTTAGCATTAGGCACCAAGTTGCAAGCCATCATATACCTTCCTGTATTGGTCATTGTATGGGTGTATGCCGTGCAAAATATCAAGCAAGCTATTCTATTGTTGGCTACTATGTGTAGCACGATATTACTGATCGCATTGCCATTTATCTTAGCAGGCAATGGTAGTCAGTTGTTAGCTGTGGTTACATCGGCTGTAGGTAGGTATCCTCATGTTTCGGTTTCAGGTTTTAATATTTGGTATCTCATATATAGTGGTAACCCTAATCATACTGTAGATACTGATACCTACTTTCTATTATCATTCAAGAACTGGGGGCTGCTTCTGTTTTTCATATTTAGTGGTATTACATTACTTACTGTCTTGTTTAAGGCTATAAGGATGAGGCTGGAAGCCACTGATAAAGATGAGTTAGTAAAGCTGTTACTACTTGCAGGTGGGTTGGTGACACTATACTTTTACTATTTCAATACGCAGATGCATGAGCGCTATGCCCATGCCATGATAATCCTCTTCTTTTTCTATGGTGTTTATACCAAGAAGTACCGCTTATACATCTTGTGTTCCATCCCCTATTTTTTAAGTTTGGAGAAGAGTTTCCCAGAGTATTTAGATATTGAGCATTACAAATTTCTATTTGCCTCCAAAGTGATCGCTCTTTGGTATACTCTAACAATAGGATATGCCATGTATGAGTTTTTCAAACTATACCGACCTAAGAGAGAATATTTATTATTAAAAGAAGCTTGGCAAAAGACTAAGACTCCGTAGATACGTTTTTCTTTTTTCTGAAAAGTGAAAGAGCCCCAAGAGTTACGAGGTAAAACACTAGTGAGGCAACTATAGCGAGCACCGTTCCACCTAAGAAAAAGGCTATACCCTCGTCTTTAAATCGCTCTAGGGTAAAGTTGCCGATCTCTATGCTCAAGTCGTGCCCTAGTAGCCACTTGCCGGTAAACAAACTAGCAGCCATAACAAAGAAGGTAAGCGGGAAAATACTAATATTGGCAGCTAGTATAAATAGCGCTTTATTAAGCCTAAAAAACAATGCTAAAGGTATGCCCACAGCCAGTTGGAACCCCCAGATAGGTACAATGCCCATAAATACACCAAAACCTACAGAGGCAGCTTTTTTATGATTGCTTTCTTCAGGGTTTATAAAAAGCGCTTTCCATATTTTCTTTAAGCCCTCTTTGCTGGTGAGCATTCTTATAAAGTCTCTTGGCTTTATCCATAACAAGGCAATAAGTACTAAAACGGTATTAAGTAAGCTAATCCTTGTAAAATCCTTGAATGGTCTAAAATGTGATACCCTCTCTTCTGGCTTGGGGTAATACACAGAAACAGGGATGCTAATAACAGGAATACCGCTCCATGCTGCACGCACTAATATCTCGATCTCAAACTCATATTTTCGCGTAACGTATTTCTTCTTAGCCAGTTTTTTTACCGGATACGAACGATAGCCCGTTTGGGTATCAGGTAATTTTTTTCCAGTATTGACCCAGTACCAAAAATTAGAGAATTTATTACCAAAGCTGCTTTTGCCGGGTACATTTTCTTGCTCCAAATTGCGTGCGCCAACAATAAGGGCATCTGGAGTTTCTTCCAGTTGATTTAAGAAAAGGTTTAAGTCCTTGGCAAAATGCTGGCCATCACTATCCATCGTTATGGCATGGTCGTAACCTAGTTCATTAGCCGCTCGTATACCTGTTTTTAGGGCGATACCTTTGCCTTTGTTGGGCATGTAGCTAACCAACTGTACTTGCGGAAACTGCTCAAGAATAGTTTTGGTGTTATCGGTTGAACCATCGTTTACAACAATAACCCTAGAGGTATACTGTAAAACACTCTCTAATACTTCTGCAATGGTAGCGGCATTATTGTAGGTAGGTATGAGTGCACAAGCATTTACTCGTTCAAATTGTGCTTCATACAATGGATATTCAACTGTCGACATATTTGCCTGCCAAAGATATTTATTGCGTTGGACTATTCGTTTATTTTCTTTTTACACTTAGCTATTTTCTCTTCCATTC
Source organism: Flavipsychrobacter sp. (assembly GCA_041392855.1). Taxonomy (NCBI): domain Bacteria; kingdom Pseudomonadati; phylum Bacteroidota; class Chitinophagia; order Chitinophagales; family Chitinophagaceae; genus Flavipsychrobacter; species Flavipsychrobacter sp. The sequence continues at coordinate 1,006,889 of JAWKLD010000001.1, forward strand.
CTTTTCGTTCCTCTACGGTAGCTATTTCTAAAGTCAGGGCATTGTTATAGTAGTCGATAGCTGCGTTGTACCATCCTTGTTGTAGGCAATAATCCCCCGCTATTCTATAGGCATCGTAATAGTTAGGATTGCTATGTGTTACTATTCCCGTATCTACGCTACTGCCAGCCAGTAAAGACATTTTATTGGCTCTGAATGTCAAGAAGTTTTTATATTCTTTTGTGCTAAGAAAGCTATCTGCAGGAATGGTTAAGCTATCAATAGCGATAACTGTATCTTTTTGTAAACCATGCAGTTGAAATACTTTATTTAAATCATAACACACATATTCTCCGAGCTGCCAAGGACTGGTACTCACCCAAACACGTAAGCTGTCAGGTTGGAAAATAACAGAGTGATGAGCTATTAATTGGTTGACTGCTTTTTCATTACCCTCTCCAATATCAGCATTATGTAATCCTCTACGGTCTCTTAATATAGCAGCCATTTTGGTAGGATTAAGCGGATAGTTATTATTCATCAACTCCTCCAATCTTTCATACCTATATACCGAAGCACTGTTTTGTTTTTGCTCTATGTTGAGTTCTTGTTGTTCAAACAATTTGCTTTGATAGTGATTGGTACATTGTATGGCTTTTCCGTTAGGGTCATATACATCCAGTTTTTTAGGTGTTTTCTCTATCACTACAGCTTTATGGTCGGCAGCGCTACCAACTAAAAAGCTTTCGGAAACAAACATCTTACGTTTGCTGGCAATAGCTATAGCCTCTTCTATATTACCTGCATATTGTAACACTTCTCTAGCCACCAGAGAAACGGGCGTTGCAGCACCGAAAGGAATATCAGATTTAGCGGCATTAATAGTAACTGTAAGCCCTTTATCATTCATACCTGACACCACTCCTGTGAAGCCACCCCATGTTACAAACATGAATTTATGCCCCTGTTCAGGTGCATAAAAATTGACCATTTTATGCTCGGCAAATTTATCTCCTACCCAAAAATCAAAATTTCTACCTATCAACAACGAGCCATCTTCTGTTTTATCATCCCATGCACCAAAAGAGGTACACCCTACCAGCATCATATTCTGTAAGGCATGACCTATATCATGTGCCGCATGATAGTTGAGAATACGGTCATAGTTATCCCCTATCCAGCTAAAGGAATCGGCAGCAGCATGCGAAACGCCATATATCTCTTTTTGATACTCTTCTTGTACATAGTCGGGCAAATCACGATTCATGAACCCAACGATATACTTTAAAAATTTCAAGTATTTACTAGAGGGTATCATCTGCTTTATCTGGTCGGTAAAAGCTACTTCTTGCTCTACAATGAGTTCTTGCGATAGTTTACCATTCTTTAACCCTAACTGATACGGACTACCAGAAACATACATCTCATATAATCCTTGCGAGTTTTGACGTATCCAGTTGGTATCTTCTATGGTATATAAAGTACCAGATATATGCTTACGTTCCAGTTGTTCTAAGGCCGCATCATCGACCACCTTAGGTGGTGTTGCATCAGAAGCAGCCCATATATATATGATCAAGACCAGTATGAGGAGTAAACAGATACTAATAGTATAGGCTAAAGCCTTAAGTATCTTCTTGATAATTCGCATTAGGCAAAGATAAGTGGTTTAAATGTTCTCCACAGTTGCTGGGTGCTTTAAAAATATCATTTTACATTTGAGTTAAGAAAACGTTTATCATATGCATCTATTACTGACGAACATAAAACAGCTATGCTTGGTAGAGCAAGGTGAAGAAAGAAAAGCTCGCGTAAGCGGAGCAGATATGGGGAAGATCGATTGTATAGAAAATGCTTGGCTACTGATAGAAAATGGTAAGATCAAGGATTTTGGGGATATGGAGCACAGGCATACTGTGCATGCAGAAGATGTACTGGATGTTTCTGGCAAGATGGTTCTTCCTGCTTGGGTAGACTCTCATACGCATTTAGTATTTGCATCATCGAGAGAGTCTGAGTTTGAAGACCGCATAAAAGGCCTGAGCTATGAGGAAATAGCAAGAAGAGGTGGTGGCATATTAAACTCTGCTAAGAAGATAGAAGCTATAAGTGAAAATGAACTATATGACCAAAGCTTGGCCAGATTACATAAAGTAATAGCGCAAGGAACTGGTGCTATTGAAATAAAAAGTGGCTATGGCTTAAGTCTGGAAAGCGAATTAAAGATGCTCAGGGTTATAAGACGATTGAAAGAGGATAATATCATCCCTATAAAAGCCTCTTTCTTGGCGGCACATGCCTACCCTTTGATGTATAAGACCAATCATGAAGGTTATATCAACCTCATCATTAATAAAATGCTACCGGAAGTGGCTGGTGAAGGGCTAGCTGATTATATAGATGCTTTTTGTGAAGAAGGGTTCTTTAGCGTTGACGAAACAGAACAAATATTGGAGGCAGGTGCTAAATACGGGCTTAAGCCTAAGATCCATGCCAATCAGCTACACTACTCAGGCGGTGTGCAGGTAGGTGTAAAGCACAATGCTGTGAGTGTAGACCATTTGGAATGTGTAGGTGAGGATGAGATCAATGCCTTAAAAGGTAGCAATACCATACCAACCTTATTACCTGGCGCAGCATTTTTCTTAGGTGTAGGCTACCAACCTGCGAGAAAATTAATAGATGCAGACCTTCCTGTATGTTTGGCTACAGATTATAATCCGGGTTCTTGCCCATCAGGCAATATTCCTTTATTACTCACTTTGGCTTGTACACAGCTAAAAATGACCCCTGAAGAGGCTATAAATGCAGTTACCCTTAACGGAGCAGCAGCATTGGAGCTACAGGACAGTTTAGGGTCAATAGCAATAGGCAAACAGGCTAATTTGATCATAACCAAACCAATACCTTCTTTATCTTATATACCATATGATTTTGGTAATAATCCGGTAGAAAAGATGATTTTAGGTCATCATATCATATAAATTGAACGTTTTTTACCGTTTTTTAGCCTTTACTGATTACTTTTGCTATCCGTACAAAATAAATTTATGGCAACTACATCAGACATTCGTAATGGAATGATTCTCAAACTGGATAATAACCTATATTCAGTTGTTGAATTCGGACAAAACAAAACAGCTCGTTCTGCAGCTAAAGTGTGGGCTAAATTAAAAGGTGTAGACAATACACGAACAATTGAGCACACATGGAACTCTGGTGAAACTATTCACCCGGTACGTGTAGAAAAAAGGAACTTCCAATTCTTGTACAAAGACGACATGGGTTTTAACTTCATGGACCAAGAATCTTTTGAGCAAATAACAATGACGGAAGATAAAATAGACAATCCAGGTTTATACAAGGATGGTCAGGAATGTTTTATCTCTGTAAATACGGAGACCGATGTACCGATGAACGTTGAGCTTCCTGCTAACATAGTACTTCAGGTTACTTATACTGAACCTGGTATTAAGGGAGATACTGCTACACGTACATTGAAACAAGCTACTGTAGAAACTGGTGCTACTGTAATGGTTCCCTTGTTTGTAGATACAGATGAATTAATAAGAATAGACTCTAAAACAGGCGCTTATATGGAGCGTGTGAAGGAGTAACATTATTAAAACTAAATCCAAAAAATTGTTCCCATTATGGAATTCAAACAAATACAAGAGCTTATAAAAGCTATAAATAAGTCTAACCTTACAGAACTTAAAATAGAAGATGGTGAGTTCAAACTTACTATCAAGCAAGGTGGCGAAACCAGAGTTATTACGGCTGTAGAGCCTCAAATGCAATATGCAGCTCCAGCTCCTGTTGCGGTGCCACAAGCTGCAGCTCCTGCTGCTACACCTGCGGCGGCAAGCGCTGATTCAGCTCCTGCTGCGGCTGATAATACAGAAACTATCAATGCACCGATCATAGGTACTTTCTACCGTAAGCCTAGCCCAGACAAACCACCGTTTGTATCTGTAGGTGACATTGTAGAAGTTGGTCAAGTGGTATGTATCATCGAGGCGATGAAAATATTCAACGAAATAGAAAGTGAGGTTTCAGGTAAAGTAGTAGAAGTACTTATCAAAGGTGATAGTGAGCCTGTTGAGTACGATCAACCACTTTTCCGTGTTGAACCTGTGTAATATTTGATTTATACATAGCTGGTAGGAGTAATATTGAGCATACTCAGTAATTACCCATCAGCTTTTTGCTTACAACAATTGTAATCTCATGTTCAAAAAAATATTAATTGCCAATCGTGGAGAGATAGCGCTTCGTATTATACGTACCTGTAGAGAAATGGGTATTGGTACTGTAGCCGTCTACTCTACTGCTGATAAAGATAGCCTACATGTGCGTTTTGCTGATGAGGCAGTATGTATAGGTAAGCCAATGGGTGCAGATTCTTATTTGAACATCCCACACATAATGGCTGCAGCAGAAATTACTAATGCTGATGCCATACACCCTGGTTATGGCTTCTTAGCAGAGAATGCTGAGTTTTCAGAAATATGTAGTGAATACAATATCAAATTTATAGGTCCTACTGCTGACATGATTCGCCAAATGGGTGATAAGGTAACAGCAAAAGAAACTATGATAAAAGCTGGCGTGCCTGTTGTACCTGGTTCTGACGGCTTATTGGAAAGTGTAGAACAAGCGAAGAAGATAGCTGCAGATATGGGCTACCCTGTAATGCTTAAAGCTACTGCTGGTGGTGGTGGTAAAGGTATGCGTATCGTTTGGGGAGATGATGAAATAGAAAAGGCCTACAATAGTGCTAAAACAGAAGCTGCTGCTTCATTTAAGAATGACGGTATCTATATGGAGAAGTTCGTAGAAGAACCTCGCCACATAGAGATACAAGTAGCAGGCGACCAACAAGGTACTGTTTGTCACCTTAGTGAGCGTGACTGTTCTATCCAACGTAGACACCAGAAGTTAGTAGAAGAATCTCCATCTCCTTTCATGACTCCTGAGCTTCGTAAAGCAATGGGTGATGCAGCTATTAAAGCAGCAGAATCTATTAATTATGAAGGTGTAGGTACTGTAGAGTTCTTGGTAGATAAGCACCGCAACTTCTACTTCATGGAGATGAATACTCGTATCCAAGTAGAGCATTGTGTAACGGAAGAGGTGATCAACTTTGACCTGATAAAGGAACAAATAAAGATTGCTGCCGGTATACCAATAAGCGGTAAGAACTACGAACCGCAAATGCATGCTATTGAGTGCCGTATCAATGCAGAGGATCCATACAATGATTTCCGCCCTAGTCCGGGTAAGATCACTGTATTGCATACCCCTGGTGGTCATGGTGTACGTGTAGATTCTCATATCTACAGCGGTTATACCATTCCTCCGTACTACGACTCTATGATCGCTAAGATCATAGCTGTAGCACAAACACGTGAGGAGGCTATCAATACTATGGAGCGTGCCTTGAGCGAGTATGTAATAGAAGGTATTAAAACAACTATACCTTTCCATTTACAACTAATGAAAGACGAAAAATTCAAGAGCGGCAACTTCACAACTAAGTTTATCGAAACTTTTGATTTGAAGTAGTTGACCGTTTGGAAATACTTAGAGCTTTGTAAATGATTTGCTAATAGCAGCCTTTTACAAAGCTCTTTACTTTTTATTTATATAATTTAGCCGCCAATAAGACACTTTGTTATACTGATATGAAAAGAACACTACTTATTACCGGAGGAGCAGGTTTTATAGGCTCGCATGTAGTAAGGTTATTTGTCAATAAATACCCTGATTATAAGATCGTCAACCTAGATGCCTTGACCTATGCAGGCAATCTAGAGAACTTGACAGATATCGAAAACGCACCAAACTATCAGTTTGTAAAGGCGGATATTACAGATGCAGCAACTATCAATGCCTTATTTGAAGAGCATCAATTTGACGGTGTTGTTCACTTAGCTGCCGAAAGCCATGTTGATCGTTCTATAACAGATCCAAATGCATTTATACAAACCAATGTAATGGGGACTGCTAACTTGTTAAATGCAGCTCGTGAGCTATGGAAAGGTAATTTTGAAGGCAAATTGTTCTATCATATTTCTACAGATGAGGTTTATGGTTCATTAGGTGCTGAAGGTTTCTTTTTAGAAACTACTCCTTACGACCCGCAGTCGCCCTACTCTGCTTCAAAAGCCGCTTCTGACCATTTGGTACGTGCTTATGGTAACACATATGGTATGCCGTTTGTAGTGACCAACTGCTCTAACAACTATGGTCAAAACCAATTCCCTGAAAAGTTGTTACCACTATTTATCAATAACATCCGCAATAAAAAGCCACTACCTGTATATGGTGATGGTAAATACACACGCGACTGGCTATATGTGGTAGACCATGCTAGAGCTATTGATACGGTTTTCCATAATGGTAAGCAAGGCGAAACTTATAATATAGGCGGGTTTAACGAATGGCAGAATATAGAGCTGATCAAACTACTTTGCGAGAAGATGGATGAAAAGCTGGGAAGAGCTAAAGGAGAATCGGCAGAATTAATTACCTATGTAAAAGACCGTCCTGGTCACGATCGTAGATATGCTATTGATGCCAACAAAATAAAGAATGAACTAGGCTGGGAGCCTTCAGTTACTTTTGAAGAAGGTATGTCTATCACTATCGATTGGTATTTGAGCAATCAAGAGTGGTTAGATCATGTAACCTCTGGCGACTATCAAAAATATTACGAAAAGCAATACAACTAATATGAAAGGAATAATATTAGCAGGAGGGTCAGGCACACGCCTACACCCCTTAACAATATCGGTTAGTAAACAGCTAATGCCTGTGTATGATAAGCCAATGGTTTATTATCCATTAACTACCCTTCTATTAGCAGGTATAAAAGAAATATTGATCATTACTACACCTGAAGACCAAGCCTCTTTCCAGAAACTATTGGGAGATGGTAGTCAAATAGGTTGCCGTTTTGAGTATGTAGCACAACCTAAGCCTGAGGGTTTAGCACAAGCGTTCATACTAGGTGCTGACTTTATTGGCAACGACCCAGTAGCCTTAATATTAGGAGACAATATCTTCTATGGCTCGGGTATGGGCAAACTGCTACGTAGAAAAAACAACCCTGATGGTGCTGTTGTATTTGCCTATCCTGTTGGCGACCCTGAACGCTATGGTGTAGTTGAGTTTGATGAGGATCTAAAGGCTATCAGTATTGAGGAAAAACCAGAAAAACCAAAGTCAAACTATGCTGTTCCTGGTTTGTACTTCTACGATAATAGCGTGGTTGAAATAGCAAAAAATATCAAGCCTTCCCATAGAGGTGAATTAGAAATAACAGATGTTAATAAAACTTACTTGGAGCAAGGCAAGCTGGAAGTAGGTGTATTAGACCGTGGTACAGCTTGGTTAGACACAGGCACATTTGATTCTCTACAGGAAGCAGGTCAATTTATCGAAGTTATAGAGAAGCGTCAAGGCTTGAAAATAGGTTGTATTGAAGAAGTAGCTTATAGAATGGGCTATATCAACAAGGATCAACTTATGGAATTAGCTCATAAGTATATGAAGAGTGGCTATGGTGCTTATATGAAAATGATAGCTGAAGAGGTAAAACCTAGTTTATAATCTTTTTTAGATATCACTTATTATCTTCGCAAGTCCGCTATATGGCGGACTTGTTGTTGTATTAGACTTTTTACAGAAGATGTTGATCTATATTATACCAATCATATCCGCTTTTATAGGCTATTTTACTAACTGGATAGCTATCAAAATGCTATTCCACCCCAAAGAGCCTATTAATATCTTAGGCTATAAACTGCAAGGGATATTCCCTAAACGTCAGCAACAGTTTGCTCAAAAGCTGGGGGTGTTGGTAGCCAACGAGCTATTGCATTTTGATGAGATAGCGGATAAGTTAAAAGACGAAAAACAACTACAAGCGCTTACTCCTACTATAGAAGCACATATCAACACCTTCTTACAAGTTCGCCTAAAAGAAAAGATACCTGTAATAGCCATGTTTGTTACCGGCAGCACTTTAGATAAAATAAAAGAAGGTATGATGGATGAGATCAATACCCTTCTTCCTCAAATTATAGGTCAATACACAGAAGGACTTAAAGAGAAGATAGATATAGAAAGAATGGTAACAGAAAAGGTAGCCGGCTTCTCTTCAGACAAACTAGAAGACATCCTTTTTGCTATCATGAAAAAGGAATTCCGTTTTGTAGAAATACTAGGTGGCGTAGTAGGTTTCCTAATAGGTTTAGTGCAGGTAGCTATCACTTTGTTGCAGTAATGTGACAGACGTATAGTAAAAATACATCTGTATATACGTACATTTAAGTATATAATTTGCATGACCTATGAAACACATACTCCTATCCATTTTAATACTCTCTTTTATTTTTCAGGCTAAAGCTCAAAAGATAGACTTTATTGATAGTACAAACATTTGGTACTATGTATCGTCGTACAAAAAAACAAAACCCCAAACAGGATATCAGGTAAACTATTACTACTATAATTATAAAGGTGATACAGTAATAAATAATAAAAGCTATAGGAAGCTATTTGCAGGTGAAACTTATTTAAGAGGATTAGTAAGATTTGATAGCAGTGACAATAAGGTTTATGTTATTATTGATAGTAACATAGAAAGAACTTTATACGATTATAATCTAAAATTAGGGGATACAGTTAGCAGTATCACAGAGATAAATTGTCCCGTTAACAATACAAGGCAATACATTAAACACTATGTAAGTAAAATAGACTCTGTTTTGTTAAACAATATTTATCATAAAAGAAGAACCTTTAGTATAGTAGACTATAATCAATATAGTTTTTGCTTTGCTAAAGAGTATGATGTTATTGAGGGTGTTGGCTGTACATATGATCTTTTCTTTCCTCTAAGTGGTGCTGTTATGCCTACGGTAGCTTATATTAGCACGCTCAAAAAAAGCTTGATTTGTCTGAAGAATAATGGTAATGTTCCTACAGCCACTGGAATTACGTTTATTTGTAATGATACGACTCTTACAGTAAGTGAACTACAAAATGCTAAAACTACCAAGCTATACCCCCAACCTGTACACTCTTACTTTACACTAGAGTTGCCTACAAAGATAAACAATGGCAATCTGTACTTACATAACTGTACAGGACAAAGAGTGTTTCAAAGATCCTTAATAAATCAAAATAAGGTAAGGGTTAATAATATTAGTCTTCCATCAGGAATGTATTACTATAATGTTCAAGACAATAAACAAGTACTATATAGAGGTAAGTTATTAGTGGAATAAAGACTACCTCGGTGTAGTTGTTATCCACCAATTATTGCCACAGGGATCTTTTATACCACCACTGCGTCCATATTCTTGGTCAGAAGGCTCCATTATAGAAGTAGCACCTTCTCCCAAAGCCTTTTGATACGTGGCATCAGCATTAGCTACGTTGATGTATAATCCTGCATTTTGTACACTAAATTGCTCAGTAGCCCCTGCAAACATAATGCAGCTATCTCCTATTAATATTTCAGCATGCATCATGGTGTTTTCATCTCTCATTACTTTCAGTTTCAATTCAGCGCCAAAAACATCTTGAGCGAATGCTAAGAACAGTTCAGGCTGCTCTAATATCAAGTAAGGCATTACCCTATTGTAATCCTTTGGTATATATATATCAGACATGTATATTCAATTATAGATGCAATATATTCAGATTTCATGATTTATATCAGCTTTAACCCTAAACCGTTGTATAGAGCCTAGCATTGTTGTAATTTTAGCCAAAATAGATTGCTAATGTCACATTATTATTCATTAGGTGAGATTCCTCAAAAGCGTCACGTACAGTTTCGCAGACCTGATGGCAAGCTATATTCAGAAGAACTATTCAGTACTGAAGGCTTTTCATCTAACTATTCTTTGTTATACCATATACATCCACCAACCGTAATTATCAAGTCGGGAGAGCCTGTAGATGTATCCCCTGTTGCGGCTACTGATATTATATTAAAACATAGAAGTTTTGAAGGGTTTGATATAAAGCCTGAGGACGATTATTTGAAAAGTAGAAAGATCGTTCTATTTAATAATGATGTGCAAATAACGCTAGCAGCTCCTAAAAAGAGTTTAACTGACTATTTTTATAAGAATGGTGATGCAGATGAAGTAATATTTGTACACAAAGGTTCAGGTACACTTAAAACAGCTTATGGCAAAATACCATTTGGCTATGGCGACTATGTTGTTATTCCAAGAGGTACAGTTTATCAAATAGAGTTTGATGATGAAGACAACCGTCTATTTATCACTGAATCATTTAGCCCTGTAGGTTTCCCTAAACGTTATTTAAGCAGATATGGTCAACTATTAGAACATGCACCATTCTGTGAACGCGATATTCGTAAACCTCAAGACCTTGAGGCTATAGATGAAACCGGTGAATTCTTGATTCAAACAAAGAAAAGAGGGCTACTCTATCCTATTACTTATGGCCATCACCCGTTTGACGTAGTAGGTTGGGATGGATGTGAATACCCTTATGCTTATAGCATACATAACTTTGAGCCAATAACTGGCCGTGTACACCAACCACCACCAGTACACCAAACTTTTGATGCTCGTAACTTTGTTATCTGTTCTTTCGTGCCTCGTTTATATGATTATCACCCAGATGCAATACCTGCACCGTATAATCATAGTAACATTGACAGCGACGAGGTATTATACTATGTTGACGGTGATTTTATGAGCCGTAAGCATGTTACAAAAGGAATGATAACTTTGCACCCTGCTGGTATACCTCACGGCCCTCACCCTGGTGCTGTTGAAAAAAGTATTGGTCAGAAGGAAACAAAAGAACTTGCCGTGATGGTAGATACATTCTATCCTTTGAAAATGACCAAAGATGCTCAAGGTATTGAGGATGGCAACTATGAAATGAGTTGGGCAGAGTAATTGTAAATTTGAAAATATTTAAAAAGAGATAAATATGGAGACACAAACAGCAAGTCAGAAAATGGCAAATGCACAAGATTTTTTGCCTATTAATGGTACTGACTATATAGAGTTTTATGTAGGTAATGCTAAACAGGCGGCACACTACTACAAAACAGCTTTTGGCTTTCAGTCTTTAGCATATGCAGGTCCTGAAACAGGAGTGAAAGACAGAGCTTCTTATGTACTTATACAAGATAAGATCCGTCTTATTCTTACTACTCCTATGAAATCTGATCACCCAATATCAGAGCATATCAAAAAGCATGGTGATGGTGTGAAAATATTAGCTCTTTGGGTAGATGATGCTTATAAGTCTTATGAAGAGACCATCAAGCGTGGTGCTAAGTCTTATCAAGAGCCTCAAACGCTTACTGATGAGCATGGTGAAATACGCACAGCGGGTATCTATACCTACGGTGAAACCGTACACATGTTTGTAGAACGTAAAAACTACAACGGTATATTCATGCCAGGCTATGAGAAATGGGAAAGTGATTACAACCCTAAAGATACAGGTCTATTATATGTAGACCATTGTGTAGGTAATGTAGGATGGGGCCGCATGAACGAGACAGTGAAATGGTATGAAGATGTAATGGGCTTTGCCAACATTCTTACTTTTGATGATAAAGATATCAATACTGAATACTCTGCTTTGATGAGTAAAGTAATGAGTAATGGTAATGGTTATGTGAAATTCCCGATCAACGAGCCAGCTGAAGGAAAGAAAAAATCTCAAATTGAAGAATATCTTGACTTCTATGAAGGTGAAGGCGTTCAGCATATTGCCGTAGCTACTCACGACATCTTAGCTACAGTTAAAGAACTAAAAGCTCGTGGTATAGAATTCTTGGATACTCCGGATGCATACTATGAAACTTTACTAGAACGAGTAGGTAATATTGACGAGGAAGTAAAACAACTTCAAGAATTAAAGATATTGGTAGACAGAGATGATGAAGGTTATCTACTTCAGATCTTCACAAAACCTGTAGAAGACAGACCAACCTTATTCTTTGAGATCATTCAACGTAAAGGAGCTAAGAGCTTTGGTGCGGGTAACTTCAAAGCATTGTTCGAATCAATAGAAAGAGAACAAGCTAAGAGAGGTAACTTGTAATAAGAACAAATAGACTATAATAATAAAAGCGTCTCCGTAACAGAGACGCTTTTTTGTATTTAGTATTTAGTGTTTACTTATTTCTTAATCTATTAAATTCATGCGTTGGTGGTATACATGACCCTCTACCTCTATAGATAACAAGTACATGCCTTGAGGTGTATTGCTTGGCAATGCAAGCTGATAATTCAGTTGACCATTATTCATAGTAGCTATAGTACTATACACTTGCTGGCCAACACTGTTAGTTATAACTATTGTAGCTTTTTTTGACATGCTAGTGAATGATCCTTTTATCGTAAAAGCACCACTATTAGGGTTAGGGTAAATGGAGATGTTTTTAGCCTCTCCAGATAGTGCATTTACCGATGTGGTATTCACACTAATAGTAATACTATCACATGAGCCTGCAGGTAAACATGGACTTTCGCCTCTTACAAAATATGTGGTTGTATTATTGGGCGTCACCAGTACTATTGATCCATTTGCATTACTACTTACAGGAGCTGCTTTTACTCCCCCACAACTACCAGTATACCACACCCATCTTTCAGCATCATTGAGGTTGCCCAAAATAACTCTAAGCTCTGATGTATCACCAGCCTTTACTGCTTTATGTGCGGCGGTAATTACGGGTTTTGCCGCACCAATACTACTTGTAGTTTTAGGTGCTAAGCGAAATAATGCGTTTGTATATTTTGAACCATCATAATGCTTTGATATAATGTAGGGTATGCCACTTGTATCAACACACATAGCTTGGTGTACAGTAGGGTTATCAGTAATAGAAGTATCACCCAGCACTTCCCAAAAGTTGCCATTATACTTTCTCATCTTCAACCCGATGTTAGGATAAATATGTTCAGTGTACATTAAATATACACCTCCTGTTTTGTCAAAACTTAAACTAAAGTTTTCTGCTGTATCATGAGTTATTCCTTTATATGTAGGGTTACCTATTGGAGACCAGCAGTTTCCTGAAGTGCCATTACATTTCTTTACCATAGCTCTCCATTGATTACTATAATCGGAATGTACCAGATATTTTTCACCTTTGTCGTTTATAGCAAAATCTACAAATCTATTATCAGAATATGTTTTTTTAGGTATAAGAGGATTTGATGCACCTACCCAATGAGTTATAAATTTCCCTAAAGAAATTCTATGACTTAGAGTGATACCAATTCCCTCCTCGGTGCAAGCATATACATCACCATTAGTGTCAACTTGTATTATTGGCTTTATACCACGCCTTTGCGAACTATAATTGCCAAGATCTTCCCATTTCCCATTCTTATATCCTGTAACTGTAACATAATCGGGCCCAACATCTTGATAAGCAAAATAAGGTGTACCATCTGCTCCAATAATAAAATCTTCAGCATTATAATCAGGCTTCAAAGAACTTGTAGGTTGATATCTAGATGGAATACAGTCATTACCTACAGTATCCCATGAAACTCCGTTAAATCTTCTTACTATATACCTGCAAAACCAATTTGTGTCAGGGCAAAGCACATATGGTACATCATTAGGACCAATTTCAATATTCATTTTTGAATATTGAGTAATTCCATTTATTTGTACTGGATCAGGCATTCTAACGGTGTTAACACCATTATATTTAATAAGCCTATAGCCTACATAATTACTATTATAAGTAGTATAGGCAATATAGATATTATTCTTGCTATCTACGTCTATGTCAAAGTTGTATCCATTTTCGGTAGAGTCAGCAATATATAAGCTATCAACGCGTTGCCAGTAAGCTTTGTCAAATCTATTATCATGACAGTCAATATTATTTAAAACAAAACCTTTAGGTTGTGTATTGGCAATTTGAGAAACATTAGGATCTCCCCAACCGTCTGCATCTAGGTCCTGATACCAAGTGAATGGTTGTGCAGTAAGATTAATAGAACATGCAAACAGTGTAATGATTATAAAGAAACTTTTTAGCACTTAATACTATTTTATACTTATACGTTGGTTATAGAAGTTCTCCCCCATTTTTAGCGACAATAAATATATCCCTTTTGGTGTATTAGTTGGCATAGCTAAATGATAATCTAATTGATTATTCTTTAGCTTGACAGTAGCACTAAATAAGACCTGACCAATAGTATTTGATACAGATATTATTGCTTCGTTGCTATTAACAAAAATTCCTTTTATCGTAAATACACCACTATTAGGATTAGGATATATAGAAATATTTTTAGGCTCTCCTGATAGCGAGCTAATAGAAGTAGTATTTACTGTAATGGTCACACTATCACAAGCTCCTGCGGGTAGGCAACCACCCTCTCCTCTTACATAGTAAGTTGTAGTAGTTGTTGGCTTAACAGACACAGTTACACCATTTGCAGTATTAGTACTCAGCGTTGCCTTAGTACCGCCACAGCTACCTGTATACCATATCCAGTCTGTAGCATCGTTAAGACTACCAGCAGTTACTTTTAACACAGAGCTATCTCCTGCGTTAATAGTTGTTGGCGTACCTGAAGCTGTTGGCTGTGTTGGGCCTGTTGTGCCACTACCGCCCACAGGCATTATGCGACGAACCCCTAAAAGTTTTCCTCCTCCAGGAAAATGATAATACAACAACATAACATTAGGAATACCATCCTTACCAACATCCATAGAGACCTGATTCTCATATATATAAGCATTTGATACTGCAGCGTCACCCAAGGTAGCCCAACTAGTACCATCAAAACGTTTCATCGTTAGCCAATAATTAGTAAGACTAGCATCAGGATATAAAGCATATGCTCTGCCCATGGGGTCAAAAGCTAAGCGAATTAAAGCACCTCCTGTACTATCAGAAAAACCTGCATTCCCTACCAACGACCAATTTGTTCCATCGTACTTTCTTAAAGTCATTCTTTTATTAGTCTTATCTACATATAGTATATGTGGTACTCCTGATGGGGATAATGCAAAAGCACTTGAATAATATCTGTCAATTGGCGTTCCTACCAGATTCCAGTTGCCACCTGTATATTTCCATACATAGGCTTTGTCTTTATCGCTACTACTAATACCTCCATCTGCATAAACATAAATAGTACCATTATTATCTGCACCAATATCTATTTTATCAAAACCTTCAGTAGTAGTAATAAACCCTCTAGAACCAAGGTACGACCAACTCGTACCATTAAACGTCATTACTGTAATTCCATTACCTTCTGAGAATACAACATATGGCACACCATTATAAATTATCATGTCATGAAATACTAATACAGATGATGGAGAAAAACCATTATTACCAATAGTTTGCCAATTGGTGCCATTAAACTTCTTTACTGTTAGCTTATTAGAAACAGTAGGATCTGAATAACAGATATAAATTGTATCGTTGATACCATAAGCAAGTCGTGCTTGGTGAAATATGCTTGTCGGAGTACTAATATTATTGGGGTCAGGTAATTTGATAAACTGATTACCGTTATATCGCATTACTTGGTAGTTATATACCCAATTATCATTGGCTCTAAAGACAATGCACTTTTCATCATTACTATTTACCGCCATATCGTAACGTTCAAACGGGACATATTGCCAAGTAGAATCATATAGTCGTGTGCTATCTTCACATCTCCATTGGGTACTATTCACACTCCCATCATTACAGTCCAAATTGTTGAGCACATAACCTGTAGGTTGTGTAGCTGCTGTGATAGACACATTGGGGTTGCCCCAACCATCTCCATCCAGGTCTTGATACCAAGTATAGGTTTGGGCTTGTGCTACTACGGCTATTAGTAAACATGCAATAATTGTTATTATCCTCTTTTGCATCTCTTTTGATTTAGTAGGTTATGGTGAATATTATTCTTTAATTAAGTTCATCCGTTGGTGATATACTTGCCCTTCTACTTCTATAGATAGCAAATACATACCCTGGGGTATACTCTTCGGCAGCGTTAATTGATAATTCAATTCGCCATTACTTATGGCAGCTGTTGTACTATACACTTGCTGACCAATGCTGTTGCTTACTACGATTGTAGTTTTATTTGATGTGCCAGTAAATATTCCTTTGATTGTAAACACACCACTATTAGGATTAGGGTATAGAGATATGTTTTTAGCTTCTCCTGATAGAGCGTTAATAGAAGTAGTATTTACAGTAATAGTCACACTATCACAAGCACCAGCTGGTAGACAGCCACCCTCTCCTCTTACATAGTAGGTAGTTGTTGTCGTTGGTTTTACGGACACAGTTGCACCGTTAGCAGTATTGGTGCTCAACGCTGCTTTTGTGCCACCACAGCTGCCCGTGTACCATATCCAGTCTGTAGCATCATTAAGGCTGCCTGTAGTCACTTTTAGTATAGTACTATCTCCAGCGTTAATAGTTGTTGGCGTACCTGAAGCTGTAGGCTGTGTAGGGCCAGTAGTACCAGTGCCGCCAACTGGTGCAAGACGACGTATTGCATTTTTATAGCCGGAGCCTGCATAATTTCTAAACATAACATACGGTATGTTATAGTTATCTATTACCATAGACAAATGGTATGTTGCGTTATGAGTTACAGTAGTGTCTGCTAAAGTTTTCCAATTGGTACCATCATATTTTTTCACTAGCATCCAAGCTGTAGGATAACTACGGTCTCCAAATAAAGCATATGGGTTATTTGATTTATCAAAAGATAATCTCGGGTTCTCAGAAATATCATTAGAGAACCCTGGATTTCCTACAGCAACCCAATTTGTGCCATTGTATTTACTTAATGTCACTTTTCTATTAAGTGACATATCTCCATATAGTAAATGTGGTACACCGTTATTGTCTAAATCAAATGCACAATATCTATCGTCCATATAACTTCTGTAAATACTAATATTACTACCCACTTGACTCCATGAATTATTGCTAAACTTCATCACTTTGGCATAATACAAGCTGCCCGATTGGTTTTCAGTTGATAAATATACCGTTCCGTTATTATCTACTCTTAGCATTGGTTGAGTACCAGAAACAGCTTGTCTTGTACCAACATATACCCAAATATTTGTGCTTGCCAACTTCATAACAGTGATAGCACTACCATCTTGATAGGCCATATAGGGCGTTCCATTCGGTCCAATTACAAAGTCTTCACTATGGTATCCACCTGTTCCTGCACCAGGTGTAAAAGCATGGTTGCCAACAGTAACCCAAGTAGTACCATTATATTTCTTTACAGTATATCTTGATAACCATGCTGAATCTGGGCATAATACATATGGTGTGTCATTTGTACCAATAGCAATTCTAATTGTTGCTTTAGGCCCCGAATTATCACCCATTATTGGATTGGGTAAACGTTTGATATTATTACCATTGTATACTTTTACTTTAAATTGATTATCATACGGCCCTCTAGAATGAGCTATATAAATGTTGTTTTTTTTGTCTACAGCCATTTGGTAATTAACTGCATCATAAATAGAATCTGCTACATAAAGACTATCTACATATTCCCATTTACTTCCATTCGCACTTCCATCATTACAGTCCAGATTATTAAGTACATACCCCGCAGGCTGTGTGGCTGCAGTCATAGAAACATTCGGGTTGCCCCAGCCATCACCATCCAGGTCTTGATACCAGGTATAAGTCGTTTGTGCTTTAGATATTGAAAAAGAACAAATAGAAATGATCAGTAAAAAGTACTTAGCAGTAGTACTTGATAGAGTTTTGAAGCTCATAATAGGTTGTTTTTCAGGTTAGATATATAAATGTACAATATAAAGGGGTGAAAACACGGGGTGTCTATATCTTTTTTTAGTTTAATCTACCGTTAATATGGCGTTAATCAATAAGGCATTTTATCATCACAATTGCTAAAATCATTATATTTGTTCGTCTTTTTAGCCCAAAGATTATATACTAACCCAACAATTTAGAGACGCAGCTTGACTATGAGTAGATTACTTCGTGTATTTGTTTTATTCTGTACTATGGCATTCACCGCACACTTAGCGGTAGCACAAGATGATTTACAAACATTTAGAAATTTCCAGTTTTCCTTTACAAGGGTATCTAATGCTTATATGAAATTCAACGATTCATTAAAGCATATGTTTACGTCTAAGGGGCTTTCCTACCCACCCAAAGACATCTATATACGCACCTTTAAAGCCCAAAATGAAATGGAGCTTTGGGGACGCGATAGTGATACAGCAGAATATAAACTGGTAAAGACCTATCATATATGTGCTTTATCGGGCGTACTCGGACCAAAACGTTGGGAAGGCGATAGGCAAGTGCCTGAAGGACAATATTTTATAGAGGACTTTAACCCTAAAAGTGACTATCACTTGTCGATGCTTGTGAATTACCCTAACTATTCAGACATGTTGTTGAGTAATAAGGAACGTCCGGGTGGAGATATTTATATACATGGAGGTTGTCTTACTGTGGGTTGTATGCCAATGACTAATACTATTATACAAGAGTTGTACACCGTATGTCTCAATGCTAAGATCAATGGTCAAAATCATATTCCAATACATATCTTTCCTACACGCTTCTCTCGCCGTAGTTTAGACTATTTAGGAAAAACCTACGCAGATGATACTACCAAACAGAAGTTTTGGGTCAATCTAAAATATGGATATGACTATTTTGAGCGTAACCATAAGATACAGCCTGTTATGTATGCGCCAGACGGGAGTTATATTTACCATAAGTAAATACGACATATATAATGCTCTTTTACCTTAATTTCATAGCGTCTATTCACCAAAGCAGATAACAAGTGCAAAGAAAAGGCCGCAAAAAACATTTTCAATATTGGCTAAGTATAATTGCTATTACATTAATAGCTTTTTCTGCATGCGAAAAAGAAGTAGATATTAAACTTAATGATGCTTCCAGTGGCAAGTTGGTGATAGAAGGAGGTATTGAAAATAACACACCACCCTTTGTTATTCTTACACGCTCTATCGGCTATTTCGGCTCGTTTGATTTGAATACCTTACAAAGCAGCTATGTACATAATGCTAAGGTTACCGTGAATGACGGCACTACAATATATACGCTTAGAGAATATGAAATAGACACTAGTGGGAACAACAAGTTTTATTTCTATAGTATTGACACCAGTCAGAGCTCTTTTTTATTAGGGCGTTTTGAAACTACTTATACTTTAACAGTTGAAGTAGATGGAGCTGTATATACAGGCACTACCAAAATACCCACCCCTACTTCATTAGATTCCGTTATATCATTTTATCCCGAATCAAGAGAAGGTATAGCTGATATAGGCCCTGATGCCAGACTCTTGAAAATTTACTTTAAAGATCCTGATACTCCCGGAAACTTCGTGAGATACTATACAGCTTTAAATGGAGGTCCATTTTTCCCTGCTCAATCATCAGTTTTTTCTGATGAGATCATTAATGGTGTGACCTTCAATGCTGAATTTCCATTGGGAGAGCCTTATTATAGTACTAAGTCTTTCGACTCATTAGGTATTGCCTTTGTAGGAGATACCATACAATTGCGTTGGAGTGCAATAGATAAGCAAGTGTATGATTTTTGGAGCCAGTATGAATATTCGTTGGTGACACTGGGCAATCCATTCGCTTCTCCTATAAGAGTTAAGTCTAATATGAGTAACGGAGCATTGGGTGTGTGGGCAGGATATGGATCAATATATACTACGGTAATACTAAAATAACCTTACAAACTTTTATTTAATACCACTATAGATAACTCCCTTTGCGATAGCTAGTTTTTTTTCGCATTTTTGTGGGAATAATTTTGAAGAACATGACTGAAGAAATGGAAAAAGTAAGTTGCCTGATCATAGGTTCAGGTCCTGCAGGATATACTGCAGCAATATATGCTTCTCGTGCAGGTCTTAATCCTGTATTGTACCAAGGTTTACAACCAGGTGGTCAGTTGACCATCACTACAGATGTAGAGAACTACCCTGGCTACCCAGAAGGTATTATGGGACCTCAGATGATGATAGACTTTGAAAAGCAGGCTAAGCGTATGGGTGCAGATATTCGTTGGGGATACGCTACTAAAGTTGATACTACACAAAGACCTTTCAAGGTTGAAATAGACGAAGAAAAATGGATAGCTGCTGATGCATTAATTATTGCAACAGGAGCTTCTGCTAAATGGTTGAACATTGAGTCTGAGCAACGTCTTAATGGTCATGGTGTGTCAGCATGTGCTGTGTGTGATGGTTTCTTCTTCAAAGGGCAAGAAGTGGCTATAGTAGGTGCTGGTGATACTGCTGCTGAGGAAGCGCTTTATTTGTCAAAGCTTTGCTCTACAGTACATATGATCGTTCGTAGAGATGAAATGCGTGCTAGTGTTGTGATGCAAGAACGTGTAAAGAACACACCAAACATCAAAATATACTGGAATAGTGAAACTAAGGAAGTATTAGGTGATAATAAGGTAACTGGTGTTACCATTACTAATAACAAAACTAATGAGGAGACTACTATTCCTCTAGGAGCTTTCTTCGTTGCTATTGGCCATAAGCCAAACTCTGATCTATTTAAAGGAGTATTGAATATGGACGATGCCGGGTATATAATGACTACTCCGGGTACTTCTAAGACCAATATTGAAGGCATCTTCGCTTGTGGAGATGTACAAGATAAAATTTATCGTCAGGCAGTAACAGCTGCAGGCAGCGGATGTATGGCTGCTTTGGATGCAGAACGCTATCTTGGTGAGCTAGAACATGCAGCTAGCTAAATAAAAATACTAACTTCAAAGCCTCGTATTTATACGGGGCTTTTTCTTATCCCAATGACCGAGCTGGAACAATACATACAATCTTACTTTGCTGTTGACGATAATAAGCTGGCAGATATTGCTGCATCCTTTCAATTTCAAAAAGTAAATAAGGGGGATTTCTTATTAAAACAAGGAAGAGTCTGTGGCCAACTTTCATTTATAAGTACAGGCCTGGTACGTATCTATACAGTAATTGACGATAAAGAGGTAACTCAATGGATAAGTACACAAGGTTATTTTGTGACGGACCTCGCCAGCTTCATATTTAATACACCTGCACGCTGGCAAATACAAGCATTGACAGATTGTACACTGTACTCTATAACAAAAGAGGACTACAATAATATAGGCAATACCATCCCAGAATGGCATCAATTGGAGAAGCTATTTATTGCCAAATGTTTTGTTTTGTTGGAAGACAGAGTAAGCAGACATCTATACATGAGCTCTGAAGAACGTTACCAGTTCTTATTAGACCAGCAGCCTAATCTATTTAATGAAGTGCCATTACAATACCTCGCCTCTATGCTGGGTATGACACCTGAAACACTTAGTCGACTACGAAAAAAGCACCTCTCTTAATTTCTTGATATATATCAATTCAGCGCCTTTGTTTCTGTAGCACCTTTGTATCAACAAAATCAGAAACAATGAAAAATGTATTGAAATTTGAAGAAATTGCAGTTTTTAGTTTGTCTATCTATTTACTGACACTATTAGATGTTCAGTTATACTGGTGGGCTTATCCCCTACTTTACCTTGCACCGGATATTAGTATGCTGGGCTATCTCGTTAATAATAAAGTAGGTGCTATAACTTACAATATAGGGCATCATAAAGCAGTAGCTGTAATAGTTGTAGTCTTGGGTTTATTATTGAGCAATGACTATCTACTTCTATCGGGCATCATTTTGTTTGGCCATTCAGCCATGGATAGAATATTTGGCTATGGCTTAAAGTATTTCTCAGGATTTAAAAATACCCATTTAGGGGTACTAAAATAGCCTTCAAAACAACTATTTTAGTACTGCACTAATTTATCTTTTCTATTGAGACTTCTTGTCACACTATTATTATTGTTATTTGCCACACCATGTATAGCACAAGACAATACTGAAGATTCATTATTGAATGTTATAGCTAGTGCTGATAACAACATTAAACTTCAAGCTGATATATACAGCAGATTAAGCTATTATCAATTAGGCAAAAACGACAAAAAGGCAATTGTTTATAGCAGGCATGCGATAGACAAAGCTATGTCGGGAAATCATAAAGAAGAATTAGCGGCAGCCTATATAAGCATGTGTTATGCATATGATAATGTAGGTATGATCGATGAAGGTATTGCTGTTGTAGATTCAGGATTGAAAATTGCTCAAGAAATAGATGCCTATCGACACCAATTTTGGGCAGAGTTTATGCTGGCTAGCTTAAAAAGAAGAAAGGCTAACTACAATGAGGCCGTGGCACATGCACTAAACGCATTAAAGATAGCAGAGGAGCATAATGATAAAAATCTACAAAGTAGCAGTTATAACGGACTAGGCATATTATTCCTTAATCTTGGCGACCTAGAAAAAGGGCAAGACTATCATCTAAAAGCACTAGCCATAAGAGAGGAACTAAAAGACTCCAGTGCTATTTCTCAATCATTAAATAACCTTGGCATTGTACAACGAGAGAAGGGGAATTTTGATAGCTCATTATACTATTATAAAAAAGCACTCGCCATTGCTCAACAAACAAATAGATTAGATGATGTTGCTTTCTTGTACAACGACATTGGTGCTGCTTATTCCAAAAACGGAGATGTTGTAAATGGAGAAGCTTACCTGAAACAATCTATTGAAATAAGAGAGCAAATAGGTGAAATGAACGAACTCGCCTATACTTATAACTATTTGGGTGAGAATTATGAAAGAAAAGGTAATCTAAAACTGGCTGAACAAAACATAAAAAAGGCATTAGCTATAGCTATAGAAATTGGCAATAACAAACAACACTATGAAGCCTTGGAAAGCTTGTCTGATTTCTATTCGAGAAATAGGATCTATGATTCTGCCTATAGCTATTTAAAACAATATAGATCTTTTAGAGACTCTATCTCTTATATGGAGAATAAAGAGATCATATCAGAGCTGTCTACTAAGTACGAGACAGAAAAGAAAGAGAAAAAGATAATCTTACAAGATGCAGAGATAACTAAAAGGAATTACATCATAATAGGTATTGTTATTTTATTACTCCTCATTTTACTACTAGGTTACTCTTATTACAATCGCTATAGACTACGCCAGCAAGACCGCTTACAGAAAGCCATCATACATCAACAAGAGCTAGCCACCAAAGCGGTAATAGAAGCTGAGGAAAAAGAAAGGAAACGTATAGCTGGAGACCTTCATGATGGTGTAGGACAAACCATGAGTGCAGCTAGCATGAACCTTTCAGTTATCAGTAATGATATACCTTTTGCCAATGAAGAACAGCGTAGTGCATTTGAAAAAGCAAGACTATTGGTCGATGAAGGTTGTAAAGAAGTGCGTACAGTTTCTCATACCATTATGCCCAATGCATTATTAAAATCGGGATTAGCAACGGCAATAAGAGAGTTCTTACATAAAATAGACGCTAAAGTACTGAAGGTGAATATCTATACCGAAGGGCTTAATGAAAGACTACCAAGTAATATAGAAACTGTACTCTATCGTGTAGTACAAGAATGCGTTAACAATACAATTAAGCATGCAGGAGCTGATACATTAGACATCACTTTAATAAAAGATGAAGATGGTATCAGCATCACTATAGAAGATAACGGGAAGGGATTTGACCTGAAGAAAATAGACAATAAGGATGGCATAGGATTACAGAATTTACAAACACGCATCAGCTATCTCAACGGCACTATAGAATGGGATACCGCAAAAGGGAAAGGCACCGTTGTGAGTATACATGTTGATGTTAACTAAAAAGAACTATGCAGATCAAATACTGGATATTAATAATAGCTGTCATTTTTCATAGTAGTGTTTCCTACGCACAAAGTAATAGAACAAGTATTGATAGTTTTAAGCAGGTTCTTACTGTTTCTTCAGATAGTGATAAAGCTATGATCAACTATTTGATCGGTAAAAAGTATTTAAGAATATCAGGAGATACAAGCAGGTTATATGTTAATGAAGCTATTGCTATAGCTCAAAAATACAATAATGAAAAAGTACTATCAGAGTGTTATGCTGTAATTGGCGCTTTAGAAAAGAATAAAGGCAACTACGACGAGGCGCTGAACTACCATCTTAAAAGCCTAAAAATAAAGGAAAAGACCAAAGACCCTTATGGGCTTTGTGTAACCTATAATGACATTGGCATTGTATACAAAAGCATGAAGCGATGGCGAGAAGCACTACCCTTTTACAGAAGATCTAATGAGGTAGCTAAAAACTTTAATTTGGGTAGCGCTATTTCTTTTACCTACAATAATTTAGGTACAGTATATAATGAATTAGGCATTAGTGACTCCGCTTTAATGAGCTATGATAGTGCACTAACCTATGCGAAAAAAATCAATAACACTAATGCAATAGCCATTGCCTTATCTAACATAGCAGATATTCAAATAGCTAATAAGGAATATAACAAAGCATTGAGCAACCTAAAACAATGCCTAACCTATGATAAGTTGAATGAAGATAAATATGGCATTTCCTTGTCTAATATGCACCTGGCTCGTACCTACCAAGCCTTAGGGAATTACAAACAAGCGTTAGCACATATTGACACTGCTTATCAAATAGCACAGTCTGAACATCTGAACAGGGAGCTTATTGATATCCTATCTTTCAAATCTACTATTGAGGAAGATGCAGGTAAAATGGGCTTAGCTTTAAAAACCAGTAGAGCTGCCTATGCTTTAAAAGACTCTATCTTCAGTGAAGAAACTTCGAAACAGCTGTCTGAGTTGCAAACAAAATATGAGACAGAGAAAAAAGAGCAACAAATAATATTACAAAAAGAGCAGATCAGTAAGAAGAATTACGTCATTATTGGAATTGTTGTTTTACTATTACTGGTTTTATTATTAGGCACCTCCTATTACAACCGCTATAGACTACGCCAACAAGATCGTTTACAAAAAGCCATTATACATCAACAAGAGCTAGCCACCAAAGCAGTAATAGAAGCTGAAGAAAAAGAAAGGAAGCGTATAGCAGGAGATCTTCATGATGGTGTTGGGCAAACTATGAGTGCTGCTAGTATGAACCTGTCGGTTATTAGTAACGACATACCTTTTGCCAATGAAGAACAACGTAGTGCATTCGAAAAAGCAAGACTATTGGTTGATGAAGGTTGTAAAGAAGTGCGTACTGTATCTCATGCTATTATGCCCAATGCTTTGTTGAAATCGGGTTTAGGTACAGCTATAAGAGAGTTTTTGAACAAAATAGATAGCCATGTACTGAAAATCAACGTCTACTCAGAAGGGCTCAACGAGAGGCTGGCCAGTAATGTAGAAACTGTGCTCTATCGTGTAGTACAAGAATGTGTAAACAATACGATCAAGCATGCACATGCCGATACTCTGGATATATCACTTATAAAGGATGAAGATGGTATAAATATTACTATTGAAGATAATGGTAATGGTTTTGATCCTAAAAAGGTATCCTCAAAAGATGGTATAGGATTACAAAATTTACAAACAAGAATTAGTTACCTAAATGGTACTATAGAATGGGACACAGCACCAGGAAAAGGCACTGTAGTCTCCATCCATATACCTTGATCTGATACTTACATCAAACTTGGCTTACCTATACCTGTTTCTACATATTTTTTTAGACTAGTAACTAAAAACATTTCCCAAGTTGTACTACATAATTCGTAACAGTTCAATTCTGGTTCTAAACCTTCATGTTCAAAATATACTTTAGTCCTGTCAGCTAATAATACTAGCTCCCATTTCACCTTAGTACCCAGCCATTCTTTTTCTATACCATTATACCCTTCATGTACATGTCTAGCATCAATACAAGTCCAGGTAAGTTTCTTGTTTGGCACATACTCTGTTATTTCAAACTTCCAGAAGGTTTTGTCAAAGCTAGTAGTAAATATATCCGCAAGTTCTTTTACTTCATTATCCGTGTACCCCCACCAGTCTTGTACTTTTTTTGTCAATGCATTAAATACATCTGCAGGCATTGCTTCTATTATAATTTCTGTTGTGTATCCCATAATTTAGCTTTTATGTACTTGCACTTTGCAAGTACATTGCAAATGTAATAAAAAGTACTTTTATTTTACAAGTACTATGTATAATTTTGTTTTATGGATAGTATAAAGAGACGGTCAGATTGCCCAGTGAACCTATCATTAGAAGTGTTTGGAGACAAATGGACATTGTTGGTACTAAGAGATATTATTTTCTTTGGTCATCGCCATTTCAGAGATTTTGTACAACTGGAAAGTATATCGACGAACATACTTACAGAAAGACTAAAGAGACTTGTTGATAATGGTATACTCAAAAAGGAGATTGATAAAGACAACCAGTCTTCGTATATATACTCTATTACGCAACGTGGGCTTGATTTAGTGCCTATTGTAATTGATATGTACCACTGGGGGGCAATACATGTTGAGGGGAATAATGCCGACGTCAATTACTTGAAAAGAGTAACTGGAGAAAGGAATAAAGTAATAAAAGAAATAACTCAAAAATTAAAAAAAGAACACCATGTAAAATAAAAAGCCACTCAAAAGAGTGACTTTTTTATCAATAATTACATACCCCTATCGTCTGCTGAAGGACCATAAGTGCCTGGTATTTTTACATCCAATAAACGTAAGTAAACACCTAATTGCGCGCGGTGGTGTATCTGATGGTTCAACGCCCAAGTTCTTATATTTTGATATCTGCTGCTTTGACTGATAATATGATCACCGTATTTAAAGGTCCATTCTTCTTCCAGTTGCTCAGCTGTCATAGAAGCCAATGTATCTAAGCCCATCTGTAGTTTCTCATCAAACTTAGCCAATAGCTCTTCTTTATTGTTTGGGTAGAAACGCTCAAAATGGTCGCTACCTATATCAAATACATTTTTCTTTATCACAAGGGCTAGCCACTCGGGTAGTTCTGCCACATGGCCTGCCAACCTGCCTAAAGGGAACGATTTCTCATGTGGTTTCCAATCGTTCTTGCCTTCGGGCACTACTTCCAACAGCTTGCGGGTAGCTACTGATTCTCTTTTCAGTTCGTCAATAAGTTCTTGTACAATGTTCATTATGTTAGTTTATATATGGTGGTAAATTTACTAAAACAGTGGCAGTTGACTGTGGCGTATTCTCCTAAAGTTTTGTGTATTTAGTTGGCTATCTATTTTATTTAACCCAAACTTATTGCAGTAGAGCTTGAATTGTGTGCGTATCAATTCTGCATATTTTCCGTCACCTACAATACGGTTACTAAAGCGACTATCGTTGACCTGTCCATTGTGGCAGGCACTTATCATATTCCATACTTTATCTGCTCTGTCTGGAAAGCTTTTAAACAACCAGTCTTTGAAGATACCACCTATAGCACCATTCAATCTTACAACCGTATACCCTGCTCTTTGTGCTCCTGCTTCAGAGGCAGCTTTAAGGACGTCGTGCATATGATTATCATTAAGCCCCGGTATGATTGGGGCATTCATAATACCGGTAGGTATGCCTGCTTTAGATAAAGTCTCCACTACCTTTAGTCTTGACCTATATGATGCTGTTCTTGGTTCTAACACTCTACGAAGGTCTTCATCTAGCGAAGTGATGGAAGAGAAAACACTCACTAATCCATACTTGTTGAGTTCTTGTAGTAGGTCGAGGTCTCTCAAAACCAATGCGTTTTTAGTGAGTATGCCTACAGGATTTCTAAAGTCAAGACATATCTCTAATAGCTTGCGAGTGATGCGCATCTTACGCTCTATGGGTTGGTAGCAATCGGTATTGCCAGATAGGGATATAGGGGCTGGTTGCCAATTCTTATTTTCAAAAAACTTCTTGAGTAATGCAGGTGCATTCTTCTTAACTACTATCCTACTCTCAAAATCTACCCCTGCACTATAGCCCCAATACTCATGTGAGTTTCGTGCATAGCAGTAAATGCACCCATGCTCACAACCCTGATAAGGATTGGCAGAATACATCATACCCACATCGGGACTGGTCACTTTATTGACCAATGTGCGGCTATCGTCATAGATATATTCCGTATGGCGTTTTTCCTGCTCCCAATCGTCTATGCCTTCTGAATGTTCTTGCACGTATTCGTTTTTTAAGTACTTGTTTTTGGGGTTGTACTGCGCACCCCTTCCCTTATCATGCCGGTGATCGGCTTGCTGGTTGATCATGATGTGTTTTTTATGTTCTGTTTTGAATCTTGTTTGCTTGCTACTCTTCTTCCAGTAGATACTGGTTGACCTTGCCATCATCCTTACTGGGGTCGTAGAGGTCTTTTACCGAGCCGAAACCTATGGCATCTCTCATTACCTTAGGCGTAATGGTCTCGGAAGCTTTGCGCACCTTATCCCGTCCGTATTTATCTTTTATATTGTACATGGCTTTACGTAGCACATCCTGTCGTATACGATTATCGAAGAGTGTGTACTGCACCATCTTATCGCTTACGAAGCTGCCAATGGTCACACACATATTCTGTACGTTGTTGTTAAAGAGGTCTGTGTTTCTCGACTGCTCAAATGCTCGTGCATCGTGTAGTATATATTTCCTCAACTCAATAGCATCCTGTTCAGGGTGTGCCAGTTTTACAGTAGTCTCCCAGCGGGTATGGTCTCGATACTTGATGCGGAAATGTAGCGACCTGCAAAACACCTCTTGCTTTACCATGCGCTGCTCCAAACGGGTGCAGAGAGAAATAAGCAAACTATCCAACGCCTGTTTCGATTCCCTTTGCTGACGCGACACCGTACGCCCTGCACTCATATTCTTATATCCGCTGGTGTAAATGTCTATCTCCATAAAGTGGAGCCGCTTGTACCAATAATTGCCCACCACACCACCAAATGCCTTGCGCAACAATGCCTCTGAAGTATGCCTCAACTGCAATGGTGTATTGATGCCTACCATCTTGAGCCGACGCTCGTTTCGAGTAGCGATACCGGGCAGGTCGGTGAGTTTTAGTTTAGACAATTGTTCATCTATATTCTCGGGAGTGATGCGTACCAACCCATTAGGTTTTTGTAGCTCCGTACCCAGCTTAGCAAGGAAAGAATTGGGTGCAATGCCTATACTACAGGTAATATAATCACCACATTTTTTTCGGATATCTTCTTTGATCTGCTTGGCAAGAGCTACGAAATCTTTGTATACCAAACGGTAGGAAGTGAAATTCATCGACGCCTCATCTATACTGCGGGCTATCACATCATCGCAATAGCTATTGAGTACCTCCATGATCATGATATGATACTCTCTATAACGGTATGGACGGCCTAATACAGGGATAATCTGCGGACAAAGCTCCCTGCACTCCGACAGGCGCATGCCTGTTTTTATCCCATAGGTCTTGGCCTCTCGCGAGGGAGCTATTACGGCAGAATGTGGGCCATCGTAAGTAACGATACCCATAGGTTTGTGACGCAAATGGGGGTTGTCCTGCTGCTCACAGCTGGCAAAATAACTATTCATATCTATGTACATCACCACTGCATCAAGATTGGCTGTGGCAGAAGAACCCTGTCTCATGTGTTTGTGCTTTCTGTTTCTAACAGCAAGGTACACATTTTAGACATTTGTACAAATAAAATATAGATTTTTGTATAAAGAAAAGGATATTACGAAAGGCGTATAAATACATGCAAGGGAAAGTAATGACAACTAACACTTTTATAGTGCCCACGTGTTCACAAGAAAATCCATTAAAAAACATATATTTAATGGATTGTAGATACCATTACCTTTTAGAGAATGATCTTTGATTATCATATAGTTAAAAAGGACGATTGCTGCATTTGTTAAGAAAAACCAGAACACCATTTGTGAAAACAGGCTTACTCACCTTTATACTATTATTTACATTATCTAGGCTATTAGCCCAGCAGCAAGACTCTACTACTCATTCTATTTTCAATGACACATTGCAAATAGGTGAAATAATCATCAGTGCCAAAACTGCTATCAAGATCAATAAAGACACCATTAGCTATCAGGTAGATTCGTTTTATAAAGACCCTCTAGCCACCACCGAAGATGTTCTGAAAAGACTACCAGGTGTAGAAGTAAGTAGAGACGGCACTATTACCATTAATGGCAAAACGGTTACCAAACTATACATCAACGGCAAAGAATACGATGCCGATGACCTTACCTCTATTACCCAAAACCTGCCTGCCGAAATACTGGAAAAGATACAAGTAGCTGACTACCATAGTGAGGAGGCCAGCTTTAGCGGACGCAAAGAAACGGCAGAGAATAAAGTCATCAACCTGCAATTCAAGAAAAAATATAAGAGTGGTATTTACGGCAGAGGCGCTGTGGGCTATGGCACAAAAGACAGGTACCAGTCGGGACTATTTGGCAACTACATGTCTAAAGAAGGAAGCCGTGTAACTGCAATAGGCAATATCAACAACACGGGTATGTCTGACGTAAGCAATAGCTTCAATAACAATGCATGGAGATCTCCAGGTGTGCGCAATGAGCGGAAAGCAAATATCAACTTTTCTAACAACATCAATCCTAAATGGAAACTTAGTGGTGGTTATTATTTTGATAATCATACCAACAGCCTTACCAGCTCCACGTTAAGAAACACATACTTAGCCAATGATAGCATACTACTGCAAGAGCAACAACAAAACACCGTTAGCCAAAACAATAGCCATAGACTGAACTTGCGTAGCAGATGGAAACCTAATGAAAAACTAAGGATCAACAACGATATCTCGATAAGCTATAGAAACCAAAACGCTGATAACAACAATTCGGATATCACCTATCAGAACGAGCAAAGACTTATCGATTTTCAACGTACTACTACAGTAACTAATAACAATGATGATATTAACCTTAGGCTGAGTAATACCGTAATGAAGGCATTTGCCAAAGAAAAGCGAACACTAATTATAAGAGCTTTTGCCACTTACTCTAACAAAGAGAACAAAGGCAACAATACTACAAGCAATAGTTACACTATGCCGCTCTCTTCCAATACGGTTATCAACCTAATCAACGGGAACAATAAGAATCTATCTACTAATGTAGGCATCAGATATAGCGAACCAATTGGCAAAAGGAATCTACTGTCCCTGGACTATAATAACACCTACGACAACAGCAACAATAACCGAGAAGTGTTACTGGAGAACAATGGCGCTACCATAACCGACACGGCACAAAGTAGAACTTATGAAAACATTAATATAGAACATAACATAGGACTTACTTATCAGTATACTACTGATAGGTTTTATACTACACTAGGTTTTCAATTACTACCCTACGATCGTAAAACTACTGACCCGATTAACAGCAATAACAACGTAGCGCAAAAAGGGATAAACTATGCACCTAGTCTTCATGTTCAATATGATTTGAGCAAGACACAAAACATTGGCTTAGGCTATAATGGTCGTATCAATACCCCCAATCTTAATCAACTACAACCTGTGCCCGACTATACTGATAGCCTTAACATCTATATTGGCAACCCTAACCTGAAACCAGAAATAAGCAATACCATTAGCCTCAATTATCGTAATTACAAGCCTTCCGGGGCAAATACCAATATTAATTTGCATGGCAGCTGGTATCAGCAAAAGATCACCAACAATGTTATCATTACCAATAGTAAAAGAGAAACAAGACCCATAAATGCCGATGGCAATTATAGCCTTTCATCTAGCATTAGTAATACCGTCCCTATTCTAAAAAAGAAAATAAGACTGACTACATCAATACAAGGATCTCTTCAAAATAATGTCAGTGTGGTCAATAACATCTTACAGAAAAGAAAGAATTATCTGATCAGTCCCAGAATAAGAATGGTTTTCTTTTTAGAGGATATTTACGAAGGGTCTTTGACCTATAACTATAGCTGGAATAAAACTATAACTACCAATAGCACTAACAACCTATTACAGACACATAATTTATCACAACAAGGCTCCTTTATCCTACCGTTCAACATTACCTGGAAGTATGATATCTCTTATATATCTAACAATGGCTTAAACCAAGATTTTGAACAAGACTTTTTACTCATCAACACATCAGTAGATAAAGAATTCAAAAAAATAAAAGGTTTATTCTTAAGCATACAAGCTTTTGACATCTTCAACAAATACCCTACCGTACAAAGGAACATTAATGACAACTATTATGAAGACGTTGCCGTAAACAGAATAGGTAGTTACTACATGCTATCATTAATATACAGGTTCACTTCCTTCCCTGCAGCTCGAGAAGTACCTGAGTTGTTTTAGTATTTCCTTTTACCATTTCATTAACTATCGGATAAAATCATTTTACCGTCTTTTACAATATCGTTTACCAAAAATCGCCTTCACATGTATAGAGTATTACTAGCTTCAGTATTACTATTAAGTTGTAGCACCTATAGTTTTGCTACCAACGACGCTCTTCAGGAATGTATAGCACAGATGACCTCTGATAAAACAGATGTATATACTTATACGCATAGCGAATACAAAACCTACCACTCTCCCCGCCCTTGGATGACCAGCCATATAGCACATAGTGGCACCATGTGGGTGAGCAGTAATAGCATTAGCCTTAGAGATTCCTTTGCCACTAGAGATAGAGCTTATATCAGTCTAAAAACTTTTAAAGAAGGGGTACTCCTTAAACAACCTCTCAATAGTAAGCAGCCAGCGAAAATAACCAAGAGCATGCTAGCTAATGAAGTGTTTAGAATAGCTAAACACCACCCTATACTACTACTACAAAAGTTTGGTAAGCTGGACAAGACAAACACCCAAACAAGTAATAAGGAGCATACTATATACAGCAATAAGATCAACGATGTTCCCATTAGCCTATACATTAATAGATACAACCAACTAGACATGGTTACCATCACAATTGATGACGAGCTATATGGAGACGTTGTATATACTATTAGGTATACCAACTATACTAATATTGATAAAGACATTCATTACCATTATCCGCAAACAATAACTTTTGAACAGGTAAATGGCATTACAGACACCTTACACCTCCAGTATGTAAAACATATAGATAAAGCACCTGTACTTATTGAACAGCCTGCTGACTATAAGATACATGATGACGAGCCTGAAGTACCCCATACGGCTACTACCCAAAAGCTAAGCGACCATCTCTATGCAATACACCTGCCACAAGCAGAGTCCGCAGCTTTGCTGGTAGCTTTAGATGATTTCTTTGTAGTCGTAGATGCACCATTAAATAGTAAAAATGGAGAATTAGTATTAGCAGAGGCTAAGAAAATAGCACCCAATAAACCTGTAAAGTATTACAGCTTTTGCCATCATCATCCTTGGTACATTGGTGGTATTCGCCCATTTGTACATGCAGACGCTACGGTGCTTACTCAAGCAAGTGATATTAGCTATCTAGAGTTCATTACATTAAACCCACATACCCTTAGCCCCGATAGTTTAGAACTGCAACCCAAACTTTTATTAACAGAGGTAGTAGAAAAAACGAAAACGATAACTGACGGCAAATACAAAATGATACTATACCATATAGGTGAAAAATCAGAACATACTGATGACTATACACTGTTCTATTTTCCTGAAGAGAAGATACTCTTTCAAGGTGATATGGCATTTATCAAAGATGGAGCACCATTGCGCAAAGCCGGCAGCAAACAAATAGCCTTGTATAATGCTATAAAGGAGCTAGACCTAGAAGTAGATACTATAGTGCAAGCTTGGCCTTGGAAAAACAGGTATAATATGAAAACCATTATACCATTTGCCGAGCTAGAAGCAAGTGTACAGATGAACAATGAAAAATAATAATAACAGACAAACTAATTACAAAACCTATATTTTAAAAACGTAACTTAACTGTAGACTAAAACTACTATCGTGAATACCTACAGCAACTTCTTATGTTTGCTTCTTGCAACATGTCTACTTTATAGCTGTAAGCAAAAGGAGGATACTAGTCCTTATATTAGGCCAGCATATACACTAGCAGACCTTACAGGTTCGAGATTATTTGGTGGTGAAGAAATCACCATATATCCCGACGACACTTCTAAAAATACAAGCTATCATATTGATAGCTTTACATTACGTATGGAACTACAGGATGACTCTGTATTGCTACTTCCTCACTATGGTGTATTCCCAACTACTATAAAGCTATATCGAAAAGAGAAGAATTTCATTTTCAGAGATGAGGGTGTACCCAAAAGTACATGGCCATATTTTGAAAGCAATGCACCAGGTTCTAATGAACGTATAGCAATACACTTTGACCAGGAATACAACCTTTGCACTTATTACTACCACAAGCATATTGTAAAACCTAATACAAAAGGATATGACATTATAAGAGTCTACTATGAATTATAGCAAAGCTTCTATATCAGCCTAAAAAACGTTCTAGCATTCCTTATATTTATATTATGAATGGAGGTCTCATAAAAAGGTTATTTACCATAATAATGGTATTGATCAGCATACACAATGTAAAGGCGCAACAGTTTACCGTAAAGCCTATGACGGAAGAGCGGCTAAAGACCATTGCTATAACTGCAGATAAAAGTTGTCCTGAAATACTGAATAAAGATACTAGACTGGATAGTGTGCGCTATCTAAAGGGACTAATACTGTGCAACTACTATACCATGCCCAATGCTACTGCTGAGGATGTAGCAAGAGCGCGTATGCATAGTGGCGATGACAAGAATGATGAAGGCGTAAAGTTGCCTAATAGCACCTATCGTGTGCAGCATAAGTTTTACGACAAGAATGGTGTATATATTTTTACCAAAACACAGTGGCAGTAACTACCAACCCGCAAATATCTCCGCCATAGATGGGGATGTGAATACACGAAAAGCAATTAAATACATTGCTAGTGTCAATAACCCCAAAGTATTAAAACGTCTTAGCAATCTTCCTCCTTCTTCTTCATATTCTTTATCCCCCTTTAAGCTAGGTTGTTCTTTAGCTTTCTTGCCATGAGCTCTCATTTCCATAAATTTCTTATAGGCTAAGTAGGCAAAATATATAGTTGGTATATAGAGTAAACCGCCGACAATTTGTGGATTCATCCTGTTAGTAATTTGAGGTGCAAGATAAAAACTAAATGCAATTAAGTATAAGTCATTCTAACAACTGATAGTATTGTCAATAACAACTTCAATACACTAAACCCAAACATTACAATAAAGAATATGCCAAACCTTTTGTAGGACTTGTAAGGCATGTTTAGTTCCTTCAACTTATTGGCTACTTTAAACAACCCTATGAATAATACTAGCGTTCCTAGAACCCATATTAATGATGAAATCAAAAAAATACCACCAGCTATGGCAGCTTGTAGCAGAACAGGACCTCCTATCATAGTCCACTCAAAATAAACAATAATATTATCTTTGCAGTTATTAAATAAACAGAACCAATAACGATGGAAGACATAATAGTAAAAGACAGTAACGGAAATGAACTAAAGGACGGAGATGCAGTAATAGTCATCAAAACACTTAAAGTAAAAGGTGCAGATGACATCAAAAAAGGTACAAAGGTGAAGAACATTAAACTCACTGATGATCCTGCAGAGATAGACTGTAAAGTTAATGGTACACGTATGGTATTACGTGCAGAGTTTCTAAAGAAAGCATAATCATATATAGCCCTTAGTTGATCTAAGGGCTATTTTATGATATATTCAATATACCTCTCCACATGTTACATCTACAGTTCTCTCCATTTCCAACTTTAGAAACAGAGCGTTTATTACTACGAGCAGTAACCGTTGATGATGCTGCCAATATGATGGATATACGCAACCATGCTACTGTAAATAAATACATACATGGCAGAGCGCCATTAAAGAATATAGAGGAGAGTAAAGCACGTATAGAGAAAATACTAGCAGAACAAGAAGAGAGCAAAGTAATAATGTGGTGCATTTGCCTTAAAGAACAACCACAAAACATGCTGGGTAGCATAGTATTTTGGAATATAGAACCAGAAAATGATTTAGCAGAAATAGGTTATGAGTTGCACCCAGAACACCATAATAAAGGCATAATGAGCGAAAGCGTAAAAAAAGTTCTTGTTTATGGCAAAGAAATTATGCTTCTGAAAACGATAACGGCCTATACCCATAAAAACAACCTAGCTTCTATCAAGCTGTTACAAAGCAATGATTTTCAGCGCGATTTTGGCCTTGAAAATCTATTTGTTGGAAAAACAGAGCCGGAAACACAAACCATCTATGCCCTGAATGTTAAATAATTACAAATTTACTATGGAATAATATTAAAATCATTAGACTAATCAATAATATTAGTATAGATTTGTACTTTATTAATTAATACCAATAAGTAATGCAAGAAGGAACAGTTAAATTTTTCAATGAGACTAAAGGTTTTGGTTTCATTACTCCATCTGACGGTGGAAAAGACATCTTTGTACACGTATCTGGCCTAAATGGTGACATTTACGAAAACGATAAAGTACAGTTCGATGTTGAAGAAGGCAAAAAAGGTCTAAATGCAGTGAACGTTACAGTTGTAAAATAAGTCAACTCTAACTATATACTGCTAAGTATATATCATTTGCAAAAGGCATATCTTTCCAGATATGCCTTTATTATTTTAGTGCATTCTATCACCTCTCGGTGTAAGCTCTTTAAGGATACGCTCTTCTATTTCCAGCCATTGATCCCAGTATTGACGCACTTTTTCTTTATCATAATATTTTTCAGCAAGGTCTATAAACAATCTATAATGCCCTGCTTCCGATACCATAAATTTATGATAGAACTTTCTCAGGCTTTCTTCTTCCAAACCTTCACTCAGCACTCTAAAGCGTTCGCAGCTACGTGCTTCTATCAAGGCGCTCATCAATAGCCTTACTAACAGATTGTCTTCTGGCACTGCAACACGCGGTTTGTTTTGTATTAGCAGATTTACGTATTCATCCCTACGTTGTTTACCCAACTCAAAACCACGTTTCTTCATCTCTGCCCACACCATTCTAAAATGTCCCCACTCTTCAGTTACTATTGCAGAAAGCTGATTGACTATATCTTCTTTATCTGGATGAAGCTGGATAATAGAGATACATGTGGTTGCTGCCTTTTGCTCACAAAAAGCATGATCGGTCAATATCTCTTTTAGGGAAACAGAGGCCAGATCGGCCCATCTAGGGTCTGTTGGTAATTTTAAACCTAGTATCGAATTGTCTGCAGTACTCATAAGTTGGCAAAAATAAACCTATTTAAAACAAAACGTCCTTATAGCTATCCACTTTGCTGAACACCGCTTTAGCATAAGGACATAGTGGCATTATCTTTATCTGTTTCGTTCTGGCAAAGTCTACCCCAGCACTTACTAGCTGTTTCCCTATACCTTTGCCCTCATAGGCAGTATTTACTTCGGTATGTTCTATTATATATTTATCAGCACCGGCATATACATATTCCATCTTGGCAATCTCTACGCCGTCTAGTTCTATATAAAACTTACCACGCTTTTCGTTTTCTGTTTGCTTTACTTCCATACTTCAAAATACAACTAGGGTTTATAATAAAAAAGCCAACCTAATGGTTGGCTTCAAAAATATTATTCTAGTTTTTTTATGATGCTCTTTTTATAGTACAACCTATAGACTTTGTTGTATTAGGATCAATAGGTTTGCCTGATAGCATATTATCAATCGCATCTTTTAAGAATAATTCTTTCGACTCAGACGGATTGGTTGGTTGGTCTTCCATAGCTCCTTTATAAACAAGCTTGCCACTAGCATCAAACAAAAACACCTCAGGTGTGCGTGTAGCACCAAAAGCATCTGCTACAGCCGAATTATTGTCTATAACATAAGGAGCAGTATATTTTTCTTTCTTAGCATATTTGGTCATAGCCTTTTTAGAATCATCTCCATCACGTTTTGCCTCATTTGAGTTGATAACAACCATGCCTATACCTTTTTCCGCAGCATAGTCCATCATCTCTTTTGTTCTAGCCTGGCTTTTGATAACATATGGACAAGTATTACAAGAGAACATCACCAAAAGCCCTTTGTCTGTTTTTGCTTTATCCAAGGTTACTGTTTTGCCATCGGTTGCCTCCATCTTAGTAGTAGACATCGGTATAGCTGTCCCTATGTCTATAAATTTGTGTTGTGCCGTAGCTGTAAAAGCTACTCCTGCCAATAAAGCTGTAGCTAACAATAGTGTTTTCTTCATAAAGAATCGTTTTACGTTTGTGTTTACCTCTCGTAAAGGTACAGCATATAGTACTAGAAACTTGTTAAGTTATTTCTCTTTACCTCTTTCTAAACTGATAAACTCATCACCTTTTTGATATATCAGATAAGTAACTATAAACTGAAACATCTCATCTGTAGCACGCATACTACCATCTTGGTCGGTAACACGTTGGGGAGGGCTGAAAGGATTATTAAGATTCTTACGCGTATTGTCATATACACCTTCTGCAACAATGGTGCTTCCTTTAGGAATTTTCACCATCTTCTTAAACGTGTAAAAATACTGCCAGTTAAAATCCCACTTAGGAATAGAAATAAGACGGATCGTATCCCCGTCAGGCTTTAAGGCATATGCTTTAAAGCTTTTGCCCAATAAGTGCATATGCGGGTTTATCGTCAATACCGATATGTCATCAGGTATTACAATTTTACTGTGTACTTTCTTTACAGTATTGGGCTCAATGATCAAGTCAGGTTCTACTGGTGCTATACCCCAAGTACCCAATTGAAATTCTTGTACCGGCCTTTTAGGTTTTTCCTCTGCAAAAAAGATATTGATATAAGAACTATCCCATACTGACTCACTTGTGGTAAAACCATAATGGAGGTCGTTAAGCAAGAAAGCTCCTTTCTTAGGCAGGTAATACCCTCCTATACCCTTTGGGTAGTATTGCCCCTCTGTACCCGGCAGATAATTCACTACCGACTTTTGCAACACAGGATATGAACCATCATCATTGGGCAAGTCTAGTGTTTTATAGGCCTGTACTATAGTACTATCTTCCACCATATCCACTACACGTTCGCCACCAAATACGTCAGTTTTTTCTCCTTCTTTATATTTGATCAGATCACCATTCACATGGTGCACTACATTTTTAGGCCCAGCGGCAAACTCTATAAGGCTGGCATATTTTCCTTCAGGTAATTCAAAAGGTACTTTCACCAGTAAAAACCTATCACGATTATTGGCAGGTAATAAATAAGGTTGAACGGGTATACGCATATCAGGCGTTCCTACCAGTGACCCTTTGGGATATTCAGGCACTGCAGGTATCTCCTCTTCATTACCAATGAGCAAACCATCTTCAACCCATTGCTCTAGTATTTTTATTTCTTTATCAGTCAATAATTTTTGCCCTACAAACTCCGTATAGTGAGGATCTGCCGGCCATGGTGGCATCAATCGTTCTTTTGTAGCAAAGACAATCCCCGAAGAATAGTTAACAGCATCTTGATAGGTGATAAGATTGAAGTGGCCTGAACCTTCAGGTCTGTGGCAAATAGTACAATTCTTATATAATATTGGTGCTACATGCTTACTAAAAGTCACCTTGCCTATTATCCCCTCTCCACAGCTGGCATAGGTAAGTAGCAATACCACCAATATAAATACACTATATGTTTTTTTGCTTTTCAATCTTTTCTTTTCTAAATACATTACCTAACAATATACTTACATTGAGGTTATACCCTATTAATATGATCAACGTATTGATCCATATCAATACCATTGAAGCCATTACCGTACCTATAGAACCATATATTTTATTATAATGGATGAAGTTGTTCACTAGGAAGAAGAAGACTCCCGAGGATATGACACTTAAAATCGTAGCAAAAACTGCACCCGGAGATACGAACTTTACAGGTCTGCTTAATGAAGGACCATATTTATACAATATGGATATGGTAACAAATATGATCAATGAGATAATAATAATACTCGCCAATCTGATTATAACTACATTGTCAAATATGCTCAGTAGAATATCATTTAAGGCACTACTTTGTAAAATGAGCACGGCAATACTTAGTATAGCTACTAACAAGAGCATCAAAGTGAGCTTTAATGCATCCCATCTTTGTTTTAGCCACGAGCGCTTTACATATACCTGAGAGAGGTGTTCCCGTTCAAAGCTCTGTATTAACCCCATCATACCATTTGAGGAGAAAAATAAGGTGGTCAAGATACCTATGGAAAGAACCCCTTCTTGCTCATTGTGTATAAAGTCGATAACAACACCACTGATTGTTGTGTAAAAACTTTCGTTGGGTGTTATCAACCTCAAGGTGTCTAATATGGTCTTTTCTACCCCCTGCAATGGCAGATAGGGCACTAAAGAAAACAATACCAATAATGTAGGCGGTATTGCCATTACAAAGTTATAGGTAACGGCAGCACAACTTTCAAATAGTCTATTGTCCTTAAGTTCTCTAAAAAAGAAACGACCTATCTCGTATAAACTAAGCCCATCAGCACCAGGTAGCACTATCTTATCGGCAACCGAAAAGACTACCTGCACAGGTTTCGAATCAAGAATGATTTTTTCCAGCTTAGTCATGCTACAAAGAACGACTAAAGATTATTGAGAATGAAATCTGTCATCTTCTTAAACAAATGATATCTAGTATTACCACCAGATATACCATGACGCTTATTGGTATAATATTCACTATCAAAATCTTTATCTGCCTGCACCAAAGCTTCGTGTAGCATCATAGCATTTTGTACATGCACATTATCATCACCAGTACCGTGAACAAGTAAGAACTTACCAGTCATACCTTCTACCATATTTTCAGGTGCATTATCTTCATAGCCACTTTGATTTTCCTGTGGTGTACGCATATAACGCTCTGTGTAAATATTGTCGTAGTACTTCCAGTTGGTTACCGGCGCTACAGCTATAGCCATTTTGAATAACTCTCCGCCTTTGAACAAGCAAGTGCTACTCATGAAACCACCATAGCTCCATCCCCATATACCAATACGGTTAGCATCTACATATGACAAGTTTCTTAATTGTTTGGCTACTGCTATCTGATCATCACTTTCTAGCTTGCCCAATTGCAGGTAGGTCTTTTTCTTGAACTCTTCACCTCTAAAACCGGTACCTGTACCATCAGCACATACTACGATATACCCTTTTTGTGCCAACATCTGATGCCAGAAATAATAGCTCACAGGAAATCTGTCAGCTACTTGCTGAGAACCTGGCCCGCTATACTGGAACATTAAGACTGGATATTTCTTACTCTTGTCAAAATTAGGAGGAGTGATCATCCATGCATTTAAATCTACCCCATCGGCACTTTTAAATGTTGTAAAAGAAAGCTTACCTAGATCGTATTCATTCATGGTCAGCTTTAGCTTTATATTATCTTCCAGCGTGCTTACTATTTTACCTTTAGCGTTGCGTAAATAATAAATAGAAGGCTCGTTAAGAGAGGTATAATTATCCAAGAAATAATTAAAACCTTCAATAGCAGTTATACTATGCGTTCCGTCTTCCGGCGTTAACAATCTTGTTTTACCACCCTTCCAATCTACAGAATACAGCTTTCTTTCCAGCGCACTATTGATAGCTGCAGTATAATAAATAAGCTTGCGTTTTTTATCAACACCAACAATATTATCAATAT
Organism: Flavipsychrobacter sp.; assembly: GCA_041392855.1. Classification (NCBI taxonomy): domain Bacteria; kingdom Pseudomonadati; phylum Bacteroidota; class Chitinophagia; order Chitinophagales; family Chitinophagaceae; genus Flavipsychrobacter; species Flavipsychrobacter sp. The sequence continues at coordinate 1,048,640 of JAWKLD010000001.1, forward strand.
CATATTCGCCTACAGTTAAGTCTTTAAGCTTTTGCTTATTCCAGTTGTAATAATACAAATGGTTATAACCATCTCGCTCGCTTGTAAAAACAAATGACTGACCGTCTGGCAAAAACTCCAAATTATCATTAATGTCTACATAATACTTATTGGTTTCTTCATAGATAACTGTTGAGTAACCATTATCAGCATTGGCTAAAAGTAGTTCCAGTTTGTTTTGCAACCTGTTCAACCTATAAATGCAAAGCTCTTTAGGGTTATTACTCCATTTTATGCGAGGTATGTATTGGTCAGTTTCCTTACCGATATCCATTGACTGAGTAACTTTTGACGACAAGCTATACACATGGATCTTTACAATAGAATTATCTTCCCCAGCTTTAGGATATTTATAAGTGTTGATCTTTGGGTATTTAGACTTATAGTACGGCAAAGTATATTCACGCACTGCTGTTTCATCAAAACGATAGAATGCTAAATAATTACCATCAGGAGACCATTGAAATGCTTTAGTAAAACCAAACTCTTCTTCATATACCCAATCACAGTTACCGTTTATTATTTCATTCCACTTACCGTCATGAGTAACTTGTATCGTATTACCCTCAGCTAGATCTTTATAATACAGATCATTCTCTTTCACGAAGGCCACTTTAGTACCGTCCGGCGAAAAAGAAGCATGCAATACTTTTTCATCATCTAAGAGCACAACGCTTTTAGTTTTTATGTCATATACATACACTATATACTTTGCCGAACGACGATAGATATACTCCGCATCTGATTTTAAGAGTAGCTTTTGTTCATCTTCACTAAACTCATAGCTCTGCATATAATATTTCTGATTGGCAGAGAAAGCTTCCTCAGTATCAAATACAGTAGCCAACTCTTTACCATCTTTTATATTATATATTTTTATCTGCTGACGTTTCTCTCCTCTTTTTCTATCAATTTTAGAATATCGCTCTCCATCTTTCATGGCATTAAAGCCGGGTACACTTTGACTGCGAAAAGTACCGTTCTTCCACACGTCCTCAAGTGTAATTTCTTTATTGCCTTTTTGTGCAAACGATGGCATGCTTATACATGCAACAAGTATTAATAGTAAATAGCGCATATGTATGATTGTAGTATCTCCAAAAATAACACCAATTGTGCAGAGGTGGAAATAATGTAGCAAATACTTAGGGGTTAGATTATGAGTGATTTATATAAAACAAAACAGCTACCAAGTATGTACTTGATAGCTGCTGAATATATCTTGAAGTAAATTAGTAATCTATTGTAGCTTGTATACCTCTATCTATAAGCGCTTCCGCTCTTGGTCTAAGGTTGTCAAACGTGCCTTTTTTAACGCTACATTTCCCATTGTGGTGGATAATAAGCGAGCATTGCTCTGCTTGCTCGGGTGAGTGCTCACATACATCTATTAAACTTTCTATCACCCAATCAAAAGTATTCACGTCATCATTCCACACTACAAGGTTATGTAAACCATCGGTTTCCACTTCTGTAGCTACGTCTTCCTGGGTTTGCCAATCTACACTGTTATTAAATAACTCTTTTAGGTTCATATCATTATATCTTTATAAGTGTGCAAAGATATGAAAAATACTACTTTGACACGCGTTTAATGCTTATATATTTGCATCATGTTTCAGAAAAAGACAATGGAAGAGCTCGGCAGAAAGACCGTTGAAGAAATGCAAGGATCGTCTAAAAAACCGATCATAGTGATACTAGATGATATTCGCAGCATGCACAACGTAGGCTCTAGCTTTAGAACTGCTGACGCATTTGCTATAGAAGCACTTTATCTATGCGGTTTTACGCCTACTCCTCCCCATAGAGATATACATAAAACCGCACTTGGAGCTACTGACACGGTTAGATGGCAGCACTTCCCTACTACGCTAGATGCTGTTACTGCTGCTAAAAATGCTGGATATAAGATATACGGTGTAGAACAAGCTCATGATAGCACCCTGCTTCACGAGTTTGATTATAACAACGACCCTATTGCATTAGTATTTGGCAATGAGGTAAATGGTGTATCAGACGAAGTATTAGCTATGGCCGATGGATGTCTGGAAATACCTCAATATGGTAGTAAGCACTCGCTCAACATATCTGTTAGTCTAGGTGTTGTGTTATGGGAAATGGTACGTTAAAGTCACCATTCCCCATAATGTTTAATACTTCTATCTCTTAAATCTAACCGCTAGAGAAGTGGTAAATAATAGATTATCTCTTTTTGATAACGAGTTGCCTGAAAATATCGGATCGTAGCTATTATAATATTTAGCTTCTGTACGCCACATTACACCTTTCATTACTTCATAATTATACCCTAAACTATAGCCACTAACTAAGAAATCAGTAAAGATAGGTGTACCCGCTACGCGGTTATAAGCATCTTGGAAATATTCGCCTCTTGCTGTAATACTTGCATTATTGTTGAGTTGATATTGAAGGATTGCTGCTACGGTATACCAACCATAATAGTTACTGCTACCCTTTGCCGATTGGTCAGAGCCAAAATCAAATAATGCAGTTAAGGTCAATTTCTTCCCTATTTTAACAATGCCATACAGGTCACTGAAATAACGCATTCTACGAGACACATCAGGAGTAATACTACCTACAAACGTGCTCCAGTTAACCGTTATTTTATCATTTGGGGTGTACGTTATTTGAGTTCCTCCTGATGGCGTACTATTGCCCGATTGTCTTTGTATTGTTTGCCACCCATTAAGGTATAGTAGTGCCAAATACCATGTTTCACTTACATTCTTATAGCTCAGACACACACCACTTTCGTAATATGGTGACCCCTCTGCAAATAAACTTCTTGTTAGCGTAGGATAATCCATACTTATAGCCCCTTCAGCACCTAAATGAGAAGGCATAACACCCGCATCTAACCATATTTCTTTATTCTTATGCAAACGAATACCAACATTAGCTTCGTATATATTTTTTAAAACTCCTGGTTCGGTTGATAAGTTAGCATTGGCATATGTACCGGTCATCAAGGCAAGATTGGCACGTACACGTCCCTCTTCATAGTTGCCTTTTAGCATTGCGAGGTTCACAGTTACTTCATTATGTCTGTTATGAGAATAGATATAATTAGGGCGTCTATTATTAAGTGGCTTGTCAAAATCGTAAGCATAATACAACTCTCCATAACCAGAAATAGTAAATGCCTTTTTCTCTGTTTGTGCATTAACCGTAAATGCAAAACATAATATCCCTAAAACTGTTACTAATTTTTTCATCATGCCTTAAAGTTAGTAATTGTGATTATGTGCGCAATAATTTTAGCTTTGATGTTAAATATATATCCTATGCGTTGGAAAGGAAGACGTCAAAGTACTAATATAGAAGACCGTAGAACAGGAGGAGGAAGAGGCAAAGTAGTTGGTGGAGGTATCGGTGTATTGGTCATTGCTCTTGTAGTATATCTTCTAGGTGGAGACCCTTCTGCTGTTTTACAACAAGCCGGCTCTATAAATCAGCCACACCAAACAAACACCGCTCCGCTAAGCACAAAAGAAAAAGAGGACACCGAATTTGTATCAGTAGTATTAGCCGATACTGAAGAGGTATGGGAAAAACTATTCAGAGAAATGGGAGGTCAATACGAGCCACCTGTATTAGTACTGTATAGAGACAATGTACAATCTGCCTGTGGAGGAGCCAGCTCTGCTACAGGTCCATTTTATTGTCCTGCGGATAAGAAATTATACATAGACCTGTCTTTTTATGATGAACTGCATAATAGATTCGGCGCACCTGGTGATTTTGCTATGGCTTATGTAGTGGCACATGAGGTAGCTCATCATGTACAAAACCTTTTAGGCATTTCAGATAAAGTACAAACACTAAGAAGCCAACTTAATCAAGTGGAGTACAACAAACTATCGGTGAGACTAGAGCTACAAGCCGATTTCTTTTCAGGCGTTTGGGCTTACCATGCCGATAGGATGAACAATATTCTACAAGAAGGAGATATTGAAGAAGCCTTAAATGCAGCACATGCTATTGGAGACGACAACCTACAACGCAAGCATGGTAGTGGTATGGTCGTTCCCGACGCATTTACGCATGGCACTTCCCAACAAAGAGTGTATTGGTTCAAAAAAGGATTTACAACAGGAGATGTTTCCCAAGGAGACACCTTTGCCGAAGATGCTTTCTAAAGCATTACATCAGCTTCATTCTTCTTTTTTCCAAGTAGGCTTTCATGAAGTCGGTCACTAAATAGGCAGCCATTTTAGGCGTAAGGCTATCTCTTTTACCATCTCTTAATTCATAGGCACCTTCTGCTATATGAAAATATGCCGGGTGAATGGTGTGCGCTACCCATGTAGCAAACCTTCTTGCCTGAATAGCAGTTATACCCGATGCGGTAGCAGCACTAGCCAAACTACGTTCCAAGCAATCCATATCCAACTCCAGCCCTACGGGGTTGCCTTGCGTTTTATTCATTGCATGGCGCACCGCATCATAAAAGGTCTTTTTCTCTCTTACGAATATATCTTCGAAGAATGCAAAAAACAGATCGGGATCGTCGTCTTGTTCCTCTATTATTGCTTGACCATTATAGTTCTCATGCAAGCCAAGTGCGTAGTATTTCTCTAAATAACCTTCTCGTTTGGCATATCTAAAACCATTACCACTATGTCTACCTTCCATTCCCCTGTAATCACTATGTGGGTCAAGGTTGATACAATTCAATGGAGACTTCAAACCTTCTGATGCCCCCTTAAGTATTGGGTAGGCATTATTATGTCCTCCACCAATGATAATAGGCACTTTTCCTGCTGCTACTATCTTTTGTATTACCGGATATACGATATTATCTACCTCGCCTACTAAATATCTTAGCTTCTCGATGCTTACGTTTTCAGACTTCTCCATTTGTGCTTGCAGATCAAACGCTCCTAACACAAAGAGTTCCTCCCCTTTTAGCAGGTTAGTATCTTGAACATTAAGGATAGCACCAAGTGCATACTTCCAAAAAGTATGTGTACCGCCAATGCCATGATTGGCACGAACGCCTATATCTTCAGGAATGCCGAGCAATACAAATTTTGCATCTGTATTTTGCACCTCTTGCAGCCAGTTATCACTATTAGCAACCCTTACACGTTCGCCAAACTTAACTTCTCCTGGTCGCTTTGCGATCAGTCTGTCTAGATCCGTTCTATTGAGTACAACTAAATTATCCATTTGCCTTATTTGGGGTTACAAGCTACACACTTTTTATAAATAGTAAAATTTTTGCTCTACAGACTCATAATCATACACATATCTCATTTTAAAAGTTTTTTTGAAAAATATAAAACCATAATTGTTTTAGGCTCGTAAGTACTTGTATAATCAGAAAACTTATTCTTATGAAAAGCTTTATACAATTAGCTACAGTAGCAATGACATTGCTACTTACATCACAAACAGCTACGGCAGATCACCTAACGTCAAAATACTTGTTTGCTGCAAGGATGAATGGAGGTCAGGAAGTGCCTGCTGTCACAACCAATGCACTTGGTTTAGCTACATTTTATTTAAACGACACAAGAGACACTATGTGTGTAGAAATGACTGCTACAGGGCTGAGTGGTTCTATTACAGGCATTCATATACACGAAGGAGAAATGGGTAGTAATGGTGCTGTAGTAGTAGATATGATGCCTTATTTATCGGGCAATCGTTTAAAAGGAACTATAACAGGGTCTACGCTTACACAAAGTTTTATCGCTAAAATGTTTGCCGGTAAATTTTATTTAAACCTGCATACAGCGGCAAATGCCAATGGTGAAATAAGAGGACAAATAGTACCTGAAGAAGATAAAGCAATGACGGTAATGCTGAATGGCATGAACGAAGTGCCGGCTGTAACTACTAATGCTCGTGGTATTGGTGTCTTTATGCTTCAAAAACACGAAGGCAAATTATCTATAAAAGTGGTTGTAGATGGACTTAGTGGTACTATTACGGGCGCTCATTTACACAAGGGCGCTGCTGGCACTAATGGTCCTGTTGTAGAGAACCTAACAACAATGATAAATGGAAATACCATCATGGCTGATGTAGACCCAACTGCATATCTTTCTGACCTAAAGAATGGTGACATTTACCTGAACGTACACACTGCTGCCAATGCTGGTGGTGAAATACGTGGTCAGTTAATGATGCAACCCTATGTACAGTTTGATGCGATGCTGGATACAGCACAAGAAACTACAGCTGTAACAGGTATGGCCAACGGCATGGGTGTAGCTTCTCTACGTATCAATTATACCTTCGACACGCTATGGTATGATGCACAGCTAAATGACCTAACAGGTAGTATACAAGCTGCTCACTTACACAATGGGGCTTTAGGCACAAGTGGTGGCGTTGTTATTGGTATCCCTTCAGGTAGTATCAATGGCAATGTTATCTCAGGGATGTTTACCGGCGCTGACCTATCAGACTCTCTAATGAACTACTTACTAGAAGGTAGCATTTACTTAAACGTGCACACTACTGCAAACCCTGCTGGTGAAGTAAGAGGTCAAGTGTATAAAACATTCCGAGAGGGATATACTTATCATATAAATGGTGCTCAAGAAGCTCCGATGGTAAATTCAACTGCTTCCGGTACAGGTATGGTATCGGTAGACCGCGACCAAACTAGTGCTCACTACATGATGGTTGTCGACAACCTAACTGGTTTTACCGCAGCACATTTTCACAATAATATTGCAGGGCAAAATGGTGGCGTTATCTACAACCTTACACCAAAATATGCTAACGGTGGAATATTTGGCTATTGGTTAGATAATGAGATGACTACACCATTTACAAAAGGCAATTCTAACCAGTTCAGAAAAGACAGTGTTTATGTAAACATCCACACCTCTGCCAATGCTAATGGCGAAGTTAGAGGAAACACAACACGTAATTTGTGCAATACAATACCTACATCTACAAGAACTTTAGGTACTATTAGCACTGTTGCTAAACTATACCCTAACCCCACTACTAATAATGCAATTCTTGACATTACATTAATCACGCCTACAACCGCTACAATAAGCGCTGTAGATATGATGGGACGCAAAGTATGGACAGCAACACAAAACTTCACTAAGGGTATTAACAGAGTAAATATACCATTGAACGATGCTCCTACAGGAGTATATTTCATACAAGTAACTAACAAAACAGGGCAAATGTCCTTCAAACTAATTAAAGAGTAATAACAGGGTAAACGGCTGATGTAAATCGAGAGCTGCAGTGTCCACTGTGGCTCTTTTTATATGCAGATTAGCAGAAACTATGATAAAACTGTAGGCAAAAGCACTCTTTAATGTAACTTTGTAGCCAAAATATCTAATAAATGTATCCAATAGAAATAGTAGCCCCGATGAAGGCTGAAGTAACTGATAACGGTTTCACAGAATTATTGACTAAAGAAGATGCTGATAATGCATTGACGAAGGAAGGAACATCATTACTATTCATCAACTCTGTATGTGGTTGTTCTGCTGGTACTGCACGTCCCGGTGTTATCATGGCAGTAAAAAATGCAGCTAAAAAGCCTGACCAAATATTGACTTCTTTTGCTGGATTTGACGTAGATGCAGTAAAACAAGCTAGAGAGTATTTATTGCCTTATCCTCCATCATCTCCTGCCATTGCACTTTTGAAAGATGGTAAAGTGGTACATATGATAGAGCGTCATATGATAGAAGGTCGTCCGGCACAAATGATAGCAACCAACTTATTGCAAGCTTTTGAAGAGCATTGCTAAGTATCTTATAGTAAACTCAATTTCAAAAGAGGTGTGTATTGTTCACACCTCTTTTATATTTAGTAATCATAGAAATATTTACTTTATTCGCAGTATATAATTTCAACCTTGGAGAACAATAAAGTCATTATCATTACGGCACCATCAGGCTCCGGAAAAACAACACTCGTAAAGCGATTACTTGCTGCTTTACCTGAACTTTCATTTTCAATATCGGCATGTACTAGAGCTCCAAGAGCTGGAGAAATAGACGGGAAAGACTATTACTTTATTACTGTAGATAAGTTCAAAGAACATATTGAAAAAGAGGCATTTATTGAATGGGAAATGGTATACGAGGGCAAGTATTACGGTACGCTAAAAATTGAGTTTGAACGCATATGGAAACGGGAGCATTACCCGCTTGTAGATATTGACGTAGTAGGCGCATTGAACGTAAAAAAGCAATACCCTGAGAATTCCCTAAGTGTCTTTATCAAAGCTCCATCAGTAGAAGAACTAAGGAAAAGATTGGAAAAAAGAGGTACTGAAACACCTGAAACACTGGAAGAAAGAGTAGGTAAAGCAGAAAAAGAACTGGACTACGCCCCTCTTTTTGATAAGATCATAGTAAACGACGACCTGGAGACAGCTACAGTGGAACTCATCAGTACTGTAAAAACTTATCTATCATAGCTTTATATAATAACTTAGTTTTTACGCAGGCAATTAGTCTATTTATTATCTTTGGTTACACATGGATCACGAACTCTTACAGCTCATATTATACATACTAGGTTGTTTATTGCTTATTGGTTTCTTTGCCGGAACAGAAATCGCATTTATCTCTGCCAATAAACTAAACATAGAGCTAAAGAAAAAGCAAGGCACATTAACAGGAAAGATACTCTCCCGCTTTGTTGAAAACCCTGCCGAATATATTGGTACCAGTCTGGTAGGTGTCAATGTGATGCTGGTGATATATGGTCTTTTAATGACCCGACTAACACAGCCTTATTTAGAGATACTCCCTGCACCATTCAACAGTGAGTATATACATCTATTGCTCGACACTATATTTGCTACCATAGTAGTATTATTACTGGCCGAGTTCCTTCCCAAAGCAATATTTAGATCAAAGGCAGAACAGGCATTGAATATATTCAGCTTGCCTATGCAGCTGATGTATGTTATCCTCTACCCTGTTGCTAAGATATTTGTAGCCTTATCCGAGTTTATATTAAAGTATCTCTTTAATGTAAGGATGAAGGACAACAAAACGGTGTTCAATCGTGTAGACCTCGAAGTTTTTATAAAACAGACCATGCATGGGCATGAGAATGACTCTAACGAGCTCAATACAGAGCTTTTTGAAAATGCCCTCTATCTGGTTAATGTAAAGATCAGAAAATGTATGGTGCCTAGAAATGAGGTGGAGGCCATAGAACTACAAACCTCTATTGCTGATGTAAGGGCAAAATTTATAAAAACTAAGCTTTCTAAGATCATTGTCTACGATCAAACCATTGATAATATAATCGGTTATGTACACCATTTGGACTTGAACAGAAGACCTAAGTACATAAAAGAAGTACTGCATAAGATAAGTGCCGTTCCCGAGACCATGAGTGCCGTTGACCTTATGAACAACTTTACCAAAGAGCGCAAAAGCATAGCTTGGGTGGTAGACGAGTTTGGAGGTACTGCAGGTATAGTAACCATGGAGGACGTATTAGAAGAGATATTTGGAGATATTAACGACGAATTTGACGAGGAGGAATATGTAGAAAAGCAAATATCTGAGAATGAATATATCCTATCAGGACGTTTGGAATTAGACTACCTGAACGAAAAGTACAATTTCAACTTCCCTACGGACGACTCTGAAACATTATCCGGATATATCATCTCTAATCATGAAACAATACCGGAACAGAAAGAACGCATTATCATTAACCATCACGAGTTTGATGTGCTATTAGTAAGTGATACGAGAATAGAAACCGTAAAGCTGAAAGTATTAAAACAATAACCTTTTTAAAATATTCAATATGGCTATACAAAGACCATTCAACCTTAATAAGTGGATAGAAGATAACCGTCATTTACTAAAACCACCTGTGGGCAACCAATGTGTGTACAAAGAGGCAGGAGATTTTATCGTTATGGTAGTTGGCGGACCAAATAGCCGTAAAGATTTTCACTACAACGAGAGTGAGGAGCTTTTTTATCAGCTGGAAGGAGATATAACTGTACGTATAGTAGAAGACGGCAAGATCGTAGACATTCCTATCAAGGCAGGAGAAATGTTCTTATTACCACCTAAAGTACCACATTCACCTCAACGTGGAGAGAACTCTGTAGGACTTGTAATAGAAAAAGTAAGAGATGAAAAAGACACAGATGGCTTTTTGTGGTTCTGTGAATCTTGCAACGAGAAGCTATATGATGAATACTTTCACCTAACAGACATCGTAACACAACTACCACCTGTTATGGAGCGCTTTTACAAAAGTGAGGATAAGAGGAAATGTTCTCGCTGTGGCAGCGTCATGGAAGCACCTACACCAAAATCATAATATTAATACAAACATATATTTAGCCTGCATTTGCAGGCTTTTTACTTAGAAATATCAGCACAAAGAATTAGATTTGCGCTATTATTCAAACACATTAATATGTCACACGATACTAAAAAAACTAACGATTCAAGAACCCCGTCTACTTCATCAATAGCTTTTGCAGCATTAATCTTTTTCCTTTTCATAGCTATGGTTAATTTTGTTAATGTGATGAGTCATGACGAAGGTGGGCATGGTGAAGAAGCACACGCTACTGAGCATGCTGCTCCTGCACATCATGGAGAAGAAGCGCATCACGAAGCTACAGAGGAGCACCATGGTGAAGAACATCATGAAGAAGCTAGCCACGAAGAGCACGCACACTAGTAATAGCCTACGATAAAACGGGAGGAATTTGATGCAGAAAGAAGATACAATTGTAGTAACTGGAGCTGCCGGCTTTATCGGTAGTGTCTTAACAGGCATTTTAAACCAAAAAGGCTTTGAGCAACTTATATTGGTAGATGATTTTACCAAAGAAGGTAAAGCGCAAAATCTATCAGATAAAAACTATCTGCAAAAAATAGACAGAGCAGAATTTCCTAATTGGCTTGCTGAACATCATAACGAGATTCAGTACATTTTCCACCTTGGTGCCAGAACAGACACTACAGAGATGGACTACGCAGTCCATAAAGAGCTCAACCTAGACTACACCATTAAACTGTGGGAGTTGTGTAGCCAACACAATATACCATTAGTATATGCCTCATCTGCGGCTACTTATGGTGGTGGTGAGCATGGCTATAAAGACGATCATAACATCGTCGACCAACTGGCTCCCCTCAATGCCTATGGCATATCTAAGAATGAGTTTGACAAGTGGGCATTACAGCAAAACAACACACCACCCTTCTGGGCAGGACTGAAATTCTTTAATGTTTATGGCCCTAATGAATATCATAAGAAGCGTATGGCCTCTGTGATCTTTCATGCCTACCATCAGATAAAAGAAAAAGGTACTGTTAAACTATTTCGCTCTCACCACCCTGACTATAAGGACGGAGAGCAAATAAGAGATTTTGTATATGTACTCGATGTGGTAAATGTGTGCCTGTGGCTAATGGAGCACCAGCCAGAAAGTGGCTTATACAATTTAGGTACAGGTGAAGCGCGAACATTCAACGACTTGGTAAGAGCTATTTTTAAAGCCTTATCCCTACCAGAACATATTGACTATGTAGATACCCCTGAAGACATAAGAGATAAATATCAGTATTTCACAGAAGCTGATATGAGTAAGCTATTGAGTAAAGGGTACGATCAAAAGTTTTATTCTTTAGAAGATGGTGTGGCAGACTATGTACACCACTACTTAGATAAAGATGCTTATATTTAATAAAATCATACTTATGAAAAAGACAATCTTAGCATTTGCTATGGCAACGGCTTTAGTCGTTTCACTACAATCTTGCGGCAGCAATGAAGCTACCGAAGAAACTACAGAAACTGTAGAAGAAGCTACACCGGAATTCACCGCCTACGGAGATGAGTTTGATGCAAGCACTCCTATATCAATAGCAGACTTTACTACTTCTATGCAAGAAAAAGAAAGCATGGAAGGCTTGGTTATAGAAGCAAATATCTCTGAAGTATGCCAAGAAGAAGGTTGCTGGATGAGAGTAAAGAACGAAGGTGGAGACGATATCTTTGTTACATTCAACGACCACCAGTTTGTAATACCAAAAGACCTAATGAACAACAGAGTTATTATCTATGGTACTGGCATGAAGAAAACTGTTTCTGTGGCTGACCTACAACACTATGCTGCTGATGCAGGTGCTACCGCTAAAGAAATAGCGGCTATTACAGAGCCTAAAGATGAAATACAGATCAATGCAACAGGCCTATTAGTGTACTAATAACGGCTCAAAACTTATATTTATAATAAAGCCCGCTCTATGTAGCGGGCTTTATCTTTTTCTAGAAAGTATATCTTACCATTGGCACAGGGAAAAATCCTTGCTGGTAATTACTGTAAATACTGTTCCTTCTTGGATCAAAGCCCTGACTAAAGATGTTCTTATTGTTTGTTACGTTTTGTAGATCTATTGATGCTTCAAGTGTGCTTTTCTTATATTCTTTTCTATAGCTCAGCTTGAAGTCTACCCTAAAGTAGTTATTCTGTTTTTCAGAAAAAGCATTAGCTCTATCAAAAACAGCATCGCCTACAGCTTGCGATCTTTGTAGATCAATTGGAGTAAAATATCTACCACCTACTGTTGCCACTTTTAGGTTCAATGAAAGTATATTATTTCCTTTCTTACCCAATTTGAACTCTTTACCTCCCAATACATTTAGTACATATCCTGTATTGAAAGCAGTATTTCTTTCTACACCATCACCACCTTTGTATTTGCTATCAAAAAGAGAGCCTGTAACTAGAAAGTAATAATTATTGCTGAAGAACTTCTCAACAGTCATTTCAACACCATAGTTAGTTCCTGTTCCATTATTTACCAGACTATCTTCATCATCAGGAATAAAGCTAGAGCCACTATTCAGAGCAGAATAAGAAGAAGCACGTTGTTCAACAGGAACGTTAGATAAGGATTGATAGTAAGCCTCTAATTTAAAGCGCATTTTGGGTGCAAAGTTCCAATCATATGTTGCTACAAACTGATTACTTCTTGTAAAGTCTAAGTTTTTATTGGTTAGCTGTACTCCCGTTGTTGTAGCTGTTTGCACATAATAGGTGTATATACTCTGCATCTGATGATTGAGTCCGTAACCAAGCCCTACCCTATGCTTATTGTTTAGTTTATAACTTAAATTAACTCTTGGCTCTACAGCAACTGAATTATTCATGAACAAATATTGACCATGCAAACCACTAACTAATGACAACTGTTCATTAAACCGATGTTTCCACTGTAAGTATACCTGACCTAAACCTAAGCTACCGTCCTGGTCAACTATAGTTCTATTGATGATGCCATTATATACCACTTTATTATACAGGTCGAAAATAGTGTGGTCGTAATAGATACCTCCCTTCAAGCTATTCTTTGCATTGATCTTGTGAGAAAGCCCTAAAACTGCAGATAGCTTCTTTGTTTTTAAATTCCCTTCTGCTTTAGGCAAAACAATATTCCTGTCTACATAACTAATAGAATCATTGGTAAATTCTTCTGATGTTGTACTGTAACCCAAAGTTAGTTTTGCTGTCGTCTTACTAGAGATATTATGCTCATAAGCCAAGCCTGTTATTGTGGTAGAATAAGTCGTTCTTACATCAGAATAGGCACTACCATATAAGTTGGTCTCGCTGGTATCTACTTCGTTACCTAGAAGATCAATTTTACTAAGGCCTGCAATACCAAAAAAGCTAAGCTTACCTTTTTTACCTACTCCTGTACTTACCTTATAGTTCACATCTTGATAGATAGGTAGTGCTGCACCTGTACCAAAATTAATACCCAGTGCCTGAAACACACCTAAGGTAGAATACCTGTAGTTCAATAGAAAAGAGGAACGTGATTTTTTACTTATAGGCCCCTCAGCTCCAAGCTCAAAACCATTAAAACCCACCTGACCCATAAACTCATGATTATCTCTATTTCCATTCCTCATCCTCAAGTCGAAGACACCAGCCAAAGCATTACCATATTGTGCCGGGTAAGCACTAGTCAAGAAGTCGGACTTGGCAAGGTTATTATTGTTCAGCATGCTAACAGGCCCACCTGTGCTATTTAAAGAACCAAAGTGATTGGGGTTTGGGATGTTCAAGCCTTCTAATTGCCATAGCATACCATTAGGTGAGTTTCCTCTTACCACGATATCATTTCTACTATCGTTACCAGATACTACCCCAGCAAAATTTGCCGCCATACGCGAGGGGTCGCCTATAGCGCCTGCATACTTTTTAGTGTCTCCAATATTGAAGGAACGTGAACTAACCATGGCCATATCATTGTTAGTACGATCAGGGTCGTTGGAACGATTATAAACAACGGTCACTTCATCCAATTTCTTTACTGACTCGATAAGTGTGATATTCAGCCCCACTTCTTTACCCGCTGTAACGATGATATCAGGTATTACTCTTGTTTCATAGCCAGTATAAGATACTTGAACAGCCTGTCGCCCTATTGGCACACCTACAAGCCTGAAATTACCGTATTCGTCAGTTACAGTTCCTAGAGATGAATTGTTCGCTAAAACAATTGTAGCACCGATCAAGGGGCTCTGAGAAGCATCGTCAGTAATAGTGCCAAAAATAGTTTGTGTTTGGCTTTGAGCAATCACTTGTGTAGCCAACAGTAAGGATAAGATGGCTAACCCAATTTTTTTCATGAGTACTAGTTTAATACAGTTGCAAATTTGCAACTATGCCTGAACTTAAAAATTGATTTAGGTCAATAAGTTTTCTAAAATTAAAATTATTGATCCGAATCAATAAGGCTATTACTCTTCTTACTCATACGTGCACGGGTGCGGCTTAGCGCTTCAGGTGTAAGACCAAGATAAGACGCGATCATATATTGAGGGATACGTTGTATTATTGGTTCACAGTCGTCTAAAAACTTTATGTAACGAGTCTCAGGCGTATCAAACTGAAAAGAAGAATTGCGGTTGGAAAGAAAAATAAACAAGTCCTCTGCTATCAACCTACCTATTTTCTCACATTCTGGAGAGTTACTATATAGATCTTGTAGCTCTTTATAATTAATGTCTACTACTGTGGTATCTTCCATGGTGGTAGTATACATTTTAGAAGCTGTTTGGGTCAAGAAACTTTCATATTCAGAATAGTAACAATTCTCATAAGCAAAAGCTGTAATAATCTCTTTACCATCAATAAGGTAATAACTACGCAACAAGCCACTACACACAAAAGAGACTGTGTTATATACCATGCCTGGCTTACAAATAGTGGTATTCTTGGTATAGGTTCTCACCACGCATTTTTCCACAAACCTTAACCATACCTCCTCTGGCAAGTCAGGTATTAACTGTAGCAGGTATTCCTTTATTTGACTTAACGCTTGCGACTGATCCATAAGTATAGAATGATAATCTAAATTACAAAAGCCTTACGAATTAACATTCCTTATAAAGCTTAATCAATATATTACGACATATGCTACTTACCAAGCACATAAAAAATATAGCGGTCATACTATTTATATTTTCTGCCAATAATATCTGCGCACAAGAAACACTGGTAAAGAATAGCTCAATAGACGATTCTTTAATTAATCAAAAAATAAAAGAGCTTAGGAATAGTATTGATGAATACGATAATGCTACGTTTGATTTTGGTAAAATAAATTATGCACCCGATAGTAGTTTCAAAATACTTACTATATATGGAGAAACTTGCGGGGCATATTGTCATAATACCTTCCAAACCTATATATACTACAAAAAAGGAGAAAAGATTATTGAATCTGATATACAAATGCCTCACCTATCTGAGATAACAGATATAATCAAGTTTAAAAATACAGATAGCACAACCGAATATTTAATTTTTGACAAGCGATATGTTCGTCCCAGAAGTGTAGAAACTGGTACGGAAGTTTCCTTTTCACATCTTGTATTCTTTAAAGGAGAACCAAAATTCAATGAGATCAACACATTCAATAAAGAAGGGGCATTGTTTAAAGAATTAAATGTCTACTTCTATTCATCTGAAAACATGTGTATGACCGGAGATGAATCTGAAACACCCAAAGGTGTACCACCTACTCTATCTTATCAGCCTAAAACCATGACTATCACCTATGAACATGCACAAATAAGTGAAGAACTTGACTATCCATGCAAGTATATTACCGGCACCTATAGATATACCAATGGTATATTTATAAACAATTAATTTTCATTAATAGCTATGAGTTTTAATGATATATTTCTATTATTGTTGAAACATTTAACAACTGACTATTATGAAAAAATCTATCCTATTCGTTGCCGCATTACTTGCTATAGGTTTCACGTCTTGCAAAAAAGACTACACTTGTGAGTGTAAAGAAACTAGCACTGGTACTATTCTTTCGTCAAGAACTATTAACAACACTAAAGCACTAGCTAAGACTGAGTGTGAAACATCAAACGTAGTAAGTTCTTCTGTTGGTGTTTCTTGCAATATCAAATAACTTATTTTTTTTAACGCATAAAAAAAGGAAGCTCATTTGAGCTTCCTTTTTGTTTATCGGTAAGATTCAGATTACTCTGATTCTACTTTGCTACCTTTTGATTTTGCAATTACCTCTTCTTCAATATTTCTTGGTGCTGGAGCGTAATGGCTGAATTCCATTACAGAAGACGCACGACCAGAAGATAAAGAACGAAGTTGTGTTACATAACCGAACATTTCACTTAATGGAACTTTCGCTTTGATAACCTGAGCGTTGTTACGAGTATCCATACCCTCAAGCATTGCACGACGACGGTTCAAGTCACCAGACACATCACCCATGTATTGGTCAGGAGTAATAACCTCTACTTTCATGATAGGCTCAAGAATTTGAGGTTTTGCTTTTCTACCTGCCTCACGGAAAGCACTCTTAGCACACAATTCGAATGCAACAGCATCTGAATCGACAGCGTGGAATGAACCATCAAACAAACGAACTTTCATGCTATCAACAGGATATCCTGCAAGAACACCAGTGCTCATTGATTGCTCAAAACCTTTCTGTACCGCAGGGATGAATTCCTTAGGAATAGAACCACCGACAATACTATTGATGAATTGGAATTTACCATTCTCTTCAACAGCTAAGAAGTCCTCATCAGCTGGTCCGATCTCAACTTGGATATCAGCGAATTTACCTTTACCACCAGTTTGCTTCTTATAAGTCTCACGGTGTGTAACCATATCTCTGAAAGACTCTTTGTAAGCCACCTGAGGAGCACCTTGGTTAACTTCTACTTTAAACTCACGACGCATACGGTCGATGATGATGTCTAAGTGAAGCTCACCCATACCACTCAAGATAGTTTGGCCAGTCTCTTCGTCAGTCTTAACACGTAGTGTTGGATCTTCCTCAACAAGTTTAGCGATAGCCATACCCATTTTATCAACGTCAGCTTGAGTTTTTGGCTCAACAGCTATCGAGATAACTGAATCAGGGATGAACATGTTCTCTAGGATGATCTGGTTGTTCTCATCACAAAGAGTATCACCTGTTTTGATATCTTTAAAACCTACTGCTGCACCAATATCACCCGCCATGATCTTATCAATTGGGTTTTGCTTGTTAGCGTGCATCTGCATGATACGGCTGATACGCTCTTTACGACCAGAACGCATATTGTATGTATAAGAACCTGCATCAAGCGTACCGCTGTAGCAACGGAAGAATGCTAGACGACCTACGAATGGGTCAGTCATGATCTTGAACGCAAGTGCTGAGAATGGCTCTTGTGGATCTGGCTTACGAGTAAGCGGCTCACCATTGATATCAGTACCGTTGATAGCCTCTACGTCTACTGGGCTAGGTAGGTAACGGATAACGCAGTCAAGAGCAGTTTGTACACCCTTATTCTTATATGCAGAACCACATAGCA
This sequence comes from Flavipsychrobacter sp., assembly GCA_041392855.1. NCBI lineage: Bacteria > Pseudomonadati > Bacteroidota > Chitinophagia > Chitinophagales > Chitinophagaceae > Flavipsychrobacter > Flavipsychrobacter sp. Next base: position 1,066,568 of record JAWKLD010000001.1, read on the forward strand.
TTGGGATAATGCTTAGGTCGATAGTTGCTTTACGGATAGCTTCGTGGATCTCCTCTTCAGTGATCGTATCAGGATCGTCGAAGAATTTCTCCATTAGGTTATCATCATACTCAGCTACAGCTTCTACAAGCTCAGCACGGTATTGGTTAGCTTCGTCAACCATATCCGCAGGTATTTCACCTTCAGTATAAGTCATACCTTGAGTAGAATCGTCCCAAACCACAGATTTCATTGTGATCAAGTTAACGATACCTTTAAAATCATCTTCAGCACCAATTGGTAGTTGTAAAGGCACCGCTTTTGCACCCAACATATCACGTACTTGCTTAACCACCATTAGGAAGTCAGCACCGATACGGTCCATTTTGTTTACGAAACCGATACGTGGTACTCTATAACGGTTTGCTTGACGCCATACAGTCTCAGATTGAGGCTCAACACCATCAACCGCAGAGAACAAAGCTACAAGACCATCCAATACACGCATAGAACGCTCTACCTCTACAGTAAAGTCAACGTGACCCGGAGTATCGATTATATTGAATTTGTATTGTTGAGACTCATCAGTTGGCTGACCTTGTACAGTTGGGAAGTTCCAAAAACAAGTAGTAGCAGCAGAAGTAATAGTGATACCACGCTCTTGCTCTTGTGCCATCCAGTCCATGGTAGCAGCACCATCGTGCACCTCACCTATCTTGTGGTTTACACCTGTGTAATAAAGAATACGTTCTGTAGTTGTGGTTTTACCAGCATCAATGTGAGCTGCAATACCAAAGTTGCGCTGTAAGCGTAAGTCTGCCATTGTTCAGATATTGAGTTAAATTAAAAGATTCTATTATTTAAATGAGGTGCAAAGGTAATGATTTTATTAAAGGAAAAAACGACTTATTTAACTGTTTTATTTATATGTTCAAATGTATTGATGCTTCCTATTTGCATTAAATATATTATTATATATAACCATTTATTACATTTTAACTTTTTCTATAGCTAATACGCTTACCAGCAGGTGTTTTTAACACTTTTCTATCATTGATAGATAATATTTTTGTATAGATCAGAAATTGTGAACAGAAAATAGAACAAACATGAAACTAAAAATCATTCCAGTTGTCCTTACCGCTGCTATCACATCTATAGCAACAGTGTTTATAGCAGCTAAATTTCAAAACGATCCTATAATTGTACAACAGACTGAAAACCGTGCGCTACCGGTCAACTATGCTAAGTATTCAGGGAATACGGTAGCAGCAGCAGCCCCTATCGATTTTCAAGCTGCTGCAGAAGCTTCGGTAAGTGCTGTAGTTCATATTAAAACTCAGAAAAAGGGTAAATCTATAATAGCACAAGACCCAAGATTTGGAGATGACTTCTTTGGTCAGCTGTTTGGTAGAAGACAATATTATATACCACCACAAATGGGCTCGGGTTCAGGAGTTGTCATTTCTGAAAATGGCTACATTGTAACGAACAACCACGTTATATCAGACGCCGACGAAGTAAAAGTAACTTTCAATGATAGATATACAGCAGATGCCAAGCTGGTAGCTACAGACCCTGCTACGGATATTGCCATTCTTAAAGTAGAGGAAAATAACCTTCCATATATGGAATTTGGTAACTCCGACGATGTAAGGCTTGGCCAGTGGGTACTGGCTGTAGGCTATCCGCTTACGCTAGATGCTACCGTTACGGCGGGCATTGTAAGTGCGAAAGGCAGAGCTTTGGGTATTAACAGACGTCAATCTAGCCTTCCTGTGGAGTCTTTTATACAAACAGATGCTGCGGTAAACCCCGGCAATAGTGGCGGCGCTTTGGTAAACACCAGTGGCCAATTAATAGGTGTCAACTCTGCAATAGCCTCCCCTACAGGCTCTTATGCCGGTTACTCATATGCCATACCAGCCAATATAGTACGCAAAATAGCAGACGACCTTATTGAGTACGGTTCTGTACAAAGGGCATACTTAGGTATTAACTATGTAGACAGAAAGCATGCCTCTGAAGAGGTGGTTAGCAATTTGAAGCTAGACAAAGAAAACGGTGTATATGTAGCCAAAGTACTGGAAAACTCAGGTGCCGAGAAAGCAGGACTTAAAGAGGGCGACTTTATCGTTGACATCAACGGTGCGCCGATCAACACCTCACCTGAATTACAGGAACAAATTGCCCGATTTAAGCCAGGCGATAATATCAGCGTTGGATATGTAAGAAATGGGAAAAAGAAGGTAACATCAGTAGAACTAAGAAATATTAATGGTACTACCGAAATAATAAAGCAAAATGAGGTCTCAAAAATGCTTGGTGGCCAGTTCCGTACCGTAAACAATATTGAAAAAGACAAATATGGTTTGAAAAGCGGTGTGGTAGTTACAGATGTAGGGAACGGTATTTTAGCCAAACAAACTACAATGCCAAAAGGCTTTATCATATTGTCTATTAACGATATAGAAGTAAATAGTCCTGCTGATGTGCAAGAGATCATCTCTAAAAATGACAATGTAAAGATAGCAGGAATGGTGCCCGGCAATAGAGCTATGTTCTATTATGGTATCACCAATATCAAAAAGCTACAGAGTCTAGAACAATAACGAGATCAAACATATAACAACCATCCAGAGGCATATCTATAAAGGGTATGCCTCTTTAGTTACATATATACAAAAATACAGATACCATATACAGAGTATAAATAGTATTTTAGTTTTCATACTCTGTGTGTAACTATTTTCGCTATGAATTAGTAAAGCAATAGATTATGACTATTTTTGCAAGCCAAATTGATACTTGATAGTGAGACCCGTTTATATAACAAGAATATCAAAGTTTTTACCCAATGAGCCTATAGCGAATGATGAGATGGAGCAGGTGTTGGGTTATGTGAATAATAAACCTTCGAAGGCGCGTGCTATTGTGTTAAGAAACAACGGTATCAAAACACGTTATTACGCGTTCAAAGATGGTAAAAGCACCCATAAAAACTCAGAATTAACTGCAAATGCCATTAAGCTTTTGTTTGATGAGCAATTACCTATAGATAACCTACAGCTAATTACTGTAGGTACAACCTCTCCCGATCAGCTACTACCCTCTCATGCAGCTATGACTCATGGAGAGTTAGGTATACAAAATGTAGAACTCATCTCCTCATCAGGAGCTTGTTGCAGTAGTATACAAGGCATGAAATATGCCTACATGTCTATTGGCAGCGGGGAAACAGACTATGCTGTTAGTGCTGGTTCTGAAAAGATATCAACTTGGATGCACGCTTCTCGCTTTGAAGCAGAAGCAGAAAACCTAAAGCGATTGGAGGAAAACCCGATAATAGCTTTTGAAAAAGATTTTTTGAGATGGATGCTTAGTGATGGTGCAGGAGCTGCCCTCTTGCAGAGCGAACCTAATAAAGATAGTCTATCCCTAAAAATAGAATGGTTAGAGATCACCTCTTTTGCTAATGAGCTGGAAACTTGTATGTATGCCGGTGCTGTCAAAAATGAGGACACCTCACTGACAGGCTGGAACGACCATGCTATTGAAGAATGGGCGAATAATAGTGTATTCTCTCTAAAGCAGGATACCAAACTACTAGGTGCAAATGTAGTACCTAAAGGTGGTGTGTTCTTGAAAAAGCTAATGGAGAAACACAACCTCACTAGTGATGATATAGACTACTTCTTGCCACATATGTCGAGCGAGTTCTTCAAAAAACAAGTGGGCGAAGTAATGGCCTCTATTGGTTTGGAACTACCTGACGAGAAATGGTTCTACAACCTACCTAAAGTAGGTAATGTGGGAAGTGCTTCTCCTTTTATCATGATGGAGGAACTGTTCAATAGCGGTAGGCTGAAGAAAGGAGACAGAATATTAGTGATGGTACCTGAAAGTGCACGTTTCTCTTACGCTTATATCTACCTTACGGTTGTATAAATAACTGACAATTACTATCCCGATGAAGAAAAGCATACTTGTACTATACTATTCCCAATCGGGGCAGCTTGGAGATATACTCAATAACCTTACCGCTGATATTAAAGCAGAGGCGGATATTGATATTGTAAAGTATGAACCCGAGCAAGACTATCCTTTCCCTTGGAAGTCGGACAAGTTCTTCGATGCTATGCCTGAGTGTGTAGCGCGCGTACCTAGTCCTATAAAACCAATACCCCAAAACATACTGGATAAGGAATACGACTTGGTAATATTGGGTTATCAGCCTTGGTTCTTAAGTCCATCGCAGCCTACCACTTCTTTTCTGAAAAGCCAATATGCGAGCTTATTGAAAGGCAGACCTGTGGTGACGGTCATCGGTTGTAGGAACATGTGGCTGAACGGGCAAGAATGTGTGAAGGAAGATATTATCAATGCAGGTGGTAAACTGGTAGGCAACATTGTACTGATGGATACCCACCCAAACCTAGTGGCATTATTCACCATAATCCGTTGGGCATTCAAAGGACAGAAAGAAGCGTCGGGCATATTACCTGAGGCGGGTGTAAGTACAGAGGATATTGGTTTAGCTACAAGATTTGGGCAACCAATACTGGATCATCTGAATAACAACAAACTCGGCGAGCTGCAAGCGCATTTGCTAGACAAGGGCGCCATAACCATGAAGCCCGGACTAATAATACTAGAGCGAAGAGGCATTACCAATTTTAGAAAGTTTGCTAAATACATACGTGAGAAAGGTGGCCCCGGCGACCCTAATCGTAAAAGCAGAGTAAAGTTATTTCAACGCTTATTGATGCTAGGTATATTCGTACTCTCTCCCATCTCCAACCTTACGGCCTTTATACAGCTACAGCTACAGAAGCGCAACCTGATAAAAGACGTGGAATACTACAAAGGAATAGACTACGAAGAAGGACGATTGTAACCCTTACCTAGCGGGAATACCTTTTTCCTAACCACTCTCATATAAATAAAACCAGATAGCGCTACAAGTGCCAACAATGCCTCTGCCTTAAGTATTGCAAGTATTGTAATAGGTACAACTATTGACGCTACCTTCAAGAGCTTATCCGTTATTTTCAATTGGCTGGTCATTATTTCTATAGACATAAAGGAAACAAGTAAAGCTCCTAGTACAATACAGATAAGGTATATCTCCTGATAATTAGGCCAGTGCTGTATTCTAACCAACAAGGAAATAATAAATACAGACAAGTAGATATAAAATAAAAGGTGTGTAATACGTGGTATCTTTCTGATAAGGTTATTCATTTGCTTTATTAAATATTTTAGGTGTAACGTAAATTAGGTTAATAATGTTTAGCACTATAAAAATTGCAGCTATATAAAAGTACCTAACATTATGACCTGGAGCATTTATATATACAAGCAATGTTAATGGCAACATGAGAATAAATCCATACACTCCTTTCGTTTTCCCCTTGTTATTTAATTTTGACATCTTCCATACTTGATAAACAAAGCAAAAAAGTGTTATACTCATAGAAGTATAGAAGATTATCCCCCCAAATGGCCAATGTTGTATTTTAAAAGTTGCACCAAAAAACAATAATGGTATACTTAAAATCTGTAGAAATACTAATAACCATTTAGGCATAACAACATATATTTATTTACTCGCCATAGTAGGCTACCTCTTCCACCCCTTCACTATTTTTCATAGCACGGTACATACCTTTAGAGTTGAAGGAGAATAGTCCATTACCTTTAGCATCAACTGCTATCAGTCCACCTTCGCCACCTATTTTTAGCAGCTTGTCTTTTATCACTGTATCACAGGCTTCTTGAAGGCTTAGTCCTTTATACTCCATCAGGCAGCTCACATCATGAGCAACTACAGCTTGTATAAAAGGTTCTCCATGTCCTGTACAGCTTATAGCACAAGTGGCATTGTTGGCATAAGTACCCGCACCTATTACGGGGCTATCACCTATCCTACCAAAACGCTTGTTGGTCATCCCTCCGGTAGAAGTACCTGCGGCAAGATTACCTTCAGCATCGCAAGCAACGGCACCTACAGTACCAAACTTATGATCGTTAGGTGCACCTTTAAGGTTATCTCCTTTATGGTCTAATTGATAGCTATCGCTATGGCGTATTTCTAACCATTGATCGTAGCGCAGCTTATTGTAAAAATAATCGTCAGGCACTTGGTCGATACCACGAGACAAAGCAAACTCACTAGCGCCCTTTCCACTCAAGAATACATGCCCTGAATGTTCCATGACCTCTCTGGCAAGCGATATTGGGTTCTTGATATTACGCACACCAGCTATAGCACCTGCTGCAAGGTTCTTACCATTCATCAAAGCAGCATCCATTTCATTCACTCCTTTCTTAGTATACACAGCACCCTTACCTGCATTGAACAAAGGATTATCTTCCAGCTCTTTTATTGCTGCTTCCACTGCATCCATAGCAGCTCCCTTTTCTTCCAGTACTTTATACCCCGCGTCCAATGCCTTTTTCAAACCTTCGGTATAGGCTTGTTCCTCTTCTTTAGTCATCATTCCGGGATGAATATTCCCTGCACCACCATGTATTACCAGTGTTATTGCCATTGTATATTACTTAGTATTATTAATGCTTATTGTAAATATGCCGCGGTGATATAGTCACCATCGGTCTCTACTTCTATATGTTCTTGCAAAGTAGTGGCTACGGTATGCCCTACAATATCTGGGGTGATGGGGAATGATTTATGCTTACGGTCTACCAGCACTGCTATAAAAACTTTCTTCAGTTTATAGTTGAGTAGCGGTCTTAATGCGTAGAGCAATGTTCTGCCTGAATTAGCTACGTCATCCACTAGTATCACGGCTTTTTCAGAAAGATCTTCACCTATAACTATTTCTTCTGCCAAAGGTTCTTTCTTGTTCATCTTCACGATAATGACCCTAACCTTTATTGGCGATATCTCTTCCAGTCTGCGTGCCAAACTGCGCGCTACTGTAGCCCCGCTACCTTCTATGCCCAATAGGGTCACTTCCTGCTCATTGCTAAAGTTTTCCCATACTTGGTAGGCCATGCGTTGCATCTTCCAGTTGATGCGCTCTTTATCTAGTATCAGTACTTGTTTCTTTTTCATATTCCTTTAGTTTGACCTTATGGCAACTACGGGATTGAGCCTAGATGCCGTACGTGCCGGAATGAAACCCGAAAGTACGCCGACAATTGCGGAAATGCCAATACCTATAAAAATGTTTTTGAAAGACAATATTGTAGGGAAATCGAAACCATAGGTAAGCAAGACACCCAACAGTAGTACAATAGCAATACCTATAAGCCCACCTGTAATGCATAAGGTCACCGCCTCTATCAAAAACTCCAGGAGTATACTTTGCGAACGTGCTCCTATCGCCTTTTTCAAGCCTATCATTTTGGTACGCTCCTTAACCGTAACAAACATAATATTAGCAATACCAAAAGCCCCTACAATAAGAGAAAAGCCTCCTATTACACCACCAATGAGGTTGATAACACCAAAGACATCATCTATCCTCTCGGACACTTGGCTTAGTTTATTGATGGCAAAATTGTTCTTCTCGCCGGGTTTCACTTTTCTTATAGCCCTGAGCGCACCTTCTGCCTCCAGCTGCATATCATCTACATTTACCCCATCGCGCGCCTTTACCATTATCAGAGGGTCGTTGTTCCAGTTGAGCGAAGAAGTGTTGACCAGCGATTTTGCTGTGTTGAAGGAATAGATAACTGCATTGTCGAAATTGAAGCCCGCCATATTCTGCCCCGAACGTTTGAGGATGCCTACCACGGCAAACTTCCTACCCATAAAGGTGACAGACTTATTGATAGCACCACTACTACCTCTGAACAATCGCTCATATACCTCTGCGCCAATAACAGCAACATTGACCCCGCCATCTATTTCAGAAAAGCTGAGGTACCTGCCCTGTGCTATATCTACGGTTTGTATCTTATCAAAGTTATTGGTGACCGCATAGCCTACCGTGCCCGATAGTTCTTGGTCTTTGTATTTTACGGTTACCCCCTTGGAGTAAGACAGTGCAGCATATTCCACACCATGTACTTTTTCTCTGATGGCATTCAGCTCTCTTTGAGATAAGGGTTGTCTTCTCAAATACTCCCACCATTTATATTCCCCGTTCTCCGCCATCCAAGGTTTGCGATTGATGTAAAGCACATCGCTACCCAAGCTCGCCATATTGTCTCTTATATTATTCTGCATACTCTCCAGCACAGTGAGTACGGAGATTATACAGAAGATACCTATAGTGATGCCTAAAAGAGAAAGGAATGTACGCAGTTTATTGGCCTTTAGTTCTCTAAAGGCTTGTACAACACTAGTACCTATTATCTGCGCAAAATGATTCATTGATACGCAAATTTAATGTTTACTGACGAGGATAAAATATAATTAATTATCTACAGCTTTAACATTTCTCTTCCTCCTGCCTTTCCATGTATAAAATGTGGCGCCAAGCTGAAACTGAAACGCTTGAAAAGACTGTGTATACCGCACAGGTGCCGACTGCCATGAGTGCCCCAAGAAATCGGTGGTCTTGGTAATATACCCCACATTAAGATCGGGAGCACCTGTGTAGAACACACCACCAGTAAATCCAAATATCTTTGACAACCTTTTATTGACCCGCAGACCTACACTCCAAAAAACGGTAGTAGGGCTATTACTTCTCAACACACGAACTTCGTCTGTATAGTTACTATTAAGTCTTTTGCGACTATAGTTCATGATATCATCCGAACCGCCGTAGATCAATACACCTGATTTAACTGTGGGCATTAGCTCTACATATTTTGTTTTGAAAAGGCCTGCTACCTCCAGTGATAATTGATGTATGCCTATCTCATTTGTTATGTTATACTTATTAATGCGTGTATAATGCTGTGCATCATCAAAAATGGTATAGGCCTGACTGGCAACCCTGTCTGTAAGGATAAGTATTGATGTAGGCTCATAGTTAAAACCCACATACCAGTTTTTCTTCAACGGTATGGCCAACGACATGTTTACGCCATGACCATTGTATCCCTGACCGTAGAAAAAGTTATTGTTGCGAAAAGCATGGGTATTGCCCAATAGTGAAGTGTGCAGATATCCAAACCTGAAGTACACTGGTGTTTCCTTACTTGTTTTTGCTACAGATAATAATGGGATAACCAGCAGCAATATCAATAAACGTTTCATTAGTTAGCTACATTTATAGATGAGGTATGTGCTTCTATATAGCGACCATCGGCCAGCTGTATATTGATAGTGTAGATATATTCCCCACTCGTTGCCGGTCTTTTAATACCCAATATATCAAATACACCTTTACCGTTCAGTTCTTCGGCAGTGGGCATTAGGAAAAATTCATTCAGCTCAGCACCTCCGGGATTTCTATCGTCATAAGGTTTGTTGGCAGATATATAGTAATGTACTATCGAGTCTTTGTACCTATTGGGTGCTATATCGTAACGACAAGTGGTAGCATAGGCAGCAGGAAATAAAATATTCGTCTCCGGCTTTTTATAGCATAGCACTGTAGAGGTCTTTAAAGTCACCCTTAGCAGCAAAGCATCTCCATATACAGGCTCCTTATCATAGATAGCTCTTTCTACACTGTCTTCATTGTTGTAGGCTAGTATGCTAGTACCATTCAGCACTATGCATGCATTGTTATCCTTACCATTGTTGTAATATTTACCGCAGCCGCAACAACCGGAGAGCATTAATAGTGTAGGAAAAAGCAGCATTACTGCAAACTGAGTATTAGATTTTCTATACATAGGGTTAAGCATTTACTAATGAAGATGATCCACTAACATAAATGGTTTAGGTAAAACATAGAAACAAACATAATGCCAAATGAGGGCAATATCCTCCAAACGATACAATTTTATCCAACAGTTAATAGGCAAACTCAATACATGGTGTTTTACCGAAACCTTACCTTTGCACACAAATAGATAATTCTCTTGAGATACGCCTTACGCTTTCTGCTCAACAATAAGGTACTTAACTACAAAGAGTTCAGATACTTTTTAAGTACACGTTTCTTTCTGCTGTTGTCGCTCAATATGCAGATGACCATTGTGGCATATATGGCGTTCAAGCTCACTAAAGACCCGCTTACGCTGGGCATGATTGGCTTGTGGGAAGTAATACCCGCTATAGGGTTCTCCTTATTCTCCGGGCATTTTGTAGACCAGCGCGAGAAACGCAATATGATGCTATACTGCATCGTTGGGTTTACGCTACTCTCTGTGTTTTACTTCCTACTGTCGCTACCCTCTTTTTTAGATACGGTAGGCACTCAATATACCGTATGGCTTATTTATTTGGGTGTGTTCATAGGTGGGGCGATACGTGCCTTTGGTAGCCCGTCCAACTTTGCACTCTTTGCACTACTGATACCTAAGCGACTATATGCTAACGGCAGCACATGGAGCAGTACGGCTTGGCAGCTAGGCGCAGTTGTAGGTCCGTTGTTAGGAGGTTTGGCTATTGCTTATATTGGTTTTAGCTGGAGCTTGGCTGCAGTATTCGGGTTCAAGTTGATAGCGTTGTTCTTGGTGAGCCGTATCAAACGCAAGCCTATCATGAAACAAACTAAAGAGCCTGTATTCAAGAGCTTGAAAGAAGGATTGAGCTTTGTGTTCAACACACAAATAATACTGGCGGCATTGGCACTGGATATGTTTGCCGTACTCTTTGGTGGTGCGGTAGCCTTACTACCTGTATATGCCGACGAGATATTACAAGTGGGCGAAGTGGGCTATGGATGGTTGCGCGCCTCACAGGGCATTGGTGCCATACTCATGTTGTTCATACTATCCTTTGTGCCACTGAAGAAGAACGCAGGTATCAAACTCTTGTTTGCTGTAGCAGGTTTTGGGATAACGACCATCATCTTCGGCTTGTCCAACATCTTTATCCTTTCCTTTGGCATGTTATTACTAGGTGGCATGTTCGATGCTATAAGTGTGGTAATACGTGGCACTATACTGCAACTATACACCCCCGATGCTATGCGCGGACGTGTAGCTGCAGTAAGTACTATGTTCATCTCCTCCAGCAACGAGTTGGGTGCAGCCGAGAGTGGCTTTACTGCCAAGCTAATGGGCACGGTCACCGCCGTAGTATTTGGTGGCTGTATGACATTAGGCGTAGTAGGCATTACTTACTTCAAAGCGCCTAAGCTACGCCAGCTGCGTATGGATGGGAAGTAGTATATTTACTATTGTGCACAATACAATGCTTCATGAAAAAAGCAATTGCTTATATAACCCTTAAGTACTTCTTGTTTTTCCTTTTCATCAACATTTTAAGAGGACAAGTTGCTGTAGACGAGTTACGTAGCTTAGACAACCTACCAAGTCTTGCCTACTATTTTTTTATTCTTGCTTTTATACCAATAATCGTACTTCTAGTACTATCTTTTCCTATTCACTTATCGTTTAGGATAAAACACGTTGTAGGATTTTTAGTAGCCAACCTCATCCTTTTACTGGTAGACATCTATATCTATATATTCTTCACGTCACAAAACCTAAAAGACATCAACGGTGTTTATCTTTTGGTAATCAGTTGCTTTACATTTTTTCTATTTTTCCGTACAGCTATCAAAGCAAAATATAAGGCTACCTACAGGCAATGAAAGAGAGTATTGAGAAAAAACTAAAACACCTTTGCAACTGGTGCACTAGCATACTAGAGTATTTAGAAACCAAGTACGACGACCCTCCTCTTTTTGAAGAACAGAAGAGCATCTTTGTTTATGAGCAGGCGAAAAATACGTTACAGAATAAAAATGGCACTCCAAGTGAGTGGTTAAGAGGTTATCAAGAAGCGCAGAACGACCTACATACAATGGCTAAACTTTGCCTTACTAAAGAACAGTACGAAGAACTAAACGCCATACTAAAAGAGCAATACAATGTAAATATCCACGACATCTCTAATGCTAAGAAGGCAAAAAGAATACTAAAAAGAGGGACTATAAAAAACGATACAGAATTCAGGCTAGTAAACGACCTAGTAGACGAGCTATGCCAATCAGATGGTGACCCTACCCTTATTGAGCAGTATAACCAACTGTTATTCACTTACGAAAAAAGTAAAATGTAAATCTACCTACCCCAACAACTATCAGTACAGCTTTTATTTGGCGAAGTTCCTCATGTATGAAGACGAGTTATAGACTTATAAATTCAACTTTGCTGTTGCGCGATACGTGTTATCCCCTTTGCTCGACTTAGAGGTATAAATAATTTCTAAGACATCAGCATTGAATGTACCTGAACCCGACACGGTATAATTGACCACATTAGCACTCTGACCAAACTCCCTTATTTGCAACACGGTTTCAGGCATAGTAACGGTACGCTTATCACAATCGAATATTAGTTGCGGAAACTCGAAATTAACGCTATTCGTAATATCAAACACCACCACTTCAGTAGTTGGCAAATGTCTTAGCACCAAGTTATTGACAACAAAAGTATTGTTGATATAGTACCCCATCTCCGTATCGGCAAATAGCACCTTCGTATCTCCCTGTATGGTAGTTTCTATTTTTTCTGCATTGTTTACGATAAGGGAAGCACAGTCGGTCAAAGCACCGGAAACGTTTAGCGTTACCTCATAGCTTCTTGTTTTTCCGCTGGTAGATGTGCCTTCTATCTTTATAGGGTAGTTACCGTTGGCAGGCAGTTTGGAGTCTACCGTCATCACGGTATTGAAACTAGGAATACCACCATTGGGCGTGAAGTAGACAGACACCCCTTTAGGCATACCTGTTGCTTTTAGGTTGATCAGCTCTTGCTCCCCCTTATTGGTAAACTGTACGATCAATGGAAACTCTTTTTTCTCCCGAAGTGTAATATTCATATTTTGAATACCATTGATAATATAACTACTATCCACTACTACAGATACATTGGATGTAGGATTGGATGGCTCTTTGGTACAAGCCGACAAGAAGATCGTAATACTCAAAAGGAGCAGATAGGCGTTTCTCATATATAGGTTTTTAGTACTAATTATCCATAAATGTATAGAAACCTACTTTCTTTTTCAAAACAACCTTAACACCCTCTTATAGTATCACACCATAGCTTTGCAACTACATGAACCTACTACACACATTACTGCTATTACTAACCACCAGCCTATTCACCAGCGCCAATGCTTGCTCTGTATTCTACTATATAGACAAGGCTACGGGCAAGATATATGTGGCCAACAACGAAGACTATTTCTTTGACGTGAACGCCTATATACAAATAGAGCCTGCTACTAAAGACAAGCTCGCCAACCTCTGGTATGGGTGGGACAAATTTGCACAAGGAGGCATCAACGAAGCTGGGCTATTCTTCGACGGAGCAGTTACGCCCGAGCAATCAGTTCCTAAAGGGCATAAAAACAAAAAAGGGAATTTGGGTAGAGACCTATTGGCTACCTGCCACAATGTAACAGAGGCACTCCATTTGCTTGAAGAACGCAACATCATACTCAACAATGCACACATGATGCTGGGCGATAGTACAGGAAATGCTGTAGTGGTAGAATGGCTGGATGGCGTGAAGACCATAACGACCATTAAAGACAACCGCCTAGTGATGACCAACTTCTTACTTGCCGACACCACACAGGGCAACTACCCCTGCTACAGGTACAACAGCATAATAGACAAGATGAACGCCGCCGAAGGAAAGGACAGCCTAAGCTTTTTGGAAGTGAGCAATTTCTTAAGCGGTGCAGCACAACCGCCCAACTCCGTAGAGGGCAAAACAGGGGGCACACTCTACTCTACCTTCATCAACATTAGCGATATGAAACTGGTACTGGTATACCAACTAGATAATAAGAAGGTAACAAAACTAGACCTCAAAAAAACATTTGCACAGGGTAAAAGAAGAAAGATACCGTTGAAGTAATACCTTTACATAATGGCAGAAATACAGAAGAACAACCCGCTACACGGCATTACCCTACTCATGATGCTGGAGCAACTGGTAGACCGTTTTGGTTTTGAAGAGCTGGGCAACCGCATCAATATCCGCTGCTTCAGGTACGACCCCAGTATAAAATCGAGCCTCACCTTCCTGCGCAAAACACCTTGGGCACGCAAACAGGTGGAAGACCTGTATCTACTGATGATAACGGAAGATTAAAACAACACATTAGGCACTACAAAGTGTAAAGCTGATAAGGTATAACAGTCCACCTGCTAAGAGACTATACATACCCCATGCTCTTAACTCCCACTTCTTGGAGGTGCTGATAAAAGACAACACAAAAAGCAGCAGACCAAATAGAAGTATCAGCAAGGGAAAGTTTCTGAAAAACAGCCAAGTATTACTCATGCTGTAAGATATAACAAAGCCAAGAAGAAAAGCTTTATCTTAGTAGTAGATGAAACAATACCTTTCCTTACTCTCCTTTTTGATCATTAGCATTGCCACAACTGCACAACCAGTAGAACAACAAGAGGAGACCACCACATGGAGATACCACAACACACCTTATATATTCAAGGCAAAGGTGCTCACCAAAAACCTTTTCGAGAAGGAAGGCAATATCGAATACATCTATGAGCTTCAGGTAACGAAATGGTATAGAGGAAAAAAACAGTCTTCTAAAGTAATAGGTACTACTCAAGCCATTGGCCTTGGTCCGTGTACTATTCTGGGCAATATTAAAGAAATGCCTATCAACCCAAGTTTGAGGTTAAATAACACCTATCTATTTTATGCTGATGACGAGCATTATTTGTACGGAAAAGACACCTTTGATCTTTGGATAGAAAAAGACATTGTACAAGAACCTGTGCCAATTGACAGCATAACTGCCAGCAACAACAAGCTACTCAAAAAGCAACTAGACAGTATAAGCAAGGCTGATGATTTCTACTTCGTCTATCTGGAAACATTACCCCCAACAGCCTACCAACCTAATAGCTATTTTGACCTGGACACAACGCTGATCAATAAATATGAAGGTAAAGAACATCATGATGATATAGTTACAAAACTATATTTCTCCTTCTCTCACGATTGTCTTTCGGAGAAAACGGTTTACCACCACGACACTGCCTTTCTTAACCAAATGGATCGCTTAAGACTACAAGGTGGCTATTATGAGCTATATACCAGTGAAGGCAAACTTATGAGCAAAGGAGGCTTTGCCAACGATAAGCCCAATGGCATATGGGAATACTATGAGGATAATAGACATAGCAGAGATAGCATTGTAGGTAAGTATACCGATGGGCTTAGAGATAGCATATGGGTGACCACCTCTTATTTTAAAGACGACAGCGGGCGCATTAAGAACACAGCCATACCTAACAGTAAAGTTCTAAAACAGTACGAGCAAGGCATACACACGCTATGGACAAAAAGCTTTTTTGAAGGAAAGCTAAAGCGCGAATACACGCCTGTAGGAGATGGTAGTAACAACTGGGCGGAAAAAAGATACAATGAAAATGGAGCACTATCTTACCTAAGCACTTACGACCCACCTAAAAAAAATGAAGACTATGGCATAATGCATAGAGGAAAAGAAATAGCACCATTTTTATCTTACGACCATAAAGGTGACCTCTCTGAAAAAAGAACGATGGATGATAAAGGAGTAATTACCTACCAATCCTTCTCCTATGAAAACCAAACATTATCTTATGAAACCAAACGATATAAAGACTCCGTCATATACCTCAAACAGTGCTACCCTAACGGCAACATACAACATGAAACCACATCACCATACAAAGGCAAACAAATAACCTATAAGGGATATTACGAAAGCGGCGAACTGAAAACACTACAGGTAAAAAACAAAAAGACCAATATAAGCACCTTCAAGCTCTATTATAAAAATGGCAAGCTGAAGAGAAAGGGACATGTATACCTAAAACAAGAAACAGGCACATGGAAAGAATATGATAAGAACGGCAAACGTACTAAGCAATGGAAAGGCAAGACTAAAAAAGAAATAGACGCCAATAAGACCCCATAAAATAAAAAACAACCCAACAACTATCTTTACTATCGTGACCATTGCCACTACAGAACGACTACTGATAAACACTTGGCAACAAACGGATATTCCGCACTACGCTGCACTTGTGTCTAACCCCGAGGTGATGCGTTATATAGGTGATGGGCACACCCCTACCTACGAAGAAGCGAAAGCCTATGTGCTTAAGTCGATGAAGAGCTATGAGGATAATGGTTGGTCGCGCTTTCCTATTTTCCTGAAAGAGACCGAAGAGCTTATTGGCTTCTGTGGCTACATGGCTATAGATAACCGTATAGATTTTGGGTGGCGACTAGCCCAACAACACTGGGGCAAGGGCTATGCTACCGAAGCAGCCAAGGCTGTGCTAAAGCTAGGCATCAACCTATTTCACTTCCCCGAAATAACCTGTGTGGTGTACCAGGAGAACATCGCCTCCATACGTGTGATAGAAAAGCTAGGCATCCCCTTCGATAAAGACATTACTCTCAACGGCAACCAAGCTAAGCAGTATGTACTAATTGGTACATGATAGTGGTAGTAAGTACATCTACTCCTACACTCCAGAAACAATAATAATCTAGTTTTCACGTATTAGTAGTAACTATTACGATATGAAAAGCTACTACTTAAGTCTTATATGGCTAAGCACTACAATACTTTTTTCTTGCAATAAGCAACAAAGTACAACACCTACAAAAGATAACAGCTATAAACTAACATGCGACGCAAGCATCATAAGTGTTAGCAGCTTTGACACAGCACAGTTCTTTGTGAATATTACCCAACAAAACTTCGGCATTGCTCCAAAAAAAGTTAACCTATATACTAAAGACTTACCTGAAAACGTTATCGTAGATTTCTCAACAAAAGAAGAAGTAAGTTCCTATATAAGTCGTGCTACTATTAAACTTATAAATGCAAAACCAGGCGCCTACTCTATAAAAATAATGGCTGGCACCGAAGGCTACCTTCCTCATGAGTTTCCAATACAGCTAAACGTAGTAAAACCTGTTCCCTTCTATGGTTGTAAAAATTGGTTTTATGAAAAAATGGTACATGGCTCAATCCACATTTATGATGAAAACGACATGCAGATTGGCGATGTCGCTATTCAAAATGACAGAAAAGAGAACTTCATGTATATGCGCAACCTTATCTTAGATCGTATAAACGGTAAAAACATATACGCAGATAGCAGCAAAAACTTCTTTGGGGTGTGGGTAGGTTGTTATGAGAAAAATATTTGTTTGTCAACAACAACCCTTTACAATTCAGGCACATCTCCATCAACTAAGTATTATTGCCGTTACTTAAACTTAGGAACAATAGACTATAAGAATAAAAAATACGAGATGACGTATACGTCTCAAAACATGGATAACAAGGTTGAAAAAGTATTTAAAATAAAAGGAGAACTCCGTTTTTAAAGCCATAACTACCTCTAAAACACAACAGCAATTAGTTACAGCAGCATGACAAAGAAGACAAGAAGAAAACCGTATCTTGTTATTGTATGAAACGCTACCTACCTATACTACTACTAGCTACAGTACTGCTCCATGCCTGTACTAAGAAAGAAGAACCACAAGTACAAACAGTGCCCCACCATACCTACCTAGGCGGCTGGCACTATTTAGAAGGATGGATAGAATACTACGAGTACGACAACCCCTTGGTTTTCAAAAAAAAGGAATGGGTAGCATTAGACAGTGTTTTTATCAATAAAATAAACGCAGACAGCATACAAATAGATTTTACAGGTTACTATAAAGACAACTTACCCTTGACCAGAGCTACTAATAACGATAGCACTATTACCAATTCTATTTACTACAACTATACCAACAGCTCTGTTAAAGAGTATTATTGCCGTCTATACTTAGACACTACTACTCATAAGATAAAGTATAAGCACTCCTTTTACATAAGCAGCAAATACACAAAGACTACAGTGCGATTGTATAACCTTTGGGAAAAATAGCACACTATAACGCCTATACAGAGCTATAAAAATACATTTTCACAAAAAGGATAAATAATTGTATTTTTGTTGTTATTATTTAATAACAATAAAAACACCTATCCGTGAAAACAGAAAATGAACAACACAAAGGCTTTCTTCAGCGACTAGACATCAAAACCATTAAAGACAACGTAGACAAGCTGCTAGACAGTATGCCCTACAAAGAGCGCAACAGTCTCTTCATCATCAAAGATGGCAACCAGTGGATGGAAGACGCCCACAACATGCCCATACCCACCATGCTCTTTAGCGAGCTGTGGCACGAGGGAGAGCTCTGCATCCTATTTGCCGATACCAACGTGGGCAAGAGCATACTCGCCGTGCAGATAGCCGATAGCATCAGCAAGGGTATGCCCATCATGGGGATGAAGCTGGAAGCAAAAGCACAACCGGTGGTCTACTTCGATTTCGAGTTGTTTCAAAAGCAGTTTGAAGCCCGCTACAGTATCGACTACCAAAAGCACTATCGGTTTCATAACAACTTCTACCGTGCCGAACTGCACCCCGATATGGAGCTGATGAATGGCTGTAGAACCTTTGAGGAATGCCTTATGATGTCCCTAGAAGCTGCTGTGCAGGAAACAGGGGCTAAGGTATTGGTGATAGACAACCTCACCTATCTGCGCCACGAGACCGAGCAGGCACGCGATGCCCTACCCCTTATGAAAGAACTCAAGGCCTTCAAGCTGCGCTTCTCCCTCAGCATACTGGCACTGGCACACACCCCCAAGCGCGACCAGAGCAAACCCATTGGCCGCAACGACCTACAGGGCAGCAAAATGCTCATCAACTTTTGCGATAGTAGCTTCTGCATAGGCGAGAGCAACAAGACACAGGGCATGCGCTATATAAAACAGATAAAAGCCCGCAATACCGAAATAGTGTACCACAGCGAGAATGTACTGCTCTGCATTGTAGAAAAGCCCAGCAACTTCCTACAGTTTGCCATAATGGGCACGGGCGAGGAACGGGAACACCTAAAAACCAAAACCGACGACAGCGACAAAGCTTACCTCATACAACGGTGTAAGGAAATGACTGAGGAGGGATGGAGCCAAAGGCATATTGCGAGTGAGTTGGGGGTAGGATTAGCTACCGTAAATAGATACCTCAAAGCATCATAACCCGTTTCATGTTCCACCTGTTCTGGCACCTTATATGCTGGAACAGTGGAACACTATTTATAGCGAAACTTGTATTATGTATGATAAATACTATTTTGTATGAAGAAAACCATACCATGAATAACCAACAAAGACATAAAGCATCTGTACAGCAAACTATATATTACTTAAATACCTATTATAGTGATTGGAGACTAACCAAACTACTCAGTCTTGAAAAAATGCTCAATGAACGATATACATTTTTCAATGACATAAAACATAATGTAAAACAACATGACGATGAAAATGGAGATGCTACAATAGCTCAAGAAATAAAAAATGGGATATATTTTGATGCTATTGCCACTTGTATACAGTATGTAGAAGATTTATTTGCATTATTAAATGCATCTCAAAAACCAGACTACTTTATAAAAGAAATATTGACGTATAACCCAAGTGACATTTCAAAGTTTATTGATAAACTTATTATTACTAAAGAACGACTTGGCGAGCTATTTCATTATCCTACAGAGTTTGGTAATAATACTACTAAAGAAACAATAACAGAAATAAACAAATCAACTAAAATACTAGAACAACTAATATTAGATAGTTTGGATTTTTATAAAAAACATAAATTCAAGTATAACAAATATAAACATGGTTTATCTGTTGCTTTAAGACCTTTGGGAAAAAAAATTATTGCAGAGAATGTTGAAAAAGATAAAAACAATAATCATAAACCATACTTACTTGCTTTTGATAGCTATAATTTAGAAAAAGCAAAAAAAAGAGGTGGCTTTAGCGGAAAACTTGTTATGATTCCATTTTTAACCGATGAAATTAGACCTTTTGCCCAAGACTTAGAGAAAGAAGATAATTTGTTAAGATCTGTACCAATAGAAGAAATAAACGACATGGACTTTTTTCAATTTACAGAACTTGGATATAAAGTCAGCACTTGTTTGAAAATATTTATACATAACTATACTTATCATATTGATTATAGGACTAAACAAAAGAAATTCCAATTACCACAAGGACATAAAACAAGAGAGGTATTACAAGGTGAGTATACAATTGATTAATGTTCCATGTTCCACCGGTACAACTCCTATGCGTATTGAAACAGTGGAACAAAGAAAACAATGCAGTATATCATGAATAAAATATTCCATTATGCAAAGAAAGCATGGAGAGACCCCGTTTTCAGCAAAATTATAGCAGCAGTTATAATAACTCTAGCAGGTGGACTTTTTCTCTACATAAAAGAACATATAGGCGGTAAGACTATAAAAGAATTTATAAAGTTATTTTATCAAAACACAAGTACTAACAACACTTTACTATCTATATTAATAGTTATAACTATTACAGCAATATTTTCTTTTATAAAAACAATATTTACAAAAAGTCAACACATAAATGGAACAAGTAACGTAATCAACGATGAGGAAATAAAGGAAGAAGAAAGGTTGATAATAAATTATGATGCAAAGCATTTTTTCGCAGAAAGATTAGGATTAGCATTTCCTGGTAAAAGAGGCTTGCATTGGTATAATAACCCCAATGAAATAATAAAAAAGTTAGAAATTTTATTGAGGCAACCATTAGAAGCAACTAATAAAGATGAAATTGAAAAGGTTACATACTCTCCAATATGGTGGTTTAGAGGCAGACTAAGTATGTATATCGATAGTTTTAAAAGAATTGGCACAAAAACATGCTTACTAAATAATATAGAACTATGCATTAAAAGGATTGCAGTGAATATTAATAATAACCCTGACTACAACTATATTTACTTAGAATGCTCTCCCCAAAAAGAAACAGGCATAAACCCGAGATATAGTAATAATATTATCAAAGAAGATATAGACCTGTTTGGTTTTTGTCAAGAGGAATATGCATTACATAATAATAAGTTAATAACATGTGCTGAATTTGAAGACGGTGCTTATGAAAGAAAAGGAAAACACATATTAATACCTACTAAAGAAGGTGAACGTAGGATTCGTTATTTAACAAGCTTTAATTTTATAATAACATTTCACCATTCAAAACTAAATATTAGGCATGATAAAGAAACAGAGTTTCAAGAACTCATGAACGATGTTAACTACAATAAAAAATCAACAGAAGATCTATTTACTTTTTTTGAAACTATACTAAAATCATAACACACCCCCATACTACCATACCCCAATACAGCATATCACACAATACCACACTCATACTTTGAGCCCCCGCATCGCAGTGCGGGGTGACACACAGTGAAAACACTACTCCCCTTTTCCCGCATAATACCGTACATTTACAACTGAAAATATTAAAGCGTTATTGCTTTAGTCTTGTCATTGAAAACTGGTAATTATCAAGAGACGCAGGACAAAGTAAGGACGCTCACGCTAAGGCGTGGGCTCTCTTATTCGTGTCTCGGGTATACCAGTACCTCAATGGCGGTAAGTTGAGTTCCACGTCCTTTTTGTTTGGGGTGGTCTCGGCTATCAATCATGATAAACGTTGAAAACCATCAGCTATATGACTAAAATCACCACCCGCTTTGCGGGTTTCGCCTACACCGCCACGCAGCTATCAGCCTATGCACGCACTATGGATGTATTTGTCATAGCCCTGCGTACGGGTGAGATCATCGAGCATCGTCCCGAGAACGCCTTTACCTTTCAAGTATGGCTCAACTTTCACCACATCCGCAACATAGAGCAAGAGTGGCTACCACAGTAAGTAAGCACCATCAATGCCCGTCATGTCGAATAAAAGCTTGTCATGTCGAGAGAAACGAGACATCTCCTTAATGAGTAGGTAAGCAGCTTGCAAATGCTCAGGAGATTGCTCACCCT
Source organism: Flavipsychrobacter sp. (assembly GCA_041392855.1). Lineage (NCBI taxonomy): Bacteria > Pseudomonadati > Bacteroidota > Chitinophagia > Chitinophagales > Chitinophagaceae > Flavipsychrobacter > Flavipsychrobacter sp. The sequence goes on from JAWKLD010000001.1 coordinate 1,088,543, forward strand.
AAAGGGATTCGAAATGACGGAAAAGTACCACAGTTTGGCAGCACAGTAGCACCTAGACCCATCAGCGATGCAAAGAAAATTTGGCTGTCATTAAATTTTCTGGTCTTTTCTTTCGTTCTTTCATCGGACAAGCAAAGAAAGGACAGGCAACACCTGAGACTACCTAAACGCTTATCTATTATATTTACCGAATGAAGACCTTCGGTAAAAAATCATTCCTATTATACGTCATTATATCATTAGCTATAACGCTTATCCCGCTTTACATGACCATTATTGGCAAGCTAGACACATGGGTACTGCTGCTTATACCTTTAAATATTGCCGTAGTAGGCTATGGTGCTTACCTTACTTATATTGTGATAACCATTAGCGATCATGAGTTGTGCGTGGAGCTGCCATTCCGAAAGAAGAAAACAACCTACTTTATGAACGATATACAGGTAGTCACCTTCGATGTGTATAAGGACGATTCCAATAAAACACAGAAAAAAATGACCGTTCAAAAGAAAGACAATACAGAAGACACCTACAACCTATCCGGCTTTTTCTTCGAGCGTGTTTGGTTGCAAAAAGAACTAAGTAAACACGTAGATATTCTATAAGCCACCCACCCCCAGTAGCCGCGAGTTATTATAATGACATTGCCCATACAAAAAAGCGGGGCTTGTGCCGTATCTTTAAGATATACCTATCAACTGCCGATATGAAAAACCTTATAGCACCTCTGCTACTCTTGCTGCTACTGCTATCTTCTTGCAAAAAAAAGGAAGAGATAACGCAACCTGCTGTAGACAATAACTATAGTATCACCACCTACCAAAAGGTGTTGGCAAAGATATATAGCGTCAGAAAGTTTGAGCTATCGGTGAATCATACCAGCTTTAGCAACCCAAATAAAGTTTCGATATCTATAGAAGGGCTGCCCGACGGTGTTTCGGCAAGTATATCTAAAAACAATGAGCTGCCTCCCTTCGATGCCGTCATCTCTCTAACGGTAAAATACGTAAAGCCAGGGAGCTACCCTTTCAAACTAATAGGAAAAACAGAAGGACACCTGCCCAAAGAAGCAGACGTTGTTTTAGTAGTAGATAGTTCTTCAGAGGCAAATTGTGTCTTTAGGTTTGGCACAGACTATGGCAAAACTGTAGGCACCTACAACGAAGCAGGAGAGCATATTAGCGACTACCCCGACATTACTTTTGGGCCAAGCTATCCATCCAATTTATTCTTTCTGTACGTAGTATTAAGTCGTAGTACCAACAATAAAAACTACTACACCGATGGCAGAAACCTTACCAGTTTTGCACTCGACTGTAACAATGCCACAATCTCTCTGGCTGAAAGAAAAGTAGCAGGCACCTACCTGCACAGCCCTGTATTAACGCATAGCATAAAGGGAGCAGGAACAATAGATTTTGCCAACAACACATTTACACTACCCTACGAGTCCACAGATTTAAGTACGGGCACAACGCAAAAATTTGTCATAAGAGGTACCATTAATTTCGAGTTCGAATAATCCTCTGCAAGACTATAAAACAGATCATTGAGACTGCTTCGTGCCTAGCGGTGACTTATAAGGCCCTCAACTAAACGCTTATCTATTATATTTACCGAATGAAAACTTTTGGCAAGAAATCACTCCTATTCTTTATTACCATCCTAATAGTAGCTCTATGTTTATTAAGTTGGTTACTATACAATGATGCTATAAACCAATGGAAAGCAATTGTGAGCTTTGGGTTTGGGTTATTTCTGCTATATAAGGCAATTAGCGACTATGTATATTTTACCGTCACCACCGAGGAGTTAATTATGAAAATGCCCTTCAAGAAAAAAGAGTTCAAGTATGCTATCAGTGATATAGAGGCAGTTACTCCTATTAGAGAGGAAAATTATGAAGGCAAAAAAACAAGGGGTGCATTAACTATCTTCAAAAAAGACAGAACAAAAGAAACCTACGACATCCCTCTAACCTTCTTGGAAACACGCCACTTACTAATGGAACTGCGCAACTACGTTGAGATTGTATAGACAACCTACAACCCAATAAAATCTACCACTGCATTTCTTGAGGCTGCTTCGTGCCTTGCAGTGACGAATAAAGTAAACAAGGTGTTTTCACGGTGTTTTAGCAAATAAGTACTGCGTAACTTAGTGAGAATTAATACACCTTATTATGGCAAAGGCTAAACATACAGAAGAAGCCAAACAAAAGAACTGTTTTATTGTAACACCTATTGGTGGAGATAATACCAATACCAGAAGAAAAACAGACGGATTGATAGATGCTGCTATAATACCGGTATTAGAAGAGTTAGGTATTGAATGCCATGTAGCACATCGCATTGACCAGTCAGGGTCTATCACTAAACAAGTCATCAAACACCTTGTAGAAGATGACCTTGTTATTGCCAACCTAACAGGACTTAATCCAAATGTAATGTATGAACTAGCAGTACGCCATGCGGCGAGAATGCCTATAGTTGTTGTTGCAGAGAAAGGTACAAGCCTACCCTTCGATGTAACTACTGAACGTACTATATTTTATGAAGATGACATGGCAGGAGTTGAGGACTTAAAACCTTTACTTATAAAAGCAATAGAGAGTGCTATAAAAGATAAAGAACCTGACAATCCAATATACAATGCCATAGCCGACTTTAAGATGAAAGAAGTAGCGGTCGCAAATAGTAGTGAAACTGAGAAATATATTCTAAAGAAATTAGAAGACATCAACTCTGAAATAACTGATATAAAAACAAAGACAATATCAAAAAAAATATTTAATAATGACGATAAGTTTAATGATTCCAGTTATATAAATCGTTTAAACAAATATGGATTAAACATTAATATTAAAGATAAAGACAAACTCATAGATATACTAATTAACAACAATATTGACACAATGCAGTGGAGTGTTATTGGGAAAGAAAAAGTAAAAGCTACTTTTAATACAAATAATATAACCTCAATACTCAGAGACATGGACGTTGCCGATGTTAAGTTAGTCAAAGCAGATTATGGATTTTAACACCCTCTACAACCCAATAAAATCTACCTCCGCCCCTTCGCCAAAGGCATCCCTTATCCGGTCGGCATGGGTATCGGTAATGAGTACTTGTCCAAACCCCGTTCCGTGGATGATTTTCAATAGGGCTTTGATGCGTTGCTCGTCCAGCTTTTCAAATATATCGTCCAGCAATAGTATCGGGTAGTTACCCAGCTTTTGGCTGAGGTAGGCATACTGTGCCAGCTTCAGCGCAAAGAGGAAACTCTTCTTCTGCCCTTGCGAGGCATATTGCTTGGTAGGGCTCTCGTTCAGCAGGAAGGTCAGGTCGTCCTTATGCACGCCTTTTGTGGTGCGTTGCAGGTACAAATCGTTCTGTAGCGATTGTTTAAGTAAATTTTCTAACGTATTGTTATTCAGGTCAGTCTTGTATTCTATAGATGATGCTTCTTTACCACCACTCAGCTCTGCGTAGAAGTCCTTCAGCAGGTGTATATACTCCTCGAGGAAGGCTTTTCTACAGTCATATATATAGGTACCATCAGCCACTAGGTTTTGGTTGTAGAAGTCCAGTGCTGTGTTGTCGCCCGTAGGCTTTAGAGCCTCTTGTTTTAGCCAGGCGTTGCGTTGTTGCAATACTTTTTGGTACTTCATCAGCGCGTCTAGGTAGCGCCTATCCGTCAGCACAAGCACGCTATCTATCCACTTGCGCCGCAGCTCACTGCCACCATTAATGAGTTCGAGGTCGTCGGGGGCTATCATCACAGCGGTATATTTACCTATATGGTCGGTCACCCGCTCGTAGTCTACCCCATCTGCCTGTAGTTCTTTCTTACCCTGTTTCCATTTACAGGCTATCTTTTCCTGCTCCTCTCCGTTGGCAAACTGTGCCTCTAGGCGGAAACCCTCCCCCCCATTCTGTGCTATATGCTGCTGAGAGGCAGTGAAATAACTCTTGGTATAGCAGAGATAATACACAGCATCGAGCAGGTTGGTCTTACCGCTGCCATTAGCCCCAGTGATGCAGGTTATAGACGAATTGAACAAAAATTCTGAAAAAGAATAGTTGCGAAAGCTCGTGAGTGTTATTTTCTTTAATATCTTCAAGCCTGAAAGGAACAAAAGTTTTTATAAATTCGCACAAATTTAAGAAGAAAGTGAAGACTCCATTCGGAAAAGAGACCTATTTATATTGGTACGAGATCATGTTGTTACAACGCCGTTTTGAAGAAAAGGCGGGACAACTATACGGAATGCAGAAAATACGTGGCTTCTGTCACCTATACATCGGTCAAGAGGCCGTGTCTGCGGGTATGATGACGGCTATCAACGACGACGATAATGTTATTACTGCTTATCGCGACCACGGTTTAGCGATCGCAAAAGGTATATCTGCCAAAGAATGTATGGCAGAACTATATGGTAAGGCTACTGGCTGTACCAAGGGTAAAGGCGGAAGTATGCACTTCTTCTCTAAGGAGAAACGCTTCTTTGGTGGTCATGGTATCGTAGGTGGTCAGATAGGTTTGGGCGCAGGTATTGCCCTTGCCGACCAATACAATAATAAAGACCGTGTTACTATATGTATGTTTGGTGATGGTGCTGCTCGTCAGGGCTTGTTGCACGAAACCTTCAACATGGCTATGCTATGGCAGCTACCTGTAGTATTCATTTGTGAGAACAATAAATACGCTATGGGTACATCTGTAGAGCGTACGTCTAAAACATTGGACATCTACCGCATGGCAGATGCTTATGATATGCCTGGTGATAAAGTAGATGGTATGAGCTGCGAGGAAGTGCATACGGCTATAGAGCGTGCTGCTAAGCGTGCTCGTGAAAAAGGCGGTCCTACTTTCTTAGAGATAGAAACCTACCGTTATCGCGGACACTCAATGAGTGACCCTGCCAAGTATCGTACTAAAGACGAGCTGGAAGAGTACAAAGAGAAAGACCCGATCAACCAAGTGTTGAAGACCATAATGGACAACAAATGGGCTACTGAGGAAGAAATAGAAGCCATCAACGAGAAAGTGAAGGCTGAAGTACAGGAATCAGTACAGTTTGCAGAAGATAGTCCATGGCCTGATGATAGTGAGCTATACAAGGATATTTACGTGGAAGACGACTATCCATACATAACTGACTAAAAAGACCTATTTTCGCAAATTATTTTACAACTTATACTAAAATCCCTTAAAGGATAATAAAAATGGCAGATAGAGCTAGAAACAACCCGAATAATACTGCTAACAATGCGGGTGATGATATGGAAACGTTCAACAACGTGACCAATTACTATGAAAAGAATAAGAAACGTATCAACCTAATAGTAGGAACAGTACTAGTAGTAGTTGTAGGTTACTTTGGCTATACTACACTATACCAACAACCTAACGAAGAGAAAGCGGCTACAGCTATGATGACCGCTCAGCGTTATTTCCAAACCGACTCTTTGAACTATGCATTGAACGGCGATGGTCAGCACCAAGGTTTCTTAAACATCATTCGTAAATACGGTAGCACTCCTTCGGGCAACTTGGCTAACTACTATGCGGGTGTGTCTTACCTACAAATGGGCGACTTTGATAATGCCATCAAACATCTGGAAGACTTTAACGGTAAAGGTACACTGGTAGCTTATGCTGCATGGGGTGCTTTGGGCGATGCTTATATGGAAAAAGGCAATATTGCTAAAGGTATCGACAACTATAAGAAAGCAGCTTCTAAAGCTGATGACGAGCTATATGCACCTATATACTTACAGCGTTTGGCTATGGCATACGAAATGAATAACCAAAACGACGATGCTAAAGACGCTTACCTTAAAATAAAGAACAACTACCCTACCAGCACAGAAGCACAAACTGTGGATAAAGACCTGGCAAGAATGGGCGTGGTAGACGTACAGTAAGTAATACTATATTTTAGATAATCACTTCCCCTTTTTACCTTTGATGGCTAAAAGGGGATTTTTTCTTAGTTCATATGGCACAATCTCAAGACAGTATATCCTTACTAGACACCTCTACCCTTAGCTACATAGCAGGGGCAAGAGTGGCTATAGTATATACCGAATGGAACGATAAAATAACAGCAGAACAAGTAGCAGGTGCTACTCGCGTATTGCAACAGCATGGTTTAACCGCCAGTCACCAAATAGTAGTACCCGGTTGTTTCGAGCTACCTTTTGCCTGCAAGCAACTATGGGACGTTACTGCTGGAAATGGAGCTACAGCACCCGAAGCTATCATTGCCTTTGGTGCGGTGATACGTGGTGGTACGCCACATTTCGACTATGTTTGCCAAGCAGCTACCGATGGTATTACCCAACTGAATGTAACCTTGCCGATACCTGTTATCTTTGGTGTATTAACGCTGGATAACGAAGCACAGGCTTGGGAGCGCCTTGGTGGTGCACATGGCCATAAAGGTGAAGAAGCGGCAATAACAGCGTTGAAGATGATCAACAATAGTAGAGCATTAAAACAATAGATTTAACTCATTTATACCCATACAATACAATGTATCAAGTACAACTTTTTATACCCTGCTTTGTAGACCAGCTATATCCCGAAACGGGCATGAATATGGTAAAGGTGCTAGAAAAGCTAGGATGTGATGTAAGCTACAACCCCAAACAAACCTGCTGTGGGCAACCTGCATTCAATGCCGGCTACTGGGACGAGGCAAGAAGCGTAGGCAAGAAATTCCTGAACGATTTTGATACCGATAGCTATATAGTAGCCCCTAGTGGCTCTTGTACCGGCTATGTGCGCAACTCTTACGAGCGTATGTTTGGCGATGGCCCTGAGGCATTGCACAGCAACCAAGTAGGCAAAATGATGTTCGAGTTCACCGAATTCCTTACCCAAATATTGAAAGTAGAAGATCTGGGTGCCACCTTCGAGGGCAAGGCTACTTATCATGATGCTTGTGGCGCTCTAAGAGAGTGTGGCATTAAGGAAGGCCCTAGAAAATTACTATCCAACGTAAAAGGACTGGAGCTGGCGGAAATGGCGGAGTGTGAGACCTGCTGTGGCTTTGGTGGTACATTTGCCGTGAAGTATGAACCGATATCAATAGGTATGGCACAAACCAAAGTACAGAGTGCACTGGATGCCGGAGCAGAGTATATGATCTCTACCGATGTATCTTGCCTGATGCACGTACAAGGGTATATAGACAAAGAGAACATACCGTTAAAGACATTACATATTGCCGACGTACTGGCTAGTGGTTGGTAAAAAAGAAAAGGGGAATGATAACGACTATCACTCCCCTTTTTTATATCCTATCAATACTGTTTATACTAAACTAGCATCCATAACTATCTCCATGTTATATGCCTTAGACACTGGGCAGTTTTGCTTTGCATCTTCAGCACATTCTGCAAACTTTGCAGCATCGATACCAGGCACTTTAGCACGGCAGATCAACTCACTTTTAGTAATACCATTATCACCGTGAGTCAACTTACACTCTGTGTGCAACTCATCAGGCGTAAAGCCATGATTTCCCAATACAAAAGACAACTTCATATTGAAACAGCCTGCATGAGCAGCAGCCATTAGTTCCTCAGGGTTAGTTCCCACTCCGTCTTCAAAACGGCTGGTAAATGAATATTGAGTTTTATTTAATACGGTACTTGGAGTAGACAAGTGTCCATTTCCTTCTTTACCTGAACCGTTCCAAACGGCTGTAGCTTTTCTGATCATGATCGTTATTGTTTGTTACAAATATAACAATGAAGCGTTATCTCTCTTTAAGTTTATTGTTATGCCTTATATAAGATTTACCAATGCCTTATCTACCGTGCTATAAGCAAACTCATACCCCTCTTCTAACAGCCGTGTTGGCACCACCCACCTACTCTTTAGTATCAGCTCGGTTTCTGTACCTATAAGTAGTGCGCCCATCTTTAGCATAAGGCTACTAGCTGGCAAGCCAAAAGGCATACCCATCTGTGCTCTTAGCTGCTTCATGAGCTCTTTATTCTTAACGGGGTTGGGGCTAGACACATTATAGATGCCGGTAGCTTCTGTATGTGTATCCAGCCATTCTACAATACGGCATACATCTTCTATGTGTACCCAGCTGAATAGCTGCTCGCCACTACCTTGCCTGCCACCAAGCCCATATTTTACTAGGTTTTTATAGGGTACTAGTACGCCATCTTTACCAAATACGATAGCTAGTCTTAAAACCACTTTTCTGGTTTGTGGCAGGCTCGCCTTCTGAAATGCCTGCTCCCAAGCCTTACATACCTGTACAGAGAAGTCGTTCTGTATCTCTCCTGTATATTCATCCTGAGGTCTATCTGTAGCATGTCTGTATATAGTAGCAGAAGCACCGTTTATCCATAGCTTTGGCGGTTGTGCCGCTTGCTGTATCGCCTGAGTCAGTACATTAGTGGCATCTACCCTGCTACTCATTATCAGGGCTTTGTTCTTTTCGGTATACCTACAATTTACAGATTTGCCTGCAAGGTTTATCAGCACATCACAACCTTCAAGATGTTTCACCCAGTCGCCAAGTGTTTGGGCATCCCAACATATTGTGGTTACATTTTGCTGGAGTTGGTCATTACCATAATAGTTGCTCTGCTGTCCGTCTTGGCATCTACTGAGTATAACGACCTCGTTGTCTGCGCCCCAGCGCTCAGCCATTGCCCTACCTATAAAACCTGTACCACCTGCTATTACTATTTTCTTTTGTTGAAACATAGTTTATCTTTTTTGAACGAACTCATTTCTTTTAATATTACTCTCTGCTATACTGGATTCTCGTGCAGTGATAATGAAATACATGATCGCCATAAGAGGTGTGAAGAAAAGGTATACATACAGCAATAGAAAAGCCGGATCCCAACCAGTAAGCAGTAATAATGCAGAGCCTAATGTACATAGCAAAAGCACACCATATATCTTTCTTGCTGCTGCTTTCTCCTCCGCCTTCATGGTAGCGGCACTGATTAAGAAACTAATGAGCTGCCAGCCGCCAACAGTAAAATAGGTTAATACATAATACCTGCCATTATCAAAGTATGCACCTAAGATGATAGGTACCATCAAACAAAGCAATTGTCCTACGAGGTCGAATATTTTGAATTTGTGTAACATGATATTGGTTTTAATTTATTAATTAGATAGAATTTTCAGAAAATAATGAAAGGTATAATGCCAAATATATGCCGAGACAGTACCCGGCATAAGTTTATAATATTATTTAAAGAGCTTCATCAACGTACCAGTGAACCAATGTTCGTCCGCTTTTACTAATCCTCCAAGTGTTTTATCGGCCTGTTTAGTAAATTTCTGTAGCTGCCCTACCATGTCTGTAAAAGCCTTTACTTCAGCATCATTTTTGTCTTCCTCTACTTGGCTTAGTTTTTCCAACACACTGATCATTGGGTCCAGCTCTCTTTTCTTTCGCTCACTGATGATCCTCATCGCTACCTTCCATATATCCTTCTCTGCTTTAAAAAATTCTTTACGCTCACCCGGTATCAAAACTTTTTCTACTATACCCCAGTCTATCAACTCACGGATATTCATATTAGCGTTGCCACGACTAATTTGTAATTGTGTCATGATATCATCTGCACTAAGCTCGGTAGGAGCAGTTAGCAACAAGGCATGTATCTGCGCCATAGTACGGTTGATACCCCATTGAGACCCTAGTACACCCCATGTTTGTATAAACTGTCCTTTTGCTTCTTCTAGTTTCATAGCATAAAGATAGCGTATTTATCCAAACTTTCAATATTTACTGAAAATTAAATAATAGTTCATTTTTTGATAACAATGAGGTTTATCTAACTTTGCACTCAATTCCAAAAAACAGTCATGAAGCAGCCTTCAGTAAAAATCTTTTCAGGTAGAAATTCACGCTATTTAGCCGAAAAAATCGCTAAATCATTCAACACAACACTAGGAGACCTAACCGTTAACCAGTTCAGTGATGGTGAGTTTCAACCGGTCTTTAATGAATCTATTCGTGGAGATTATGTTTTTCTTGTTCAATCTACTTTTTCTCCTGCAGACAACCTGATGGAGCTTTTAATGATGATTGACGCAGCAAGACGTGCATCTGCAGGGTATATTACAGCGGTTGTGCCATATTATGGTTACGCTCGTCAGGACAGAAAAGACAAGCCACGTGTATCTATTGCCTCTAAAATGGTAGCAAACCTACTAGCCAAATCAGGTGCCAATAGGATAATGACCATGGACTTGCACGCACCACAAATTCAAGGTTTCTTCGACATACCAGTGGATCACTTGGATGCTTCGGCAATTTTCATCCCTTATATTGAAAATCTTAACATAGAAAACCTTATCTTTGCGGCCCCTGACGTAGGGAGTACGAATAGAGTACGTGAAGTTGCCAAGTATTTCCAGATGGATATGGTAATATGTGATAAGCAACGTAAGCGTGCTAATGAGGTAGCAGAGATGACCGTGATAGGTGATGTAGCAGGAAGGAATGTGATATTGATAGATGATATATGCGACACAGCAGGCACACTGTCTAAGGCAGCAGCTACGCTGAAAGAAAAAGGAGCATTATCAGTGAGAGCATTCTGTACACACCCGGTGTTGAGTGGTAAGGCATATGAGAATATCGCAAATTCGGAGCTGGAAGAGCTGGTAGTATGTGATACGATACCGTTGAAGCAAGAGATAGAGAAGATAAAAGTACAATCAACGTCAGAGCTATTTGCAGTAGCAATACGCAATACATTTGAGAATAAGTCAATTACCTCATTGTTTGCACATAGCAATATTAAATAAAGAAGTTTTTTAGACTGTATATACAATAAAACTGCCCGGTGTAATAGCCGTACCTTATTTAGAAAAATTAATAATAGCTTGTTCAGCGACCGGATGTTGGCAGATCTCGATCGGCGTTAGAAAGGCAAACTTTAAGTAATGAATACAATAAAACTACAAGGAACACGCAGAAGCGACTTTGGTGGAGCTACAACGCGCCAACTTCGTTCTGAAGGAATGGTACCTGGTGTTATCTATGGCGGTGAAGAGAGCATTCACTTCACTACTAAAAAACTAGACCTTCGTGCTCTGGTTTACACACCTCAATTCCAAATTGCAGAGATCGAGATCGATGGTAAAACTTACCGTTGCATTTTGAAGGATATGCAGTTTGACGTAATTAACGACGAGCTTATCCACGTTGACTTCTTAGAGTTAGTAGATGGTAAGAAAGTTATCGCTGAATTGCCAATTAAGTTCAACGGACAACCAGAAGGTGTTAAAGCTGGTGGTCGTTTGGTGATCAAATTGAAGAGCGTTAAGGTTCGTACTTATCCTAAGTATTTGAAAGAGGCTTTAGATGTAGATATCAATAGCCTTAAGCTTAACGGTAACGTACGTGTACAGGATATCGTTGCAGACAACATTGAGATCATGAACCCTCCACGTATTCCTATCGCATCTGTAGTAATGACTCGTGCTCTACGTCAAGCAGATAACGAAAACAAAGGCGCTGCATCTGGTGACGCTGAATAATTACAGACTAACAATACACACAATAATAAAGCCCCGAAATTCGGGGCTTTTTATATTTATGGTCTTTCCTTAAATGCTACCTAACGATCACCACAGGCTTAACTGTTTTATTGCCACTAGCTACAACTATACAATAATACATACCTGAAGGCAGGTTGCTCACTGAAAGTTGTCCGGTCTTTTCTTCTGCACCATATTCTTTAGATACTAGAGTTTGCCCTGTAATAGAAACTACTTTTACACTTACAGTTCTTGCTTTTGCAAAATCAGTACCCCATGTTATATTCAAGATATCTTTAGTAGGGTTAGGATATACTTTCACATCAGCCATGTTACCATTCAGAACATCGTTCACGCTCACAGGTGCTGTTTGTCTATAATAGTTTACACCACCAAGGAAGTTGCCTACTATCATTTCATACAAGCCGTCAGAGCTATTATCTATATTACCAAATGTTGGCACTGCCCTATTATGAACACTTACATAAGAGTATAAAGAGTCTATTCTTGTGAACGGTGTGGTTATATTTCCACTCTGAAATCCATCAAATCTAAAAACATGACCATTATTGGTACCCACCATTAAATAGTCTATACCTGTATTGTCTATTGGTCCTATATATGGTGCTGAATAACCATATACTTGTCCTTTCTCGTTGATCTTCACGCCACCAAGATTATCACTTCCTTTCAGGAAAGCTATATTGCCAGATGTGCTACCATTGTTTTTAAGATGTATTAGATCTCCCAACTGGTTACCTACGATGATATCATTATCACCATCCTTATCAATATCATAAATACAAGGTGCTGCAAAATCACCTGCATCAAAAGGACTAATTGCTCCTAACAGTGTAATAGCTTGTTGATACAGTGTCCATACAGGCTGTACAGTACTACTGGTAGCCGTGTTTAAATACAGCGCAAGTGTACCATCTGTTTTTCCGATAACCATATCATCCAAAGTATCGCCATCAATATCTCCAAATGCTAAGGCCATACCAACAAAATTCATCGCCTCAAGGTTAAGGAAGTCATCGGTAACCATTTCGAAAGATGTAGTAGTACCTGTAGATGTATTTTTATAATAAGCTACCTTGCTTTTGTAAGTACCATTACTTTGATAAAAGCCATCAGAACCAATAAAAAGGTCTAGTTTACCATCCTTATCATAGTCGTATAATGTAGGATAAGCACCTGAGCCTAGATCTATCATATCTCTTACCAGGTACTCGTCTGTTTTATAAATAAAGTTTGGATTAGCGTTTGTGCCTTCATTTTCATAAAACAAAGCGCTCTTATAGTTTTCTGTTAGCTCTTCATGTGGAGAGATAATGATATCATTATCGCCATCAGCATCTATATCTAGCCAAAAAGCTGCAGGGAAGTTCTTAGTTATAGCTTCTACCCCATTACTATCCCAAATGGTGTCTTGGCTGATCATACTATCCAAAAGACCTAAACCATAATCTACTTTACCATTTTGAAAATACTGTACATCAGGGAACGATATATTACCATTCAGCACATCATAGTCACCATCTCCATCCGAATCAAAAGCACATAACGTATTGCCTACGTGTGTAGGCTTTTGGCCCGACGGTGGAGGGCATCCCTTACAAGTACTGAAGGTATTTTGCTTGGAAGTACATAATGAACCTAAAAAGTGTGTTCTATCATACGGTTGGTTGGTTCTACCCCAACAAAGGTCTTTCAAACAAATACGAATACTATCAGGAGGTAAACCATCTTCTATTCTACAATTGCGATAATAGCTGATACGTGAACCAGAGAATTCATAAGAAAGGAAATCCACATCTCCATCCTTATCTATATCTATTACAATAGGAATATCTGTATTCGGCTCTACATAAGCATTGGTTAAACCAGTTACAGTAGAGTTGTAATATAGGTTTCTATAAAAAGTAAATTTCAGCTGCTTATTATCATAATACCCTTTATGAATGGCAAAACCAGTACTCCCCCTGTGTACCAAGTCTGGTACCATATCACCATTATAATCAATTAGCTTCAAGTAACCTGTTATGTTATCCGGGAAGTTATTTTCAAATTCAGGTCTGTAGATATAACCTCCGGCACCATTTCCTACAAATGTCTTTACCCCAAAGCCATGCTCATATATTACAAGGTCTTGCGTACCATCTTGGTTAATATCACCTAAAGCAAATTGAGGGTTATTAAAGCCTCCGGCCCAGCCCAATGCTTTTTGACCGGTGCCATTTTTTATATAAGGTCCTGTTTGCTTTTTAAAGATATCACCATCTTTCTGTGCATATAATGGCGTAGCCACTATAGCAGATAGTAATAATGACAAACCTACAGATATAACATTTTTCATATGTGAAATGTTGAATTAGAATAAAGATACGTATAACGTCTATATAATTAAGACATTATATCTTCTATAACCGTTGGTTACAGTTGCTTTCTTTATACATTTTTAATAATCTGCTAATGGAGAATTAGGCTCTTTTAGAAAGTGCTTGTACACTAACTTGTCGGCTAAGTTGGCAAATAGCCTGTTGACCCATACCGTAAGTTTACCCTGTGCTGTCATTACCAGCGTGCGTTTACGTTGCTCTACAGCATTTAATATCAGGCGAGCACACTCTTCCGAGCTCATTAGTTTTTTCTCATCTAAGGGTGTTTCTTTTTGTGCCGAGCCATCTGCGCTGCGGGCTACATTTCTAATATTGGAAGAAGTGAAATTAGGTGCTACCCACATTACGTTGGCGCCCGTATGCAGTAATTCTGTTCTTAAAGATTCTAAGAAACCCTGCATGGCAAATTTAGAAGCAGAGTACCCTGTTCTACCCGGCAAGCCTCTGTAGCCTGCTATTGAGGAAACACCAACTATAGTTCCTTTTCTTTGTTTGATAGAAGTAACCGCATGTTTTGTGCAATAGACTGTACCCCAAAAGTTGATGTTCATTAGCTCTTCTATAACCTTTAGGTCTGTATATTCGAACAAGGCACGCATACTGATACCCGCATTGTTTATCAATACATCAATACCACCCCATTTCTCCATTACGGTTTCAATAAATTCTTTGCAGTCTTCTGCTTTACTTACATCTGCTTCATGAATATGTACTAAAGAGTCATCATGGTCATAGATCTTCTTCAGCTTATCTATACTACGTGCACAAACAGCCACTTTTGCTCCCCTATGCAAAGCTTCATCGGCCAAAGCCTTTCCTATACCCGAAGAAGCACCTGTAACTACTACTACTTTATTTTTTAAAGAATACATATTGATCAATTGCAGTTCGTACAAAAATAGACTTTAAGCTAAATTATTCTAAAAGAAAGACTTATTGAACGATCATAAAAGATATGCACAGAGGTTGATAAATTGACCCGAAAAGAGCAAACAATATTTTTAATTTCATAGAGACGGGAAACCTCAGGTACAATATCGACCAACGATAATGAGGTATAACAAGGAATAAAAACTGTATGCAAGAGTGCAACCAATGGATTGACTGTACAATAGATAGTAACACCCTGTAGATAAAATGACCCGACTACAGCCATAGGTCTATTTGACATTAAGTTAACACCGTGCATGGGCAAGATTCAGTATATTTAGTTAACAAGTAAAACCTAAGCACATTGACAGAAACGATAATAAATTTAGAGACGGTAGATCCTATTGAGTTTTTTGGTGTCAACAATAGTAAGTTTGATATTTTGAAACGTAAGTTTCCACTACTAAAAATACTATCAAGGGGCACGCAGATAAAACTTGCGGGCAAAGGTGACGAAGTAAAAAATGCGCAAAACAGAATTGAACAGGTTATCAAATACTTAGAGCGCAACGGCCACCTATCAGAAAGTTATTTTGCACAAATACTTGGAGACGAAGATGAAGGCAACCCTATGAAAGAAAGCCTTGACGCCAGCAACAATGACAATATCATTGTTTTTGGCCCTAACGGTAAGGTAATACGTGCAAAAACACAAAATCAGAAAATACTAACCAATGCATCTGAACAGAATGACGTGGTATTCGCCGTTGGTCCGGCAGGTACGGGTAAAACCTACACGGCTGTAGCACTAGCTGTTCGTGCTTTGAAAAACAAATCAGTACGAAAGATCATACTTACCCGCCCCGCTGTAGAGGCAGGCGAAAGCTTGGGTTTCTTACCAGGTGACCTTAAAGAAAAGATAGACCCTTATTTAAGGCCTTTATACGATGCACTGGACGATATGATACCTTCAGACAAGCTGAACTATTATATGGCTAACCGTATCATAGAGATAGCTCCGCTGGCTTATATGAGAGGTAGAACATTGGACAACGCATTTATTATTCTGGACGAATCACAAAATGCTACTGACCTACAATTAAAAATGTTCTTAACGCGTATTGGTCCTTCAGCAAAAGCTATTATTACGGGTGACTTAACACAAATTGACCTGCCTAAAAATCAAACTTCAGGTTTATATAAAGCGTCAAGAATATTAAAGGACATAGACGGTATTGGCTATGTACAGCTTGACGAGGCAGACGTAGTAAGACACCGATTAGTGAAGCAGATCATCAAAGCCTATAATGCCGATGACGAACGTAAAGAAAAGCGTGAAAGGGAGAACAAAGAGAAATTTCAGAAATTAAAGAGATCATCTGACTCAATGAATGAATAAAAAAAGAGGAGCTAAATGCTCCTCTTTCTCATTGTGTATAATAAGCTTTTTACGATACGGCTTCTTTCATAGTAAGTGAACGGAAAACATCTTCAAGACTTCTGTCCCCTTTCAATGTTTCAATAGCATCATCGGCTACAAGTGTACCATTATTGATAATGATGACCCTGCTACACATTGCTTCTACTTCTTGCATGATATGTGTAGATAGCAATACTGTTTTCTCTTTACCTATATTAGATATCAATTCTCTTATCTCGATAATTTGGTTGGGGTCAAGGCCTGACGTAGGCTCATCCAGTATCAACACTTCAGGATCGTGCAGCATAGCTTGGGCTAAGCCTACACGTTGTTTATATCCTTTTGAGAGCATGCCTATTCTTTTATGTGCCTCTTTGGTCAAGCCCGTTAACGTGATCATTTCAGCAATACGCTCTTTGGCTTTTGAACCAAGACCATGAATACCTGCACTAAACTCAAGATATTCTCTCACATACATATCAAAATAAAGCGGATTGGCCTCCGGCAAATAACCAACACGTTTGCGCACCTCCATAGGCTGCTTCTGTACCTCAAAGCCACATACTGAGATATCACCTTTTGTAGGTGGAAGATAGCCCGTGATCATTTTCATCGTAGTAGATTTTCCTGCCCCATTAGGCCCTAAAAATCCAACGATCTCCCCTTTCTTTAACTCAAAACTAATATCATTTACAGCCTTCTGACTGCCATATACCTTAGTTAGTGATGTTACCTTTATTGACATGAAGCAAATCTAATGATTTTGTGAAGCACATTGCATAAAAAAATGCCGGAAAACATCCCGGCATTTCATATAGAAAATAATATAATTATCGAAGACTAGTACCTGGTCTTAGGTTACCTCTAAAGGTGGTGATTATAGTAGAATCTTTAACCTTTTCGTTAAGATAGAATACAACCTGTGTAGGTGTAGCCATATGAATACGAGCATACCTGTTGTTGTTAGCATCATCAACGATCACTTCTTCACCGCTAATAGTACCAATGATAGTATCTTGAGGAGCACTGTGCTTGTACATACCTATCACATTAGGTGTTTTCACTACAAATACTACTCCTGAGTCTGTAAAGCTAGGAACACCTTGATATTGTGTGATGCCATCATAAACACCTACAAAACGTTGAATAGCAGCATATCCGCATTCCTGACCTTCATAACCGTCAGGGCATTGACAGAAGCCTCCCGCGCAAGTTGCGCCATTTCTACATCTTAATACAAGACAGCTATCTTGCTCACAAGATGTATATAATACAGTAGATGCGATTCCGAAGAATGCAAGAACAGTAATCAAAGGATATTTCCAAAACTTCATGCTATGAATTAATGTTATTTACGCCAAAATACAAAAATTATTGACTATGTAAAGGCTTAGTCATTATTTTCTTTATCAAAAATATTCCAGCCCTGTGCAATCAAATCGTGAGCCTTACCACCAGTAGCCTGCATCTTCGTACCAGCCTCTTTATTAGTGATATAGCCTATCACACTTATCTGCTCACTCATAGTTATTTTTTCATAATCCGACTGCTTTATAGTGAACAACAACTCGTAATCTTCCCCACCACTAAGAGCACAAATAGTTGGCCCAATGCCAAACTCTACCGACACCTCCTTAGTTTCATCATGAAAAGGTATCTTATTTTCATATAAGACACAGCCCACATCGCTAGACTTGCACAGATGCAACAATTCAGAACTAAGCCCATCACTCACATCTATCATTGAAGTTGGCACTATTTTCTGCTCCTCCAGCCAAGTAACAATATCAGTTCTTGGTTCAGGCTTTAAGAAACGACCAACAGTATAGGCTCTATTACCAAGATCGGGTTGTACACCTGGACTTTCCAAGAATATGCCTTTTTCACGCTCTAGCAACTGTAAGCCCAAATAAGCGCCACCAAGATCACCCGAAACGCAAATAAGGTCGCCATCCTGAGCGCCACTTCTTGCTACATATTTATCAGGTGCTACTTCTCCTATTGCCGTTACACTTATCACAAACCCTTTCAGAGAGCTGGTCGTATCTCCTCCTACCAAGTCTACATTATATTTTTTACAAGCGGCATATACCCCTTCGTAGAACTCATCTATTGCTTCAAGGGATATTTTATTAGAAAGCGCCACATTCACTAATACCTGTGTTGGCGTTGCCATCATAGCACATATATCAGACAAGTTGACCACAACAGATTTATAGCCTAAATGCCTTAACGGCGTGTACATTAGATCGAAATGGATGCCCTCAACCAGCATATCGGAAGACACTACAGTTTGCCTGCCAAACTGGTCTATAACTGCAGCATCATCTCCTACACTCAACAATGTACTAGACTGGTTGGTTTCATTGTTTTTTGTAAGGTGTTCAATTAGACCAAATTCTCCTAACGTAGATATTTCAGTACGTTCTTCCATTATATATTATTTGTAAAAATTATTTAGATATACCGTGTATTACGCTCAACATATCATTATGTATCAAGCCATTGGTAGCTAGTGTCTCTTTATCGAAAACACTATATGGGTCTCCATCAAAATTAGACACCTTACCACCCGCTTCTAATACAATAAGATAACCGGCTGCAATATCCCACGGGTTAAGGTTATACTCCCAAAAACCATCGAAACGACCACAAGCCACCCAACATAGGTCGATAGCTGCAGAGCCTAAACGACGTACGGGTAGCCCTTCCATAATAAAACGTTCGAATACCTTTATTGGATGCTCATAGGTCTTAGGCCATTTATAAGGAAAACCTGTTACCAAACAAGCCTTTTTAAACTCCGATTTTTCAGATACGGAGATCGGCTTATCATTTAAAAATGCGCCTTTACCCTTTTCCGCAAAAAACAACTCATTGAGTATAGGGTTGTAAACAACTCCTAGCAATAACTCATTTTTATGCTTTACTGCTATGCTCACGCAACAGATAGGTATACTATGGGCAAAATTAACCGTGCCGTCTATAGGATCTATTATCCATTGGTATTCCGATTCTTGATTTATAGCACCTATCTCCTCACTTAAAATATTGTGTGTTGGGAACGTCTCTTTAATAATGGCGATGATCTTTGCTTCGGCATGCTTATCTACTTCGGTAACAAGATTATTGATCGTACCCTTGTTTTCTACAGTAAAGCTACCTTCAAAATATTCCTTTATTATTGCGCCAGCCTCTTTAGCAGCAGTAAGTATCACCGATTTGAGTTCCGACATGTGCAATTATAGTTTTATCTCTTTCCCTAAATAATAATCAATCACCTTTAGCTTAAAGATAAGGTCATATTTAGCACTAGCAAAGTTAGCTGCTGCCGAAAACTGATTATTCTGTGTTGTTAAATACTCGATAGTGTTGGTCAAGCCAAGCTCATAGCGTTTCTCCGCAAAATCATACGCTCTGGTAGCTGCTACCATTGCTCTATTGGCAGCATTGTACTTCTGCAACGCATTTTTAGCATCGTTGTATGCTTTATACACGTCTTGCTTCAGCTTTAGCTCTGCTTGATATTTATTAAGCTCTTGTGTCTGTACATTTATCCTAGCCTGCTTAGCAGCTGTCTGTGCTTGCCAACCATTGAAAAGAGGTATATTCAAATTCAAGGTTACCGTTTGCCTGAAGTTATTATCCAACTGTTGTTGCAACGGCACATCCCTTGTAGCAAAAGTACCTACCTGCTGAAACACGGGTAGCAATGTATCCAAATTGAATGCCTGCACCCTTATAGGCACAAAATCACCTGTAGCCCTTGTACCTGTAGGCGTAAAGCCAGTAAATTCCTTTAAGTTGCTCGACCAGTTGCTACCCAACTGTGCCCCCAAAGAGAGTTTAGGCAGTAGCGCACTTTTAGATGCTGCAAAACCTTTCTTAGCTGCTTTCAAACGATATTCGCTACCTTCTATGCTGCCAAAATGCTGTAGCGCCTCTATATAGATATCCTCAGGCGATAAACCTGCTATATTTATTACTTCGCCAATAGCTACATCGGGCACATAGACATCAAAAGGCTCTTCAAAATCTAGATTGAGTATGGCCTTTATATCTAGTATAGCAGCGTTATAATTAGTTATTGCTGTGATAAGACTTGAACTATCTGTAGCCAATTGAGACTCCAGCTGCGCTACATTTAGCTCTGGTAGCCTACCGGCTTCAGCAAATTGTCGAGTTTGCTTCAATTGTGCTAACGATAGACTTACTTGCTTCTCATTGATCGCTACTTGCTCTTTAGCCAACAAGGCACGTAGATACCCTGTAGCTACGTTCAAAGACACATCATTCTTTAGCTGCTCCAGATCTGCTGAGGCAGCTCTTAAGGAGAACTTATTCTGTGCTATGGTATTTCTTCTCTGAAACCAACCAAAAACAAGCACATCTACATTACCAGATAAAGAAAGGAAATCGTAGCTAGAGCCATCAACAAACTGGTTGGATGTAGGGTCTACCGATCTACCATAACTGCGCCCTAGAGTAGAGTTAGCATTCACATTGGGCAGCTGAGACAATTGACTTTGTCTTAGCGTCAGTTTAGAGAGCCTCTGATTGAGTACATTTTGCTTTATAGAGATATTATGGTCGAGCGCATAAGAAATAGCTTCTTGCAAAGACCAAGTACCACCCTCTACTTGTGCAGAAGAATTGATAGACAATAAACATACACCTAATAAAGTGCACAATACTCTCAACATGGTGCAAAAATAGTTTAAAAAAGCACTAGTATTAAAACGGCGCTTATTATTTAGGTTTCTTTTCAGTTTTTTCTTTATCCTTAGCTTTTTTGTCTTCTACTGGAGTCACTTCTTCACAGTCGCCTTTACCATGCTCTTCTTCTTCCAATGTCTGCATCTCTTCAGGTCTTTTAAGAGACTCTACATAAGCAATATACCCACCAAACTGAGCCATTAATTGATAACCTGATCTGGTCAATTCTATTTTACCGGAATTGCCATAACCAACAACGGGTTTTATTAAGCCCGTACTGGTCATTACCTCCCAAAGCCTCTCTGCTTCTTTATGCGGTATCTGAACTTTTGCGGGTTTATATATATCATCTTCCAGATGCAACACATCTATATCAGCATTGTTATATAAAGTGCGGAGCACTAGATCGATCACATGCTTATCTATTTCACTTCTGTCTACAATTGTAGTAGCTTGTACTTCCTGTTTCTTTACCGACCTCTTTGGTCTTTTCTTTTCTGCCATATATAATTTGAATACTGTATTTCTCAAAAAACTACTCTGCGAAAGTACGTATTTGAATAATGATGCTTAAATTACTCAATTGAAAATTGGAAACTATACACACAGCAATATTTTTGTTATAAATTAACCTTTTATGCAGCGTATCAATGTTCTACTTAATAAACTGGCAGACCTATCAAGAAAAGCAGAAAAAATAGATCTAATAGAGGTAGACCTCATGCTGGATTATACAAAGGTACTCTACGCTGACCTTACTGAACTGAGAAACAAAAAAGTCTATACCAGCAATAGCACTGTAGCAGAAAAACCGAAAACGGAAGAGCAACCCAAAGAAGCCGAAGCTCCACACGCACCAGAACCTACAGTAGTACAACAAATAGAAGATAACGATGCTGCACCCCTTGAAGAAAAAGAGGCACCTCAAACAACGGAGGTTGCTGACGTTGCCCCTACTCCACTGCCTGTTGTCAATGCACCATTACCCGCGAATAAAAACATAAAAAAGTTCATCGGCATCAATGACAAGTACCAATTCATCAGTGAGCTATTTGATAATGACACTACTGCGTACGATGAAGTGATCGGCCATATAAACACTTTCGACACTGCCGCACCTGCGTTAGAATGGCTGGAGCATGAAGTAAGTAAAGAAAGAAACTGGAATGAGGATAGTGACTCTGTAAAGATGTTCTACGATACGGTCAGCAACTTCTTTGCTGCTATATGATCCATAATAGTAGCCGTAGCACCAGCATTCGATAATACATAGCTATGCGCGTTCTTACAGGCCAAGCTGTATGCTGCTGTATCTTTTTCCCAATGATCGAGTAGATCAATTACTTCTGTGGCTTTCCTCACAGCAAAAGATGCATTCAATTCAATAAGGTCTTTCGCCTCTTTAAATTTGCTAAAGTTTTCGCCATGAATTATAGGTTTGCCGAATACTGCTGCCTCCAAGGTATTGTGGAGTCCTGTTTTACCTACTCCTCCGCCTATCCAAGCCACATCGGCAAACTGATATAGTTTCAACAAAAGCCCCATCTTGTCTACTATCAACACCTGCTTGTCTTTATCGGCGCGGGTTTCCCACTCTGTCCATCGTATAGTATTACCCTTAAACAGTGTCTCTATATACTCAATATGGGCATCATGCACCTCGTGAGGCACTAGTATTATTCTCCATTTTCTAGGAAGTTTACTTACTACCTCTTTCAGTAAACGCTCATCTGCTGGCCAAGTGCTGCCCGCTACTATCACCTTGTGGTCAGCGGTAAAACTTTCTATAATATCGTGCGAAAATTCTATTTGCTTATTGGCATTGATAACCCTATCAAACCTTGTATCTCCACTTACTGATACATTATCAATATTTACACTATTTAATAAATGCAGGGAACCTACATCTTGCACAAAGATGTGTTCGAAAACATGAAGCATTCTGCGATGCAGCACCCCATACCATTTAAAGAACAATTGCTTTTTTCTAAATATTGCAGACGCTAATATAGTTGGCACTCCTCTTTTGGCTAGTTGTCTTAGATAGAAATACCATAACTCGTATTTGACAAAAATAGCCAACTCTGGCTTGACCATTTTCACAAACTTCTTAGCATTATACAACCCATCAAATGGCATGTAGAAAACATAGTCTACTCCTTCGTAGTCCTTTCTCAACTCATAACCCGATGGAGAGAAGAAAGTGAGTACAAAAGCGTAATTGGGATATTTTTCCCTTAGCTGTACTATTAGCGGCCTCCCTTGCTCAAACTCTCCTACAGAAGCACAATGTATCCATATTCTTGGACGCCTTTCATTGACAAGCGCATATCTAATTGTGCTCAACAACCCTTCTCTACCCGCAATGAAGCTTCTAGCCTTGGGGTTAAACAATGCTGCTATACGCACTACAATAGCATAAAGCTGTATTGCCAACCAGTAAATTATGGCAGACATAGGCTGGTGTATTAGAAAAAGAATTCTTCAGATTTTCGTTTAAAGATCGGTATATACCAACCGCCTCTTATACCAAATAGTATGTCTAAACGACTACTATTATCTCCTCTCATCAGATCATATTGATAATCGCGACGAAGCTTGGTGAAACCTGCCGCAATATCCAAACCGATATTAAAGTTGACCAAACCATTATTGGCAAAATAGGTATAACCAACAAACTGCTCAACAAAAAGACCATTCGTCAATCTATCATACCCTTTAAGATAATCTCCCCTTAGCTGTGGTATGGTCTTATCTCTATCGAAGATATTGATCTTATGCTGCATAAAACCTACAGAGGTCATTACCAATATGCCGTTATCACTAGATGTTTTCGACAAATTAATGATCTTACCTACTTGTAGGCCTATCATATACCCTCTTTGAAAAGTAGCAACTCCCATTTTCTCTCCATCCTGATTGAGAAAATTCCCATACTCATCTCTTATGTTGCTCATCAAAGAGTCTTCTCTGATCCTGTCGCCTAGTATAAAGTCGACCTTAGGACCAACAACCCAGTTGGACTTTAACTTATACAACACCTGACCACCAATACGATAACTAGCACCAAAACGATCGGCCATATCAGCAGCAGGTATATCAAAGTTACCATTGACACCAATGATAAACCCTTTTCTTGCCGGCAACTTCTGCGCACCAAAAAGGTCATCTTGGGCTGTTGTATCCAATGCTGTAAAACTTACCAATACTAGTAATAGTAGTAGCTTCTTCATATTCCGCTCAAAAATTATGGGGTGAAGATAATATATTTCTAGCGCAGCACCCTGTTACCACAATCATAAAACTGCAATAATATAAATAACAATACTTTGACTAATGATAGCTATGCTGTAGGTTTGCACCCATAAAATAGCCGCTATGCAAAACTTGCAAATGGTAGACCTAAAGCGTCAATACCAAAAGATAAAACCAGAAGTAGATGCCGCAATACATGAGGTGCTGGACAGCACTATGTTTATTGGAGGAGCTCATGTTAAAGATTTTTCTACTGAGCTAGCTGATTACTTGGGCGTAAAACATGTAATACCATGTGCTAATGGTACTGATGCATTACAAATAGCCTTAATGGCATTGGGTGTACAGCCTGGCGATGAAATTATTACAACATCATATACTTATATAGCTACTGTAGAGGTAATTGCGCTTTTAAAACTTAAACCTGTATTTGTTGATGTAGATGCTGATACATTTACTATGAATATAGAGGGTTTAAAAGCGGCTATCACTCCTAATACCAAAGCTATAATACCTGTTCATCTTTATGGACAGAGCGCTAATATGGAAGCTGTATTGGCTGTAGCTAAAGAGCACAACCTTCCTATTATAGAAGACAACGCACAAGCTATAGGTGGCGATTATACTTTCTCTGACGGAAAAACTGTAAAAAATGGCTCTATGGGCCTAATCGGTTGCACGTCATTTTTCCCATCTAAAAACTTGGGTTGCTATGGTGATGGTGGTGCTATGTTCACCAATGATGATGCCATAGCTGACAAATTGAGAATGATCGCCAATCACGGACAATCAAAGCGCTACTACCATGACATGGTAGGTTGCAATAGCCGATTGGATAATATACAAGCTGCCGTGCTTCGTATCAAGCTTCGCCATTTGGATGAGTATTGTGATGCCCGTAGAGCTGCCGCTGATTTTTATGATAATGCTTTTAAAGCAAGTGATAATATTATTACTCCTTTTAGAGCAGCTTACAGCAAACATGTTTTCCATCAATACACCTTACAACTGAAAAATGTTGATAGAGACGCTGTAAAAGCAAAACTGGAGGAACGCGATATCCCTTCTATGATATACTACCCTGTTCCTTGTCATAAGCAGAAGATGTTGGCTGAATTTGGCGGTGCTTCTTACGACCTACCGGTAACAGATATGCTGCAGGACTGCGTTATATCACTACCAATACATACCGAACTTACCAATGAAGAGTTGACCTATATAACAACCAACTTCCTTGAGATAGTAAACGAACTAAGCAAATAATGAAAGCTATAGAAACCCCATTTGAAGGATTATTCATATTAGAACCTAATGTCTTTAATGATGATAGAGGCTACTTCTTCGAGAGCTTCAATGCAAATACATTAAAAGATATTACAGGTTTTACGAATACTTTTGTTCAAGACAACCAAGCACGCTCTACCATAAATGTACTTCGTGGCTTGCACTATCAAAAAGCGCCTCATGCACAAACAAAGCTGATAAGAGCGCTAGAAGGTGCCATATGGGATGTTGTGGTTGACTTAAGAAAAGACAGCAAAACATACGGTCAGTGGTATGGAGTTGAGTTATCTGCTGAAAACAAAAGACAATTCTTGATTCCTAGAGGTTTTGCTCATGGCTATTCTGTTCTTAGCGAAACAGCAGAGGTATTCTACAAATGCGATAACCTTTATAACAAACCAAGTGAAGGTGGTGTTATCTATAACGACCCAGACCTTAAGATCGACTGGAAGATAGACCTGAACAAGGCTATAGTCTCAGAAAAAGACCTGGTACTACCTAGCTTCAAAGATGATAATAGTGGTTTCTAAACCACGGTAAATAATAAAAGGGCTACAAATTGTAGCCCTTTTATTATGATTTCATATTTACAAATTGCAGTGGCACATCTAAGCCTGCAGATTTACATATCTTCATTACCTCCTGTAGATCATCAATTTTTTTGCCCGACACTCTTACCAGATCATCTTGAATAGCAGGTGTCACCTTTAGCTTACTATCCTTTATTAGCTTCACCACTTTTTTAGCATTCTCCCTATCCAATCCATTCTTTACATTCAACAGTTTTTTCAAATGCTTACCAGAAGCAGCAGCCTCCTTAGACATATCGAAACTATTAGCTTCGATACCCTGACGCATAGCTTTGGTAAGAATGATATCTTCAACCTGTCTCATATGCATATCACTCTCCACTTCAACAGTCACTGTCATATCTTTCTTATTCAATGATATATCTACATGAGAGCCTTTGAAATCATAACGGTTCTCAATCTCTTTTTTGGCAATATTTATAGCGTTATCTAGAGTTTGCAGGTCTACTTTACTTACAATATCTAATGAAGGCATATGATTTTATTTTATTGTATTTATCAAGATACATCAGTTTGCTAAAAACTGCAAGGTTAGTCCAGCTGCTCTTCCAGTTGTATCAGCTCTTCAAAGAGTTTATCATATTCTTTTGTTTGCACCTCAAGTGCCTGAGTGTGCATCTTGTACTCTTCGTCTAGCTTCAAAAACTTATCCTTATCTGCATAGAACTCAGGGTTAGCCAACTGTGCTTCTATCCTTGTTTTTTCTTCTTGCATTTTAGACACTTCTTCTTCTAACTTCTGTAGTTTCTTTTGCTTCTTCTGATGCTCCTTTCTCAACTCTCGCAACTCATCAGTTTGGGCTTGGGTCTTTTTTTGCTCTTTTGGTTTTTCTTCAACCACTACTTTAGCAGGTTGCTTGCGCTTTTCTCTCTCTTGTTCAAAAATGACATACTCATCATACGTCCCTACAAACTCTTTTATCTTCTTATCTTCTATATACCATATTTTATTTGCGGTCTTACTGATAAAATACCTGTCGTGAGAAACCAATATAAATGTGCCTTTATATTTATTCATGGCATCTATCAGCATTTCTACCGATTGCATATCCAAGTGGTTGGTAGGCTCATCCAGCATCAGGAAGTTACCCTTCATCGCAATGGTCTTTGCTAAAGCGACTCTGGCTTTCTCTCCACCAGACAGCACTTTTATCTTCTTAAACACATCATCCCCACTAAACAAGAAACAACCCAATAGCATTCTTAACTCCAACTCAGTTTTCCCTGTTCCACTCACCAGCATCTCTTCCAGTATCTCATGCTCTAAACCAAGCGATTCCAGTTGGTGCTGCGCATAAAAGCTTTCTTCTACATTATGCCCTTTTTTCACTTCGCCATCCACATCTTCTACTCCTGCGATGATCCTCAACAAAGTAGACTTACCCTTACCATTGGCACCTATCAGCGCTATCTTGTCTCCTCTATTTATTTCGGCACCTGTATTATCCAGTATTTCCAGCTCTCCATAGCGCTTACTTACACCTTTCAGCGTGGAGATGATCTTACCCGGCTGTACCGCCACATCAAAGTTGATGTTCATCACGGGTACCGAAGCATCTGGAGATTCAACCCTATCCAGCTTATCCAACTTCTTCATAGCACTTTGCGCTTGTGCCGCTTTAGAGGCCTTTGCCTTAAATCGTTCAATAAACCGCTCCTGTTGCCTTATATATGCCTGCTGGTTCTCAAACTCTCTTTGTTGCATCACCATCCTTTCTGCCTTCTCTTTTTGGAAGAAAGTATAGTTACCCGTGTATTGATATAAGTTTTGTTGCCAAACCTCAACGATCTTATTTACCATTCTGTCGAGGAAATACCTATCGTGAGACACAATAACAACACTACCTGGGTAAGCTTGTAAATAACGCTCCAGCCATTCAATAGATGGTAAGTCTAAGTGGTTGGTAGGCTCATCCAGTAGTAATAGATCGGGTTGTTGCAACATCATTTTAGCCAACAGCACTCTCATTCTCCAGCCACCACTAAACTCATCATATGGTCTTTGTAGATCCTTAGTGGAGAAGCCAAGCCCTTCCAGCACCTCGGCCGTTTTATGTTCCATCTCGTAGCCACCTGCCACTTCAAAATCATGTAATACATGGCTATATTCATCCAACAGCTGTTCATCATCAGGCTTGTCTTCCAGCTGTGTTAATAGCAATTGCATCTTTTTTTCCAGCTCATGAGCTCTTTCATAGGCCTGCATACCAACAGTAAGGATAGATTCCTGTGTTGAAAAGCTCAATAGATCCTGATTAAAGAAGCCAAGACTCACATCTTTAGGCTTATTGATAGCACCACCATCTATCTGATACTCTCCTGTCATCAGCCTCAACAAGGTAGACTTACCCGCACCATTGCTTCCTACAAGACCTATACGCTCACCTACACCTATTTGCCAATTAGCACCATCTAGTATAGTTCTCGAGCCAAAATGAAATGAAATATTCTGTAACGAAATCAACATAAGGCTGCAAATTTACAAATGAAGAGCATAGCATTTATACTTATTGTAGATTTGTGTAAATTTTTTCCATATGCGTTTTATCTATCTGTCTATTATACTTGTTGCTTTTACCTTATCAGGGTGTAATAACAAAAAATCAACAAAGACAGATGATAATACAAACGACAGATACCTATCGGTAAACAGCACACTAAATACAGACAAAACGAGTACTCTGACAGTCATACTGCAAAGCTATCTCGATCTAAAAAATGCTTATACTGAGAGTGATGAGCCAAAAGTTAATGATGCAGCAAAATACCTAGCATCAGCATGTAAAACATTACAAGACCAAATCTCCAGTGACACGATCAACACAATGCCCCCTAGCCCTCTGCTAGATACTATCATACAATACTCTGAACAGGCACTATCTATCAAAAACGAATCTGTAGAGCTTAAAAGAGTGCCTTTAAAAACTATATCCAACGCTCTATATCAATTACTTAAAGAATATAAACTGAAAGGAGTAAAGATATACCAACAATACTGTCCGCTTGTTTTCAATGAAAATGGCGCCTACTGGCTAAGCAGCGAAAAAGAGATACAAAACCCTTATTTAGGCAAAAAAATGCTAGAATGTGGTGAAGTGGTTGATATAATTGAATAAGTAGCCTTAAATTGCTGCACATATCTAATAAATACTCCATTGAAGCATATAATAATTATACTATTCCTATTCTTTCCTATTTGTCTATTGGCACAAAACAAGGTGACGATAAGCGGATATGTGAGAGACGCCAGTAGTAGTGAATCACTTATTGCGGCTACTATATATGTTAAAGACTTAAAAATTGGCACACAAACCAATACCTACGGTTTCTACTCTATAACATTACCTACAGGAAAACACAACCTCATCTACTCTTATATAGGCTATGGAAGTAAAGAAATAGAGCTTACCCTTACAGAAAGCAGCACCTACAATGTGGAGATGGAGAACCAAGCCAGAATTAAAGAGGTAGAAATACGCTCAACCAGAAAGGATGAAAATGTGAAAGGGACAGAAATGGGCACCATCACCATTGCTGTAGATAAGATAAAAAAGCTACCTGTAATGTTTGGAGAAACAGATATCCTGAAAACACTACAACTAATGCCAGGTATACAATCAGCAGGTGAAGGTAATTCTGGTTTTTACGTGCGTGGTGGTGGCCCCGATCAGAACCTAATATTACTAGATGACGCAGTTGTATATAATACAGGTCATCTCTTCGGTTTCTTTTCTGTCTTCAATACTGATGCTTTAAAGAACGTAACACTCATAAAGGGAGGTATGCCCGCCAATTACGGAGGTAGGCTATCATCAGTTGTAGATGTGTCTATGAAAGAAGGCAACATGAAAGAGTATCATGCAGAAGGTGGCATAGGACTCATTGCATCACGACTAACGCTAGAAGGCCCAATAAAAAAGAACAAAGGTTCATTTATGCTATCGGGAAGACGTACTTATATAGACGTCTTGATTAAGCCCTTTGCTAATGAGGCTTTAAAAAACTCAGGGTATTTCTTTTACGATGCCAACCTAAAGGCCAATTATCAGCTTACTAAAAAAGACCGCGTATACTTGAGTGGCTATTTCGGTAGAGACAAATTCAAATTTGCTAGTAGTAGTGGTGCTTTTGCAGCAGACATACCTTGGGGAAACAGTACTGCTACCCTTAGATGGAACCACCTTTTTAACGATAGACTATTCTTAAACACTACTGCTGTTTATAATGATTATCAATTTCAGTTTGGTGCCAATCAGGGGGATTTTGATTTCAAATTATCATCGGGTGTTAGAGACTATAATTTTAAAACAGATCTAGACTACTACACTTCTTTCAACCATAAGTTCAAAGCCGGGCTAGCATATACTTACCATAAATTTATTCCTAATCAAGTATCAGGCAGTTCGGGAGATGTGGAATTGAAACCTAACAATGCCCTTATAAAATATGCGCATGAAGGAGGAGTATATATAATGGACGATTTTGACTTAAACACAAGAATAAAAATAAATGCGGGCATTCGCTATTCTTGGTTTGCACAATCAGGTCCATATACCCGATACCAACTAGACTTTAACGGCAACCCATCAGACAGCACCGTATATGGCAAGAACGATATAGTAGAAACATACGGAGGACTTGAACCAAGGCTAAACATTCGCTACCAAATAAATGAATCTTCTTCTATTAAAGCTAGCGCAGCCAAAGCTTATCAGTATATACACTTAATTACAAATAATGGCAGTACCCTACCTACCGATCTATGGGTACCTAGCACCATACAAGTAAGGCCACAAAGTGCATGGCAATACTCAATAGGCTATTTTAAAAACCTATTTGACAATGCTGTAGAGACTTCTGTAGAGATCTATTACAAGGACATGAATAACCAAGTGGAATACCGCGAAGGTTATGTACCTAATACCATAAGAGATCCTGAATTGGATTTTGTTTTTGGTAATGGAGAGGCTTATGGTGCAGAATTCTTTATCAATAAAACCAAAGGAAAATTCACGGGATGGATAGGCTATACCTTGTCTTGGACATATAGAACATTTAAAGACCTTAATAATGGTAACCGCTACCCTGCTAAATATGACCGAAGACATGATGTATCTTTAGTAGCCAGCTATGAATTAAATAAAAAATGGACTTTATCAACCGTATTCGTATACGGCTCGGGTAATGCGATAACACTCCCTACCAACTATTATATTGTAGATTTAAATGTAGTACCTGACTATAGCGACCTAAATGCTTATAGATTATTTGCATACCACCGCCTTGACCTGTCTGCTGTGTATACACCCAAACCTAAAAAGCCCAATAAAAAATGGCGTAGTAGCTGGGCATTCTCTATCTACAATGTATATAGCAGACAAAACCCATACTTCTTATATGTAGACACAAAAGGGGATTTAAATCAAGGAGTAAAAGCAACGGTAAAGCAAGTATCCATATTTCCTATTCTACCAAGTATTACCTACAATTTCAAGTTCTAATAGACGGGTTAAAATATTGACTACCAAAGATATATTAAATCTTTATGTCATTTCTGTGACAATTAAAACATTATGGTATATTGCTAGAGCTTACATTTGTATTGCGCCGTTAAAAGTAACATGATGAACTTTGTGAATTATATTCCTATTGCTACATCTGTTTTTTCAGCTTACTTCTTTATCCAACTTTTATTACACTGGTTAAAGGACACGTCCTCTATATACCTACTATGGTGGATGCTAGGTATTTTCTTTTATGGCGCTGGTACAGCTACTGAAAGTATTCATGCCACTATGGGCTATATGCCTGCTAACTTTAAAGCATGGTATATCTTTGGAGCATTACTTGGAGCCGCACCTTTAGCTCAAGGCACAGTACACTTACTTCTTAAAACGAAATTTTCAGATTTCCTATCTTATGTTTTAATCCTTACTATCATTGTTGTTTCTGTTTTAGTCATCAGATCTCCTTTAGTTCCCGGTGAGCATGATAAGCTAGGTGGCTATATTCTTAAGTGGTCATACATTAGGTACATAACACCATTTATCAATGTATATGCTCTTATTTTCTTAGTAGGCGGTGCTGTTTATTCTGCAATATTGTACGCACGTAAGGGATTGTATAAAAAACGTATGTGGGGTAATATACTCATAGCAATTGGCTGCCTATTAGGTGGTATAGGAGGAGCAGGTGCCAAAGCAGGTTATATAGAAGTATTATACATAACCGAGTTTGTTGGTATCCTATTTATTTATGCAGGGTATCTTATGGTAAAACTAAGTTCAGAAGAATCTATACACCCCAACCAGTCTGACGCTATAGCCTAATAGGCATATTTCACTTCTTAATAGCTGGTTAATCGTTAACAAACTTCCTGTTAACCAGTTCTAAACATAGCGTTAAGCAAACATAATTCTTTGGAGCTAGGCTCGTTCTTGTTGCATCTTTGTGTCAACAAAACACACAACAGCGTCTCGGGCGTTTCAAAACAAAAACACACACAGTAAAAAAACACAATCATGCAAAGCACGATCACTCTTCAACAACAAGCAACTTTACACATCGGAAAAGCTATAGCAAAAAAAAATGCACTTAAAAAGAATGCACTCTTTGTTGCTATCATCACTTGCATTGTTTTAGCAGTTAACCTTTAAGTTTTTTACTAAATGCTTGTATGCTACAGATAATAGTGCAGTAGAATATAGACAACAGCTACATGGCATCATAACAAGTTCTCTCTTATCCTCTATATGTAACAGAAGCCTCCAGTCTTGGAGGCTTTACTTTTTCCTGAAAATGTTGTAGGCTGCATTCAGAGCATTTGTTGCACAAACAACTAAATAATAAAAGTAACCTGATACACTAAAATCATCTACAGTATAGCTTTATTACAGTTGGCTGTTTCCCTTTTTCTATGATGTGTAGTATATAAAAACCTGGCATTATATTATTATCTGCTATACTATGGGTGCTACTATTTGCCGTAAATTTATGTTCTAACACCTTCCTACCTAAGCTGCTGTACAATGCTACAGAATATTGTTTGTTATTGGTTAAACCACTCAGCATTAGAATACCACTTTCGCCATAGCAGTTTATATTAGAAAGCATTTTTTGTTCACTTCCAATAGAGGTAGTGCCTGTTTCTTTAAGCATTGAAACAGTAAATACCTTATTGCTAAATGTAGATGACACAATCCTTACTGAATCAACGCGCATTAAAGGTTCTTTATGCATACTATCAAACCACAGTAGCATAGTACTATGTGTTGTTATTATATTATTAGGCGGTGATATCCCTTGCATGGTATCATTTCTAACACTCTCAACTCTTGCCCTTAAAACATTATTATACTGTTTACTTTTAAGCTTTAAGGTACCGTACCCATCGGTTTCTGTAGTAGAATAACCCGTACCTGTAACAGTAAAAGAAGACACATTATAACTCACTGAAAATGTATCTACAAATGTCATTTGATAGCCTAATGATCTTTGTAGCACAATTTGAGGATCTGTATAATTGATTACTGTGAGACCAGAACCTGTACCTGCAGCAACTACACCTACTATGCTGTACTTGGTAGCAGTATTTTCAACAAACACATCCGCATTCATACTTGTTTCAGCAATGTTGGCTTTAGCAAATTGACTACCAACACCCGATGGGGCATTATTCTTATCCAATACTTTTAACACGAAAGAATCGACTATATTCAAATTAGAATAATCCCACACTTGGCTTGCACCTGAACCTCCAGAAGAGTACCCGATTGTATCGCATGTATAATAATGTGCCGAATCACCAACAGAATAATTTACTACATTTTGTAATATAGGCTGGGCGATAGTAAAACTGTTCACCCATAACATCAGTAAAGTAATAATAAACGTACGCTTCATTTTTTTTGTTTTTATAGTTAAGATTTAATAATTACGACATCATTATTTTTCCTGTGTTCAATGTCTATAAGAAAACATAAAGGATACGGCATATACCTTCACATATGTCTATAAATGCAGTACACACATAAAAGGTTGCCTGACGTAAAAAAAATCTTACCACAAAAAAGCTTTAACCAAAAGCTAAAAAACAATAATATCAACAGTTAATGCGGATGCTTTACTATTAACATTAGGTTGCAAACTAATTCGAACATTCACAACATTTATACCCAATACTGAAGGATCTATTGTATACGTAAAAAGGGGGAACTAAATAGTTCCCCCTTAGATTCACAGTAATAATTGTTTATCTATTGATTATAAACTTCGCATTTATCATTTTTCCATTTTGTAATTTAACATTGACAAAATAAACTCCTGAAATCCAGTTACTAGTATTGACTTGAAGTGCTTTTGCATCCGGCGCCGGAATAGTTTTCACTACTCTACGTCCGGTAACATCATACACACTAACAACCGCTCCTGCACCCCATGCATTACTGTTTGCTATAACAACATAGTCATTTGCAGGGTTAGGATGTACATTAATTGTTTCGCTATTAGGTATGTTATTTAAACCACCTTCTTCATTTGTCTCATTATTACTAGTTTTCAACATTGGCATTAAGTCTAATACCACATTACCGTTTTCTTGAGCCAACCACATTCTCGCGATTTCGCCAGCTCTTGTATTTGGGTGTAATGCGATAGCATCTAGTATTTCTTTTTCCGAATTTGAAATACCAGCATTTAACTTATTATTTTCCAGTCTGTCGATATATAGTTTTGCTACCTCTTTATAATCTTCATTTTCTATTTTATCGATAGCATTTTTAGCACTAGTTATATCGTTAGCTTTAAGATAATATGGAACTGCCATTCTGTATTGGCTATTATCAGCATATAGTTTTGCAATTTTGCTCCATTCATTCATGTCGCTATATCTACTAACAAGATTCATAGTATGAATGCTCTTTTCATATGCAAGATCGCTAATGATACCTTCATTTAATTTTCTTGCAGATTGATTTTTTTGTGCAGCTATCATATCATTATCTACTGCTAACTCAGGATAGTTTTCAGACATAGCATTCCAAACTGCAGGCTTCAAACCAGCATTAGCAATTAACACTTTTTTGATATCCGTCATATCCATTGCAGGTATATGCTTTATAGCTTTTATCATTACATCGTCACTTAGATAAGGACCAGCATCTTGTAAGCGTTGAGCCATATCAGAACTACTATAAAAAGATGTTTCAAGCATTTCATGTAACTCTTGGCTATTACCATCGTGTATAGTTTTATTAAGTGCGGCTAAGCGATTATCTGCCATAGCAATATCATTAGAAATGTTTGATATGCTAAATGCAGTCATTTGCTTAGGCTCACCACCACCACCTGCGGTACCTCCTCCTACATATGGAAGTGGATCAGGACATGCATTATTTTGACTAGCCATACAATTATTTGCGTTAATGATCATATTGGTTGGTGCACCAGTATAACACACAGGCTCATAAGCAGTACCAGCAAAGTGATAATTATAAGTAAAGTTCAAACCAGGCTGAGGCGCATTAATACCTATATGTTCCTCACCACCACAAATTGGATTTGTTCTAAATAAATTACCAGCTGGTGACGTATTGGTCAAACAATAACCTTGATCTGATAATAGACCTGGAGAAGGAGGATAGTTAGGATCGTTGTGATGCGTAAAATACTCTGATACTAATATGCCACGCAATTCATTCTCAGAAGTCAGATCATTACATCTTATCTGTACACCTCTACAGTCTTGGTTAGCAGTTATACCAATATCTGTATGTACAGTGTTTCTGTATATCCTATAAGCATACTGAGTACCAGGGTTGTTTGTTATACCAGGATCATTGTTAGTATTATTTATAATAATACCAAACTTAGCATATAGCTGGCCTGCTGGCATACCTGGAAGTGTAACTTTATGCTCAACAATTGTATTGTCTTGTATAGAGAAGATATCTGCATGAGAAATATTAATACCATAAGAATCGTAATAGAACGCGGCATTATTCTCATCCTCCATGTCACCAACACTGGTATAAACTACAGAACCTAATTGATCGTCTAACGGCTCGCCAACTTCAATTGTATTATTAGTAATAATTAAGTTGTTTACTAACCTTGCTGCAATAGAGCGCCATAAGTTTATAAAGTTGCTGTTCTTAATTTCAATATTGTCTACTTGTCCAAAATCAGCACCAGCATGAATACCTCTTGTAAGGTCTGTAAAATCACAACCATCTACTGTATAACCAGCATTATGGCTAACGATTCCAGCACCTCTCAAATCAGGTCTGTTAGGGTTGATAGTATTTAAGAACCTAGAGTTTAAAACATTAACTCCATGGGATGCCCAAATAGCGATAAAATCTTTTGAACCATATCTTACTGCACCATCATCATAGTTAGTATACACTTCATTGTTCAATACGGCATCTGCTACGAAATCACAGTTGTCGATAGTAGAACTTTGAAGAAATCCATATTCAGCAAATGATACAGAACGTCTACAATTATGGAAGGCTGAGTTTTCTGCCCATACATATCCTCCATCTTTACCTGGGAAATATTGAGGGAAGTCATCACCATCATAGTATGCACCACCACTGT
Organism: Flavipsychrobacter sp.; assembly: GCA_041392855.1. Classification (NCBI taxonomy): domain Bacteria; kingdom Pseudomonadati; phylum Bacteroidota; class Chitinophagia; order Chitinophagales; family Chitinophagaceae; genus Flavipsychrobacter; species Flavipsychrobacter sp. The sequence continues at coordinate 1,125,225 of JAWKLD010000001.1, forward strand.
AAACACCAACATAAGCATTATCAATGTTAGACCCATTTCTGATAATAACAAGACCTTGTTGTGGTGAAAATTCACCTGCAACGCTAACTTGAGATTGATCTACTGTAGGATTACCTTCTATAATAATACCACCCCACATACGATTACATTCATTAGTAATTGTAGCATTATCTACTACCAAAACAGCACCTGGCTCTACAACAATATGCTTACCTCTACCCATAGCTACAGTACAACCAGTTATTGTCAACTTTGAACCAGATTGTACTATCACTGTTTTTTCTTTATGCTGATAGGTTGACCAAGTTGTATTCGATTGTATATATTCTGTATTACCCTTATCATTAGCAAAGAAAGTATGCCAAGATGGTGGCAAATCTGCAGACCATGCACCTCTACCATAACATGTAGCGTATATTTTACCTGTACAATAGCTGATCTCAAGATCCATTACCATGCTATTAGGCATGTTTTTAGAGAAACAACGCCATGCACTACCCGGATCATCAACATCTCTTGCATAAACACCAATATCAGTACCTGCAAATAGTGTTTTTGATTGCTCATCATATACTATTGCATTTACTGGTCCGTCAGGTAAACCGTCAGAATAATCTATCCAAGTCCATGAACCATTTTGGTATGTACCACAGTGTACTCTATCCTGACCTGGCGCACCGTACCAACTCATACTTGCCCAAGCTCTATAATGACCCGGTGCAAAATATTCTAATGGATCAATACACATATCTACAGGAATGTAATTATTAAATATCTTACTAGAGTTACCTGCGTTATGATGATAACCCCATGTAGTACCACCATTAAACGTGTAGAAAAAGCTACCATTAGTACCATCCCACAGACCTGACGAATAACCAATGATCATATCCTTGTTATTAGGATGAGCTGCATAAGCTGATATTGGTTTATTGCTCGGAATAGCCCAACTTCCCGACAGGTCATTCCAGTTTAGTGAATTGGTAGATTGATTAATGTTTAATCTGAAAATATGATATCCAGCATAATATTCTCCTTCATAGGTAGTTTTAGGCTTGGTATACCAGCCTGTATGAAATAGGTGACTGCTACGAATATTACCTACGCCACCTCCAGTATAAGATGAACCGCCTATCAATATATTCTGAGTTTGTCCTCCACCATAGTTCACGATATAAGTACCAGATAACTCCTGACGTTTAGCATACTTGGTAAACCAGCCGTCTGCATAAAGACTATTGGTCCAATCCTTATAGTTTAGCATGTTTGATGTCATAATACCATTATCAAAAGCAGCAACCATTACATCTCCGCTATGAACATCAGATGTTATACCAAATGATTGGCTACAATCAAATACATCTGTTTTTGCTGTAGGCTCACATGTTAAGCATTCCCATGATCCATTTCTATATACAGATAATCCTCCGTCATGGCCTGCAAAAAGATCCTCAGTACCATTTCCATTATCATGAATATACATGCTTCTAACATCAGCGTGAGTACTACTTACACCCCAACCCGAAGCCACACTTGCTGCGCCTGAATTGCCATTATAAAAAGAATAGAAAGAAAGACCATTATGATAAACTCTATTTCCATCTATTTTAGACATCTCCATATCATTGTAGAAATTCCCTCTATTATTAACACCTGAGAAATTCCCCATATCCGTCCAAGTAGAACCGTAGTCTGTACTTTTTTGAATATGACATGTGCCAGCAAAAAAGTCTGGCATCACTAAAGAATATAAAGTATTAGGAGTTGCAGGAGAATAGCCAGCAACAAGATGGTGTATATTAGGCTGTGTCAATGAAACATCATCAACTTTTACACGTTGATAGCCAATATAACCGGCTTTAAATTGCACTTCAAATACCAGACGGTTATAATGACCACCGCTAATATTTCCTGTATAAGTAGGTATGTTATAATTTGAAACAAATGTGTTACTACCGTGGCTTGCTATAACAGAAGGATCGGTATCACTATCATAAAGTGTTATTGGCGTACCAGTACCAGAAGTAAGACAAGAAGGATCGAAAACCCAACCATACTGACTAGACATATCTTTTAATTTGATCACTAGTCTAGTATTAACTGGTAAATCTACTTTTGTATTAAAAGTTATCGGCGTATTAACACTACCAAAAACTCCAGGCACCTTTGTTTCCATACACAATCCTTGTAACAAGTTAGTAGGAGACCAATTAAAATAATTTTCTGCAGCGCCATTTACCCACTCCCAAACGCCATCGCCAATAGCTGTATTTTGCCCCCAAGGACTAAAGCCTAACCAACTACTTGAATTATTAGTAAAGGCACCATTAGTTACTACATCAGTAGTAGCATTAAAAGCACTTGTAGTTAAATTTGACGTAATGTTAGTAAATGTAGGAGTGTTAACAATATCTGTACAATTGTCTGTTTTCAATAATAAAGCACTTGTAAAAAAACCATCAAAATTACCTTGTGTTGTAATAAACATAGGAGCTGGTCTGTAAGGGCTACTAGTAGCTTCTAAAAAAGTGATATTATGGAAACCTTTAAATAGCCTATCAGGGTCAGCATTTAAATTTGAATAATCAAGCAATGTTGTTACAAAAGTTCCAGAGTGTATTCTCAACACCTTGTATCTTGTTGTAATAAACACCATTCCGCTTGAAGGGTGGATCTTCATATCCATAACTTTATCTTCCTTATCCCAATTAAGGCTACCTATTTGTAGACCATTAACAACACTAAATGTTTGTCCATCATCAGGAGATTTCATTACAGAGAAAGTTTGATCTGCGCTATGTGTCACCACCTCTTCTGTAGACCCCATAGCTGCGTAAATAACGTGTGGTGTTTGAGAAAAGTCGACAACAAAGCTACTAACACCTAGCCCATCAAGTTGGGCATCATTATCAGTAAGACATACCCAACTAGCACCATCATTTGTTGTTTTCCAAATTCCACCAAAGGTATTCGATATGTATATCTCATTCTTATTATTTGGGTTAACAAGCACATCAGTTACTCTACCCAAATGAGGAGTGGCCATACCCTGAGGTCCAATAAAGTTCCATGGTTGACCTTCATCTTCTCCGCTACAGTTTCTCCAGTAATCTGTTTTAGCATTAGCTCTTTGCTTGAGGGCATAGGCTTCAGAAAAGGAGTGCAACTTACCTGTTTTTGCATCTAATCGATTCTGCCAGAAAAACTTCCATCGGGCATACCGTTTAGCGTCTCCATCTTCAGCTGTATCCGTTTCCTGAGATTCTGCAAATAGCTTATCGCAATTTTCTACTATTTGCTTGTAGGTGAGATTGGGGTTGCTTGCATATTGCTTCCATTTAGATGTAGCAACCTCTTTTTCATTTTTTTTGCTTTCTTTTTGTTGGGCAGTACCCGCCTGAGTAATGAACAACAAGGCAAAGCAGCAGATAAATACCTGCAACCTTTTAAGTTTTCGTAGGTTCATAAGAAAAGGGTTTAGGTTTATAAATAAGACTAACATTAGTAAAAAACTACTGCTAGTCATACTCTGCAAAGTATATACATTTAGTAGAAATCAAGATGCTTGATACAACGAATGAACATTTTGGTTATACAAAACTCCTATCTCATTCTACAAAGACTTCCTTATCGACTTATAATTACTTACCACTTCTTTAACATCTCTTTTATAAAAGAAAATTGAATTGTTATAGATAAGTATCTACATTTGTATACTACAAGCGTAGATATGCAAACTAATATTGCAAAAAAGTATAGCATTACATGTAAGGTGCTCTTTACAGCACTCTTCTTGCTTATTGTTGGTGCTACGCAATCTTCCAATCTAAAGAAGTCTCTAGTTTACGATGATGTAACAGCAGAATTTGTAGCAGATCTAGATATTGAAAATGATGACGATAATAGTACTTTAAACTATTTAGACCTACTACCTACTTATTACACAGTATATCACGAAACACCAGAACATTGCCAGAACATTGTAACAGAAACAGACGATAAGCCAAACTACTGTTCTGACAAACTATACATTCTTTTCCATCGGCTTAAGCTAGATACCGTATAAGTCCTCCCCCCTTTTGATCACGTATCAACTGCTATAATAGCAGTCACAAAACTTATTGTACTGCCTACACATATCGCGCAGAAGTTTACTTGCGTCTTTATTGGCATACTCATCTATTTATTATAATAACTACATAAGTTATGAAGAGAATACTCATGCTTTCGAGCTTGTGTGCGATATTGCTATACACAAGTTGCATGTCTCATCAAGAAAAAGAAGAAACTGAAACAAAGTTCTTAGTAACAAGTCCATTAAAAACAGACACATCAATTACCAAAGATTACGTTTGCCAAATAAGCGCTGCTCGCCATATTGAGCTTCGCGCTCAAGAGCGAGGATATCTACAAGAAATATTAATAGACGAAGGTCAATTTGTAAAAAAAGGACAGCTGCTATTTAGGATAATGCCCAAGATATATGAGGCTGAGTTTAAAAGCGCTGAGGCTGAAGCTAAAGTGGCAGAAATCGAGTATCAAAACACCAAACGCTTGGCTGACAGTGATATCGTTTCCGTTAACGAGCTGGCTATGTCTAAAGCAAAATACGACAAAGCAAAAGCTGAATTATCATTAGCCAAGGTTCATCTTGAATTCACAGAAATAAGAGCACCTTTTGACGGTATCATTGACCGTTTTCATTTAAAACTGGGTAGCCTTGTTGATGAAGGAGATCTGCTATCAACATTATCAGACAATAGCGAGATGTGGGTGTATTTTAATGTGCCTGAAGCGGAATATCTGGAATATAAATCATCAGAAAAAAACGATACACTGATGAAGGTAAAACTCCTAATGGCTAATAATAAATTATTTGACCAAAGTGGCTATGTAAAAGCTATTGAAGCTGACTTTAATAACGAAACGGGCAATATTGCTTTCAGAGCTACATTCCCTAACCCAAAAGGATTACTAAGACATGGGGAAACAGGCAATATACAAACAAGTATATCTTTCAAAGATGCCCTCTTAATACCACAAAAAACCACTTTTGAGATATTGGACAAGAGGTATGTATATGTAATAGATAGAGAAAATAAAGTAAAACTAAAACCTATAGCTGTTGATGCTGAAATGCCTGACCTCTATATTATTTCTGATGATCTAAAAGAAACGGATAAAATACTACTAGAAGGTCTTCGTAAGGTAACAGACGGTGCAGAGATACAATACGACTATCAGAAGCCGCGGTCAGTTATCGCCAATCTAAAATTATATACAGAATAATTAACCCAGAAAAAATTACAAATGTTTAGAAGATTTATTCACAGGCCCGTGCTTGCGATATCTATATCGCTTGTCATTCTATTTCTGGGCTTTTTGTCAATGACCAATCTGCCTAAATCTCAGTTCCCTTCCGTTGCACCTCCTATGGTATTGGTAAGTGTAGCCTATCCCGGGGCAAGTGCAGAAGTTTTGGTCAATTCAGTACTCATACCTATGGAGCGCTCTATTAATGGTGTACCAGGTATGCGTTATATGACCTCTGATGCCACTAGTGCAGGAGAAGCAACTATTCAAGTTGTATTTAACCTAGGTACAGACCCCAACCAAGCAGTAGTAAATGTTAAGAACCGTATAGAACAGGTAACAAACAGGTTACCAGAGCTCGTGCAAAGGGAGGGTATTATAGTAAACTATGTTCAGCCCAATATGTTGATGTATGTAAACCTGTATAGCAATGATAAAAATACAGATGAGAAGTTTCTGTATAACTATGCAAGTGTTAACGTATTACCTGAACTACAAAGAATAACAGGGGTTGCTAGTGCAAAAATATTGGGCAGCAGGCAGTTTGCAATGCGTGTATGGCTTAAACCAGACAGAATGAGAGCTTACAACGTATCAACTGAAGAGGTAATGAAAGCCTTGAGCGAGCAAAGTATAATAGGATCCCCCGGAAGAATTGGACGTAGTGATGGCAAGCGATCTCAATCACTTGAATATGTTTTAACTTATGAAGGAAGATTCAACAAACCTGAACAATATGAGAAAGTTATCATAAGAGCTACACCAGACGGAGAAGAACTATATTTAAAAGACATAGCAGATATAGAGTTAGGTAGTGAATTTTATGACATATACTCTAACTTAAACAATAAGCCTTCAGCAGCTATAGTACTAAAACAAAACTACGGTAGTAATGCCAGCCAAGTAATAGAGCAACTCAAAGAAAAACTAAAAGAAATTAAGGCTAGTTCCTTTCCTCCAGGAATGGATTATGAAATAAGTTATGATGTATCACACTTCCTAGATGCGTCGATAGAAAAGGTGATCCATACTTTAATAGAAGCATTTATCCTTGTAGCCTTGGTGGTATTTCTTTTCTTGGGCGACTGGCGATCTACCCTTATACCTACTATTGCAGTGCCGGTATCTCTTGTTGGAGCCTTTATGTTCATGCAACTGTTTGGACTAACCATTAACCTTATTACCCTTTTTGCACTTGTACTTGCAATTGGTATTGTTGTTGATGATGCGATAGTGGTAGTAGAGGCAGTACACGCCAAAATGGAAGAAGAACATCTTTCTCCATACAAAGCTGTAAAAAAGGTCCTCAAGGAAATAAGTGGTGCGGTTATCGCCATCACACTTTTAATGACGGCTGTATTTGTACCAGTAACATTTATGACTGGCCCTGTGGGTATATTCTATAGACAGTTTGCAATAACCATGGCCACATCTATCGTATTGTCAGGCATAGTGGCATTAACCTTAACACCTGTTCTCTGCGCTATGATACTGAAAAACGATCATGGCAAACCTAAAAAGAAAACGCCTATAGATAAATTCATTAGTCTGTTCAACAGAGTATTCGAGAGGCTAACGGGCAAGTACGTGAAACTTTTAAATGTTATTGTCAGCAGGAGGGTAATTACATTTGGTATACTAGCAGCTTTTTGTGCTGGGATATTTTTTACAACTAAAAAACTGCCATCAGGATTTATCCCAGCTGAGGATCAGGGCATGGTATATGCTATTATTCAAACTCCACCTGGCTCAACATTGGAGCGAACTAATGACATCTCTCGTCAGCTACAACATATAGCAGAAGAAGTAGAAGGTATACAATCGGTTTCAGCATTGGCTGGTTATGAGGTATTGACAGAAGGTCGTGGTTCTAATGCGGGTACATGTTTGATCAACTTAAAAAACTGGTCAGACAGAAAACATAACGCTAAAGAGATCATAGAAGAATTAGAAGAAAGATCGAAAGAAATACCTGGTGCAACGATTGAGTTTTTCCAACCACCAGCCGTACCTGGCTATGGTGCTGCCGGAGGTTTCTCTTTAAGACTATTGGACAAAACAAATACCGGAAACTACAAGTCCTTTGAGAAAGTAAATGACGAATTTATGAAAGAGCTCAAGAAACGTAAAGAACTTTCGGGACTATTCACCTTTTTTGCTGCTAACTATCCGCAGTATGAACTAGAGATAGACAACAAAGTAGCTATGCAAAAAGGGGTATCTATAGGTAACGCTATGGATGCTTTATCTATTCTTATCGGGAGCACTTATGAACAAGGTTTTATACGCTTTGGGCAATTCTACAAAGTATATGTGCAAGCTGCACCTGAATATAGAAAACTACCGCAAGACCTCTTGGACCTATATGTAAAAAACGATAGAGATGAAATGGTTCCCTACTCTGCTTTTATGAAAATAAAGAAGAAACAAGGTTTAAACGAGATCACTCGATATAACATGTACACATCTTCTGCCATAAATGGATCGCCAGCAAAAGGCTATAGTTCAGGTGAGGCTATTGCGGCTATTCAAGAAGTAGCAAGTAAAACATTACCTCGTGGTTATGATATTGATTGGGTAGGCTTATCCAAAGATGAAACAAACCGAGGAAACGAAGCACTGTACATCTTCCTCATAGTGCTAGGCTTTGTTTATTTAGTATTAGCAGCCCAGTACGAAAGTTTCATCATTCCGTTGTCAGTAATTCTTTCACTACCTGCAGGCGTATTTGGAGCATTTATTTTATTAAAGATCATGGGTCTCGCAAATGATATATATGCACAAATAGGACTAATAATGCTTGTAGGGCTACTTGGCAAGAATGCGGTACTAATAGTTGAGTTTGCAGTACAAAAACACCAACAAGGGGCTACAATACTAAAGGCAGCCATTGAAGGTGCTAAGGTTCGTTTTCGTCCAATATTGATGACATCGTTTGCGTTTATTGCTGGCTTGATACCATTAGTTGTAGCTACAGGTCCTGGGGCAGTTGGCAATAGGACAATAGGTACAGCTGCTGCCGGTGGCATGCTACTGGGAACTGTATTTGGGGTCATTATAGTGCCTGGCTTGTATTACATCTTTGGCAGGCTTGCCGAGGGACGTACATTAATAAAAAATGAAGATGAAAATCCTTTAACAGAAGAAATCGTAGAATAAAATGTTTAGTAAAAAACAATATACATACATTCTAACAGCATGCCTGATACTAACATTTCAGGCATGCAAAGCTCCTTCTGTAATAGAAGCGAAGCTGAACAAAACTATTCCAAAGACATATGCGACAGGTACAGTAGATACTACCAATTCAGCAACAATGAATTGGAGAACATATTTTACTGACCCTTATCTGCAAACACTGATAGACACTGCATTAAATAAAAACCAAGAGTTATTAATAACATTTCAGGAGATACAAATTAGCCGTAACGAGGTAAGGGCTAAAAAAGGTAAATACCTACCCGAAGTAAACATTGGCGCTGCAGGTGGAATAAATAAAGTTTCTAGATATACAAACATTGGTGCGCTTGAGAAAAATGTAGAAATAGAACCGGGAAAGGAAACACCAGAACCGCTACAAGATTACTTAGTTGGTTTAGATGCATCTTGGGAAGTTGATATTTGGAAAAAGCTACGTAATGCTAAAAAGGCAGCCGTTGCCAGATACTTATCTTCTATTGAGGGTAAAAACTTTATAGTTACAAACCTAATTTCGGAAATAGCACGTTCCTATTACGAGCTCTTGGCATTAGACAATCAACTAAACATCCTAGATAGGAATATAGCGATACAAAGCAATGCGCTAAATATTGTAAAGATTCAAAAAGATGCAGCAAAAGCAAACGAACTGGCTGTTCGCAGGTTTGAAGCAGAGGTATTAAAAACAAAAGGCCTGAGATATGCAATACTACAACGTATAACAGAAACAGAAAACAGAATAAATTTTCTTGCAGGTAGATACCCACAACACATAGAAAGAAGTTCTGAAAAGTTTGTAGATGCAGAATTGATAAATGCTAAAGCAGGTATACCTGTGCAATTATTAAGTAACCGCCCCGATATAAAGCAGGCGGAGCTTGCACTGAAGGCGGCAAAATTGGATGTAAAATCTGCAAAGGCAGCATTCTACCCTTCTTTGCGTATTACGGGAGGTGTTGGCGTACAAGCTTATAATGCAGTTTACTTAATTAAAAAGCCTGAGTCACTTATATTCTCGCTGGTGGGAGATTTAGCAGCACCTCTTATTAATAGGAATGAGATAAAAGCCAAATATCTGAATGCCAATGCTAAACAACAACAAGCCATCTATAGCTATGAGCAAACTATACTAAAAGCATATAACGAGGTTGCTAATCAGTTATCTAAAATCAATAACCTTAATAACAGTTACGAGATAAAAACACAACAAGTAGGCGCACTCACAGAATCAATTAACATATCTGTAAAGCTGTTCAAATCTGCACGTGCCGACTACATGGAAGTATTACTTACACAACGCGATGCTGTAGAAGCAAAGTTTGAAATGGTAGAACTAAAGATGCAGCAAATGAATGCTATGGTTAATATCTATCAATCACTTGGCGGAGGATGGAGTCAATAATATAAAGCAAGAGTTACACCAATTTAAAAAAGTGAATTACCAAATAGTTAATGCTTCATAAGAGAGAGGTTGGAACATAGAGATAGTCTTATCTCTATAGTGTTGATTTTAAAGGGAGTTTCTTTCTAGAAACTCCTTATTTATTGAAACTAAATTGCCTTGCTCCAAAAAGAAACAAGGCAATAATGGCACCTCTACCATTTTATAGCAATTGCATAAGGTATACGTAAGAATACGCTCCTTTCATGTAATTAATATCATTCAAATATCACAACATGTTGATGATACATTTTATTGTCTACCTCAACTGTGACCATATACATACCCTTCGCCAATTGACCAGATAGGTCAAATTGTTTTTCAAACGCTCCACTAATAATGTCAACATTCGTATTGTATACTTTTTGACCAAGATGATTACTGATATACATTAAGGCTTTACCTGAGTGACCACCAATTTTGCCCCTCAATACAAACTGACCATTATTAGGATTAGGGAACAATGTTATTTTATTATCCACTTTAGTAGTGGCAGTAACACCAGCAGGTATATTTACTCTAATAGTATTACTGGTTACATATTCATCAACTACACATGGCCAGTCGGCTTTCATGGTCACATTTAGTTTATCACCAAACTTCAGATCATCTGTAGTATAAGTATCGGTTGTTGCCCCTACTATTATTTGCCCATTCTTCCTCCATATATATTTAGGATTAGCACCTGGATTATTAGGTATTGCAGTAAACGTTACCAACCAACCCGGAGCAATTACATTACCTGAACTTACAGTAAGCGAAACTCCTGTAGTTTGTGTTTTATGTACCGTCATTATCTCTGTATTGGTCACAACAGGTTCAGGACAAACATTACTATTAGTAAACACACAATAAATAGAGTCTCCAGTTTTAAAAGCAGTACTTGTATACGAGCCGAATATATTATTCGTTTTCACACCGTTTAAATACCAATCAAACGCAGGAGTTGTTCCTCCATTAGTATAATAACAATATACAGCTACCTGCTCTCCTTCACATATCTCATCTGTAGGTGTGGCATCTATTCTTGCTGTTGAGAAACTTAGCGGTATTACACGCATAGCTATCTTGTTACTTGTTACTGTTTTAGGGGTTGCACAGAGTGCATTACTGGTAAGCTCACAACTAACTATATCTCCATTCAATAACCCTCTCGTACTAAATGTATCTGCATTAAAACCCACCAAGGTATTATTGACATACCATCTGTAGGTTGGAGCAGTACCTCCATTAGTAGTAGTAGCCGTAAAAGAGGCTAACCTTGTAGCGCATACTGAGTCCGCCGTAGCACTTGTTACATTTATAGTGGGCAACAATAGTGGATGCACTGTCATGGTTACCCCATTACTTGTAGCTGTGGTAGATGTAGGACAAGGAGCTGTTGTGGTCAACACACAAGTGATCACATCTCCATTAGACAAGCTGGTAGTAGTATAGCTAGTAGAGTTACCACCCACATTTGCACCATTTCTCTTCCATTGATAAGACGGATTATTTCCTCCATTACTAATAGATGTTACTGTGAAAGTAACTGAAGTATTAGCACAAATATCAGTATCTGAAGCAATAATCGTTATTGCAGGTGTTACGATTGGGTGTACAGTAAGCGTTGCTACATTACTAATAGCCGGTGGTGTACAATAACCATTTACAACACAACGATATTGATAGCTATTTACAACAGTAGAAGCACCATTAATACTAAGAGTAGCGGTATTAGTATTATTATACATACCATTACCTCCACCATTACCAATATTGCTCCAACCACCACCTGCATTCACTTGCCACTGATAGGTTACTGCTGTACCTGTTGCACTCACACTGAAGGTAGTACTATTACCATCACATATTACACTATTGCTTGGATGACTGGTAATGACAGGTAATTCATTTACTGTTAATGTAGCTGCATTAGTAATAACAGTAGGTGGGCATGTACCACTTATCATACAACGGTATTGGTATCCATTAATAGCTGCCGTAGCTCCATTAATATTTAATACTGCTGCATTTACATTATTATAAATGCCTCCATTACTAATATTAGTCCAACCACTACCACTATTTACTTGCCACTGATATACCAAACCAGCGCCAGTACCTTGTGCAGTAAAAGAAGTATTACTTCCCACACAAGTAACGGTATTACTAGGGTGTGTTACTATAGATGGCAAGCTATTAACGATCAAAGTAGCTGCCGACGTAGTTGCTGATGGCACACAAGTACCACCAACCAGACAACGGTATTGGTTAATACTAATAGAGGTTGGGGCTGTAGTTATGTTCAATGTTGCTGTAGTAGCATTACTATATACTCCCCCATTGGTCACGTTGCTCCAACCAGTGCCACTATTTACTTGCCACTGATAAGTTAAACCTGCTCCTGTAGCCGACACACTAAAACTTGTATTACTGCCCGCACAAATAGTAGCACTAACAGGATTACTTGTAATAACAGGTGAAGTATTAACAACAAGCGTTACTGTATTAGATGTAATTGAAGGTGTACATGTACCTGTCAATACACAACGGTATTGATAACCGTTCACATTGGCCAATGCTGTTGTCAAGCTTAAACTTATAGTAGTAGCGCCACTATAAATACCTGCATTGGTTACATTAGACCAGCCACTACCACTATTCACTTGCCACTGATAAGTTAAAGCTGTTCCTGTAGCGGCTATATTAAAAGAAGTATTCCCTCCTTCACAAATAGTACTATTAGTTGGTTGCGTAGAAATAGCAGGAGCAATATTTACAATTATACCAACAGCAGCAGAAGTTACTGATGGCATACAAGCTCCACTTACTATACAACGATATTGATAATTGTGTACTACTGTAGTTGCGGCTGTTAAGTTCAATGTGCTAGTAGTAGCTCCTGAATAAACACCTGCATTAGCCACATTAGACCAACCACTACCACTACCACTATTCACTTGCCATTGATAAGTCAAAGCGGTTCCTATGGCCGATACACTAAAGCTAGTATTATCACCACTGCATATAACTTTTGCAAGGGGGTGTGTTGTTATAACAGGTGAGGTATTAATAGTCAATATCACACCGCTTGACGTAACACCTGGTACACATGTACCTCCTACTACACATCTATACTGATAACCATCTACAGCAACTGTAGCCGCAGTTAAAGAAAGCGTACTAGTAGTAGCACCTGTATATATTCCTGTATTAGTAACATTATTCCACCCACTACCATTATTTACCTGCCATTGATAAGTCAATGCCGTACCTGTTGCCACTATATTGAAAGAAGTATTACCTCCCTCACAAATAGTACTATTCATAGGTTGAGTACTGATAGCTGGTGCTGAATTTACAGTTATTGAAGCAGAGGTACTTGTTACAGAAGGTGTACATGCCCCACTCACTACACAACGATATTGATAGCTATGTAAAGCTGTAGTCGCTGCTGTTAGACTAAGCATATTGGTTGTTGCTCCAGAGTAGACACCCGCATTGGTCACGTTTGTCCAGCCACTACCGTTATTTACCTGCCATTGGTAAGTTAATGCTGTTCCCGTTGCAATAATTCCAAAGCTGGCATTATCGCCACTACAAATAGTTGTATTAACAGGCTGCGTTGTAATGGATGGTAATTCATTTACGGTGAGTGTAACTACATTAGTATTTACCCCTGGTACACATGCACCTCCTACAATACATCTATACTGATTAGTACTCATAGCAGCAGGAGGATTGGCAAGATTTAAAGTTGATGTAGTTGCACCACTGTACACACCCGTATTGGTAATATTATTCCATCCGCTACCACTATTTTCTTGCCATTGGTAGGTTAAGCCTGTACCAGTAGCTACCACGTTAAAGATGGTATTATTACCCTCACAGATAGTAACAGAAACTGGCTGCGTATTAATAGCGGGGGCTGTATTTACAGTGAGTGCAGCAGTATTACTTGTAACAGATGGAGCACATGTACCATTTACAATACAACGATATTGATTACCATGCGTTGCTGTAGTTGCTGCTGTTAAGTTCAACTGGCTAGTAGTAGCACCTGAGTAGATACCAACATTAGCTAAATTACTCCATGTAGCGCCGCTATTCGTACTCACTTGCCATTGATAAGTTAAGCCCGTACCTGATGCTGTAATGCTAAAACTAGTATTAGATCCTGAGCAAATGGTACTATTAATAGGCTGTGTAGTAATAGACGGAAGTTCATTTACTGTAAGTGTAACAGCATTAGCATTAACCCCTGGCACACATGTACCACCTACTACACAACGATATTGATTATTATTTTCAGCAATTGATGCTGCGGTAATGTTTAATGTATTGGTGGTAGCACCTGTGTAAATACCAGCATTAGTGACATTTGTCCATGTTACTCCACCATTGACACTTACCTGCCATTGATAGGTTAAGCCTGCACCTGTTGCAGTAATACTAAACGAGGTATTATCTCCTTGACATATTGTACTATTACTAGCTTGTGTCGTTATTGTTGGGGCTACATTTACTGTTAGTGTTGCAGCATTGGAATTTGCAGGAGGTGTGCAAGTACTATTCAACACACAACGATACTGATTATTATGCGCTGCAATAGTAACTCCTGTCAGACTTAATGTATTTGTAGTAACACCTGCATAAATACCAGCGTTGATCAAGTTACTCCAAGTTGCTCCACTATTGGTACTTACTTGCCATTGATAACTAAGCCCAGATGCTGTAGCCGCAATAGTAAATGTAGTGTTATTACCAGAACAGATGGTACTATTTATAGGCTGTGTATTGATAGTTAGTGTTGAATTAATTGTCAATGTAGCCGCATTGCTTGTAGCATTTGGCGTACATGTCCCATTTACTATACAACGATATTGATGACCATCTACTGCAGTTGTGGCGGATGTTAAAGCAAGCGTATTTGTTGTAACACCTGAGTAGATACCTGTATTGGTCAAGTTACCCCATGTAGCTCCACTATTGGTACTTACTTGCCATTGGTAAGACAAACCTGCACCTGTTGCTGTAATGCTAAACATTGTATTGCTGCCATCACAAGTAGTGGTACTAGCAGGGTGTGTAGTTATTGTTGGTGCTGTCTCTATTGTTAAAGTAGCAGTATTACTCGTTGCATTTGGTGTACATGTTCCACTTACTACACAGCGATACTCATTGTTATTTTCAGCGATTGTTGCAGCAGTTAGACTTAAAGCATTAGTAGTAACACCAGAGTAAATACCTGTATTGATCAAGTTACTCCATGTTGCTCCACTATTAGTACTTACTTGCCACTGATAAGTTATTCCAGTACCTGTAGCGGTAATACCAAACGTTGTATTAAGTCCTGCGCATATCGTTTTATTACTTGGCTGTGCTGTTATGGTAGGTAATGTATTGATGGTAAGTGTACCCACATTAGAATTAGCAGGTGCGGTACACGTACTACTAATAACACAACGATACTGATGACCATCTTCCGCTACAGTTACTGCAGTTAAATCAAGTGTATTAGTGGTAACACCAGAATAAATACCAGCGTTGGTTAAGTTAGTCCATGTAGCTCCACTATTAGTACTCACTTGCCATTGATAAGTTACTCCCGTGCCTGATGCTGCTACAGCAAAGGACGTATTAGTACCAACACAGATAATACTATTTGAAGGATGACTACTAATGGTCAATATAGAGTTGATAGACAAAGTAGCCGCATTAGTAGTTGCACTTGGCGTACATGTTCCACTTACCACACAGCGATATTGATGACCATTTTCTGTTGCAGTAGCACCTGTTACGGACAATGCTGCTGTAGTTACACCATTATAGACACCTGCATTTGTCAAGTTGCTCCAACTTGCTCCGCTATTCGTACTCACTTGCCATTGGTAGGTTAAGTTTGTGCCTGTTGCTATAGTTGAGAACGAAGCATTTCCTCCACTACATACATTTGTATTTACAGGCTGCATGGTTATAGCAGGCGCTGTATTAATGGTCAAAGTAGCTACACTAGTCGTTGCACTTGGTGTACATGTACCACTTACCACACAGCGATATTGATAACCATCATATACAACTGTTGCCGCTGTAAGGGATAATATATTTGAGGTAGCACCACTGTAGATACCAGCATTAGTTAAATTAGTCCACGTAGCTCCACTATTAGTGCTCACCTGCCATTGATAAGTAAGTGCAGTGCCAGTAGCTGTTGTTGAAAAACTTGTATTAGCGCCAGCACATATTGTACTGTTATTTGGTTGTGCAGTAATAGCAGGTAGTTCATTAACGGTCAGCGTGTATGCATTGCTCGTTGCATTTGGGGTACAAGCTCCACTAGCTATACATCTATACTGGTAGCCATTCATAGCTAAAGTAATATTAGCAATACCTAGTGTACTTGCCGCAACATTGCTATATATAGCATTATTTGCAAGGTTCGTCCAACTGACGCCACTGTTTGTACTTACTTGCCATTGATAACCCGTTGCGTTAGTAGCAGTAATAGAAAAATTTGTACTTCCACCTTCACACTCAGACGTACTTGATGCACCCACTGTAATGGCAGGTGGTATATTAATAGTCAATATAGCAGCATTACTTATAGCATTAGGTGTTGTTAGTCCTGTAACCTCACAGCGGTATTGATAACCGTTATTTGAATTAGCAACACCTGTCAATGATAATGTACTTGTAGTTGCTCCACTATAGATGCCCGTATTGGTAAGGTTAGTCCAACTCACACCACTATTAGTACTTACTTGCCATTGATAACCTGTTGCGTTACTTGCTGTAACACTAAAACTTGTATTAGCACCGTTACATACAGCACTATTAGTAGGTTGTGCTGTAATAGCAGGCGCAGAATTTACCGTTAGTGTCGCTGTGTTACTTGTAGCATTTGGTGTACATAGACCAGTAACTATACAACGGTACTGATAACCATTATAGGTTGCTGTAGCCGCAGTTAAAGAAAGCGTGCTTGTTGTAGCTCCTGAATAAATACCAGTATTCGTCACATTTGACCAACTCACACCACTATTGGTACTCACCTGCCATTGATAACCTGTAGCATTACTTGCCGTAACACTAAAGCTCGTATTACTACCTGCACCAATTATACTATTATTTGGTTGTGCCGTAATAGTTGGGGCAACATTGATAGACAAAGAAGCAACATTAGAAGTAGCATTTGGCGTACAATTTCCTGAAACCACACAACGATGTTGATAACCATCATAAGTGGCTGTAGCAGATGTCAAAGAAAGTGTACTTGTTGTAGCTCCTGAATAAATACCAGTATTCGTCACGTTTGTCCAACTCACACCACTATTGGTACTCACCTGCCATTGATAACCTGTAGCATTTGTTGCGGTAACGCTGAATGAAGTATTAGCACCAGAACAGATAGTGCTATTAGAAGGTTGTGCTGTAATAACGGGTGCTATATTTACTGTAAGCGTCGCAGCATTACTAGTAGCATTGGGCGTAGTTAGTCCAGTTACTACACAACGATATTGATAACTATTATAAGTAGCAGTAGCTGCAGTGAGTGATAATGTATTAGAAGTTGCTCCACTATAGATACCCGTATTAGTAACATTGGTCCAACTTACACCACTATTGGTGCTCACCTGCCACTGATAACCTGTAGCATTTGTTGCAGTAACGCTAAAAGAGGTATTAGCACCAGAGCAGATAATACTGCTAGAAGGCTGTGTAGTTATAGCAGGGGCTACATTTACAGTAAGCGTAGCCACATTACTAGTAGCATTAGGAGTACAACTACCCGATACTACACAGCGATATTGATAACTATTATAAGAAGCAGATACAGCAGTAAGCGATAACAAATTTGTAGTAGCACCAGAATACACACCACCATTTGTAACATTAGTCCAACTTACACCGCTGTTAGTACTTACTTGCCACTGATAGCCGGTTGCATTACTTGCTGTAATACTAAAGCTTGTATTGCCACCAGCCCCTATGGTACTATTACTAGGCTGTACTGTTATTGTTGGTGCTACATTTACAGTTAATATCGCAGCATTACTGGTTGCACTTGGAGTACAACTACCTGATGCTACACAGCGGTATTGATAATTATTATAAGTGGCTGTAACGCCTGTAAGCGATAATGTACTTGTAGTTGCCCCACTATAGATACCTGTATTAGTAACATTGGTCCAACTCACGCCACTATTGGCACTCACCTGCCACTGATAGGTCAGACTTGTACCAGTTGCCGTAACGCTAAAAGATGTAGTAGCACCAGAGCAGATAATACTGTTAGAAGGTTGTGCTGTGATGGCAGGTGCCAGATTTACAGTAAGTGAAGCAGCCGTTGAAGTAGCTGCCGGAGACACTGCACCTGTTACTACACATCTGTACTGATAACCATTATAGGTGGCAGTAGCATTAGTTAATGTTAAATTGTTGGCAGTGACACCACTATATATTCCCGTATTGGAAAGGTTCGTCCAACTCACACCGCTATTAGTACTCACTTGCCACTGATAGGTCAAACTTGTACCAGTTGCCGTAACACTAAAAGTAGTATTACTACCCTCACATATAATACTATTTGAAGGTTGCCCAATTATTGATGGTGCCGTACCAGACACACTTAGTGTGCCTACAGCGGAAGTATCTGGACAATTGGAAACGTTAGAAGCTATACATCTATATTGATAGGTATTGTATGAACTTGGAACACTTGTTAAACTAAGTGTATTTGTAGTAGCGCCAGAATAAACACCACCATTAGATACATTAGACCACGTACTACCACTATTGGTACTTACTTGCCATTGATAAGTTGTTGCGTTTGTTGCTGTAATATTAAAAGTTGTATTACTACCTGTTGTAATTGATCTGTTAGGCGGGTTAGCTGTAATATTTGCATTTGCATTTACCGTTAGTGTAGCCCCTGTTCTTGCTGCACTAACACAACCTGCAGAAGTTGTATAGTACATTGTTGCATTAATATTTCTTACAGTAAATGTTAGTCCAAAAGGGAAAGATTTACCTACACCTTGGTAAATAGTAACATCACTATTACCTGCCCAGAAACCACCGACTGATGTCCCGTCTGTGTAAGAAGTTCCTCCTCCAAAATCGTTTGTTATATAAAATGAATATCTCGTATTAGCTTGAAGTGCCACAGAAATATTGAAACCCATTGGCGTAGGCACATTATTACCGGCAGAGGTGAGAGAATATACCGTATCAAGAGGTATCCACGCTGCACTATTATTCTCCGACCCAACGTGGGTACCTACCTTATAGTATATATAATAATTGGCTGTAGTTCCTGAATAGATATTGACATCAAAACCTGTCACAGTCATAGCCGTATTGGTAACAATATCAAACATTGCACCTCTCTGGCCATTATTGGTATTGTATGGAGTCATAGCCGTATCTGGCGAGCCAGACCCTCCTATTGTAGCTCCAGCATAATAAGTTGTAGTTGCTGTAGGGTTAGGAATTGTCAAAGTACTGCTCGTACCTATAGCACTCCCACCTGTTGAAGCTGCAAACCAGTTAATGCTAGCTCCCGTAGAGGCAACAGCACTCACTTGTCCGCTAACGCCGGCGCAGGTAGAACCACCTGTTACGGAAGCAACCGTTGGTAAAGCCGTGACAGTAAGGGTGCCTGAATTAGAAGTTGCAGCCGGGCTAGCACTACCCGTTGCAATACATCTATACCTATAACTATTATAAGTTGTAGTAACGGCAGTAAGTGTTAATGTACTTGTTGTAGCACCACTATAAATACCTGCATTAGAAACATTGCTCCATGTACTACCGCCATTTGTGCTTACTTGCCACTGGTAACTGTTTGCATTGCTGGCTACAACACTAAATGTGGTATTAGAACCCGCACATGCACTTTTATTTACTGGCTGTGTTGTTATAGAAGGTGCTTGAGCATAAGCCACACTACTTATTAGTAATAGGCATATACTGAATAGCACTTTCTGAAACCCTTTAATACTTCCGGCAATCATATATCTGTATTTTTATATTTATTCAAACTATCATTCCTTGTCTTTATCTCATCTATCCTTCCATTCAATGCCTTTACCTTTTGTTCATAGGCATACCAAATGGAAAAACCTATGATCATATACACGACAATTACCACCAGGACAATCAAGTGTCGCCTCTTAAAACCAAACTTATTTTTGGATATAACGAGCATTAAGTAAATATGCTCAGGAACAATTCTCCAGTCAATTATTGTGCGTTACAATATGGTAGTATTGGCGTCACAAAAGCGTGACAACATTACTAAACAACAACTTATAGATACAATTAAAATGAAATAAGTGTAATATCTATTATATAGTATCGATAATATAGGATAAGGTCTCGTCGTCGGTTATATTAAACTTTTTACGAAGTCGATACTTGTATGTTCTCATTGAATCGGGCTGAACACCAAGTATGCCAGCCATTTCTTTATTGGATAACTTTAGTTTACTCAACACTATAAAACGAATATCGGCAGGACTTAGACCTGGTAGTTTTTCCTTCAAACGGTTAATATAACCTGTATGTACTTGCTCAAACAATCGTCTAAATTCCTCCCATTCTCCATCAGTAAGTATTGTGGAATCATATAGCTGCTGCAAAATCACATTATCATTTTTTTCGCTATCTAACTGATCAAGATTCTCTTGCAATCTGTTGATCTCGTCTGTCGACTTCTCGATCAAAAGATTCTTTTCTTGCAAGCTCTTAGTATAGCTTTCTAGCTGAGCAGATGCATTTTGGAGTTTGGTCTCCGTAAGCTCTTTTTCAAATAATAAAATTTTACGGTTTGTTTTATGCTTAATCCTTTGCCTATTAATGATTAAATAGGTAATAATTGTCAATAGTACCAGACCTATCAATAATCCATTACGCACCGTTGTAACAAGCTCCTTTTCAACATTTAGTTTTTCTATTTCCTTATCATGCACCTCTTGTCTAATTCTTGTTTCAACACGGGCCAATTGCATTATATCATCTCTTTCTACTAATACTTTTGCATATAGATCTGCAGAGTCTCTAAGATGATGTGCTTGCTTATAGTCACCTGACATTATCATGAGCTTAGCTGACACATTATATAATGCAGGTAAGTGCTTTGTCTTATCTCGCATACTATCTGCAAACCTCCACCCTCTGTCTAGATAGAGTTTAGCCTGCTCAAGATCACCTACCTCAACAAAAGCATCTACAAGCTTTACAATAGAGTTAACCCCGTTATCAAATGCACCAAAAGAAAAGCTTCCTTCCACATCTCTTTTCAATAAGGGAATAGCCTTCTCATAAAAACCTTGCTGGTAATATGATATCCCAATGTTTCCCAAAACTATAGCCTCCCAAATACTGTCTTGTGTTTGTTTTGCTATTGCAATACACTGTTCAAAATAATAGATAGCTGAATCGTATTGCTTATTATTCCTGTGTATTAAACCTAATGTGTTTTTACATTGAATTCCAACCTTTGTCCGCCAACTATTATTGACTGTATCGGCAATTAAGAGATACTTCTTTGCATTTACATAGTCTCTAAAGTTATAATAAGCATTACCCGTATGAACTATTATAGATTTCTTATTAGGTAGATCAGCTGAAGAAATCTGAGTTACGGCAGAATAGTTTTCTATGTATTGAGTAAACGCTTTTTGATAATTGTGTAGATGATAAAAATATTGACCAGCAAGCTCAAACCGAATTAATACTACATACTTATCTAAACTTTTCTGGTTGGCTTCATCAAGAAGAAGCTTCAATTCATCTACCGCCTCTTCATTCCCATAATAGTTATTATGTTTTAGATAATACCAGTTACCTAGTTTTGCTTCCATCAAAAGACCTTC
The DNA here is from genome assembly GCA_041392855.1 of Flavipsychrobacter sp. Lineage (NCBI taxonomy): Bacteria > Pseudomonadati > Bacteroidota > Chitinophagia > Chitinophagales > Chitinophagaceae > Flavipsychrobacter > Flavipsychrobacter sp. Next base: position 1,147,038 of record JAWKLD010000001.1, read on the forward strand.
ATCGCCTTCTTTTTCTGCAAGCCTTTTTATTGTCGTGTATGCCTTTGCCCAGTCAGCACTATCTGCATGTTTTAGCTTTTGAAAGACTGTTGTATCAAACAAAGGGACCCTTTCGGCATAGGTTTTATGCAATAGGTATCGGTACTCATCTTGAGCATAACTTTCTAACCCGAATAAGAAAGAAATACTTATTACAATAAGTAAAAATGAACTATATTTTTTGAACAACATTTAATATGCTGTAAACTTTTAGGTGAAAGAATAAGGTAAATATATTCATAAATATATTCCCTCCAATTTGTACCTAAATATACAAACCGTAAAAAATTAGGCTTCTATATATTCAGACAGCCAAACTTCAGTAGTAACTAGTTGCCAAAGTTTAGTAAAATATACCCCTTCATCTTTCCTCTTCCACCACTTATCTATTGTCGCATTATTGAACAACTGCCTTTTCTTAAGCGCAGTTAATTTTTCGTTAGCATAATCTTGAATACTATTATCTTTCTGCAACCATTTATTTAATGGCAAACTAAAACCTTTTTTAGGCATAATAAGATTATCATGAGTAACATACTTTTCAGACACCTTGCGCAAAAGTGGTTTATTAATAATAGTACTGTAGCGAATATTTATAGGGAGTGTAGCCACCCATTCTATTAATTCATGGTCAAGAAAAGGATAGCGCATTTCCACACTATGTGCCATAGCACTCAGATCATCACGATAAACATGATGAGCGCCTACATAATTTCTCATATCATAGTAAAACAATGCTTCAGGAATATCTAATAATGAACTCCCTTTATCATCACTCAACATTTCTGCTAAAGAAAGTACAGGCATACTAGTTAACTGAGGTAGCTCATATGTCTTCATTCCTTCTCTATGATGTGTATGAAACTTTAGAACAGTATCTATCTCAAGATGATATTTTACTTTTTTGATCGTATCACTTAATGCAGGTATTAGCTTATTATATTTAGCATAGCGTAAACGCAACTGCCATTTCATATAGCTGAGATAATAGGCATACCCACCAAACACCTCATCTGCACCTAGCCCATTCATCACCACTTTGTAACCTTCTTTATGTAAATAATCAGAAGCAGCAAACCCCGGCTCTAAGTTTGAATATGGCTCTTCAAAATGTTTCAATGTAGCATCCAAGTTATTTAAAACGTCTTCGGGCTTTAAATAATGGACATGATGTTTCACCCCCAACTTTTTAGCCATAGCTATCGCTTGAGGTAACTCATCAGCTCCTTCACCGGTTCCATCAAACCCTAAAGTATAAGCATGAAAATTGCTGTTTTTCTTCACACACATTGCTGTTAAAGTAGTCGAGTCTATACCGCCACTCATCAAAGAAGTAACAGGAACATCTGAACGTAATTGCATAGAAACTATTTGTTCCAAACGCGCCTCCAGTTCTTTAGCTGCAGCTTGCTCTGATATTGTTTGCTTCTCCTTGTCAACAGGAATATCCCAATACCTAACCTTGGTTACCTTATTGGTATTTATATCGACCTCTAAAAAAGAAGCAGGTTCAATAGAACTTATGTTCTTAAAACAAGTATATGGATAAGGTGTTGTTTGCAGTTGATAATTAGCAAATACGCCATCCCAATTAACATCAGGCTTTACCCATGGGGCTTTTAAAACCGCCTTTATTTCTGACGCCCATGTAATCCCCTCGTTAGACCGATGATAAAACAACGGTTTAATTCCAACTCTGTCGCGCACTAAAAACAGTCTACTTTTCTTATTATCAACCAAAACAAAGGCAAACATGCCATTTAGTTTTTCTACTACAGATATTCCCCACTGCTCATACCCTCTCAATATCACTTCTGTATCTGTATCACTTACAAACCGAGCACCTAGTTGTGACAATTCTAATCTTAACTCTCTGTAGTTATATACCTCACCATTAAAGGACAAGGCTATACCATTCTCTTTCGAAACCATTGGTTGATGTCCATGATAAGACAGATCTATGATAGACAACCTTCGAAAGCCTAAACCGACACTACATGTACCTGCACTCTGTATATGTTTATTCTTATGCTTGATCTCCTCAACACTATCCTCACCAAAGTAACTATCTAAAACGCCTTCTGCGTTGATACATACATACCCCTCATCATCCGGCCCTCGGTGACGAATAGTATTATTCATACTTTCTAAGACAGAAGCAGCTACTTCATCTCTAAATCTTATAAAACCTGTAATACCACACATACAAAATCAATAGCTCGAAAATAACATATTATGTTACAAAGCGTAGCTTTCAAGCATTAGATATGAACTATTGGGCTTAAAAAAGTAATATTGCGAACAGAAGAGAAAATTATGGCGAGGTATTTTTTGGAGGTAATGTATGATGGTGGGGCTTTTCATGGGTCACAAATACAAAAAGACCTACCTACTGTACAATTAGCAATTAATCAAGCAATATCTACTTTACTTAGGCAAGAGATAGAAACAATTGGTGCTAGCCGTACAGATGAAGGAGTGCATGCATTATGTAGCTATTTTCATTTCGACATCGACCAAACACCTCCTTCTAATTTTGTTTATCGAGTTAATGCGCTACTCCCTTTCTCTATATCATTAAAAGCACTTTACAGAGCCAACGACCCTGAACTAAATGCTAGGTTTGCAGCCGAGAAAAGAAGGTACAGATATAAAATCCATAATCGTAAAAACCCTTTTCTTCATAACCGCTCCCTGTTTTATCCATTTAGTATTGACATCAATACGCTCCATAAAACTGCAGAAATCATAAAAGAATACACCAACTTTGAAACCTTCTCAAAAAGAAACACGCAAACCTATACCTATAACTGCACGATATTCGATTCTTATTGGGAAGAAAGAGACAATGAGCTACACTACATAGTGGAGGCCAATCGTTTTCTAAGGGGTATGGTGCGTGGACTGGTAGGCACACAACTACAGGTAGCCAGAGGAAGGCATACGATTGACGAGTTCAAAAAGATCATAGAATCAAAAGACTGCGGAAATGCAGACTTTAGTGTAGCTGGTCATGGTTTATACCTAGAGCATATACAATATCCTGAAGACGCTTTGGTAGAAATAAAAGACACTAAAACAAACCTGTAACATAATATAAACAAGCCGCAGCTGTAGAAGTAATGACCAATAGTCGAGCTGGCTCTTTTACAATAGACAAACCTGTAAGTTTAGCTTTTACAACACCAAACAACCCTAATAGAGACAAAGTAATGATAACAGACCATAGCCTACCTTCACTAGTAGTAGCTGTAAAGTAATAAGGTATTATTGAGATCAAACCAGCTAAGCAATAAAAGCATCCAACAGAAACTGCTGTCTGTTTTATTCGCTTAACATCAGGCTTAGCTAAGCCTAACCCATATTCATCTACCAAGACTTCCCACTTCTCTTTATTACTCAAAGCATGTAGTTCCATCTTTTCAATGATCTCCTTAGTGATACCAGAGCTTATCATTATTTCAATCTCGCGTTCATCTAATATACCCAGCTGCTCTTCCAGTTGTTCTTTATTAGACAGATAATTACCCACCCCCATTGCTATTGCTCCCATACCAGCTGCTATAGCACCTATCCATATAACTACCTCGTTATTAACAACAACATTACTAAAGGCTGTAACTATAATAAACGGTATAGAAAGCCCATCGGATATACCAACGATCATATTCGTCCATATATCCGATGTATAAAAGCTTTGACTAGTATTATCCTGCTGCATTAAGCAAAATCTTTCAAGCTACGGTCGATGATGTCAATACATTCATCCAACTGTTCTTTTGTAATTACTAGTGGTGGTGCAAAACGAATTTTATCACCATGAGTAGGTTTTGCTAATAGACCATTTTCTTTCATTCTTACACAGATATCCCAAGCTGCATTTTCGTTCTCGTGTTTAATTACAATAGCATTCAGCAATCCTTTACCTCTTACTACTGATATAAGTGGGCTATTTAAATCTTTCAAACGCTGGCGAAGATATACACCCATTTCTGCCGCATGTTCTGCCATTCTTTCTTCCTTCAATACTTTCAACGCAGCAATAGCTACCTTGCAACCAAGAGGGTTACCGCCATAAGTAGATCCGTGTTCACCCGGATGTATCGTTAGCATCACTTCATCGTCAGCCAATACTGCAGATACAGGGAAAACGCCACCCGATAATGCCTTTCCTAATATCAATATATCCGGATGTACATTTTCGTGATCACAAGCAAGCATTTTACCTGTACGCGCTAAACCAGATTGTATCTCGTCCGCTATGAATAATACATTGTTTTGCTTGCATAAATCATAAGCCTTAGCAAGATATCCTTCATCTGGCACTACAACGCCTGCCTCACCCTGTATTGGCTCTAGCATAAATGCCGCTACATCATCGGCTTTCAGTGCTTTCTCTAATGCTTCTAGATCATTGTAAGGTATAATTTCATAACCAGGGGTATATGGTCCAAACTCACTATTAGATTCAGGATCTGTACTAAAAGAAATGATATTAATAGTACGTCCATGAAAGTTTTCAGAACAAACTATAATTTTTGCCTTATTGTTAGGAATACCCTTCACAGCATATCCCCATCTTCTAGCCAATTTCAATGCCGTCTCTACAGCTTCAGCTCCTGTATTCATTGGTAATACTTTATCAAAGCCAAAGTATTGAGTAATATATTCTGCAAATTCACCAAATACATCACTATGAAAAGCTCTTGAAGTTAATGTAAGCTTATTGGCTTGCTCCATTAATGCATCCATGATCTTAGGGTGACGATGTCCTTGGTTTAACGCTGAATAACCTGAAAGGAAATCGTAATAACGTTTGTCTTCCACGTCCCATACAAATACGCCTTCACCTCTGGTCAACATCACAGGTAATGGGTGGTAATTATGGGCACTATACTTACTCTCCCTTTCTAACAATTGTTGTGTCAATGTTTCTTTCATGTCAATCATGTCTAACTTTTTATTAATTCATCAATATCAACAGGTTCCGGTACGTCAACCCGTTCGTGCAAATTTATCTTATCTAACTCTAATACCGTAGTATTTCCATCATCTGACTTATGGAACATGGGTAAAAACTTGGCCCCATATACCATTTCAGAGACCGTATAGGATGTTCTTTGCTGTACAATATTGGAGAAATGGTCATCAAATCCTTTCATATTGTATAGTATTTCTATATCAGCATCCATTATTTCATCATGCCCCATCCCAAATAATGGACTTTTCTCATCTATGAGATGAACTAGTGTCCAACTCAATGCCATTGAGGCAATTTTTGTTATCTCCAGCTCCAACCTGAAAAAGCGGGTTACTTGTCTCCCGTCAGCCTCTCGCATATGCATAGCCATTGTTGCAATAGCCTCCACATCGGTTATATGATTATTCTTATAGGTAGCTAATCTAACCATCAAAGCTCTTTTACCTTTGTGTGGGGCTACCAAAACATTATCACTAAACATCATAAATGCCTGTGGTCTTGCAAAACGACCATATAATAAACCGGTAACTAATGCAAAAGATAGTATACCAACAAAGGACTCTATGGATGCCACAACATTGGCAGCTAATCCCAAAGGACTTATATGACCATAACCTACGGTAGTTAATGTTTGCGCACTAAAGAAAAAAGCTTGTTCAAAACCGTTCAATAGATCATCTGCATGCCCTGCAATACCTGTAAGGTTATGCACACCAATAACAACATATAGTGTAGCAAAAACTAGATTGATGACAAAATAAACTGCAAAGATACTCAGTAAAAACTTCCACCAAGGCATGCGCAACAATGTGTGGAACATACTGATACGCTCCCAAAAAGGCCTGCCTGTCTTCTGAACATTGATACTGCCATCTTTATTGGTCAAACGCCCCCCTTCAACATTACTATTATTAGTAAAGCCTGTGTTATTAATATTCTTAAGCTTCTTCCTTCTGAACTGATTGGCCATCAAGATTTGAGTTTTGCTTTAATTCTAGAATAAGAGCTAGTACAACTATTACTACTGTCACAACTGTTCCCAAAATTAACACAATTTGTTCGGTAAACGTTTGAACAAACATGTAATGTAAACCAATACTAACACCGCCAAAGACAACTAACTTTATCAACCAGTTTTTTAATGGTATTAACTTATAAAATGGGACTTTAAGTAGCTTTCCTGTTTGATAAAGATAATATGCTCCTTGTATATAGCTACTTAACACAAAGCTTAATGCTACACCGGGCAAACCAAACAATTGATACAAAGGATATAGTAATAATAGTATGGATAATAGATCAATAAAAACGCCGATATTGATCAACCCTCCTCTATGCCTATTTTGTAGAACAGTAGTAAAATTATACGCCCTAAGTGGCAGTACTAATATCGAGACGAAGAATATGGGTATTGCAGACTCATATTTATTGGTAAAAACTACATGAAACAACTCATACCTATAAATTAAGAAGAAGAAAAATAGAGGAAAGACCACTGCAGACAATACCTGACCTGAATGAGCTACCATCCTGATCAGCTTTTCATCAACCTGTTTGCTGTCATCAGCCATTTGCATTAGCATGGCACTACCTACAGCACCTAGCAATAATGGCAAAAAAGGAATTTGAATTGTACCATTAAAGTATATGGCAAAAAGTTCGCTACTCAACAACAAGCCAATGATGAACTTATCAACTAACGTAAGTAGTCTTTGCGAAATCTCAAAAAAACCAATATGCAACCACAATCTTCTTACAGCTTTAATATCATGGCTTTCTTTATCATGCTTTGCAATTTCCTTAAAGCTTACATACACATACGGCAATAAACGTATTACCCCTAATATCAATAAATAAACAAATAACTCCTTCAGCGTAACCTGTCTATTAACATATAACCAGTGCAACCATCCAAAAACAATTGTATGAAATAAGCTAAGCCATACTAACAACTTAAACTTCCTAAACGCCGTTAATAAAGACTCGAATATGATACTAAAGGCATAAACAGAAAGAAAAGTAGCAGCAAAGGCAACGCTCAATCCTACTTCAGCTTTTTGCAATAGCCCAAAAACAACCCCTACAAGTAGCACCCAAGACACAAGCAATAGATACTGAGAAACACGCATAGACTTAAGTAGCGATGCTATGGAGGAGGAAGTATAGGTAACGATAAACGATTGAATACCTAATGAGGCTATAGCACTTAGTAGTAATACATTTACCCAAAAGTTTTGATAAACACCATAAGCACTTTTATCCAATAAGCGCGAAAAGAAAACTACCACTAGAATATTTGCCAACGAAGGAAATACCCTAATAAGAAAGATGAGTATCGAATTACCGATATATCCGTTATTGCTGTTTGCTTTTTGCAAAAGCTTCACACTCGGCTCTATTTAGTTGTTTAATTATTACTGCCGGATTGCCTGCTATTACACAGTATCCATCTTTAAAGCTTTTAGTAACTACAGCACCAGCACCTACCATTGTAAAATCGCCAAGCTGCACACTAGGTAAAATTGTTGCCCCCTTTCCCATCCAACAGAAATTACCGATCTCTATAGGTGGAGCCTTTACATATTCGTCATTATTTACAAAATCATGATTTGAGGATATCAAACCAACGTTAGGACCCAGATTAGTGTAATCGCCAATCTTTATACCATTATTAGCATCTATATATACTCCCGGCGAGTCCCCTGGATAAGTACCTATACCCCGAGTTATCCTTTCAGGACAATGAATTGTAGCAGTATGATGTACAGCCCACTTCACACCCGAATTTTGTCGAAATAGCTTACGAAACAAAAAGTCAGTAACATAAAAGCCTACACTCATCTCCTCACGTAGACGAAAAGCTTTACGAATTACTTTTGAGATAATACTACTCATGCTTTAGTTTCTGTACCTGCCTGCCCCTGTCTAAACATCATGACAATAGCCGCTATCGTCATTAATATAAGTAGAATACTCGATATTAATGCAATAGTATTACCAGTGTAGAAACTATCAGGATGAAACTTAAATTCAATTTTGTGCTGTCCTGCAGGTATCTTGATAGCTCTTAATATGTAGTTTGCTTTAACAATAGGCGTCTCTTGCCCATCTACATATGCCTTCCAACCATATGGGTAATAGATATCAGAAAACACAGCCAGTCCCGTTTGGCTATTATTTGACTCAAAACTCAGGTCATTTAGACCATATTTTGTCAACTTAATAGAAGCTGTACTATCTTTCCCAATTACACCATCACCGAGTTCTTTTTCAAAAGACTTTCTGATAACAGCAGTAGTAGCAGCATTAAATGCATCAGGAACAGTTGAGGTATCACCAAGTCTATGAGCACTTAATGATAAAATTTCTTCATCTGCTGTTTCCACCCACTTAATATTATTGACAAACCATGCATTACCTAAAGCACCAGGATTAGGAGAAGCCGTAGCTTGACCTCCCTGCCCTCCGAATATAATATACTTAGCATTCAGCATATTCAACACCTCGGCATTAAAGCCATTTCCACCTAGGTGAATATCTATCATATCTTGATAAGCTTCTATTTTTGCAGGATGATACCCTCCAATGGTCTTATGATGATATGATTGTATAGCATCGTTATAGGTATTTCTACTTAAATCCAACACCCTGTAGTAAGGGTCAGGATCCTGTTTTATTTGTTGATCAACTGGTCGAGGAATAAAAGCTGCATCATAAGCATCCTCTTCTATATAATTCGACTCATTCAAATAACGTGTATCTGTTTTCACCAGATCAATGGTCACCAATATGGCGAGACCAATAAGCATCTGTTGACCTTTGATCTTCTTTTGCGCAAATGCCCACAGTAGTCCACCTGCTAACAATATGAATAAGGCACTTACTAATGACGAGTTCATAGCCATATCAGCCCTATCTTCATATATAGCACTCATTACTTGTTGTGCTGCCTGTTGGTTATTACCAAATGACTGTGTGTATTGTTGAAGGATCTGTGCATCATTATCAGACCTGAAGTCTAAAAACATACTACCACCTACACCCAGTAGTAAACTCAAACCACCAGTAATAATAACAGACAGCTTTACCTTTTTCCATAATTCCTCTTTACTCACCTTCTCCTGAACTATATCATATAGCCCCCACATACCTAGTAAGGGGAATAACACTTGCGGAATAACCAACCACATAGATGGCGTTCTGAATTTATTTAGACCAGGTAGAATGTCAAAAAGAAGGAAGTTTATCATTTCAAAATTCTTTCCCCAAGACATCATGATACCAAAAGCACTTGCAGCAACAAGCCACCATTTATGAGGACTCTTTATTACAAGCAGTCCTAATACAAACAATAAACAAATTATAGCACCAAAGTATACCGGACCTGAAAGAAAAGGTTGATCGCCCCAATACAATGGCAATGCAGACGACACTCTAGCTGCATCTTGTGCCCCTACTCCCATGCTAGTTAGCTTATCATAAGTTGCCGAATTTTCACCCGCGTCTTCAGACGAAGACCCTCCATATAAACCTGGTACTAGTATGCAAAACGTTTCCATTTTACCGTTACTCCACCTAAAAGCATAATCTTTATCTAATCCACCATTTTTACTCTGCTGCTTACTAGCATCATGGTTTATGGTCAATTCACTATTACCACCACGCATGGTAGTTTTATTGTATTCTAATGTTGTTAAAAAGCTAGGCATATTTGGCCCTAATGCAACCAACGCGATTATTGCAGCTATTGACGACCTGATAAAGAATTTCTTCAATGCACCATTCTTGATTGCTTTTATGAACAAATCGATCAAAGCCGCAAGTATTATAAATATTGTATAATATATTATTTGGTAATGCCCTGTAGATATCATCAATGCCAATGATATACCCAATATAGGCACGCCACGCCACCACTTGACCCTATATAGCAATAGCAATCCTGCTATTACAGCAGGCATATAAGCTATAGCTAGCATTTTTGTTTCGTGTCCTGCGCCAATTATGATCACATTATACGATGAAAAAGCATATGCTATAGACCCTATTATACCTATCAACTTATTAGCACCCAAAGTTGAGATCAGGATGTAAAAACAGAACATTGCTATAAACAAAAAGCTTATAGGCTTGCCTAACACGGTAGTAATGGCAGTTTGAATGCTGTATATGTAGTTATTTGATTCAGGAACATAGTGTGTATATGTAGGCATACCTCCAAACATGGAATTACTCCATAACACATTCTCACCAGTCTTCTCATGATAGTCCATACCTTCCTTCACCATACCTTTCCATGAAACAATATCATGTTGGTTAAGAACCTCACCTTGAAGTTGAGGATAACTATACAATGCTGCCAATACTATAAAACCTAAAATGATCAACAGATGTGGCAGTAGCTTTTTAAAATCGAAAGATTGCATATACTTGGTTTAAGTAAAAACAAAAATAGCGGTTCTATTCACTTATGAAAGTGAAGACAGAAAAAATATAACTGGTAATGGTTTGAGAGGAGCTTTTTAACAAAACATAATATTCCAGTGATATTAACACAAATAGCTATACATCCGCTAATTTATCACAATAAGACATTACTTTTGCTATGCTTTTATTATGGATAGAAAAAAAGACAAACTTCCGACAGACCTGCTACTAAAGGCATACCGCCTTATGATGACTGCCAAAGCTATGGCAGATATATATGATGAGAATAGGCAAATTTGCAAATACGTACACAGTACGTCTCGTGGACATGAAGCTATACAATTAGCCACAGGATTTTTATTAAAACCTGACGATTATGTAAGTCCATACTACCGTGACGAAAGCCTAATGCTCGGAATGGGATTCCGACCATATGAAATGATGCTACAACTACTAGCCAAAGGTGACGACCCTTTTACAGGCGGTAGGGCATATTACAACCACCCTAATAGCAGAAGAGAAGGTTTTCCTAAAATAATAAACCAAAGCAGTGCTACAGGGATGCAAGCAATACCAACAACAGGTGTTGCTCAAGGAATACAATACATTGAAAAGCAAAAACTAAAAGATTACAAGAAACCTCCTGTTGTCATCTGCTCACTGGGAGATGGTAGTGTTACAGAAGGTGAGGTAAGTGAAGCTTTCCAATTTGCCGTATTACACCAATTACCAATTATTTACCTAGTACAAGATAATGACTGGGGCATATCAGTAAGTAGCGATGAGGCAAGAACCATGGATGCTTACGAGTATGCAGCTGGTTTTAAAGGAATGGAGCGCGTGCGTGTAGATGGTAGTGACTTCCTCGACTCCTACCAAACGATGGAGTATACTATCGATTGGGTAAGAAAAGAGCGTAAACCAATATTGGTACATGCTAAAGTGCCTCTATTAGGTCACCATACATCAGGAGTACGTAAAGAATGGTATCGTACCGATGAAGACTTGGAAAAGCATAGTGTTGATGACCCAGGGCCAAAACTTCGTGCTCTATTATTACAACGTCAGGGCATGACCGCTTCTATGCTTGACCATATTGAGCAGGAAGAAAGAGCATATGCACAAAAGGAATTTGATCTAGCAGTTGCAGCTGCAGACCCTGACCCAAGTACAGTTTCAGACCATGTATATGCTCCAACGCCGATAACAGAGGAGCAAGGCATTCGTAAACCAGCTGGTGGCGAAAAAGTAGTCATGGTTGATGCCGCACTACACGCCATCGAAGAGCTAATGCGCGAATACCCTGAATGTCTTTTCTATGGGCAAGATGTAGGTAAACGTCTTGGAGGTGTTTTTAGAGAAGCAGCAACATTGGCGAATAAGTTTGGAGATGACAGGGTCTTTAACACAGCCATTCAAGAAGCTTATATAATAGGTAGCACTGTAGGCATGAGTGCATTAGGACTCAAACCAATAGTTGAAGTTCAATTTGCAGACTACATCTACCCTGCTATCAATCAGCTGGTTACAGAGATCAGTAAAAGTAGCTATTTAACATGTGGAAAGTTTCCTGTTAGCTGTATACTAAGGGTACCTATTGGTGCATATGGTGGTGGTGGTCCTTATCATAGTGGTAGTGTAGAAAGCACATTAGCTACTATAAAAGGAATTAAAATAGCTTACCCAAGTAATGCGGCAGACTTAAAAGGTCTGATCAAAGCAGCCTTTCATGACCCTAACCCTGTAATGATGCTAGAGCATAAAGGTCTATACTGGAGCAAGGTGCCTGGTACTGAAGAGGCTAAATGTATTGAACCCGACAAGGACTACATACTACCTTTTGGAAAAGGGAATATTGTACAAGCAGCGTCGCAAGAAGCTATTGACAATGGAGAGAGTTTATGTATTGTTACTTATGGAATGGGAGTGCACTGGGCATATAATGCAGCAAAACAATTCCCTGACAAAGTAGAGGTGATTGACCTTCGTACCATCTACCCTCTTGATGAAGAATTAGTATTCAATAGTGTAAAGAGACATGGTAAGTGTATCGTATTAACAGAAGAACAGCTGCGTAACTCTTTCTGCGAAGCACTGGCTGGCAGAATTGCTCAAAACTGTTTCCAATTTTTAGATGCTCCGGTACAAACAATAGGTGCACTTGATCTACCTGCTGTGCCTATGAACATGAAACTCGAAGAGGCGATGTTACCTAACGCTGATAAGGTTGCTGAAAAAATAGCAACGCTGTTATCCTACTAGAAAGGCAACAATAAACATACATAAAGTAAAAGCCTTGCAATACTGCAAGGCTTTTACTTTATAAGAAACTAGACTAACTCATTAAGCATCTTTCTTATGAAGATGTACATCCATTTGTGGGAATGGAATACCAATACCTTCTTTATCAAATGCCTTTTTTATGTGTTCGTGCATATAGGCATACACCGTCCAATAATCAGCAGTTTTACACCATGGGCGAACTGAGAAATTAACCGAACTATCCGCTAATTCTGTAACAATAATATCAACAGGTTGGTCATGATCTATTTCAGGGCATCCATCTGCCACCTGCTTAATAACAGAACGAGCTTTATCAATATCATCGCCATAACCTATACCGAAAGTCATAGGCACTTTACGCTTATCATTAGCAGTAAGGTTTTCAATAGGACCTGACATTATTGCACCATTTGGAACTATGATCACACGGTTATCCAACGTAGTTAAAATAGTATTGAATATTTGAATTTCTCTTACTGTACCAGAATACCCTTGAGTAACAATAAAGTGTCCTACTCTAAATGGCTTAAAAAACAGGATCAAAATACCTGCTGCCATATGGCTTAGGTTACCCTGCAAAGCCATACCTACAGCAAATGCAACAGCGCTAAAAATGGCCACAAAAGAAGTCACTTCAAGCCCGAACATAGACGCTGCACTAAATAGAACTAATACCTTTATCAGTATCAATACTAATGAATGTAGAAATGGGACTAATGACTCATCAACATCTTTACTTTCTAAAACCTTTCTTAATCTACTTGCCAACACTCTAGCTAACCAGAAACCAATAAATAATGTAATGACAGCACCTAGTACTTTGGGCGCATAACTAATAGCTAATTGTGTTACTTGATCTAAATAATTCATTTAACGATTTTATGTATTTGTTTCGCACAAAGGTAATAAATACACAAGGGCTTAAAAGTTATCATAACGATAAACATGTAGCAATAGCATCCTATCTGTTGCAATAATTATATACATCGTACCTTTCAGTAGTGAAAAATCTAATTAGGCAAATAAACGATTGTAACATATGTGCATCATATCTAGAGCATGGCATACGTCCAATTATTCAAGTTAGTGAACAAGCAAAAATTCTTATTGTAGGACAAGCTCCCGGAAGAAAAGTACATGAAACAGGAATTCCTTGGGATGACCCTAGCGGGAACCAATTAAGAAAATGGCTAGGCGTAGACAAAACTATTTTTTATAATGAATCTAAAATAGCACTAGTACCAATGGGGTTTTGCTACCCCGGGAAAGGGAAAACAGGAGACCTACCACCTAGAAAAGAATGTGCACCCCAATGGCATAAAATGCTTTTAGACAGCATGAATAAAATTGAATTAACATTACTTGTTGGCCAGTATGCACAACAATACTACCTGCAAGAAAATATAAAAAGTAACCTAACCCAAACAGTACAAGCGTACAAAGAGTACTTACCTAATATGCTTCCTCTACCTCACCCATCTCCACGCAATCGTTTTTGGTTAACCAAGAACCCTTGGTTTGAAAAAGAAGTAATACCCTATTTGCAAAATGTAGTTAACAAACATATCTAATAACTATGATTTAGAATTATCTACAATAAACCTAAACACATACATTACCAACCATATCAGGCATACAACAATAAGAAGAAGAAAAGGCACGAGAGTAAAGACATTAGGCAGGCGACCTTGAGCAGTATAATAATCTACACCAAACCCTAAAGAAGTGAGTACAAGCAATAATACTGCCGCCTTTTTTATCATTCGCAACCCTCTTGTCATATAATAAAAATACAAAATTGAGCATAAAACACCATAGAAAAATACTGACAAAAAAAGGTCAGTGACCATATTGCTCACTGACCTCTGAATAAATTTTAGTAGTATTTATTATGCTACTTATTAATTAGCTCATCCAATGTTGTTTGTGCTAATGGATGGTAGTTATTTCTACTTTTCTCGTAAATAGCTTTAGCCATATCCTCTTTCCCCGTTTCCATCATTTCTCTGTATAGAGGTGTTAAGAATTTACGACGACCTACATTGATCAAAAAGTTTTCCATCGCAGTATAAGCAGGCTCATAACTTGCTGATACTGCCATAATATACCATAGGTCTGCTATCTCACTATTCTTACTTTCTGTAAACGAATATGCTTTGTCAAGAGTAGCCATCTGATCTATTGTCAATGGCTTAGGCATTTTTCTTAAAAAGTGCAACCAATCGTGCGTGGTCCAATCATTAGTTACTAAATCGGTAGCATTAGTACCAGACAAAAACTTTTCTCTTTCAGCATCTACTTTGTCAAAACGCTCCTTATCTGCTCTTGGAGCATTATTAGGTATACCGGGGCCATATACCCAAGCATCAATATTTATTTTAGCTGCTAGTTCTTCATCTCCTTTTATCAAATGTTCATTCAGATAGGCGATAAACTTTTCAGTAGTAATTGTTTTAAACGCATGTTCATTAAAATAGCTGGTCAGGAATGCATCCATACGCTCACGGCCAACATTATTTTCTATCAATCGTAAAAACAAAGCACCTTTCTCATAAGCAATATCTGTCAACCCGTCGTCAGGATCACGCCCTGTCAAGTCCAATTTCAAATATGTGTCTTTATCAGCAGCACCTATCTCTTCAACAGTCGCTTCCAAGTCTTGGTAGCCTAGTTCCCAAAGCATATCTGCATACCCCTTGCTTGTCATTTGCTCTGTAAGTCTTCTTTCAAAATAAACGGTAAACCCTTCATTCAACCAAAAGTCATTCCAGGTAGCATTGGTTACCAAATTGCCACTCCAACTATGAGCCAACTCATGCGCAATTAAGTTGACCAATGATCTATCACCTGAAATAATTGTAGGTGTAAGGAAAGTAAGCTTAGGGTTTTCCATACCACCAAGCGGGAAACCTGAAGGCAACACTAACATATCATACCTACCCCATCTATATGATCCATACAAGTCTTCTGCAGTATATACCATTTGCCCAACTTCTATAAACTCATCATGCGCTTTATCTAACATCACAGGTTCTGCATAGATTCCGGTACGCTCATCAATTGCCTTAAAACGTAGATCACCGACTGCTAAAGCCATTAAATAAGCAGGTATGGGTGTGTCATTCTTGAAATGGTAAACACCATCTTCGCTTATTTCTTGAGGATTTTCAGCACTCATTAGAGCCATTAACCCTTTAGGCACTCGTACTGTAGCCTCATATGTATAACGTATACCAGGACCATCTGGAGCAGGTATCCAAGAACGTGCGTATATACTTTCAGACTGTGTATATAAGAATGGGTGTGCCTTACTAGCTGTTTGTTGAGGCGTCATCCACTGCAATGCTCTCGCTCCTTTACCTGTAGTATAGCTCACTGCAACTTTTTGAGCCTGTTCTGTAATAGGTATTATTAATACGCTACCCAAATGTTCTACTTTATCTCCTTTCTTAAACTCGACAGCATTTCCGTCAACAGTAACACTTTTTATTGTGAGGTCGTAAGTATCTAATTTAAGCTCTTTTTCATTCCCTTTATTTTCAATGGTCCAAGTAGCAGTACCATCAATAATTCTTTCATCAAAGTTTACTGTAACGTCTAAATTCAAATGACTTATAGACACTTTGTCTGCATTAGACTGTGTATGCAGATCTTTTGCAACAAAGTTTTTTTCTTGAGCAGCATCAGGCTCGTTGCAAGATTGTAACAATGCCCCAACAAGGACAATAGACAATAGTTTTTTAAACATTATATATTTTTTCTTGTATTAATTTGAGATAGATCACATATGCTCTTCAGAGCGTTTTAAGGTTTCCCAACTTGTGTTTTTCAAACTATCAAACGAAACCCAAAGCAATATTGAAGACAAGATAAGGAATATCAACTTTAATGCTATAGACAGCCAAGTAAGCCAAGACAAATTAATAAAATGCTGTAGCCTTAAGCCTTCCAATATATTTTGCATACTACCTACACTTGCTATACTATAGTGTACAAAACCCAAGCCTCCAATTAGCCCTAAAGTACCAATTACACGAAAAACAGTTTTACCTCCCGAATCTTTTATTTGCTCCTTTATAGAAAACGGCAGATACCTATTACTTATTCTAGTAATGGCTACAGCAAAGAAGGTAATGTTTACCATAGCTAACAGAATGTCGATGATAGCTCCTACTCCCCATACATATACCACAAAGCCTCCTATTACTATCATAAAAGGCAAGAAGTACTTTACCCACATTGCTTTAAATGCACCAGCAATGACACTCCCTGGCTTTTCTACAGGCGTAGCATAGTATACCCATGCAGCCTTATACTGGTCAGACATAGTAATAAAGTTCAATGCCTGTAAAATGACAAAAGTGGTAAAATATAATAGCATGGTCATAGCACCTGTATTCTCTTTCAACCCACTCATTGTCTCAGTTATAGATGAGCTACTGTTGTTAAACATAAAATAGAAGAAATAAACAGGCACATAGGCAAACGAGGGGTACACTCTCATCTTAAAAGTTCGGCTTCTGGCGGTTTGTAACCATGTCATCATAAAACCAGCCTTCTCCACACCATTTTTATTAAACAGGTCTGCTAACTTGCTATAAAGTGCTTTTTGATTATCACTACTAACTTTTACTTTCTTTTTCGCAATAGGCTCTTCAACTACTCTAGCATCTTCAGATTTTGTAAGATTCTTTGCAAACTGAGGCGCTAAGTATTTTATAGTAATCCACAAACTTGCAAAAGGGAAAAGTATAGCTAAAACACTTAATATCTTCGTTCCCGGCAATGCCTTAACAGAAGGCTCTACCCAAGTCCAAGCAGCTGCCAACCAATAGGAAGGAATATATCTTGCCCAGTCAAAAACTTGAAAATTGACTTTATCTATATTTTCAAAATCTATCATTCTTGTACCTAACATGTAGGTAGCAAAAAAGACAATTGAAAATGCTATTTGAAAGTAATTTATCGCTTCTTTAAACTTACCTGGTTTTGATAGCTTAATGATCAAAAGATATAAGCCATTAACCAACAGCAGTACGACAAAAACACTTAAAAATATAGGTAACGGGAACCATAAAAATCCTAACCATCCCTTTGCAATTGTAAATACGATCCATGCAGGCATAGACATTGGTATCACTATCCTAAAGAGATAGATACATACATACAAAAGCCTAGACAAGGTTATTGTCTTATCATCAATAGGTCTCGGAAAAAGTATAAACTTATCCTTAGTATCTACCAATACATTTGAAAAATCTGTAATAAGCGTAAATACAAGAAAGAACATGAATATGGTAAAGAACAGAGCGAGTCCCATTACCGGATCTAACCATACCAAAGTAATAGGAAAGACATAAATAATACCCATAAAAAACGATAGCAACATCGTAATCCCAGATGTATTCTTTCTTTTCTTTTTCCTCGAGCGCTCTACGCCTTTATTCCCTCCAAATGACAGTGGCTTCCTGTCATCCATCTTTAGCTTAGCCTCTAGAATAGCTTTAAGTTGAATTAGATCAACACCCAATTTTTTCCAAATACCTGATGGCAACATCACCATCCACAACAGAAACTTATTCATATGTTTCAGTATTTGTAGTTATCTCAGATTTAAATATTGATGCAAAGTTATTTGCATGAACGGCGTCCCCTTCTTGTGCTGTAAGCTTTGAGAATATCTTTTCTAACGAATCGGCACTACCTCTTTTCAGTTCTTCAAAAGTGCCATCGGCCTCTATTTTACCATTATTGATCAATACTATTCTATCAGATACCTTTTCTACTACATCCATCATATGAGAGCAGTAAAAAATTGTTTTACCCTCATCTTTCAATACTTGCAACAACTCTTTTACCATAATGACCGCATTAGCATCAAGTCCAGACAATGGCTCATCCAATACGACTATTGAAGGGTTGTGTATTAATCCTGATGTAATCAATACCTTCTGCCTCATACCCTTGGAAAAGCTGTCCATTCTTTGATCCATATTGTCGGACAAACCAAAGGCACTTAACATTTGGGTAGACCTTGTTTCTATTACTTCATCAGATAAGTGATGCAATTTCCCTACAAATTGTAAATATTCCCTTGGAGTTAAGAGGTCGTACATTTCTGTTAATTCCGGTATATACCCAACCTTCTTTTTAATATCGAGTATATTTTCAGACAATTCCACCCCGTTAACCCTAACCTCACCTTCGTAATCTTGTATAATGCCAGTTAGAATTTTCACTGTAGTTGACTTACCAGCTCCATTAGGGCCTATATAGCCAATTATTTGACCTGCAAAAACGTCTAAATCTATATTTGACAATACTTTTTTATCTCCGTAACTTTTTGAAAGTCCTCGGATAGTTATAATTGGTTCCATTATATCAACTATTCAATATTTGTACTAAAAATGACGATTTTATACTTTTTGGACTGCAATATGTAGACTTTTTAGCTTAAAAACTTAAAAAAACCAAATATTTCACATCTAAATCAAACTAATATATGAGCTAATAATTAATAACTGAACAGGAATTACACCGTTTTTTACCTAGAAGTTATTAATGCTTAAAAAAATTAAGGTTTTTTATCAATTAATATGCCTTTTATGCCCAACCTAGAAATAGCAAACGATGTCTTAAATAGTGATAAAGATATTGTTAAAATATGGCGATCATTATCTATATTGTAAAACCTTTATAAAATAGATATAAAAGCAACAGATTAACAGTTTTTTGATGTTTGAAATCAACACTATAAAATGAAATACCATCCGATTAAAAAAGCACGACTACTGATTATTGCCTTTATTGCGATAATTAGTTTAACCACCGCTTCAAAAGAGGCAAAAGCATCGCATGCTGCAGGTGGAGAGATTGTATATGAGTGGTTAGGAGACTCTACATATAGATTCTTCTTTAAGTTTTACCGCGACTGTACAGGTATCTCTCAACCTACTTCTGTTAGTCTTTGTTTCTTTAATAGTTGTACCAATACAACGTTCAACAGAACGATGACGCAATGGACAGGAACGGTACCACCGTATAACCAGCCAAATGGTTCTCCTGTATCAGCAGGTTGTTCTCAGTATACCAACAAATGTCAAAACTCATCTTCCTCTGTTCCCGGATATCGAGAATGGTGGTATTCTGTTATCGAGACCTTACCATTAGCGTGTAACTCTTGGAAGTTTGCGGTATGGATCGGTGCTCGTAACGGTAGTAACAATATCGTAGGTGGTAACCTATATGTGGAGACTATATTCAATAGTTCCTTCACCTGGGCCAACTCCTCACCTTATTTCTCTATTAAACCGATCCCATATGTATGTGTGAACCAACAATATACGTACAATAATGGTGCGATCGATCCTAATGGAGACTCTTTAGTATCTCAGATCATTAACCCATTGGTGGGTAGTAGCTGTCAGAATGCTGCTACAAACATAGGTTTGGTTAACCAAACCCCGGTTATCTCTTTCCCTACCAACCCTTTACAAACAGGTAATAATAACTTTTCTCTTAATACAGCAACAGGTCAGATGTCCTTTACCGCTACGCAGCAAGGGGCTTCTACCTTATCGATCAGAACAACTGAATATAGGAACAATCAATTCTTAGGCTCTATCATACGAGATGTACAGGTACAGGTATTACCATGTAGTGCAGTAGTTCCGAAGATCGATACACCAAGTATCGTTACTACAGTAACCGGAGGTCAATGGTTGAACAATCAGGTCAATGGTTGTATCGATCAAAAGATCGAGTTTTGTTTTGATATTGAATCACAAGATACTGGAGCTATCATCATAGTAGAAGACAACCATGCTTCTTCTATCCCTGCAGCTACTATGACCTATACCAACCAGAAGACAGACTCTGTTCGTGGTTGTTTCTCTTGGACACCTGGTGCTGCAGACGCAGGTTTGAATAATATCATCTTAACGATGAAGGATTCTACTTGTCGTCCTCCAGGTATCTTATTAGTATATGCGATCACAGTACCTATCTATGTATGGCCAACAACCAAGGCTGTGCCTGATACAAGTATTTGTTCTAACGAAGCTGCTTTCTTAGGAGTGACTGGTGGCGGTAACTACACATGGACCGTATTACCAGGTGGTGATCAAAACAGTTTGAATAACCCTAATATCCCTAACCCGGTAGCAACACCAAATAAAACCTCTACTTATGTGGTGACCTCAGGAGCATCGTCTTTCTGTAAGGATAATAGTGATACGGTTACGGTAAATGTATTGCAAGGACCAAGTTTCCAAGGTCAAGATGATGTTATCGGTTGTCCTGGTAAAACAATAAGCTTAAACATCAAACCAACAGCTACACAAGGCGCTAAATATAATTATAAGTGGACGCCTGCAACTTATCTTAGTTCAGATACAATATCTAACCCAACAACCAATACTCCTGTAGATATTACCTACATCGTAGTGGTAGGTTCAGATAAAAACAACTGTAAAGCTAGAGATACAGTAAACATAGATGTATTGGATGGCTTTAACTTGGATAATCCTGATACAGTGATCTGTGAAGGAGAAACTATAGAGATCCGTGGTAAAGGAGATACTCGTTATACTTATAACTGGGTAGATACATCAGGTTCTACTTTATCTAGTCCTGGTACTTTGATCACTAAGATCACTCCAATAAAAGAAGGAACTAATACTTATGTATTAAGAGCTTCTTACACAGGTTGTGATGACAGCTTGGCGAGCATCACTATAGAGGCTCAACCAATACCAACAGTAACGGTAAGCCCTGATGCTTCTATCTGTTTTGATGATACCATTAGTGTGAAAGGAGAAGTGATCCCTGCTTCTTATACTGGTTATACTTATAAGTGGACACCAGGATCATCACTAAATGATGATGCGATACTTAATCCGATATTCAAGGGTACAGCAACTACAACCTTGTCTTTAAGAGTGGCTTCAAGTGTAGGTTGTGCGGATACAGAGCAAGTGACCATTTCGGTATACCCTGCAGATTTCTTACAAGTATCATCAGATACAGCTATCTGCCCTGGAGATACTGCTAGCTTGACCTTGACCGTACCAGTAGGTACTAAATATACCTGGAGCCCTGATATCAATATCAGCAGCACCGATGGTTTGACACCAAAAGCATGGCCTGTAGCTAATCGTTTGTATACCATCTATGGTGTAGACCCTAACAATTGTAAGGATACAGCTAATGTGAAGATCGTGGTACGTCCGAAAGCGATACTACACTTACCGGATTCAGTAAGGATCTATCCTAAGGAAAGTTATCAAATGGACCCTCAAGGCAACTGTTTGTACTATAGCTGGTTCCCACCACTAGGTTTAAGCAACCCAAGCAGCGGTAACCCGATAGCAAGACCTGAGGTTAATACAAGATATATCGTTAGAGGTACAACAGAAGGTGGTTGTACGGTTACAGACTCTGTGGATGTATTAGTAATGGAAGATAGTTATGTGAAATTACCGAATGCGTTTGCACCTGGTAATGGCAGAAACGGTGTCTTCAAGCTAGTAGGCAGAGGAGATTTTGAATTGAAGAGTTTTGCGGTGTACAACCGTTGGGGTGTGAAAATGTTTGAAACTAAAGACATCAATGAAGGATGGGATGGCCGTTTCAATGACAAACCACAACCAATGGGTGTTTACATCTATACTGTAGATGGTATCTCTCCTACTGGTAGAGCAATCAATAAGCAAGGTAACGTAACTCTTGTTAGATAAGAATATTAATTAGAATAAAACCATATAAGATGGGACTACGAATAAAAAATAAAATGAGAACGGTATTAATGCCTTTAGCTATCTTATTGCTAAGTGTATTAAGTACAAAAACCGCAGAAGCTTGTCACTTTGCCGCTGCCGACATATATGTAACTTATGCCGGTAAAGGAGCAGACGGATGTTCAAGCCCTGAGTACAAATACGACATATCCTTGACGATATATTTAGGATGTCAAAACTGTTACCTTGATGCTGGTACAACACAGACTGTAAGATATGAGTCTCTTAATGGAGCTACAGGCGTTAATAATATAACAGTTACAGACCCGAATGCTAGGCCTGACACGACGCACTCGTTGTGTCCTGCTTTCGCTCCTTTGAACAGCTGTAGGATATTAGCCAATAAAGATCAATACCCTGCATTTAGAGTAAGAAGATATACAGGTACGGTAACATTACCTAGCCCTCAAACAGACTGGCGCTTCTGGTGGTCTAATGGTGGTAGAAATACTAGTAACCTTACAGGCTGTGGTTCTTTATACTTAGAAGCTGGTTTGAATAACTTGACGAAGTATAATAATAGTACGCCTAGGTTCCTTAGTAACCCGCTACCTTATATTTGTATCAACCAGCCTACTACTTATTTGAATGAGCCTTATGATATAAATGGTGACTCTCTTGAGATATTACAACAAACACCATTTACACCAGCAGGTAACGTTGGTAACCCATGTGGCTATGCAGCAGGCTACAGTGTAGCTGACCCTATTGCTTCTGCCGCGAGCAATCCTTATAAGCTTAATTCTATTACAGGTACGGCTACGTTTACGCCTACGGCGCAAGGTTTCTTTGTATTTGCTTTTAGAGCTAATGACTATGAGCGTGGAACAGGTATTCCTTTAAGTTATGTATATAGAGATGTTCAGGTATCTGTTTTACCATGTACTGCACCACCTCCTGATATTGATGACTTGCAAAAACTATCTGTAAAAATCAAAGAAGGTACTATTATCAATACAAAAGATGGTGATGTTGTCTTTGCGTGCCCGGGTAGTAACCTAGAGTTTGAAGTAAACTCTCAAACAGATAGTACAACTCACAATCTATACATGACCGCTAATAACAATATCATAGCAGGTTCCGCATTCAGCGCTGTAGGTCAAGGTACTAATAATGTAACTGGTACATTTACATGGACCCCAACAACTGCTGACATAGGAGAACACTCTCTTGTAGTTACTTCAAAAGACTCAACATGTGCTATTTGGCAACCTATCGTACTTAAAAATGCTAGAACTATTTTAATCAAAGTTGTAGCAGGTTTAGACGCTGGTCCTGATTTACCTATTTGTCAACTCAACCCTACCCCTCGCCAGCTTTTTGTAAAAGGTGCTGACGACCTGAAGGTAAGTTGGGAAGATCAGAATGGCGGCCCTGCTATAGGATTAAGTAATAGTAACATACACAATCCTGTTGCTACAACAACTATAACAAGAAGTTATGTTGTAAAAACTCCTGACTTGATTGGTAATTGTAAGAATAGAGATACTGTAGCAGTGTTTATTGATACAAGTAATAAAATCACGACGTTACCAAGAAGCCCAATTATACAATGTCGTCCTGACTATATTCAGTTAGAAGCATTAATTACAGGTAAGCCACCTCAAAGTAATGTAAAATGTGGTGTAAGCAATCCGACATCTTGTACTACTCCTGAAGAAGCTACTGTATTTGGTTCACCAGTATATGGAACAGTACCTTATGATACATTTGGCGCTACAACACCTACATTGCAAAATAATGTATATACGATGAAGCACCAATATCTAATCCGTAAGGCAGACCTATGGGAGTCAGGACTACGTTCTGCTACTATCAATAGCCTATCAATGGAGCTAGATAAATCTACTTTAGCGACACATAGATATAATAACTTTACTATTAAGATCAAGTGTACTAATAAAGATGAGTTGACTACTAATGGTGGTTTTGAAAATGGTTTAGTTCAAGTCTATTCTTCAGCTAATGAATTCATGCCTAATGGTTGGAAAGAGTTTGTTTTCACTACACCGTACAACTGGGATACTACTCGTAACCTAATCGTTGAATTCTGTTATAGCAATAATGATAGCGTTGTTGTAAGCTGTAATAATACTGCAGGTCAACCTCCTCTAATTAAATACTCTCCTACTACTTATGTAAGTGGTTTAACTTTATTACCTGCTGATACATTTGCTAAAGATGTATGTGCTGTAAACAACTCAACTAGTATAGAAGCTGTACAAGCTCGTCCAATATTTAGATTCAAATATTGTGAAGCTGATCCTCAGCCATTTGTGGTTAACTGGTCTCCTGGTGAGTTCTTGTCAGACTCGACAATAAGACAACCATTGGCTTATGCTCCAGCAACAACTGATTATGTTGTAGAAACATTTGGTCGTAGTGGTTGTATTGTAAGAGATACTGTGGGTATTTATGTACCTAAGCATGACTTTAAAGTTTTCCCTGAAGACACCGCAGTATGTTATAATGATGGTGTGCCATTTAAAGCATACAATGGCTTTACTTACAACTGGTATGAGTATAAGGATGGTAAATACCTAAATGCAGAGAAATCACTAAGCTGTGTAGATTGTCCTGACCCAATAGCAACACCTAAGAAATCTACAGTATATAGAGTAGCTATTTCTGATAGTGTATGGTGCTATGACACTGTTGAGGCAAGAGTAACTATCATGCCTTTACCAGATGTACGTATCCTTAACAAAGATGACAGTACTATTAAGTATGGTCAAAGCTTCAAGCTATTAGCTACTGGCGCTAGAATGTACAATTGGAGCCCTGTATCATCATTAACTAATCCAAACATATCTTACCCAATAGCTACACCAAAAGAAGCAACACGTTATATCGTTGGTGGTATTGGATTGAATGGATGTAGAGCGTTTGATACCTTACATGTTAGTGTAGATTACAGAGATAATCTGTTTGTACCGACAGCATTCAGTCCTAATGGTGATGGTAAGAATGACCTGTTCAAGGTGTCTAACCTGAGCTTCCAGAGAGTAATGGAGTTTAGAGTATTCAACCGTTGGGGTCAAGAAATATTCAGTGGTGCAGGTCCTAATGTAGCGTGGAATGGTACTTGGAAAGGAGAGCCACAGGATATGGGTAACTATAGTTACATCATAAGAGTAGGTTTCCCTGATGGGTATGTAGAGACCTACAAAGGTGAAGTAACATTGATCAGATAATCAATTAGAACTACATAAATAATAAAGCCGCTACAATTGTAGCGGCTTTATTATTACAGAAAACTTTAGAAATTCTACTTATTAAACTTGTTCATTATTTTACTAGGTACCCCACCCTTATTCAGTAAAAATGCAGTAGTCTTATAACGAACATAATTTTTAGTTACGTAGAGATAACCTTTATAGTCATTCTTTTCGCCCCAAGAATTTTTTACGATATAATATTCTTTACCATTTTGATCTTTTGCAACACCAACTATATGCATGCCATGATCATCGGTAGTAGTATAATCATCAAATGCTTCCTGACGCATATCTTCCGTAATAGTACGTTCTGGCATAGGCCCATTAAATAGAACTTCTCGTTCTTCCTTTTCCATGTCT
This sequence comes from Flavipsychrobacter sp., assembly GCA_041392855.1. Classification (NCBI taxonomy): domain Bacteria; kingdom Pseudomonadati; phylum Bacteroidota; class Chitinophagia; order Chitinophagales; family Chitinophagaceae; genus Flavipsychrobacter; species Flavipsychrobacter sp. The sequence continues at coordinate 1,173,143 of JAWKLD010000001.1, forward strand.
TCCCATTCCTTTTCAGGAACGAAAGCCACCCCATTTTTCCAGCTAAAATATTTTTCACTTACATCTGTAGCCCAAGCAACTGTATACCCTTTCTTTAATGCATTGTCAATAACATCTATCATATCATCCATCTTGATATTATACACCTTATCAAAGCTCCAGTTGTCAGGAACCATCAGTATATTTTTTTGGTAATATGGTTGATATTTAAATGAAGAAAACTCTATGTAGTCATCAGGGTTAATACCGATAACTTCATCAGCAAAGGATTTAGGAGTATATTTTTTACCATTCCAAGTAAAGCTCTCTGGGGCATCACCTAAGTAGATGTCTAGCACCGCCTTAAAAGAAGCTCTCAAATTTGGAGTCAGTTTTTTATTAGGATTTTTTACTGCCACATCAAGTATCCCCTTCAATACACCTTGCATTTCAGCAAAACGGTTCTTCTTAGTACCATAATTTAGACCATCATATACATCTTGAGGAAGAGCTCCATATTTTGCATACATATTAATAACATCATGACAAGCGCCACCGTCTCCCCAAGATAAAGAGCCATGCATTCTGATATAATTCTCAGCTTTATCAAGATATACGCATCTTGCAGTATATATCTCAGCTATATCTACTGGCTTTTTACCTAATCTTACCATTTCACTTTCTAGAAAAGAATTGGTAGAATAGCTCCAACAAGTACCAGAACTTCCTTGGTTCTTAACCGTCGTATTCTCTAAATCGATTACATGTGTAAAGGTGTATTTACCTTTTGCACTATCGCTAGCATTTCCATCTAGTTTTTTTATTAGGTCGTCTTGTGCAGACGCTAATAAAGGAAATGACAAAGCGACAAAAGTCACTAGTTGTTTCATTATATCGCAGTTTTAAAAATTATATAAATTAATAGCTTGCGAATATAACTAAATATATATGGAGGGAATAATAACTAAGAGGTGATAATATTGGTGATATTATTGCAGGATAAGCTCAGACAACAACTCTTTTTGCTCATTTTTTATTCCATAAAAGCAGGCACTATATATTTCAAAGGAGTCGTACATAGCTTCAAGCCTTTTAGCAACCTGTTCCAGACGTATATCATCTAACAATTCCAGTCCATCCTCAGCGTCCATACCTTTTACATATTCTTGTATCTCAGCATTAGTATCTATGTCATTACTAACAGATTCAATAATAGATTTAAACTTAAGCTCATGTTCCCCTAAGTCAAAATCATAGATCGCTTCTAATAAAGTTTCAAAATCTGAAAAGGAGTTATTTCTTATAAACATGGATATAAATTTCTTTCCTTAAAAGGGACTTTAAGCTAACACACAATAGGAAATGTAAAGTTATCTAGTTTTTTTAGAAGAAACCTAAAATAGAATCCAACCAATAAGTTTTAATCGGCATAGCTATGCACTACTTCCTCTATAGGTTTAATTCTTTTGATTAATTCATCAGAGAATCGAAGCATTTTATTTATCTCACTCACTCTAGCCAACCTAAGATCTCTAAATATCAGTAAGGCATTACCATTACTTTCCACGTGGTAGGCTTGCTCTTCCTCAAAAAAAGCAACAAGCTCAGGTGTAAAGAACTTCCTAACGGCTTTTTCATCATCACCTTTCAATAGTAGTTTATTGGAGAAAACTGTAGAGTCTGCAAAATCAATATCTTTTTGACCAGTTATGGAAGCTACCCTATCAAATATCTTATCAAAAATACCTTCAGACTCAAGAGTAAATTCAGGTATTTCAAATGGCAACTCTATGACTTTAACTGTTGTATGATAAACCTCCATTGCCATTAAGGCACCCTCATCAAAAGTGATATCACATATCTCCCAAGACATATCACGATCTTCATACATGCCTGATATTATATTGGTCTTATACTCTAGAGGTCTTGATTCAAAAAACTTAAAACTAGATAATAGATAAGTATCCCACTCAATCTCATGCCTAAAACCCCAATTGTTTTCAAAGGCTACTTGCTTAATATTCTGCTCACGCGAAGACAAGCGATGAGGTATTGGAGCTGTTTGGCTTTTCAAAGCAAACCTATGGTTGGTTGACGCCACATGATGCTCAAATCCAACCATATTCACCTTACCACCATTTAGTTTGTGTATCCTTTTAAAATCATCAAGACTTTCTAGTACGGTCAAATCAACTAACCTTGCTGTAGAAACATTTATCTTCAAACTAGCTCCTTGTGGCACTTTTTCTAACAGCTTGTTTATCGACAACATGGTTAAAAAGTTGGCAACCCCCTTTACTTTTAGCTCATAGTTATTGCCTTCCTTGTGCATCAGCTTATTTCCCGGCCTTACGATCATACCAAAGAAAACCGAAAGGGGTACTCTTGCCAGCAATAAGTGTACACCCAAAGTCAATACAATACCTCCGAGAACACCCCATAGCAAACTACTATATAAAGTAATAAACAACGTCCCTACCAAGAATAGTAATTGTTCCAGCCCTTGATTGTAAGTATTGACATACACCCTAGGTGCTGTAAGTTTATAGCCTGAAAAAACAAGAATTACAGCTAATGCAGCTAACGGTACGGACTGCATAACAGGGGCTAACAATACTATAAATAGCAGAATCAATGCCCCATGAAAGAAGTTGGACCATCTTGTTTTTGCATTATTATGAATATTTACTGTGCTACGAACAATTACCGTAACAATTGGCAAACCTCCTATAAGACCTGAAACAATACTGCTTAACCCTACTGCCATAAGGTCTCTATTCAAATTCGTCTTTCTTTTGTACGGGTCCAGCTTATCTACAGCCTTTGTACTGGCCAAAGATTCTACTGTTGTTATTAAAGTAAGTGAGGTAACAACCAGCCAAAAAGAGCCTTTACCAAGCATACTAAAATTAGGATGCTGGATACTATTAAGCAGGTTATTGGGAATATGTATTAGCAACTCTGGCCCTACATTATAACTCCTATCAAAAAGAGAAATACTATGAGGTTCAAAAAAATTAAACAAATACACAAACGGTATTGCTATAATCAACACCCACATAGGCGCTGGTAAAAAATGGAAGAGTTTATAACTTATCTTGGCATGGAAAATCAATAACAATAGACCCAACAATGATATTATGGCTACAAAAGGGTTGATCTGCCCAATATTTTTAAATGCATCTATTAAAACGCCTATCATATTTGGCGCATCAGAAGTAGTACCCAATGCAACATGTAGCTGTTTCGCTACTATTATTATACCAATTGCAGCCAATATACCTTGTATTACAGAAGATGGGATAGCTTCTGCTAAACGCCCCAACCTAAACAAACCTAAAAGTACCTGTATGCCTCCAGACACTATGAAAGCCGCTAAAACATAGTTAAACGCATTACCAGAGCCATCATCAAGACTAGCAACTGCTACTATAACAATGGCTATCAATGAGTTAGCAGGGCCATTTATTGCAACGTGGCTCCCTCTGATAAATGTAGTAACAAAACCACCTATTATGACTGATAGAATACCAGACATAGGAGGGGCACCCGATGCTATGGCTATACCTAATGCTAAAGGCATAGCTACCAATGCCACACTTATAGCTGCTACCAGATCATTTTTCCAATTCTGTGCCAGTCCCTTAAACCAATCCGCAGGAGTATTATTAATAGACATTAGATATTATTAGTCAATATTCATTCAAATTATCGCCGAACTAACTAAAATAAGGAAATAATAGGAATATTTTCTCTTACTCACTTTCTAGTTCATAATATGTGGTAAAACTCGTGTGTTTTAATAATTTGTTAGTATCATTAAGCGTAAGTAGTATAGTTTTATGAATACAGATATAGCAAAACAAAAAGTATTATTGCTTGAAGGAATACACGCTAACGCCAAAAATGCATTTATAGAGGCTGGATATACTGATATTGAGGAAATTACAACCAGCCTTTCCAAGCAAGAACTTGTTGATAAAATAAAATCCGTAAACATAATAGGCATCAGGTCTAATACCCATTTAACAAAAGAAGTATTAGATGCCGCTAAAAACCTTTCTAGTATTGGTTGTTTTTGTATTGGTACCAATCAAGTAGACACCAACCATGCCGGATATTTAGGAATTCCCGTCTTTAATGCCCCATTCTCAAATACTAGAAGTGTTGCTGAACTTACAATTGCTACTATAATACACTTAATGAGGGGCATACCCGAAAAAAACATTGCTGCACATAAAGGCATATGGAAAAAGTCTGCAAAAGACTCCTTCGAGGTAAGAAAAAAAGTATTGGGTATAGTAGGTTACGGTAATATAGGATCGCAGCTAAGCGTCATAGCTAGTGCCTTAGGTATGCATGTTTATTATTACGATGTTGATAATAAACTACAACATGGTAATGCCACTCAAGTAGAATCGTTAGAGCAACTGCTATCCATGTCAGATGTTGTGTCATTGCACGTACCTGCCACTGGTGCTACTGAAAATTTGATCGGTGAAAAAGAGTTTAAAAAGATGAAAAATGGCAGTTTTCTCGTCAACTACTCTAGAGGTAATGTGATAGATATTGACGCACTAGTAAATAACTTAGAATCAGGAAAAATACTAGGCGCTGCAATAGATGTTTTCCCTGTTGAGCCAAAATCCATCAAAGAGACTTTCACTTCTCCCCTACAGCAGTTCGACAATGTGTTGCTAACACCACATATTGGAGGTAGCACACAGGAAGCTCAAGAAAATATTGGATTAGAAGTAGCTGAAAAATTAATTAAGTACAACAATATAGGCGCTACGTCATTTGCAGTCAACTTTCCTGAAACAACAGTTATTCATAATGACAATGCTCAAAGAATAACACATATACACTATAATGAGCCTGGTATCTTAAGGAAAATAATCAAGATAGTAGCAGATAGGGATTTGAATATATTAGCCCAATCGCTACAAACTAACGCTACTATCGGCTATGTAATACTGGACATAGAACCTACCGATAAAATTGAAGAAATACTCGCTGAACTTGAGCAGATACCCGGTACTATAAAAGCAAGGATCATAAAACCATAACTCTAATAAGCTTTAATAAGAAAAGCCCCTACGAACGTAGGGGCTTTTCTGTATTTTAAACATTGTATTCTAATGAATACGTTGTACATATTATTTATTGAGTAATAGTAAACCTTTTATTATATACCATTCCATCAACTTGAACAGAGATAATATACATTCCTTTAGACAAGTTATTATCTAAATGAATCTTATGATTTAGTTCACCTCTGTTTATTTCAACTGATTCGGTGTACACTTTTTGACCAACATTATTGTAAACGGAGATTACCGCTTTATCATTAACATTAGCAAAGTTTCCTTTCAATGTAAACACACCATTATTTGGATTAGGGTATAAACCTAATTCGAAGTTATTAGCAACAGTATTGTTAATTGATACCGGAACATTTATCTCAAGTGTATTACTAGTATCGTAATCATTTACTCTACAAGGGAAGTCAGCCTGCAATAGACATTCTATCTTATCGTTAAGTGCCAGATCACTTGTTGTATAAGTAACAAATACAGCACCAGGAATATCTACACCATTCTTTCTCCATCTGTATTTAGGATTAATACCAGAGTTTGTTGTATTAGCATAGAAGGTAACTTTCTTACCCGGAACTAAAATAGTACCATTGCTCGATGTGATGTTAATAGTAGAAACTTCTTTCTTAACCACGTTCATAGTTGCAGAAGCCGAGTTAACATCAGGATTACACTTACCTCCTACTACACAACGGTATTTATAATTATCCATAGCTAGCGTTACACCTGTAATAGTAAGTGTACTGTTAGTGACACCACTGTATACACCTCCGTTATTCAAGTTATTCCATCCACTACCCATGTCTAATTGCCATTGGTAAGACAATACTGCACCTGTTGCGTTCACACCGAATGTAGTGTTATCACCTGCACAAACAACCTTGTTTGAAGGATTATCAGCAATAGCAGGTAAGCCATCAACAGTTAGGACTGCTGCATTTGTGGCAACTGAAGGAGCACAAACACTACTTACCACACAACGGAAAGAATATCCATTAATTGCAGCAGGAGCATTCATAATACTTAATATGTTAGAGGTAACATTATTATAAGTACCGCTACCGCCACCATTACTAATATTCACCCAACCAGCGCCTGCGTCTACTTGCCATTGATAGCTAATAGCCGAACCAGAAGCTGTACAAGAGATAGTTATATTGCTACCATTACATACGCTTGTATTTTGAGGTTGAGCCACAATAACTGGCAATGCATGTACTGTAAGTTTTCTTGATACAGTTGTAAGGCTTGGTGCACAAGCACCGCTTACAATACAACGATACTCATTACCATTCTCTACAGTAGTACCACCAGTAATAACAAGACTACCAGTATTAACACCACTATAGATACTACCATTTGATATATTGCTAAAGCTTGCACCGCTATTGTTACTTACTTGCCATTGGAAAGTAAGACCTGCACCTGTTGCCACCACATCAAATGTAGTATTGTTTCCATCACAGATCACTCTATCTACTGGTTGTGTTACGATTGCAGGTAATGCATTTACTACTAGCAATCTTGCACCTGAAACAATAGGAGTAGTAGTACAAATACCATTAACAACGCAACGGAACAATGTACTGCTTGATGTTACAGGAGGATTAGTAAGCGCTAATGTACTAGTAGTAGCACCACTGTAGATACCACCGTTTGTAACATTGCTATAAGTATTACCACCATCTGTACTAGACTCCCACTGGTAAGTAAGACCTGCACCTGAAGTTGCAACACTAAACACAGTATTATCACCAACACATATAGTACGGTTCACACCATGATTATGAATAGCAGGATTAGCATTAATAGTAAGCTTCACAGTATTAGTTATTGCTGCCGGAGTACAAGTACCACTCACAACACAACGATAGTGAACCTGATTTACAGTACTTGTTGCATTGGTTAAACTAAGCGTGTTTGTTGTTGCTCCACTATAGATACCTGTATTAGTTAGATTATTCCAAGTAGTACCAGCATCAGTACTTACTTGCCATTGGTACGAGATAGCTGTACCTGTAGCTGTTGTTGTAAAGCTTGTATTATTACCGGTACATATAGTACTATTTACAGGTTGGATTGTAATAGTAGGCAACGCATTAACAGTTAACTGTCTTGCTGCAGATGTAACGCTTGGCGTACATGCACCACTTATTACACAACGGTATTGGTTGTTATTTGCCGATGTAGGAACACTTGAAAGGTTCAGCGTGGCAGTTGTTGCATTACTATAGATACCTCCATTTGCAATGTTATTGAACGTTGCACCACCATTAGTACTTACTTGCCATTGATAAGTAAGGGCAGAACCAGTTGCCGTTACTCCAAAACTTGTATTAGTACCTTCACAAATCGTCTTATCAGTAGTCTGCGAAGTAAGTGCAGGCAATGTGTTAATTGTTAAGGTTGCTTCCGTAGTAGTTACACTTGGAGGGCAAGTACCACCTATAACGCAACGATATTTATAATTATGCTCCGTCATAGAAGCACCCGTTAAGTTTAGTGTTGCCGTAGACGCACCAGAATAAAGACCTCCATTGATTACATCATTATACGTCGCACCACCATCAATACTAACTTCCCACTTGTAAGTAAGTGCAGTACCTGTAGCAACAACATTAAATGATGCATTACCCACCACACATATAGCAGCGTTAGCAGGATGTGTAGTAATTGCAGGAGCTGTATTAATGGTCAAGGTTCTTACAACAGATGTAACAGATGGTGCACATGAACCACTTACAATACAACGGTATTGATAACCATTCATTGTAAGACCAGGTGCTGTCAACATCAAGCTTTGTGAAGTAACGCCACTATATACACCTGCATTAGATACATTATTGAACGTTGCACCTGCATCAGTACTTACTTGCCATTGGTAAGTAACATTAGCACCAGAACCTATGATATCGAAAGTTGTATTAGCACCTAAACAAATTGTTTTATCAATTGGTTGAGCAGCTATTGAAGGTGGAATCTGAACTATCAATAATCTAGCCGCTGACATTGTACTTGGAGTACATGTACCATTTACTACACAACGGAATAATGTACTGCTTGAAGTAGCTGGCACTGCTGTTAAAGATAAAGTAGCAGTTGTTGCACCTGAATAAATACCACCATTCACCACATTATTATATGTATTACCACCATCAGTGCTAGACTGCCATTGATAGGTCAAACCTGCACCTGTTGCTGTGATACCAAATGTTGTATTATCACTAACACAAATTGTACGGTTAACACCATGATCTGTAACTACAGGAGCAGCTAAGATGGTTAATGTTTTATTATCTGTTGTAACAAGTGGAGGGCATGTTCCACTAATAACACAATGGTACTGATGGCCTTGATTAGCAACAGTAGCTCCTGTAATATTCAATGTAGCTGTAGTAGCTCCTGAGTAAATACCACCATTCATTATATCACTAAATGTTGTACCACCATCTGTACTTACTCTCCATTGATAAGTCAAACCTGCTCCTGTTGCAGTTACACTAAAGCTAGTGTTACCACCAGGACAAATTGAGCTATTTGAAGGCTGTGTTGTAATTGCAGGCAAGCCATTTACAGTTAATGTTCTAGCTACTGAAGTAACTGCAGGAGGGCACGTACCACTTACAATACAACGATATTGATTGTTACTCATGCTTACGCCAGGTGTAGTCAACACTAAATTCTGAGTAGTAACACCACTATATACACCACCATTTGCTAGATTACTAAAAGTAGCTCCACCATTAGTACTCTCTTGCCATTGGTAAGTAATTCCTGCTCCTGAACCAATAATATCAAAGGTTGTACTAGCTCCGAAACAGATAGTTTTATCTACCGGCTGAATTGAGATAGATGGTAATTCGTTTACAACTAATAGTCTTGGTGCTGAAGTAACATTTGGAGTACAAACTCCATTCACTAGACAACGGAATAATGTACTACTAGATGTAGCTGGCACTGCTGTTAAAGACAATGTTGCTGTTGTTGCTCCCGAATAGATACCTCCATTGTTTACATTACTATAAGTAGTACCACCATCAATGCTCGATTGCCATTGGTACGTTAATGCGGTTCCTGTAGCCGTAATACCAAATGTTGTATTATCGCTGGCACATATTGTTTTATTAACTCCGTTATCTGTTATTGAAGGAGCTGTATTTATAGTTAACGTTCTAGCTACTGAAGTAACTGCAGGAGGGCATGTACCACTTACAATACAACGATATTGATTATTGTTCATGCTTACACCAGGAGTGGTCAACACTAAATTCTGAGTAGTAACACCACTATATACACCTCCATTTGCTAGATTACTAAAAGTAGCTCCGCCATTAGTACTCTCTTGCCATTGGTAAGTAACATTAGCACCAGAACCTATGATATCGAAAGTAGTATTAGCACCTAAGCAAATTGTTTTATCAATCGGCTGTGCAGTTATCGAAGGCAATTCATTTACTACAAGAAGTCTTGCAGCAGACATTGTACTTGGCGTACATGTACCATTTACCACACAACGGAATAATGTACTACTAGATGTAGCCGGCACTGCTGTTAAAGATAAAGTAGCAGTTGTTGCTCCTGAATAGATACCTCCATTAACAACATTGTTATAAGTTGTACCACCGTCAGTACTAGACTGCCACTGATAAGTCAAACCAGATCCTGTAGCAGTAATACCAAATGTTGTATTATCTCCTGCACATATTGTTTTATTAACTCCGTTATCTGTTACTGAAGGAACGGTTAACACTGTCACAGTAGCAGCATTAGAATTTACACTTGGAGGACAAGTGCCACTTACTACACAACGGTATTGATTATTATGAATAGAAGCAGGTGCTCCTGTAATATTTAATGTAGCTGTAGTTGCATTACTATAAATACCACCATTATTTATATTAGTGAAGGTAGCACCACCATCAATACTATGTTGCCATTGATACATCAAACCTGCTCCAGTTGCAGTTACACTAAAGCTAGTGTTACTTCCAGGACAAACTGAACTGTTTGAAGGGTGTATCGTAACTGCAGGTAAAGCATTAACGGTTAATGTTCTAGCTACTGATGTAACTGCCGGAGGACATGTACCACTCACAATACAACGGTATTGATTATTGTTCATGCTTACAGGCGGAGTAGTCAATACTAAGTTTTGAGAAGTAACACCACTATATACACCACCATTTGCTAGATTACTAAAAGTAGCTCCACCATTAGTACTCTCTTGCCATTGGTAAGTAATTCCTGCTCCTGAACCAATAATATCAAAGGTTGTACTAGCTCCGAAACAGATCGTCTTGTCTATTGGTTGAATTGCAATTGAAGGCAATTCATTTACTACAAGAAGTCTTGCAGCAGAGGTAACATTTGGCGTACAAGCACCGTTTACCACACAACGGAATAATGTACTACTAGATGTAGCTGGCACTGCTGTTAAAGACAATGTTGCTGTTGCTGCTCCTGAATAGATACCTCCATTGTTTACATTATTATAAGTAGTACCGCCGTCAGTACTAGACTGCCACTGATAAGTCAAAGCAGAGCCTGTTGCCGTAATACCAAATGTTGTATTATCGCCGGCACATATTGTTTTATTAACTCCATTATCTGTTATTGCAGGAGCTGTATTTATAGTTAATGTTCTTGTTGTAGAAGTAACACTAGGCGTACAAGTACCGCTAACCACACAACGATACTGATAGTTGTTCATCCCAATAGGAGGTGCAGTTATTGACAGGTTTTGAGAAGTAGTACCTGAATAGATACCTCCGTTATTTAAATTCGAAAAGGTAGCTCCACCATTGATACTTTCTTGCCATTGATAAGTTACATTAGCACCTGAACCAATGATATCAAAAGTGACATTATCACCCAAACAAATTGTTTTATCAATTGGTTGTGCAGTGATCGATGGTAATTCATTTACCACTAGCAATCTTGCACCTGATATTGCATTTGGAGGACATGTACCACTTACCACACAACGAAACAAAGTGCTACTTGAAGTAGCTGGTACTGCTGTTAAAGCAAGGTTAGGCGTTGTTGCACCTGAATAGATACCACCATTCACTACGTTGTTATAAGTAGTACCACCATTTGTACTAGACTGCCACTGATAAGTAATACCTGCTCCTGATGCTATTACATCAAATGTAGTATTACTACCTGCACATATAGTTTTATTAACTCCATGAGAAACTATTGAAGGTAAAACGTTTACAACCAACAATCTTGCAGCTGAAGTATTGGTACAACCACCACCACTTACTACACAACGGAAAAGTGTACTACTAGATGAAGCAGGCACAGCAGTAAGTGTTAACGTAGCAGAAGTTGCTCCTGAGTATATACCGCCATTAACAACGTTGTTATAAGTAACACCGCCGTTAATGCTAGACTCCCATTGGTAGGTTAAACCTCCACCTGTTGCCACTACACTAAATGTAGTATTATCACCAGCACAAATATTTCTATTTACGCCATGGTCAGTAACAACAGAGGTTGCATTAACTGTTACTGAAACAGGATAGTTAATACTAGTTACTGCACCGCCATCACGAGCAGTAAGGATACCATTGTAAGTACCTGCTGCTGCTGTACCAGGTACAGTAGTCGTAATTGGGCTTGCAGGAAATGCTACATTAGCAACATCGTTAAAACCCTGAGCTTCAGCAGCCGCATCCCAGTCTATACTATAATCTACTGGGGCACCTGTAGTAGCCGAGTATGTAAAACCTGCTGTGGTAATACCACTACATACTGTCGGGGAACTGTTGGTAAATGTAATTGTTGGTTGTGCTAATGCTTGCATACTAATAAGTAGCGAAAGCATACTGAGGAATAGACTTTTCCTAAAAACAGCACTGTGTTTTTTGTCGAGTAATTTTACAATCATGTTCTTGTTTTTGGGGTATTAATTTTCATTTTATATATAGTTGTAACATAGTCTTGTGTTAAGAATAACACTTGATTCTATACAGCAACTGATATATAAAACTTTAAAAGGTCTGGCAAAATACGAATTATAATTGCTTTATCATAGAATTGTCATATTAAATAATAATAAATAAAATTTATAAGCGTCTATTTATTAAGTGTAAAAATGTATAAAATAATAGGCTATTGACTAACATTCCGTATATATTCCTTCGTGGTTGACACCTTCCTTATATATACTTTTCTATTGTTGTTCAGTACAAATTCAGACAATCCAACATGTGTAGTGTTAGCAACATTCCAGTCCCAAGTGTACCCTAAACCCGAAAATGGATATTGAGACAGCATACTACTTTCAGAAAAAGAGCCTACAGAATAGTTATTAAGACCATCTAAATATGGGTCACTCAACACAAGTGGCATATATTCGAAATTAATACTGGAATCAATTGCAGGCCTAAACTGGTCTCCATCCTTCACCCACATTTCAACAAAAAGACTATTGGTAGATGCGGGAGTCAAACCTAATAATTGCATCAAACGCATCCTTTGCTTCTCCTTACACTTATAAGCAGCTATACTGTCTTCTCTTTTATTGGCTTGCCTAAACAGCCATCTATCAAACCAGCTTTTCTTTTCATAGGGACAGTCAAACTCCTCCTTATGTCTTTTTATCCAGCTATTCAGCTCACTGGCTTTTGTTACAAAAAATGGATATACAAAGAAATCTTTATAGGTAGTAAAATATGGCAATCCGGTCTTAGGCGTGTCAATCCCCAAATAGTCTCCAAAACCTTTGGATTTCCAAGCTGTCATTAATATATACCGCTCCCCTCCTATTACAGTATCATAACCTTTTTTATCATCTGTAGTCAAACTGACCAAATAATGATTATTACTATAATAGGTAGATTTTGCCTTGTAAGAAGAATAAGACCTTGATGTACTCACATTCTTAGCATACTCCTGCCAAAGCTTATTTATCGCCTTTGTTTCATCTAAAGCAACAGTATAATAGAAGAACTGATGCATCAGTTCAGTTTGTTCTTCTGTTAGTGGCTTGTTCTTATCCTGAGGTAAAAAACCTGCTTTTACTAAGTATTTATAGGTAGAGTCATTAAATAGACCAGCATCAAACTTATTAGCAGTTTGACCAACGGCACTATATGCCCAAAATATCATGGTGCAAGCAATAAATGTGATAGATACCTTCATAGCAACCGTTTTATATAGTTAAATTAATATATAAACTCAAGGCGCAAAGGTAACACACAGCAACTCCATAAAACAGAGTATAAACACCTGTTTTTACAAACCCAATATTAGGAAAGCGGTTAATTACATTTTTATTAATTTGTAGGTAGATCGTGGTACACCCTCCAGTTTTAGGAAGTATAGTCCTGCTGGAAGGTCAGAAATATTTACTACTTGATTATTTGACACGCTGATATCTTTCAACAAGCTACCAGTCATATCAAATAGCTGTAGCTTCTTACTCTCAGCTTCTTTATTCATTACCACTGTAATATTTTCAACTGTTGGGTTGGGATAAAACTTCCAGAATACATCATTTGTGTTCTTTGTACGAATACCTGTAGTACAGTCAAATACTATTATAGAGGAGTAAGTAGTATCTATAGGACATTTTGAATTAGGATCGACTACCCCACATTTATATTTACCAGGTGTTGTAATAAACATGGTATCCTTATTGGTAATAGCGGATAATAATGTGTCATTTTTATACCAAAATATATGTTCAGCACCTGATAATGATCCATTGATATGCAATGCTGCAAACCATACCGTATCTCCAACACAAGGGTCTTTTTGCTGCCTAATATCAAAATAGTACCCAGAGAAATCAGGCGTTTTAGTAAACTTCCTTGAAAGCTCAGTACATCCGCCAACAGTTGCAAATACGGAATAAGAAGAACCACTATACTTTCTATAGTTAGTAAGGGTTTGTGCATTTTCTGGCACCAAAACTCCATCAACAACCCACTGGTAAGCATCAGCAGCTTGTGTTAACAAAGTATCGACATGGCATACCCAAGGATTATTGGTGTATATAGTTGGTGTATGGCTGCAAAACTGTACAGTTGTGTCGCTAGTGCTGGTATGCACTCCCTGTAGGTCGCAGGATGATGTTGTTAATGTAATTTTATAGGTACCATTTGTGCTATAGGAATGAGATGGATATGCTATGCTAGAGGTACCTCCATCACCAAATGTCCATGAATATTGCTCTACCGCAGGAGAATATTTATGCGTTAAAACCACTTCATTTAAGCCTGTGCCGATCTCGTAGAAAAAATCTGATGTTGGCGCTTGTTTAAAATCCCAAGCACTAAGATTATTATATACCTGAGCTTTCACTGCGTTTCTTATAATAGAGGCCTCTATAGCAGTAAGGCCGGGGTTATAGGTTATTAATGTTGGGTCTTTTTTAAATATAGTTGAATAAAAACAACAATCTGCAGCATAAGAACCAGCCAATGATGGATGACTACCATCGGACTGATAAAGATCAATACTGGGGTTGTTAGTTCTTAAAAATTGCCAAACAACAGATACTGGTGAAACCTCTGCATTTATATCAGTAGCCAGATCGTAATAGTTATTTCTCAATGTTGTATCCATACCCAAATAAGTACACATTACAGGATACTTTTGACAATTAGTGGGATCTCCATTTTTACGACCCCATGTTACATATAGCATGGTTACCGAGCAGGAATTGTATTGATTAGCAATATCGTTCAACCCTTTTGCTCCCCCCTTAAATTTTCCTGTTTTTGTAATAGGCTCTTGGCTTTGTCCTTGCAGTACAATATAGTCCCAAGTTTGATTCTTTATTTTATTAGTAGCATTAGTGTCTTGTCCATGTTCTTGCAGCGTATATCCTCCTGGTGCATAAACATCATAGGCAAGTGTATCTCCTACAGATAGTGCTGCATTAGCTACTAACTGTGGTAGGTTATTTACATAGGTATAACTATTGCCTAAGAATAATACTTTCCTCGTGGTTTGGGCAATCACTGAAGTAGCTACAAAAAACAATAAGGCAATAAAACAGATATACTTATTTATCGAAAACATAATGAGTTGTACTCTTTATACATACAATAAGACGCCCTTTTAGCATTATTGGTTGATTTATGTATAAGAATACAACACATTTATATCAAGAAAGAAAAATAACGGATGGAAGTTTTAATAAGTTTGTGTATAGTTTTCTAGTACAGAACCTCCGAATATTTTAATCAAATTTTGAGCTATATCAATATTTAGCGCTTTCTCAAACCCTAAAATATTCATTCTTATAATCTCATCATTTTCCGAAGTAAAATGAACATCCCACTGCAATATCGTATCTTCCTCCTCCTCTTCTAACATTACAACACCTAATGATTGTTGTAATCCGAATACATTTGGTTCGTCTGCCAAAGTCACAAAACCTTTGTCGTGGACGTACCATAACATAGTTTCACTATGAGAGAGCACCTCTCCCTTTTCTGTCATTGGATAAAAATGGCAAGTGTAACCTGTACATACATTTTCATTATTATAATTTGCATCTAACCTCTTTAACCCTAAGCTGTACTCTGGCATTCGTTCTAACTTCCCAACTAATGCCCACACTTCAGAAATAGATGCATTGAGTTTCAATCTTATCCTATTCCTTAATGGGCTCTTTACAAATTGACTAGCTTTAGGAACAATAATATTAATGCTCTTTTGCGCTGCTGTTTGGTTTTCATTTTCTTCTGTTTTCATACCTTTTTGTGAGCCACAACTCGTAATAATAATGGCTATGGTAAAAATTAAAAGTTGTTTCATTTATACTAATTTTTCTATTTGACACAAAAGTAGAACTGGCTAGTGACAACAGTATGTCAACAGTGTTGAGTTAATTTGCAAATATTCCCTAAGGGCTATGTATGTCTAAAAACACTTAAACACTTGCTAAACTTAACAATGTAAAAAACATATAAAGTGATATAACGACAGCTTTCACAAAAGATACTTAACGGCTTTTTTTATATTTATAACAACCAACAAAAAGATACTCATGCAGATTGAACCAAAACACCAAAATCCGCTAAAAGACTATCTATCCCCTCATTATATTCATAAAAGCAACTGGCTTAGAGCTTCTGTGCTAGGTGCTAATGATGGGTTGTTATCTACAGCAAGTATTGTTGTAGGTGTTGCATCAGCAAGTACATCTCGCGAGGCTATAGTACTGGCTGCCTTAGCAGGCTTGGTAGCAGGAGCATTGTCCATGTCGGCTGGCGAATATGTATCTGTAAGTTCTCAAACAGACATTGAAAAATCAGACATAGCACGCGAAGCAAAAGAGTTGGAAGAGATGCCCGAAGAAGAGTTGCAATACCTAGCTACTATTTACGAACAAAGAGGATTGAAAAAAGAAACAGCCCTTCAAGTAGCTAAGGAGTTAACCGAACATGATGCATTGGGGGCACATATTAGAGACGAGTTAGGCATCAACGAAATTAGTCAGGCCAAGCCGCTACAAGCAGCTTTGGCATCTGGAGCTTCTTTCACTTTCGGAGCAGTATTACCTCTCTTGATTTCCATCTTTATGCCTGTAAAAGACATGGTCTACTACCAATACGGTTTTACTATTGCATTTTTGATATTGCTTGGTGCAGTAGCTGCAAAGACAGGTGGTTCTAACGTTGGAAAAGCGATACTTCGCATCACTCTATGGGGCACATTAGCAATGGTACTTACTGCTGTAGTAGGTCGTATTTTTGGAGTAGCAGTATAAAAAAATACCAACTAGTACTCCTTTGCTTATGGTATTAGCCTAAACTCAACTACCCAAAGCACTAATGTTTGATTTTCTTAACTTTGCAGTATGAGCAGTCAGGAAACACAGTCGGTATCAGCCTTTAACAATGAGCTAAAATTGAAAGGGTTCAAGGTATTCAGAATTGAAGAAGACAGCAATGCTACACGTATTTACAGCAGGAAAGACTTTTATAAAATATGCCTAACAACCGGCAAGAGCAAGATACACTACGCAGACCGTAGCTTTGATGAAGAAGGCACTATCCTGTTTTTTGGCAACCCGCACATCCCCTATTCATGGGAAACCTTATCTACTACCTATATTGGCTATACGTGTTTGTTCTCAGAAGAATTCCTAAAGCTTTCAGAGCGTGCAGAAAGTCTATTACACTCCCCCCTATTCAAAATAGGAGGCACACCTATACTACATATCACACCTGAGCAACGAGATTTTCTAAACAGCTTATTTCAGAAAATGATTGAAGAACAGGAGTCGGAATATGCTTATAAGGACGAGCTAATACGTAACTATATCCAGCTCATCCTCCACGAAGCCATGAAACTACAACCTTCTGAGCACTTCGACCAGCACAAAAATGCAGCTTCGCGTGTTACAGCAGTATTCTTAGAGCTTCTGGAACGACAATTCCCCATTGAGACCATAGACCGTCCACTACAGCTCAAAACCGCTCAAGACTATGCCAATGGACTGGCCATACACGTCAATTACCTGAACCGTTCTATAAAAGAAGTAACAGGAAGATCGACCAGTACACATATTGCTGAACGGATCGTAAGCGAAGCTAAAGCGCTGCTGCACCATACCAACTGGAACATTGCAGACATTGCCTATGCGCTTGGTTTTGAATACCCTACCTATTTCAACAACTACTTTAAAAGAATGACGGGCACTAATCCGAAAGCCTACCGAGAGCAGGTAGTTTGATTTTCTTAATCATTGGTTTGATTATCATTTGTAACAGGGCTCCACGCAGCTGTAACTTTGCTTTCAAGAATTAGCTTATAAAAAGAGCTGTTCTTGTCAAACAATAGTGTTATGAAAAAAATAATCATCATCGCATCTGCTGCACTAATGATTTTAGCACAGGGTTGCAAAGAGAACCAACAACAAGAAACATTAAAAAAAGTAGACAATATGGAACAAGACAATAAGTATACCTTCACTTTGAGTGATAAGGTGACTCGCAAAAAAGTAACTTTCAAAAACAGATATGGCATTACCCTAACAGGCGACCTATATCTACCCAAAGAGACTACCAATACTACTTTGGCAGCATTGGTCATTAGCGGACCGTTTGGTGCCGTAAAAGAACAAGCTTCAGGACTGTATGCTAACCAAATGGCGGAACGTGGTTTTGCTGCATTGGCCTTTGATGCTTCTTACACAGGCGAAAGTGGTGGTGAGCCCCGCAATGTAGCATCTCCCGACATCAACACCGAAGATTTCAGTGCAGCTATTGACTTTATTGGTCTTCAGGAAAACATAGACCGTAATAAGGTAGGAATTATTGGCATCTGTGGCTTTGGCGGTTTTGCCTTAAACGCAACAGTGGTAGACAAACGTGTTAAAGCTGTAGCCACCACCAGCATGTACGACATGTCGAGGGTAAATGCAAAAGGATATTTTGACGCTACGACTCCAGAGCAACGCACCCAAATATTAGAACAAATGAGCTTGCAACGTTGGGAAGATGCTAAAAACGGTACACCTGCACTCACCCCAATGGGCTTGCCCGATCAACTACAAGGCAACGAACCACAGTTTGTAAAAGACTATTACGACTATTACAAAACAGACAGAGGTTTCCACCCACGTTCTATCAACTCCAATAGCTCTTGGACCATCACCACACCGCTATCTTTGATGAACATGCCTATCCTCACTTATATCAATGAAATATCTCCACGCCCTATGCTAGTGATAGCTGGAGAAAATGCACACTCCCGCTACTTTAGTGAAGATGCTTATAAAGCAGCAGCAGAACCAAAGGAACTAATGATCATCCCTAATACGGTACACACAGACTTGTATGACAAGGTGGATATCATTCCTTTCGACAAACTGGAAAGTTTCTTTACAAAAAACCTGAATTAATGAAAAAAAATTGGACTGTAGTGCTACTATGTTTATTGACATTCACGAGCATGTATAGCTGCAACAAACAAAAAAACGAAGGCATGAGTACACAAAATTTAGACGCCATTTTTCCGAAAGGCGAATTAGGACCGGCAGAACTCTTCACCGGCAATGCGTGGAATTTTAATCTGCTATCTGTTGACTCAACCAACAACACTCTAGTAGGTAATGTATATTTTGAACCGGGTGCTAGAAGCAACTGGCATACACACCTAGCTGGGCAAATACTCATTATCACAGATGGTGTAGGCTATCATCAAATTGAAGGACAGCCGATAGAAACCATCAAGAAAGGCGATGTAGTTTGGTGTCCGCCCAATGTGAAACATTGGCACGGTGCAAGTAAAGATGTAGGTTTGCAACAGATATATGTAGTACCTAACACAGAAAAGGGTATTGTAGACTGGAAAGAGCAAGTAAGCGAAGAGCAATACAATAGCCACTAAAAAACATTAAACAATATGCCACACATTACAGTAAAACTTTGGCCGGGAAATGACGAAGAACGCAAACAACAACTAGCCGACCATATAGTAGAAAGTGCAGTAGAAATACTAGGCCTTCGTGAAGAATCTTTTTCCGTATCGTTTGAAGAGGTTACACCTCAAGACTGGAAGGAGCAGGTATACCTACCCGATATAGTAAACAAGAAAGACAAGCTCTATAAGAAACCTGGATACGAAATGTAAAAGCCAAATACACCGCTAGCACTAAAAAGACAAAAGCCTCTGATAATCAGAGGCTTTTACAATATCTGGTGATCCGGATTGGATTCGAACCAATGACCGTCTGCTTAGAAGGCAGATGCTCTATCCAGCTGAGCTACCGAACCATTTATTGCGCTGCAAAGTTAAATAAAAATTAGGTAAAAACGCTCTTAGTTTTCTGATTTTCCTTTTATTGGCTGCGGAGTAGGTGCTTCGCCATCTTCTCTAACATCTATTGTTATGATATTTGACGTATAGTTCCACATACCTCTACCCCATTTAAAACCGTCATATTGCCCACTTGGCACAAAGGTATATTTCCTATTAGGGTCGTTTACTTGAGATACGAGCTTGTCAAAATAAATACCATCTATATCCGCACCCCAGTTCATCGACACTTGTACTTCTTTTTTATACTCAAGAATAAAACGGTTCACCGTTCCACCCGGTGCATTGGCAGGACCATACATTTTAAAAATCGGCATACCAAATACAACACCATCATCGGTGATCCTCATTGGATCTAGTACCTTTTTATTACTAATAGGGGCGCTGGCATTCTTCCCGAATAGTGTATATATTTTTTCACCATCCTTTTCTTTAGTAACGATATTATATATCAAAGCGCCATACCACTTACCCTTTGTAAGTATGCTATCTTGAGCGCCTTTCTTCATCTCGTTAGAGTAGTCATACAAGGGATATAGCTTTAGCTCCTCTTCAGGCATTTGTATGGCCGCATAATACCTAAAGCCTACGTCTGTAGGCTCTGTTATCCAGTTGAATATTCTAAACTCCTTACCTACCGGCTCTATAATATTGACCGAATTACTTAAGCGCTCAAAAGGATACTGGTAAGAGTTCGGCACCTTCAAAGCACGTATCAATTGCTTGATGAAACGCTCTGTATGCCCAACCCTATCTTCAGGTATAAAGGCATGATACATAGAGTCTACCGTTACTAACAAGGAGTCTTCTATCTTTTCAATGGTCTTAAAATCTTGTGCTTTAGTACCACCAGAAAACAATAAAACAACAAGTACCGTTGCTACGAATAATTTATTAAGCATTGCACCCATACATTTAGTTCAAACCTAAACAATTTCTTTGAAACCTTACAACAGGTGATGTTAAACTATGTTTTTAAGGTAAAAGCAATTATTTTCGAGGCTATAAATAATTGTGCGGATGCAAATAGTACAACAGATATTATTCATACTCCTTACAGGGGCGGCTATATACTTCTTTGCCAAGAAAGTTGGCGAAATAAGAAGAAACATAAAACTAGGTAGAGACGAGGACTTGAGCGACAATTCGGGACAGCGTTGGCGCAATATGGTTTTATTAGCGCTGGGGCAGAAAAAAATGTTCAAACGCCCTATCCCCGCTATACTTCACCTATTTGTATACGCAGGCTTTATTATAATTAATATTGAAATATTAGAAATAATACTAGATGGGATACTGGGTAAGCACAGACTTTTTGCACCAATGTTAGGTGGTCTTTACTCTGTACTTGTCGGTTCTTTTGAGGTTTTAGCAGCACTGGTACTTATATCTTGTGTTATCTTCTTGATAAGAAGAAATATGCTAAAGATACCCCGCCTTATAAAAGGAGAACTAAAGGGATGGCCAAAGAATGATGCAAATATTATCCTTATAACAGAGGTTGTTTTAATGAGCTTATTCTTAGCAATGAATACTGCTGACCTTGTTCTACAAAGCAGAGGTATAGCTCACTATACACAAACAGAACCTTTTTGGCTGACCAGCAACTTCACTTCAATGTTTGCAGGCTTGTCTGACAATGCTCTAATAGCTATAGAGCGTGGTGGCTGGTGGCTACACATCATAGGTGTGTTGCTCTTCATGAACTACCTCCCTTACTCTAAGCATTTCCATGTTATAGTTGCCTTCCCCAATGCGTACTACATGCGCTTGGCTCAGCAAGGTGAAATTAGCAACATGAAGGATATACAAAACGAGGTATTGTATATGATGGAGCCAGACAAGGCCCCTACTGATGCACCTCCGGCAGAACCTCAACGCTTTGGCGCTAAGGATGTCATGGACTTGAGCTGGAAAAACCTAATGGATTCCTATGCCTGTACAGAGTGTGGTAGATGTACTGATATGTGCCCTGCTAACCAAACAGGCAAACTGTTATCCCCACGTAAAATAATGATGGACACTCGCGACCGCTTGGAAGAAGTGGGTGCCAACATCAATAAAAACAAAGAGTTTCAAGATGATGGAAAATCTTTGGTACACGACTATATCTCGGTAGAAGAACTAAGGGCATGTACCACTTGTCAGGCTTGTGTTGAAGCTTGCCCTGTAACCATCAACCCTCTTGATATTATCACACAGCTTCGCCGTTACCTGATCATGGAAGAAAGTAACAGCCCAGAAGAATGGAACCTAATGTTTAGCAATGTAGAGAACAATATGGCGCCTTGGAAATTCAGTCCTGACGAGCGTGATAAATGGGCCGAAGAAATGGCAGAAGCTTAATTATACTAACAATAGAAAGAATAGAATATGCAGATAAAATCGATGGCTGAATATGCAGCGAATGGAGAAGAACCAGAAGTATTATTTTGGGTAGGCTGTGCCGGCTCTTTCGACCAAAGGGCACAGAAAATCACTAAAGCATTTTCGCAAATATTAGATAAAGTAGGTGTTAAGTTTGCCATATTGGGCAAGGAAGAAATGTGTACGGGAGACCCTGCTCGCCGTGCGGGCAATGAGTTTCTTTTTCAGATGATGGCCTACAACAACATCCAAACACTGAATGGCTATAATATAAAAAAGATAGTTACGGCTTGTCCGCACTGTTTTAACACCATTAAGAATGAGTACCCTGCTCTTGGCGGTGAGTATGAAGTAATACACCACACTACCTTCTTACAACAATTGATCAACGACGGACGTGTACGATTAAAAGAAGGTGGCGAATTCAAAGGAAAAAAGATAACCTACCACGATAGCTGTTACCTAGGTCGTGGCAATAATATATACGAAGCCCCACGCGAAGTACTACAAGCACTTGATGTAGAGCTAATAGAGATGAAGCGTTGCCGCACAAAAGGTTTATGTTGTGGTGCCGGTGGAGCGCAGATGTTTAAAGAAGAGGAAAAAGGAGAAACGCGTATCAACTTTGACCGCTCTGAAGAGGCTGTTGCTACAGGTGCGAATATCATTGCTGCTAACTGCCCTTTCTGTACTACGATGCTAGGAGATGGAGTTAAGAACCAAGAGAAGGAAGATGATGTAATGGTACTAGATGTAGCTGAAATGGTAGCGAAGTCTTTGGCTGATTGATTTAATTACTAGCTACATAACCAAACTAGATATTCTAGTATTTATTTCCAACGTAACTTTGCCTCATGTTAGCAGAATTAAGCAATCTTATTCCTTCTGATTTTGCCGATGACTCCAGAGTATGGGTCTATCAAAGCAGCAGAGCATTTAATGCACAAGAAGAAAAAGAAATAAATGAGCAGTTATACCATTTCTATGCACAATGGCAATCGCATGGTTCACCTGTAAAAGGCTGGGCCAAACTACTCTATAATCAATTTATAGTAATAATGGCCGACGAAACTGCTACTGGCGTTAGTGGCTGTAGTACGGACTCGTCAGTAAGAGTTATCAAAAGCATTGAGAAACAATATGAAGTAAAAATGTTTGACAGAATGATGTTGACATTTTTAGTGAAGGGAAAAGCAGAAATGCTACCAGTCAATCAGGTGCAGTATGCCTTAGACAAAGTCTACATTACTAAAGACACGCTATTGTTTAATAATATTGTAGATACCAAAGAAGCTCTTATGAGCAATTGGTTAATACCATTAGAACGATCTTGGCTAGCCTCAAGGGTCAACTTTGAGATAACTTCATAAAAAAAGCAGTGCATTTTGCACTGCTTTTTTGTTACCTATAATGGAAGTCTTTATTTGGCTTGTTTCTTCACATACTTACCAAAAGCCTTGCCCGCCATTTCATAAGCTTCTTCTATGCGCACACCACTATCATAATCATACCCTCCTGCCGAACGACCCGGAGCTTTTATTAAAGTAACCTCGGCCTTCTTACTATCTCTATTAGCTGTTTCTACAATTGAGATCATAAGGTCTATTTCTGCATTTTTTCTCTGAATATGAATATTGAACCCCGGCTCAGTACGAGTAGTTTTTACAACCATAGTATACTTAGCATCAGGAAAGTCTCCTACAGTTTTACCGCTCACTTTATTAAATAGCTCTTCGAAATGAGGTTGATAACGACCTGCCCTATCAGCAACCCATGCTTTTTCCCATTGCTCACCTCTACCCTCTTCTTTCTTATTGTAAGCCGCTTTTTTCTCTTTAATGTACTCTCCTTCCGATTTCTTTTTACCGATCATCATCCCTTCATAGTCATACTCAATGTTTATTTTATCCACACCTTTCAGCACCCCTAGGCTACCGTTGGTCACTTTTATTTTCTGGGCGTTTACAGTCAATACTGATAGCAACATCAGTAGTACTGTTGATTTTATAATTTTCATAAATTTCATATTTGATACAAAGTAAATACAAGTTACACTAAATAAAATACCCTGAACACGGTATTGTTTACTCAAATAGCCATATAATAGTCAACAACTGTTTTACATGACTATCCAAATGATTAACTTTATATGATTCTTTCACAGAAGAGATAATCCAAACATTTCAACTAAAATAACAGAAGACACAATAGATGACGGAACAAAGCAATCATGCTGAACACAATTCTGTATTAATCAATCAAATGTATGAGAGCTGGTTTTTAGACTATGCCAGCTATGTGATATTAGAGCGTGCCGTACCGGCTGTTAGCGACGGAGTAAAGCCCGTGCAAAGACGGATATTACACGCCATGAAGGAAATGGATGACGGACGATTCAACAAGATCGCTAACGTTATCGGTCAAACAATGCAATACCACCCTCATGGTGATGCTTCTATAGGAGATGCAATAGTAAACTTGGGTCAAAAAGACCTACTGATAGAAACACAAGGTAACTGGGGAGATATAAGAACTGGGGATAGTGCTGCTGCTGCACGTTATATAGAAGGACGCCTGTCTAAATTTGCTTTAGAGGTAGCCTTCAACCCTAAAACTACCAATTGGCAACTAAGCTACGATGGCCGTAAGAATGAGCCGGTTTCCTTACCAATGAAATTCCCTCTTCTGCTGGCACAAGGGGCTGAAGGTATCGCTGTAGGTCTTTCCACCAAAATATTACCGCACAACTTCTGTGAGCTGATCGAAGCTTCTATCAAAAACCTGAAAGGCAGAAAATTTGAGCTCTACCCTGACTTTGCAACAGGTGGCATGATAGATGTCAGCAACTACAACGACGGTAAACGTGGTGGCAAGGTAAGAGTGCGTGCTGTAATAGAAATAGTAGATAAAAAGACATTAGCCATAAGAAGCGTTCCCTATGGAGTAACCACATCGCAACTGGCGGATAGCATCATCAAGGCTAATGATAACGGCAAGATCAAAGTAAAAAGTGTAACGGATAATACCGCAAAAGACATTGAACTGATCGTACAGCTAGGAGCTGGTTTGGACACCGGCCAAGCAGTTGATGCACTTTATGCGTTTACAGACTGCGAGGTGTCCATATCTCCAAATGCTTGCGTTATTGTTGAAGACAAACCTCGTTTTATAGGTGCTACGGAGTTATTAAAATCATCGGTAGAACATACCAAATCTCTTCTGCTTAAAGAGTTGGAAATAAAGCTTGGTGAGCTGGAGAACGACTGGCACTACTCTTCTCTCGAAAAAATATTTATAGAAAACAGGATATATAGAGATATAGAGGAAGAGACCACCTGGGAAGGAGTTTTGACAGCTATTGACAATGGCTTAAAGCCATTCAAAAAGAAGTTACGCAGAGCAGTAACTCAAGACGATATCATTCGCCTTACAGAAATAAAGATCAAAAGGATTTCTAAGTTCGACTCCTTTAAAGCAGATGAACATATCAAAGGTGTTGAAGCTAATATTGACGAAGTAAAATATAACATTGAACACCTTACAGATTACGCCATTAACTATTACGAAGGGTTACTAAAGAAATATGGCAAAGGACGTGAACGTAAAACAGAGATCAGACCTTTTGAAACGATACAGGTAACCAATGTTGCTATTGCCAATACCAAACTATATGTCAATAGCAAAGAAGGGTTTATCGGCACCAGCTTAAAGAAAGATGAGTTTGCTTTTGAATGCTCTGACCTCGACAATATCATCGTATTTAGAAAAGATGGTAAAATGCAAGTGACCAAAGTGACGGATAAAACCTTTGTTGGTAAAAATATCATTCACGTTGCTGTATTTAATAAGAACGATGAACGTACTACATATAATATGTTGTATGTAGATGGCAAAACAGGTATTAGTTATGCCAAACGTTTTAACGTAACGAGCATTACCCGAGACAAAGAGTACGATCTTACTAAGGGCAACCCTATGAGTAAGGTGCATCATTTTAGTGCCAATCCTAATGGTGAGGCAGAAGTGATAACCATTACCTTATCTCCAGGCAGTAAGGCTAGGAATAAAGTTTTTGACTACTACTTTGAAGAGTTGGAAATAAAAGGTAGAGGTGCAGGAGGAAACCAAGTAACTAAATATCCGATCAAGAGTACAAGGTTTAAAGAAAAAGGACGCTCTACCCTTGCAGGTCAAAAAATATGGTATAATGATGTAGTGGGAAGATTGAATAAAGAAGAGCGTGGTATGCTATTAGGTTCTTTTGAGGAAAATGATAGAGTGCTGGTTTTCTATAAAGACGGCACCTACGAGTTAACCGATTTTGAACTAACTAACAGATACGAACCAGAAGAGGTAATAAGGATCGAACGTTTTGACCCTAAAAAGGTGGTTAGTGCGGTATATTTTGATAAAAAATCGAAATATTTCTATGCTAAGCGCTTCTTAATAGAAACGCAAACCCTAAAAAATAGATATAGTGTTATAAAAGAAGGGGAAGGAAACTACCTAGAATTTGTCACAACAGAGCAAGAACCTTCTCTATTACTTAAATCGGGCAAGAAAAAATCAGAACTGGAAGAAGAGGTATTTGACCTATATGAGCAAATTGACATAACGGGCTGGAAGACCATTGGTACTAAAATAGCAGACAATACGCTAAAAGAGCTTTCCGTTATAGAAAAGGATGAAGAAGGCAAGGAGAAGCCGCCAACGCTATTTTGATAACGAAAAGTGGCAGAAATGTACTAACTTCACGTGCCTTACTGGTCTGAAAGACGAATACATTAAATGAAAAAGATCGAACTGGAAATTGTAGCGCTATCTCATAGTATAACCCAGACCCATTCATATGCCGTTGTCTTAGGAGAGCTTAATGGTCTCCGTCGTTTACCGATTGTTATTGGAGGTTTTGAAGCGCAAGCCATAGCAGTAGCCTTGGAAAGAATGCAACCAAGTAGGCCATTAACACATGACCTATTCGCTAACTTCATGACTACCTTTAACATAACATTGTCGGAAGTAGTGATTTACAAATTAGAAGAAGGCATATTTTTTGCTAAACTTATTTGTGATAGAGACGGTGAAAGCGTAGAAATAGACTCTAGAACATCAGACGCACTAGCCTTGGCAGTGAGGGCTGATTGTAAAATATTCACTTTTGAGAACATACTTGATGCAGCCGGCTTATACTTAGATCCGTCTGAAGAGAATCAAGATGCAGTTGATAAATCTATAGACAACCCAGTATCTGCAGCTGCCATAGCACCCGCAGAACAAAATAAGGAATTGCAAAGCATGTCTTTAGAAGAACTAAACACTCTTCTGCAACAAGTACTGGAACAAGAAGACTATGTAAGAGCAATAACTATAAGAGATGAAATAAACAGTAGAACTAAGAAATGATTGCCCCCTTACATAAATCAATATTAATTAAACTATTTAGAAACTTTTAAATGAGAAAATCGCTGGTCGTTGCTGCACTAGGCAGCTTGGTGTTGTGGGGGAATACAATACACGCACAAAACAAAAAATGTGGTAATGAGATCATCTTGGAAGAGATAGCCAAAGATCCTATTAAACAAAAAGCTTTTGAGGAATACAGAGCACAGGTAAATGAAGAAGTAAGAGCATATAGTGCTGCTAGAGCAAAAAGTGCTAATAAAACAACAGGTAATGTTTCTATACCCGTTGTATTTCACTTCGTACTATCACAAGCGCAAATAGACCAAATTGGTGGTCAAGCTGGTATATACAAGCGTGTTCAGCAACAAATAACTGTGCTTAACAGTGACTTTAATGCTACTAATATTGATATAAACAATGTGCCTACTGCATTTAAATCACTGATAGGCAATGCCGAGATGAATTTTGGCTTGGCACACAGAATGCCTGACGGCACAGGTACTACTGGTATTGAAATACTGGTTAAACCAGCCAATTTTACAGGATATAGTGCTTCAGACAACAATGTAAAGAATACAAACGGTGGTGGACTAGATGCATGGGATCATAATCAATACCTAAATGTTTGGGTTACCAACCTTACTACTACAGGTCTTTTAGGTTATGCTTATAGCCCACAGTTTACACAACAGTTACAAATACCATTAAGATATCAAGGTGCCGTTATACATTATGGTGCTATCGGAGTACCTGACGGATCTCCTAACCAATACTTTGTAAGCCAAGTGGCAAGAAGAAGTAGAACTCTTGTACATGAGTTAGGGCACTTCTTTAACCTGAACCATATTTGGGGTAACACTGCTGTGGGATCAGGAAACTGTTTAGATGACGACGATGTTGGGGATACACCACGTCAAGAAGATGCCAACCAATCTGTATGCCCTACAGGCGTTAAAGCTAACTGTAGTAATAACCCTCATGTAGGTGGTGAAATGTATATGAACTACATGGACTATACAGGTGATGCATGTACTATCATGTTTACAAAAGGTCAAGTAGAACGTATGCGTGCACAGATAGCTCCCGGAGGTGCTTCTTATGGTCTTACACTAAACGGTGATGTAATGACATGGCCTACTTCTATCTCTAGCATAGAAAGAGACAATACATTCAGCATTGCTCCAAACCCATCAAATGGTGTAGTTAACATCAACTTTATAGAGCAAACTAATAACCTGCAATACATTAACGTTTTAAACATTACAGGTCAGTTGGTAGAAAAAATTGTTGTTACAGAACAAAAAGCTAACTACTCTGTAGATCTAACTAATGCACCTAAAGGTGTATATGTTTTGCAGCTTGGTTTTGATGCAGGTATAATATCGAAAAAAGTAATCGTACAATGATAAATACAGACTTTAATCTGGAAGAGATTCTAAACCAATCAGATTTAGATAGTCAGTTAAAAAATATTGCTAAAAAAGTCATTGAAAGTAAACGCCTAACCGACGAGGAGGGCGTTTTGCTTTTTGAAAAAGGGGAACTACCTTTTGTAGGCGCTTTAGCAAACCATGTCACTCAAAGACTACATGGTAACAAAGTATACTTCAATAGAAACTTCCATATAGAACCTACTAATGTTTGTGTGTTCACGTGCAACTTCTGCTCTTATTCTAGACAGTACAAACATAGAGACGACGGCTGGGAATTGAGCATTGAAGAAATGCTTGACATG
The DNA here is from genome assembly GCA_041392855.1 of Flavipsychrobacter sp. Taxonomy (NCBI): domain Bacteria; kingdom Pseudomonadati; phylum Bacteroidota; class Chitinophagia; order Chitinophagales; family Chitinophagaceae; genus Flavipsychrobacter; species Flavipsychrobacter sp. The sequence continues at coordinate 1,202,516 of JAWKLD010000001.1, forward strand.
GTAAGAAAGTTTGACGACAAACCTGTTACTGAAGTACATATAGTAGGAGGTGTACACCCTAAGATGAACTTAGAGTTCTTCTGTGAGGTGATCAGCAAGATAAAGGCCTTACGACCAGAATTGCACATCAAAGGGTTCACCGCTGTGGAGCTAGACTATATGTTTAGAAAAGCCAAAGTGAGCGTAAAAGAAGGATTGACTCAAATGCGTGATGCAGGCTTGCAGTCTTTACCGGGTGGCGGTGCTGAAATTTTTGATCAGGCTGTAAGAGATGAAATATGTCCTGATAAAGTAGATGCTAAAGGCTGGCTGGAAATACACCAAACTGCGCATGAGTTGGGGATGCACTCTAATGCTACCATGCTTTACGGACATATAGAGAACTACAAACAGCGTGTAGATCATATGAGCCAGCTGCGTGACTTGCAGGATAAAACAGGTGGATTCAACTGCTTTATACCACTTAAGTTTAGAAACATAGACAACGACATGTCACACCTCCCTGAGGTTTCTATAATAGAAGACATGCGCTTATATGCTATAGCTCGTTTGTTTATGGATAACTTCAAAAACCTTAAAGCTTACTGGCCTATGCTGGGTAGGTCTTCAGCTCAAATGACCTTGTCATTTGGGGTAAATGATCTTGACGGCACCATAGACGATACAACAAAAATATATTCTATGGCTGGCTCTGAAGAGCAGTCCCCTGCTATGACCACTGAAGAAATATGTGACCTGATCGCTGCCGTTGGCAAAACACCGGTAGAGCGAGACACTCTCTACAACGAGATAGAAGTATTCGATAACATACCAACCTCATAATAAAAAAGGGAGCTAATCGATTAGCTCTCTTTTTTATTTTATTAATGCTTCTACTTCTGCCAATAGGTCTGCTCCCCTATTTTTAGCATACCAGGCATGTAGGTCTTGTTCAAAATCATCATGAGACCTACCATTAGGATCAGCTTTCCATTCTTTAAGCATATCTTGACCGTGCTGCGGTCTAGGCCCCCAAGTGAATATATCTTCACCATCCTTTTGGGCGACTAACTTAGGAATACTCCTCCCTCCATTAGTTAAATAATTATCCATTATTTCGGGGTTATCATCACGTAGCAGGATGCGTAGATCAATGCTACCCTCGGAAGCTGCCGCTAACTTGGCAAATACGGGTAAGTTTTGTGCACTATCCCCACACCAAGCTTCTGTTATCAACCACCATATCTGCTTTGGCTTGCTTTTCAGCTTATCCACAAGCTCATCACTCAACTTAGTTGTCTTTATAACACGCTTCATTCGTTGAGCATTCAACTTAGTAAAAGCAACTAATCGCTCTGATTGGTCAGGACCAGTTGTCTTTTCATCAACAACTAATTGCTCCACTAAAGTGGCAAACTCATCATAATTATAATACTTATCTACTTTACTAAAAACGTTACTCATAATATTGATTTAGCAGATGTAAAACTAGCTGCTTTCACATATAGAGTCGATTGAAATAAATCATCTCGCTATAAGGAATACAGCTGTAAGGAAATAGTTTTTATTACGTCTGCAAAGTATACACAAGTACTCTATTATTGTGTAACAAGAGTAGCAGTATAATCAATCTTATTCCTCGTAAAAATTAAGGTCTTTACCGAAAGTTTCCTTTATCATAGTAACGGCTACTATACTAATAACCATAATGATAATACCGGTAATAATACCGGACTGAACGAAAGTAAAGCTACCCTGTAATGAGGTAAACAGGAATACGATAGCAGGTAGCGCTCCGCGAACCATATTAGGAATTGTAGTAGCTGCTGTAGCTCTAAGATTTGTTCCAAACTGCTCTGCTGCCATAGTCACAAATATGGCCCAGAACCCTGTACCAAAACCTAATAATGCACTAATAGCATACATATAATTAGCAGAGCCACCATCTTGAGTGAAATACAGGATTATGCCTACCGCTGTAATAGCATAAAAAACATACAAGGACTTCTTACGGCTCTTTAACTTCTGGCTAAGCAAACCTATAGCCACATCTCCTACAGAAATAGCTACGTAAGCAAACATAACCGCTTTGCCTGGCTCTATTTTTTCCGCTATGCCAAATGCTTTACCAAAATCGTTAGAGAAGAACAATAGAATACCAACAACATACCATGTAGGCAAACCAATAAGAATACTCAACAAGTATCGTTTCAGTCGATCTTTATCAGTAAAGAACATCAGGAAATTACCCTTAGAGATATCCGAATTTTTCATTTGGGTAAACATACCTGACTCAAATACCGATATCCTTAATAGTAATAGAGAAAAGCCCAATGCACCACCTATGAAATAACAAGTACGCCAATCAAACCACTGAGCAATAAAATAAGCAAATACGGCACCTGTAAGACCCAGCCCGGCAACTAATGATGTTGCTACTCCTCTTTTTTCTTTAGGAATAAGCTCACTAACAAGGGTAATACCAGCACCAAGCTCACCTGCCAAACCTATACCAGCTATGAAACGAACGATAATATACTGTGTGGTAGTTTCTACCAATCCATTGGCAACATTGGCTAAAGAGTATAAAATGATAGAACCAAATAGGACGCTAAGTCTTCCTCGCTTATCACCCATCATACCCCAAATAACACCACCTATCAAAAGCCCTGTCATTTGCCAGCTTGCCAGCTTCAAACCTACATCGGTTATCTCTTGAGGGTTAAGCCCCAAACTTTCCAGACTTTCAATACGAACTATGCCATAAAGTAGCAGATCATAGATATCTACAAAATACCCTAATGCAGCAACAAGAACAGGGATGCTAAATAAAGAAGCGGTTCTATTTTTATCCATTATAAAGAAAGTATTATACCATGCGTCAAACTTGTTTACGCACCGTTACCTTCCTCTAATGTAGTAGATTTCTTTTTGCCAAAGAACATCTTGAACAATACAGGCGCTGTAGTAACAAATATGATACCTATAATTACCTTTTCAAGATTATCTTTTACCCATACATTCTCCCCAAGCAGGTAACCCAACATTACCATACTCAACACCCAAGCTATACTACCTACAATATTATATAAGGCAAACTTCTTATAATCCATTTTCACTACACCACCTATTATTGGTGCAAATGTTCTTACTATCGGTAGAAATCTAGCTAGTATAATGGCCACTCCTCCACGCTTATCATAGAAGTCTTTAGCTTGATGTAAATGCTTTTGCTTGAAGAGCAAGGTGTCTTTCTTTTTGAATAATAGGTCGCCCGATTTTCTACCAAACCAATAACCTACGAAGTTGCCTATAATACCACAGACAATAATAAGCGATATCCAATAAAACAGATTTGCAGCATCACTAGCAAATGGTAATTGAGAATTGGCGATGATCATTCCTGTAACAAATAACAGAGAATCGCCGGGAAGAAAGAAACCAACAAAGAGTCCTGTTTCTGCAAAGATGATGAACATTACAATGTAAATACCACCATGTGCACCTATCCATTGAGGGTCTATCAGGTTCTTCAGTAAATCTAAAAGCTCGTGCATGTATATCTTAACTTATGCTGCAAATTAAATAAAAACAGCCAACGCGCTGTTTCAAAATTGTTTGCGAATATAAGACTTTAACTCCGTCATTAATATACCAGCTTGGTGGCAATATTGGAATTACCTTGCAGCCCACCTGTATGTATTGCCAGCACCTTTGCTCCTGATGGAAAAACAACATTTTCTACCTGTTTTTTTACACCATACATCATCTTGGCGGTATATACCATATCAAGGGGAATATCATTTATAACATAAAACTCATTCATAAAGTCTACCAGCTCTTGGTTGTGCTTACCAAAACCTCCAAAGTGCCAATCATCAAACAATTGCCAATTAGCGTTATCGACCCAGCTAGTCATACTTTCCTTCAAGTATAGTCCGCCCTTCATTGGTGCATATCCGTATACTTTCGTTTTTTCCCCTACTCCGTTTATTACACCTGCCATTGTAGTTCCGGTTCCTACAGATACACATATATGATCATACTCATCAGAAACGAGTTTTGCCAGAGCTGTAACTCCTAATCTGCCATAATGATTAGCACCACCTTCAGGAACTATCATATAATTAGGATACTTAGCACTTAACTGGCTCAAATAAAGCTCTTCTTCCTTGCGAGCATATTCTTCTCTCGATACAAAGAGCAATTCCATACCATAAGCAATACAACTTTTCAAGGTAGTTGTTAGGTTTTCAGCAGCATGTAACCCTCTTACAATACCTATCGATCTTATATTATAAGCGTTAGCAGCTGCGGCAGTAGCGATCAGATGATTAGAGTAAGCCCCACCAAAAGTTATTAGCCCGACATTTCCGGCAGAAAGGGCAGCTTTTATATTTTCCTTGAGTTTATACCATTTATTACCTGAGATGACCTGATGCACCTCGTCCAAGCGCAGCATATCTATACTTACTGTAGGAGCCCAGCTCTTACTTAAGGCTTGTATACGAGGTAGTTGATCAGGAATTATATCCATACTCCTTAAGGTAGTTATCATTATCCCTCCACTTCGGTCTTACTTTTACAAAAAGCTCTAAGTGTACTTTTGACTGAATAAACTCTTCTATGAGTTTTCTAGAGTTAATGCCTAGCTGTTTTATAAGACTACCCTTCTTACCTATCATGATGATCTTTTGTGTATCCCTACTCACTACTATCTCCGCTTTTATAACGGTGATGTGAGGTTTTTCTTCAAAAGACTGTATCATAACAGCTGTGTGGTATGGTATTTCTTCATGGTATAGCTCAAATATCTGTTGGCGTATCAATTCGCTCACGAAAAAACGAACTGGCCTGTCAGACATATTAGCATCAGGGTAATATGGTGGTGCTTCCGGCAGAAGCTCTAATACCATAGGTATTATTTTATCCGTATGCTCATTTTTAGACGCCGATATCATTTCTATTTGCCAATTAGGATATACCATTTTAAAGGTCTCCAGTATTTCAGCTTTAGCCTTATCGTCTTTTATCTTATCCGCTTTATTCAATAATAAAATAACCGGCACTTGTATGCTAAGCCCAGCAACTATCTCTTGTAGCTGCTCAATGGGTTTAGTAATATCATGCATAAGAATCACAACATCAGCATCTTCCAAGGCATTTTTCACCTGTTTCATCATCTTTTCATGCAGCTTATACTGCGGGTCTATAATACCCGGAGTATCTGAAAAGACTATTTGGTAATCATCTTCGGTAAGAATACCCAATATACGATGTCTTGTGGTCTGTACTTTGTGTGAGGTGATCACCAATTGCTCTCCCAATAGTGCGTTGAGCAGGGTTGATTTTCCTGCATTTGGCGCACCAAAAATGTTGACAAAGCCCGATTTGTGTGTGTTTGGCATAATATGTGCAAAAGTAATGTAAAGGCTCTGATCTTTTGCAATAACATCTAAATAACTAAAATATAGCAATTTAGCTTGTTTATTCATTTATGTTGCCTATCTTTGCATCCACATCGCGAGGTAGAGCAGCGGTAGCTCGTCGGGCTCATAACCCGAAGGTCACAGGTTCGATCCCTGTCCTCGCTACATAGAGAGAGTCACATTATATATTCTTTTTGAGAGAGAGAATTATAGAGTGGCTCTTTTATTTTGACTAAACGAACATATTAAAACAAAACACTAAATAACGCACCCAAAAAACACAGCATATGAAAAACATATTATTAGTATTCATAGCTATTATCTCGCTTACTGCTTGTGAGAAAAGAAAAGACATCAATGGCGATCTAAAAAACCGTCGTGAGATCTTGGTAACTCGCTACTGGAGAGTAAAAAACATAAGAGATAACGGTAAATACACAGCGATTAAGTCTTGTGAACAAGACAATTACTATGTCTTTTTAAGAAATGGCGAAGGCCGCTGGGAAGAAAGTCTTATCAACTGCTTTGATACTGCAACTACCCCACCACCAATAGACACTACAAATAATGGAGGCGACACCACCATAAACAGTAATGTTATTGGTCAGCCAGCAGCACCTGCTACATACACAAGTTTCAACTGGTCTATGGTAAGTGACCTAAGATATATCTACTTCAAAAACTTTGGTGGAGAAGGCTACGACCCTGAGTGGGAAATAGAAAATATGGATTACGGTTCTTTAAAGGTTAGAAGACAAGAAACTATTGATGGCGTTAACCATATTTACCAAATAGAACTTACCGCCCTGTAAAAGGCATTAAACCTAATTATATATACTAAAGCACACTATTTTAGTGTGCTTTTTTGTTCTAAAATCGCTAGATTTGTAGTAATCATTAAAAATGTGTGGAATGATGAACCGTTTGCTGGGGTTCTCCTTTACATTAATTATTCTCTCTTGTACAATACTCATTGGTTGCGGTAGTAGCCAATATACCACCTCCTCCTCATATAAAAGAAAAGCACCATCTAGCAATACTACAATTCGTTATCGCTCCCCTCGTTTTATGAAGAATGTAGAAGTAGGCGGTAATAATAGCTCTAAAATAAACATGATCGTAGTAGAAAGCTTCGAACATGGCAGACGACAACAATATATTACGGATATTCTACTCTTGAAATATGCACAGAAGATGCAGGTAATGCCACAAGAGGTTACTAACTACCCTCTTTACCGATTTATAGAGGACTGGTACGGTGTAAGATATAGGTATGGCGGTACTGACCGATCGGGTATCGATTGCTCTGCTTTTACCCAAAGATTATACGATAAAGTATACTGTACCGATATTGTTCGCACCTGCTATCAACAATATAAAATGACCGACAGGGTTTGGGACAAAAGCCTATTGCTGGAAGGCGACCTTGTCTTCTTCAAAACTAGAGGTAGAAGAATATCGCATGTAGGCATCTACCTTGCTAATAACTATTTCGTTCATGCCTCTACCAGTGGCGGAATCATGATCAGCAATATTACTGAAGACTACTGGCAACGAAGATATGCTGGTGCTGGCAAAGTAGCTGCCAATATGGATTAATTTTCGATTACCCCTTCTATTACTTGACCTACATTTCCATTAGGCATCTGAATATGCAAAAGAGAGGATAATGTAGCTGCAATATCTGTAATATTTACAGTCTTATAACTCACCCCTTTATTTATACCCCAGCCATACCACAACAATGGTACATGGCTGTCGTATGGTGCCCAAGAGCCGTGCGTAGTTCCTGTTTTACCATAACCACTATACCAGCCTGGCCTCAACAATACAAGCAATGCACCATTCCTTTTCGGATAATGACTATTGACGATCATTGTTCTTATAGGTTCAGGTATAGTCAATGCATCTAGCTCTTCCAAGTCAATTATTGTAGCAACACCTTCGTGCTCCAACAAATAAGCTACTGTAGCTTCTTTTACTTTAGCTCTATCAAGCTGATTTGCTTTTATCTTCTCTTCATTATAGTACACCTGATAAGAGCTAATGGCTTTTACTAAACCTGCAACTTTAAACTGCTCAACTAAAAAATGATTAAGCTCTACACTAGAGTTATATTCTAACTTATTGCCCGAAGGTATTTTCAGACTATTTAAATACATTGAGTTTCGTACAGCACCATGGTCTGCTGTTAGGAAAATAGTATAATTCCCAGCTCCTACCAGATCATCCAACTTATCTAAAAAGGTCGCTATGTCAAGATCAAGCCTCAAGAACATATCCTCCATTTCCATAGCATCAGGCGCATAATTATGACCTGCATAGTCAGTCGATGATAAAGTAATACATAGCATATCTGTATTATCATCCTTGCCTAATTGCTCTCCAATGATACAAGCCTCAGCCAGGTCTAAAGTGATGGTATTGCCAGCTGGCATATATCTTAAAAACTTATAATTACTCTGCTTACCCTCATACAATTTGTGCGGGAAGATTGGGCTTTTCTCCATAAGAAAAGTGCCTTCATAAGCATTATCATCAGGCAAGCTATTAGTATAAGTTGCCTTATCATATAAAAGCTGCCAAGGCTGTTTTATATATTTATCAGCCAATCTTTTATTATTAAATTGATTTAGCCAATCGGGTAACGCTTCCATATAAAAGCTACTGGTCATGAAATTACCCGTACTATCATCAAACCAAAAAGCTCCATTTGCCGTGTGCCCAGCGGGCAGTATGCTCCCCCTATCCTTAATACCTACACCAAATACCTTTGAACGCTTATTGGTAGATAGGCGCAACTCATCGCCAACAGTAGTAGTATTCAAGTTTCTAGGACTCATCTTACCTGCTTTATCACTTCCGCCAACCGATGTAACAGATGGATCTTCAACACAATACCATTGCTTGCCCGTCTTAACTTCTATCCAACTATTTGAAGCTATTCCATGTATCGCAGGAACAGAACCTGTATACACAGAAGCATGACCAGGACCTGTAGCTGTTGGAATATAGTTGATTATTGTATTTTGGCAAGCATATCCTTTATTCATCAATCGTTTAAAGCCCTTATCTGAATACCTATCATAATATCTATATAAGTAGTCCCATCTCATTTGGTCTACTACTAGGCCTACTACTAATTTAGGGCGTTCTACCTGCTTAGTCTTTTGGGCAAATACAGGAGAAACCAACAGAACAAATACTACAAACCAGCCTAAATACTTCATAAATTTTAACTTCTTAAAGCAAAAATGGACATTATAAAATTATAATGGAATAATATTTTCATTAATTTTGCGGATATTTTATTGGATTACCAATTTTATTACAAAATTTCAACTATCTGTTATTTATGGATTTATTTGCCAAATTTGACAAAGACTTAGGCCCAATTGGAAAACATGCGGATGAAGTACCTGGTTATTACTCTTTCCCTAAACTAGAAGGAGAGATCAGCAACCGTATGGTATTTCAGGGCAAGGAGAGAATTGTATGGAGCTTGAATAACTATCTAGGTCTTGCAAATCATCCTGAAGTACGCAAAGCTGATGCTGATGCTGCAGCTCAATATGGCTTGGCATCACCAATGGGAGCTCGTATGATGAGTGGTAATACTACCCTACATGAGCAGCTTGAAGCTCAACTTGCCGATTTTGTCGGTAAGGAAGATGCCATGTTGCTTAACTATGGCTACCAAGGTATGGTTTCTGCAATTGATTGTATATGCAACCGTAGAGATATTATAGTTTATGATGCAGAATCTCACGCATGTATCTTAGATGGTGTGAGACTTCACGCAGGTAAGCGTTATGTTTTCAAACACAATGACGTTGAAGATTGTGAGAAGCAACTAAAAAGAGCTACTAAACTAGCGGAAGAGACTGGTGGCGGCATCTTAGTTATTTCTGAAGGTGTATTTGGCATGTCGGGCAACCAAGGAAGAGTTAAAGAACTGGTTGCTTTAAAAGAGAAATACGAATTCAAACTATTCATAGACGATGCTCATGGCTTCGGAACGATAGGTGCAAATGGCTCAGGCGTTGGTGAAGAGCAAGACTGTATTGAAGGTATCGATATTTACTTCTCTACATTTGCTAAATCGATGGCAAGCATCGGCGCATTCCTTGCCGGTGATAAAAAAGTTTTAAAGTATCTACGTTACAATACCCGTTCTCAAATGTTTGCTAAATCATTACCACTACCATTAGTAGTTGGTAATATGAAGCGTCTTGAGCTACTACGTACTAAGCCTGAACTAAAAGCTAAGCTTTGGCATAATGTAAACCGTCTTAGAAATGGTTTAAAAGAGCAAGGCTTTAATACAGGCACTACCAACTCTCCTGTAACACCTGTATTACTTAGTGGAGACTTGTTTGAAGCGACTCAGCTTATCTATGATCTACGTGAGAACTACAATGTTTTCTGTTCTGTAGTGGTATACCCAATTGTACCTAAGGATGTAATTATGCTAAGATTGATTCCTACAGCTGTTCACACAGATGAAGATATTGATATCACATTAGCTGCATTCTCTGCGGTAAGAGACAAACTGTTCAATAAAGAATATCCAAAAGAATATCCACCGGTAAAAACAGAAGAACCTGCAACAACCGTTTAAGGTATCTATACATTATAAGCAAAGCCACCTTTCTTTAAGGTGGCTTTTGTATTTTTGCACACCACACACAAATAGTTATACATGAAAGTTTTTATAGCAGGCGCATCAGGACTACTGGGCAGCAATTGTCAAAAGCATTTTACAGAAAAAGGATGGGACGTAGTTGGCTCCTACTTCTCCTACGAAGTACCCAATACAGTTTTCTACAATACGCTTGACCTAGAACATAAAGACAATTTTGATATAGAACAATACAACCCTGATGTGATAGTACATTGTGGCGCATTAACTCATGTAGACTATTGCGAAACTAACATAGAAGAGAGCTACCAAAAAACAGTGCAAAGCACTATCAACCTCGCCTCTATTGCTAAGAAATGCAATGCACGCTTTGTATACATATCTACCGATTATGTTTTTGACGGGAAGGAAGGTCCTTATACTGAAGACCAAACTACTAACCCGGTAAGCATATACGGCAAGCATAAACTAGAAGCAGAGCATATAGTATTAAACACAATACCAGATACACTAATTCTTCGTATTACGAATGTATACGGCAATGAAGCCAGAGGAAAAAACTTTGTAGCGAGAATAGCAGAACAATGTATCAACAACAACAAACTAACACTAAAACTGCCCTACGATCAGTATGCCTGCCCTACCAATGCTTGGGATATCGCACGCGCCATGTTTGTATTACTAAGAGATAATAAGTCTGGAATCTACCACATAGGTGGCACAGACTATATGAACCGTATTGAACTAGCTCTTAGAGTAATACAATACTTCCCAAATGCGGAGTACGAACTGATACCTATGAATACGGAAGAACTAAACCAACCTGCTAACAGACCATTAAAGGGTGGTTTCATAACAATGAAATTCAATAGAGAATACCCTGATATGCTATTTGGAAATATAGATAGCTATATGAAAGAGCTACTACAATAATAGGCACAAAAAAATCCCAGCTACGTATAGCTGGGATTAGGACTGTACTTACTAACCCATCGTAAGTATGACAAATATCTGAAAAAGCTTTCGTATAAGAAAATTATTTTTTCTGTTATATGTACGAATTTCTACGTTACTATTCATAAGTCAATCTACATATTAATCAATAAGATTATTTATTGACATACTCCACCTATAATCTGTCTTAAGCATTTACAAAAAATCACACAAAAAGACATTTTGTCAGTACATATCACCTAGAAAAGACAAAAAGTCACTAATTTTATAGTTGGTATTCAGTTTGATTAATACAAAGTGTATTCAAATTTTAAAAAACTTAAAAACTTACATTATGTATAATCACAAAACCAACAGAGTAGCAACACCAACTTTAGGCGGATTCTTTGAAAATGCTTTTAAAAACAATTTTGGCAACGTCTTTTATGACGATAACTGGAGTAATACAACAGCACCGGCTAATATCAAAGAAACTGAAACCGCATACGTTCTTGATCTAGTGGCACCAGGGCTTAAAAAAGAAGACTTTAAGATAAAGGTAGAAAAGGATGTATTATACATTTCCTTCACCCACGAAGAAGCTAAAGAAGAAAACACAGACAAGGTATTGCGTAACGAATACCAGTTCCGCTCTTTCAAGAGAAGCTTTTCATTAAGCGAAAAAGTAAACGCAGCAAACATCAGCGCCACTTACAATGATGGCATATTAAAAATAACATTACCTAAAAAGGAAAATATAATCGCAGAAGTAAAAGAGATAAGTGTAGGCTAAGTTTGATAGGGGTTGATATAACAGAAAAGGCGAGCATAAAGCTCGCCTTTATTATTTATTGTATCCTAATAACTTCAACATACTTTGAGGCGACTGTTCTTTTGCATACAACCAGTCTACCAATTTCCCTTTCTCATCCCTTTCCACGACAATATGCTTAGGAGAAGGCACCATGCAATGCTTGATACCACCATAACCCGACAATTGATCTTGATAAGCTCCGGTATGAAAGAAACCAACATACAATGGCTCCTGCCCCTTTTCCTTATCGGTCTTGGGTAAGAAAACTGCATTAATATGCTCCTCAGACGTATAGAAATCATGACTATCGCAGGTGAGCCCTCCTAAATGCACCTCTTGATATTCATTACTCCACTTATTAATTGGCAGCATTAAAAACTTTTCTCCTATACCCCAAGTATCAGGTAGTGTAGTAATAAAACTACTATCGATCATATACCATATCTCTCTATCATTCTGTACTTTCTCGTCCAGCACACTATATATTACAGCACCACTCTCCCCTACAGTAAACGAGCCAAACTCTGTATAGATATCAGGCATGTCTACTTTATTTTTCTTACAAACCTTCTTTATCGTAGATACGATCTGGTTGACCATATACTTATAATCGTAATCGAAACCCAAAGAGTGCTTGATAGGGAAACCGCCACCTAAATTAAGCCCATTCAACTCAGGGCATATCTTTTTAAGCTGGCAATACAAGGTCAATACCTTATTCAGCTCACTCCAGTAGTAGATATCATCCCTAATACCTGTATTCATAAAGAAGTGGAGCATCTTTAAGCTAAACTTATCATTCCCTTTGATCTTGTCTATATAAAACTCCAGTATATCTTGCTTTCTTATACCCAAACGAGAAGTATAGAAGTCGAACTTAGGCTCCTCTTCTGTTGCTATCCTTATTCCTATACTTACAGGACTATCTGATTTAATCGACTTCTCATAATCTTCAAACTCACGTTTATTATCTAATACAGGAATTACATTTTTAAACCCATCGTTGATGAGTTTAGCAATATTTCTGGTATATGGTCTGGTTTTAAAACCATTACATATGATATAAGTATCCTTAGTTATCTTCTTTCTGGCATAAAGCTTCTTAATGATCTCAATATCATAAGCAAAAGAAGTCTCTAAATGCACATTATGCTTCAGCGTTTCTTCTACGATAAAAGAGAAGTGCGAACTCTTGGTACAATAACAGTAACAGTATTCACCTTCATAGTTATAACGCTTTATAGCATCAGCAAAAAGCTTTTTTGACTTTGCTATCTGCATACCAATTTTGGGCAAATAGGTTAGCTTGAACGGCGTTCCGTATTTATCTATTAACTTCTTGACATCCACATCATTGAACTGTAGATAATCATCGACTACTTCAAAACCTTCTTGAGGAAAATCGAATGTCTGTTTTACAAGATCAGTGTACGTATTGTTCATGTAACAGTAACAAATGTTTGTGTGTGTATACTACTATTTGTAAGGTACAAATGTAACTTTTTATGTTGATTGATATAGCCTTTGAAAATATAAAAACATAGTAAAATAATACTCCCAATCTGCATTTAGATTATGTTTGCACTCTGATGAAGAAGGCACTAATACAGATGCACCTAGCCGTATTGCTTTGGGGCTTTACAGGCGTACTTGGCAAGACTATTTCTTTAAGTGCACCAGTATTGGTATGGTACAGAATGCTACTTACGGCCATCTTCGTTGCGGTTATTCTTTTTTATAGAAAAGAATGGGTACCCGTAAGCAAAAAAGACAAATGGAGGCTTATATGGATCGGTTGCTTGATGGGGCTACATTGGGTAGCCTTTTATGGCTCTATAAAATACTCCAGTATTTCGGTAGCATTGGTTTGCCTATCTACGGCAAGTATATTCACTTCCCTACTCGACCCCTTTGTTAATAAAGGCAAGCACAACTACAAGGAATTTATTCTCAGCATTATCACCATTATAGGCGTTTACTTTATCTACCAGTTCCAACAGCTGTATTGGAAAGGCATCATCCTAGGCATTATTGCCGCTATGCTATCTTCTTGGTTTGTGGTGCTAAACAAGAAGATAGCCACGAAATACCCTGCCCGCACTATGGTATTTTACGAAATGACCGCAGGCTGGGCCATGCTTACTCTACTAATTCCTTTTATGGTATGGTACACACCAGATGTTGCCTTAATACCAGAAACAAGCGATTGGTTATGGCTGGTCATACTAAGCCTTTGCTGCACGGTATGGTCTCAATCATTAGCACTTAATGCATTGAAACACATAAGTGCATTCACCTCTACTTTGAGTGTAAATATGGAACCCGTGTACGGTATCTTACTGGCCTTTTTATTCTTTGGTGAGCATAAAGACCTAGACATAAAGTTCTATGTAGGAATGCTATTGATACTCAGCTCTGTAGTACTACAAATGCTTTACCTAATACGCAAACCTAAAAAGGTATCTCCCGGCTATATCGTAGAGAAAAACGGTATCGATTAGGGCTTTTCAAGCTTTTGTCTAATAAATGCGTTTTTATTGTTGATCTCCAATCTATTATCTCCAAGCCATTTAGCATAAGCATTCAGCTCGTCTTTGTGCTTGTCGTACCATACATTGAACTCCTGCTTATCGCCCGATATTAAAACCCAGTGACTGTAGGCATCAAAATGTCCAGCATCCAACACTTTCTTCTGATAGCTGAACAATACATTATCATATTCTTTGTCATAACCCTTCTCATAATAACCTTCAATAAAGCGCTTTCTAATACGACATATGGCCTCCATATTCAATTTCTTCTCTTCCACTACACTTAACAGCAATAAGGGTTCATATACTTTATGTGCAAATGGCAAATGACCATTTACCAAAGTGGCATCTTTAGAAAAACTAACAGCCATTGTGCTATCTGAAGTTATCTCCATTTCATTCAAATAAGTCTCATAAAGCATAGCACTTATTTGCTTTGTTCTATCTGTGTTAGGCTCCAGATTGATAAACAGTTCGCCATATATCATTCCCCATATCTCTTCTTGAGAGGAAAGAAAAAGGATAGCTGCTCTAAAGTAGTTGGTAGGATAATTGGGAGCTACTTCTATACCCCTTTCATAATAGGCTAAAGCCCTGTTATAGTCCCTATGGTCGTAATAAAAATTACCATATTCAGCATACAACAACCCTGACTTAGGAAACTTCCTTAACCCCACCTTGTAAGACCGTAAAGCCATGGTCGTATCACCATTCATATCATACAGGTTACCCAAAAGCTGATACACCTTATCATTTACGTCTTCCTTACCTGCCAAACGCTCCATTATCTGTAACGACTTTTTAAAGTCTTGCTTCAAATAATAAGCATAAGCCATCTCATACCTATATCTGTATACTGTACTGTCTAATTGATGAGCCTGCTCAAGTAAGCTTATAGCCTCATCATAAGCCTTATTATCAATATATTTTACAGCAGTTTGTGCTAAACTTTGGGCTTTTTGCTTATCTGTTTGGGCTGTAGCAACTACGGAAACAAACAAAAGCAAAAAAGGCAATATCAATTTCCTTTTCATATCTGTAGCACCAAAAATAACCATCTTAAGTTTAGCATTTCAGTATTGTTAAAATGTTATAGCAAAAAGAATAGTTAATACTGATTTTAAGTGTCTTTTTTGTATATTATATGTTCCGAGTTACCTTTGCAAACCAATAATTTAAGACAACTAGAATATATGTCGGATCAAGCAACAATAAAACAGGACGCAAGATTATCGTTTGACGAGTTCAAAGAAGAGGTCCTACATGACTATTACCTAGCCGTAGCCAGTCGTGAGGCGAGCCTTATAGGTCGTCGAGAAGTACTTACCGGCAAGGCTAAGTTTGGCATATTTGGCGACGGTAAAGAGCTGGCACAAATAGCTGCTGCTAAGTGCATGCAACCTGGTGATATTCGTTCGGGCTACTATCGCGACCAAACATTGATGTTTGCCACCGGCATGAGTGATATAGAAAAGTTCTTCGCACAGTTATATGCCAATCCGGATATTAACCACGAGCCATCATCTGCCGGCAGAATGATGAACGGTCACTACGGAACAAGATGGCTGGATGAACAAGGAGAATGGAAAAATCTTACTGATGCCCCTCAATCTTCAAGCGACATATCTCCTACAGCAGGACAAATGGTGCGTTCTCTGGGTTTAGCTTTTGCTTCCAAGATGTTTCGTAATGTGAGTGAGCTGAGTGAAGGGTTTGAAAAATTCAGTAAAAATGGTGATGAAGTTGTTTTCTGTACCATTGGAGATGCTTCAACATCTGAAGGCTTGTTCTGGGAAACCGTGAATGCTGCTGGTGTACTACAAGTGCCTCTTGCTATTTTCGTTTGGGACGACGGATATGGAATTTCTGTACCTAGAAAATATCAAACTACTAAAAACTCTATCTCTGATGCCTTAGCAGGTATGCAATGGGATGATAATAAAGGTGGACTTAATATCTATAAAGTAAAAGGTTGGGACTACCCTAGCCTTGTAGATACCTTCAAGAGGGGAATTGCGAAAACTAGAGAAACTCATATACCAACAATATTCCACGTACAGGAAGTAACACAGCCTCAAGGGCACTCTACATCGGGTTCACACGAGCGTTACAAGTCTAAAGACAGACTGGAGTGGGAAAAAGAAATGGATTGCATTGTCAAAATGCGCTCTTTCATATTAGAGAACAACATCTCTACAGAGGAAGAATTGGACGAGCAGGAAAAACAGGCAAAACAAGAAGCCAGAACTGCTAAACAAAAAGCATGGGAAAGCTTCATCACTCCTATAAAACAGCAAATAACACAAGCAACCAACCTATGTAACCAAATAGTTTATGAAGGTGGTGCTAATGCTACAGCTGTAGCAGAGCTTTCTCAAAGCCTTGCAGCAATTAAGGAGCCAATCAGAAAAGATGTTATCCAAACCTTACAAAAGGTGGCAGCACTTTCTACTGGAAACTCTGAAGCTGCTAGAAATTTGCGTAATTATTGCGACTCTTTGATTCAGGAGAATGAAGACAACTTCTCTTCTCATTTACATTCAGCGTCGAAATATAATGCTATGAGTGTAGCTACAGTACCTGCTACCTATGCTGCTGATGCGCCTACGCTTAATGGCTACGAAATATTAAATAAATTCTTCGACCATACTTTTGCTAACAACCCTGCTGTTTTTGCCTTTGGGGAAGATCTTGGTAAAATTGGTGACGTAAACCAAGGTTTTGCAGGGCTACAAGAAAAATATGGTGCACTTCGTATATCCGACACTGGCATTCGCGAAGCAACAATTATAGGACAAGGGCTGGGTATGGCAATGCGTGGATTAAGACCAATTGCCGAAATACAGTACTTAGACTATCTACTATATGGTCTACAACCATTGAGCGATGATGTTGCAACAATGCAATACCGTACTCGTGGCGGGCAAAAATGTCCATTAATCGTTCGCACACGCGGACACAGACTGGAAGGCGTATGGCATAGTGGCTCGCCAATGGGCATGATCCTGAACAGCATTAGGGGCATGTATCTATGTGTACCTAGAAACATGACACAAGCAGCAGGTATGTATACCACATTACTACAAAGTGACGAACCTGCGATTGTAGTAGAATGCTTGAATGGATACCGTTTAAAAGAGCAGCTTCCTGAGAACCTAGGCACTTACACTGTTCCTTTAGGTAAGCCTGAAATAATAAGAGCAGGTGAAGACGTTACCATCGTTTCTTATGGTTCTACATTGAGAGTTATTGAAGAGGCTATTGTAAACTATTTAGAACCTAAAGGCATAAGCTGTGAAGTGGTAGACGTACAAACACTATTACCTTTTGACGTTGACCATATCATACTAGAGTCTCTTAAAAAGACCAACCGTATAGTATTTATAGACGAAGATGTTCCGGGAGGTGCAACTGCTTATATGTTCCAACACGTTATGGAAAAACAAGGTGGATACAAATGGCTGGATGTTGCTCCACGTACAATTACTGCAAAAGCACACCGTCCTGCTTATGCTACTGACGGAGACTACTTCTCTAAACCAAATGCAGAAAGCATAACAGCTATTATTGAAGAAATGATGGCAGAGTAAATAGATAAAAATAAAATATACACACATAAATAAAGCCTCACTTTTGTGAGGCTTTATTGTTTTATGAAAAAAGGATATATATCTTACAAGTAACTAAACCACTTAACCATGCCAAACTATTCTGGAATACGTTGGAAGAAATTTGATTCCAACAGAAAAAACGTAGTTGAAAAACTATTCTCTCTGAAAGAAGGGCTAAAATCTATACCTCAAAAAACTACAGATAAAAACTTTCTACTTGCTACATGGAACATCAGAGAGTTTGACGGCAACAAATATGGCAACAGACTAGAGGAGAGCTTCTATTATATTGCCGAGGTCATCTCTTCTTTTGACATGGTAGCAGTACAAGAAATAAAAGGCAGTCTGGATCCTTTAAAAAAAGTAATGCGCATCTTAGGCAACCATTGGGATTATCTGGTGTCAGATATTACCGAAGGTAGCAGAGGTAATGGAGAGCGCATGGCATACATCTATGATAAACGAAAAGTACAATTCACTTCAGTAGCGGGAGAGATCGTAATACCACCAAAAATAAAAAAAGACAGTAACGGTAACACTGTCAAAAAGAACGGAAAAACTGTTTATGAACCTGTTGCTCAATTTTGGCGCACCCCTTATCTGGTCTCCTTTCAGTCAGGGTGGTTTAAGTTTTACTTATGCACCGTGCATATACTCTTTGGCGACGCAAAAGACCTTACTGATAGAACAAAAGAAATACATGACGTAGCTCTATTCTTTAAAAAAAGAGCTAAAACCGAAAACGAGTACAGCAGCGACAAGGACTATTGGGATAGACAAAACTTTATACTACTAGGCGATTTCAATATAATTGACCGACAAGATGAAACCTTTAAAGCACTAACCCATAAAACAGACTTCATCATACCTGCTCAGATAGAAAAGGAGAACCTACACGGCTCTAATGTAAATAAGGATAAGTTCTACGACCAAATTGTTTATAACAATAAATATGGCAATGCGGTAGTAACCGATGCCGGTATATTTGACTTTTTCAATCATGTATATACTAATACAGACGAAGACTACAAGCTTTACTTAAAAGCAATGGAATCCGTAAAAAAAGGCACTAAAGCTCCTACTATGAGCTGGTATAGACAATGGCGCACACATCAAATGTCTGATCATCTACCTATGTGGGTAGAATTTGATACAGACTTCTCTCAACGATACTTAGAAGAAAGAATGAAGAGCTAATATTTGCTATAAATAGCCATTAAGTAGAAAACAGACTATACTCTTCTTCCTTTGGTGGATATCTAGCAAACTCCTTTACTTGAAAGGAGTTTGCTAGTTTAATTAATTGATACCAAGAAGCTCTACGTCAAATATCAAGGTACTATTAGGGCCTATCTCAGCACTTACATGACGGTCACCGTAAGCAAGATCATGAGGGATAAAAAACCTATATTTACTACCTACAGACATTAACTGCACGCCCTCTGTCCAGCCTTTGATCACCATATTTAATGGAAAAGATGCGGGCTGTCCTCTTTGTACAGAACTATCGAATACTGTACCATTAATTAATGTGCCGTGATAATGGCAAGTAACTTTATTAAACTCCGTCGGCTTATCGCCATCGCCCTCATTGAGCACCTCATACTGTAAACCACTTTCTAAAACAATGACTTCATCACGTTTACCATTTTCTGCTAAGAAAGCCTTACCCTCTTCAAGGTTTTTATTAGACGTTTCGTCTCTTAAGGCTTTTAGTCTATCTGCAATTCCCATATTTATTATTTTATTTACTTAGTTTTTGTTCATAATATTCTTTTATACATGCTATAACATAGTCCTGCTGCTCGCTTGTCATACCTGCAAATAACGGTAGTCTTAGCAAACAGTCATCATATCTATCACAATTTGGCAGCGCCTCACCATGATGCTTGTCTTTGTAGTAGTCTGACCTATGAAGTGGATTATAATGAAAAACAGCACTCACCCCTCTCTCTTTCAAAAAAAGTCTTAGTGCTTTCTGCTCTTTATAGTCAGGCATTATCAATCCAAACAAGTGTCCATTGACTGTGGCATATTCGGGCACAAAAGGCAGCTGAAACTTGCCCATATCAGCAAGCATTTTAAGCTCTTCATAATACCTATTCCAAATAGCCATTCTTTTAACCTGTATATCCTCTAGCTCTTCTAGCTGTGCATATAAAAATCCTGCTATAAGCTCTGACGGTAAAAATGAAGAACCTACCTCAACCCATCCATATTTATTCACTTCCCCTCGTAAAAACTTGGTTCTATCCGTACCTTTTTCTCTAATTATCTCGGCTCGTTCTATAAATTGGTCATCATTTACTACCAACATACCCCCCTCTCCACTACTTATATTTTTAGTCTCGTGAAAAGATAACGCCGCCATATGACCAATGGACCCCAAAGGCCTGCCTTTATAATAAGAGTCAATAGCTTGAGCAGCATCTTCTATCACTATAAGATCATGCTTTTGAGCAATTGCCATTATCTTATCCATATCACAAGCCACACCTGCATAGTGTACCGCTACTATTGCTTTAGTATTGGGCGTTATTAACTCTTCTATTTTATCCTCATCCATACCAGGGTGGTCTGCCCTACTATCCATGAACATCACTTTTGCACCTCGCAAAATGAAAGGATTAGCAGATGACACAAAAGTATATGATGGCATTATCACCTCATCTCCTGGTTTCAGATCAATTAATATGGCAGCCATTTCAAGAGCATCTGTACAAGATGTTGTCAGAAAACAAGCTTTAAAGCCATATTTATCGGTAAAAAACTGGTGACACTTCCTAGTATATTCACCATTACCACATAGTTTCAAACTACGCAGCACATCTTTTATATAATATTCTTCTTTTCCTGTAAGGTAGGGAACATTGAAAGGAACAGACAATGTAGACGCTGTTCTATCAGCTTGCAAGTTAGGCATGTGTTAGCTAATAAGTTAGTCGCTCAAAATTAAACAACTGAATATAAATATAATAAGCATATGCTCATTAAAATTATTCAGTTATTTTTTTGCACAACTATTAGCTCACTTATGCTGTATGCGCATAATAAGGTAGTTGCATTTCTATTAGAGACGGAACTTTCGTCTTCGCCTTATTTTTCTTAGGCTTGGTAATAGCCAATCTTATACCATCAATAATATTATCTGCTGTAAAGTTTCTCTTGCTTTTAGGGGCAGTTCTTTTTGTATTCACTAAATAAACCTCATCTTCAGCAAGCGTATATATTAAGGGAATGCTGGAAAACTTTACATTATCTAATAGCTCATGATACAATTTTGTGCTACTCAATCCCGGGTTATTCGGATTCACAAATACAACATCAGGTACAATTTCCGAAATCATCTCGTCTGCCAACTCATTTGCACAGGTATATACCCTAAAGCCTCTATTTCTTAAATATTCCGCATCGGGAATCATAGCCTCACTATCTCCGCCTAACATTAATATTCTGAAGTTCATAACTTAAAAAGTTTGGTTATGCTACTTATATAGACGTAAAAACTGTGCCATTGGATTGGTTGGTATCGTTAAAAAAAACTTATAATACCATTGAAATAAAAAAAACTATAATGTGTATTATTTTTATTATCTTTGTAAACCATCGTAATTAAAAACCTGAAAGTCATGTATATCACAACTGACAATTTGATTATCAAACCTTTAGAGCATTCAGATATTCAAAATTTTCAGCTCATCTACCCCGACTTCTATGCATTTCAGCAGAGCATACCTTTAGTTTCCATAAACAATAGTTTACAAGTTTCTGACAAACTAGATGCTTGCATAAAAGAACTTCATAATCTCGGTTTTGGTATAGGCACTGTATCCACTAAGAATGATGAATTTGTAGGTTTAGCTGGTTTCTCTTTTATTGAAGAAGTGAACACCTACGAAATACACTACGAAATACTTCCTCAACATATTCGCAAAGGCTTTGAGACAGAGATCTGTAATACACTCATTGATTACGCATTTAATAATATCGGTCTTGACAAATTGTGTGCACGTGCAATAATCGGAAACTTTAATAAAGACAGAGATTACATCAACGCAGGCTTTTCTTACATGGGAGAAAGAGCTATTGAATCTGATGGTAATATTTACTTATGGAATTACTATGAGTTGAATAATGAATCAGACCTTAGTCCTAGCAGCTACTCAGACTTTGAAAGCCAAGACTTTTTCTAATAGTCAAATACTCACATTACTCTATTTATAGTTGTATTGGCTTTATATTAGCAATATAAAGCTGCAAAATGGTACACTATATACTAAAAAACAAAGCAACAAAACTATTTGTTGTACTTACCTCATTTTTCATTGCTAATGCACTAATTGCAGAATGTATTGGAGGAAAACTATTCTCTTTAGAGTTATTACTTGGTCTTGAGCAACACCCCTTCTCCTTTTTAGGGCAAGAGGGCTTAACGTATACACTTACTTGCGGCGTTTTACTTTGGCCACTAGAATTTGTAATGACGGATATTGTGAATGAATACTATGGCCCAAAGGCTGTAAAACGTATTTCATATATCGCGGTAGCACTTATTAGCTATGCTTTTTTTATGTTTTATGTAGCTATAGAAGTACCTGCTGAGCCTTCTTTTTGGATATCTAGTCAAGCAGATAGTGGCGTTCCTAATATGCAATCAGCATTTAGTAGCATATTTGGGCAAGGCATGTGGATAATAGTAGGTAGTATCACAGCTTTCTTAGTAAGCCAAATTGTAGACGTTTGGGCTTTTCATAAAATAAAGCAAACCACAGGTGAAAAGAAAGTATGGTTAAGAGCTACAGGCTCTACCCTAGTTTCTCAATT
This sequence comes from Flavipsychrobacter sp., assembly GCA_041392855.1. NCBI lineage: Bacteria > Pseudomonadati > Bacteroidota > Chitinophagia > Chitinophagales > Chitinophagaceae > Flavipsychrobacter > Flavipsychrobacter sp. The sequence goes on from JAWKLD010000001.1 coordinate 1,225,279, forward strand.
GGTAGACAGCTTTATTGTTCTGTTCATCGCATTCTATATTGGGAGAGACTGGACAATACAACGAGTAATAGTATTATCGCTAATTACCTACTCCTACAAAGCAGTTATGGCACTGATACTTACACCAATTATATACTTAGCAGAAGGAGCTATAGATAGATACCTAGGCAAAAATCTAAGCAAGGAAATGAAAGAAGCCGCTATGCAGTAATGCTTAGCGGAACTTCTTATAAGCTTTTTGTTTAAAACGGTAGCTAATGTTCAACTGTACATTAGGCACCTTATACAACTCCTTAGATATTGTCTTCTGTCCATTAGTACCGGCATTATCCCAAACTGATTGTGTTAATCTCATATCTACTCTCATAGATGGAGACCAGTTGTAAGAAACACCAAGTAAATAACCCACTGTGAATCTATTAGTAAAGTCACTTACCTTAACACTTGGAGCACCAGCCATCTTAGTATAGTCAGGACTAAAACCCGTAGCACCTTCCTTAGTGATCTGATTTGGTAAATCTACCTGAGTAACTTTAGTCTTAAGGTTATAAGCCAAATTCACCCCTCCAAATACATTGAAGCGTTTAACATTATACCTAAGTGCTATTGGCATCTCAAATGCTCCTAGCGTAGAGAAGTTGTAAGAGTTACCTACTGAGTCAAAAGTATATACTTTACCACCGCCACTGTTATACGATGAGTCTAAGTTAGTATAATAGCTTTCGCTAAAGTTGATATTATTATTGAAACGTTGTACATATTTCAATTCTGTAAGTACACTCCATTTATCACTTAATGACAGATCACCTACAAAACCTAACTGGAAGCCAGACACGTTGTTAGCAGCAATAGAGCTATTAACACCTGCTACTAGGCCAGGATAGAACTTAACGCTCTTCATTTTGAATTTAGCGTTACGAACCATTTCTTCAAAACGGTGTCCGTTATAGTTCTTCATTTTATGACTAGAAACTTTCTTCTTAGACAAGTCCGTATAAACACCGGCACCATCTTCAGTTTCTAAATTAGCATTCTGCGCTTGTAACAATAACTCTTCAGGTAAAGCGTCTTTATCCTTGTTATTGTTCATAGCAACTGTAGCTTCTTCTTTTTCTTCTGCAGGCTTCTTAGATTTTATTGCTACTCTACCAACTGATAATGTATCTACCATAACGCTACCATCCTTAGCCACACTTTCTCTTGTTTCGATCTTATCAATTGTATCAACTAAATAGTTTTCTGTAGATGCAGTTTTATTATTATTCGAATTATCAGGAACAGGTTTGGTGTTAATATTCAAGTCAGCTTGTACACCTGATGGCAATTGCTTGTTGCCCGTATTATTCATTCTTTCCGCACTACTATTCAATGCCAACGCACCCATATCTCTAGACTGCTGCTTAGTTTGCTGTGGTGCAGGAGTACTACCGCCTACAGCAGTAGATTGCGGTTTACTCATATTACCTGCAATTGCTTTAGGCTGTGTATTATCACTGCTGATAGTAGCTGGTTTAGTATTATCTGTAACATTTTGACTAGCTACAGTAGCACTTTCCTTAACTACAGGTAAACTATTGTTATTAAGCGACTTGTCGCTATTACTAGCCACAGTGGACTTGATTGAATTGTTACGTTTTGTTACAGTATTTGAACTACTTGGACCTTTAGTTGTAGTCATCTGATCAGCGTCGATCACAACAGTTTTGGTAGCACTATTATTAGTACCACCACCTACGATCGACCCTTCAGTTGAAGTAGCTGTATTGTTCTCTTTGTTGTTAAACTCATTATAAGGTTGGGCAATTCGCTCGTCGGCATTATTCATCACACCACCGGCTACTCCACTACCAGTACCTTGACTGGCATAAAGCGCCATCGTATCATCAGACACAGCATTTCCTTTAAATGAAGAGTACATTTCGTAACCACCACCAATGGTAATGGCAGAAAGTAGTAGCAATAGAGCTGCAAAACCTAGCTTGCGTTTATTGCCTGTGGCAGGTGCTGTAGGTACTGTTCCTACAGGCATATGCTCATCGAGCAAGTCCTTCATTTTAAGCCACGAACCCGGACGGCCAGCCTCTTCAGCGTTGCCCAAACGCTGCTTAAAGAGGTCGTCTATGTTAGTTAAGTTGTTATCCATTTGGATAATTTTATTTTTTTAAATGCAATTGTAGTTTTTCAATTTTTTCTTTCAACATTCTTCGCCCTTCCGACAAATGCCATTTGGACGTCCCTTCACTTATACCCAACATAGCTCCTATTTCTTTGTGAGGATACCCCTCCATAACATACAAGTTGAACACAGACCTAGTAGCCACCGGTAAGGATTGTACTAACTCCAAAAGTTGGTTATAGTATAGATTATCTGCATGGTCTTTATGTATATACTCGTCTTTCTCTACCAACAATATCTTGTCGTTATAACGAGCATTCTGTTTTACATAGTCAGACACTGCGTGAAACACTATTTTTCTTAACCAACCTTCAAATGAGCCTTGGAAGTTATACTGGTTTATCTTTTGAAAAGCTCTCAGAAAACCATTATTTAAAACTTCTTCGGCCTGCTCTATGTGGTCTATATACCTGCGAACTACTCCCATCATTCGAGGAGTGAACATGCTATATAGCTGTTCCTGTGCGCTGCGTTCATTCTGCATGCACCCTCTGATGAGCTCTTCTAGCTCGCTGGTCTGACCAGGTACTGTATATGCCAAAGCTATAGCCAAGTAACGGGTATTAATGAAAATGTCAACTGTATAGACTGCTCCTATATCAATTGGGTTGGGTAAACCACGTTACAATTTTTACAATTAACAATAAAAACTTGTCATGCTAATATACACACTAGAAAGGAGATATGAGAAATTTACTTGAATTAATATTAGATTAAGATATATAGCTGATAATCAGAAGGGTAAGCTATTTTAAAAGAGTACTTTTTCTTCCATTGGCTTACAGAAGTCTTAATAGTACCACCTAGCTTTTACTACAACAAAAGTTGATACATTGAACAACACATCAAATCGGTAATAGAATAGTAAAATGCTTATATTATAACTTTAGATAAAAGTTATTAAACAATTGGCTTACAATAATATGATCTAAGTTATAATTACAAATCAAAACCTAACTGATAGAAATAGTGCTCATTATTCACTAAATGAACTCTTACTTTTTTGCCTTTAAGCTCTGCCTGCTTTAGATTGCTCAAGGCAAGTTTTACCAACCTTTTACTCTGACGGCCCATAAATCTATTCCAAAACACAACACATTGATAGTCATAGCTTTGAGAACCACCATTTACATTAACAACATGCAGATACTTTTTCAAGTCATCCATAGTAAAAGTACTATCGACAGAGGAAAGTGGAACAGGCGGGAATTGCTGAAAAGCTTGCTCCCTATCCCATTTCAGATTGGGAAAACCACCTGTATGACAATTTACACTATGCACTATTAGCTTGCCTGAAGCATCAAACAACATATACTGCAATGGCTGCGACAATTGCTTTTTAAAATTTAACACCTTGTAGATCTTATCAGAATCATTAACTCCTTGAAAATCTATATCACTATGAACCAATTGATTATAACTACTATCTAATGTATAAATACTATATAGGGAATACCCATTTTTTTGTGCCACGCGACCTACTTCTTTGTTAGACATCGGTTTGGCACTTTTTATCCCGTAGATACCTAAAAGTACTTTTGAACAAGAAGATAAAGAGAGCGTAGTGATGGCCAATAAGGCTATAGCAAGTTTTTTCATGCGACAATAATACAGGGTAAAATGCTAAGAAAAAGCCAAACTAATAGCAACTAGAACGAGGAAATAACCGGTAGTTAAAAACAGTTACAACATTAACATATGCTCATTACAAACCAAGCGATATAAGACTTATAAAAAACTAAAATTCACACCAAGCATCCAATTTGCCCCTGGCATTGGCCTGCCATTTACTACCATGTAGTCGGTATTCCAAATATTATTGTAATAAGCGATAAGCTTCAAGGCATGATCTTTTATTTCGGTATCGAACACAAGTTGCAGATTACCAATAACATAGGACTCTAAAGCAAAAGACTGGTCGGTAGTGATGTACCTAACCCCTGTGTACACATGATTGTAATTCACATAGAACATCTTCCATGTAAACCCAATATTTGCCTGACCGGTATATCTTGGTGTATAGGGTATCTGTTTTCCTATGCTGCCATCATTGGGCTGATAACTGCTTACCGTTGTAGCTAAGGTATAAGCACCATTAAACTTCAGATGCAATTTTAGCTTTCTGATAGGTATCAACAGCTTATTCTCCGTTTCTATACCCCTGCTATGTACTGAGGCTATATTGTGCGGCGTCCAAATAGCACCACCAAACCATAATATCCAATCATCTATCTGCCTGTTGAAAACCGAAAATCCATGTTGTAGCTTTAGCTTTTCTACTTGCGCAGTTACATTATAGCCTACACTCTGTGTCCATCCTTGCTCGGGTTTTAGCTTTTCGTTGCCCCCGGGCACATAATACAGTTCATTCAGCGTAGGCACTCTATAAGTACGCTGCACATTAGCACCAAGACTCAACCATTTCAGAGGAGCATAAGAGGCACTAATGCCCGGTAGCAAAAAGCTGTTATTGTTCACCGCTTCGCCTCTGAGGTTTGCAGCAAGCTCTATATTCCCCTTCCTGTTATTAAAAGCATAGGCAGCAGCAAGGGCTACTCTATTTTGTGTCTTGGTATCATTACGCTGTACACGTTGCATCCATAGCATATGCACTGGTGCAAATAACTTAAAATGATGTTGCCCTTTATAAGATTTGGCAATACCAACTTCTGCAAAAACCTGATTTGTAATGTTTTTACTATTTAGAAGAACCACTGTATCCTGATAATGCATATAGTCTCTTATATAAGAGAGCTTGGCATATACGGGCAACTTTCCATCCTTTCCCCAATCCAGCAAAAGACGTACAGATTCATCACGTTGATTCTTTACCGAGAATGCTTCAAATAATGCAGGAGGTATCTCTCTATAATACTGCTGATACCAAACCTTTAAGCCTAGCTTTTGTTGTGCATTTATTTTATACCCTAACTGAAATAGACCAACACCACTTCTCAAGCCCGCATTATCCATTCTTAGGTCTTGCCCTGCTTTCGTATATGGAAAGTTATTTTGTGCCGACTGACTGAACAACTTCAAACTCAACACAAGTTTCTTTGTAGCCAAAGAAGTACTTAACCCTATCCTATATTGCTGAAAACTCCCTACAACAGCAGATGCTGACTGCTCGCTATGTGCTTCTTCCTGAAACCTAGGTAGATCATTTTCTACCAATAACGCCCCTCCAACATTACCACTACCCCATAATGCGGACGAACTACCTAAAACTACGTTTACTTTATCCATCAAAGAAACAGGCAGCAAAGACACATCTGCAATACCTAATGCCGCATTCTGTATAGGTACCCCATTCCAGAAAACCTGAGACTGAGCAGCTGAAGAACCACGAAAATTAACTGTGGCTAAGTTGTTGACCCCGTATGACTTAACAAACACAGGAACTTGTTGCGACAACAAATTACCCATGTCCTGAAACTGGTAAGCAGATAGCGTTAATTTATCTATTGTGAACTTCTTCTGACCAGGCGAGAATTTATTTACACGGTCGTCATTAGACAATTTTGCCTTATCAATTATGTCTACTCCTTTTAAAGTATCAGCTAAGTTTTGAGCCTTAGTTGTATGTAGCGCAGACAAACAAATGAAGAAAAGAGCTACTTTCAGGCAACTCTTAAAAGACGTAAACTGGTAGATAATATGTTGCTTAGTTTTCAAAATAGAACTGACCCGGACCTATACCCACATCAAAGCTACTCTTTTTTGTACCATCTTCACGATAGACAGATACAGAACCTTTTTGAACAAAACCTTTAGGGTCGCCAATGTAGACATCGTCATTAGTAGGATCTACTCCCAGCGCCCAGTAGTATTGAAACTGTGCAGCAGCTACGAATGGTGTAGTAGGAATTTTATCATCGTAAATACCCATGGTATACACACCATTATACTGCGTACTTCCATTATAGTCTACCTCAATAAAATAGAACTTATCTCGAGACTGATTGAACGCTATACGCATAGGCTCAGCCAGTGGAGGAAAACTATACGACTTCATGATCTGGCTACTTAATGTTTCAATACGAGTCAAAGTAGCCCATATTTTTTTAGGGGCATTACCTGCCAACACCCATATCTTACCATCTCTATCTATACTAATATCATGAGGTGCTTTGCCAGCTATGGGTATGGCCTTTACTATTTTATCGGTATTAATATCAATGGCGTAAATATTATTAGCATTCGTATCCCAACAGCATACATATAATAGACCATTGACCAATATCATACCCTCGGGGTTTTTATAGGGCATTGTTATCTCCCCTACAACCGACAAAGTTTGAGGGTTGATAATATGAACCTTATCACTAAAAATAGAAGAGACATAGGCTTTGGTAGAAGAAGCGCTTACTATATACCGTGGCTTAGACACATTTATCTCCCCCACCTTTTTCCTGTCTGACAAGTTGAGTACTACAATTTTATCAGAATTGTTGACACATAAAAACAAACGTTTATCAATACGTGTCATGCTTTGAAAAACATCGCCAAGCAGCTCGCTATTGGCTTGTTTGTAAACATCATTGTACACTAAATTCTGACCGGGAGTATATAGATGCAAAGAGCTATTACCATTGCCCAAAGTACCTTCGCATACCACAAAGACATTGCGCTGTGTACTGCCTGTTGGGGGTTGTGTGGATGGCGTTGTCCTTACGGTATCCTTTTCACATGCAGCAAAAAGAAAAGCGAATAAAACAAACAGCCTTACAACTTGGTAATTTTTTCTACCCATTGGTCACCTTTTTTACTTTTCAATATAATATTATAGATGCCTGGACTATATGAGGTAAGATTTATCTGATTACGCGCTTCTTTCAATACTCCTTTCTCCAACACCTTCCCTGCAACATCTAATATGATAAAGTTAGCCCCATCTAGCTGATTATCCGAAGCAGTAATCGAAATCATACCATTAGTAGGGTTAGGATAAATATGATATTGCTTTGCGGTGACGGAAGCGATAGCATTAGGAAATACTCCTGCCATATTCATTACCCCTACACCATCCAGATCAAAGCCACCACTGGCAAAAGCCGTTGGGTAAGGATCATTTATAACATTTCCATCCTTGTCTTTAGAGCCATTAGCCCCTATATCTCCTATAACATCTACAATACGTACATGTGTGATACTATTCACATCCAGTCCTGCGGTTCCTACCAGTTCTTGCAAATCGAAGGGCGTACCCCAACCTGTCATATACTTTCCTGCCAGATTATTGATCTTTCTAGCATTCATATAAACTCCTGAGCCCGGCACTTGTGGCGCTCCCGTATTGGAAGATGCAGGAAAGCGGGTATAATTAATACCATCTGAACTCACTTCTACAAAAGCCAACTCTAAGAAGGCCTCTTCAGGGTCATTGGGGTTGCTGAAGCCATTTTCAAAAACTGCAAAATCAGCTCCTGGACCATTGTAAATAGGACTACTGAACGTAAGTACAGCCACACCACTATCTCCAAGACTCACAATAAAATTATCGGCATTCCCCACTGCATAGCTAGGATCTCCCAAAGTCACCTTGCCTTTTGCTTTATCGGCAATATCCATATATCCTCGCTCTATAGTACAACTCTTTGCCCAGCCAACTATTGAGTTATCACTATTCTGAATAGCAGTACTACCCGAAACTGTAGCCTGAGGTGCATATTGTGCATGCACCTCAGATATAATTAACAAGAAGGATAATATTAATACAACACTTTTCATAGCGCTTATTGTTTTACAAATCTAACTACTGCATTTTGATTTTCGCCAACCAATTGCAATAGATACATACCTGAAGTTAAACTTGAAGTATTGATCGTAGTTAAGCTACCTGTTACCGAATACTGCGCTATTACCTTACCAGAAATAGAGATAACATTTACTCTTTTTACAGAGTTGTTCTGCAACTGTATATTTAGTTTATCTACAGCAGGGTTAGGATATATTTTAGCTACAATTGGCTGAGCTATGGTAGCTACAGAAACGGTTTCATCTGTTGTAAAGTTATCCATGCAGAAAAAAGCAGGCGTATTCATTCCCCATTGACCAACATCGCTAGAAGTCACTTTAAACTCCAAACTATCAACATTACCCAACGATTGTAAATCAACCCACTCCCACGTTTTTAGAATATAGTCTTTGGTACTATCTGCAAAACGAAAATCTGCTAAATAGAAATCAACGCTATCAGCCTTTTTACTACCGTTTGCATATCCATATACAGTTAGTTTGAACCAATCAGGATGACTACCTTTTATTGTACCTGAGTCACCAAACTTTCTAGCAAATGCATCTCCATCGCGCATACTATTGTACGCATAGGTGGTATTGGTAGCATAAAACCCTTTTACAGGCTTGCCTACTGCAGCACCCTTTAGATACACCTTATTAGTACCTCCACTAGCTACTAAATATTGATTGCTACCATTATAACCCTTTGCTGCCTTTGCAGAGAAAGAATTAGTATAACCACTGGTCATACTATCGGTCATATTAGAATAAACAAATCCTTTTCTTAGTCCTTTGTAACCTGCGGTATCGTAATTGGTAGGAAAATGTGCCAAACCATCATCAAACCCAACGTCATTTCCAGGGTTGCTGTAGTTTACATAAAAAGTATCCGTACCTACTAATGTTAAGGTATCGAATGTGGCTACTGTTTGTGCTTGAGTAGCTGTTGCGCCTAAAACTAAGGCTGTTGCGATTGTAAAAATTCTGCGCATAATAAATTGTTTAAACAATTAAAAAATGTACGCAGCTACGGAAATGTCAGATGAGAAGAAGTAAATGCTATAATAAAAGCCTCGACCTATTCTTACTGTGCTTTTTTTCCCGAAAGCAGCGATAAGTAAAATGTACTAAGGCAGGTCTTCTGACTTACTTCTCTCTTTTGCAGCCTTCCCATTCCATACGGAACAGTGGCATAAGATTGCAAAAGGTTTTAAATGAAGCTTACAGCATCGGGTAATGTTTAGGATTTTCACCTAATTCCCTTTTCATTCCTACAAGTAGGAAACCTTTGTGCGGCAAATGTATAAAAGTTCGAGAAGAAAAAAATAAAAAGTTATCCTTGTTCGGATAAAATACGTTGACGCTGTGCTTCATAAAGAACCATACCCGTTGCTACAGATACATTTAGCGAATCAAAAGCTTTAGCCATTGGGATATTTATCAGCACATCAGCTCTACGGAGCACATCTTTACTGATGCCCTTATCCTCCGCACCCATTACCACACAAGAAGGAATGGTCATATCAGCATCATACACAGGCACACTACCCTTCATTTGTGTTCCTAATATGCTTATTCCGTTCAGCTTAAGTATATCTACTGCTTGTGGCACAGACGGCACACGGCATAGCATAATTTTATTCAACGCACCTGCAGATGTTTTTATAGCCTCTTCGGTAAGCGAAGCGGATGATGAAGTAGGCAATATAAGTCCTTGAACACCACAACATAATGCAGTACGAGCAATAGCACCTACATTACGAACATCAGTAACCCCGTCTAACAATACGAACAGAGGATTTTCACCTTGCTCAACTACATGAGATATGGCAGATTGTAAATCAACATATTCCAAAAGACTCGTCCATGCTACTACCCCTTGGTGCTGTGCCTTTGTAAGTCTATTCAACTTTTCAATAGGTACTTGACTGATAGGGATATTACGCTCATTAGCCAGTTGTTTTATCTTACTTATCTCTTCACCTGTGGCAGAGCGAAGAATAAACAACTTTTCTATTGTAGTACCACTTTCCAATGCTTCCAACATTGGCTTACGTCCTATTAGTATGGGTAGCGAAGCACCTTTCTTCATGCTGCAAAGTTAATTCTAATTAGCAGTATTATTGCTTTTGCGCTCATCTTCATTTTCAGTAGTCTCATATTCAGCTAAACATTGAGGACAGAGACAATCTGAAAAATTAGCTTTCAGTTCCTGTAATGAGGCTGTTGATAATTGATATTGCTCGCACCAGCAACCATTGCTATTGGGATGACAACCAAAAGCAGCACCACATTTTGAACATTTTTTACTAGCCATAAGTACAAAAAAAGCCACTTTATAAAGTGGCCTTATTAGTTAATATTATTGCTTATTACCCCATATTGTGGAATACACGTTGAACGTCGTCGTCTTGCTCAACACGTTCTATGAGTTTGAACACATCTTCTGACTGTTCATCTGTAACTTCTACTGTATTTAGTGGTAGCCACTCCAGCTCCGCCGATTTCACCTCAATGCCTTTTTCCTCTAGCGCTTTCTGCATATTACCAAAATCGTTGAACTCGCAACGAAGCACAAGGTTACCCTCACTATCTTCTCCCATTTCTTCTAGTCCTGCATCTATTAATTCTAGTTCCAACTCTTCTTGATCCACACCTTCAGCAGCCATTTTAAAAACACCTAAGTGCTTGAACATAAAACCAACTGAACCGCTATTGCCTAGTGTACCACCACCTTTGTTAAAGTGAGAACGTACATTGGCAACCGTACGTGTAGTATTATCTGTTGCAGTTTCTACCAATATTGCAATACCATGAGGTGCATATCCTTCGTACAACACCTCGTCATAGTTGCTTGTATCTTTACCTAAAGCATTCTTAATAGCGCCTTCAATACGGTCTTTCGGCATATTTACCGACTTAGCATTCTGCATCACACGACGAAGAGCCGGATTGGTATCAGGGTCTGGACCACCTGCTTTTACAGCTATGGCTATCTCTTTACCTATTCTTGTGAATTGCTTCGCCATACGGTCATAGCGAGCAAACATTTTAGACTTACGAACTTCAAATATTCTTCCCATATTTTATGGTATTATTACTTTTTCAGGGCTTAAAAATAGGAATTGTTTTTGGGATGTTGGTCCTTATTTCCATTATCGTTTTACATACACCACATTCTTTTCTAAAAAATGCTCTTCTGGAAAAATGTCGTATACATCCCAAACCGTTGGCTTTAACCCCGACTCCTTAAACTCTTGCTTTAAGTCGCCCCCTTTGAGACATATTAGGCCATTAGGTAGGTCTTCACTTTTCTGCCCCTCTTTTATCAATTTACCTACCCAGCTCCACAATTTACCTAAAGGCGCCACCGCACGAGAAACTGCATAGTCAAACTGCTTATTTTTTACATCTTCTGCTCTTCCATGTATAGCCGTTACATTTTTAAGCCCTATAGCTGCAGCCACTTCATTTACCACCTTTATTTTCTTGCCAATACTATCAACCAGCAAAAACTCTACATTAGGAAAATATATAGCCAAAGGTATGCCCGGAAAACCACCTCCCGTACCTACATCTATAACACTGGCTCCATCATCAAAATGACAAACCGCAGCTATGGATAAAGAGTGCAGTACATGACGCTCATAGAGCTGATCTATATCCTTTCTAGAAATAACGTTGATCTTATCATTCCATTCGGCATATAGCTCCTTCAACTGCCCAAATTGTTTCAGCTGTTCCTCCGTAAAGTCGGCAAAATATTTTGTGATTATTTCCACGTCTGTTTAGTTTTCCAAATAATGTATGGCGAAAAGACAAAATTATATAAAGCCCAGCCAAAATCAGTTGGTATGATGTTTTTTATTATAGCCTGCTCCTCTAATTTATTAGCAGCATAGCTCCAAAACACCCAATAGGCAATACACCTAGCCCCCATTACTATATAAGCAACATTTCTATATGGGGTAAATAACAATGCGATGAATAATAGCCACATCAGCCCATGAGTAATACCATACAGCCCCAAAAGTAATTTAGACCTATTATTGTAAAGCTTACCTGTAGAAAAATGGCGTTGCTTTTGGTGCTTCCAATCGGCATAATGCTCTTTAGGAGTAGATACAGTATGAGCCTCCTTTGCGTATACTACCTTTACATTATCCTTTTCTCCTGCAAGCTGAACAAGCATATCGTCGTCACCCGATGCTGTTTTATTCCATTTGGGCGACTGCTGTGCCTTTAATAGAACCGACTTGGTGCAGGCTATATTTCGGCCCACTCCCATATAGGGCATACCAAGTATTGCATAGCTGCTATATTGTACAAAAGTGTGTAAGGTTTCCCATCTTATAAAAGCATTCAACCATCCTTTAACAGAACGATACTTACCATATCCCAGAACTATATCCTTCTGCTCTGCTACTATAGGAGCAACCATATAGCTAAGCCAAGATTCACTTAAAGGTTCACAATCGGCATCCGTCATTAATAGCACATCATGTTGTGCAGCTGCAACACCTCTACTTAAAGCATATTTTTTGCCAGGTTTATCACGGTTGTCGGCATCTGTTATGGTAACAATGTTTAGTAAGTGATACTGCTCTTTCAGCGCTTGTAATACCTCTTGGGTATCATCAACAGAGGCATCGTTAACAACAATTACTTCAAATAGCGAATTACCGACATCATTCTTATATCTTTGCGCCAATATTTTAGGTAGATACCTGCGTAGGTTATCGGCCTCATTTTTAGCACAGATAATAATGGAAACAGGAACAGCTGCTGTCGTAATGGGTTTATTAGCTGGCAAAGAAAAAAAATGAGCGAAAATACTCAAAAGATAACCTAACTGAATAAGGACTCCTATTAGAAAAACAATGAATATTATCTCTGCAAGCATTGCTGCAAAGAAACATAAAGAATTGAACATACTAGTACCTTAACATGGTATTGGCTAATGATTTTAGAACTTTAGTGCCGAATGAATTTTGATATTAAAGCAAAAGACGCCAACTCAAAAGCGAGAGCAGGAACCATAACTACCGGTCATGGGGAGATACAGACCCCTATATTTATGCCAGTAGGTACGGTAGGTAGTGTGAAAGGTGTTGCTCAAGATGTGCTTAAAAAAGAGATCAATGCCGACATCATACTCGGCAATACCTACCATTTATATTTGCGCCCGGGCACTGATATTATTGAGCAGGCGGGCGGTTTGCATAAGTTCAATGGCTGGGACAGACCTATCCTTACTGACAGCGGAGGGTATCAAGTATTCTCCTTATCCAACAACCGTAAGCTAAAAGAGGAAGGGGCGGTTTTTCAATCGCATATAGATGGTTCAAAGCATTTATTTACTCCTGAAAATGTAATAGACATTCAAAGGAGCATAGGTGCTGATATTATTATGGCCTTCGATGAGTGCCCTCCCTACCCTTCAGACTATAGCTATGCTAAAAAGTCGATGGAGCTAACCCACAGGTGGCTAGCTCGTTGTGTAAAGCAGATGAGCGAAACCGAGCCTAAATATGGCTATGAGCAATCATTATTCCCTATTATACAAGGCAGCACGTTTAAAGACCTCCGTAAGGAATCTTCTGAATTCATTGCAGGCATGGACTGTGATGGTAATGCCATAGGAGGTTTATCAGTTGGAGAACCTGAAGAGATGATGTATGAAATGTGTGCTTGGTGCTGTGAACACTTGCCGGAAGAAAAACCAAGATACTTAATGGGTGTAGGCACACCATGGAATATATTGGAAAACATATCGCTTGGTGTAGATATGTTTGACTGTGTGATGCCAACACGCAATGGAAGAAATGGCATGCTGTTTACCTCAAAAGGTGTTATAAATATCAAGAACAAGAAGTGGGAAAAAGACTTCACACCTATTGATGATGGTATAGACTGCCCGACTAGTAATTTTTACACCAAAGCTTACGTTCGACATTTATTTGCGGCAAAAGAGATACTAGGATTACAGATCGCTAGTATCCACAACTTGGCCTTCTACCTGCATTTGGTAAGACAAGCAAGAGAACATATTTTACAAGGAGATTTCAACTCGTGGAAAAAAGAACAAATAGACATATTAAAACAACGTTTATAACCGTTATCTAGAGCATGCCCATACTGGACAAGTATATTATTAAAAAGTTCATATCTACTTTCTTCTTTGCGATATTGATACTCGCGGTTATCGCTTGTGTTATAGACTATTCAGAAAAGGTAGAATCTTTTGTAAGCAGAAATGCCCCTGCAATGGAGATATTGAACTACTATAAAAACTTTGTCCCACACATTACAGCGCTGCTCTTTCCATTATTCATATTTATAGCTACCATATTTTTCACCTCTAAGCTGGCATATAAATCCGAGATCATAGCCATATTAGCAGGAGGCATCTCTTTTCCTAGATTTTTAAGACCATATATTATTGGAGCTGTCTTCTTATGTAGTATTTCTTTGATAGCCAACCACTGGATAGTACCTGCTGCTAACAAACAACGACTAGCTTTTGAGAATAAATATATTAATCATGAAGCCATAGCTTCTGGAGATAACGTACACTTAAGGCTGACCAACAACCTATATGTCTATGTACAGAGCTACAACTACCAAGCTAACATAGGGTACAGATTTACTGCTGAAACGATAGAAGGCACGTTACTGAAAGAGAAAATAATGTCGGAGCGCATTAGTTACGACTCTGCAAAAAACAACTGGAAACTTTATGATGTAACCGTACGTATCAATGACGGCATCAACGAAAAACTAGAATTCTACCCTGAGCTTGAAAAGGAATACCCTTTTAAACCATTGGACCTAGACGAAGATGATGCCATAAAAGAAGCATTGACCACTCCTCAACTCAATAAGTTTATAGAAAGAGAAAAGCTTAGAGGTAGAGAAACATTAAACTTCTTCTATGTAGAAAAATACAGAAGAACCTCTCAACCTTTTGCGGCACTTATCCTTACCATAATAGGTGTGTGTATAGCTAGTAGAAAGATACGTGGAGGTAGTGGACTGCACCTGGCATTGGGTATCGCTATTAGTGCAGTATATATATTAGCCATGCAACTTACCAATACCTATGCCACTAAATCTATACTAGACCCTATAGTAGCGGTTTGGATACCGAACTTTATATTTGGCTTACTAGCTATATACTTATATAGAAGGCAAATAAGGTAGTAGCTAGACGGTTGTTTCTATACCTTTATAATGAACTATAACCTCATCTAGTATGGCTTCCAGTTCGTCATAGTCGTCGGTAGTTACCAGTCTAGTACGGAATTCTTTTACATGAGGTAGCCCTTTCAGGTAGTTGGCATAATGCCTACGCATTTCCAATAACCCTAAACGATCACCTTTCCATTCTACAGAACCTCTTAAATGTTTTCTACAAGCTGCAATTCGCTCCTCAAGTGTTGGTGGAGGTAAGGTCTCTCCAGTAGCTAAATAGTGTTTCACTTCTCTAAATATCCAAGGGTAGCCTATAGCAGCCCTACCTATCATCACACCATCTACACCATATCTATTTTTATACTCCAGAGCCTTTTGAGGACTATCAATATCACCATTCCCGAATATAGGCATGGTAATACGTGGGTTTTCTTTCACTTTAGCGATCAAACGCCAATCAGCCTCACCTTTATACATTTGCACCCTTGTTCTACCATGTATCGATAGCGCTTCCACACCTATATCTTGTAGCCTTTCGGCTACTTCTTCTATATTTTTAGAGCTATCGTCCCAGCCCAAACGGGTTTTAACAGTAACGGGTAAAGAGGTTGATTTGATAACAGCCTTGGTAAGGCGCACCATCAGATCAATATCCTTAAGCACCCCTGCACCGGCACCTTTACACACGACTTTTTTCACAGGGCAACCGTAGTTGATATCTACCAGATCAGGATTGGTCGTATCAACAATACTTGCGGCCATTGCCATAGCTTCCTCGTCCCCACCAAATATCTGGATACCAATAGGTCGTTCATAATCGAAGATGTCCAGCTTCTGCCTGCTTTTTATAGCATCTCGTATCAACCCCTCAGAAGATATAAACTCTGTATACATCAGATCCGCACCATTTTCCTTACATACCGCCCTGAACGGAGGATCACTAACATCTTCCATTGGGGCTAGCAACAAAGGAAATTCACCTAACTCTATATCTCTGATCTTGACCATAAAAGATTGCAAATTTACGAAGTTGTCTCCATATCTACGCTTTATAGTTATTAATCCTTTCTACTATGTAATAATGCACTAACTTTGTCACCCTTATTTCTAAACATCAGCAAAGGTTGTGGGAAAAAATCTAGACAAGTTATCATTTGCAGGATTATTAGTTGCACTTGGCATTATCTATGGAGATATAGGAACCTCTCCTTTATATGTAATGAATGCCATTTGCAATGGTAAAGAAATTAGCGAGCTATTGATATATGGTAGCCTGTCTTGCATTATATGGACACTTACTTTGCAAACAACGGTAAAGTACGTGCTACTTACCTTAAGAGCTGACAATAAAGGAGAAGGAGGCACATTTGCACTTTTTGCACAGGTGCGGAGACATGGCAAATGGGCTGTTTTTGCAGCTATGGTGGGTGGTGCAACGCTATTGGCCGATGGGATGATAGCCCCTCCTATATCTGTAACCTCAGCTATAGAAGGCTTACAAAACATACCATCGCTAGGTGATATTTCAGACAAAACGATCATTACTATTGTTATAGTAATACTTTCGGGGTTATTCTTCTTTCAACAGTTTGGTACAGCATATATAGGACGCTCTTTTGGCCCTGTAATGACCATATGGTTCAGCATGCTGGCTGTGTTGGGATTGATGCATATCAGCAACGACTGGAGCATATTCAAATCCTTCAACCCATACTATGCCATTAAGTTATTGACCATGTACCCTGAAGGATTTTGGCTACTGGGTGCTGTCTTCCTTTGTACAACAGGTGCTGAAGCACTTTACTCTGACCTTGGACACTGCGGCAAGATCAACATTCGTATGTCTTGGATATTTGTAAAGGCGTGTTTAATACTGAACTATCTTGGACAAGGAGCATGGCTACTGCAACAAAAGGGACAAGTATGGTCCTCAGCTACAGGTAACCCTTTCTTTAATTTAATGCCAGACTGGTTTGTTGTTATCGGTATCATTATCGCAACCTTTGCAGCCATTATTGCCAGCCAAGCAATGATATCAGGATCTTTCACACTAATAAGCGAGGGCATAAAGCTGAATGTATGGCCTAAAATGAAGATCAACTACCCTACTATAGAACGTGGGCAATCTTTTATACCGGGCATCAACCTACTTCTATACATCGGCTGTATCACAATAGTGCTCATCTTCCAAAAATCTGCAAAGATGGAAGCAGCATACGGTCTTGCTATTACGCTGTGTATGATGATGACCTCAACGCTTTTCTCTTACTACATGTATGTTAAGCGATATCCTAAGGTTTGGATCATTGCCTATCTAATGGTTTTCCCTACTATTGAGATGTCCTTCCTTATTGCCAATTTGGAGAAATTCCCTCATGGTGGTTATGTAGCATTAATAGTTGCAGGCATATTATTTACAGTAATGTTTGTGTGGTATAAGGCGCGCAGAATCAAAAACCGTTATGTAGAATTTGTGGAATTGGAAAGTTATGTATCTACACTACAGGAGATCAGTAATGATAAAAGCATTCCTAAATACGCAACACACTTAGTTTACCTAACCAGTGCCAACAACCCTAAGGAAATAGAACACAAGATCATGTATTCTATTGTGCAGCGGAAACCCAAAAGGGCTGATATTTACTGGTTTGTACACGTAGATGTATTGGACGATCCTTATACCATGGAATATCAGGTACAAACAATCGTTCCTAACGAGATCATACGTATAGACTTCAGGCTAGGTTTTAGGGTAGAACATAAAATACAGCTTATGTTCAAAAAGGTAGTAGAAGGAATGATGCAGAATAAAGAGGTGAACGTTTTTAGCCGTTACGAATCATTGAGCAGAAAGAATGTACAAGGAGATTTCCGATTTATCGTTATTGAGAAATTCTTATCCAGAGATAATGATCTGCCGTTAATTGAAAGATTGATCATGCGAGGCTACTTCATCTTGAAGCGTTTCAGCTTGTCGGAAGAACGTGCATTTGGCTTAGACACGTCGGACGTTACAACAGAAAAGTACCCTATGTATGTATCTGCAGTATCTGACTTCAAGCTAAAAAGACTGGAAGACATCAATATACTACACTAAAGCCCCAACCCTATCTCATCATGTTGTCGTGGTATCTCTACGTCTAAAAAACCTTTTCTTATCAATCTGTTCTTAAAGGCTATTTGATTCTCGTACTCACCATGTACGAGGAACACCTTTTTCACCTGTTGAGGATCTTGACAAGATAGCCATTGAGACAAGTCGTCATAGTCAGCATGTGCACTCATGCTTTCAATAACACCTACTTCTGCCTTTACAGCATGTTGTATACCATATATGGTCACATGCTCTTCTCCGCGCCTAAGCCTAGCACCCAAAGAGTGCGGTTCGCAATACCCTACAATTAGAATTGTATTGTCGGCATCGCCTATACTATTGAGTATATGATGCTTTACTCTACCAGCCTCTGCCATACCTGATGCTGAAATAATAACACAAGGCTCATCATTATAATTCAACCTTTTGGACTCGTCCACATTTTCAATAAAATGCAGCCCCTTGAAATCGAAGACGTCATCATCTTTTTCCAATAGTGCTCTTACATGGCTATTAAAGCATTCAGGGTGTCTTTTGATAATATTAGTAGCTTCAACAGACAATGGACTGTCAACATAATACTTGAGGTTAGGCAATCGTCGTTCTAGCTCCAACCTATTGAGCATATACAATAGCTCCTGTGTCCTACCCACACTAAATGCAGGGATAATGAGCTTCCCCTTTTTCTTAAGGCAAGTATGTTCTATATGATGTAATAGATCGTCCGTTGCAGGAGCTACAAGGTCATGCAACTTATTACCATAGGTCGACTCCATGATGATATAGTCTGCTTGAGGAAAATCTTGTGGTGAACGAAGTATCATATCTCTATATCTACCTATATCTCCACTAAAGGCTAAGCGAACCTCTGTACCATTTTCCTTTAGCTTTAGGTTAACTGCAGCACTACCTAATATGTGCCCACAGTCTGTATACAAAAGCTCAATGCCTTCTTCTATTTTATATGGTGTATCATAATCAATGGTATGTATCAGGTCAAAAACCTCCAAAACATCTGCCTCAGTATATAAAGGCTCTACCTTTTCTCGTCCTTGCCTATCTCTTATTTTATTGATATGTCTTACATCAGCTTCTTGTATATAAGCAGAATCTCGGAGCAAAATTTGCAACAACCCAAGAGTTGCCGTAGTACAGTATATAACACCCTTATACCCTTCTTTAACCAAACGTGGTAAAAGTCCTATGTGGTCAATATGCGCATGAGAAATAATAACATGATCGATCTCCAGAGGGTCAAAACCCCATTCACTATTCAGCGTAAGGGTTTCTTTACCCATACCTTGAAAAAGACCACAGTCCAGTAATATTTTTCTTTTAGGATTATTTAGATGTACTATGTGTTTTGAACCAGTAACCGTGCGTGCTGCTCCGTGAAAAGAAATCTTCATGAATACTCAATTATATGCTTGTACTAAAGTACATAATATAGCTGCATGATAACCTAAGTTTTAGAACTCTTTTATTGATATATTTATGCCTCGGTTATGATAACAAAGTTTAAGCAGTGGTTTTCCTCACTACCTAAAATAGTAAGGCAGTTTCTAATAAAAGCTATCATCGTACTACTTGTTTGGCAAGTGTCTTATATCTTTTTATTAGAACCTAAACGTGTTATCGATATCCCCCTCACCGCTTTTGTTGCTGATAATACCGTAATGGTGCTTTCCCAATTTTACGATAACGTAAGTACCATACCAACACGTACAGGTGAAGAAGTGATTATTAACGGCAGACATGCAATAGGCATTGCAGATGGCTGTAACGGACTAGCTTTGTTTGTTGTTTATCTAGGGTTCATCCTTTGCTTTCCCGTGCAAAAGAAAAGGCTTTTTCTGTATTGTACAGTAGGACTATTGATCATTCACATTTTAAACATTGCCCGTGTCAGCGGTTTGGCCTATATCAATATCACCTTCCCCGACTATATGGACTTTGCCCACCATTACCTGTTTAAAATAATGGTATATGGAGGTATATTTTATCTATGGTATTTATATACCAAACCATTTCTACATTCCGTAAAAACCAAAGAGAGCTGATATGTTAGGCGACAAGAGGTTTTGGATAACATGGATACTTATAGTTATTGTATGTTGGGTAGATTATAACTATCTCAATGAAACCGAGTTTCACAAAACACTGGATGAGCGTTTAAGGCAATCACTACATATACTTATCTATGCTGTTGTTGTTGCCATAGGTTATTATTACTATAGAGCCTATGATACTACGTGGCCAAAGTATTTATGGCTTATCAGCTATGTAGCAGGTTTGTTGATCTATTTCATAGGAGGCTTTGTAGATATATTTTTCCTAGACCTCACATTACAACAAAAAAATCATTTTGGTGCTGTAAGACTATTCTTTTCCAGTCCTATCCCCCTTACGGTAATATATATGATGCATCGATTATCGATGGTAAACAATGACTAAAAAAAGTTTATAAAAAAAGCACCGGAAATACCGGTGCTTTTTTATTCTGGAACCTTTGGCTATTTAACCATAGATTTAAATTCTTCTTCATTAACCTTCACAGGATATTTATCACGTAGTTTCTTATTCCATTTGCTCTCTAAATACTCTTGGTAGTCTGCTACAACGTATCCTCTAGCCTCTTCCAAAGTTTTATTGGTAGGAGCATCAAACTTCTCGCTTGCAACAGCAACAACGTAAGAACCATCAGCATTTTTAATTGCTTTTGTTGGTTTGTTTGGTGTTATGTCAGCAAATGTAAAATCCGTAATAGTTTTAAACTCGTAATAGCCTCTTTCTATTAATACACCATCAGGCATATCTTCACCATTAACTGCTTTAAGCACATCCTCATCCGTTACATTTTTCTTAGCTAATGCTTTCAGGCCTTTCTTCAATGCCTCATCGTTCTTGAACTTATATTGTGCGCCTCTAAAACCAGCATCCCATTTATACTTATCTGTATTGCGATAGTAGAATGCCTTCAAGCCAACAGAATCTTTAGAGGCTCTGCCCCATACATTACGATCCATCAATTCAAATAACATGATACCATCTCTATACTCATCCATTAAGGCTTTGAAGTCAGGATGTTCTTCTACCAAGTTGTGCTCTTCCACATCTTGAACAACTGTACGTATATAGTGCTTATATACATCAGTAACAAAACGATCAACAGGCCCCATTATTCTTCCTCTTGTTAACGAGAAAGCATAAGTTGCAAGATCACTCTGTAAATACTTCTTACCCTTAACTTCAAAAACAGGCTTGTTAAACGAAGCAAAATCACTCACCTCAAAAGTTTGATTATTATCACCTATTTTCTTTACGATAGCATCAAGGTTCTCCTCATATCCTTTAAAGTTGTTTTTCTCCTTTATTGCATTGAAGAATATTTCTTTGGCAAGGTCAGAACGAGAATCATTATCTACTTTTTTCTTGATCTGTCCTTTCATATCCTCATAAGACTTAAGAGGATATTTTTGTATCAACTTAATGATATGGAAACCATAGTCTGTTTGTACCGGCTCTGATATGTCACCAGGATTTTTTAATGCAAAAGCAGCTTTCTCAAATACAGGAACCATATTACCTGTACCAAACTTATCCAGCTCCCCTTTATTGTCTTTTGAGAATTTATCTTCAGAATACTTGGTTACCATATCTTCAAAGCTGGCACCTTTCTTCATCTCTGCTTTTATCTTCTTTATTTTTTCTTTAGCCTCAGCAATACCTTCTTCACCTTTAGACTTAGGAGTAGTTAGTAGTATCTGTGCTACTTTTATTTCTCCCATACTTTTTCTTCTGTCTAGCACTTTTAGTAAGTGATAGCCAAAACGAGTACGAAATGGTTTAGACACCGTACCTACAGGAGTATTATATGCTACATTTTCGAAATCATAAACAGTTTGTAGTGCTGTAATATAACCGATGTCTCCACCGTTAATGTTCGATCCTTTATCCTCAGAATACTTTTTAGCCATTTCGCCAAAGTCTGCCTTTTTCTTTACTAGTGCATTGTACACACTGTCTATTTGGGCATATGGCTTAACGGTATCAGCAGATGTAGCTGTGGGTGCAGATAATATCAAAATATGCGCAACTCTTATATCTTCTGACATGCGATCATAAGCTTCCTTGTATAGCTTTTCTGATATCTGCTCATCAGTAAGATAGTTTTTAGCGAGCTGCTTACGGTAGTTATTAAGCTCGCTCTCTATGTTAGCCATTGTATCTAAATGAGCTTCTTCCGCCTCTTTCACTTTCATACGAAAAAGTGAATAAAGCTCTAGATACTCTCTTAAAGCTTTCTCTGAATAGTCAGGCTTCTTATTGATGCTGTTTTTCTCGTAAATACGTAGAAAGTCTTTTTTGTCAACAGGGTTTTTCCCGTAGTGGAACAATGTTTGTGCCCACCCGCTGGTAATAGTAGTAGCTGTAATGAAACAGGTAAAAAATAGCTTACGCATTCTTCTAGGTTTTTATTTAATATGATTAGCTCTTATTATTTTTCTTTTGGCGTTCCACCATCTTTATTACTTCTAAGATATTAGTATGGTCGATTCTTTTACCTCTAATGATCTTCTTTTCGTCCAGCAAATATAAAACAGGTGTACTATATATGTCGTAATCAGCCCTAAATCTTGTTTTTCTTTCAGGATCATGAACGTGGATCCAGTCTTCAAGGCCTTTTTCCTTGATTACTTTCTTCCAAGTATCCATATCACTGTCCGTTCTCACGCCATATATTTTTACTCCTTTCCCTTTAAGCTCTGCTTTATAAACAGAATCTAATTTAGGAACTTCTTCCAAACAATGCCCACATTCCGGAGACCAAAACACTAAAAGTGTATATGGTGCTTCTATTGCATGTAACGATTGGTCTTTACCATTAATATCCGGCATCTTTAACTCAGGTGCTATATTACCGATAACATTAGGTGCTATCTTATGTGCTCTATCTATATATTTAGCCAAGTCTTCAGGAGACAACCATGTAGCATCGCCTTTCATATAATAGTTCTCTACCAAGTATACAAATACAGCATCCATACCCATCACTTTACTTTGCTCAGCATTCTTGGTCAACCAGTACAAAGTGTATTTGAACAGTTCCTTGCTACCTCTAGCCTTTTCAAGTAGCATGTCAGATTCTTTAATAACACTATCTTCCATTTGTAATACCAAGTCGTTCATATACTGGTTGAGACGACCATCATAGATAGGTGTATTGATCAATCTATCATCACTAAACACAAAATCATCCCAGTAGTGCTCTTTGTAATATCTATAGCCAAATGTAGAATCATTAGTACCATCTGGCAGAGTATGTGGACCTTCAGGTACCACAGGCACTGTCAATGCTCTGAAAATATTGGTCAGTAATGTATTTGGATACTTCTTAATATAATCGTTCCTATAGTCTACTAATTTCTTACCAAGTACTTTAAACTCATCATTTAAAGCAGCTGTATCTTTTGCTGTTTTCGCAGTTTCCAGCTTTTTCCTTAGCGCCATTTGTTTTTCACCATAGCCTTTTAAATAACTAACGTAAGTAACAAAACGCTCATTTTCAGGTGAGTTTTTAAAAGTAACACCATCAGGAGCATCTTTTGCTGAAGCCGTGATAGACATATCTGTTCCATTATGCATCAAGAACTCGAAATATGTTTTCTTATCAGATAGTAATATCATGTAGATACCACCTAGTACTTCTTCATCGCTTTGTAAGATTGCTTCTCCTTTCTTATCTAATCTTGCCGAATCGGTCTTATAGATAGTGGGTAGCGGCTTACCAAAGTAGTGTACGATGTAAACCATCGTATCCGACACATCGGTAAGTTTTAGTTTAATACGATAACCGTCTTTAACTCCTTTTGCTGTCGCATCAGGCGAAATACCAATTAACAGTATTGCTATTATACTTAGTATAAGTTTTTGCATCTAATATGTATTTATGATAATATTTATTTCCTTTCTTCCATTTCTATTACTTGTCCTATAGTAGTATGGTCAAGGTTTTTACCTATGATCACCTTCTTTTCGTCGAGCAAATATACACGAGGCGTGCCGTATATATCATACTGTGATTTATAGGGTGATTTTTTATCAGGGTCGTATACGTTGGTCCAATGGTCTAAGTTCAGCTTTTTAAGCTGCTCTTTCCATTTCACTGCCTGATCTCTATCTACATTAACAGCATACACCTTTACACCTTTATCCTTCAATACTGCTTTGTATACAGAATCTATTCTTGGCACTTCTTCTAAACAATGCCCACATGTAGGTGAC
Organism: Flavipsychrobacter sp.; assembly: GCA_041392855.1. Taxonomy (NCBI): domain Bacteria; kingdom Pseudomonadati; phylum Bacteroidota; class Chitinophagia; order Chitinophagales; family Chitinophagaceae; genus Flavipsychrobacter; species Flavipsychrobacter sp. The sequence goes on from JAWKLD010000001.1 coordinate 1,249,767, forward strand.
CAAAATACGATCAAAGTATATTTGGCTTCTACACCATATAATGACTTAAAGTTACTGTCTACATCTCTCATGGTTAATGGAGGTGCCAAATTACCTATCATGTTTGGCGCTATAGACTTATACCTATCAATATACTTTTGTAGCGTGCCAGGGTTTAGCCAAAACGCATCCCCCTTCATGTAGTACTTTTCTATAAAGTGGGCAAAAGCAGCATCCAAACCCATTACGTCACTTTTCTGTGTATACTCACTAGTGAGCCAATGTAATGTGTATTTAAAGACCTCTTTGCTCGCTCTGGCTTTTGCCAGAAGCTTATCTCCTTCATAAATAACACTATCTGCCAAAGGCATGGATACGTTATTAAAGAAATATTGCAATTTACTCTCATAAATAGGTGTGTAGATCAATCTTTCATCCGAGAAATCAAACCCATCCCAATAGTGCTCTTTGTAATAGCGGAAGGCAAACATAGAATCCACACTACCATCTTCGTTATAATGAGGTCCTTTAGGTGCCTCAGGCACTAGCAATGCACTAGAGATATTGGCCAATAATGTTTTAGGGTATTTCTTGATATAGTCTACACGATATTGATTAAGACCATCATTAATGGCTTTTGCCTTATCGTATATGTTATTACTATCCGCTTGTGTTTTAGCTGTACTAAGCTGTTGTTGTAATTGCTGTTGCCCTTCCCCTACTTGTGTCAAGTAATTGACATAGTCGTTAAATCTCTTATTTTCTTCTGAGTTCTTAAACTTTACTTCCTTGGGCAGTTTTGAAGCCGTAGCAGTGATACTGAAATCATCTCCATTGTCTAATAGAAACTCAAAATAGGTAGCGTTATCGTCCAGTACCATTAAATAGATTCCGCCTGTTATCTTTTCTGTACTGTTGAAGGTCGCCACTCCTTTGTCATCCAACTGGGCAGAGTCTACCCTATATATGGTAGGCAGGGGTTTACCATAGTAACTGGCCAAATACACTTTATGATTGGCCTTATCATTAAACTTAAGTTGAATTTTGTAACCGTCTTGCCCTGCATAAGCATTATTGGCAATACCTGCCAATACTAGTAGGGTCAGCATTATATATCTCATAACCAGAATCCGTGAAGGTAACATTTATATACTATCTATTACACTGATAGCTATACTATCGTTCTAACTCCCAAATTTAAAACATATAGACGCTTATTGATGCTAAAACAGTTGTAAATTTGCTGCTTCTTTAACTAAATACTAACATTAACCATTGGCTAGAAAAAAGAGAAAACCGTTAGAAAATATAAAAATTGAGCGTTATGCTGCTGAAGGGAAAAGTATAGCTCAGCTGGAAGATGGCAAAGTACTCTTTGTAGCCAATGCCATACCTGGCGATGTGGTGAATGTAGCGGTAATAAAGAACAAGAAGAACTGGGCAGAAGGAAAAATACTACAATTGGTAACTCCGTCAGAAGAACGAGTAGACCATTTTTGTGAACATTTTGGTGTGTGTGGTGGCTGCAAATGGCAAATGCTACCCTACAACCAACAGTTAATATACAAGCAACAGCAGGTTGCCGACCAGCTATCTCGTATTGGCAATGTAGCACTACCTGAAATATTACCCATACTAGGCAGCCCCAAAGAGCGCTTTTATAGAAACAAATTGGAATTTACTTTCTGTATACACAGATATAGAACTACAGAAGAACTAAAAGCCGCCGGAGATGCGAAGCTTCCATTAGAACCAGCACTTGGTTTTCATGCCCCGGGCTTTTTTGATAAAGTGGTAGAGGTCAATAAATGTCACTTACAAGAAGAGCCTACCAACAAACTTTTAGACCTCTTACACGAATACACACAGAAACATAACCTTAGGTACTACGACTTTAAGTCGCATAGTGGCTGGCTAAGAAATATTGTAATACGAGTAGCCAGAACAGGAGAAGTGTTGATCAACCTAGTTATACAACACGAAGATGAAGCAGCAAGAAAGGCTTTACTGGACCATCTATTAGCTAATATCCCTGAAATAACTACCCTACACTATACCATCAACCCTAAAGTGAACGATAGTCTTCATGACCTTGATGTAGAACTATATCATGGCAAGGGCTATATCGAAGAGACTCTTGAAGATTTCCGTTTTAAGATATCTCCGAAGTCTTTCTTCCAAACTAATACCTACCAAGCAGAAAACCTTTATAAAGTAGTAAGAAATTTTGCAGGTTTTACAGGAGAAGAAGTGCTTTACGACCTCTATTGTGGCACGGGTAGCATTGGCATATTCTGTTCTAAATCAGCCAAAAAGGTAATAGGTATTGAAGTAGTAGAAGATGCGGTGAAGGATGCCTATGAGAATGCCAAGATGAACAATATTGAACATTGCCAGTTTTATGCGGGGGATGTTGCTAAAATATGTACGGATGAGTTCTTTGAAGAACATGGCAGACCAGACATCATCATTACCGACCCGCCGAGAGCTGGCATGCACGAGTCATTAGTAGAGCAATTACTAAAGATGAAGGCGCCTAAGGTGGTATATGTAAGTTGCAACCCTGCCACACAGGCAAGAGACCTGCAATTATTGGATAGTGCCTACAAGATCACTAAAATTCAACCAGTAGACATGTTCCCTCATACACACCATATAGAAAATGTGGTATTGTTAGAACTTAAATAAACTTATGCTAGAGCTAAGACCTATATGTGAAAACTGCGCTAAGGCATTACCGCCCAACTCTACCGAAGCTATGATATGTACATACGAATGTACCTTTTGTAAAGACTGTGTGGAGGACGTGTTACACAACGTATGTCCCAACTGTGATGGTGGCAACTTTAGTCCTAGACCTATAAGGGTAAAGTCTCAGCTACAAAAAGACCCTGCCGCTACTGTAGAAAAACATAGACCTGTAGATATAGAGAAGCATAATGAACTTTTGAGTAGGAGACGAAATGTACCACCAGAACTTAGGTAATAATATTCTATCCTACTATCAATAGAACTAAATAGGTAATGCTTATGCATTACCTATTTTCGTTAAAATATATACCTAATGAAAACCAACTTAGAAACTATAAAGGAGCTGTACCAAAACTTTTCAGCTAAGAATACTGAAGCTATTCGTGAGCTATTTGCTGATGATATCAGCTGGAAACAAATGGAGGGATTCCCCAACGGTGGGCACTATATAGGCGCAGATGCTATCTTCAAAAATGTATTTGCTGGCTTTGGTGAAAACTGGACGGGATGGAGTGCTTCAATTGACGAGTTTGTAGCTACAGGCGACGATGTATTTGCCATAGGTAAATACTCTGGCACTTACAATAAAACTCAAAAGTCAATGGAGGCCGCCTTTATCCATCGCTATAGACTTAGTGATGGTAAGGTGAAACAATTTGTACAATATACAGACACCCAACTTGTTGCCAATGCAATGAACTAATCCCCTTCTTCCAATTCAAATAACTCTTCAACAGGTATTTCAAAGTACTGTGCCATTTTTAATGCTAAAACGGTAGAGGGAACATATTTGCCCGATTCTATAGCGTTGATCGTTTGTCTAGACACATTGATCAACTCAGCAAGGTTAGCCTGTGTAATGTTCTTCTTCGCTCGCTCTACTCTAATTGTGTTTTTCATACTTATACATTTTTTGATAGACGAGACTTGATATGTGCTTTATAGTAATAAACAGCTATAAAAATAATCAGAATGGTAAAGAGGTTTCCAAAAACTACATTCAGATAATTTAGACCATAGACCAAAAACGTAGCTAACACCAGTATAGCATAGTTGATATAGACACTTATCTGCAATGCCTGTAATCTAATCTTTTGTAAATACTCATCCTCTATCTTCTCCTTAGAAAAAGCAATAAAGAACAAACAAGCAAAAATGACCAATAGCGTCAATTCATCCGTAAGATTACCATTACTGACATCAAATATGGATTTATTCTTTAGAGCAGCAGGCTGATAATCCAGAAAAGGCAATGTATACTCCTGTAATAATACAAGTACAAACAAAGCAGCAGCTATAGGCAACATGATGAAACCTATTTTCCTAAACACATGAGGCAATAATAAATTATTCATATCAATAAAAGTTTACATTATGTAAATTAAACAATACACAAAGTAAAGTAAACTTTACATTGCAAACAAACTCGAAACTGTTAATAAAAAATCAATTCTATATTGCGGGTCAATTGACCAAAAAGATGAAACAAACAGTTGTTAGAGGAATAGTACTACTTATAACCCTAAATGGTATACTCTACTCATCCTGTAAAAAAGACCTACTACATTGGGCTAAAGTGGAGCAAATACATACTGAGACCTATGACAGACTAAATGATGTTTACTTTATAAGCGATAATATCGGATATGCCGTTGGTGGTGACCGTTTTCAGAAAGCAACACTATTAAGGACTACCGATTGGGGAAAAAGCTGGAAATATTACGACTTTACACAGGCGGGGAAAGGCCTTTACGGCATTAACACCTCCCCATCTGGCAAACTTTACGCCATCGGTTTTGACGGCAAAATGATGTCTAGCATTGACAAAGGTGACAATTGGCAGTTCACACAGCTTGATGTATGGAAGGAATATAAAGACATTGGATTCTTCAACCCTAACGAGGGTTTAGCTATTGGAGGTATTAGCTACAATTCGGGTTTTATAATGCATGTGGATGGTAATGGGAAGATACAGTACTGGGATTCTATTAAATATGAGCTGAATGACCTAGCTGTTGCTAATGCTACAACCGCTTATATAGCGGGCTATGGTGTAATTCAAAAAACTGTTGATAAAGGTAAGACATGGCGTATTCAAAATCCTGTAAATGATAACTTCACTGCGCTGCATCTTAGAACAGAGCAGGAGCTTTGGGCTTGTGGTGTAGCAGGTAGCATCTATCATACTAGTGACGGGGGCAACAATTGGTATAGACAACGCAACGGCAAAGATATTACCAAACCCAAATATGAATTGCATGATATTTATTTCGTAGACGGACAGAACGGATGGGCAGTAGGAGAAAATGGAGTTATCATCTATTCAGAAGACAGTGGCAACAACTGGTCTTTATTTGATAAGTTTACTAGTGAAACTCTACGAAGTATCACTATGGCTGGCGATGGCACCCTAGTTGTGGTGGGCGATAACGGCAGCATTTACAGACTTCATATAAAGAAATAAAGCTCCTCACAAACAATTTAGGTGATTGGCATATATCTTATTATTTTTGCACTCAATTTTTACAGCGCATATATTTATTACTAATGCAAGCAACACTTAGCGAACAGGAAATATTACGTAGAGAAAAACTAGAAAAGCTACAGGAACTAGGTATCAACCCCTACCCGGCACCATTGTATGAGATAACGCATACTGCCGCACAGCTGAAGGAACAATACACCGAAGAGAAGAAAGAGGAGTTCAAATCTGTTTCTTTCGCTGGTCGTATCATGAGTGTTCGTGATATGGGTAAGGCCAACTTTGCAGTATTGCAGGATAGCACTGGCCGTATGCAGATATACATCAGAAGAGACGATGTATGCCCGGGAGAAGATAAGACCATGTACAATACGGTATGGAAAAAGCTATTGGACATAGGTGACATCGTGGGCGTGAAAGGATATATGTTCACTACTAAAACAGGTGAAATGTCTATCCACGTTGAAGAGTTCACCTTGTTGACCAAAGCATTACGTCCGCTACCGATAGTTAAGGAAAAAGATGGAGAAGTATATGATGCGGTAACAGACTTGGAGTTCAAATACCGGCAGCGTTATGCCGACCTTATCGTCAACCCTAACGTGCGCAAAGACTTCATTAAGATTACGAAAATGAAGAATGCTATACGTGAGTTCTTGAACGAGCGTGGCGCATTGGAAGTAGACACACCTGTATTACAAAGCATACCGGGAGGTGCTGCAGCACGTCCTTTTGTAACGCATCATAATACTTTAGACATGCCACTATATTTGCGTATAGCAAATGAGTTGTACTTAAAACGTCTTATTGTTGGTGGTTTTGATTGGGTATATGAGTTCAGCCGCAACTTCCGTAACGAAGGGATGGACAGAACACACAACCCAGAGTTTACAGTTCTAGAGTTCTACGTAGCTTATAAAGACTACTACTGGATGATGGAAACCACAGAGCAGCTTTTGGAGAAAACGGCTATTGCTACTAACGGTGTTTCTACTACTACTATAAACGGTAAAGAAATTGACTTCAAAGCACCATACAAGCGTATCAGTATTTATGATGCTATAAAGGAGCATACAGGTATTGATATTAGCGAAATGGATGAAGATGGCATCAGACAAGTATGTAAGGATCTACATATTGAAGTAGATGCTTCTATGGGTAGAGGAAAGTTGATTGATGAATTGTTTGGTGAGAAATGTGAGCATCATTATATACAACCAACCTTTATTATCGACTACCCTATCGATATGAGTCCGTTAACAAAGAAGCATAGAGAGAAGGAAGGTTTGGTTGAGCGTTTTGAGTTATTGATAAACGGTAAAGAGATCGCTAATGCCTATACCGAGCTTAACGACCCAATAGACCAAAAAGAGCGTTTTGAAGATCAAGTAAAGCTTATGGAGCGTGGTGACGATGAAGCCATGTATATTGATCATGACTTCTTAAGAGCGTTGGAATATGGTATGCCGCCTACATCGGGTATCGGTTTTGGTATTGACAGACTTGCCATGATGCTTACGGGCAATGTATCGATACAAGATGTCTTACTCTTCCCTCAAATGAGACCAGAAAAAATAGAAGAACAAGCAGAAACTACAGAATAAACAAAAGCCCTTTTCGAAGGGCTTTTTTAATTTTATGCAATGAGATATTACCTTTTAACCATTTTACTAGCCACTTGGGGTGTAAGCTCCTGCTCTGATAAAGCAACACAAACCGCTACTACGTATGAGCAAGAAATAATGACCTACAGGCAACACTATAAAGAAGACTTCATAAAAGAAGAACGTAGTCCCCTCAAAGGTGAGGATACAGGCTTTATTCGATTCTTTCCTATTAATGAATCTTACAAAGTAATGGCTGAACTAAACCTAACACCTGAGTCTCCTGTTTTTGAGCTACCAACCTACAGTGGCAAAACCAAGAGCTATAGAAAATATGGCGTTTTATCTTTTACGTTAAAGGACACACTGGTTGAACTATCTGTATATCAAAGCCAAAAACTCATGCAACAAGAAGAGTATAAAAACCATTTATTCGTACCCTTCACCGATGGCACTATTGTAAATGCCGAAACATATGGTGGCGGTCGTTATATAGACCTTTCATTAGAAGACGTTAAAGATGGGAAAATAGAGCTCGACTTTAACAAATGTTATAACCCTTATTGTGCTTATGCAGGTGGTTATTCTTGCCCCATACCACCAGATGAGAATAAGCTGGCTATTTCTATTAGAGCAGGCGAGAAAGCATACGGTAAAGAAATTGAACATTAAAAAAGGGGCTAGAATCTAGCCCCTTTTCCTTTTTTATGAATTAGTCTTATTTGATATTCATCTTCTGCTTTACCAGAGGTAAGATATTGTACGACTCTTTTGCATGCAATAATACACCTGCAGTAGCATCTAGTACATAATCATAGCCATGTTCTTTAGCTACATCTTTAATACCTTTATCCGCTTTATCTAGTATTGGCTGTAGTAACTCTTGTCTCTTAGCTTCTACTTTTTGTTGTGCGCTTTGGTTAAACTTCTCAACACGTGTTTGTAGATCTTGTATTTCGTTAACCTTTACTTCTTTAATAGCATCAGACCAAGTGCCCTCGTTAGCTTTAAATTCAGCTAGTTTCTTCTCATAATCCTGTCCCATAGCTTGTAGCTGGTCTTGGAAAGTTTTAGCGTAAGCTTGTATTTGTGTTTCCGCGGTTTTAAACTCAGGCATAGCTTGTAGTAGCTCACTAGAGTTGATGTAACCAATTTTCATTTGGGCTATAGCCGCATTGCCTACTAATAAAGTACAAGCAATAAATAATACGATTCTTTTCATTTTTGTATTAAGCTTTATTTTAAACTTAGGGGTGCAAAGTAAGTGCCATTATTTCTTTATTCCAAGTAATTTTAACACATCGTCACTTTTGTCCAGCTTCGGGTCAGCATAAAACATGGTAATACCACCTGCTTTATCCAATACCATATCAAATGCTCTAGACTGTGCATATTTTTGAACAGCGTTATATACTTTATCTTGGATCGGCTTTATTAACTTTTGTCTTTGCTTGAACAGGTCTCCCTCGTAACCAAAGCGACTCTTTTGCAGATCTTTGGCTGTTTTCTCTTTTGCAATTATCTCATCTTCTCTTTTCTTACGCATGTCATCTGACAGCATAGCTCTCTCTGCTTGATAAGATTTATACATCCTATCTACTTCAGCCATCTGATTATCGATCTCTTTTTGCCAAGTTTCAGAAAGCTGATCTAGCTTAGTTTGCGCATCTTTATACTCAACAATATTGTCAAGTATATACTTTGAATCAATAATGCAATAACGCTGAGCATTGGCTGCAAAAGCCACAACAAACATCAACGCTATACTTAAAATCACTTTTTTCATAACTAATAGATTTATCAATTACAATAATATTGTTATTCCGGTTCAAAGCCTAACATAAAGGTAAAGGCTGCAATATCACCCAACTTGGTTTGTCCTGTAGCCGCATTATATCTATCAAACCCTATACCATAATCAAGACCTAGCAAACCAAACATTGGTAAGAACACTCTAATACCTAGACCTGCAGAACGATTAAGTTTTGCCGGGTTATAGTTACTAAAGTTACTCCAAGCATTAGCCGCTTCCACGAACATCAAACCATAGATAGTAGAAGTAGGACTTAAAGAGAACGGATATCTTATCTCCGCAGTATACTTGTTGAAAATTGTTGCATCATAAGAATAAGGATTCTTATATCCACGATGCGCAATAATATCACGACCAATGAAGAAATTTTGACCACTCAAACCATCACCACCAAGCTGGAAACGCTCAAACGGAGAGAAACCAATATCCTTATTGTAGTAGCCTAAGAAACCGTATTTAGTAGCTAATTTAAACACTAGGTTTCCAGCGATCTTTTGATACCACTCTGCTTTGAATTTATATTTATGGTATTCTATCCACTCATATTTTTCAGCAGGAGTAACACTAGCAAAGTCTTTATTACCAAATGCACTGAACGGTGGTGTAAACTGGAAGGTGAAGCTAATATTAGAACCAGAACGCGGGTACAATGGTTGGTCAACAGAATAACGTGCCAACACTAATTTGAAATACAAGTTATTACTTGTTCCATTATTAAACCCAGTACCTGAGATCAGCTCATAATCCTTAAGTTTAAAGTTCTGATAGTTCAACCCGTAAGTGAAGATGAAGTTGTCATCCGGCCATTTAATACGCTTACTTAAAGAGATACCACCACCTACAACTCTCATAAATGCTGCATTAGCATTTTGGCCGATAGAAGAGCCTGAGAACTTACTATACATAAAGCTAGTAGTTAAGGCATTTGGCTTTTTGCCACCCAACCACGGCTCAGTAAATGAGAAGTTCAATGAGTTATAGAACTGACCGTTCGACTGATAGTTAATAGAGAATTTCTGACCATCACCTACAGGTAGCGGATCCCAGAATTTAGGTTTGAAAATGTTTCTAAGAGAGAAGTTATTAAAGGTAATACCGATATTACCATAGAAGTTAACACCACCTCCAAAACCAGCGGATAGTTGTAATTGGTCGCTAGATTTCTCCACTACGGTATATTCTATATCAACCGTACCGTCTTCTTGGTTTGGCTTAGGTTGTATACCTATCTTCTCTTGATCGAAGAAACCTAGGTTGGCGATCTCTCTTTGAGAACGTATCAAGTCTGTTCTGCTGAACTTATTACCAGGTAGTGTACGTAGCTCACGACGAATAACGTGTTCGTTCGTACGATTATTACCCGCAATAGTAATATCTCTAATAGTTGCCTGCGGCCCTTCAGTAACACGCATTTCATAGTTGATCGTATCACCTATGATAGATGTTTCTATAGGGTCTACATTAAAGAACAAATAACCATCGTCCATGTAAAGACTACTGATATCTCTATCTCCATCAGGGCTCAACACTTTTCCTAAGCGAGTTTCTAGTACATCTATATTATAGACATCTCCTTTTTTAATTCCTAAAATTTCAGATAGCTGCTCATTAGAATATTTGGTATTACCCTTCCACTCTATATCACCGAAGTAATACTTATGTCCTTCTCTTACTTTGATATCAATATTAAGGTTACCATTTGGTAAGCGATATACTGTATCTTTCTCAATGCTCGCATCTCTAAAACCTAGTGTATTATAGTATGCGATTAATGCTTGTTTGTCTGATTCATATTTCTTCTCATCATACTTAGAGCTAGAGAATATTCTAAATCTCAAATAAGGATCTAATGCTTCCAATGTCTGTGTAGGATGTAAAAACTGATACTCGTTTACAAATTTGCTGAAAGAGTGCTCATTCTTTTCATATATACTTATCTCATCAGCAGGGTGTATAGACAAGCGAGCCATCTCTTTGGTAGACTTCAAGTTTCTTTTCAACTTTGTATCTGTAGCTTGAGTATTACCAGCGATATTAACTTGATTGATCTTTGACTTCAGCCCCTTATCGATATCGAAGGTGAGCATGATAGAATTAATAGCTAGTGTATCAATTCTTTCTCTTACACCAACATTAATATCAGAAAAACCTTTCTCTGAGAAATACTTCTCAATTCTAACAACAGCTTCTTTCTTGGTAGCATCAGTTACCACACGACCTTTTACTAGCCCTACTTTATCTTGTAGTTCTTGTGCTTCACTTTTCTTAATTCCTTTAAAGTTATATCTGCTTAGCCTTGGTCTTTCTTCAACGTGAATATTAAGAAATATCTTATCGCCTATAAACTTTGTAGCCTCTACATAAACATCCGAAAACAACTCTTGCTTCCAAAGATTACGCAAAGCTTTTGCTACTTTTTCATCTCCTTTAAGTTTTACTTTATCTCCAAGAGATAATCCTGTAATAGAGATCAACAGATCTTCATCTAAGTACTTAGTACCCGAAACTGTAATACCGGATATCAGATATTCCTTAGGCTTGGAAGGAACAGCGTTACTACCGTTTCTCATTCCGTTGATACCGGAAGAACTACCTGTTGACAACTGTGCGTTGGCAACAACTGAAGTAGTGGCAATAATTATAAGTGTAAGTAATGGTAGTAATCTATTACGCATGCTGGGTTGTATTCGTTTGAACTTGTTCACTCGTTTTGCCAAATCTTCTCTCTCTTTGCTGATAATCTAACAGGGCTTCGTACAAACTTGGTTTTCTAAAATCTGGCCAGTGTACTGATGTAAAATACATTTCAGCATAAGCCAATTGGTACAATAAAAAGTTACTTATTCTATTTTCTCCGCTTGTACGGATCATTAATTCAGGATCAGGATAATCAGCCGTAGTTAAATACTTATGGAACATATCACTATCAACTGTATCTGCATCTAGTGTTCCTGCTTTTACTTCTTTAGCTATTTTTTTAGCCGCCTCTGCTATCTCCCAAGTAGCACTATAGCTCAACGCAAGTATTAGGTTCAACCCTGTATTACTAGCTGTAATTTCTTTAGCTTCATTCAGCTCCTTCTGACAGATATCAGGCAGGCTTTCAAAATTGCCAATTACATGCAAACGAATGTTATTCTTTTTCAACTCCTCTACTTCCTTACGAATGGTGTTTACCAAAAGCTCCATCAAAGCATTCACTTCTTCTTGCGGTCTATTCCAATTCTCTGTAGAGAAAGCATATAACGTAAGGTAGGAGATACCCAACTCTGCACAACCATTCACAATCTCACGAACGCTGATAACACCTTCATGGTGGCCATAAACACGGTCTTGATTTCGCTCCTTTGCCCAACGACCATTACCATCCATTATAATGGCTATATGCTTTGGCAACTTGTTGCGATCAATAGATTGTAAAATATCCATAGATATTATTAGTACACATTTATATTTAAAAGGTGTGCAAAGGTACAAAAATAGCGGGTTGTACTAGGTATCAAAATATATAGAGTTTAGTTTAACTCGACTTTAACGGCAATTAGGGCTTTTTAACACCTTTATATATGATTAAATAGTTGATTTTAAGGGTTTAAAATTTTTATTTTCTCATATTTTTTGAATTATTTCACAGTACTATGGTTACAAATCTGAGTGATAAGAACTCTATTCTCTCCTGCTGGATCAACGAAATACGTAATGTAGAGATACAAACGGACAGAATGCGTTTCAGAAGAAATATGGAACGTATAGGCGAAATTGCCGCCTATGAGATCAGTAAAACATTGACTTACAAGGAAGTAACGGTGCAAACACCTCTTGGAGAGTCTTCTTCTCTAGAATTAGCCCAACAGCCTGTTTTAGCTACTATTTTGAGAGCTGGCTTACCTTTACACACAGGTTTGCTCAATTATTTTGACCATGCAGAGAATGCCTTTATTGCCGCTTATAGAAAGCACCATAAAGATGGCTCCTTCGAAATAGAGCAGGAATACCTCACAAGCCCTGATGTAACAGGAAAAGCACTCATAATAGCCGACCCCATGCTGGCTACAGGTTCTTCACTAGCTTTATCAATAAAAGCGCTAACAGATGCTGAGCAGCCTGAAAGCATACATGTAGTATCTGTAATAGCTAGTACTGTGGGTATTGAGTACTTAAAACGAAAATTTCCTGCCGCTAATTTATGGGTAGGCGCCATAGATGACGAACTGACAGCTAGAGGCTATATTGTGCCAGGGCTTGGGGATGCGGGCGACCTATCATATGGAGAAAAACGTCAATCGTAACCCCAACGTAAAGAATATAAGAACCTGTCTTGCATAATAAGATTATTTGGCTTATTTTGCCTAGCAGAAACATTAACTAAACATTTACTAAACGTTACCCAGATGAAGAAAATATTACTAGGAGTATGTGCAGCAATGGTATTTACAACTTCCGCTATAGCTCAAGATCCGCACTTTACTCAATATTTTGCATCACCACTTACTCTAAATCCTGCTTTGTCGGGCCTTACTCAGGGCGATTTACGCTTGGCAGCAAACTACCGTTCTCAATGGGGGTCAGTTTCTCCTAATCCGTATACAACAGGTACTATATCATACGACATGGCTATGATGAAAGGTAAGTTGAACAATGGCGATGCTATGGGTATCGGTGTTCTTGGCCTTTTCGACAGATCTGGTCTTGGTGGTCTGCAAAACATTACTGTTGGTTTATCATTCGCTTATCATAAAGCTTTAGGTTACGAAAAGCGTCATACACTATCTTTCGGTATACAAGGTGCCTTAGTTCAAAAATCAATTGACTTCTCTTCTCTTAAATTTGAAGATCAGTTTGACTTTGCTACTGGCGGTACTCCTTACACTACTGGTGAGAATGTGGGTAATGCCGATTTAACTTATCCTGATTTCAACGCAGGTTTAATGTACTCTGGTAGAGTAAGCGAGCATGCTACAGCTTATGTTGGTATCTCTTACTACCACCTTACTCAACCTGTTGAGTCTTTCTTGAATGGTAATCACAAAATACACTCTCGTTACACTGGTTACATCGGTGGTTCATTTGACTTGAATGAGAATGTAGTACTATATGCTAGTGGTCTATACCAAAGCCAAGCATCAGCAACAGAGGTTATGGCTGGAGCTGCAGTTGGTTTTGTTCTTAACCCTGGTCATGACAATGAGTTCTCTAAAAACACAGTACTTTATCTAGGTGGTTGGTACCGTTATGGTGATGCTCTTTCTCCTTACATCGCTTTCGAGTGGTCTAAAATGAAATTGGGTGTAAGCTACGATGCTAACCTTTCTAGCTTTGCTCCTGCTACAGGTGGTAACGGTGGTTATGAAGTATCTCTTATCTTCAACGGTGCTATCAACAAAGCAGCACACAAGCCAACTTACAACTTCGCTTGTCCTAAGTTCTAATACAAAAACACACATTATATTTGAAAAGCAGATTCACTTGAATCTGCTTTTTTTATGCCCCTTTGCCTTTGCTAACGTATTTATTACCCTTTATGCTAAATCGATAAGGCAAGAATGCATCTTCTTTAGCATACCCTACACCTACCCTAGTGCCAACTACAATAGCTTCATCTGCTATTTTAAATCCTCTATCTTCTATATAAATAGATTCTTGTAATAAACTATCTCCCGAAAAAGATGTAGTAATGCCCATAGCCTCACTTAAAGTACCCGGCCCCGCTGAAATATTAGGTTTAAGTTTAGCCATGCCTCTTCTTTTCAGCATAATATCGATACCATCAATTGGCTCAAGACCTCTAATTAGTACGGCATGAGGGATATCTTTTTTATTAGTAACAACGTTAAAAAGATGGTGGATACCATAACATAGATATACATATGCATTACCTCCCTTACTATACATCTGTTCTGTTCGTGCTGTTCTTCTTCCCCCAAAAGCGTGAGAGGCTTTATCCCCCTCGCCTGCATAGGCTTCGGTTTCTACTATCATTCCAGCAGTATAGTTACCGTCAATATTAGTCACCAGCACTTTACCCAAAAGTTCTTGAGCTATTAATACTACATCGTCTCTCGTATAAAATGTTTCGGGTAATATCATAAATCAAATGTACAGCAGAAGATATATTGATAACAAACCGTATTTTGCGAAGAATGAAAAAAGGAGCTACACTTTACTTAATACCCATACCAATAGCAGAGGATGCACTGCATACACTTTCTAAAGAAATAAGCACTGTTACGCTTGAGGTAACCCATTTCTTTGTAGAGCATATACGCACAGCGCGTCGTTTTCTTAAAGCCTTACACCCCGAAATAGTTATTGATGACCTCCATTTTTCAGAGATAGATAAAAAAAGAGGTGCTGACCTGAATACATTTAATGAATGGGTTAAGGCAGGTCATTCCATTGGTGTAATGAGTGAATCGGGCTGCCCGGGAATAGCTGACCCGGGAGCAGAGTTGGTATATAAAGCGCAAGAATTAGATATAGCCATTTATCCCTTAACAGGGCCTAATAGTATCATCCTATCATTAATGGCGTCAGGCTTAGACGGGCAAAGATTTGCTTTTAATGGATACCTACCTATTAAGGACCCGGAAAGAAGCAAAAGCATTAAACATTACGAGCAGCTTTCAGCCAAAGAAAAACAAACACAAATTTTTATTGAAACGCCTTATAGAAACAACGCACTACTTGATGAGCTATTTAAGAAATGCAACCCTAACACCAAACTATGTATAGCACAGGATATAACAGGCAAAGCTGCTTATAACAAAACCAAGACAATAAAAGCTTGGCAAAAGAATAAGCCTGAATTAGAAAAGCTGCCTACAGTATTCTTATTTTTGGCTTAGTAGTCTCCTAGATCAGCCTCATTGACCTCTGCTATCTCGTCAACTACATACTGACCGTTTTCGTCGTTTTTTCCATTGTAGTCATCACCTCTCCATGGCAAACTTCTGCGGTATTGCACATAATGTAGCTTAACTCGTTTGCCGATACACTCTTCCAGAGAATCGGCCAAAGCAACATCTACAGTACTGAAATAAAAATATTGTGCATTAAAAGTGTTTCCTCTTTGCCCAAAGCCTTGTTGTATCAGCTCCCCTTCATAGGTTTTAAACAAATTACCTTTTCGAGAAAACTTTTGTAGGTAGCCCTCTCTATAGCCAAAGCTGTAAGGACTATAATAAAACCAATAGGTATACCCTACTACCGATAGCAACAAAATAAGAATAGAAATGAATATAACTTTGCGCATATGCGAAATATACGAAAACTGGTATATATCACATACCTATTGCTAATACATTAGCATAACTTAAACATTATTTCACAGTTCTGCCCTTCCATTTGTAAACACCTACAAAACCAAGCAGACCTGCGACTATTATATAGAAGATATGTAATGGTTGAAGTAGAGGGAACAGCCACAGCTGCTTTTCTTTTTTGAAAAAACGAGCTACAGGATATAAATAAATAAGGTCTACTTCTATTTTCAGAAGTAACAAGGCTAATAAAACCCATAGATATTGATGGCTAAAGAAACTAGCAACTAATAGAGCTAGGAATAACACGTTAAAAAGATAAACAAACACCAATATACTGGTCATGCGCTTATCATCATACTTACCCGACTTTGATGCCCACCTTATCCTTTGTTGAATAAAACCTGACCAACTATATTGTGGCTCTGTTTTCACAATAGCTTGTATAGATTTTAGACATGCGATCTTTGATGGGAAATGCTTGCTCATTTTCATCATCAACAAATAATCGTCTCCCGAGGCTAAATGATCTATATTTTCATACCCATTTACAGCTATGAAAGCAGCTCTTGTAAAGGAAAGGTTAGCACCATTACACATGTTACCCATATGCAACTCATGTGAGGCTACGGTAATGCCTTGCATACTCATGAAATCTAATGACTGAAACACCTGTAACACAGAGTCATCAGATATATAATCTACTGGAGAGATAATCATCACGGGCTTTTCTTTCTCGTATATATGAGCAATAGAACGTAACCAATTAGGAGTAGCGATACAATCTGCATCCGTTGTTATGAGTAAATCTCCTATAGTATTATTAACGCCAATTGTCAATGCCGCTTTTTTATACGCTATCAGATCATCTGTTTTTAAATGGTCGGACAATGATAAACAACGTACATTACGATGGGCAAAACTACTCACTACATTTGCAGTATCATCTGTAGAGTGATCATCTATTACAACTACTTCCACCAATTCTTTGGGATAGTCTTGAGCTAGAATAGAATTGAGACATCTTCCAATACACTCTTCTTCATTACGTGCTGGTATTATTATAGAAATAGTTGTTGTAGGCACAAAGTCTTTCACCACTTTTGTAGCATCTTTTGCCTGCCATCCTTTTCGATAGGCAAACATCAATGCCGCATATAATAGTGCAGCCACTATAGCTAATACAACTAACAACATACTACGAAAAACAAGAAGCTATTTTAGGGAGTGTTTCTGAATCGAATATACGATGGCCTTTCTCTAATATAGTCACCTCTGCACTTCCTACTCCTTCTGCAAACGCTAATGCATATCTGGCAGGAATCACCTTATCATATCTACCCATGAACACTTCTGTCGCTATCTTTTCATTTCTTATAATTTGCTTTGTCTTCCCGACATCTGGAATCAGTTTACTCATCGTCATCCAAACATTAAGTAAGAACCTCCTATCTACTTCACTACTGATGTATTTCATTGCAAACTTATACTTGCCTTCATTAAGTAGCTTTACTTTTCTTGCAACATCTATCAATGGCATATACAAGGCAGGATTGGTTAAGAAACTTTTGAAAATAAATTTACCTGTAACCGTTCTTGTCAACCAGTAGTAAAACCAATTAAACCTCAAGCCATCAGATGCTATCAAGACCAAACGATCTACCTTGTCACCATACTGTTCTAAAACACTCATACATACTCTACCTCCAATACTATACCCTAACAAGGAAAAATACTCTACGTTAAAAAGCCTTAAGATATTTGCAATTAGCTCATTAAGTGCTTCCTTTTCCCACAACTTTAATGGAGACCACTGACTTTCTGAATGGTGGGGTAAATTAAAGGAGATCACAGAATATTCTTTATCCATACATTCTGCCAATGGGGCGAAAAAACTAGCATCATCGCCATAGCCATGAAAAGCAATCAATAGTTTATCCCCCTCACCATATTTAATATAATGAAGTTGTTCCTCGCCAGTCTTAATATATCCTGAAACAGCACCCATTCCTAACACAAAAATAGTTATTCATAAACCGTTATTAGAACAATTATTTAACAAGTAATAAGCATAAATTTTAAGTAACTTCATAGGAAAGGATATATTATGGAAGACCAGTCAAAACAGGTGATACAAGGCGGAGGTTTCCTAATTAACGAATCTGCGCCATCCAACACATTCACACCAGAGGATTTTACAGAAGAGCAACGATTAATAGAAGATACATGCGCTGATTTTCTAGCTAAAGAAGTAAGACCAAAACTCCAAGCTATAGACGAGCAAGAAGAGGGGCTTATGCCTACCCTGCTGGACAAAGCAGGAGAACTGGGATTATTAGGTGCTGCATTTCCACAGCAGTATGGAGGCTTGGGTGAAGATTTTGTCACAGCTACCATTATCAACGAAGCTTTGGGCGCAGGGCATTCCTTTTCAGTAGCTGTAGCTGCACATAATGGCATTGGCTCATTACCGATACTATATTTTGGAACAGAAGAACAAAAGCAGAAATATGTACCTAGATTGGCTACAGGTGAATTAAAAGGTGCTTATGCGCTTACCGAGCCCAATTCTGGCTCTGATGCACTCAGTGGTAAAACCTCTGCAAAACTTACCGATGATGGTAAGCACTATCTCATAAATGGTCAAAAAATATGGATCACAAATGCTGGCTTTGCTGATGTATTTACTGTTTTTGCTAAAATAGACGGAGAACATTTTTCAGCCTTTATAATAGAACGTGGCACAGAGGGATTGAGCTTTGGAGAAGAGGAACATAAAATGGGTATTAAAGGATCTAGCACTCGTCAGGTGTTTTTTGAGAACTGTAAAGTACCCAAAGAGAACCTACTGGGAGAAATAGGTCGTGGTCATATCATAGCCTTCAACATCTTGAATATTGGTCGTTTAAAGCTATGTGCTGCTGCTCTTGGTGGCACTAAACAAGCCATGGCCAATACTATAAAGTATGCCGTTACCCGAGAACAGTTTAAAACACCTATTGCACAGTTTGGCGCCATACAACACAAGCTGGCAGAGATGACCATACGCACATTTGCTACAGAAAGTGCTCTTTACAGAACATCTAGATGGATAACAGATAAAGAAAATGAACTAGCAAAGTCAGGAAAAAGTGATGATGAAACATTATTAGGTGCCGCTGAAGAGTATGCCATTGAATGTGCCATTTTAAAAGTTATAGGGTCTGAATGTTTGGACTATGTAGTAGACGAAGGCGTACAAATACATGGAGGTAATGGTTTTTCTGACGAATACAATATATCACGCTCCTACAGAGATAGCCGTATCAACAGAATATTTGAAGGTACTAATGAGATCAATAGGCTATTAACGCTTGACATGTACTTAAAGCGTGCCATGAAGGGCAGGATAAACATCTTAACCCCTGCAATGGCGGTACAGAAAGAATTAATGGGCATCCCTGAATTTGGAGAGGACGACACACCTTTTGCGGCTGAGCTAAAAGCTATTGCTAACTTCAAGAAAGCTATACTCATGTGTGCAGGAGCAGCTGTGCAAAAGCTAATGACAAAAATAGAAGGTGAGCAAGAAATACTGATGTATTTAGCTGATATGCTCAACGACACCTTCATGGCGGAAAGCATGCTGTTGAGAACAATGAAAATGACAGATAGTGGCAATAAAAATGCAGGCTTGGCTACAGATGCTACAAAGGTTTTCATTAGCGACGCGGCAGATAGAATAAACCATGCCGGTAAAAACGCAATAAATGCCTTTGCTACTGGTGACGAACAAAGGATGATGCTACTCGGCGTAAAACGTTTTACCAAAGTAGCTAGCTTTAATACCAAAGAAGCAAGAAGAAAAATTGGACAGCAAATGATAGAAAAAGGTAGTTATATCTTCTAGAAAAGAAGATTGATAAAAAACATATTAAATTAGCCTGTAGATTTTACAGGCTTTTTACTTGTATATATGGCAACACAGGAACAATTCATCGAAGAAATCAATAAAGGGTACACTTTCAAAGGAGATTCCTTTTTATTAGGCAAAGCAATATTGAATAAAGAAGTAGTGAGCGATGCGGCAGTAAAAGTGCCGCTAAAGACATTAAACCGTCATGGTTTAATTAGCGGAGCTACAGGTACGGGAAAAACAAAAACACTGCAAGTATTATCAGAAGCATTGAGTGATGCCAGCATACCTGTATTGATGATGGACATAAAAGGTGACCTGAGCGGTATAGCTGCCAAAAGCCCCGGACATCCTAAAATAGATGAACGCTGCCAACTTTTGGGTATAGACTTTGTTCCTACAGCCTACCCTGTAGAGCTCTTATCGCTTAGTGAAGAAGCAGGTGTACGCCTAAGAGCAACAGTAACTGAATTTGGACCGATATTACTTGCCAAGGTATTAGACCTGAACAGCACACAGGAAAGTATACTCGCTATGCTTTTTAAGTATTGTGATGATAATAACATGCCTTTGATAGACCTCAAAGACCTGCAATCAATGCTACAGTGGGCTGCCAATGATGGCAAGGAGGAGTTGAAGGAAGAATACGGCACCATGTCTTCTGCATCTATAGGTACAATAATGCGCAAAGTCATTGCTTTGCAACAGCAAGATGCGGACAGAATATTCGGTGAAAAATCGTTTGAAGTAGACGACCTATTACGTATAGCTGATGATGGAAGAGGCATGGTAAATATTTTAAGAGTTACTGACCTACAAGACAAACCTAAGCTTTTCTCTACGTTCATGTTACAGTTACTATCCGAACTGTATGCCACCATGCCTGAAGAAGGCGATAGCGATCAACCTAAGCTGGTAATGTTTATCGATGAGGCTCACCTCATATTCAACGATGCTAATGATATACTTATCGAGCAACTAGAAACTATCGTAAAACTAATACGCTCAAAAGGCATAGGTATATTCTTTGTAACTCAAAACCCTACAGATATAGCACCTGCCGTATTAAGTCAATTAGGCCTAAAAATACAGCATGCCTTACGCGCCTTTACTGCAAACGATAGAAAAGCGATAAAGCAAACAGCAGAAAACTATCCTCTTAGCGAATACTATGATACAAAAGAAGTCATTACACAATTGGGGATAGGAGAAGCGCTTGTTACATTGCTGAATGAGAAAGGTATCCCTACCCCATTAGCAGCTACTATGCTTTGTGCTCCAAAATCAAGAATGGATATACTTACAGATGAGGAGATCAACGATATCGTAAAAAGATCACTGCTTGTAGAGAAGTATAATAAAGAGATTGATAGAGAAAGCGCTTATGAACTCATCAACGAAAAGATAAAAGAAGCCAAAGAAGAAGCTCCTGAACGTAAAGTAAGAAGAGAAAAAGAAGATAAAACTGTTATTGAACAATTAGGCGAAAGCTCTGTAGTAAGAAGCATGATGCGCACCGCAGGTACAATGTTAGTACGTAGCTTACTAGGTTCGCTAGGACTAGGAGGCACTACTAAAAGACGTAGAAGTAGTAGACGCCGTTGATCAATTATTCGTCTCTTAATTCCTTGCCTGTCAGGTCTAAAAACACATCTTCTAAGTTAGCCTCTTTCACGCGCTTAGGGCGTTTAAAACCTGATGCTACTAGATTATCAATAAGATTGTCGGGAGTATCTAATTTTATAATTTTTCCTGCATCTACTATAGCTACTCTATCGCAAAGCTCTTCTGCCTCGTCCATGTAATGTGTCGTTACTACAACAGTAGCTCCACGCTCTCTTACCTTTTTTATCAACTCCCAAAGATTGCGACGAGCTTGCGGGTCTAGCCCCGTAGTGGGTTCATCCAAGAATATGATCTTAGGTTCGTTGATAAGGGTTGTTGCAATAGAGAATCTTTGCTTTTGTCCTCCTGAAAGTTGCTTGTACTTATTCTTAGCTTTCTCTCTTAAGTCTACTGTATCAAGCAATGCTAATGGGTCTACTTCTTTATTATACAACCCTGCAAACAATTCTATTATCTGTACCAAGTTAAGGTTAGGATAGTATCCTGCTGCTTGCAGCTGCACACCGATTATCTTTTTTATATCATTGGCATTGGCATCTAGATCTTTACCATCTACCGTAACCTTTCCGGAAGTTTTCTTTCGTAGGGTCTCAATAATTTCCAAAGTAGTTGTTTTGCCAGCTCCGTTAGGCCCTAGCAATCCAAATATTTCTCCTTTATATACATCAAAACTCAACCCGTTGACCGCTACAAAGTCATCGTATTTCTTAACTAGTTGCTCTACTTTTATTATTACTTCACTCATTATTGCTACAATAATTCCACAAGTTAGACATGCACTGTTACTTTTCCAGTGAAAAGCAGCATCTTTTTAGTTTACCTTGAAAATCAAAAGGGGTAGTTTTTTTCGTAATATTGGTGATCATCATTCCTTTTATATGTTCTTCGTCCAGCTTAAACCCTCTGTAGTTATTACTGAAATATATTTTACCCCCTATTGTCAGCACTCTTTTTAGTTCGTTGAGTAGCCACACATGGTCACGCTGTACATCAAATGTTCCTTCCATTCTTTTACTGTTAGAAAAGGTAGGTGGGTCACAAACAATAATATCATAAGAGTCTGACTCCAGATCGGTAATAAACTGTAACACATCAGCATGTATGTAATGATGCCTTTCCTCATCATACAGTTTATTATACTGCATATTTCTTTTCGCCCAGTTGATATAGGTTTTTGACATATCAACAGACGTAACCATCTCTGCTCCACCATCCTCTGCATAAACACTAAAAGAACCCGTATAACAGAAAAGATTTAGCACTCTAGCTCCTTTTGATTCTTCCCGTACCATATCGCGTGTGATACGATGGTCTAAGAACAAACCAGTATCTAGGTAATCGGTCATATTCAGTATAAAACTCAGCCCACCTTCTGTTACTATTCTTTCTATTTTCTCTTCACCAAACTTGCCGTATTGTCCTTGCTTCCCTTCTTTCTTCTGTCTGCGTTTTATAAAAATATGCTCTTCCGTAAGCTCCAGTACGTTCATTACCGCCTGCTTACTCGACTGTATCCATTGCTCATGCTCCTCTTCTTCCATACCATGCCTGCTCTTATACTCAGCCATGTAGATATCCTCTCCATACCGCTCTATAGCAAAGGGAAACTCTGTCAGGTCGTTATCATAAAATCGGAAACAACTAACATTTTGCCTACGCGCCAACTTACTAAAGTGCTTATGCACTTTACGTAGCCTGTTTTCAAACATCAATTGTTTTTCTTCTATATTCATCATTTATTCTTCACTACCACCCATTATAGGTGCTGCTAATAAACGTTTTATATTTTCCTGTAGCAAGGAGCTACTATTCATTTCCTCTACCGTTCTATAAGACATGTCTTGCATTTCAGCTTTCCCCATATTGAAGCCAAACTGATAGTCGATACCAAATAACACCTTTACTTCACCTTTATCTTCTCTATACCATAGGGAGTATATATGATCCCAATCCTGCACTTCATAGGTCAGTACATCACTTAACTCTAAATACTCTTTTGCCTCTAATGATAATAGGGTATATGCCTCCGTTAACTCCTTCCCTTTTAAAAATAATTCACTTGGCAAGAGTTGCCCTTCTTTTAAGTACTGATTAACCACACTTGCCTCTTTCTCCATCCTCAGTCCCTTCTCCGTATAATAGTATCTTTCCGCCCTATTGATACAGGTTCCTATTACATCAATGGTCAGTGTTTCGCAGTTGATGTAGCTATGCACTTTAGCACATTCCTGCAAAGCAACTTTTTCATCAGCACTAAACATTTTCATTTTTTGTTGTAGCACCTTATCATCCATATTTTCACGGAATGAAACAGCGCATTGCTTCATAACGGTATCTTTGGCAGCAGCCCACTTATAGCCAGGCATCGCTTTAGCCTTTTGCTCTACACAGTCGCAGATATAATTACTATACGCAAGTACATAATCTTGCTCATTATGCTTACACTCTAAAGAAGAGACCTGCTCCTTTAAAAATTTTACTGAAACATCTGCAGAAAGCTCTACCAAGAGATCTAACTCATTATAATCAGGATATTTTTTTCGGTATTGGTCTATAGCCCTAAATACATGTTCATTCTCTAATATAAATGTCTTACTGGAAGTTATAGGCATAGCTTCTGTAAAGCTCATATCAAACTCCCTTACCTTCTTATACACGTAAATATAGTCCTGATAAACACTATCGAAATACACTTGTGCTTTTAATGAAGTAATGAAGCAACTGAAAATACCAAGTAGTACTACAGAACGGAACAACATTCTAGATCGCATATTCATAAGAGTAAGCACTAAAGTAGTACACTTAATTCATATAGCTGGTACGTTTCTCTTCTGGCGGCTTATAATAGGCACCTCCCTTCTTTTTGTGTGGGAGACCAGTATTTCTTTTATTGTAAAAAATACTATCTGCTTTTGAATAGGGATAATCTTTGGCATGGATCATCACGTCTATTTGGTATTCCTCCTCTCTATTCATCCGCCCTGTTTCTGTATCATAAAAATACCACATACCATGTTTTACCGTGCCCATCTCACTAGCCACACCTACTAATTGTTGTTCACCTGTAATAGGGTCTTCAATCACGATCGAGTCATACTCCCGAGTAGGATTAAGTCCTCTATACATCCCCACACAAGATAGTCTGCCATTTTCATATAGTTTCACTTCTCCATCCAAGACGTCATTCCTATAATTTTCAATAGCTATAATATCCCCTTTCTTATCCAGCTTATACCAAACACCATATTTTACGCCCTCTATATACTTGCCAAATTCGGAGTAAGCAGGCTCTCCTAGCTTTTCCTTTTTGGTATGCACCCACATACCATGCCGCTTACCTGATCTAGAATACTTATTTATCGTAGACTCTTTGGGGGGACTGACCTTTTTCTGAGCATAGCTATTAGTAGCAATGGCTAGCAGAAATATAAGCAGTATGGAGAAAAATCTTATCATTTATACATTTATACAGAGAAAGAGGTACCACAGCCACAAGTATCACTTGCATTAGGGTTATTAAAAATAAAGCCTCTTGCATTAAGACCTGTCTGAAAATCCACCTCTATACCAAAAAGGTACATCTCGTGTGCCTTTTTCATTATTACCGGAATTCCTTCTATTTCATATAACTCGTCATCCTCCTCTTTATTATCAAAACCCAACACATAGGTTAAACCAGAGCATCCTCCACCTTTCACACCTACTCTAAGGATTTGTCCCTCTTCATAGTCAGGCTCGGCCATCAATCTATTTATCTCTTTCACTGCGCCTTCTGTTAACCTCAAAGGTGCTTTTATATTAGTTTCCATTTTTGCTAAATATTTGTGTAAAAATAACCTAACATTAAAGCGTAACCAAATAAGTATATCTTACGTTTAAATACCTGTTTTAAATATATAGAAAAAATGGTATAAATTATCTTAAAGAACATTTTTTACATTTGCTATCTGTTAATCAACATATCTTATGAGCGAGGTTATAGAAAATATTATTAAAGGTGCCGATAATGGCATGAAAAAAGGCATAGACCATCTAGAACAAGAACTTGGTAAAATTCGTGCCGGTAAAGCTACTCCTCAAATACTAGACGGGATCATGGTAGACTATTATGGTACTGCTACCCCGCTAAATCAAGTAGCCAATATCACTATACCGGATGCAAGGACATTGTCTTTACAACCATGGGAAAAAACAATGCTACAACCTATAGAGAAAGCTATCATTGCTTCAAATATTGGTTTAAATCCTCAAAATGATGGTGATTTCATACGTCTTTATTTACCACCACTTACGGAAGAAAGACGTAAAGAGCTTGTAAAACGTGTAAATGCAGAGGGAGAACAAGCTAAGATCAGTATCAGATCGGTACGTAGAGATAGTATTGAAAGCATCAAAAAAGAGCAAAAAGATGGCTTAAGTGAAGATGCCGCTAAAGAAGCTGAAGGACGTGTACAAGGATTAACAGATAAATACATCGCGATAATAGATGAACGTTGCAAAGAGAAAGACAAAGAAATAATGACCATATAATAAAAAAGCCCTGCTATGCAGGGCTTTTTTATTAGTTATAACGGTGGCAACTATTTAACACCACCCATCTTTAGTATAAGTTTATATTCAGCAGCTGTTACCTTACCTACTGACAGACGCATCAACCTTACTAAATCCATATTAGCCAATTTAGGTTCTGCTTTAATGTCTTTAAGCGTAACGGGTGTAGGCAATGCCATTACAGGTTTAATATCTACTGCTACCCACCTATCATCATCAGTAGTAGGGTCTTGATAAGCCGTTTTTACTACTTCTGCAATACCTACAATAGCTAACCCTTCATTACTATGATAGAAAAAGCAATGATCGCCCTTTTGCATTTCTTTGAGGTTGTTGCGAGCAGCATAATTACGCACCCCATCCCAAAAAGTCTTCTTATCCTTTACTAATTGCTCCCAGCTATATTTAAAGGGCTCCGACTTTACTAACCAGTAATTCATAGTATATTATTTTTCTCTTTGTAATAAATATTCAGCCAAACTACGCAATGGTGCTTTTCGCTCTTCTGCTACATTAATTGTAGCTAAATTATCAAATGCTAAATTTGAATACTTCAACATCTCATCTTTAGCAGCTTGCTTAGCATTGCAGCTATCGTATAGTGAAAGCATCTTTTCCACTTTATCATCACCAGTAGAGGCCAATAACTCTTCAATTTCTATTCGCTGTTCCGGGTTGGCATTCTCTATTGCTTTGAGCAACAAATAGGTTTTCTTATTTGCCTTTATATCCCCCCCTACTTGTTTGCCATTTTTCTCAGGATCACCATATGCGTCCAAATAGTCATCCTGTAGTTGGAAAGCTATGCCTAAATTTTTACCGAACTCATATACTTTTTGCGCTTCCTCTTCATTGGCACCAGAAATATATGCCCCCATCTTTAAACTACAGGCTAGCAATACAGATGTCTTAAGTGCTATCATGTTTAGATACTCCTCAATAGTAACATCAGACCGCTGTTCAAAATCCATATCCATCTGCTGACCATCGCACACTTCAGCAGCTGTTTGTGTAAAGAGTGGTAATACTTGTGCTAAGGCCTCTTTGATATACCCCAATTGCTCGTAAGCAAGGATGCATAATATATCTCCACTTAAGATACCCGCAGTCATTCCGTATTTATGGTGTATAGTCTCTTTCCCTCTCCTGAGCGGTGCTTCATCCATGATATCATCATGCACCAATGTAAAGTTGTGAAACAACTCTACTCCTATCGCGGCATGCCATGCTCCTTCTTTTATATCAGAGAATAGTTCGTTACCCATTAAGCATAAAACAGGACGCACCCGCTTGCCGCCTAAGCCTAATAAATACCTACAAGGCTCATATAAATTGTGTGGAGACTTTTGTAAGGACTCCACAGACAATAATCGTTCTTCAAAAAGTTTTACTAGCTCTTTAAAACCGTGCATACTTACTTTTTATTCCTAGTTTTCTTCTTCTTATTGCCTCCTTTATCAGAAGTTGTCTTTTTAGTCGTTGTCTGTTGTGGTGCCTCAAGGATAGTAAAATCAATTTGTCTTTTTTCCAGATTAGTAGCTACCACTTGAATTTTAACCTTATCTCCCATCCCAAAACGCAACCCCGTATGACGACCTACTAAAGCATATTCCTGCTCTATCAATTCAAATTCATCAAACTCAAAAAGGTCTGATATAGACACCATTCCTTCGCATTTATGCTCCACTGTTTCTGCCCAAAAACCAAAGCTGGCCACACCACTTATCACAGCATCAAACTCGCCACCAATATAGTCTTGCATGTATTCTACTTGCTTATACTTATTAGCTGTTCTTTCTGCCTCCATCGCTCTACGCTCTTGTTCAGAACAATGTCTACACTGTGCTTCTAAATGCTTTATCGGTTTTATTTTGTCTAGCAAGCACTCCTCGAGTATCCTATGCACTAACACATCGGGGTATCTTCTAATAGGAGAAGTAAAGTGACAATAATCCTTAAACCCTAAGCCATAGTGCCCTATATTATCGGTAGTATAAACCGCCTTAGACATGGTGCGTATACCCAATGTTTGCAATACATGCTGCTCTGGTGTACCATCTACCAATCGTAGCATTTCGTTGAAAGACGATGCTATGTTCTCCGGAGTGTTCACCAAAAATTTATGTCCAAAACCTGCAGCAAAGGTCATAAAGACTTTAAGTTTCTCTTCATCCGGCACATCGTGTACACGATAAGGGAAAGGAATGGGCTTTCCTTTTACCTCTAATTCCGAAACAAATTCTGCTACGGTCCTATTAGCCAATAGCATAAACTCTTCAACCAATTGATGCGCTTGCTTACTTTCTTTTACTATTACTTCAATCGGTTTACTACTCTCGTCTAGTTTAAACCTTACTTCTTGCGAAGAAAAGTTGATAGCTCCTTCAGAAAACCTTTCCGCTCTTAAATTCTGTGCTATTTCATTTAAAAGAAGAATCTCCTCTTGATGATCGCCTGCTGCGCCTTCTATGATCTCTTGTGCTTCTTCATAGGTAAAACGTCGCTTAGATCTTATAACGGTCTTCCCTAGCCAGTATTCTTTGACCTCACCTTTTTTATTGATCTTGAATACCGCAGAAAATGCATATTTATCCTCATTAGGTCTTAAAGAGCAAAGTTCATTAGATAAGCGCTCAGGAAGCATTGGCAATACCCTATCGGGCAAGTAAACACTTGTAGCTCTTTTATAAGCCTCTTTATCTAATGCAGAATCTTTTGTTACATAATGGCTTACATCGGCAATATGTACCCCCACCTCATAATAGCCCCCTTTTGCTGGCTTTACGGATATAGCATCATCAAAATCCTTTGCATCTACAGGATCTATAGTAAATGTCAACTCTTCTCTTATATCCACTCTATTCTCTAGCTCATTATCATCAACACCTTCAGGAAAACGAGCTGCCTCTTCTATAACGTCATCAGGAAATTTAAGTGGAAAACCATTCTCTACCAATATCCCCTGCATGGTGATCTCATTGGCCGATTGGTTGGACAAAACAGATACTATCTCCCCAACAGGATTCTTGGTCTTACCCGTCCACTCTACAATTCTTCCTATTGCTCTATCACCATGTTTAGCACCATTCAGTAAATGTAGTGGGATAAATATATCAACAGGAACCTTGTCACTATCTGGTACTAAGAATGCAAAATGAGGATGTACCTCTACCCTGCCACTAAACTCTTCCTGCTTTCGTCTTACTACATCTTTAATTGTGCCCTCCAAACGAGCGCCAAACTTTTTAGCCCTTGTCACTACTTCAACCTTCACTTCATCACCATTCAGCGCATTTCTGATATGCTCTCGCTTTATCAGTATATCCTTATCCAGGCCTTCAACGATGACATACCCCAAACCAGAGCGTGTGATCTCTAACCTACCGGTATACACTTTAGTACCTGAACTATTACTATTCTTTTTCCTTTTCTTAACCTTCCTCGCCATATAACATATTGCTTTCGTTAATAGTATTTGCTACATAATTTAATATAAAGCTATCAAATTCAGGCCCTTTTTGAAATAGGAAGGATACTGCAATAGGTATTATTACAATACTAATACCCCATTCTTTCAATGTATCTATATGTAGTGCGAGTCTTGCTGCATCTTTTTCTGTTGTTACTATTACTTTATCTTTTACGTCCCAAGTATCAAAAGCCTCTTTTATCTCCTCCATATCTCTTTTTAAGAAATAATGATGGTCATTGTAGGTCAAGGTATGTACCTCCTTCGCTTTTTGCTTTATGTATGCAACAAAAGGGTCGGGCTTTGCAATACAACATACCAATACTACATTTTTATTGGTAAGGTTTATTTGCTGATGACTCAATAGGTCATAAGGTGTGTGGTAGTCTACTGTAGAAAAATATACACGTTGATCGCCTATAGGATTGATCTTACCCTTCATTTCTTCTGCTTCTTCCAAGCTTAAATTGGGCGGGCATTTAGACACTACGATCACATCTGCTCTTTTATAAGCCTTAGGGCTTTCTCTAAGTGTACCCATTGGCAATATCATATCCTTATAAAAAGGTTTGGAATAGTCTGTAATTAGCATATTTACTCCTGCCTTTACCGACCTATGCTGAAATGCATCATCAAGAAGAATGGCCTCTACGTCGGGTCTTTTCTGTAATAGTTTGGGTATACCCACCATTCGCTCTTCTGCCACACTTACTACAAGGTCTGGATATTTCATTTTGTACTGCATTGGCTCATCGCCTATATGCAAGGCATTAGAGGTTTCATCTGCCAATAGAAACCCTTGCGTACGCCTCTTGTATCCCCTACTCATTGTAGCAACACGATATTGGTATTGCAATAGCCTTATCAAATATTCAACATGTGGTGTTTTTCCCGTACCTCCTACAGACAGATTGCCCACAGTTATTACAGGCACATCAAACTCTATTGAGGAATAAAAACCTGTATCATATAGTCGGTTTCGCAACCATACTACAGCACCATATACCAATGATAATGGATAGAGCAACACCCTGACCACAGCAAATGAATAGTATAAAAAGTTCTTTTGACTCATATTAATCCTACTTCTTCTAATCTATATTCTAATATTTTCTCCCGCACAGTAAACGGCTTCACCTTATCTAACCCAAGATAATCAATACCTTTTTGAAGTATAACTTCTTTATCATCCCCCTGCTTCCATCCTCCCGCTTCAAGCAAGCAGGCTTCGGGCATTAGACCTATTAATTCACTACCAACAAGCTCCACCCCTACTTCCGATGCTAGCTCTTTACTAGCATTCCAAACTTTAAGAGGAGAAGTGACTCTATAATCTAACAGATTCATGGATACCTGTGCGCATTCAAAGTCCGACATATACCAGCCAATGGCACGCAGTTTCTTTAACCTACCTGCTGCTCTTTCTTTAGTGTCGGGGTTTATATATCCACTTTCTCTTATTCGGGAAGCTATGTACTGTGCTTTTCGCTCGTCTTTGGTATTGAGCGATATATTGAATGCTACCAGTATATCTCTAGCTCCTATTACCGTAGCTCCTGTTTGTTCATTGAATAACTGAGGTCCGTAATCCGGTTGCCATGTTGCCTCTTTCATTTTCTTTGCAAACCCATCATACTGCCCTTTTCTAATAGTAGGCAGTGCTTTTCTATATGCTTCTCGCGCCGAATATTCGTATAAGTATATCGGGATATTTAACTCCGCTCCTACTTTTTCACCAAGCTGACGAGAAAGGGCAATTGTTTCTTCTATAGATATACCCTTAAGCGGTATTAGTGGGCAAACGTCTGTAGCACCTATACGTGGATGTACGCCTTCCTGCCTGCGCATGTCTATCAACTCAGCCGCCTTCTCTATTGCATTGTATGCAGATGTGATGACCTCATTGGGAGTACCCGCAAAGGTAATAACTGTTCTATTAGCAGAAGGGCTCCTGTCTACATGCAAAACAAATGTCCCTTCAACATTATCAATAGAAGAGACTATCTGCTCAATTACCTCAACATCCCTGCCTTCACTAAAATTAGCAACACATTCCAGTAGCTGTTCTGGTGTATTCATCATGTAAAACTACGGGAAATAAAGTATGGGTACATTATAAAATATCCGACCAGTCATTACTCAGCTTTTGTTTCATTTCAGCGTCTGTCAGGTCAAACTTAACAGGAACAACAGAGGCATAGCCGTCAGCCAAAGCCTGCACATCTGTATCCTCACCTTTATCCAGATTTACAAACTTACCCGTCATCCAGTAGTAGTCCTTTCCTCTTGGGTCTTTCCGTTGCTCAAACTCTTCTTCCCATTTCGCATACGCCTGTCGGCACATTTTCAACCCTTTAAACTCCTCTTGGCCAACCTTAGGTATGTTTACATTAAACAATGTGTGCTTAGGTAAGTCAGAAGACAGCATTTTACGGGTAATCGTATTCGCTACAGTTCCAGCTATAGAAAAATCGGCCTCATAGCTATAATCTAACAAAGAGAAACCTACAGAAGGTACACCTTCAATAGCAGCCTCCATAGCAGCACTCATAGTACCTGAATAAATGATATTGATAGAATGGTTAGCACCATGATTAATACCGCTAACACAGATATCTGGCTTGCGGTGTAAAATGATATCTCTTGCCAATTTTACACAATCAACAGGAGTACCGCTACATTCATAAGCTTCTATAGCGCCAAAAACATCTGACTTATGTAATCTTAATGGTTCCCCAATGGTTATAGCATGCCCCATGCCCGACTGAGGGCTATCAGGAGCTACCACTACTACCTTACCTAAAGACTTTACAGCATCTACCAAGGCTTTAATTCCAGGAGAAGTAATACCATCATCATTTGTCACTAATATAATCGGTTGTTCATTTGCCATATGCAAATCTACCAATCACTACGGAGTATTTTCAACCTACCTATTATATAATAGCTAAGAATCCAAACAAGGGACATGATCAAATATGGAGTTGCATTAAACTCACCACCCATACCAGCCATATCCTTTACTGCTTTCATTAGCGGGAACGGCAGTAATTCATCGCTTGCTTGTAGCGGTAAATAATTTCCTATTTCTGTATCATACCCCCAGTTGACTATACCTTTTATCATTGACTCTAGCACTAGTGTATAAAGTATGAACATACCGATTGCAATACCACTTCTCTTAAACAAGAATGCTATCAATAAGGCGAAAGAATAATAATTGAGTGCCAGCAACACCAAATATCCTAACTGCTTTATTTCTCCAGGGAAATCGCTGATACTTCCTTTTGTAGCACCAAAATAAACACCAACAATAAATACATACAAGCCAGTAAAGAAGGTAAATAACAATACCATGAACCATTTTGCATGGAAAAAGTCCAACTTACTCAACCCATCTATTACATTTTGCCTACTTGTACGAAAGGAGTACTCATTGGTAGTAATAATTATGGTAAGGATAGAAATAAAAATGACGAATATACTTGCCCAAAAGCCTAGATTAGCCCATACATGCTCGAATGTATATGCTTGATCTAAAATATTAATATCATTTTTACCTCCAAACTTTAGGAAACCATCAGTAATACCAAGATTCCATAACGGAAGCAGAACGATAAAGAAACCTATTAAGATCCAAAAGGTTCTATACTTCTTTACTTTGAGCCACTCTATAGATAATAACTTTATCATTGTTTTTCTTTAGTCAGTTCCATAAATTTTGTTTCCAAGCTTTTTTGCTTCATGTTCAAACGCGATAATATCACCCCATGCTCCATACAATATTCATTGATGTTTTGGGGAGTAATATTTTCATCAAACCCGAGCAGCAAATAGCCATTCATTCGCTTCATGCTATGCACACCATTTAGTGTGCTTACAACCTTTTCAAGTAGATCCAAATCTTGGGCACCTACTTCTATTTGATCCTCATTCACCAACACCTCATCCACTTTACCACTTAGCAGTAGGTCTCCCTTCTTTAGTATAGCAACATGTGTACATACTTTTTCTACTTCATCGAGCAAGTGGCTTGCCATGATAATGGTCTTTCCCTTTTTATTCAATTCTGTGATCAGATCTCTTATCTCCGCTATACCAGCAGGGTCTAAACCATTTGTCGGTTCATCAAAAACTAAGATATCAGGATCTCCTAGCAATGCTGCACCAATTGCCAATCGTTGCTTCATACCTAATGAGAAAGTTTGGAATTTGCTATTCCTGCGTTCATACAATCCCACCTGTTTTAGCACACGCTCCCTATCGTCATACCCTCGCCCTTTTATAGAGGCTGATATTTTTAAGTTATCCCAAGCAGTCATGTAGTGATAAAAGTTGGGGGTTTCTAAGAGAGAACCAATACTCTTTCTTGCAGCATTGTTATTCATGCCTCCTATCCAACTATAAGTGCCGGCATGAGCATTGAGTACATTTAGCAATATGCCCAACAGTGTTGTTTTTCCGCTACCATTAGGCCCTAGCACACCAAATACAGAACCTTTAGGCACCTCAAAAGACACGTTTTTTAATGCCTGTATCGGTCCGTATCTTTTTGATATTCCATTAATGGATAATATTGTTTCCAAATTATATTCGTTTAATCTAAAAATAAATCCTTTTGTAAAGGGCTACCAGGCTTTACAGCATATTGTTCCAAATCAGTTATGCCTGCAGCTTTCAGAACGTCCTCATCCAACAGTGTTTGCCCTGTATATTCGCTTGCTGGTTGCTGTAGTATGTAATGCACTGCATCTGCAACTATCTCAGGCTTTCTACTTCTATTCATCAACATATCTCCACCTAGTAGATTCTGTACAGCTGCTGTAGCAATAGTGGTGACAGGCCATATCGCATTAGACGCTATAGCCGCTTTTTTATATTCTAATGCCCATCCCAAAGCCATCATACTCATATTATACTTACTCATTGTATATGCTACAGATGGCAACAGCCACTTAGGGTTCATATTTAACGGAGGGGATAATGTGAGTATATGGGCATTATCAGACTTCTTTAAATGAGGTATACAATGCTTTGTTACCAAATAAGTTCCTCTAACGTTAATATCATGCATTAGGTCAAAACGTTTTGATGGCGTATCGTCAGTTGAGCTTAACGATATAGCTGAAGCATTATTCACTACTGCATCTATACCACCAAATTTTGACACTGCCTGCTCAATAGCTTTTACTATTTGCTCTTCATCTCTTATATCACATTGCAATGCCAGTGCATTTCCTCCTACCGATTCCACTTCTTCTGCCACGCTATGTATCGTACCTCCCAGCCTATTATCTTCCTTCACTGATTTTGCTACTATTACAATATTAGCGCCATCCTTAGCTAAGCGCAAAGCTATTGCCCTGCCAATACCTCTACTAGCACCAGTAATAAAAACGGTTTTGCCTTTGTAGTACATATCTCTATATCGTTTAAATATGATTAAAAGTTACAGCTATTATCCATAAATTTATCCCGCCCTTGAAATAGTGACTATTTTTAACAAAAATGCCGTGAATACTGTAACCATTGTTACAGTAGAAAATAGTGTAATTCAATAAATTACAACTATTAGTTAACCACTTAATTACACCGTTATGAGCACATTAAAAAGAATATCATTTTTAGCTCTAGCTCTTGTGTTTGCCACCGTTTACTCTTGCCGAAAAGATGACAACCCAACACCTCAAGACCTAGGGAAAGGAAGCATGAAACTACAGTTTGAATATGTATGGGCTGCCAATGAAGCTCCTTTTCAACTTGAAAAAGAATATGTACATCCTAAGACAGGAGATACTATGACCTTTACAACACTTAAGTTCTATGTATCGAATATAAAACTTCAAAGAGCTGACGGCAGCTGGTGGGCACAACCAGACAGTTACCACCTCATTTGTAATAGCTGTACTGATGCAGCTGACAAATACATTATGGTAATTGACATACCTAATGGTAATTATGTAGCCATGGAATACACTATGGGAGTAGATAGCCTTATGAATGTATCGGGAGCACACACAGGTGCCTTATCATTTTCAAACGGCATGTTCTGGGATTGGAACACTGGCTACATCATGATGAAAGCAGAGGGCAAGTCTCCTAACTCGCCTAATGGCAACTATCAACTACATTTTGGAGGTTTTAAAGGCGACTATAACGTTGTTACTACTAAAACAGCCGATATGTCTAACAGTAAACTGACTGTAAGCAGTGGCCAAACCAAAACAGTAACACTAAAAGCTAACCCTGCAAAACTTTGGCACTCTTCTGAAGGTTTAAGCAAAGTATACATCATACATTCAGAAAGTGCAGTAGCCAAACAAATGGCAACAGACTTTTACAATGGCATCTATCTAAAAAGTGTAGAGTAATCGTTTTACAAACAATAATTAAAAGCCCGATAGTATATAACTATCGGGCTTTTATATTTTATGCTAATAAAATTTACGGTGCTTTAAAAAGCGTATCGTTGATCATTGTGTAATCTGTAAAGGTCTTTAAGAAAGCTATTAATTGTTGCTTTTCTATTTCTGCTAGCTTTAAGCCACTTTCCTTACCCGGCTTTGTCATAATAGGATCTACATTACTTACTAAATGTACTTGATGATCATAAAAATTAACCACTTCTTCCAATGTTTTGAAGCGACCATCGTGCATATAATCAGTTCTCAAAGCTACATTTCTCAGATTAGGTGTTCTAAACTTACCTAGGTCTTTAGGGTCACCTGTTACATTATAATAACCTTTGTCTATTTCTTTGGTGTACACACTATCCAGCCCATTATTATGAAGCATATTATCCGTCAAAACAGATGCTACATGACAATGAAAACAATCTGCTCTTTCTGTAAAAAATAGGTTACGCCCAGCCTCTTCCTCAGCAGTCAATGCCTCAAACCCTCTCAAATATCTATCATACTTAGTATCTGAAGAAACCAAAGCTCTCATATACTGTGCTAATGCCTTAGCTACATCCTGCTTGGTTATTTCGCTAATGCCATAATACATACTAAACTTCTTGCGGTAATCTTCTACAGCACGTATTTTGTTTATATCTGTATTAAACCTATTGTTTAACTCCGACATCATAACATCTTCAAGAGTACCTACGATACGACCACTCCACATGAAGTTCTCATACCACGCCAAATTCACCAGAGGCAATGAAGTCAAACCTTTATCAAAAGTAGAAACCCCGTCTACAGAAAAACCATACTCTGGTTTGTGACAGGTATGACAAGATTCATTATTGTTAGACAGGCGAGTATCGAAGAAGAGTTCTTTTCCTAACAACACTCTTTCCAGATACATAACGTTGTCGTCAGGTATCTTAGGAATATCATAACCCAAATTAACCGGGATCTTAAAAGGCGTCATCTCTACCAAACCCAGCAAACCATTACCTGGATCGGGATCAGGGTCTTTATCTTTATTACAAGACAAATACACCATAACTAATAGAAAGAAAGCAATAGAAGCTACTCTCTTATTTAATGCTTTGAACATAGTAGTACTTTTATGTAATTACATGCTTGCACATACGTCGTATATGTACATAGTCTTACATAGTAACTTAAAAATAATCCTTTAAAAGTTGAGTAACAAAAGTTACAGAAAAAAGTGCTGACAGTGTGTTAAAGTTGCCACTCTACTATTTGATTCTCCCACTCTTTTCTATGTGGTGTCTGTACTTTTATGTAGTTATCCGTATATCCTTCCATCATGCCATTTTTATTAGCATGCTCAAATAATACAGTACGCTTTTGCCCATTGTGCTGGGCTGTGAAATATTGCATTTTCTGATAGGAGAGATTTCTTAATGCTTTATTACGTTCCTGTCTAACATTTTTAGGCACTACACCCTCCATCTCATCTGCCAGTGTGTTAGCACGCTCTGAATAGGTGAACACATGGAAATAAGAAACCTCTAGCTCGTGTAAGAAGTCAAATGTTTCTTTAAAGTCCTCGTCTGTCTCTGAAGGAAAGCCAACTATAACGTCCACACCTATGCAGCAATCAGGCATTAACTCTTTTATTCTTTTCACCCTATCTACATACAGATCTCTTCTATACCTACGCCTCATTAATCCCAAGATCTTATCACTACCACTCTGCAATGGTATATGGAAGTGAGGCATAAATTTTTGAGAGCTCGCAACAAATTCAATGATCTCATTGGTGAGCAGATTGGGCTCTATGGAAGATATCCTATATCTATCAATGCCTTCAATTTTATCCAGCTCTTGTATCAGGTCGTAAAAATTCTCTTCCTTTCTTTTCCCTCCTTCGTTTCCTTTTCCAAAGTCTCCTAAGTTAATACCTGTTAGAACGATCTCTTTTGTACCTGTACTCGCCAGCTCTTTTACATTATCTACAACGCCTTGTATACTATCGCTACGACTATGACCACGGGCAAGAGGTATTGTACAGAAACTACAGTTATAATCGCACCCATCTTGTACTTTAAGAAAAGTACGTGTTCTATCACTTATGGAATATGAACTATTAAACCCTTCAACATCATCTATATCGCAAGAACATATTTTGGCACTATCACCCTTCGTTAATTCCTTTAGGTGTTGTGGCAGATTGAACTTTTCAGCTGCACCCAAAACCAGATCTACCCCCTCTATTGATGCTATTTCCTCAGGCTTTAGCTGTGCATAGCACCCTGTTATCACTACAGTAGCATCAGGAGCTTTTCTTTGTATACGTCTTACTATCTGCCTGCATTCTTTATCTGCATTGTCTGTTACTGAGCAAGTATTTATCACATAAACATCTGCTATGTCAGAGAAGTCTTTCTTCAAAAAGCCTTCATTCTCCAACTGTCTACTTAAAGTTGAAGTTTCTGAATAGTTCAGCTTACACCCAAGTGTATGAAATGCAACAGACTGTGTTTTCTGCATAAGTGCGCAAAATTAATGCATTTAGCAATACTTTCTTGTTAGAAACTACTAATAAGTGTACTTTTATATGTCAAAAAACCATTAAATGAAAAAAATCTTACTAATATCATTCATCACAACTTCTGTATTTTTTGCTAGCTGTGATAAGCTAAAAGAACTAACCAGCTTCTCTCAAGACTTTGATTATAAGGAATTTATTGATGTGCCGGGGCTACCTAGCCAACAAACACAACTACCTCAAGGCGGCGCATCAGAATCTCTACCAAGATTTGGTATTGCTACCAACTCTAAAGAGCATATTGAAAAATATAAAACCGCTACTAACCTGATAACAGACGTGCTGCTTTCAAAGTTGAATATGACTATTACCAACCCTTTGAATAGCAATTTCAACTATGTAGATACGATACAACTATATGTATCGTCAAGCGCAAGTGGTACAAACGAACAACTTATAGCTTATAAAAACAATATTGCAAAAGGTATTCAAAAAGTAGATCTGGATGTTACGAACATCAATTTGAAAGAGTATTTCATTCTAGATTCTATGTACTATCGTGTATACGCGCACTTTGTTGAAATACCTGCTAAAGAAACAAGAGTTGAATTGAATACTACGTTGACAATGAAGGCTAGCCTATTACAGTAGTAAGTACATAAGTCTTAATAATAACAGAAAAGGTACTCTATAGAGTACCTTTTCTGTTTGCAATAACTATAACTATAAATTAAAACCTGTAACCTATCTTAAAACCAAACTGAGCTATTGGCTCATCTAAGTCATATGGTTCAAAACTGTAGGTATAGCTACTTCCACCATAGTCCTCATAAAAAATAAAACCTAAGGCTAGTTCCAACCCGAGATATAGGCGTTTTGTTGGACTTATATTTAATGAGTTATTGATGACAGCGCCTGCTGAGAAATAATCTCTCCTACTGTAATTATATGTAATAGTTCCATTAGCCCCGTACAGCGGTTGTAAATTATCTGCATTATTACCGTAATTCAAAGCAACAGCGGGCCCTATTCCAT
The DNA here is from genome assembly GCA_041392855.1 of Flavipsychrobacter sp. Lineage (NCBI taxonomy): Bacteria > Pseudomonadati > Bacteroidota > Chitinophagia > Chitinophagales > Chitinophagaceae > Flavipsychrobacter > Flavipsychrobacter sp. The sequence continues at coordinate 1,289,138 of JAWKLD010000001.1, forward strand.
ATCTCACTTTACCTTTAGCACCAGTAGGATATATTTTTATACCGGGCATAACAAAGTAAGAATAAGAATCTGGATTACCTTGTACTATTGTATTTCCATTATTATAGTAATTACCATATTCTGATCTTATAGTAGCAGAAACAGGCATATAGAATGAAATGATACTTTCTTTACCTAGCAGCCTCTCATAACTTAAACCAAGACCTACTCCTCCATTGTTTACTAGCATAGGAAAGAAGGCAAGTATATTATTCCCATATTTTGAGTTATCTACCTTAGGGCTATGCCTTACTCTACTTCTTTCGTCAAAAAACTCATTAGTACCGTTTTCGAATTCTATTCTCTCAAGAGCAGATTTTGCTATCGTGTACCTAGGCCCATCTTCATTATCTATTCTTTTGTAAGAAACGGTTTTTACACCCACTTCTAACACTTTGGCTTCTATAACAGAGCCATCTCTTTTAAAAATTTTGTCTTGAGCAAATGCAGCAGAAGAAAGCATCAGTAAGATGCTGGCAAATAAGGTTGTCTTTAAATACATAAGGTTCTTTTATTGTTGTTTAGCATATTTTATGCCAAAAACCTGCTACTTACATTAATTGTAAGTAAATGTACCGTGCTCGCTTTTAATAACTACTTCTTTTTGTTCTGCCTCTTCAACGTATCCTGATATCTGGGCATCTATATTAAACCCTTTTGATATTTCAATGATACTTTCAGCAGTTTCTCTGTCCGTAAATATCTCTAAGCGCTGCCCCATGTTAAACACCTGGTACATCTCCTTCCAATCTGTTCCTGCAGATTCTTGGATCATCCTAAACAACGGAGGAATAGGTAATAAATTGTCTTTGACAACTCTTAAAGCTTTTGGAAGGTAATGTAGACATTTACTTTGCCCACCACCACTACAGTGTATTATACCATGTATCTTATCAAAATGCTCAGCAAGAACTTTTAGTATTACAGGTGCATAAGTACGTGTTGGTGACAATATCATCTTACCAACATCAAGAGTGGTCTCTGTAGAGTCCGTAAGCTTGTAATTACCGTTATAAACTACCTCATCAGGCAAATTAGGATCTACACTTTCAGGATATTTTGTAGCATACTCTTTATGTAGCATTTCATGTCTTGCACTGGTCAGTCCGTTGCTACCCATTCCACTATTATACTCATCTTCATAAGTAGCCTGCCCGTAGCTGGCCAAGGATACTAACACATCACCAGCTTGCATTTTTTCAGTGGTCACCAGCTTATCCCTACGCATACGGCAAGCCATAGTCCCGTCTACTATCACAGTTCTTACCACATCACCTACATCTGCAGTTTCACCACCTAAAAACTTAATGTCTATATCATAGTCACGAAGCCTGTCAAAATATGCTTGTGTACCATTGATCAATGCTGATATAACCTCACCCGGAATAAGATGCTTATTTCTACCTATTGTTGAAGAATAGGTAAAGGGACCTGTTGCCCCTACACAAAGCATGTCATCAATATTCATCACTATTGAGTCAATAGCAATACCCTGCCATACACTCATATCACCCGTCTCTTTCCAGTACATATAGGCTAATATCGATTTTGTACCGGCCCCATCAGCATGCATCAAATTGCAAAAAGCGTCATCTCCACCCCAAAAATCAGGATATATTTTACAAAACGCATTGGGGAACAGCCCCTTATCTAACTTTGCTACAGCTTTATGTACATCTTCCTTTTGAGCGGAAACACCTCTTTGGTTGTATCTATTATTATCAGACATAGTAATTGTATAGAGCGCAAAGGTAAAAAGTAAAAAGGAATATCCCCTACCTCCTTAAAGGCTTTACCCTTAGCCCCATTTCAGAGTCTTTTATTAATTCTCCAAGCCTTTTCTGTCTTGTTTCCTCCCTTTTAGCGCTTATAACCCACCAAGTAGCCGTTTTTTGATAATATGGTGCTTGAGACTGGAAAAACGTCCATGCCTTTTTATTCTTTTTCAATAAAGACTCAAATTCTTTAGGGAGCTTTATATCTTCTTTCTTTTGTTCAAAAGAGTAGCCATTCATTTTATTATCCGACCTATTCTTGTATATGGCAAGACCTGTAGGTTGCATACGCTTCTCCTTTATCAACTGCTCTACTTTGGCAAGGTTTACTGCACTCCATATACTTTTAGGTCTACGCGGCGTGAACCTGATAGTATAACTCTCTTCATCATGCTTTCGTCTGATACCATCTATCCACCCATAGCATAGCGCTTCGTCTACAGAGTCAGACCATGTCATACTCGGTTTGCCCGTGGCTACTTTATAGTACCCTACTATGAGTTCTTCTTTTTTATCATGATTTTGTGCGAGCCATTTCCCAAAGTCGGAAGGCTTTTTAAAAAACTTAGGCTTCATAATTATCTACAACCAACTAATTTCCAGTTAATCAAGTCTATATTTATACTAAATATACCCTCTATGCAATTAAAACACCTGACAATAGCCCTACTTTTAACAATTGCATGTATAACCCCTCAAAAATCTAGCGCTGCAGGAGCCGCAGGTGGTGAGATCATTTACGAGTGGCTAGGAGATTCTACCTATAGATTCTTTTTTGCACTAGACCAAGCCTGTGGTAATGGTGCCGAGCCGACAACAATACCTCTATGCTTTTATAACACTTGTACCAATAGCCGTTTTACACGTACTATGACTAAATATACAGGTACGCCACCAAGCACAGCATCTACTAATAGATGCCCTAACGTTACCACCAACTGTAATAGTATCACCTCAACAATACAAGGTTATAAAACCTTTTGGTATGCTACAATAGAAACACTTCCAATACGTTGCCAATGGAAGATATCTACACTTGTTGCAGGTAGAAACCCAGCAACTAATAACATAGATACTCCAACGAACACAGGGCTTTATATTGAATTGTATTTCAACAATACAATAGCGCTCAACAACTCTTCACCTTACTACAGCAAAAGGTCTTTACAAGCTGTTTATAGGAACAGAAATTTCACCATAAACTATGAAGCAAAAGATGCTGATGGAGACTCCATTGTAACAGAAATTATACACCCACTAACTAGCACAAGTTCATGTAGTACACCTACAAATGTGACTTATACAATTGATACACCTGCAATTAACATACCTAACAACCCTTTTCAAACAGGGTCTAATAATTTCTCATTAAACCCTTTTACGGGCCTTCACTCCTTTACTTCAACTGATACAGGAGGGAATAGTTATGCGATACGCACTAGTGAATACAGAAATGGGGTACTTATAGGCTCCATAATGAAAGAGGCTCAAATACAAACTTTTCAACCGCCATCTAACTTTCAACAACCTGTACTAAAGTATAAATGTGGCCAAACTAGACCCAACCTAGTATCAAATGGGACAAATGCATGTATTGGACAACAATTGTCTTTTTGTTTCGACTTGGTGACGAGCACACTAGGTTCTGTATTTAGGCTAACAGATAATCATAATACTACACTACCTAATGCAAACATTACCTATACGAGGCAAAATAGCGACTCTGTTCATGTTGAATTTAGTTGGACACCTACAACATCTGATGTTGGATATCAATTTTTTATTTTTACGGTGATTGATTCTAGCTGCTCTTCCCCTGGAATTATTTCAACATACGGACATGTTATCCCTTTTTATGTATGGCCTGCTGTGAAAGCTAGTTCTGATACTATTATTAACGCTGGCGAAAGAGCACTTTTAGGCGTAACAGGTGGAGGAAACTATACTTGGGCGGTATTATCTGGCACAGCCAATAGCTTAAACAACACCAATATTGCTAACCCTATAGCTACACCTACCACCACTACATCATATGTTGTATCATCAGGTGTATCCAATTTTTGCAATAATAGCAAAGACACCGTTACAGTTACTGTGCGCCCACCACATATTGGTACGGCAGGTGGAGAAATGATTTACGAACACTTGGCAGATTCTACTTATCGTTTCTTTGTAAAACTATACCAAGACTGCACTAGTGGCTCTGCTCCAGACAGCATTCCTATTTGCCTGAGAGATACTTGCAACAACATTACGCTCTCCTACCTAATGCCTCAATGGCAAGGTAGCACGGGAGGCAATACACCTCACTCTGGAGGCAACCTAAGCTGTGGTACAAAAACAACCTGCGATAGTATGGGCGCTACGGTACCAGGCTATAAGGTTCATTGGTACTACAAAATCGTAACGCTACCTTCAAAATGTAACTCTTGGAGGGCCTCTACCTATTTGGCAGGGAGAAATGCAAACAGCAAAAACATACTCTCGCCAACAGTTACTCCATTTTATTTAGAAGCTACATTCAACAATAATATTTCTAACAATAATTCTTCTCCTTACTACAGTGTAGGCTCTATACCTTATACCTTTACTAATACCACGACTACCTACAATGCAGGTGCAATAGATGTAGATGGAGACTCTTTGGTAACAGAAATAATACATCCGCTAACTGGTGTAACCAATTGTAGCGATACTCCTGTAGCTGTAACCTATCAAAGCATGTCACCTGCAATAAGCATACCATCCAATCCATTCCAAACAGGTACAACCAATTTTGCATTAAACCCAACTACAGGCCTAACAAGCTTTACCTCTACTACAGCAGGAAGAAACACCTATGCTATACGAACCTATGAATATAGAAATGGGGTTTTAATAGGCTCTGTGATGAAAGAGATACAAGTACAATCTTTTACTGGACAAGCACCTGCACCTAATAATTTCACGGTAGGTTGTGGCATCACTATGCCTACAGCAAACAATCCTCTTGACCTGTGTATTGGACAATCCATTTCCTTTTGTTTCAGTATTTACACAACAGATACCAATACGCTCTTAACAATATCAGACAACCTATCTACAGCTGCACCAGGAGCAACAATTACTTACTCAGGGCAAGGCAGCCATCTTATAAATGGCACCTTTAGCTGGACACCAACAGCAGAATCAGGAGGCATCAGTAATCTTGTGTTTACTATTGTAGATTCTACTTGCCGCCCTCCGGGTCTTTTGCGTTACGATGCTAAACTTCTACCTATAAGAGTGTGGCCAAAAACAAATGCAGGGCCCGACCTATTGGTTTGTCCTAACGAATCTGTAAAGCTCAATGCAACAGGAGGCGGGCTATATAATTGGACGGTATTATCAGGAACACCAAACAGCTTGAGTAATACCAGCATAGCTACCCCTATAGCCAGTCCTCTTGTGACTACAACCTATGCTGTTGTATCAAACCTAAATAGCTTCTGTGCCAACAATAAAGACACTGTAACTGTAGACATAAGACCATCATCAATGGTAACAAGACCTAGTATCAATATTAGTGTTGCTCCGGACAGTAATATATCACAAGGTACTGCTGTTACATTTACAGCTACTACAACCAATTGTAACAACCCATCTTACCAATGGACAAGCATGGGTATTGATATAACAGGCGCCACCAACAGTAGCTTTACGAGTAATACCATTTTTGACTACGAGTCTATAACCTGCTTATTACACTGTGACGATACTTGCTCTGCACCTCGTGACACTTTTAGCAATGCTATAACTATCCGTATACCAACAGCTATTGGTAGTATTAGCAAATTAGAGGACAAGAATATCATCCTGTTCCCTAACCCTAACAAGGGTACATTTAGGATAAAGCTGAACAAAGAGCTTGACCATAAGAAACCACTACAACTCCAGGTTATCAATACTGTTGGTCAATTGATACACACGCAGCCTGTAACCGTAAATAGCGGTGGGCTAACTGAGGAAATTTTCATAGAAAAACTACCTAAGGGCGTCTACTTACTAAAGCTATCCAATAGTGTGAGCACTTATAAAACAAGCTTCTTAGTAACAGACTAAGCTACTTTTTGAAGCAACTCATTGATAAACTCCTGCAGGTTGGGCTTTGGCACCATGCCTGATACTTGCTGTATCACCTTACCCTTGTGCATAAACACCAATGTAGGTATACTCTGTACCCTAAACTGTGCTGATATTTGAGGGTTTTCATCCACATTTACCTTACCTATCATTATTGGGTTGTCTTTATTCTCTTCTGCCAATTCATCAACAATAGGCCCTATAACCCTACAAGGTCCACACCAAGGTGCCCAAAAGTCAAGAAATACTATCTTATCACTATTCATTACTTCCTCTTGAAAGTTGCTACCATCTATCATTTTCGCCTTCAACTTCGGCGCTTTCTTCTTAAAAAACATATATAATCTTTCTTTTCGTTTATAAAGACGTTAAAACAGGCCTTTTCTTACAAACAAACTCAGCATCTTATAAAGCTACTACGCTGCTCATTTCTTATCTTGCAGCCTGAAATTAAGTAATAAAGAATGGATTATAAGCGTTTACTAATTACAGCTGCATTACCATATGCCAACGGCCCCATACATATAGGTCATTTGGCGGGCTGTTTTTTACCTGCTGATATATATGTACGCTATCAGCGTGCGCAAAAAAGAGATGTAAAATTTGTGTGTGGTAGCGATGAGCATGGTGTACCTATCACCATAAGGGCTATGCGTGAAGGTATTACCCCTCAGGAGGTAGTAGACAGATACCATAGCATGATAAAAGATAGCTTTGAACAGATGGGTATCTCTTTTGATATCTATTCCCGTACCTCTTCAGATACACACAGGGCTACAGCACAAGAGTTCTTTAAAAACCTATACGATAAAGGTGTATTTGAAGAAAAAGAAAGTGAACAATACTACGACATCAATGCTAATGTATTCTTAGCAGACAGATATATCATTGGTACATGTCCTATTTGCGCTAATGAAAATGCCTATGGTGACCAATGTGAGAAATGTGGTTCTACCCTTTCTCCCGACCAACTAAAAAACCCTCGTAGTGCCCTAAGTGATGCTCCATTGGAGAAACGACCAACTAAACACTGGTTCTTCCCGTTGAATAAATACGAAGAGTGGTTGAAAGAATGGATAGTAGATGGTAAAAAAGATAGCTGGAAGGCGAACGTGTACGGACAATGTAAAAGCTGGATAGATAGTGGACTGCACCCACGTGCCATGACAAGAGATAGCAACTGGGGTGTTCCTGTACCGCTTGAAGGAGCGGATGGAAAAGTACTTTACGTATGGTTTGATGCACCTATTGGGTACATCAGCGCTACCAAAGAGCTAACCCCTAACTGGCAAGACTACTGGCAAAAAGAGGACACAAAACTGGTACATTTCATTGGAAAGGATAATATCGTTTTCCACTGTATTATATTCCCTTCTATGCTAAAGGCTCATGGTGGTTATATACTACCTGACAATGTACCTGCTAATGAGTTCTTGAATATAGAAGGTGATAAAGTATCTACCTCTCGCAACTGGGCAGTATGGGTGCATGAATATTTGAAAGACTTCCCTGAGCAACAAGACACCTTGAGGTATGTGCTTTGTGCCAACGCACCTGAAAATAAAGACAACGACTTTACCTGGAAGGATTTTCAGGACAGAAACAACAATGAATTGGTCTCTATCTTCGGCAACTTCATCAACCGCACATTTGTGTTAATGCATAAACTATGTGGTGGTAAAGTTCCTCCTTTCCATAAAGATGTGGCAGACGATGCTGATAACGAATTGATGACTGCCATTAAGAATGGCTGCAAAGCTATTGAACAAGATATTGAGCACTATAAGTTCCGCGATGCTGTATACAAGGTAATAGACCTTGCAAGAAAGGGTAATAAGTACATGCAAGACAAAGAGCCATGGATACTTGCAAAAACAGTTGGAGAAAACCCTGACAATCAAAAGCTGATCGACAACTGCTTACACCTATGCTTGCAGCTTACCGCAAACCTTGCCATTGTGGGTAACCCATTCTTCCCTAATACAGTGAAGAAAATGTTACATATGATGAAGGTAGTAGACAAAATGCTGGACTGGGAAAATGCAGGCAAACTAGATCTGCTAAAAGTGGGTTATGCACTTAGGGCTCCAGAACTACTCTTCAAAAAAGTAGAAGATGCTGAAATAGCTACTCAAATTGAAAAGCTACATGCTAACTTAAAAAATACTACCCCTGCTGTGGAAGAAGAAAAAGCACCTGCACATCAACCGGTAAAACCTGAAATTGTCTTTGACGATTTTGCTAAGATAGACCTACGTGCGGGAACTATTATTAGTGCCGAGAAAGTAAAAAAAGCAGATAAACTGCTCCAGCTAGAAGTAGATCTTGGTTTTGAGAAAAGAACCGTAGTTTCGGGTATTGCTATGCATTATGAGCCTGAAGATATTATTGGCAAACAAGTGACTGTAGTTGTTAACCTTGCTCCGAGAAAGATGAGAGGTATTGAGAGTCAGGGTATGATCTTGATGGCTGAGGATGCTGATGGAAAGTTAATTTTTGTATCACCTATAACAGGTACTGCCCCAGGAAGTGAAGTACGTTAGTTATTTTTACAATACGCACAAGCTAAACACATGAAAAAGAAAACGCTTTGGTGGATAATAGGTATATCAGCTGCATTGTTGGTATTACTAGTTATTGTCGCAAAACTAAAAGGTGATAAAGGAACAAAAGTTGCCATAGAGAAGGCTACAACACATACCATTATAGAAACCGTAACTGCTAGTGGCAAGATATACCCTGAAACAGAGGTTAAAATTAGCCCCGAAGTAAGTGGTGAGATCACTGAGTTGACGGTAGCAGAAGGAGACAGCGTATATACGGGACAGCTATTGGTAAAAATCAACCCTGCGATATATAGCTCTATGGTTAATCAGGCGCAAGCTAGTCTGCAAGAGACTAAGTCGCGTGCGGCCAACTCACAAAAAATGATGGCGCAAGCCAAAGCTAATTATGAGCAAGCTAAAGCCAACTTTGAACGTAACACTCAGTTATACAAAGATAAAGTAATCTCTACTATGGAATATGAGCAACTCAAGGCTCAATTCCTAAGCGCAAAAGCATCTTACGAAGCTAGTGAAGCTAGTGCCGAAGGCGGACAGTACAGCATTAGCGGAGCCAGTGCCAACCTTAACCAAGCTAGAGAGAACTTGAGAAGAACCACTATTGTAGCCCCTACTTCAGGTGTTATATCCCAACTAAACGTAAAATTGGGCGAGCGTGTGGTAGGAACAGCACAGATGGCAGGCACACAAATACTGACCATTGCAGACATGAGCCGTATAGAAGTGCGTGTGGAAGTGAGTGAAACGGACATTGCAAAAGTTAAAATTGGAGATACCACAATTGTACAGGCAGATGCCTACCGTAATAGAAAATTTGCGGGGATCGTATCAAAAGTAGCGGTGTCCAGCGCCTCTTCAGGCACACAACAAATGAGTACCGACCAGGTCACGAACTACACGGTGCATATACTCATATTACAAGACAGCTATCAAGACCTAAGTACGGAGTTACGTCAAAGTAAATTTGTATTTAAACCCGGAATGTCTGCATCTGTAGATATACAAACAAGAAAAGAAGACAAAACCTTATCTATTCCTGTAAATGCTGTAACAACCAGAGACTGGCCTGATAGTGTACAGAAAAAGATGAACGCTGTAAATGACGACAAGATCAGACAGGTAGTTTTTGTATACAACAAAGAAAAAGGCAAAGTAGCTATTCGAGATGTAGCAACAGGCATACAGGACAATGAATACATACAGATCACCGACGGACTTAGTGAAGGTGAAGAAATAGTAATAGCTCCCTATGGTGCTATTGCCCGTACCCTTGAAGATGAAAGCGCAGTTCGTATAGTAGATAAAGAGCTACTGTATGAATCTAAAGAGGATTAATAGTATCTTACTAATCAAACTTTAAGCTAATTGAACAATATATTAGGACAAATAGGCATTATCGGGAACGGTAGTTGGGGAACGGCAATAGCTAAAATCCTTACGGATAATAATAACAAAATATACTGGTGGGTAAGAAATGAAGAGGCCATAACAAACTTAAAAAGTAGAAATCATAACCCACACTATCTTACATCTGTTCGTTTTCTTCCTGAGACGATAATACCTACCAATAATCTTGAAGAAGTGGTAAATACTTGTGACACTTTAATAATATGCATCCCTTCTGCATATACACAGAGTGTACTTGAGAGTATTGACCTGAACCAGCTAAAAGGTAAAAACATAGTATCTGCGGTAAAAGGGGTGCTTCCCGATAGTAACTTATTGCTCAACGACCATCTTAGTCAATACGACTGGTTTGACCTACAGAAGTATGTATCCATTACAGGGCCATGCCATGCTGAAGAGGTAGCAGACGAACGTATCTCCTACCTGACCTTGTCGGGCCTCAACGACGACCTAACCAATAGTATCGCTACTAGCTTTAAAAACACTTATATATACACCACAGCCAACCATGATATATGGGGTGCACAGTTTGCCGCAGTACTTAAAAATGTATATGCTATAGGAGCAGGTATGGCACATGCGCTTGATTATGGCGACAACTTTTTAAGCGTATATATCACTAACTGCTACAGAGAAATGTATCGTTTCCTAAATGCACACTTTAGTAAATTTCACCCTTCTGACGAGAGACCTGATTTTCATACCAGTGCCTATCTTGGCGATTTGTTAGTTACATGCTATTCGCTACACAGTAGAAACCGTATGCTAGGTACCATGCTTGGCAAAGGCTACTCTGTTAAAAATGCAATACTGGAAATGAATATGGTTGCAGAGGGTTATTATGCAGCTAGAGGCATGCAAGCAATCTCTAAAGAGATTGCACTAGATGTTCCTATAGCCAAAGCTATATACGAGGTACTATGGGAAGGCAAGTCTCCTGCTGAGATGTTCCTTGATCTGGAAATAACATTATCATAACCACATTAAAAAAGAGCTGCTAATTAGCAGCTCTTTTTATTAACTCTAGAAAATGGACTACTATTTATGTATTTCCATTTCTTCAATTAGATTATGAGCCTTACCCATTTTCTCAATTAAGAACAGGATAAAACGAGCATCAGTACAAATAGTACGTTTATACTTTTTATCAAAAGCAATATCTCCACTCATTGCTTCCCAGTTACCATCGAAAGCAATACCTATCCACTCTCCATTACCATTAATAACAGGGCTACCAGAGTTACCACCTGTAATATCATTTGTAGTGATGAAGCAAGTACGTAGTTTGCCGTTTTCATCAGCATACTGACCGTAGTCTTTATTATTATACAGCTCTATCAATTCTTTAGGCACGTCAAATTCGTCATCACCCGGCTTGTACTTATCCATCAAACCTTCTAGTGTAGTATAGTAGTCAAAATGAACAGCATCTTGAGGACTGTAGCTTAACACCTGACCGTAAGTAATACGCATTGTAGAGTTGGCATCTGGGTAGAATAACTCCCCTTTCTTCATCTCCATTAACCCGCGTATATATTCTTTCTTTAACTCTTCTTTCTTCTCAGCATAAGCTTCATACACCGACTTGTAATTGTCTGTATAGTTTTTCACGAAGCTAAGTGCGTATTGAACTGCAGGATCGCTATCCATTTCTGAAAGTGTAGGATTTTTCAAGAATGCATTCAATTTAGCAGTATCCAATATCATGGTATTCTCAAAAACATAGGCACTATAGTCTTTGAATGTTTTATCTAGATCGTTACTACCAAACTTCTTAAAAATAACTCTTTGGTAGATATCAGGATGTTGCGCTTTTAGAATATCTTGATAGAACATCTTAGCCATAGCAGCAAGGATATCTTTCTCCGTATCCATATCAAAGCTACCCATGTAATACTTGTAGCTACGCTCGATCTTACTAGTAGCTTTCTCTATATCTTCTGCACTAGTCTTCTTCTTAGTTAGCTCCTGCTCCAAATCGTAAAAACTAGAAGCTATAGCTGCCAATTGAGACCCTTTAAAACATTGGCTATAATAAACCTGATGTCTTGCATAAGGGCGATAGCTTGCATAAACTTTTGAGAAGTCAGTCATGAGGTTTTTAAACTCAGGAGCATTCTTATGTGCCCAGTTGGTAAACGCTCTTTCGCTTTTTGTTTTTTGGTCTACAACATTCAAACGCTTTAACTGCTCAGTTTGACCAATAAAATACTTCCAATAGTTAGAGATACCTGCGTAGTAAGAAGTCAACTTAAGATAAGTAGCCTTATCCGCTTTCATATACTTACGCATAATTGCCAAACGCTCTTCACGAGGTTTTACAATTGATGGGTTCACCTCTTCAATAGCTAGGTCGATACCATAAGATACTTCATAACGGTTTGTACGACCAGGATAACCAAATATCATAGCATAATCGCTCTCTTCAACACCTTTTACAGAAATTGGCAAGAACTTCTTAGGCTTGTAAGGAACATTATTCTTAGAATATGCTGCAGGCTCATTGTTTTCATCAGCATACACGCGGAACATTGAGAAATCTGAAGTATGACGTGGCCACATCCAGTTATCTGTATCACCACCAAACTTACCTAGAGATTTAGGTGGAGTACCTACCAAACGTACATCTTTGTAACGCTTGTACACCAATAAAATGTACTGGTTACCCTCGAAGTAAGACTTTACTTGAGCTTCATAGTTACCAGTCTTTTCTACCTCTTCAACTATTTTCTCTACCGCTTTTTTATAGCGCTTTTCAAACTTCTCTCCTTTTTTACCTTTAGTAGCTTTATTGATTTTGTCTGTAACATCTTCCATTCTTTCTAAGAATAAAGCTGTTATCCCTTTTGCAGGAAGCTCCTGATCCATACTATATGCCCAGAAACCATTGTCCAAATAGTTTTTCTCTACAGAGCTAAGAGATGCTATAGCACCATATCCACAGTGGTGGTTGGTGATCAATAGACCGCTACCGGAAATAATTTCACCTGTACAACCACCTCCAAACTGTACAACGGCATCTTTCAAACTACTGTTGTTGATGTTATACAAATCATCTTTAGATAGTTTAAGCCCTAGCTTAACCATCTCATCATAGTTCTTTCCAATTAGCATTGGTAGCCACATACCTTCATCAGCACGTGCCGGCAATAGAAATACTATCGCAATAAGTGATAATAATAGTTTCTTCATCTTATGTATTTAATCTATTTATTGCCCAAAAGTAATAATTCGAGCTTAAGTGTTAGCGGTATATATGAGGGGATTTTCGAATTATTCCGGCATTTTTTCCTTTTCTACCTTAACAATCCCCTTTGGCTTTACTATTCTATACCAAGAAAAGTCCTCATTGGCCTCTAATCCATTACCATACATTATCTGTGTAGGTGTTATTATACGTACAAATTTATCCGTATATATCTTCTTAGCTTTTTGGTTCCAGACCAGCTCTTCAGTATGTAGCTCGTCCCCCTTTTTATTCACTACTACTACACTATCCCTTATTAGGATATTGCCTTTTTTCTCATAATAACGTGCATAAATAGCTGTCAATGTGCTTTCTACAGCCAAGCTATCATTGAAGAACTCCACTTTTAGTCCGTCATCCATTTCTGTATACGGAGGCATTGCTACGTCATTCCTTATAAATGTTTTGGCCTGCAATCTGACCTTGGCTTTACCCTGCTCACTGTATATAATGGTCACATCTTCAGCACGGTCTTGTTGTAGCTGTTTTTGGCTAACTAATGCCTCTATTTCTTTAGGATCGTTTTTGCAGGATGCTAAGCAAAACAAAATACCCGGAAGCAATATCATCCGGGTAATAGTATTATAAATATTGTTGTTGAGCTTAATCATATCTACGTTTGATGAACCACTTATCGTTAAGTGTTATACCCAATGAAAATTTAAAGAAATTCTCTCTAAACAAACCATTGGACTCTGTTCCTCTTTTTCCTATTTCAAAGGCAGTATGCAACCTGTCGTTAGAACGCTTGAACGGCAAACTAGCTCCAAATGTCACTGCATAGTAGTCGAATTGAGTATTATTTAAATACACATTATCCGTACCATAATAGGCACCCAAACGATAAGTTACTCTTTGTAAATATTGACGTGTTGCAGACGGATCTGGTGTAAATTCTCCTCCTAAAGCAATTCTGTAAGAATAACCTGCAACAGAATCTACATTGCCATAATTTCTAAACTGGCTGGATTGTGTGCCTGTAAAATCTAAACCAAGCGTCCAGCTATCAGTGCTAGTTAACTGAACTCCAACGCTATAGCTCATAGGCAGCGTATATTGCCCATCTGTAGCTTTAGAAGCAAAAGCTGTATCTTCAGAACCTGCTACTACCCTTGATAGAGCAATCCAATACTCTTGCCTACTAGCTTTAAGTTTCTGACTAAGGGATAAGGTAGCCCCACTCCTTAGAGAAAGTTTGTCATTTATGTTAGCTACATGCTGTATACCAGCATTCCAATGTATACCCCCGATTCTAGTGTGTTGTGAAAACTCTGAATTACTAACCTTTACGGTATTCAAATCTTCTAATGACTCAATAAAAGTAGACTTGTTGATGGAACCGAATAAGTAACCAAAGTTAAAACCAACGCTAAAGCCTTTATACTTTCCACCTGCACCTATAAAAGCATAGTGCATGGTACCATCACCAAGATATGTGGTTACACTATTACCCAAACCAGGCTGTACAGAGGTATCTTTTAAGTTATAATACACATGTGAGTATGGACGTAAACCCAAAGCCATACCTGCATTTTTACTAACTGGGATACCAATATTTATGTTGGATAAAGTTGCCTGCCCTGTAGGATACTTATCAGACCCAGAGAATATTGTTCTTGTACTAGCTATTCCTCCCGCCTCATATAGGGTTAGCTTCAACGAAGCGTAAGATGCAGGGTTATAAGAATTGACGGCAAAAGGATTGCTGTAGGCCGTAGTAATACTACCCATTCCTTTTAGCAGCGGGTTTGCACCATTTCTATACTCCCCAATACCAAATCTGGAATAGGGAGCATTTTCCCTATTAGATTTCTGAGCAGTAGCCGTAGAAAAGCTTATTGATAAAACAATTATTGGAGTTAGGAAGTACTTAATATACTTGTGGCGCATTATGTTTCAGAATTAGATTTAACCCTGTTAATAATAAATCAGGGTCTGCAAATATCTCACTTTTCAGCTTGCCTTCAAAGAAAGACATATCGCCACCAGTTAATACAGCGTTAAAATCAGGGTACTGAGAAGAGAAATCTGTCACCATTCCATCTATTTCAGCTATCATACCACATACAGCACCTCCTCTTATTCCTGTTTCGGTGTCATAACCTAGCATTAAAACTTCACCATCCAGCTTCACTTCAGGTAGCCTATCAGTAAAATGGTGCATAGCATTTAAACGCATGTGCAAACCTGGTGATATAGCACCTCCACGGAAAGTACGTGTACTTTGTATGAAATTATAAGTAATACATGTGCCTAAGCTGACAACAAGATTATTCTTATTAGGATATTTTACATAAGCGCCTACAGCCAGCGCCAACCTATCTGCACCTAGAGAACCTGGCGAAGTATAAGCATTCATGATAGGCAATGGTGTATTATTATCAAGCTTTATATACTTTTTTACCCTATCACCAATAATAGACTCTGCACTATCCGAATCATTAGATACCGTACACATGATTGCCGCTACAGGATCATGTTTATCTAACAATGCAGTAATTTGCTCACCCCCATTCTGGCCATGAAAGACATACTTCTCTTCCAGCTTTTCGCCATTAAATATTCCAGCTTTTACTAAGCTATTTCCCCAATCAATACAAAGAGTTACAGACATGCTATATTAGATTTAGGTCGTAAAATAAGAAAACTTCATTTATTCTAGGTAAGTAGGTCGCTTTTTTCCTTTATATGTCTAGATCATCTAACGACAAATTACGAAAATGGCCATTGAGCTTTATCCTAGCTTTCATTGACTCCAATTCTTGTAGCATGGGAGCAATTTCTTTCAAATGCCTTCTGATGTATTCCAAACGTTGCATTTCGGCAAATAGAGTAAGCAGTTCATATTCCTGCTCTTTGGACAAACCTATGTAGTGAGCAATTGTATAGGATAGTATATCCTCTTCCCCTTTTACTGGAAATTTATCTTCAACATTAAGCAACTTATAGAGCTTGTGCACCTCTTCTATTATAAGCTGGGCTATTTTTGAGTCTCCCTTCTGTGTATTGTTTTCCGGATAACTAACAATTGCCCCTGAATATAATTTGTCAGGAATCTCTTTTACCACTTCTAGAATGTTGAAGATCTGCTTACATCGGGTTCTTATATTCATTTCCCCTGAGTCCTTGCGCTCTACCAACTCTTCAATTTCAATTAGAACACCATACTGCTGTATTTTCTTATCTAGTACAACAGGAATACCAAATGGCTTATTTTCTTCAATACACTCATTGATAAGCTGTATATACTTTGGTTCAAATATGTGAAGATTCAGCTGTTCTTCGGGGTAAACAACTATCTCTAGTGGGAAAATGGGAATAAAATTAGTCATACACTTTCTCTAAGGACACTCCTTTTAGTAACAGATGTCTTTGCAAAAGTAGAAATATTAAAAAAACAAACACTCCTATCTGCACTTCTAATGCTGGTTCAACCAATAACATTGGTAAGAGCACTAACCATGTGGCCAATAAGAAAAAGCTCCCTTTTCTTCTCAACAACCCAAGTGGCATAAATATCCAAACAGAAAATAATAGTAATCCTACAACTCCCGTTCCTAACAAAACGGTTAAAAACTGATTATGTGGTATTAAACGATATTGCTGTTCTACATAAGGGTACCACTGTTCGTACCCATCATTCATCTCATCCATCATATCACCAACACCTACACCCAGCAGCATATTATCTTTTGACTTCTTTAATGCTATATCATAAGATAGCAACCTCCCGATATCACTATAGTTTCCTGTATGATTGCCAGTTTGCAGCATTTTATAACTGTACACCACATAGTCCACCTTATTCCTCAAAGTAGGCACATACTTATACCCTATAATACCCGACAGCATTATTAATAGAATCAATGCTCCACCGACTACTCTATTTTTATTAAAAATGATGTGTAAAGCACCAACAAAGAAAAAGATATATAAACCAAGCAGTCCTGTTCTTACAGCTAGTACATGCAAGAATGCCGTAAGCAGTATTATAACACTTACAATAAACCACTTCTGCAATGTGGTATAGTAAGACCATATAGTTAATGACCAAATGATGAAAAGTGTCACAAACAAACTATATCTGATATGATCATTGTGTGCAATTGTTGGTAGCACCTTGGAGTATCTATACTGTTCAGCAAAGTCGGCACTAGCTAGTAAGTGCCAAATACTATAAATACTACCTGCCAATAAACAAATAGCTATAAAAAATGTAAGCCGCTTTAATTGTTTAATTGTAAAGCTTGGTATAAAAGCAAAAGCCAATGGCAGTAGTAATATCGGCAACTTCACTTCTACCCTGCTCGACCAATACCCCGAATCTTCACTCCAGAAAGAAGAAAGCGCATATAATGCTACCCAGCTTGCCCCTACTAACCACCAACGTTCTTTTAACCACTCTTTAGGGTGAATGTTCCACAATGCTATAACACCCATAAGTATCATAGACATTGATAACAGCGCTCGTGAAAAGAAATAACCAGCAACCATCAACACAATGCAGAGTATTGCGAGATCAGTTTTAGAAAAGAATTTTCGATTTAGATGGTTAAATTTGTTCACTAAGCTTATTTAGTCCTCTTAACGAAATAAAGAAAGATTTAGTGCAAGGTAATATTAAAGAACTTCTGTTTGCAATACAAAATGGTGATCAAAGAGCATTGGCCAGAGGCATTACTATTGTTGAGAACGAGCTAAACGGATATGAAGAGCTACTATTAGCACTAAAACACACAGAGCAATCTAAAATAATAGGTATTACAGGACCTCCCGGAGCAGGCAAAAGCACTTTGGTCAATTCCCTGTTAACGCACTGGGATCGTAAAGGCAAAAAGGTAGCTGTAATTGCTGTTGACCCCTCATCACCATTCAACTACGGTGCCTTATTAGGGGACAGAATAAGAATGTCCAACTTTTACAATAATCCAAATGTATATATACGCTCTATGGCAAGTAGAGGAGCACTAGGCGGGTTGAACGCAAAAATAATTGAGGTTAGTGACGTAGTTAAAAATGGAGGCTTTGATTATATTTTAGTAGAAACTGTAGGTGTAGGACAAAGCGAAGTAGAGATAGCCGGCTTGGCAGATACTACGGTGGTAGCACTTGTGCCTGAAGCGGGTGATGAAGTGCAAACCATAAAAGCAGGCATTATGGAAATTGCTGACATCTTTGTTGTTAACAAAGCTGATAGAGAAGAAGCCGACAGGTTATATAGAAACTTGAAGATACTTGCTCATGAAAAAGCCAGCGATGAATATGAGATACCTGTTGTAAAGACTATTGCTACTAAGAGCTCAGGAATTGAAGAACTGGCAGAGAGTATCGACAAAGACTTGCTGAAAAAATCTAATACAACGAAGCGAGTTCAGTTACTAACTGAAAAATGCTGGCAACTCATTGAAGCTGAAAAGATGAGAAACTACAGTAAAAAGCAGATCAGCCAAGCTATATCCACAGCTATAACGAGTCCTAACTTCAACTTGTATTCCTTTACCAAAGACTACTTGACCAAGACCAACTTGATAACCTAAAAATAATTGTGGAGAAATAACCCGCCACATGCGTCGCAATTGATTTGTTATATTTACATTTATACTTAATATTGGCATGGTAGTTCTCTTCATTAGAACAAATGAAAGGCACTGGCAAATGACAAGGATGTATGCTAATTGATATTATAGCGGGTAACTATTCAGACTTCTTAAAAATTGCGCCTATTATCAACGTTGTAAAACAAGAACAACGTTCTGATAATAACATAGGCTACCGTTTAATATATACAGGCTCTCAAACAGAAATAAACAATTGGGGAGATTATCTACCTGAACTAAACATTCCTACCCCGAGTGTTTTTTTAGAGTGCACTAGCAAGTCAGAAAATGAACAAACCGCATCTATCCTTGTTCGCTACGGAAAAGTATTATACAACAACCCTCCTGATGTATGTATCGTAACAGGCACAACAAATGCTGCCATGTCTTGCAGTATAGCTGCAAGTAGAGCCCAAGGTGTACTCATAGCACATATGGAGGCTGGTATAAGAGGAGGTGACCGCTCTAGCAAAAATGAAGTACACAGTTTGGTTACTGATGTGATCTCAGACTACTATTTTACCACATCAAGGGTAGCCAATGAAAATTTGAGGCTAACAGGAATTCCTGAAGAGCATATATTCTTTGTAGGTAACACACTAATAGATACGCTAAACAAGCAAGCTAACTTCTTTAATCAACCGAAAGAATGGGCTACTTTAAATCTGCAGCCCGAGCAATACTGTCTACTATCTATCCAAAGTAGTTTGTATTCAAAATCGGCAGAAGACCTAAAATCTTTGCTGCTCAATATCATTCGTACCTCTAAGAATATCCCGATCGTATTTCTTGCCAATAGTGACATTATAAAAACCTACCAATCAATTGGCATCAGAGCACATAACTTATATGTTATCAGCGAACTAGACTATTGGCAAAAAGGCTTTTTAACACATAGAGCCAAAGTAGTAATAACTGATGATCCAATATTACAAGTCAATACTACTGGTTTGAGAATACCATGTATTACTGTTGCTGAGCAAGTAGCTCATCCTGAAACCGTGGAGGCTGGTTCTAACATTGTGATAGAAAACAGGCATGACAACTTTAATAGTGCCTTTGAAAAATTATACAATAACCATTGGAAAAAAAGCCAAATACCATATTTGTGGGATGGAAAGTCAGGAGAACGTATTATAAAAGTCTTGAAAAAAATAATTGATTAGGCATAGTATTTGATATTATCAGAATATGTATTTATAATATTCCCACGTTATTAAATACTTTTATATTAAAAAGGTGACATTTAAAAGTTAACTTAGCAACAAATATAACACCCAGTACTACTGTAAATGATTCAGTTACCAGAACATCTCTTATATGCACTGTGCTTTATAACTTCGCTTATAATCAGCCTGGTATCTATTCCTCAGATCATACTGATATCAAGTAGGAAAAGACTTTTTGATGTTCCAGATAGTGACAGGAAAATACATAGTCGTATTGTCCCTAACTTAGGAGGAGTAGGTATCTTTTTTGCCTTTATAACCACTGCTTCTCTTTTCATTCAACCGGCTGCATTTGTCAAGTGGAACTTTATTATTGCCTCTTCCCTACTGTTGTTCTTAACAGGTATAATGGATGACATGATATCACTAAGTCCTTCTAAAAAGTTCTTAGCACAACTATTAGCAGCTTTGATAGTTGTGGGCATTGCGGATATTAGATTGACTTCCTTACATGGCATTTTAGGCGTTCACGAACTATCTTACTGGTATAGCATTACTTTCAGTATTGTAGGCTGTATATTCATCACCAATGCAGTAAACCTTATTGACGGCATTGATGGCTTAGCCGCTAGCATTGGCACTTTAAGTACAGGTATACTAGGTATTTTTTTAGCAGCATTTGATAATCCCGGCGCTGCATGTCTAGCGTTTTCTCTTATGGGAGCTATAATAGGTTTCCTTAGATTTAATATAGCGCCTGCAAAAATATTCATGGGAGATACAGGGTCACTATTGGTTGGCTTTATGACAGCCATACTATGTATCATGTTTGTCAATTCTTACAACCCGCAAACACAGCTTGCTACACTAATACATGGAGAAAAAGGCGCATTGGTTGTTGCACTATCTATCTTGTTTGTGCCAGTATTTGACTCTTTTAGAGTGTTTATCACTAGAATAGTAAAAGGAGTTTCTCCTTTTAAAGCAGACCGAACACACCTACACCACTATTTACTAGACTTGGGTTTTACGCACTCTAGAACTGTAACCATCTTGATAACTGCCAATATTTTGATCATAGTTGTGTCGCTTGTTACCCAAGACTTCAACCCCAATATTGGCATACTAGGTATTTTTGCTTTATCTGTAGGGCTATACAGCATTCTTTATTTCATGCGTAAGAAAAGAATGATCAATATTAAGACCGCAAATACTAAAGAATTTCCACTCAATAAAGAGTCTAGAAGAAAAGACGAGGCAATCTAATACAATACGATGTAAGAACTACTCTGGTATCTATATAGATACAAATGAGTGTTTTGCAAGTATTTTATATTTCCATCTTTATCAGTAACAGGCTTTACCTTGTACCTTGCAAATGGGGTAAACCCTTGATTGATGTTGTTATTGAATATCCTACCATATTTCTTGAGCAGGTCGGCATACCAATGGATCATCTCATAACCTCTGTATACGAGCTCATTGGGTGTTTCATCTCCAAACTGCTCTGCATATTTTTTAGAAAGAGCTTTGCCATAGCCTGTAGAATTATCGAAATAAAACGGGTTGGTAAGATGTACAGCCATATTAGGGAAAGCTGTAGGGCTTTTCAAACTACTCATATTATTCCATGAGGGCATGCCCCATATATCAAAACTATAAGTAGGAAACCATTCAGCTAAAGCATTTAATAACTTAACAGCATAAGTAGTATTAATAATAGGCAACACTATAATATTCTTACCCCCTGCAATAAAGTGTTTTTCTAAATCACTCTTTAGAGGGAATGAATTACAATTCTGCTCTATATAACCATACTCATCACCTTCTTTTAAATAATTGTATGCCTCAAGATCGATATCGTTATTAGTACGGTAAAGCATAAGTGGTTTTACCTTTCCATATCTTTCATAAAGCCTACTCTTTATCTCATTACAGTGTACCTGCAATGTTGGTTGGATCATTATAAAATATGGGTTATTAACTATATCTGCATCAGAAGGAGAAAGTGCTGAAATAAAGTTTACTTCATTTCTTTTAGCATAGTCAGCTATCTCTGGTATATCGCTAGACTGTAGGGCTCCTATTAGCAAATCAGTTCCATCAAGTTCGCCGGTTTGTATCAACATCTCCGGCGTAGTATATGGATTAGCTATATCATGTACATGAATATCAAAATTATACCCTTTTTTATTGAGCGTATCCAAAGCTATAAGCATACCCTCATAAAAAAATAAGCTTGGGACTATTTTGCTGGGCAATTTTGTTTTGTAAACAACCTTATTCTCAACGATAGATTCATCGAGATATAGACGCATAAATACATCTACTCTATAGCTATTTCTAGTTACAGATTGAGGATAAGTGAACTTTTGAGCTTTATACGGTGTATTTATCTTTGTTATATCCTTCTTCTTATTTGAGCCAGTATCTACTGTTGCTGTATTACTACTTTTCTTCCCAAATAATTTTTTGAAAAATTGCGCCTCTGCATTAGTGTTACAAAGCACACTAATGGACAAAAACAATAACAGAAATCTCGTATATCTACTCATAACAATTATTCCCACTCAATTGTTGCCGGTGGCTTAGAGCTAATATCGTACACCACCCTATTGATACCGTTTACCTTATTAATGATATCATTAGAAATTTTTGCCAACAACTCATAAGGCAAGTGCGACCAGTCAGCTGTCATACCATCAACAGAAGTTACAGCACGCAGCGCTACTGTATATTCATAGGTACGCTCATCTCCCATAACACCTACACTCTGAACAGGCAAAAGTATCGTACCTGCTTGCCATACATCATTATAAGAGCCACTATCTTTTAGGTGCTGCATATATATAGCATCAGCCTCTTGCAATAGTTGCACTTTCTCTTTTGATACTTCTCCTAATATTCTTATACCAAGACCTGGCCCTGGGAAAGGATGGCGCTGCAAGAAAATACTATCAATACCTAACTCTTTACCTACCTTACGTACCTCATCTTTAAATAAGAAGCGTAAAGGCTCTACTAGCTCCATTTTCATCGTCTCTGGCAAGCCACCAACATTGTGGTGCGACTTAATAGTAGCCGAAGGTCCATTAACAGATATTGATTCTATCACATCAGGATAGATAGTACCTTGTCCTAAAAACTTAGCATCTTCTATTTTCTTAGACTCTTCATCAAAAATATCAATGAACAACTTGCCTATTACCTTACGCTTGCCTTCGGGGTCACTTACACCCGCTAAACCATCGTAGAACAATTGGCTGGCATCAACACCTTTTACATTAAGCCCTAAATGCTTATATCCTTCCAAAACTTGTTCAAATTCGTTTTTTCTCAACAATCCGTTGTCAACGAAAATACAATGAAGGTTATCACCTATAGCTTTATGCACTAATGTAGCACCAACGGTAGAATCGACACCACCACTTAATGCCATTACGACCTTACCTTCTCCTACTTGATCTTTTATGCGTTGAACAGTTTCCTCAACAAAAGCAGCAGGAGTCCAATCTTGTTTACAACCACAAATGTCTACAACAAAGTTTTTGAATAGCTGTCTACCATCTGTGCTATGCGTTACTTCTGGGTGGAACTGTATACCGTAAACAGGATTAGTCGCATACGAATCAGCGGCTTTGTAGGCTGCTACAGGTATGCTTTCTGTTCTAGCAATAATTGTAAAACCTTCAGGTAACTCTTTAATAGAGTCACTATGACTCATCCACACTTGTGAACCAGTATTAATTGTAGTTAACAAGGCATCGTTTACTATATCTTGTAAATGTGCTCTACCATACTCTCTGTGAGTAGATTTACCTACTGTACCTCCTGATTGTTGAGCTAGAAGCTGAGCACCATAGCAAACACCTAACACCGGCAACTTATCCGCAATATCTTTAATATTTGGCTTTGGCGCCGCTGGGTCGTTTACAGAGTATGGGCTTCCTGATAGAATAACACCTTTAAGCTCATCACTGTACTCAATAGGACTTGTACAAGGTTGTATCTCACAATAAATATTTAGCTCTCTTATACTTCTGGCAATTAATTGCGTGTATTGCGAGCCAAAGTCTAGTATTAATATCTTCTCGTTCATCAAGTATGTATGTGTGAATTATTGTATATAATTAAGCTTCACCTGTTTTTCCTCCAAAATTGAATGGTATATTCACTTGCTCCTGTTCTTGAATTACTCCGTTTTGAGCTTCATACCTTTTCACATTTTCCACAAGGGCTCTCATCAAGCGTTTAGCATGTTGAGGGGTCATTACAACACGGGATTTTACTTTTGCTTTAGGCACATTAGGCATAACATTCACAAAGTCAAGAACAAATTCGGCAAAGGAGTGTGTTATAATAACCAAATTAGAATAAACTCCATCTGACATCTCTTCTGTCAATTCAATATTCAACTGCTGATCTTGAGGTACGTCTTGTTGCATCTATTTTTTTTTAAGATTTGGCTGCAAAATTAAACAAACTATGTTACACCTTCGAATAAATAAAGACTAAAGGTTAGTTTGTATTAATTATCACAAATTCAATTAGTTTTGGGGTTATGTTAAGGTACACAATAATCGTTTTTTTATTACTGTCTATTGTTGGCTGCAGACCAGAGGTATTCACCCCAAAACCTAGAGGCTACTATAAGATAGACTTACCGCAAAAACATGAATATCAAGAATTTAAAGCTGAAGGTTTCCCCTACAGCTTTGAACATCCTATATATAGCAAAGTGGTCAACGATACTGTTTTCTTTGGTGAAGAGACCGAAAACCCCTACTGGATCGTAGTAGATTACGACACAACAGGAGGTAAATTATACTTTAGCTACAAGGAAATAACCCCTTCTCAACAATTAGACAAATTAGTTGAGGATTCATATGGCATGACCTATACCGTACATAGCTCTAGAGCAGACATGATAGAAGATTTTGTTTTTCATTTCCCAGAAAGGAAAGTTCATGGAATATTCTATAAGGTAGATGGCAATGCAGCTACAGCATATCAATTTTTTGCTACAGATTCAACAAAGCACTTTGTACGTGGTGCGCTTTACTTTAATGTAAAGCCTAATGCCGACTCTTTAATGCCTGTAAACAACTTTTTGAGAGAAGACATTATGCGCATGATCAAAACCCTAGAGTGGCACTAGACATTAAGAAGAAAGAGGTATGCTTACATAGAAAGTAGTGCCCTCACCTTCTTTACTCTCAAACCATATCTTACCTAAGTGGGCCTCCACTATTTGTTTTGATATGGATAGCCCCAAACCAAAAGGTTGCTCTCCTGAAGTACCATAACGTTTTGCATCGGTAAATATGTCAAATATCTTACCCTTTATACTTTCAGGAATACCGATACCACTATCCTTTACTGAGAACAGAAAATGTTCATTTTCTTGTGCTAGCTCAACTTTAATAGTAGTATTATCTGGGCTAAATTTTATTGAGTTGGTAATAAGATTACCAATAACTCTTGAGAACTTGTCACTATTAATACGAGCAGATAAATGATTATCAGGTAGCCTTAGATCTATTAGTTGTTTTTTCTCTGCGGCCCTAAACTTTATAAGGTCTACCCTATTCTTTACTAAAATATTTAGATCTACCATCTCCTTCTCCAACTTATCAGCCTGCAGCGTTGCTATCTCTAAAAGGTCATTAGTTAAGGTTAATGCATTTTGACATGAGTTTCTCAATAAACTAAGATACTCCTTTTGTTCTTCAGTAAAATCATCTTTATCCTCTTCTAATAGATCTATCAAAGCTATTGCAGAGTTAACAGGGCTTCTCATATCATGAGAAACAGCCTTTAGAATCCTATCTTTTTCACTATCAGCAGCTTCCAAATCATCAAAAGCTTCTTTTATTTTAAGTTTCTGATGATTTATTTGGTGATTCATTTCCTGCAAGGTTCTTATATGCTTCTTAGTTCTTCCAGAATTTCTAAACACAAGAATGGCTATTATAGAAGCTAAGGCAGCTATGATCAGTGCTATTGCTAAAGATATTTTTCTAAGATTTGCCGATTGCTCTAAAGAAGCTATTTTATACTCTTTGCCTAAATTCTTTACATTATTATCAACATTGGCTAATGAAAAATTGATTCTTGACTTATGTAGAGAGTCCAGGCCATTTTTATACGCTTTGTAATAAACAAAAGCATTAGCAGGGTTATTTTTAATTTCACAATAGGTGCTCATAGCGCCATTCCATCTTACCCATACAGTATAATTATATAATGTATCATTAATACTTTTTACTAAGTCTAGTAGCTCTTTTGCTTCTTTCAACCTATTATTTTGTAAGTAAAAGTGACTGAGCTTGATTCTTGTATATTGAGCATCTGTTAGATCATGACCTATTTTTTCATTTGTATTGATGCTGTTTAATAGCATCTCTTCAACGCCTTCTACCTTTCCCTGCTTTACATATATACCTGCAAGGTTGCCGTTTATCACAGCAATAGCTACATCTGCCAACCAATGCTTTGTATTTGTAAACCTCTTGTAATTGCTTTCTATATATCTAATCCCTTCTTTATAATAATAAATAGCACTATCATACATGTTAGCCTTTTCATAGCAAAGACCAATATTATTTATCGTTTGTTGCTGGCGCAAGAAGCTTCCAAAATTATCTATACAACCATTACTTTCATCAAAAGCTCTTTTAAAGTAAACAGCCGCATCTTCATAATGCTCCGTAGAATAAATAATATGACCTGTCCTTAAATAATAGTACCCAATAGCGCAACGATCACCATACTCTTCAGCCAAATACAACACCTTGTAGTAGTATTCATACGCTTCATCAAGATTACCTTTCTTCAACTCAATATCTGCCTTAAAAAAGTAGGCCCATATATAGTTATTGAACCAAAAGTTGGAGGGGTCGTTTTCTTCTAATAGATTTATTATTGTATCACAGTACTTATTAGTTTTATCGTTGTCGTTAAGTCGCTCATAAGTATCTGCATAGACGTAATACATATAATACTTGTCAGACAAGCTCCTGTTTATATATATACCTCTAATGCTATCTATGTAAGCAATAGCAGCTTCATTCCCTTTAGTGTTCTTTATCTCATTAATAGCGTCTACAGCAATATCAACAAATACTGGAGTATCTTCTTTAGGCCGCGGCTCTAACCTATTATTACAACTGGCAAAAAAAACAGATGCCAGAACCAGTACAAATAAGGAATTTAGAAATTTGAAGGATTTACACATAAAATACAACTCAGTATATACATCTACGACAGCACAATGTAGCATTTATTATATATAGTATCAATGATTTCTATTTCTTAACTTTGCCAACCTTATTGGCCCCGTAGTTCAATGGATAGAATAGAAGTTTCCTAAACTTTAGATCCAGGTTCGATTCCTGGCGGGGCTACTACCCTTTTTATTTCATACATACTCAGGCACTTCTGACCATTTAGTCATAGAAACATAAGTGTAGATTCGATCAAAAGCTTATATCAATTCTAACTATAGTTCACCTTACACGACAGTCTATAGTTTCTCGTAATTTTGTTACTCCTATTAGCACAGATCAACACTAGTAACGATGGAAAAATTTAGAAGTATTAACCCTTATAACAATCAAGTTATTGAAGAGTTTGAAACATATAGTGAAAGTGATATTAATAATGCGATTGAATTAGCCGACAACACATACAAACAATGGCGTTTAACCAGTTTTGAAGAACGTAGCAAGCTGTTCAAAAAGGCTGCCAATATCCTAAGGGAGAGAAAAGACAAATATGCCCGAAGTATAGTTTTAGAAATGGGCAAACCCATCACACAAGCACATCTTGAAATTGAAAAATGTGCTATGGTTTGTGAATACTATGCTAACAATGCTGCAAACATGCTCAAAGATGAGGTGGTGCCTACTGATGCGGAAATGAGCATGGTGAAATACCACCCGCTAGGAACTATACTGGCTATTATGCCGTGGAACTACCCTTACTGGCAAGTATTTCGTTTTGCAGCACCTGCATTGATGGCAGGGAATGTATGCTTATTAAAACATGCGCAGAATGTTATTCGTTGTTCTTTAAATATTGATGAAATATTTAAAGATGCAGGATTTCCTCATGGTGCATTTCAAAGCCTGATCATTACCTCTGAACAAACCGTCGGTGTTATAGAGCATAAAGCTGTAAAAGCTGTAACACTTACCGGTAGTGAACGTGCAGGCAAAAGTGTAGCTGCAACAGCAGGAAGAAACATTAAAAAGACAGTATTGGAACTTGGGGGCAGCAACGCTTTTGTGGTACTCAGTGATGCTGACCTTGCGGATGCTGCTAAAGTGGGTACTACTGCACGAATGGTGAATACAGGGCAGAGCTGTATAGCTGCTAAACGCTTTATTGTAATGAGAGATGTGGCAGAAGCGTTTACACAACTTTTAAAAGAAAACATACAGGCATTGCAACTTGGCAACCCTCTTGATGAAACAACAGGAATAGGCCCGATGGCGCGCTTAGACCTAGCAGAAGCACTTGACAAACAAGTGCAAACTTCAATAGAAAAAGGAGCAAAACTACTAATGGGAGGCAAAAGGACAGCAGCGACTTACCTGCCTACCATTCTTACGGATGTGACTCCAGGCATGCCGGCATTTGATGAAGAACTTTTTGGACCAGTAGCTTCAATAATTGTAGTAGATAGTGTTGAAGAAGCGCTAAAATTAGCCAACAAGAGCAATTATGGTCTTGGAGTTTCAGTTTGTACCAAAAATGCTACCCATGCACAACTGTTTATTGACCACTCTGAAGATGGGGCTGTTTTCATTAATTCTTTAGTTAAGTCAGACCCTAGACTACCATTTGGCGGTACTAAAATTTCAGGATATGGTCGTGAGCTGTCAGAACACGGCATCAAAGAGTTTGTAAATATCAAGACAGTATTTGTAAAAGGGCTTAGTCTATAGATAGCCGAACATAAAATTGTATGAATGTAAAAAGCCCCAAATATGGGGCTTAATTTTTTTGGCGGAGGGAGAGGGATTCGAACTTAATTCCCCTACCTAGCAATACTTTCTACTACCTTATAAATATTAGGTCACCAATTAAAGAACTTTTGAATACCAAATAATGGTACGAACTAACTTAGAATTACACAATATTATTACCTTATCTTCCCGCAACTAACCGTAAAATACGGCTATCAACTACACGCACTCTATAAACATTTCAACAAAATTCAACACAATGCTTTTTAGTTTAGCTTTCTATTTCAAGTCTGCTATGATAGATTTAAAGCTTTCTAAACCAGCCTCAATATTTTCAATGATATCATTTGCTAATACATCAGGATCAGGTAGATTATCTAAATCCGCTAAGGAGTCATCTTTTATCCATGATATATCTAGACTTGTTTTGTCTCTAGCTATTATTTCATCATAAGTAAATTTCCTCCAACGTCCTTCTTCATTGTCTTTGCTCCAAGTTTGCTTTCTTTTATTGAGATTATCCGCATTATATTTATCTACAAAATCCTTTAGATCAGCATAGCCCATCTTACTCTTTTTGAGCGTATGATGTATGTTGGTACGATAATCATATACCCAAACCTCCTTAGTCCATGCTGTTTTGCTGGCAGGCTTATTGTCAAAGAAAATAACATTTGCCTTTACACCATTAGCATAAAATATACCTGTAGGCAAACGTAGTATAGTATGCAGATTTGTTGTTTCTAATAGCTTCTTACGAACTGTTTCACCAGCACCACCCTCAAACAATACATTATCAGGCACTACAACAGCTGCTCTACCATCAGACTTGAGCATAGATTTAATATGCTGCACAAAATTGAGCTGTTTATTACTTGTAGTCACCCAAAAGTCTTGACGGTTGTAGGTAAGGTCTTCTTTCTCTTGCTCTCCTTCCTCATTGGTAAAAGTCATGCTACTTTTTCTACCAAAAGGAGGATTAGCTAGAACATAGTCGTAATGAGTACTCTCTTCTGATATAAGCGCATCATTAGGCGATATGAAGCTCTCACTATTAATATCACCTATATTGTGTAGGAAGAGGTTCATTAAGCCCAAACGGCGTGTATTGGCTACGATCTCATTACCATGAAAGGTGCTGAGCTTTAAAAACTGTTTTTGTTCTTTGTCTAAGTTTTGCTCAATCAGATAGTCATAGGCAGCAAGAAAGAAACCACCTGTACCACATGCGGGGTCGGCAATGGTTTTCATAGGCTCAGGCTTTAAACACTCTACCATAGCCTTAATTAGCGGACGAGGTGTAAAGTACTGCCCTGCTCCACTCTTCGTATCTTCTGCATTCTTCTCCAAGAGGCTTTCGTAAATATCTCCCTTTATATCAGAGCCCATCATTACCCATTGCTCCTTATCTATCATCTGTACTAAACGATAGAGCTTGGCAGGGTCTTGAATTTTTGTTTGGCTCTTGGTGAATATCTGTCCCAATGTACCATCTTGCTTGGCTAAGGCTCTTAGAAGCTTTGCATAATGTGTATCTAGCTTATCCCCTTTTAGCTTGCTAAGGCTCTCCCAATTATACTCCTCTGGTATACCGATCTTTCTATTATGCGGTGGCTTGCTATACTCATCTGCCATCTTTAAGAAGAGTAGATAAGTAAGCTGCTCCAGATAATCTCCATAGCTTACACCATCGTCTCGTAATGTGTTACAAAACGACCATACCTTTGTTACTATTGTTGCTGTTGTCATTTATTATCAATTATTTGAGCTTCAGGACTAATCCAATCAAAATGTAAATCATACTCAGTGTTAGGAAAACTTAGCCTAACCTTATCTTCTAGTTCCTGCTTAATAGTTTCATAATTATTGATTTTTACAGAACTATATGCATTCCAACTTTTATCATCCTCATTTCTATTCATATCAAAAAACAAGGGGCATGTAAATTTCTCCGCATATAACATTTGCCAAACGTATGGCATGAGCCCCATGTGAACCGCATAATTGCAAAACTCAAATACCTTTTGAAGTAACTTTATATTTACGCCTTCAATATTTATACTCTCTTTTTTTTCAAGCACAAAGTCGAAGAAAAAATGATGTTTTACAAATACCTTTTGCCCTTTCTTATCATAAAAATCACCTAGCCCTAATATTCTTCTCATCTTCAATTCAAGTGTTTGCCTAAGAGACACTGCAGATAGAATCAAAGCAAACTTATCATCGATTACCTTTTTTTCAAACGTGCAATTATATAAAAGCTGCATTGTTCCATGAAAATGCCATCTTGAAATTTCCACATTTGACTTCCAACCATTAAAAAATGAATAACCATCTTCCTCTTTCCCTCCTACATAATTTGCATATGGTATTATATCATACAACAAAGTACTTATCAAATAGCCATACTTTTTCACACCTCGATAATCAAAAATATTTTCTTTTTCCATTTTGTGTTTTATTTCAGAAAAAGAGTAATAAGCTGCCGTAAAATGATCCTCCACATACTCATTGACAACAAGTTCCGAAGCTTCATGTTTAAGCTGCATAAATATCTTGTTAGCTAAATGCTCATCAGTTATTTTCTTATTACGAATAATTGTATTCAGCCTTCTTAACTCTTTTTCAGTTAACTCAAAAGCCTTTTTCGCGGATATCCTTTTAGGATTGCTATGATAATTTTTTCCGCTAGATTTATCTAATAATACACCTATGTATTCTTGCGATATATTTTTACTCATCTGCTTCATAATTCACATTAGGATAGTAATCTGCATATTTTATTCCTTCAATATTATCTCCGGCTACATTTTTTATTAAATGATAAAATGTAATCATCCTACTTTCATTTTTATCATCTTCAGGCAGTAATTCCCACTTCATACCGAGAGTTGAAACACTATTAATAAACAAAAGAACTTGTTCATAGGTAGATAATTGAGCCCTTAATGTTTTACCATAATAGTATTTCTCTTCCTCTAATAATGAATTATTAGAATTAATAAACTTGTAACACTGAAACAAATGACGGAAATAATGCCCTAATCTATGCTGATGTCCATCATAGTATTTATACTTATTCTTAATTAAGAATAACCTGTAAATAAAACTTCCAACACTATTAAAATAATCTTCTTCAACATTTTCATCTATAGTATCCGCAGTTAGTACACCTTTAATTATTTCTTGTAAGTACTGATATGAATAGTTTTGTAGTTGCTCCCAACTATTAAAGTCGCTCACGTTCTCTTTTTTCGGTTTGCACTGAAAGTAACGTATCACGCCATTAGTAAAGTCACTATTATACTTCCCTTCAAATCTATTTTTTAATATTGCTGCCCCTTCTTGGCCAACGCCAAAAAAAATGATACTGTATGTGATGTCAATCAAAGCAAGCTCTATAATATCGAGATCATCATTAATGCTATTTTTGATATTATTTAAATCAGCCTTGTAGCTATCGGTTAAAAGAGAATTCAAATCTTCAGTAGATGTATAGGCTTTCAATTCTTTGTAGCATTCCGTAAATTCACGATAAATCACTCTAAATACCTTTCTGTTTTTTGATTGAGAAAACACTCCCGATTGACTATTATGTTTCGTATAGCTCATCTCTGCAACATTATCTCTATGGAGTTTTAGCAATTCAAAAAAATTATTCTCGAAACGCTCTCTACTAAAACTAGCAGTTTGCTTATTAAGGGTTAGGTATAACAAGAAAACACCTGCAAGAGAAAAAAATGTACCAATGACACCTCCAACGAAATCCCCGAACTGTCCTGTTTTTTCAAGGTCAGGAATTTCAGACTCTCTAGGAATGTGATAACCATTACCTGCTTTTACTAATACATGGTATAAAATAGCTAAACCCACGAAAATGCTAGCACCTGCAAAAAACCTCCACAATACATTACCATAAGTCTTGTAGGTTTTTTGTTCTTCATTGGTTAGTTTCATCTATAGTATAGTTTTCATGTTTTACACCAGCTTACCCTCAAAGGCTTGCTTGAGTATACTCTGGCGGAGCGACTCTGCTTGGGCGAGGCTGGTGGTGATGGTTTCTTGTAGTTTATCTGCCACACTTAGGCGGCTTTCTATTTCTTGGACTATGTGAGATTGTACATCTTGTGGTGGCAAGTAAATTTCAGACGTTTTTATTTTCTTTAGTATTATCCTTTTGATAGCTGTACCCGACATTTGTCCGATTATGTTCCGTTTACCAATTGGACTTTGAATGTAGTATTTCAAAAATGCTGGAGACAACTTTGAAGAATCAGTCTTAAACAAGCATACGCTTGACAATAAAGCGAATGGTTCTTTTAGTGTATTCAATGTTACATGTCCTGTATTTATACCATCTTTTGTTAGTAATACATCTCCATATTCAGGGTTGCATCTATTATATATAGTATCAAAGAACTCTTTATCAGTATATATAACTTTTGACATTTCCATGCGATCATTCCTTATATTTTTTGCTGTTATATACAGATATCTATTCTTTCCAGGTTGATCAAATTGATTCTTAGGAGAATAATGAGAACCATCTTGTATTTTATTACATACATCTACCAGCCTTACCCACTCCCAGCCTTGGGGGAGCTCTCCGTCTTTTACATTTTTGTTGGTGAGCTTGCCTTCAAAAGCCCATTTAAGTACACTCTGGCGGTAGGTATCTAGCTGCTGCTGTGCTGTTTTTAGCTGTGCTATACCATTATCTAGCTCACTAAATAGCGTTTCTATTTTTGCGACTATGGCTTCTTGGATTTTTGGAGAAGGTGTTGGAAAATCAGCCTTTTTTAAGAACTGGAAGTGTCTTGCATAACCCTTATCAGGAATCTTTACTACATGTAATAAGTAGAAAAAATATTTAGGGTTTACGCTACCCTTAGGCTTTAAAACTTTAACCCCATCTGCACCAGCAATAAAATCAAAGGTTATATATTTTTTAACTTTCGTATGGTCTCCATATACAATATATGGCGGATTACTCGGGACTATATATTCTTCTTTATCAGAATAACCCCCAATTATCTCTTGTCCTTGATCCACTACAGGGAATTTACCATGAGATAAATACTCCTTTTGTTTTAGCTTGATTTTGTTTACTGAAATTGTATCACAAAGGTCATTCAAATGTTTTATGTCCCATCCTTTTGGCAATATCTTTGTCTCTTCGCTCATCTTATGCTGCTAGTACCTCGTTTAGTTCGTTTATAATATCGTCTGTCTTATCGCCAAATAGCTGCCACATTTTGCCCAGCCCACCCTGTGAATTAAAGGGGCTTAGCTCAAAGTCTTCTTTATCTATATTAAAGCTATTGGCTACATGGTCTTTTATCATGCGTAGCCATAGCATCTGCTCTTCGCTATATTTTAGCTGCCCTGCCTGCTGGGCAAATACCCATTCTTTAAAGTTCTTATCCACCGTTTTGCTATAGGCTGTCAGTTGGCTATCTATACCACATACCCTACGCACTAAGGCTACCAGTGCGGTTAGCTCTGTTTTAGGGCTACCATTCACCTGCTCTAGTTGCTGGTAAGCACTCCATACCCGTAGCGGCGCTAGTGTGGGCTGGTCTTGCTGTAGCTTTTGCAGTAGCTCTTTTATCATCTTGTAGGTAAGCTCCCTACGGCGGTAGGGTTGCCCGTAAAATATCTGTAGGGCTGTTATCTCATCTTTGTGTTTTTCTATCCACACTGTTAGGCTATCTACGGTTTGCTGTGCTTGCTGGTCGTTATCTCGCTCCCAGCCTAAGTGTGTTACCGTGTCCATGTTCACCTCATCTATTATCTGGTCGTGCACACGGCGCACATGGTCTATATATTCATTCAGCTCCCCGTTAAACACCTTAGCTGCATTTACCAATAGTTGCTCCTTGGCATTGGCTAATAGCTGCTCTTTTTCTTGTGGCGATTTTGCAGCATGCTCTCGCTCTATCTTTTCAGCAAGGTCGTTTAGCGTATCGGGGTTGTGGGCGTTGAGTAAGTTTTTAGCAATATCGTTCAGCGCCAGCCCTTTGGTCTTTTCTTGCAGCTGCGTATGCTCTTGCTCGGTTAGCTGTTTATCTAGCCTCAATAGCCTATTGGCTAGGCTGGTAAACACATCTTCCTCCGTATTGCCTACGGCTACAGCTTGCAGTAGGTCTTTTAGTGGCACAGTAGGTTTGCGCTCTAGAGGTCGGCTATCGGTCTTCACACTCTTACTCACGCCTATAGCATCTACTATTACAAAATGGTCTTTGGTATAGGTAGCACTCGGGGTTACTTTCTTTAGCTCATCTATCGATACTACTCTTGTACCTCTACCTTTCATCTGCTCAAAGTAGTTACGGCTTTTTACATCGCGCATAAAGAGGAGTATCTCCAACGGCTTTACATCAGTACCCGTTGCTATCATATCTACCGTTACGGCTACGCGAGGGTTGTACTCTGTTCTAAACTCTGCCAGTGTACCCTTAGGGTCATCAGCACGGTGAGTTATTTTCTTGCAAAATTTATTCTCTTCTGCAAACTCCTCCCGTACTATTTTTATTATGTCATCAGCATGGCTATCCGTCTTAGCAAATATGAGCGTTTTGGGTAGCTCCTTCCTATTGGGGAACATCCCTTGCCAGTTGTCTTTAAATGCTTTTATAATGGTGCGTATTTGGCTAGGGTTTACCACGTCTTTATCTAGCTGCTTAGCAGAGTAGGTAATGTCTTCATCTAGCTGTGTCCAGCGTTTGTGTCTAGTGAGCTTTTCGCGCCTGTCTACATACTGCCCACGCCATATAGCACCCCCTCTTTTAGAAATTTGTGTTTCTATAAGGTATACATTGTAAGGCACTAACACGCCATCTAGTAAGGCGTCTTCATAGCCATAGTTACTTACTACGTTTTGATTAAAATAGCCAAAGGTTCTATTATCAGGCGTAGCCGTAAGCCCTACCTGAAAAGCATCAAAATAATCCAACACCTGTCGCCACACATTGTATATACTCCTATGGCACTCATCTATCACT
This sequence comes from Flavipsychrobacter sp., assembly GCA_041392855.1. NCBI lineage: Bacteria > Pseudomonadati > Bacteroidota > Chitinophagia > Chitinophagales > Chitinophagaceae > Flavipsychrobacter > Flavipsychrobacter sp. Next base: position 1,325,013 of record JAWKLD010000001.1, read on the forward strand.
ACAAAATCGAAAAACTCAATCGGTAGTTTCTCATTATAGACTACTGGTGGTGGCTCTTTTATCTCTAAGGTTCTTTCGTTGGGGTTCTCTTCCTCTAGAGCTTCGTCTAGGTCTTGCTCTTTTAGTATAGAGTATAGGCGCTGTATGGTGCTTATATATACTTGGCAGTCTTGCGCCAAATGTCTGCTTTGCAAACGTTGTATAGAGTAGAGCTCTGTAAACTTTCTATTATCATCATTAGGCAGGTACTTCATAAATTCCTGCTCTGCCTGCTCCCCTAAATTTTTGGTATCTACTAAGAATAATACCCTTTTAGCATCGCTATGTTTCAGCAAACGGTATATAAATGAAATAGCTGTAAATGTTTTACCTGCCCCCGTAGCCATTTGTATTAATGCCTTAGGTCTTGCCTCTTTAAAAGACTGTTCAAGATCTGTAATAGCGTTTACTTGGCAGTCTCTTAAAGAGGCGGTATTAAGGTCTGGTAGTCGTTGCAACCTTTGCCTTAAAGACGCTTCATCTTTTACCCACTCCTCAAGTGTCTCTGGTCGATGAAAAGTAAACACGCTTCTGGAACGCGGCTTTGGGTCTCTATAATCGGTAAATTGAGTAATTACACCCGTACTCTCATACACAAATGGCAGAGGGCCGTTGTTTAGATGTTTCAGCTTAGCCACTGAATAATCATGAGATTGATCTTCATGTACTGTTAAACGAAACCCTTCATCTTCGCGCTTAGCTTCTATAACACCAAATGGCTTTCTATTTACAAACAACACATAGTCTGCTGGTCCTACATCGGTTTGATATTCCTTTACAGCTATTCCTTTATTAGCAGATAAATCTATCTTCTTATTATCCTGCACCAGCCAGCCACTAGCCTGCAAAAGCCTATCTATATTATCACGAGCTAATTGTTCAGGATTTTGGTTCATAATGTGGCTAAAACACCAACAATAATACAAAAATGCTCATTCTAATCATACAGGGTGAAAACACCCTTATTGTGCAAAAGCCAGCCTGAGAACAGACCAGCCCCTATAAACCCTATCACCATGAAAACATTATAAAAATAAGCTAATAATAGACACTATGTTCTTAATAAAATGTGAATGAAGACACTAAAAAATATAATGTTTTGTCAAGTAGTTAAACATAAAATTGTAAACATTTGTCAACATCCTCATCCTCACGCGCGTACAAGTCTTAAAATTACTTTAGGCTTAATAAACACTAGTAAAATACTGCTCTATTTTACAATCATTACTCAATGTATAATTAAACTATATACCGTAGAACAACTGTATAAACGCCATTTATATTAGTAGATGCCTTCATAATACTATGCTGCTTTAGTCTCTTTCTGCTGCTAATACTCATATCTCAACTTTGGCTCAAAACCAATACTTTCCATCATATCTTCCTTTATTACCTGTGCTACATTCTCTTCCTCTCTCTTTATCAGTTTGACTACTTCATCTACCTCAGGCAATAACTATTTAAATATACGTTTAGCTAGTGCGTCTTTACCTGCCTATCCAAGAATTAGTATCTTTTTGGCAGAATTGATTGCAAGAAAAAACCCCACAAACCTAATGTTTGTGGGGTTTTGAAAGCTTTTAACTTTTCTGATGCGGAGGGAGAGGGATTCGAACCCCCGGACCTGTGACAGTCAATAGTTTTCAAGACTACCGCATTCGACCACTCTGCCATCCCTCCGAGCGCAAAATTATATAAGCTGATGGATTTTCAAAAACAATTTTATAATAATGTTATATTTTTTAAACCTCAATATTAAGACCAACATCTAAAAGCCTTTATTGGCCGTATATGTTAAAGAAATAACAATAGTATTTATCAATGAAAGTATTAAGCCCTTGACTCGTCTATACTATAAATTTGCAACTATGATCAAAGTAATCAGATATGCCGTATTATTATTTTTATCCATTATACACTTAACCGCTTGTGCTCAAAAAAGCGGTTACAACAACTCAAAGACGTTTAAAGAAATGAATACAAATACAGAAAAAGGAAAAGAAGTAGGCATTGCTACATTTGCTGCCGGTTGTTTTTGGTGTGTAGAAGCACAGTTTTTACAGCTAGACGGGGTGAACAAAGTAGAGTCAGGATACATTGGCGGCCATGTAACCAGCCCTACCTACAAGCAAGTGTGCACAGGAACAACAGGCCATGCTGAAGCTGTAAATGTGTATTACGATACTGACAAGCTAACTTATGATGAGCTACTAGCTGCTTTTTGGACCACCCATGACCCTACCCAACTTAACAGACAAGGTAATGATGTTGGTACTCAATATCGATCTGCTATATTTTATCATAGCAAGGAGCAAAAAGAAAAAGCAGAATACTATAAGAAGAAACTTGATGAAGAAGGTGCATTCAATGGACCAATTGTAACAGAGATATCCGAATATGACACTTTTTATAAGGCAGAAGACTATCATCAAGACTACTACAATAACAATAGCAACCAAGGCTACTGCACCTTTGTAATAAAACCCAAACTTGAGAAGTTTAAAAAAGTCTTCAAAGACAAACTAAAAAACTAAGCAATAAATAAAGGCTGCCAATAGGCAGCCTTTATTCTTATAATGTGCGGCAGAGGAGATTCGAACTCCCACGTCCTTGCGGACACAGCGACCTCAACGCTGCTTGTCTACCAGTTTCAACACCGCCGCTTGAGGATTGCAAATGTAGTTTGAAAATTGAAAAACTGAAAACTATCTTCTAAGTATGATGCGAAAAGTAGTTCCAACACCCACTTCCGACTCCTTTACAAATATAGACCCATGATGGTAATCTTGTATAATACGCTTTGATAATGATAAGCCTAAACCCCACCCTCTTTTCTTTGTAGTAAAACCCGGGTTAAATATTTTCTTTGCTTGGTGCTTGGGTATGCCCTTACCATCATCACTTACATCTACGATCACTTGTTGGGGTGTATTGTTTACTTCAATAACAACACTTCCTTTTCCTTCCATAGCATCTAACGCATTCCTGATCAAATTCTCAATCACCCAATCCCATAAAGGTCCATAAATATTAACTAATACCTCTGGCTCCTCCGACTTCAAGGAAATATCCACTTTGGCTGGTGCCCTCTTCTGCATATAACCTACCATGCTCTCCAATCTACTAATAAGGTTCTCCTCTACCATATTGGGCACACTACCTACCTTTCCAAATCTGTCAGCCACTAACTTTAAGCGGTCCAGATCTTTTTGCATTTCATTCACTGCCTCATGGTTCTTTTCATCATCTTTCAAAAGCTCCAACCAACCTTCAATAGAACTAAGCGGAGTGCCTAACTGATGAGCTGTTTCTTTGGAAAGCCCTACCCAAACTTGATTCTGTATAGATTTATGCGCAGTGCTTAGGGCTATAACTACAACCAGTAAAAAAAGTATAATTATACCCAGCTGTATAAATGGGTAATACCTTAGCTGTGTTAATAAATAAGAATCTCCGTAATAAACATAGTTGCGTCCTAGACCAAAACCCAGATCTGCCACTAGCGGTTCTCTTAAATTCTTCAGGTCGTTATAGGTATCTTCCAGATACTTTGCACCGTTGTTGGAGCGAGCTGTATCTATATTTTTAAAGTCAATGATATTTCCTTCTTCGTCGGTAATAATGAGCGGGATGGTAGTATTATCAGAAATAAATTTGGATACGAACGTCACATCTTGCTCGGGTGCGGCTTTATTTATAGTTATGAACCCATCCACCAATTTTTCTACCTCCTTACGTTCTTCAATAGCTAATTTGCTAGCTAGCTGATTGGTATAATAGAGGGATGCACCAACGATACATACTGCTATAATGGTTAAATATGTTTTCCAATTAAGATATTGCTGCATATACGACTCAAGATAATAACCAATTCTTGGTAAAAATATTATGATTTTGAACGAATAACCACTATTTTTGGCGACGGAAATTCGTTTTTCATGGAGATGCAACACAACAATCAGGATAACACGGTTGAAAACCCAGCAGACATTGAACTAAGTAAGCCTTCAAAGTCTCGTTTTCTTTTCATATTATTTTTCTTTGGCTTTTTCATCTTTGCGTGGTCTGGCTGCTACAGATTATACCAAGATAGCTACAAGAGCAACGAAGACATAGAAGTACCTGATAATACTAAGTATAATCCTAAGTATAAATAATCATTTGCGTTAGCGATGATTATTTGCGATTCAGATACAGCTGTCGTTATTCTCAGCTATAATGGCAAGCAATGGCACGAGCAATTTCTTCCATTAATTGTATCTGAGTCTAACACAAAATATGATGTGGTACTGGTAGATAATGCATCTACAGATGATACTTTGCATTATATCCAATCCAACTTTCCTACTGTAAAAACATTACAAATAGCCATTAACAAGGGTTTTGCTAATGGCTATTACGAAGCGCTTAAGCAAATAGAAGCTAAATACTACGTATTACTTAGTGCCGACTTTGAAGTGACTCCTAACTGGTTCTCCCCCTTGATAAACGCAATGCAGCTACATGAAGGGCTAGCTGCATGCCAGCCTAAGATACGTTACTGGAAACAACGTACACATTTTGAATATGCTGGTGCGGGAGGTGGTTTCATGGATAAATGGGGGTACTTATTTTGTAGAGGTCGCATATTTAATGACCTGGAAGAAGACAAAGGGCAGTATGATGATGATATAGAAATATTTTGGGCTTCTGGTGGCTGCCTTATGGTACGTGCAGATCTATATCATAAAGTAGGTGGTTTAGATAAAGACCTATATGCTCATATGGAAGAGGTAGACCTCTGCTGGCGATTAAAAAACGCAGGCTACAAAATTGGCTATATAGGTCAATCTACAGTGTTTCATGTAGGTGGCAGTGTGATAAGCTATGGTAGCCCACAAAAGCTTTTTTATAACTTCAGGAACAACCTTGTTTTACTACTTAAGAACGAAAAAGCGTCTAAGCTTCTGTGGCTCATACCATTACGCCTCGTATTGGATGGCATAGCAGGCCTACAGCTACTACTTTCAGGCAATATAAAAGGCTTCTTTACAGTAATAAAGGCACATTTTAGCTTTTATGGCGGTTTGCGAAAATGGCTTAAAAAGAGAAAAGATGCACAAAAGCATATTATGCATCCAAACACAGCAGGGATATACCCCAAAAGCATTATTTGGCAATACTTTGCGCTAAGAAAAAAGACCTTCCCAAAACTGAACTGGGACACCAAAAAGCTGCATTAATAGCACTCACCGACCATATTACGTCATTCACCGACTAGTATATTTTTCTTACCTAATAAGGATACCCATGCCTTGTTTACAATACTATCTTTACATCATTAAATAAATAACTATGTCAAACCAAATAAGTAACAGAAGAAAAGGTCGCTCTAGCAAAGAGGGAGACAAGAGGTGGTTCGGGTTTGCAGTTTTATTAGTAGGTGCTGTTATCTTGCTAAGAAAGCTTGAGCTTTTAAATTTTAATATAAGAGAGTTTTGGCCTATCATTCTCATAGCCGTAGGTTTACTAATAGGTATTAAAAACAAGTTTAGAAATAATGCCCCTTACATTTTGATCGCTATCGGCGTATTTAAACTAATACCTGAGTTTACAATATTGGGAGTTAGCTCTGCCACCCTAGCACTACCCGCTGGCTTAATGCTAATAGGTATATATATTATCTTTAAACCTCAATCAAAAAAAAAGGGTGGATGCTACAAAGATATTGAAGCCAACACCAACGACAGTGACCTTGTAAATGTTGATGTAACCTTTGGGGGAAGAAAAGAAATTGTAACCTCAAAAACCTTTAAAGGAGGCGATGTTAATATCACATTTGGTGGTGCTGAGATCAACTTACTACAAGCTGATAATATAGATGGAGCGCCTATGGTTTTGAATACCAAAGTTGCCTTTGGCGGTGTTGAATTGATCATCCCTTCTGATTGGGATGTAAAAAACAATATAGACCCAAGCTTTGGCAGCTTGGAAGACCATAGAAGTATGTATACTGGCAGTGCCAGCACAGAAGATAAGAAAACACTTGTTCTTAACGGTAGCTGCACATTTGGAAGTATTGAAATCAAATCATATTAAAACATTAGCCATAAAACATCTGCAATGAACGCATACGTCGCACAAATAATTTTCAGCATCAAATGTTCTGAAGTAAAATCGGAACAATACGAAGAACAATGGAGGGTACTTTTTGCCGAAGATGATAGAGAGGCCTTAAAAGAAGCTAAAAAAATAGGCGCGGCAGAAGAGTCTACTTTTATAGACAGACACGGCAGACCTATAACCTGGGTTATGGTTGCAGTAAAAGACCTGCAACAAGTAGACTTAAAACATGGAGCTCAACTATTTTCAATAATAAAAGAAGTATCACCGGTAACCTCACCAGTTTGGGCTAGTTAAATAAAGTATTTGGCTACAAGAAGAACATATAATAACTGGCTGCTACCATCTTTCTCATTATTCATTGTAATAATGCAATTTGCGCTGCTCTACTGTTTTTATGAGCAGAGTTTTGAGTTTGCATTAACAGATAGCCTTATATCACTAGTACTATTACCATTAACGATTCTTTCTGTTACAATAGTTATAAATAACTACCCCACTAAAGTTGGGATTCTACTCTATTCCATAATAATAGCTACGGTTCTTAGTTTTATTGCAGAATACATCAACGAATTTATCATTAGAATTATTGTAGCGCCTGATGATAAAGAACTACTCACCTTCTTGTCTTATTCTATGCCGATCAGGTATATAGCCATATGGCTACTATGTGCATGGACAGCTACTTATGCCGCACTTACAAAGAAAAACACGGCTCTTGAAAAAAAGTTAAATGAACAAAGTGATGCCAACATGCTCTTAAGAGAAGCTGAATTGTACAAACTTCGTCAACAACTTCAACCTCACTTTCTATATAATAGCCTTAACTCTATCAACGCACTAGTATATACCTCTCCTGACATGGCACAAGAGATGACGGGTAAACTATCAGACTTTTTACGTAGCTCTATTAACAAGGATGCTAAAGAGAATATCCCTATTAAAGAAGAGCTTCAATACATCCAATCATACTTAGATATAGAAGCCATACGCTTTGGCAACAGACTAAACATAATAACTAAAAACGATGCCAGCGAAACTGCCACAATACCGCCTTTTTTGTTACAACCTATTTTAGAAAATGCTGTAAAATATGGTGTATATGGCAATACCGGGCGTATCAATATTGAGATCAATATCACACAAAAAGCTCACCTTTTAATAATAACTATTACAAACCCCCATGATGTTGAGAGTAAGCCACATAAGGGGACAGGCTTCGGGCTAAAAGGAATACAAAGACGACTGTTTTTAACCTATAATAGAACAGACCTACTACAAACAAACGCTAAAGACGGAATATTTGAAACTATAATCAAAATACCTCAGAAAGATGTATAAAGTAATCATTATAGAAGATGAAATGCTAGGCAGACAGCTATTGCGCTCTCTATTGGAAAACTATGCTGAATTTAATGTAGTAGCTGAATGTGAGGATGGATTTGAAGGGTTTAAAAAGATTCAAGAATTATCTCCAGACCTAATATTCCTAGACATTCAAATGCCTAAATTAAACGGGTTTGAAATGCTGGAATTACTAGAAAATCCTCCTGCAGTTATTTTCACTACGGCTTTTGATGAATATGCGCTAAAAGGGTTTGAAGCTAATGCAATTGATTATTTACTAAAACCTATCACAAGATCGCGTTTTGATGACGCTATACAAAAATCGCTTAGCAAACTAAACACCAATACTGGCACTAATATAGAAACGCTAACGGAAAATAAAATGTTTGAAGGGTTTCAGCGAAGAATAGTAGTAAAGGACAAAGGACAAATAAAGATCATCCCGTCTCAAGACATCCTCTACATTGAAGCTAATGATGACTACATCAAAGTAGTGACGGCAAATGGTAGTTTTTTGAAGAAATCAACCTTAATGAACATAGAAAAGAACTTCGACCCTAAGCTATTTGTTCGTGTACACCGTTCTTATATTATTCCTATCAGCCAGCTATCTAAAATAGAACCTTATGGTAAAGACAGCCATATTGCCCTACTCCATTGCGGAGAAAAGATTACGGTTAGTAAAAGTGGTATGACAAAACTAAAAGAGGTCTTAGGATGGTAATCCTATTCTACTTTTGAAGATATATCAGGCAGTTTACTCAGCCTGAATTTTACTAACAAATAGCCTCCAAAACCACAAAAAAGTGCAGTAATAACTCTTATAGGATTTGATGTTATGAAAACCAATACATTATCCTGACTATAACTGCCATTATAAAACAACCCAAACATCAACAACCAACCCAATACTTCTCCCAAGAAAAAGGCACCAATAGACAATAATGCCCAAGCCATGTTATTATAGCCCTTATTCTTGGCTTTAATACCATTTCTGTATCCTAAAAAGATACTTATTATAATATCCATAAACTTTATATACTCTTCATAAACTCTGTAACGCTATCCATAACATGTGCTATTTGTGCATCGTTAAGGCCATGATGACATGCTAACAACATACCACCGCGCATTACTTTGTCTGACTCTGGAGCGCCATCTTTACTACAACGATATTCTACATTCTTGAAACCTGGCTGTCTCATAATATTTCCAGTAAAGACAGTACGTGTCATTATATTTCTTTTCTCTAAGAAAATTTGCAGATCTCTTCTTACAAAAGGAGCCGTATCTTTTATGGTAACTGCAAAAGCTAACCATGCTGTTCTTGAATTTGGGAACTGTTTTGGCAAAACGAAATACTCTTCATACTGCTCGAAGAACTTCCTCATTTTGGTGTAGTTAGCTGTTCTAGTATCTATATTGCTAGCTAATTTATCTAACTGAACAATACCAAATGCAGCACCCATTTCCGACGGCTCAAGGTTGTACCCAGGCTCTTCAAATACAAATTTTGCATCGTAAGGGATACCATCAACCTCTACATTGAATCTATTTTCTATCTTCTCCGATTCTACAAATAGAGAAGAACTTCTACCCCAACTTCTTAATAGCCTTCCTCTATTATAAAAAGCCTCACCATTTACACAAAGCATTCCACCATTACCTGCACAGTTGATAATATGAGAACCATAAAAGCTTGTAGTACTCATATCAGTATATCTACCTGAAGAAGCATTGTCAACCTCTGCTCCTAAAGTATCAGCTGAGTCTTCTAGAACGAATAAGTTATGCTTATCAGCTATCTCTCTTAGTTGTTTCCAGTTAGGTAAATTACCCATAAGGTTTGGTATGATCATAGCCTTAGTTTTTGGCGTGATCATTTCTTCCACTTTATTAGCATCTATATTATAAGTCCCTTCCTCTACATCTATAAATACTGGCACCCACCCTTTTTTAACTTGTGGTGCCACAGTTGTAGAAAATGTTAGTGCAGGTGTAATTATTTCCGAACCTTTTTCATAGTCCATCAGCTCAGCTGCCAAATACAACGCAGAGGAACCACTGTTGACCATTATGCCATATTCCTTGCTATACAGCTTAGCCACACGCTCCTCCATTTCCCTTACATGCTTACCCATTTGGGTAGATGTTCTCAACACTTTTACAACCGCTTCTATCTCCTCTTCACCATGTACTGTTTGGCCATAAGGCACGCTTATATAATCTGTCTGTTGCATTTTATTAAAATTAGAATACGAATGTAAGTGATATGAGGCAAAAAGTTACGTTAATGCTTTCAGAAAAAAAACGCCGCCCAATATTTTGGGCGGCGTTGGATATTACATTAAAAAATCTATTATAGTTTATTACCGTCTTTATCCAGTTCTACAACTTCATAACCTAACTTTTGTATGCCTTCCCAAACTGTTTCCTTATCTCCAACTAAAACCACATCCATTTCCTCAATAGCAGGTAGGAAGTGCTTAGTCATTTTAGATATCTCCTGTACAGACAATCCTTCAAGGATCTGCATTTGCTCTTTAGGATAATCAGCAGATAGATCATAATCAAGTATTCTGCTTAAGAAACCTGCTTTTTGATATCCAGACTCGTATTTACGAGCATCGCTCTGAGTCATTGAACTCTTTGTAAATGCTAGCTCTTCCGAAGTAATGCTATTCTCTTTGTACTCTTTCATTATCTTAATGATATCCATCATAGCACTATCTGTAACGTTAGCTTTTATACCAGCACTAAATTGATAAGTACCAGTATATTTATCACCAGTGAAGTAACTTCTAGCACCATAGGTCCATCCTCTATCTTCTCTTAAGTCAAGATTCAAACGGCTATTGAATGCACCACCTAATGGGTAGTTCAATACATTACTCTTATAATAGTCTCCAAGTGCATCATATTTCATATTTGTAACCTTACCAATTCTAAATTGAGTTTGTGCTGCTTTAGGAACGTTTACAAAATATAATTTTGGTTTCTTCTTAGACTCTACTGCCGGAATCTCAGGCATGTCAATTTGCTTGTTCGTAATTTTATTCAAGAACTGCAGCTTTGATAAAACTCTATCTTTAGATACATCTCCTACAACAATAACTTCAGCTTCGTTTTTAGAGAAGTAATCTTTGTAATATGCTTGTATGTCTGCCAATTCAATGTTAGATACTGTTTCTACAGTACCAGAACTTGGCCAACCTAATATGTTCTTATCACCATATAGCATTTTACTAAACACAGTACTAGCTATATATGTAGGTCTTGTAGCTGAGTTTTGAATACCTTGAATTGTACTCTTTTTCTCTCTATCAAATGCCTCTTGCGTAAAAACAGGATTCAACAACTTCTCCTCTAGAAGCTCTATTGTTTTATCTAGATTTTTACTTAACGTTCTTACGCTTACTTCGATACCATCTAAAGAAGAACTTACTCTTATACTAGCACCTAATTTATCTAGCGCAACGCTAAATTCTTCGGCAGTATAGTTTTTAGTATCATCGTCCATCATAGATGCAAACATGCTAGACAAACCTACTTTAGAGAAATCGTTAGCATCTAACATTTTACCTCCTTTAAAATGTAGTAATATAGTAACTACAGGTATTTCATTTGTCTGAGTACCTATTACTTCAACACCACCCGGAAGGTTTGCAGTCCAGTAATCCGGAACTTTTACTACAGGAGTAGCTCCGCTTGCAGGAATTTTACTTCTGTCAAAATCATCTTTTGCTTTTACATACTTTAACCCGTCGTAACCATAGTTTGGCGACTTGTATCCAGCTTCTGATACAGTGTAATTGTCAGCACCTGCAATGTTTGACTCTTGCCCTTTAGGTGTAGCGCTTACGTATAAAGCATGCTTACCTTTGATGTATTTATTATATACACGCATTACATCTTCCTTAGTTACGCTAGAGTATCTCTTCACCTCATCTTTTATTCTATTAGCATTACCGGTAAATGTATAGAAAGAAGCTAATGATGATACTTTACCTGAAACGCTTTCAAGACCGTTGATCATTGAAGACTCCATGCCAGTACTAAATTTCTCAATATCCTCGTCAGTAACGCCTCTTTGTTCAAACTCTTCTAAAGATGCTTTTACCATCTCTTTCATGTCTGATAGTTTTTGACCAGGATAAGGAACTACCATGATAGAAAACTCACCAGAAAGCTCACTACAAGGATTGCTCACATTTGCAGCAACAGCTTTTTGAGCCTTTACAAAGTTTTTATAGAAAATAGAGTTTTTGCCTTGGCCTAATATTTCTGCTAAGCAATCTAACGGCGCCTCATCTTCATGATAGTTAGGCACACTTGGGTAAACAATTCTTAGCATTGGGAGTTTAGCATAGTTATCTGTCATAGAAACATACCTATCTTTCTCCAATACAGGTGCAGGCAAAGACATTTTATTTACTTCCTTACCTCTTGGTATAGAACCAAAGTATTTCTCAACAAGTGCTACAACGTCTTTCTTATTCACATCACCACCTACTGTTAGCACAGCATTGTTTGGACCATACCAACGAAGGAAGAAATTCTTAAGATCACCAACATCTACTCTGTTTAGATCTTCTATATAACCAATAGTCAACCATGAATATGGGTGACCGTATGGATATAGATTTTTAGCCGCTACCTCACCTACTAAACCATATGGACGGTTGTCATAGTTTTGGCCACGCTCATTTTTTACAGTAGCTCTCTGCACTTCAAATTTCTTCTGTGTAACAGCATCTAATAAGAAGCCCATACGATCTGCCTCAAGCCACAACATTTTTTCAAGCTGGTTGCTAGGCACTGTTTCAAAATAGTTTGTTCTGTCTTTATTGGTAGTACCATTAAGTGTACCTCCTGCTTCAGTAATGATCTTAAAATGTTGCTCATCAGCCACGTTATCCGACCCTTGGAACATCATGTGCTCGAAAAAGTGCGCAAAACCCGACTTCCCTATCTCTTCTCTTGCAGAACCTACGTGATACGTAACGTCAACATGCACAATAGGATCAGAGTGATCTTCATGTATGATCAATGTCAAACCATTTGGCAATACATAACGCTCATATGGTATCACAAGCTCATTACCTTTTTTCTTTACGGTTTCTACCAGCTTAGCCTGACTGTAGGCTACATTTGTAGATAGCAACGCTATAGCTCCTATAGCAAGAAGTAATTTTTTCATAATTGTTATCTCAGGAAATTATTATTTCGTAAATATAGGCTATATCTGCCTAAAACCTACTACTGGCGTGTAAGTGTATAAATGAGACCGATATCATATAAGCCACCATTATATTTATATCCGGGGTCAAACTTCATATCGATATTGAATTCATTACCCGACTTTTTTATTCCTCCTCTATTGCCCGTTTTCAAGGTTTGGCTATTGATGGTCATATTTATAAAATTGGCCTTACCATTAACCCTTATTTGCAATATAGTAGAAGGCATATCTTTACTTGCCCCTGTAGTAAGCGGGGTAAATTTTGAACTATTAGTAGACACGCTTACTTGCCAGTTATTATTGCTTTTAATAGAAACCTGAGCATAATTATTAACTGTCTGACCTCCAAAGTAATCGCTAGGATCATTGAAATTGACAATCCCTTTCAGCCCTGTAATACTTATTGACTGTATATCATAAACATCAAAAGATCCTACAGCACCGCCTGTATATCCCTGTGCAGCTAACAGGAACGGGCAACATAATAACAATATGGAGTATAAATACCTCAAGGCTGTGTCATTGTAAAGAGTATGGTGAAATTATATCTTCCAGCAGGTGACTCATACCCTAAGGGCATTAGTCTTAGATCATACCTGAACTGGAAAGTCTGTGATTTTTTAGGTTGTATAAAAAGTTGCTGATCGTAACGAGTAAGCTGTATGGGTTGAGTAATCAACCCCGTTGCATTGGAAGAGTTACTAGAACTATATAACAACTCTAGTGGTATTACACTCGAATTACCCCCACGAGGCACTGTATAATTCGTCACCTTCGCATGTATAGAGCAATTAGACTTTTTTGTTTTAAACTTTAGTGTAATTGCGTTATTGATTACTTGAGTTTGCTCTAAATCATCTGGCTTGGTGCATGTAAAGCTCAAACTCCTATTAGTGTTGACCTCTAAATAGGCGTCATTCTTACCTTTACCATTTCCATTACCACCTCCATCATCGTCATCATCTCCTCCTTTATAAGAAGAAAATGCAAACATGGTTACAAAAGAAAATAATATTAAAAAAAATACTCTCATTAAAGAAAATACAAGTTATACCATTAAATTAATAAATGCTGCATAGCATTCATAATCTGTCTCTTATATACCTTATACTATGAAAATACTTACTTCCAGACACCTAGTATATCTTGGCATCTATGTGAATAGGAATCCTCTTATTTTATAAAGTTAAGGATTATTTTAGATTATTCCTGTTATAGAAAATACAATAACTGGCACATCTATATTATTTTAAGAATAGTTGTTTTATTTTTACGTACATGAGAGTTAACCCACGTATTATTTTCACACTACTCATAGTATTGGTATTAGGGATAAGTAACAATACTATAGCACAAAACCTTGGGGTATACCCCACTACTTTAGATTTCAACTTATCTGCAGGACAAGGAGAAGCACAAGTCATCAACATTTCAAATGGTTCGTCACAAAAAGTACAATTTAGAACCTATCTGAACGATTGGATAAGAGACTCTGTAGGTGGTCATGCTTACTATGAGCCCAATACTATTGACAGATCTTGCGCTTCATGGATAACATTAGACAAGAACTTCATAGAACTAGAACCGGGAGAATCAACACAACTTACAGTACAGTTAAGAGCTCCGGGCGATGATACAAAGCCTAAAATGAGATGGGCTATGATCTTCATAGAAACAGTGCAGGAACAAACTAAAACCGACGATAATAATGCTCAAGCAGCGGTGAGAAATCTATTAAGAGTTGGTGTACACGTATACCAAACACCTCCTAATGTTTCTGAAAAAGGAATTGAGGTGATTGATATCAAACCTGTTGCAGATATACCTAATGTATATAACCTGTCTTGCAAAAATACAGGAGATATCATGTTAGAATGTAAAGCATATTTAGAGTTTACCTCTATGAGTGATGGCGAGCAGACTAAACTTGACAATGTAGAGTTTCCTATGTTTCCAGGACAAAAAAGACTAGTAACCTTCGAACTACCTAAAAACATGCCTGAGGGTAAATATAATGTACTTGGTGTGCTTGATGCTGGTGAAGATATACCTCTAGAAGCTGTAGAAAGCACTATTGAAGTAAAAAAACCTCAAGACCAAAAATAGCCACAAACAACTAATAAACAATCAATTACGCATATTATTTAAAGAATAACAAAACATATTTGTTATTCTTTTTTTATATAAAGTATTGCATATACAAATAAAAGTATTACTTTCACATATGAATATTTTATTGTGAGAGGTGAAATATTCACGGTAATAGAGAGAGACTCATATAGATTATTAATTATCGCCCAAATTACTAAGAGATAATGAAGAGAACTATTACCATACTACTACTATCCGTAGCTACTATATCCTACGGTCAAAACACTAGCAGTTCTGCTAGGCAATCTATTGAGTTAGATTTAAGTCCCGTTATCCAAATCAATACAATTACAGCTGAAGATGTAAGTATTGCATTTAGCAATGCCAACCAATACGCTAACGGTGTACAATCTACTAATCAAGAATTCAAAGTAAGTTCTAATGAGAAATTTGTAGTCAGCGTAAAAACCGATGCAACTAATTTCTCTTATTCAGGTAGTACACTACCTGCACCTGTTATGCCGGTAAACATATTAAAGCTAGCTCTTACATCAAATAATACTGGTGGTAACGTTTCTTCCCAATTAGGATCTAGCAATTATATGACCTTAAGCAGTACACCAACTAATATATTAACAGATTGTGATAATGGCGCTGCTAAAACATTCGCTATCAATTACAAGGCAACTCCAGGAAATGCGTATCCTGCAGGCATCTATACAGTAGGTGTTGTCTATACCGCTACACAGCCTTAATCATACTATTTTCTGGTAAATGTACTTGTACAGGTCTGATTCACTGTAGTACCTTTTGCCGTATAGTTAATTACCATTTCATTGTCGGTATATGTGCCCGAGCCTGTGAAAGTAATTCCAAAAACTGTTTGAGATGGAATAGATAGTGTCTTGTTATTTCTATCCAAATCAGCATACACCTCGTTAGTCATTGTTCCCTGCCAAAAGCCTCTTATGATAATTCTATTTATCTGACTACTTGCTATGACAACATTTACATCATGCCCTGTAGCTGAACAATTACCTTTCTCTTCAAATGTACCTTTAAGTCCAGTAGCTTCATTGGTATAATCAGTAACAGTAACAGTCATTTTATATTCTGTAATGCCTGTGGTAGGACTAGCAGCTGTTATTCTTATAGGATACTTCCCTACTTTGGTTCTGGTAGTGGTAATCTTTATAAATGTATTGAATGAAGGCTCTTCTATAGATTTTTCCATTGTCACGTCCATACCATCTGGCACATCGAACTGAGAAAATGTAACTCGTTCCGTTCCTCCAGTCAACTTCTTTACTAAAATAGGCATAGTAGCACTACCCACACGTTCTAGAGTAGTGTCTTTTATCCCCTCAACCGTATAAGTAAACGCTCCCGAATCACTAGGGTACACAGGATTATTTACTGTTTTTTTAGTACATCCGATAGTTCCTGCAAATACCAGTAACGAACTTATTAATAAAAACCTCTTTGACATATCTACTTTCTTATTACATCCCTAAGTTAAGGTACATCTATCAAAATATCTAAACGTCTTTTAGAATAAAACCACCCTATTATTTATAATATATACTTCTCTATAACACAGTTTAATCTTATATTAGCTAACATTAACCAGATATAAGTAACAAACTATGGATCAACAAAAAGTTGACATGTATTTGATGTCTAACAGCAAATACTTCGAAAGTCACCACCTAAGCTCAATTCGTGAATCACTTTTACAAGCAGATGATTCTAAATTCATGAACATTCAGGCAGCTAGCCTAAAAGACCCAACAATCATGTTAGTTGTATCATTACTAGGTGGTCAACTAGGCATCGACCGATTTATGGTTGGCGATGTAGGACTTGGTGTAGGTAAGCTACTAACTTGCGGCGGTTTGGGCATATGGGCCATAGTTGATTGGTTTTTGATCATGGGAAGAGCCAAAGAAGTAAATTATAATACTATTCAAGCTGCATTATTGTAGTAAACATGCCTCTTTCAACTAAAGGAAAGCGGTTTTATATTTTTATCAGCCTCATTACTATTATAGGATGGGGCTGGCTTATATTACAATACTACGTACCTAGAGAGGGAACAGTATGCCTCATAAAAAATGTTACCGGATACCCTTGCCCTTCTTGTGGCACTACAAGGGCTTCTGTAGCAGTGCTACACGGCGATTGGCAATTAGCAATCCATCACAACCTTTTAGGTTTTTTTGCGGTGGCAATGTTATCTATTTTGCCCATATGGCTACTAAAAGACCTTATTGGGAAGCGAGCTAGTCTATTTAAGATATATGTCACAACAGAAGAGGCCTTAAAAAGGAACAAAGCATTATTAATAATCCTATTACTATTAATATCAATCAATTGGATATGGAACCTATTCAAAACCATATAAACGAGGACGAACTTACTAGCTATAAACCCTCTGAATACGAGAAAGAACAAGCATCCAATAGCTATTTAATGTCTGTAGTAGCTATTATTGTAGGTCTTCCTTTACCTATTATCAATCTATTAGCTACTGCCCTCTTCTTTTTTGGCAATCTGAAAAAAAGCAAATTCATTCGCTGGCATTGCACACAGGCACTCCTATCACAATTGACTATTTTCCTAATTAACTCTATTGGTTATGCATGGACACTAAATATCATTTTCTCAGAAAAGACAGAGCCAACCAATAGCTATTTCGCCTATTTGACGGTTTTGATAATATTCAACTTAGTTGAATTCATAGCCAGTATTATGCTTGCTGTTAAAGTAAGAAAGGGAATTCACGTTCAGTGGTGGTTATGGGGGTCTCTTACGAACAACATATTCTCATCAAACAATAGAGAAAAGAACATTACTCAATTTTTGATCAGAACTATTGTATTAATTGCATTACTAGGCGGCTCATTTTATGCATTAGCACAACTCCCATGGGTAGAAACCTTAAACGTAAATGAATTTACCGCAAAGAAGAAAGAGCAACTTGGCAATATTATATTAGACACCTACAGAACTGGTAAGAGAGAGATAACAGGACCTGTACAGCCTATAATAAAGGAGATCAAAGACAAAATATGCTTAGCTAATGGTATTGATACAGCCAGTATAAATATACATGTATTTGCAGACAGTGAAACAAATGCCTTTGCTATACCCGGCGACCATATAATTGTCAATACAGGGCTAATAGACTTTTGTGATGACCCAGACATGGTTGCAGGCGTTATAGCACATGAAATAGGCCATATTCAAAAAGACCATGTAAGTAAGAAGCTATCTAAGGAAATAGGAATCTCTACATTGGTAATGCTGGCAGGAGGCACACAAAACATGGGGTTAATCAAAGAAATACTTAAAACATTGACCTCCAAAAAATTTGATAGAGATTATGAGACTGAAGCCGATGAAGCTGCTCTTGAATATTTGCAACAAGCTAAAATAGACCCATTAGCTTTGGCTGACTTCTTTGAGCAAATAGCTCAAAAAGGAGGCTCGCTACCTGAAGCACTGGAATGGATAAGCACTCATCCTGAACCCGAAGAACGTGCAGCTAGGATAAAAACGGAACTAAACAGTACTATTAACTATAGCCCAAGCCTAACGGAAGAACAATGGAAAACCCTAAAAGCCAAAACCAACCTATACGACCATATTTGATAGCCTTACAACACCCTAAAAGAGCATTAAAAATATTTTGCTCATATTAAAAGATAGTATTACCTTTGCCGTCCAATTCTCATATTGCTCTTAATATAAGTATGCATTTGGGAGAGTTGTAGTGGTAGAAAGCCACAAAAACAATTCGTTAAAACCAAAAAAAAGAAAATGGCTAAAGAAATTTCTGGCTATGTAAAGCTGCAGTGTAGAGGCGGCCAAGCAAATCCGGCACCGCCAATTGGTCCTGCACTAGGTGCGAAGGGTGTCAACATTATGGACTTCTGTAAGCAATTCAATGCTCGCACGCAAGACCAACAAGGAAAAGTACTTCCTGTAGTAATCACGGTATATGCTGACAAGTCTTTCGACTTCGTAATCAAAACAGCTCCTGCTGCGGTTCAACTTATGGAAGCTGCTAAGATCAAAAAAGGATCTAAAGAATCTAACCGAAACAAAGTTGGTAAGGTTACATGGGAACAAGTAGAGGTTATTGCCAAAGATAAAATGGCTGACCTTAACTGTTTTACTGTAGAAAGTGCTATGCGCATGGTAGCTGGAACAGCTAGAAGCATGGGCTTAACTGTAAACGGTGCTGCCCCTTGGGACAACTAAAACTTAATCGTTAACCTTATTAATTTTCGTTGCGATGGCAAGATTAACTAAAAATAGAAAAGCTGCAGAAGCTAAAATAGATAAAGAAAAGCATTACTCACTGGAAGAGGCTGCTGCGTTGGTAAAAGAGATCAACACAACAAAATTTGACAGTTCTATAGATATGCACATACGTCTTGGTATTGACCCTAGAAAGGCAGACCAAGCACTAAGAGGTACAGTAAGCCTTCCTCACGGAACTGGTAAAACAAAAACTGTACTTGTACTTTGTACTCCTGACAAAGAAGAAGAGGCTAAAGCAGCTGGTGCTGACTACGTAGGTCTTGACGAATTTGTTCAGAAGATCGAAAGCGGTTGGACTGACATCGATGTAGTTGTTGCTACACCGTCAGTTATGCCTAAGATCGGTCGTTTAGGTAAAGTATTAGGACCAAGAAACCTAATGCCAAACCCTAAGACTGGTACTGTAACTAATAATGTTGGTGCTGCTGTTACTGATGTTAAAGGTGGTAAGATCTCATTCAAAGTAGATAAAGCTGGTATTATACATGCATCTGTTGGTCGTGTATCTTTCGAGCCAAACAAGCTTGTAGAAAACGCAAAAGAGTTGATCAATACTCTTGTACGTATGAAACCTGCTACAGCTAAAGGTATATACCTAAAAGGTATAAGCATGGCATCTACAATGAGCCCTGGTTTAACTATTGACACAAAAAGTGTCTCTTAATTAAAAGTGATTTAGAACAGCAGTTTTTAAAAATTATTAAAACTCATTAGCTATGGCAATGACACCTGCTCAAAAAAATGAAGTAATTGATATACTTAAAGAGAAATTCTCTCAGTATAACAATTTCTATATAACAAATACAGACGCATTAACTGCGGAACAAAATAATAACCTTCGTCGTATTTGCCACGAGAAAAACGTGGAAATGAAGGTTGCTAAAAATACATTGGTACGTAAAGCTCTTGAGCAATTAGATGCTGAGCGCTATGCAGATACTTACGATGCACTTAAGGGTGTTACGGCTCTTATGTTCTCTGAAAGTGCTAAAGACCCAGCGGTTATCATTAGCTCTTTCCGTAAAGATGCAAAAACGGAAAAACCTGTATTGAAAGCAGCGTTTATCGATGGCGACCTATTCGTCGGAGACGAACAATTATCAATGTTGAAATCACTTAAGAGCAAGCAAGAGCTTATTGGTGAGATCATCGGATTGCTACAATCTCCTGCTAAGAATGTTATCAGCGGCTTGAATGCTGGTAGTAAACTAGCTGGCTTAGTAAAAGCTTTAGAAGAAAGAGCATCCGCTTAATTATTGGCTTCCAAGACCAACTTATATAAACACAATTTTTAAACATTATTATTAAAACATCATAAGATGGCAGAATTAAAAGAAGTTGCAGAACAACTAGTTAACCTTACAGTAAAAGAAGTTAACGAATTAGCACAAATATTGAAAGACGAGTACGGTATTGAGCCTGCTGCTGCTGCAGTAGCTGTTGCTGCTGGTCCAGCTGCTGGTGGAGACGCTGGTGGTGCAGAAGAGAAATCTTCTTTCGACGTAGTTCTTAAATCAGCTGGTGCTGCTAAACTTAACGTAGTTAAAGCTGTTAAAGAATTAACTGGTCTTGGTCTTAAAGAGGCTAAAGAATTAGTTGACGGCGCTCCTAAGAACGTTAAAGAAGGCGTTAGCAAAGCAGAAGCAGAAGATATCGCTGCTAAGCTTAAAGAAGCTGGTGCTGAAGTTGAGTTAGCTTAATAACATAATTCAACCTAGAATATTAAAGCAGCCTTTATTGGCTGCTTTTTTTATGTGTTTATTCTACTCTGTTTATAAAACAGAAGTGAATGGGTATTATAACCAAAAACTAAAAGGGTCTACTATAAATAGTAGACCCTTTTTATATCAGTGATTTAAACTATATTATTTCAAAGGAAATGCTTCTTTCTTAGAATAGAACTCTGTTTCTGCAAAAGTAACCTGGCTTGCAGGAGCATTTACTGGCATTGTTTTATTTAAAGTACCTGTAATAGAACCTCTCATATGTCCACCTTCTGCACCTTTTACATTTACTTCTATCATATTACCATTACCTTGGGTAGCAGTGTATATGTTATAATATTTGTTGTCAGGATCATAAACCTTGTACTCAAAACTTAACAATGGTTTTTTACCTATTGTATCAATAGAAGGACCAGTGTACGCATTCTGCTCATAAGTAATAAGGATAGATCTGTTGTAGACACTATCATTAGGTACACGAGCATATAATCTACGTGTATTGAAGGTATCTGTCACATGGTACACAGGTGAGAAAACCACCTCTTGGCCATTGATGTAAGCCTTCATTGTCCCAATTAATACATTAGTACCACTAGTTGGGTTTAGTGGGTTTTGACCGGCACTTAAATCCGTTGTCGGATCAGCATCGTAAACGCCATTATTACAAGAATAAAGACCAATGCATACACTTAATGCCAATGCAGAAGTAATAAAAAGCTTTTTCATATAATATTATTACAAAGTATAAAGATAACAATCTGCTTAAAATATCAAAACACTCGCCTACGGTATTACTAAATTTTCATAGATAATTTATTGAATAACAGGTTTAATGAGACAAAACCATCCTTTTAGTATCAACACGATAACCATCGATTACCAATGAATACAAGTAAACACCATGGGTTAAATTTTCACCATTAACAATTACACTTCCATCTCCTTTTTTTATTGGATACACAGCAATTTTACGACCAAATAAATCATAAATTACAATTTGCGCAGACTGTTCAAAATGGGTTACAACATATTTAATGGTAGTATTATCATTGAAGGGATTAGGAATGTTATTGCTGAGGATATTGTTACCCAAAATTGAATTTTGTGCGTTGATAATACCAGTTTCATTTGTATCACAATCTATAACCTTAACTGTGCCAGTTACAGTGCAATTACTGTCACCACTTACTGCAAAATACGTAGTACTTACAATTGGCGATACAGAAATAGTATAAGTTGGAGCTGGGCCTGATGGTACTATAGGACCAGATGGAGAGCCTGCATGCCAAACAATAGGGGCAGGTGCTATTGCGTGTATTGTTAGTCCTGTAATGAACGCTCGATGTACACTTGTTTGTCCACTGTCAATAATTGTTACATTAGTAAGAAAAAAACTGTTATAAGGCGCAGGTATTGTTATAGTTTGCATATCACGGCGGTATTCACTACCATTATAAATAGTACTCCATACTTTCTGAGTTGATATAGGGAAGCCATTATTAATACTACTACCTATATTATTAGCATTATTATATTGCCTGTGATCACGGATATTTACATTCCCATCAAGTGGTACTTGAACTGACATTCCATTTGTAAAATCTAATTTTATAAATGTCATGACTTTATTAGGCTTAGTTTCTCCCCAACCTGTATTAATTAGAGTAAAAATAGTATCTACTTGCTTGGGGCAAGGAATATCAATACTAGCCGAAACTGGGATATTTGTAAAACCTGATGCAATGTAAGAATGCCAAGAAGTATTAGGAGCTGATATACTAAAAGGCACACCTGCATATGTGAGATTGCCCGTTGGAGGTGTATTGGGATTAGGAGCAGTATTGACTATAGATGCAAGACTTATTGTATCAAAGAATGGAAAAGTGTTGTTTTGACTAATAGAAAAAATAGCTGTGTCTCGTTTTAAACAAATAGTTGATTGAGATGAAGGCATAATACTAAATTGAGCTTTCACCTCACTATTTTTCAACAATAATTGTAATAAAACTACTACAATACATATTGCTACTTTATTTTTT
This sequence comes from Flavipsychrobacter sp., assembly GCA_041392855.1. Classification (NCBI taxonomy): domain Bacteria; kingdom Pseudomonadati; phylum Bacteroidota; class Chitinophagia; order Chitinophagales; family Chitinophagaceae; genus Flavipsychrobacter; species Flavipsychrobacter sp. The sequence continues at coordinate 1,347,926 of JAWKLD010000001.1, forward strand.
GATAGGTTCATCTTCATAAGGATTTATTACAGTAAATAATAATTTACTATAAGTTATAATTTCACGCAAATAATTGATTTTAAATAACTTAACTCTTATTCTTTAATAATTAGAGACAATTCGTCAAGTTGTTGCTGTTCAACGGCTGATGGTGCATTTATCATGACATCTCTTCCTGCATTGTTTTTTGGGAAAGCTATAAAATCCCTAATGGTTTCCTGACCTCCAAGTAACGCACACAACCTGTCGAACCCTAGAGCAAGACCACCATGAGGGGGCGCTCCGTACTCAAAAGCCCCTAATAGGAAGCCAAACTTCTCTTCTGCTTCTTCTTTATTAATGCCCAAAGCTGCAAACATCTTTTCCTGCAGATCTCTTTGGAATATTCTTATAGACCCACCCCCTATTTCAGTACCATTTAGTACCAGATCGTAAGCATTTGCCTTTATTTCGCCATATTTAGAAGCGTCAGACAGCCATTCAATATGTTCTGCCTTGGGAGATGTAAATGGATGATGCCTTGCTACCCATCTCTTCTCTTCCTCATCTTCTTCTAACAAAGGGAAGTCCATAACCCAAAGAGGTTTGAATACAGTATTATCTCTGAGTCCTAATCTTTCCCCAAGTTCTAATCTCAATTCACAAGCGGCTTTTCTAGTCAAATCTTCACCACCTGCCAATAGCAAAATTAGATCTCCACTATTTGCATTACAGAATGTCGATAATTTGCTCTTCATTTCATCTGTAAGAAACTTATCTATACTACTCTTATAACTGCCATCTTCGTTACATTTTATATACACTAGCCCGCTCATACCTATTTGCGGACGCTTCACCCACTCTGTTAACTCATCTAGCTGTTTACGGGAATAATCTGCGGCCTCAGGAACTGTAATAGCAATAATAGATGCTGCCTCATTAAACACCTTAAAATCCATTCCCTCAAAAACGTCGGTTTGAGCTTTACCATTTACTTTGATGTTCTTTAGCAACATTTCAAAACGTGTATCTGGCTTATCATTACCATAGTTCCACATAGCATCATCCCACGTCATCCTCGGCAGATCACCTTCTATTTTTATCCCCTTTACATCTTCAAATACATGCTTTAGCAAGCCTTCAAATGTTTGCAAAATATCCTCTTGATCTACAAAACTCATTTCACAATCAAGCTGTGTAAACTCTGGTTGCCTATCCGCTCTTAATGCTTCATCTCTAAAACATTTAGTTATTTGGTAATATTTATCATAACCACTTACCATTAATAACTGCTTGAAGGTTTGCGGGCTTTGTGGCAAAGCATAGAATTGTCCTTCATTCATCCTTGACGGCACAATAAAATCTCTTGCACCTTCTGGTGTAGACTTTATTAGGAATGGCGTCTCAATTTCCCAGAAACCAGCTGTATCCATATAGTTTCTAACAGAACGATTGACCTTATACCTTAACTCTAGCTTTTCCTTTAATGGCTGACGGCGTAAATCCAGGTATCTATACTTCATACGTAGCTCCTCACCCCCATCCGTATTCTCTTCTATGGTAAAAGGTGGCACTTCTGATTCATTTAATATCACACAGCTTTTAATATCTACCTCAATATCTCCTGTAGGCATATTAGGGTTCTTATTGCTACGTTCAATAACTTCTCCTTCTACTTTTAGAACATACTCTCTACCTATAGGGTTTTGCTCTAAATAACTATTCAAATCCTCACTAAAAACCAGTTGAGTTATACCATATCTATCTCTTAGGTCTACAAATGTGATAGCACCAAGCTTGCGCACTTTTTGTACCCAACCCGATAATGTTACTGCTTCTTTTATATTTTTAATGCGTAGCTCTCCGCATGTATGTGTACGATACATATGTCTTTTTTGGAAATAATGTGCAAGATAGTTGGAATAGTTTGCTTGATAAAACTAATACTCATATTCTTGCAACAAATCTTTAACTTCAAATAAGAAAGAGTTTACCTTACTACCTATATTTCAATTGACGTGTTTAGAAAGAGACGAAAACTAAAAATAGTCCTTATTGTCCTTGCCGTAATAGCAGTTGCTGCCCTTACCACCCTACTCATAATAACACAGCATTATAAAGGAATAGTAAAAAAGGAGTTGCCTAAATGGGTGGCAGATGGTACCGATGGCTTATATAAGCTATCCTTAAAAAGTATAGGGGTCAATATTTTTACTAATCAGATCACATTCAAGAAAGTAAATATCACTCCCGACACTTCTGTAATCAATCAACTTCCTGCCAACGATCCTAAAAGAAGGGTACTAGTTAGCTTATACATCCCTAAATTGTATATAAACGGAACTGACATTGAAGCCTATTTAAATAGCAAACGTTTAAACTGTAGCTCATTACAAATAGAACAACCAACTATAATAATAGACCACAAAAGCGCTTGCAATGACGATGCCAGTAGTAAGAAAAAAGCACATTTAAGAAGCGTCAAGTTCAACAGAATAATACTTAATGACGCCAACATTACTTATAAGAATACGAGCAAAGAGAAAAGCACTCTTGTAAATGCCAGTAATGTTTCTACGACTTTATATGATTGGGAATTTATACCTAGTGCTCCTTACGACTCTTCAAAAATATTTTATGCAGACAGGGCTACAGTTGAAACAGGAGCCGTTAAGCTATTAACTGACAGCTTATTATACCAAGTTGCTTTTGAAAAAGCTGACTATGATACCAAACAAGAACGTATTACTATTCATGGATTCACAATACTTCCTAAGTATGATAATGAAGAGTTCTATACACATGTAGGCCACCAATGTGACATATACAACCTAAACCTACAAAGCATAGAGTTTGCTCAATTCAGCTGGCAGAAACTGATATACGACAATGCTTTTATTTCAGACAATGTATATATCAATAATTCCTCATTGCATATTTTCCATAGTAGAATACCACCAGAAGACCCTCATGACAAGCTAGGCAAATTTCCACACCAGATTTTACAAAAAAGCCCTCTTCCTATTGGAATAAAACAACTAAAAATAAAGAATGGTACAGTAGGTTATTCTGAACTAAACAAAAAAACCAACAAAGTAGGCGATATCGAATTTAGCAGCTTAGAAGGCGAAATAAATAACATTACCAACATCCCTAAACAACTAGACTCGAATAATAGTTGTGAGATGAATATAAAAGCTAAGTTTAATACTTACTCTGATTTAAACGCTGTATTCAATCTTGACCTTACAGATGAAAAAGGAGGATTTTCCGTAAAGGGTAAATTAACCGATTTAGAAGCTCATCAGGTAACAGAACAATCAAAAGCATTAACAAGACTTGAGATCAACTCACTTAGATTACAATATTTGGATATAGATATCGAGGGGAATGAGCAATATGCAAAAGGCAAATTCACTATGGCATATAAAGGGTTAAAAATAAAAATTCCTAGAGCTGTGCCTAAAAAAGGATCTGAAAATGACGGAATGCTATCCTTTATCGCCAACAATGTTTTCATCTACACACACAACCCTATGCCTGGTAAAGAGATACGACATGTATCTACTTATGTAAAACGTGACAAGTATAAATCCTTCTTCAATCTCATATGGAAGAATATATTCCAAGCGGCTACCAAAACGGCTATAAGAGATCCAAATATTTTAGAAATGCTCAACAAACCTAAAAAAGAGAAGGAAGAGAAGAAGCAGAAAGGTCGTTTCAAAAATCTATTTAAAAAGAAAAACAGGGAACAATAATTTGTTCCCTGTTTTATAAATATCAGGACTAAAGTTATTTATTATAACTAAGTCCCATGTTATAAAATAAGAAAGACCATTTGTCTGCCTGTTCTTCTATGATCATAGACGTTGGTTTACCTGCACCATGCCCAGCATTAACAGCTATTCTTATCAATGTAGGATTCTTACAACTTTGTGCAGCTTGTATAGCAGCCGCAAACTTAAATGAGTGAGCAGGCACAACTCTATCATCATGGTCACCCGTTGTTACCATTGTAGCTGGGTAACAAGTACCTTCTTTAGCATTATGTACCGGCGAATAATTATATAGATATTCAAACATTTCTTTACTGTCTTCAGCTGTACCATAATCGTATGCCCATCCTGCACCAGCAGTAAATTTATTATAACGCAGCATATCCATAACACCAACAGCAGGGAAACATACTTTATATAAATCAGGGCGCTGTGTCATACATGCTCCTACTAACAAACCTCCATTAGAACCTCCTGCAATAGCTAAATAGTCTGATGAAGTATAGTTTTCTGCAATTAGATACTCAGCAGCAGCTATAAAGTCATCAAAAACATTTTGCTTATTCATTTTAGTACCTGCATCATGCCATTTATCACCATACTCTCCACCACCTCTTAGGTTAGCTACAGCATATATACCACCATTCTCCATGAATACAATATTACTTACACTGAATGAAGGAGAAAGACTGATATTAAAGCCACCGTAACCGTATAATAATGTAGGGTTCTTGCCATTCAATTTCAGGCCTTTCTTATAGGTAAGTATCATTGGCACTTTAGTGCCATCTTTAGAGGCATAGAAAACTTGCTTACTTTCATATTCTTCAGGATTAAACTTAACACCCGACCTTTTATACTCTACAGATTCACCTGATTCAATATCATACTTAAATATTGTCGGCGGATATATATAAGATGTGTAAGAGTAGTAAAGCTCTGTTTCCTCCTTTTTACCACCAAAACCACCAGCAGAACCCAAACCAGGTAATTCAATAGTTCTCACTTTAGTTCCGTCTAGGTTATATTGATGTACTTCTGACACTGCATCTTTCAAGTAGCTAACAAATAGTTTACCACCACAAGTACTAGCTCTTAACGGGAATTCAGACTCAGCAATTAAGTCTTGCCAATTTTCAGGAGAAGGATTACCAGCATCAACAGTAACTAACTTTCTATTGGGTGCATCAACATTTGTAAGGATATATAACTTGCCATTATCTGAATATATAATGTCATGCTCATTTTTAAATCCAGTAACTATCGGTACAATTTTACTATTAGACTTTGAAAGGTCTTTTAAATACAACTCATTACCGTATGTAGCATTAGCTGCCGATATTACCAAGAAGTTTTCATCTTCGGTGACGTAACCACCAATGTATCTTCTTGGGGTTTGCTCTCCGCCAAAAATAAGCTGATCTGACGATTGAGGAGTACCTAACTGGTGATAGTATAATTTGTGGAATTGCGTTTTTCCTGAAAGCTCACTACCCTCTTTAGGTTTATCATAACTGCTATAATAAAAACCTTCATTTCCTTTCCAAGATACACCACTGAACTTTACATCATATAATGTATCACCTATTTGCTGTCCATTTTCTGCATTCAATACGATTACTTTTCTCCAATCTGAACCTCCTTCTGAGATCAAATAAGAGCACAAGCTACCATCCTTAGTAAAACTGAGTCCTGCCATAGAGGTAGTACCATCAGCAGAAAATTTGTTTGGGTCTAAGAAAACTACAGGATCACTCCCCTCCTTTTGCCTATATAATACTGACTGATTTTGCAAGCCATCGTTCTTGTAGAAATAGGTATACTCCCCCTCTTTGAAAGGAGCACTAAATTTTTCATAGTTCCATAAGCCTGTTAGTCTATCAACAATATCTTTCTTGAACGGAATGTTATTTAAATAGTCGAACGTAACCTTGTTTTGACGAGTAACCCAGTCTTTTGTTTCTTCAGACAAATCGTCCTCAAGCCATCTATATGGGTCTTGCACCTTTGTACCAAAATACTCATCAACCTGATCCACTTTTTTAGTTTCAGGATAAGTACCTGTAAACTCAGGGTTTTGTTCTGTTTTACAACTCATAATACTTAACAAAGCTAAGGTTGTTACTAAAGAATATCTCTTCATATTATATATTTTATGTGCAGTTATATCTTCCAAAAATAAGGTGCTTTTCTTCTATTCTATAAGCCAGACGAATAAAATCACCTTTATCCTCCCCCTTTTTGAGCAACAAGCTGTTAAATAGATGAAAAAAGTAATAGGAAATGGATTATTGAGGCTATTTTTGTGACTCCGAAATAGAAACTTTTACACTGAAACGCTTTTTAAAAATACTACGCAACACTGCGATTGTACTGGTTAGCATTTTGCTACTATTAGTGGTGCTTATCAACTTTACCCCTGTACAAAACTTTATAGTAAAAAAAGCAACTAGCGCCTTATCTGATAAGTTAAACACAACTGTTGAGATAAAGCATATAAGGATAGACTTACTAAACCATGTATTGATCAATGGCATCTATATAGAGGATCAACATAACGATACGCTACTCTACGCAGGAGAAATAAGGTTAAGAGTTTCTGATTGGTTTATGATAAGTAGCGCCCAACCTGTAATAAAATATGTGGGTCTACATGATGCATTTGCAAATTTATACAGAACGGACTCTTCTGGTGATTGGAACTATCAATTTATAGCGGATGCTTTTGCTAGCAATAAGCCTAAAGACACCACCAAAAAGAAACAACCAATTGACTTTGATATAAACTTGAAAGAAGTTGACTTAAGCAATATCCGCTTTTTCATGAATGACGCATGGGTAGGCAGTGATATGAACTTTACAGTTGGCAAATTTCATATAAACGCAAGAGAGGTTGACCTAAAAAAGAAAATAATTGACATTGCCGATATCAAAGCTGCCAATACAGAGGTTGTTCTTAGAGACTACGATGGAGGCAGACCTCCCAAACCGAAAAAAGCACCTAAGCCTTACGTCTTTTCTCCGTTTAATACAGATGAATGGAAGGTTATACTTAGTTCTTTAAATTTAGACAACTGCATCTTTAGGTCTGATGTAGGCAAAAGGAAACCCTATGATAATGAATTTGATCCTGCGCATATTCTTGCCTCAAATGTAGATGCAGATATAACTGATGTAACAATCGTAGGAGATACCATTAAAGCTCAGCTAAACAACCTTGCTGCTAAAGAAAGGTCTGGTATAGAAATAAGATCTTTTAGAGCAGATGTTACAGTTTCTCCAAATGCGTCTATTTGTGACAACTTATTGTTGGAAACCAACAATAGTGTAGTAAGAGATTACTACGCCATGCGCTACAATCGCTTCCCTGATTTTATAGATTTTATAGACAAGGTTTCTTTAGATGCACACTTCAAAAAGACCAGTGTTGACATAAACGATATCGCCTATTTCGCTACTGTTTTAAGAGACTACCCTGTCACTATCGATTTATCAGGAGAAGTCAAAGGACCTGTAAGCAACCTTAAGACTAAAGACCTATACATAACAGATGGCATAAGCTCAGTTTCGGGCGATTTATCCATAAAAGGATTACCTGACATTAATAATACCTTTTTCGACTATAAAAATGGAGAAATATATACCAACGGAAAAGGTATAGCCATTTATGCCCCATCCTTAAAAGATAGCAGTTCTACAATAGCTATAGACAGCTTAACAGACTTCCATTTCGCCGGAAATTATTCAGGAACAATACAAGCATTCGTTTTCGATGGTACTATTACTAGTAATCTTGGCAATATCACATCCAACATTAAACTAGATATGCCAAAAGGCATAAGTCAAAATGCTACCTACTCCGGAGAACTATTAGGTGAAAACTTAAAACTAGGTGTATTGTTTAACACTAAAGACCTTGGCACAACCTCTTTTAAAACTACTATCAGTGGCAAATCCCTTGACTTTAAAGAGTCTGAAGTGCGTCTTGATGCGTTAATAGACCATTTTGACTACAAGGGATATAGATACAATAACATTAGCGCTGATGGAGTACTTGCCAGAAAGAAGTTTGAAGGGAATCTATTGGTTAGTGACGACAATCTTTTACTAGGTTTCTATGGCGCCTTAGACTATAGTTCAGACACTGTGCAACTAAAGGCTAAAGCCAACCTCTTATCGAGTAACCTTACTGCGATAAACATAGTTAAAGATGATACGGTAAAAGCGGTAGCTGACTTTGACTTAAACTGCTCAGGTAGTAGTATTGACAACTTCGTTGGCTATGCCAAGCTTTATAATATCGACATTACTAGAAGTGGTAGTCGGATAGATCTAGATTCGATTTCTGTAATATCTACTATCAACAATAACGAAAAGCATCTAAAAGTAGAAAGTAATGCTATATATGCTGATCTATTGGGAGACTACACCCTAAGTAGCCTGAATGAATCTTTCCAATACTATATTGCTGGATACTTACCTGCTTATATAAAACGATCTGAAAAAGATGTACCTCATCAAGACTTTTCTTTTAAAGTAAGAACTAGGGAATTCAATAAACTCGTAAATGTATTAGATCCTAATATTGACGGTTTTAATAATGTTTCCTTTTCAGGCTCTTTAAGCACAAAAGACAAGAACCTAAAATTGTCAGGGAATATACCTTACGGTAAGTTCAACAACCTACTAGCACGTAATGCAACAATAAAATCTAATGGTAATTTTCAACAACTAGATCTGACTCTAGATATTGATAAAGTTATAGTAGGTGATAGTGTAATAACAGGCTCTCTAGACGTAACTACAACTCTTGGGAATAATGAATTAGGATTTACTATAAAGACCTCTACCCCAGACATTATTGGTACTGCTAAACTTAGCGGTAAAGCTATTGCTCAAAACGACTCTTTGTTACTCTCCATTTTCGATTCAGAGTTTTATCTGAATAACACACGTTGGGAAATTCCATCGGGAAATAAAATTACATTTTCAGAAAAGTTATTACTCGTTGACAATTTTAATATTCAATCAGGCCTTCAACATATAAGTGTCAACTCTCAAAACAATGGTACTACTCAAACCATTCTTGCAAAGATCAATAACCTAGACATTGCCCAAATAGGCAGCATCATAGGCATGGCAGACTATGAACCCGAAGGCAGAATAAACGGTCAAATAGAACTTACCAACGTGCTAAGCACCCCTAATATTTCCAGCAACATAAAAATGAACAATGTAAAGCTAGGCACAGACACATTGGGAAATATTGTTGTAATAGGATCTTACAACGGTAAAAAGCATATCATCAACTTAGATAGAGCAACGGGAATAACTTACCAAGACAAATCACTCAACGTGTTTGGAGATATATCTTTTGACAGTTTAAACAACGAAAAGATTGACGGTAATATCACCTTTAATAAAGTACCAATCTCTTGGGCAACGTCTTTCCTTAAAGGAAACATCAGTGAGCTGGGAGGAAATATTGATGGCAGCATCTCTATAAAAGGAACTTCCAGCAAACCTGATATTGATGGAGCAATTCAGCTTTTCAATGCCACACTACGAGTAGATGTTTTAGGAACAAACTATAAAATACCTACAGCTAAAATATCAGTTGACAATAAAAAAATTGACCTGGGGAAAATAAACATCTACGACATTTATGATAATGAAGCACAAATAACTGGAGGCATTTATCATAATAGATTTAAAAACGTAACACTTGGTATAAGTGCCACATCACAGAAATTTGAAGTTATCAATCTAGAGTCTGACGAAAGCGATGTGTTTTATGGAACATTCATAGCAGGATTTAAGGAATTGTCTATTACTGGCCCTACTAACGATGTAGATATAAGGATCGTAAAAGCAAGCCCTGCAGCAAAATCTCACCTATATTTACCGTTAGCTTCAAGTGCAGGTTTAAGCAATTATAATTATATAAAATTTAAGACCTACGGTAAAGAACAAGAAGATGATAATGCCAGTAGAAGCAAACTAAACATACATATAGAAGCTGTATTAAACCCTCTTGGAGAAGTAACCATGGTAATGGATCCTACAACAGGGGATGCTATTAATGCTAAAGGAACAGGAAACTTGATCATAGACATGCCTTCGAGCAACGACTTTAAGATGTACGGCGCCTATGTCATAGAAGATGGTTCTTATATATTCACACTAAAACAACTTTTCCTTAAACGCCAATTCCAACTCAACAAAGGCAGCGTAATACGATTTAATGGCGCCGTGTATGAAACAGGTTTAGATGTTGAGGGCGTATACAGAACCCGTGCTAGATTATATGACTTACTATCAAGTAAAAACAAGGAGTCTTTAGCTAATGCTGGTTCAAGAGAAATTGAACAAACGAAAATGATGCGTGATGTAGATGTTCTACTCTTCATGCGTGGCACATTAGGTTCACCTGAATTAAACTTTCAAATAGAACTACCAGACAATACCGCACAAGGAACTCTAGCATACCAAGAACTTAAAGCGGTAAACCAAAACGATCAAAAACTACTCAACGAAGTAGCATCACTACTGTTGATCAACACATTTATTTCATCAGAAGGAGGTATAGAAGGCAGTAGTGCTACAGGAGGTGCTATTAATAATATTAGTGACATCCTATCCAGCACTGCATCTACCCAACTTACTAACCTAGTAAGTAAAATAACAGGAGACGAGGACTTATCTATCAGCTTAAAGTACAAAACTTATAATTACAATACTGGGGGTAGTTCTACTTCAACCAATAGAAATGAAGTAAGTATAGGTTTAAAGAAAAATTATTTTGATGACCGCTTATCTGTTGAAGTAGGTAGTGCACTAGACTGGGGAAGACAAAGCTCTTCTAGCAGCGGTAATAACTTCAAACCTGTAGGTGACTTTAGAGTGCAGTATCTAATAAGAGAAGGTGGTAATCTAAGAGCTAATATCTTCAGGACAAGCAGCTATGATATCTTTGTAGATAGAAATATATCTCGTGCGGGTGTGGGTCTGTCTTGGAGAAAATCATTCAATAATTTTGGTGATCTATTTAGAGGCTCAAAATATATTGACAATAAGAAAAAGGAAAAAGAGAAAAAAACTACTGAGCAGAAATAATTTGTTCAAAATACCCTTCCAGTTTGCGTGCTATTGCATCCCAACCAAACCTTTCTTTCATCACATCTTTACCTATAGTTCCTGTTTTACGTCTAAGTTCTTCGCTAGACAACAGGTCTACTACTTGCTTAATAAAATCGCCCTTATCCACATGCATAAATGCACCCTCGCCTGACTCTATACCTAAACCATTAAACCCTATATTAGAACAAACAACGGGAACTCCCATAGCCATTGCCTCAAGGACTTTGTTCTGTGTACCTGCTCCAAATCTTAATGGTGCAACCACTACACTAGCCTTATCATACATCTGAGCTATATCTTCCACAAAGCCAGTCACCTCTACATTGTCAGCAGCAAGATCTAAGACTTTAGCCACAGGTCGCTGACCAGCAATAACAAACCTAACCTTAGGAAAGAGCTTTGATACTTCAGGCAAAATCTCATTTACAAAATAGAGAACTGCATCTACGTTGGGGGCGTAGTCCATATTACCGGTAAATAGCAAAGTATAGTTATGCGAGTAATCATGATCTCTAAAAGAAAAAGTATCCAGATCAACACCATTAGGCAATACGGCTACATTGTCTGTACTATGTGTATCTTTTAAATAGCCCTGATCTTCTTGAGAACAGACCAATGATAAATTATACTCGTCTATTATTGGCTCATAAGCCAATACTCTTTTATGTTCTATTCGTTCAAATATCTTTAAAAGAGGGTTGGTTTGTGCTTCTACCCTGCGTTTCCAATACAGAGAGAATGCGTCGGGCAGATCTAATATGCGTGGAATATCTTTATTAGCCGCTAAATAAGGAGACATTCTTAAATGTTGCACATGTATAGCATCAAACTGGTGTTGTTGCAACACCTCAGAAAGCTTTTGCTCCATAGCCTTCGACTTAAAATAGAGCACTTGCAGCGGTGCTTTATTCCATAATGCTGACAAGCAATTAACAGCAGACTTCCATTTGGGCAAATATATTTGATGCACTTCTGTAAAAACTTCCTCAAGATCCTTTTGATAAGCTAGGTCTTCTTCTGTTTGCGCAAAAGTAAGAAGATGGAGCTCATGAGCACCTTTTAACCTTTTAGCAAGATTATAGATCTTTAGTTTATCACCTCTATACGGAGGATAAGGTGTTCTATTAGCAAAAAAGAGTAGCTTCAAAATGCCTCAGTTATTTTGTCTCTACTTTAAGATATCATGACCAAGCTTATCTCTCTTTGTTTGCAGATAAAACTCATTATGAGGATTAGGCTTCACTTCTATCGGCACATTCTCTACAATCTCTAAACCATAACCTAACAAGCCTGCTCTTTTACGAGGGTTATTGGTCATTAATTTGATTTTAGACACATTAAGGTGTCTAAGTATTTGTGCACCAACACCATAGTCGCGTTGGTCATTTTTAAAACCTAATTCTAAATTAGCCTCTACTGTATCCTTACCTTGTTCTTGCAGTTTATAAGCTTTTAGCTTATTCATCAGCCCTATTCCTCTTCCTTCTTGGTTCATATACAATACTAGCCCTTTACCTTCTCTTTCTACCATCTCCATTGCACTTTGCAACTGTTCTCCACAATCACACCTAAGAGAGTGTAAAATATCACCAGTAAAACAAGAGCTATGTACCCTTACCAAAACAGGCTCATCTGCTTCCCAGTCTCCTTTCTTTAAAGCGATGTGATTTTCACCTGTAGTGGTTTGTTTGAAGGCTATTAATTCAAAGTCGCCATGCTTAGTAGGCATATTAACTCTTACCTCTTCTTCTATTAAGCTTTCTTGCTTTAACCTATAAGCGATAAGGTCTTTGATAGATATTATTTTCAGATCGAACTTCTTAGCTACTTCCATCAACTCTGGCAAACGAGCCATTGTGCCGTCGTCATTCATTATCTCTACAAGTACCCCAGCTGGCTCAAAACCTGCTAAACGAGCAAGGTCTATTGTAGCTTCAGTATGCCCTGCCCTACGTAACACACCTGCACTCTTTGCTTTTAACGGAAATATATGTCCCGGACGACCTAACTCATCAGGGTTAGTATTAGGATCTATTAATGCTTGAACTGTTTTGGCTCTATCGTGTGCAGAGATTCCTGTTGTACAGCCATGACCTTGCAAATCGACAGAAACAGTAAAAGGAGTTTGGTGCAATACTGTATTAGTTTCCACCATCAAATTTAAATTCAGTTCTTCACATCTTTCCTCGGTAAGTGGCGCACATATAAGTCCCCTACCGTGTTTCGACATAAAGTTGATGATCTCAGGAGTAACATTTCTTGCTGCAGTGATAAAGTCTCCTTCATTCTCCCTATCCTCATCATCTACTACAATTAGAAGTTTACCTTGCTTTAAGTCTTCCAAAGCTGATTCTATAGTATCTAACATATCTTATTACTGTAATTCTACGCAATTTACTATCTATTCTGCCGATAACCCATATATTAACATCATAAAAAACAATATCAACAAATAATAAATATCAGCATTAAGATATTTGTGTAGTAATTTTCTTGTTGATGGCACTCATGATAGATTCGGCCATATAGTCTTTACTAATTAACGACTTCGCTCTTGCTCCTATTGCTACTGCCTTATCCCTATTATTCAAGCACCAACTTATAGCATTTGCAAAACCAGTTGCATTATCAGCTAGTAAGAAATGAATATTATGCTGAGCATCAATACCTTGCATACCTATACTTGTACTTATTACTATTTTACCCATAGCCATCGCTTCTAATATCTTCACCCTTATACCTCCGCCTGAATGAATCGGTACAATTAGTATTTTTTTATCTCCAATAAAATCATTGGCATCGGGCACCATACCTTCGCAAAATACCCCGTCAATATTCATATCAAATAAAGGTTGGGGCATATTTCGCCCCGCAAAATGAAATTCAAATTCAGGGCTACTTTGCTTTACTATTGGCCACACATCATCTATAAACCAGTTTACGCCCTCTACATTAGGCTGCCAATCCATTGCTCCTATATGATAGCCTACCCACTTCTCTTGCCTAGCCCCTTGCTCATGCACTACAGTTTCTAAACCATATGGAGCAACGTGTATTTTATTTGAGGTAACAGTACTAGCAACGATCTCAGCATCGATATTGGTAATTGGCAATAAGAGATCAAACTTACCCCATACCTCCTCTTCAAAATGTTTTATTCTGCCCGCCAAATTTGACAAATAATACTTCTTTATAGGATTTTTAGTCTCTTGAGCTAACCTTTCCCATATCTGATACTCTATATTATGTAGCCTTAAAATAGTAAACGCCCTACTAACCTCTCTAATATCACGTAAGTAGGTGGCTAAGAAAATGCTTTCTAACTGTATAACGCTTGGATTAAAGCTGACAAGCACTTCTTTAAGCTTCTCTCTAAAACTTTCTTGGTAAAACCTATCAGCATGATTGGGTTGCCTGCTGAAAAAGAAATTGCTGATCACTTGCAAAGGCCCAACACTATTATCTATATCAACAGTTTCGAATTGATACAATTCTTTATAAATCTCATTTAGTACATCATTTGCAACATAGTGCCTAGTCGTATTCATTGATAGCAAATACACCTCCCAGCCTAGCTTCACGTATCCTTTGATCATAGCACTCATAGCCAAGTTTCCGCCATCATTAAGCGGATAAGGCACTCTATTTGTTAGCACTAATAATCTTTTAGCAGACATGTAGTGCTAATTACTTAAATATTTTGCAACTTTAAAAGGTTTATTTTTGTGCTTCTATGAAAAAACAGGTCGTTTTTTTGGGTTCAAAACCAATAGGTTATCAATGCTTTGCTCATTTAATAGATGAGCAAGAACAGCTAGGCATTGAGATTGTTGGCATACTAACACAAAACAGAAAAGAGTTTGGAAATGAGCACAACCTTATAGCTCTAGCTAACAAGAATAACATTACCGTTTTTGAGCATTTAGCAGCTATACCTCAATGTGATATTATCTACTCTGTACAGTATCACGAAATATTAAAACAAGTAGATATAGATAAGGCAAAACAGTTGGCAGTGAACTTACACATGGCTCCATTACCAGAGTATAGAGGCAGCAACCAGTTTTCCTATGCAATAATAGATGGTAAAAAAGAGTTTGGTACTACAATACACATCATGGATAGTAAAATAGACCATGGAGCCATACTCTTCCAAAGCCGTTTTCCAATACCTGAGAACTGTTGGATCAATGAACTATACCAACTAACATTTAAGGCTTCCATTCAACTATTTAAAGACTCATTATCATCTATTATTAATGGGAACTACGCTCCTATCGAGCAATCAACAAAAGAAGTAGAATATGGTACCGCACTACATTACAGAAATGAGATAACTAAATTAAAGGAGATAGACCTTAATTGGGACAAAGAAAAGATCGAAAGACATATACGCGCTACTTCCATGCCAGGTTTCGAACCACCATATACCATCATCAATGGCAAAAAAGTATACTTTTCTAACGAATATTAATGAATAGCAGCAAGAAGCATATTATACTGACAGTAACCTCTGACCCCAACTACGACCAGAGGATGATACGCATTTGTACATCGCTTCATAATGCTGGTTATAAAGTAACGCTAGTAGGTAGAGAACGTCCTAACAGTAAGCCTCTTATAGAAAGACCATATACTCAAATAAGGCTGAAACAGAGAATAGACAGAGGTAAGCTATTCTATCTAACATTTAATATAAAGCTACTTTTCTTCTTACTCTTCAAAAGGGCAGATGCTATTTGTGCAATAGACTTGGACACCATTCTTCCCGTTTATTATATATCTAAACTAAGAAGTATAAAACGGGTATATGATGCTCACGAGCTTTTTTGCGAAATAGAAGAAATTGCATCCAGACCACGTATACAGAAAGTCTGGTATGCTATAGAACGGCATACAGTACCCAATTTTAAATATGGGTATACTGTAAACCAGAGCTATGTAGAAGAATACAATAAGCTATACAAGATCAATTATGCTATTGTAAGGAATGCGACAATACTCAAGCCTTTTACAATACCAGAAAACAAAACACCTCACATACTATATCAAGGTGCTGTAAACAAGGGCAGATGTTTTGAACAATTAATACCTGCCATGAAGCATGTAGACAGTAAACTAATTATCTGTGGTGAAGGTAACTATTTTGATGAGGCTAAAGAATTAGCAAAAAAACATGGGGTAGCTGAAAAGATAATCTTTAAGGGGTATATACCACCAAGCGAACTACCAAAATATACACAAGCTGCTTATATTGGCATTACGCTATTTGTAGCCACAAGCAGGAGTAATGAGTTGTCGTTAGCCAATAGATTTTTTGATTATATGCACAGCGGTGTACCACAACTTGGCGTTGCCTATCCAGAATATATACAAATAAACAATCAGTTTAAAATAGCCACATTATTGGAGGATGTAACTCCTGAAAGTATTGCTGAAGGGCTAAATAAACTTTTGTTGGATAAGGACTACTATAAAGAACTACAACAAAACTGCCTTCTTGCAAGAGAACAGTATTGTTGGCAAAATGAAGAAGAACGACTTTTAGGAGTGTATAAAAAACTATTTAGTGAATAACGAGCCTCAAATAAAATTCAGTGTAATAATACCAGCGTACAATGCCTCTGCTACTATTGCCAGAGCTGTAGACAGCTGTCTAAAACAAACACTAGCCCCTTATGAAATAATTATAGTAGATGACGCCAGTACAGATGATACTGAAACTATACTTAGTACGTATAACACCATCCAATACATAAAACTAATACAAAACTGCGGCAGTTCTGTGGCGAGAAACAAGGGCATGGACATTGCTAGTGGTGATTATATTGCTTTTTTGGATGCTGATGACATATGGCACAAGGATAAGTTAGCATTACTCAATATGGTTTTATTAGCTCGACCTGAGATCAACTTCCTATACCATACCTATACATTGAACGACATCAGTACCATTAAACTTCCTGAATCAGGCACTGTATATCGTATACCATTCGTAAAACTCTTAAATAAGAATACCATTGCTACACCTTGTGCTATTGTAAAAACAAGCATAGCTGAACCTTTTAAGGATAGCATGAGGTATATGGAAGATTATGATCTATGGCTGCGATTGGCTTATAAATACAAAGTATTTTATATAGACATGCAACTGACACAATTAGGCAGGCCTGTATTATCAAAAGGTGGCGTAAGTGAAAACAAATGGGCTATGCGTAGAGGAGAACAAAGGGCTTATAGACGCCTAGTTAGACTTAATCCTCTTTTTCTATTCTTGCTTCCGCTGCTGTATACATTAAGCTTCGGGAAACACATCTATAAAATGTTTAGCAGATAGTATTATACTCCTGCTGCTGATATTTCCTTAATAGAGCTATTCTCTATTCTTACTACTCTGGCAGGATATTTTTGTATAATAGAATAGTCGTGAGTTGCCATTATAAAGCCTGTATTATAATCTCTACAAATATTGAATAGCAAATGCATTATTTCATCTCGAGTATCAGGGTCTAAGTTTCCTGTAGGCTCATCGGCCAAAATCAACTTAGGGTTGTTCAATAAAGCACGAGCTATATCTACCCTTTGCTGCTCCCCACCTGACATCTCATATGGCATTTTAAAACCCTTATTTTTCAAACCTACCTTAGTAAGCACATTTTCAATCTTCTCTTTTATAAGTGCTTTATCTTTCCAACCAGTAGCCTTTAATACAAACTCCAAGTTGTCGTGTATATTCCTATCTGTCAGCAATCTAAAATCCTGAAATACAATACCAAGATTTCTTCTTAGCTGTGGTACATTCTGCCACTTTAAAGTTTTTAAGTCGAAACCTGCAACATGACCGCTCCCTTCCTTTAGATACAAATCTCCATAGAGAGTCTTTAGCAAACTAGATTTACCACTACCGGTCTTGCCTATCATATAAACAAATTCACCCTTTGCCACTTCAAAGTTCACGTCACTCAATATCAAGTTTTTACCCTGATAAATATTTGCATGTCTTAAAGAAACTATAGTATCACTCATAACAAAAGACCGTTAACTAGTCTAAACAAATATAATGGCAATTTTTCGTGAAGAAAAGCAAAGATTTACCTAAAAAAGAAAGCACCCTTATCGGGTGCTTTCTTTTTATAAATAGCTATTGATTTTATTATCTAACTACTAGTTTTTGAGTTTGAGTATGCTCACCTGTTATTACCTTAACAAGGTAGATACCTTTTACAGATATAGAAGAAGCTGGAATTTGGATACGGTTGATACCGTTATTAATAGCTTCTTGAGTTTGGTAAACTACTTTACCAGTAATATCTGTAACTACTACACTTGCAGTTTTGTTTTGGTTGTTTTGGATAACCACAAATGCGTCACCACTTGTTGGGTTTGGAGCTACAGCAATGCTGTTATTCTTATCCAATAGTGTGTTAACTCCTAGAGGGAAAGGACTTACGTTGATACGGTCCATGTAGAAGTTATTACCTACACCAAGAGAGAATAATGAATTTTCTTCAACACCAACTTTATAACGGAAACGGAAGTATACACGAGAAGTACGAGCACTTGTAGGAATATTAATGCTTTGTAGCTTCCAGTCACCTTGCCATAATGGAGCATAAGGAACACTAACAACACCTTTGTTAGCCAATTCTGCTCCATATATGTCTTTTAATTTTGTCCAGTTAGCACCACAGTTAGTAGAATAACTTATCTCTAAAGTATCAGAAATAAGTGGATTACCTGTGTTATTAGAACGCTCATATGCTCTTAGTGCGTTAGAAGACATAAAGTTAAGGTTACAATCGTTGTTCATATTAGACAAATCGAAAGCACGAGAGAAGAAATCATCATAATCTCCTTTAGGGCTTCCTATAAATGCGCTAGGGAATGAACGGCTATCATATGCGTTGTATACGATACAGTTGTTATCATAAAAACCATACTTATTAGTCGTTTGCCACTTTTGATTGTTTTTGTAGTAGTTAAACATCGGCCATTGCGCTACATCTCCATTAGGATCAAATTCTTGGAAATAACCTGATAATGGTTGTATTTGATTACCTGGGTCTGCAGCATATACATCCTGTCTTTCTATTGTGCTATCGCCTGTATTGTTACCTGTAGCTTTTAATTTTACAGTAACCCAACCTGGAGTGGTAAATGTATTTAGAACTGTTGTTGCACCGTTTATAGATGTTGCAGATGAAGCTCCATTAGAGAACTCCCAAGCTACAGCAGTAACTGTATCTCTCCAGCTACGATTTCTGAATCTGAAATTTTGAACACCGTCAGCACATAAGAAGTATGTTCTTTCTGTATTTACACCTATCGGACGTTCGATCGAATAGTCAGGAACTGGTTTTAAGTCAACATGTACACCATATTTACCGCCATAGCCAGAAATAATACCTGTCTTAACATGTGTAGAATCTTTAACTAAGTTATTTCTACGACCCACATCGCTTGACAATGCCGCTCTCATACGCTCAACCTGAAGCTTAGTGAACATTATAGGACAGTTTGCATAGTCCATAATGTTTTGAGTATTAACAGTATCAGGATAATCAACACCATTAGCTAAGTAGAAATATCTGATAGACCAATTATAAAGGAAATTATATCTACCGCCCTTTGCATCATCTTTAATATCTACAACATTCGCAATAGACTTAGAATAAACTACACCAGGACCAGCTGAATCGTGTGACATACCAGGGTTAGTAGTCATTATCAAACGATATCTATTACCAATATTTACAGGTAAGTTTAATGCAACTTCTTGAGGCTTTTTATCTATTGTAGACTTAGTAGTACCATTTACTGAACTTACAACAGTGAATGAAGAAGTACCCGCATCCCATTGTTGTAGCTGTATAGTGAACGGATCACTAGTTGTTGTAGGATAGATATTTACAGATTGTATCATAAGGCGTGCCTTAGCATCAAATTCAATACCTGCATCAGTAGCTGTGCTTGATCCGAATCCTAATGTAGAATCAATTTGAATTTTACCACGTGTATTCACATTGTTAGTACATGTAGTATCATATAAAGACGCTGTACCACAGTTACCAGATGCCGTTGCTCCGAATGGTTGTCCATTACTAAAGTGACCTGTAGTAGGAGGAGTATCATCAACCTCATCATCTCCACCACAAGCAGTAGCTACAGCTGTATTACCCCAAGGGTGAATAAGATCTAAACAGTGACCGATTTCGTGAGGAATAGTCTTATTAGTATTAAGCTGAGAAGCACTAGCTATGATACCATCAGTATATGGTCTTGCAGCCGCAGATGCAGGGAAAGTTGCATAAGCTGCAACTACACCAGAAGCAATACCACGACCAATTCTTTGTATCACCCATATGTTTAGATAAGAATCCGGAGCCCATTGATCAAATTTAGCTTGGTCATCACCTCCATCTGTTAATACAGATTGCTTACGAGTAATACCTGTAGTTGGCTTACCGTTAGGATCTTTTGTAGCTAAATGGAAAACGATCTTAGGATTACCGATCAAATTCTTAAAAGGAGTTATAACATTAGCTGTATCAGCATTACGCTTCATGTATACCGTATTGATATCGTCAAGTAGGTCATAAAGTGTATTGTCAGACACATAATCAGTTGTACCATAATCGTGTATAACGTGAAATACTACTGGAATATGTAATGTATCTGTAGGGTCAGCAGTTGTTTTTAGTTGACTTCTTAACAAAGCCATTTTTTGAATTTCTGCCTTGATATGAGCCTCTAATTGAGCATTATAAATCTCAATTTCAGGGCTGTGCTCTTTATAAGTCTGCAACTGCTCGCTCGTTATACACCATTGTGCTTGGGCCGCACTACCTAAACTTACAAGAATCGATAATAGTAGAATTACTTTTCTTATCATTATTAAAACGTTGTGATACAAAATTGAAAACAATAGGTTCAAAGATATATATTCCTGTTAAAAAATTGCAAAGTTTTTTGTCACAGTAGTTTGATTTCTGCGTTGTATTAAGCAACAAAAAGAAATGTCATAATACGTTGAAAAACAAACACTTAATAAGAAAAAAGGAATAAAAGATGATTATAAATGACTTTTTATTTACAATTGGAACTAAGCTTTAATACAATGTAAATAGTACAGTATTATTCACTAGAAGAAACTCATATAAAAATAAAAAACAATATAGATATCAGAAAGCTTCACCAAACGATACATAAAAGCCGCTATTATCCCCTTCTCCTATTGCATAATCTATCCTTAGGTTTATATCCTGCTTCCTATCGATAAGAAAACGCAGCCCCAATCCATAATTATACTTTGTATCTCCTAAGCGAAAACTTGAAACGTTACTATAAAGATTAGCCCCCCCTCCAAAAGCTGCCAACCCCAACCGCCATAGAAATATTGAACGTGCTTCAAACTGTATCGTACTTAAATTATTATCCCTAAACCTACCGTAGTAATAGCCTCTTACCTGCTTATCTCCACCTAGAAATGCAAAGTCGTAGAAGGGAGGTTGAGAAAATGTAAACTCATTATAAGTTCTTAGGGAAAAAGTCAGCATTTCCTTAATGGTATAGTATTTACGGACATCTAAGTTTAGCTTTAGATATTTCTGTTGAAAAACATAAGTAGTATACAGATAATAATAGCTCCCCTTTTTAGGGCTAAGTAAACTATTCCTCACATCCTTAAATAGACTAAAACCCAGACCTGTAGAATTATTAGACGAAAGCTTAGGGTATAAAACTCTTTCCTTCTGCAGCTTATCAAACAACATATATTTACCACCTAACCCAACAAACCATTCTCGATCCACTTTTTTATATACAGAGATATCTGCAATATATCTGTTACTCGTATACAGAACCTCATCAACCTCTTTTGTATCATTGCCTATACCATAGTATTTATCAGGAAATTTTGAATAATGTAACCTACCCTTTGTAAACCACTTTTCTTCCTTGAAAAAGTAATTCCAATCGGCATCAATAATAATTTGCTTGTTCCAAGTATAATTAAACTCCAACTTAGCATTGGACACTCTGGTCAAAGAGTCTTTATAAAAATCGAACGTAAATAGAGAAACTGCTCCTAGATAGGTACTTGTTTCAGGGGCATATCCAAAAGCCGGCACCGGCAATATAGAAACCTTACGATGTTTTGCAATTTCTTGGGCCGTCACACTACTCTGAACAAATAGCATGCACATGCTAATTAACCAATAGCATCTATAATATCTAAACATCAAAAATAGTATATTAATTAACCGTCTTATTCTCTAAGAGTATATAAGGAACTCCCTTTTCCACCCACTTCTCTACTAGTCCATTGGCAGGAATCACTTCAAAAGCTAATGCACCTAATACTATGTCTATATCTCCATCATTATCTACATCTCCATTATCCATTACTATCCATCTTCCTAGCGTTGGATTTTCAATAGTAGAGAGTGTATAATTCCCTTGCCCATCATTATTGTAAAACACAAAACTTTCATTGGACTGTTTTTGATAGTCCGGAAAAAATGAAATGGCAGCTATATCAATATCTCCATCATTATCATAATCTGCAGGCATTGCTGCATAAGCGCCATTAAGTTGTAGAAACTGCTGTTGTTCAAACTTGTTGTGCCCATCGTTTATGTATATATATATACCATGATAAGGTTTTAATATTGGAGGGAAGTCGGCATTATCACCCGCGGTATATATGATATCATCAAAACCATCCTTGTTAAAATCAAACAGCTGAAAGTAGGTAGAGCCATAAGAAGGGGGAAAGCGCAGCGTGTATTCTTCTTTAAAGTTGCCCTTCCCATCGTTATAATATGTAAAGACACCTTCATCTCCTTGCCCAAAGAGTGCAATTATATCATCATAGCCATCTTTATTCATATCCTTCAGGTACGCTTTTACAGCACCAGGCCTATATCTCAACACTCGCTTATCAAAATTGCCATCACCGTTATTATGCCACCAACTGAGCACACCTGTCCATTTAGAGAACTCACAGGTAACAATATCCATCAAACCATCTCCGTCTATATCTCCATAGCTGCTATGTACAGGACGACGCAAGGAATCTATTACTTTATATGGTTTGCTTTGTCCTTTAGGTAAAGACAATATATAGCCACTCCCCACATCAGTAGGCGAAAAAGACCCCATCATCGTTATCATATACTCATTAGAGAACTCCTGCATCCACACAGGAGTTTCCCCTACCTTTGCTCCTTGCACAAAATTAAGATCAGAGGAGAAAATGGATAGGGATTGAGAATTAGCATCACCAACGAATATGGCATTATTAACCGTATCAAAGCGAATCATTGTAGCACTAGGAGGCGACAATTTATACTCTGGCACTTTTACTTTAAATAAATCTAAATTGTTGCTGATCGCTTTAATTTTAGGTTGCTCTAATTCTTTAGGAGCTAATGACAAATAGTAGTCTTTTATCTGCTGCCATTCCTCATCAGTTACAATTTGCCTGCTAGGCACTATACCTGCGGCATCTATTGCGGCCTGCTCTTGTGCATTTGCTGCTAGTATCCCTTTAAGTGAATCATGCTCTATAACACCTAAGAAAACACCCATTCTTGGCAACATGTATAGCTCCCAAGAGCTTTTGTTCAGCAATTCTGGTTCAGGAAACTGATGACAACTTGCACAATACTGCTTAGCAAGCTGCTCCCCTTGCCCAAGCTCCTTCTTTTGCTTACAAGAAAACGATAGCAGCAAAGACAAGAATAATATACCACCCTTTTTCATACAAAAATTTGAACTACGAAAGTATATATAGCGATACGATACTACTTGAACTTAAACATTGTGTAATTGTTATCATTTTGAGAACAAGAAAAACTAACCTTAGCTATAAAAGGAAATCACCCAAACTCTCACTTCTCTTCAATTAGATTGCTTTTCTATCTTTAGTCAAAATTGCTACACATGACTAAAAATTGGTTACTAATCACATTACTACTCATCCCTCATATTTTATTTGCAGGAGATAAAAAGAAAAAATGGGATGTAGAAAACCCCGGCAGCAAGCAAAAAGAAGTGTCTTTTACTGTAGATGAAGGCACATGGCTAAACCTTGATGTATCTCCAGACGGACAAGAAATTGTATTTGACCTACTAGGCGACATATATATTATGCCTAGAACAGGAGGTAAAGCCAAAGTTTTGAGACAGGGTAAAGCAATGGAAGTACAACCGCGCTTTAGTCCGGATGGCAAGAAAATATCTTTCACCTCGGATGCTGGTGGAGGAGATAATATCTGGATAATGGACATAGATGGCAAAAATGCCAAACAGGTCACAAAAGAAAACTTCAGATTGCTGAACAATGCCGTTTGGACACCCGATGGCAATTATATTATTGCTAGAAAACACTTTACTTCGACACGTTCTTTAGGTGCAGGAGAACTGTGGATGTACCATATCAATGGTGGTAGCGGCCTACAACTGACCGTTAAAAAAAATGACCAACAAGATGTGAACGAACCTTGTGCCTCCGCCGATGGTCGATACGTCTACTATAGTGAAGACATGTACCCTGGTGGTTATTTCCAATATAACAAGGATCCTAATAAGCAAATATTCGTCATCAAACGTTTTGATAGAGAGGAGGGCAAAATAGAAACCATAACAGGTGGTCCGGGAGGGGCAGTTCGCCCGCAGATATCACATGACGGTAAGCTATTGGCATTTGTAAAGAGAATAAGAACAAAGACAGTCTTATTTCTAAGAGATATAGAAACTGGCGACGAATGGCCAATATATGATGAACTCTCTAAAGACCAACAAGAAGCTTGGACCACTTTTGGTATCTATACAGGATTTGCTTGGGCGCCAAACGACAAAAGCATCATCATATGGGCAAAGGGTAAAATAAGAGAAATTGATATTAACTCTGTCAACCAATCTTTGCCAATTCCATTCTCTTGCGATGTTAAACAGAAAATATCCGAAGTAGTTAACTACCAACAAGAGTTAAACGATGACAAGTTCAATGTACAAGTTATTCGTCAGGCAGTAACTTCTCCAAACGGAAAATGGTTGGTATTTAATGCTCTAGGGCAGCTATATAAGAAAAGGCTACCTAATGGCAAACCTGAACGATTGACTGATGCAGAACATTTTGAGTACGACCCTACCTTCTCTCCTGATGGTAGTAAGGTTGTTTATGTTTCTTGGCAAGACACCAGTAGCGGGGGGCTCTATAGCGTAGACATTTCTGGTGGTGCTCCTCAAAAACTAAGCTCTAAAAAAGCAATTTATCGCACCCCTTCATTCTCTAATGATAGCAAATGGATCGTATATCAAAAAGAAGGTAGCAGCAACATTCTAGGTGCGGCACATACAGCTAAAACAGGCATTTACATAATGCCTGCACAAGGTGGCGAAGAAAAATTTGTCACCCAAAAAGGATTTAGCCCTAGCTTCAATAAAGATGGCAATAGAATCTATTATCAATCTGGAGGAGGACTGAACAAGTCTTTCAATTCTTGCGATCTGGATGGTAATAATGAACGCACCATCTTCAAAAGTACATATGCTAAACAATTCACAGTATCTCCAAATGAAGATTGGGTGGCCTACAGCAACCTACGTCAAGTATATATTGCCACATTTCCACATACAGGAAAGCCTATAAATCTAAGTAGTGACTCTTCAACCATCCCTGTTAGAAGAGTATCAAAAGATGCAGGCTATAGCCTACACTGGAACAGCAAAGGTGACAAACTGCATTACACTTTAAGTGACCAGTATTATACCATAGAGCTAAAAGACTTGTTTGAATTTGTGGGAGGACAACCTGACTCTACATTTAAAATACCTGCAAAAGGTATTACCGTAGGACTAACGGTAAATACGGACAAGCCTGAAGGCATGATCGCCTTCACTAATGCCAGAATAATTACAATGGAGCAAGATGCCGTTATTGAAAACGGAACGATCATCATTGAGGGCAATACAATAAAGGCTGTAGGAAAAGCTACAGATATAAAAATACCAACGTCAGCAAAAGAGATCAACTGTAAGGGCAAAACCATTATGCCTGGCTTTATAGATGCTCATGCACACGCTGGCCATTTCTATTCAGGAATAGTACCTCAAAAACACTGGCCTTACTATGCCAACCTTGCTTATGGCGTAACTACAATGCACGACCCCTCAGCCAATAGTGAATTTGTTTTTGCACAAAGTGAACTTGTAAAAGCCGGCCTTGTTGTAGGACCAAGAGTATTCTCAACAGGAACTATATTATACGGTGCTGATGGTGACTTTAAAGCCATTATCAACTCTAAGCAAGATGCTAAAAGTGCACTTATCCGTACAAGGGCATTCGGCGCATTTAGTGTAAAAAGCTATAACCAACCAAGAAGAGAGCAAAGGCAGATGGTAATAGAAGCCGCGCGTGAGTTAAAAATGGAAGTTGTACCAGAAGGTGGCTCTTTCTTTTATCACAACATAAGTATGATACTAGACGGTCATACCACCATAGAACACAATTTACCAATAGCACCTTTATACGATGATGTAATACAACTATGGAAACATGCCAAGACAGCCAACACCCCCACCCTTGTAGTAGCTTATGGCGGCTTGTCGGGCGAGTACTACTGGTATCAACACACTAATGTATGGGAGAAAGACAGACTTTTAAAATATACTCCACGCCCAGTAGTAGATACTCGAAGCAGACATCGTATAATGGCACCAGAAGAAGAATATAAAAACGGACACATATTAGTATCTGAAAGCTTGAAAAAGCTAAATGATGAGGGTGTTATTATTAACATGGGTGCTCACGGACAACTACAAGGGCTAGGTGCACACTGGGAGATATGGATGATGGCACAAGGAGGCATGACACCTATGGAAGCCCTACGTACGGCAACCGTAAACCCAGCCAAAAGTTTAGGCTTGTATAATCATGTGGGTTCCCTAAAAGAAGGAAAGCTTGCAGACCTTATTGTACTTGACAAAAATCCGCTTGAGGACATTTACAATACAGAAAGCATACGATACACCATGGTTAACGGAAGACTATATGATGCAGAAACAATGAATGAAACAGGCAACTACAACCAACCTCATACACCTTTCTATTGGAAACAAAATAAAAATGCAGATTCATTTCCTTGGTACGAAGCTGAGGGACATTTAGAAGACTAATTCAACACAGGGCTAATGAGCAAGCGCTTATTAGTCCTGTTATTTTTTTGTTGATACCTGATCCCAATAACGAAGGTGATCATTCACTTTTTCTATCCAAACTTTTGCACCTGCTATATTCCAATGAGTATCCCCATGTTTAAAATATTGTGCAGCATCTTTGCTTGCAAAAGTACTGTACACATCCACAATATTCATTTTCATAGGGTATCCTCTATTAGGATTTTGCAAATCGGGTATAAAACCATTATAATTTTCTGGCTGCAATACAGAAGCCGGGTTGGGTATTACAGAAAGATAAACATCATCAAAACCTTCGTTTAAATAATGCTCATAGATAGCATTGAATACGGATATATAGTAGCTTACCAGTGGCTCCGGCACATCGACATAACTACTCGCATATTTGTCGTTATTTACACTCTCTCTTACAAACAAAAATCCCCCGTCATCTGAGATAACAACATTACCTGATGCTCTATTAAACAAGTAGTAATTCATTTCCGCCTTTAGTGTTCTTAAGGACGTCATAAAGTTGTATGTGAATAAATTATACTCAATATTCTGATTGATTGACTCGTTAAAAAGCACATCAATACTAGGTATAGAGAAACCACTATACTGTGTGCTATTAATAAATGGCATAATTCTTTCCTCC
Organism: Flavipsychrobacter sp.; assembly: GCA_041392855.1. NCBI lineage: Bacteria > Pseudomonadati > Bacteroidota > Chitinophagia > Chitinophagales > Chitinophagaceae > Flavipsychrobacter > Flavipsychrobacter sp. Next base: position 1,375,664 of record JAWKLD010000001.1, read on the forward strand.
TTATATGCCATATCGGTTTGCGGTCTCACATTCTTATAAATCTCATCAGGGAAATAAAAATAGCTCCTGAGAAAACGTTCTGTTATTTCTATAATAAGTAAATTCTTTTTTGAGGTATCAAGATTATAATGCAGCTCAGTATAATCTCTTCTTCCAAAGTGAAGAGTATTAACTCCAGCAAACACACTATCAGGAATATCTTTTACAAAACTATCTCCAAATAGATATAGATCTATATTCTCATTACCCTTATCTGCAGCTACAAACTCTTGCTTAGCAGTATCTTTAAACTGTGGTACATTTTCCAAATAGGCTATACGAGCCAAGTCTCCTGTATAATTAACCTTGTGTGGCGCAAAAGGACTTTCTATTGGCAATGCTTCCCTTTTATCAGATATTTTTTTCATTATGAGCTTTGAAGTTGAAATAATAACAACACCTAAAGCCAGCAACATTGCAATAAAAGACAATATCTTTTTCATACACTAAAATTGGAAGTATATAAATTGATTTTCTTCAAATATCCCGAAGTAATAACATACCGCTACCATAAAAACCATATAGAACACAAATGAGCTATTCTTTCTGATCTTATATGTCTTAACTAAGCCTTCTTTAAACAACAAAATAAAGATCAACAAGAAAGAGAACATAAGCTCTATGCCATTAAGACCAAAACGGGTAATACCTTCTTGTAATTTAAATATAGACAGAATATAATCGAAGGCTGTTGCTATATCAGGAGACCTAAAGAATATCCACAATAATGTTACGAATACAAAGTTGATCAAAGCAAAAGTCACCCACTTCAATCTGTTTTTCTCACTACTTTTTCGTCCGGGAAGCAACATTACCAAAAAACCGTGCAAGGCTCCCCATAAAACAAATGTCCAGTTGGCGCCATGCCAAAGACCACTCAATAAAAACACAATAAAAACATTAACCCTTCTTCTCAGCTCTCCTTTTCTATTACCACCTAGAGGTATGTATACATAGTCTCTAAACCATGTAGAAAGAGAGATATGCCAACGACTCCAAAAGTTACTAATATTATGTGCTGTATATGGTTGATTAAAGTTTTCCATAAGCTTAAAGCCCATAACTTTTGCTGCTCCAATACCTATATCTGAATAACCTGAAAAATCGCAGTATATCTGAAAAGAATACAACATGGCACCAACAACTAAAGACACCCAAGACACAGAACCTGTATTATCAAAAACATAATCTACACAAAGTGCCAACCTATCTGCTATCACTACTTTTTTGAAAAAGCCCCACATCATTCTTGTCAACCCCTCTTTTATATTATCCCAATCATACTGTTTCAGCTTATGAAATTGAGGCAATACATTCTGAGGTCGTTCAATAGGTCCTGCAACCAATTGCGGGTAGAACATAACATACAATGCGTATATCATAAAGTTCTTTTCAGGAGGCTGATTGCCTCTATACACTTCTATGGTATAGCTCATTGCTTGAAAAGTGTGAAAAGATAACCCTATAGGCAAAAGTATTTCCAAAAATGGCAACTGATAGTCTGGGAATTTGATATGAATGAGAGCCCCGAAGCTTTCCAATAAAAAATTGAAATACTTATAGTAAGCCAAGATACCTACATTAGCTATGATGCTGAGCACTAGCCAAAACTTCCTGTTTGCTTTCTCACTCCTTGCTATCTGTATACCCGCCAAATAATCTATTATGATTGTGAACCCAAGTATTAAAATATACTTTGGCACGAAAGACATATAGAAATAACAACTTGCTAAAAGAAGGAGTAACGTTCTGCTTTTTTGACTTTTCAATAAATAGTAACCAGAAGTTACTATTATAAAGAACAACACAAATTGCAATGAATTGAATAACATAATCGCTTATAGGCTCTAGGAAAGGTCAAAAGTAATATTTCTATAATAATATCTTAATGTTTATCTCAAAGCCCTAACAAACCTTTTAAACAGACCTTACGTCTTATTAAAGAAAAAAAAACATGAAAACATTTGTACTACTATTTACTCTTTCATTAGCAAGCTTGAGCTTAGAAGCCCAAACCAGACTTATTGGTTACGAAGACTCCTCTGTATTTAATGGCAATCTACATGTCAGAAGTGCACAATGGAATACCTTTTCAGGAAATAGAGGCACTAGTTTTTCTTTTTCAACTAACGACTTACCCTTTAAGAAATACTACTTTATAACAAAAATTAGCCATAGCGATACTACTTACGGATCGTTTAATGACTATATGGCCCCTCCATATGAAGACAGCACAATGCAGGTCAACTCTTACAACGCTAACAATAACCTACAACTATCTTATCAATATATATGGAACAAGAGCTCTTCTTCTTGGGAGCCTTCCCAAAAAGACTCCTTAAGCTATAACTCTACTAATAACCTGACTAGCAAACACACATACAAATATAACAAAGGCAATTCCTCCTATACACTTAACTCTATAAACCTTTTCACTTACAATAATAATTTACTACAGTCTGCAAGGTCCCAGTCGGCTAATGGGACTAATATTACCGAAAGAACATATAGTTACAATAACAACACAATAGTATCAGAGAAGCTGAATATTTGGAAAAATAACTCTTGGGCAGATAGCGAAAAAACAGACTATATATATCTTAATAATTTACTAACTAAAAAAGTTAGATCTACGTGGAGCAACGCTCAATCGGCATGGAGCTTATCACAAGAATATACTTTTAGCTATACTAACAATGGTCACCCCTTAACAATGACCAACACTGGATGGACCAATGGTTTTAAAAACTACTCTACAAAAGACAGCAACACCTATACAGGCAACAATATCCAGTACCAATTTCATGCTTCTGGCCCAACATGGGTTTATGATTTCAGAGACAGCTTTGCTTTCAATACCAACAACGACATTATATTTTGGCAAACAGAGAAGATAGACCAGTTTGGCAATTTAACAAACTATGAAAAGACCATTACTAATTACGATAATGCTCATAACCCTCTGACAAGGAAAAAATATACTTGGGATGGTGCAAAGTGGATAAACGAAGGGCCTCATAGCTCAGTAAAATACCACTATGGAAAAACAACATCAATAGCACAAATAAAAAACAACTCAACAATAATAGATATCTATCCTATACCGACTAACAACGTTGTTAACTACAAGATAAACACCAACAAAACAGGCAAGGCGACGTATACTATCACTAACATGAATAGTAAAATCTTACGACAATGGTCTGGCGAATTAAGCAAAGGGGAAAACGTCCATTCTATCCCTGTAAATGAACTCCCTACAGGCAACTATGTGCTACAATGCAGTCAAGCGGGGTCTGTTTCAGCAAAACAATTTGTGATTACTCGTTAATATATCTGTAAGCTCAATTACAACCTAAATAAAAATTGAAAGATTATATATAAATCGCCTCAATCAAAAAGCCGAATTATAAATTCGGCTTTTTAGTATTCAATAAAGTCTCCAATACTTATCGTTTAAATTTCAGCTTATTTTCTATCGCTGTGATCATGATGTTGGCTATATCTAAACCTGTAGCACTTTCTATCCCCTCCAGCCCTGGCGAAGAGTTTACCTCTAACAATAATGGACCTTTATTTGAACGAATAATATCAACACCAGCAACAGGTAGGTTGAGGATCTTCGCGGCTTTTATTGCCAACTTCCTTTCATCAGCGGTTATCTTCACTTTAGACGAGGTGCCTCCTTGATGTATATTGGCTCTAAACTCTCCTTTCGCCGCTTGTCTTTGCATAGAAGCTACTACCTTACCATTTACCACAAAACAACGGATATCCTGACCATTTGCTTCTTTGATATACTCTTGAACTAAAATATCTGTTTTCACACTTTTGAATGCGTTTATCACACTCTCCGCGGCTTTATTGGTTTCTGCGATAACTACTCCTCTGCCCTGCGTACTTTCTAATAACTTGATAATAAGTGGTGCTCCGTTTACCATCCTTATTAAGTCTTTGGTATCCAGCGGAGAGTTGGCAAAACCTGTTATGGGTATTTGAATGTCATTTTTAGCAAACAACTGTGTTGCAAAAAGTTTATCTCTTGACTGTGTTATAGCATCAGCAGAGTTTAAGCAAAAAGTCCCCATAGTATCAAACTGACGTAAAAGAGCGCAAGCATAAAAGGTTACAGATGGCTTAATACGTGGAATTATGGCATCAAACTCATCTATAACGTTACCTCCTCTATATCTTATTTGAGGTTCTTTTGCATCAAACTTCATATACGTTTGCTGCACATTTAAGAAAACCATGTCATGCCCTCTTGCCTTGCCTGCTTCTAGAATACGCTTGTTACTAAAAAGTTCAGGATTACTTGCCAGTACCGCTATCTTTAGCCCTTTCCTCTCTTGCCCAAAGTCATTATATTTTTCGTCGAGGTCTTCCTGCGTATATTCTGGTAGTAAGCTTGCTACTGAAGGATTTACTAAATAACGGTTATGTAGTGCTTCCCTACCCAATAGCATTCGAAACTCCATTGAGTCTCTATTGGCTAGTGTTAACTCAATTTCAAATGTATCTTCTCCAATAGTAATGAGCGCCTTTATAACAATTCGTTCCTCAGCTATACCTATAGAACTTTTTATAGACCTTTTTGCATGGACCCTAGACTCACAAATAATGCTAATACTTCTATTATCCTGGATTGGATTCACCTCAAAACGTACCCATTCCTCGGTCTTTTTATAAAAGACTTTGATATTATTAGCTTGTATAGAAGACGTTTTTGCGCCAGAGTCTACACGCGCTTTTATGGCAGGTATCCCTAGGGTTTCAAAAGAACACCACTCTTCACTTCCTATTATCTTTAAATTATCCAATGGTTCTTGTTTTATTGATAAGACTATAAAATTAATACCTCAATTATAAAACATCAAAGTTATATATAATAGACTTAGACTAGTATTACATCAAAATAAATTGCGAACAAATGCTCTTTAGATTAATCATGAAACTTAAGTATTTTCATCACATCATATTGCATAGAAAATCCTAGAATGAAAATAGTATCAGAGAAACAGCTCGACTTTATAAAAACGGAATACACTCAACTACTAAAAGAGCACACCAACAAGTACGATTTTGATAAAAAACAGCTACACCTATTTGAGAACCTAGTCATATTCTCTGATGACGAGCTATATAAAAAAATAAGAAGCGACCATTATCTATCCATGCCTGAATGTAATCGTACATGGAACAATTACTTTTGGCACTTGAGCTATTATACTGCGCTTGACAAGAATGGCTTTAGCCTCTCAAACAAAGAACTACAAGACAATAAAATATTAGATTTAATACACGAAAACTGCAATGCTACAGACATTCAACTAATAGAAGAATTTAAAGCCTTTGCTTGCAATTTTTCAGAACAGGACTATGTGAACTTCGACTATTTCCACCCTGTTATTACCGATGATGGCATCTCTATTTATTCTAAGGAGTTGCAAGAAATCATTGAGTTACTGGAAATAAAGAATTTCTCTTTTGACGAAGTTGACAATTTGATTGAAAATAATATTGACAACCCCAATGGAGAGCTTTTGATATTTTCAAGTCACCTAAACGATGAGACGTCATTAAAAATAGATACATACACCAATAGTGAAGACCAAATACACCCTGTAGACATATTGATCAGATGCCCTTATAAGCTACAATCACAAGTTGATGAATTGCTGGTGAAATGGTGGGAACATTTTTGGAACAGAATGGGACCATATGTTTCAATATCGCTAACCGATAAATTTGAAACGAATAGACTTTACAATCACCGAACAAGAATTATAAAATAAAAAAGCCGACTCTAATGAGTCGGCTTTTGAGTGCCCCAGGCGGGACTTGAACCTACCCCCTTTTTTACTATCATTTTTTTTCATGTCTTATACATTGTTTTTGAGTTATCTACAAATAAACATTTAAATAATAAAACTCTTTTTGGTTGTCCTTGTCCACCTGCTTGTCCGCCTAAAAGTAAAATGTGCCTTGTCTGTTTCTTTGTCCGCCTATCTGCCCAAATATATGTCCGTATTATTGTCTAAATTTTACAGCAATTGAATTATTACTTATTTCACTAAGAGATAAATAGAGAAGCAAACTATCTATTTGTAGTAGTTTTTTAGATAACTGACATAAGTATTACCTTCCTCTATTAATACTAGGTACCATTTATCTCTAATTCTATTATATGCAACCAACTCTAATATATTTTTTACTTTTTTTGAATATGAATCTTCATAAGTACCCATTACACACATATGTAATTTATAATGCTCTGGCAATATCCATTTTTCATTAGAACCTCCAATCCTTACAGTTGACCTAGGAGGAATACTAATGTTTTTTAGCTTACCTACAACTGCTGTATATAGAACACGATTATCTTTTGTCAATATGATATAGGCATTAAGATTGATATTGTTTGCTATAACGTTACCACTGTTACTTATTGGTAATTCAATAATCAACTCATTATCCTTAGTCTGATACTTTATTTTGTCATTATCAAGCTCAACTAAAGATTGTAGTGTATTGCCCTTTTTTTCAACTTCTGAATTAATTTCTAAAACATCTTTATGAGTTAAATTCAGCTTAATACCCAAACTATCAAGTTTGTAGTTTTGCTGGGCTTCTAACGAAGTAATTACCCCCATAAATGCAGCTTGTATACTATCCTTAGTTTTTCGAATTTTATCTAATTCATCTTGCTTTACTAAATCCTTATTATATACAATATAACCTAAGATAAATGCAACTATTGATAGCGATAGAAACAACCAACCCCATAGGTTGAATAGCAATAATATTTTTCTTAAACGAAGAGGGAACTTAGAAGGTTGAGCTAGAATATTTGTTTTTTCATTTTTCTCATACTTTAATTTTGACAAAACACCCATCAAAGAAAGTATTGCACCTATAAAGTATAATATGGCCTTTTCATTCATGGAGTGATATTAATATAAATATATAATAAATATCAAAAGGTTATAGCTAAAATATTATTGTGGTAGAGTTTTATGCTTGTCCGCCTTCTTGTCCACTTAGATTTCTTAAGTAAGTTCTAAAAACAGCGAAAGTCGCTTTAGTAGCGACTTTCATACTGTTAATTGAGTGCCCCAGGCGGGACTTGAACCCGCACTCGCATTGCTGCAAACAGGATTTTAAGTCCTGCGTGTCTACCAATTCCACCACCAGGGCGTCCATGCACTAGCATATGTTGTGCAAACAAAAAATTCCAAACACTGGGCTTGGAATTTCTTTAGAGCGGAAGACGAGATTCGAACCCGCGACCCTCACCTTGGCAAGGTGATGCTCTACCAGCTGAGCTACTTCCGCATATGTGTTAAGAACTTCGGGACTGCAAAGATACAGTACTCTCACAATTATACAAGCAGGTGAAGAAATTTTTATTTTTCTCATATACCTTTACCCGTGCAGAATATTGAATTCATAAAATATAATAGACTTACTTTTGTGTCCATGTTTAGCCAAATAGCCTCACTTATCCGTAAAGATCTACTTATAGAATGGAGGCAAAAACATACGCTATATGGTGTTCTACTCTATGTGAGTACTACGGTATTTGTTGTCTACATGATGTCGGGACAGCCTCAGGCTAGCATTTGGAATGCTCTATTTTGGATCACACAATTATTCATTGCGGTCAATTCTGTAGCCAAAAGTTTCTTACAAGAGTCTACTGGTCGCTTTAGATACTATAATACAATAGTTCGTCCTGATTATTTCTTTATAGCCAAAATGGTATACAGTACAGTATTGTTACTGTTAATGAGTTTGGTCAGCCTACTACTCTTCAATATTATGCTTGGTAGCCCAATAGTTCAAACAGGCTTGTTTGTACTAGTTACTGCGCTTGGTAGTATTAGCTTATCTGTAGTATTTACCTTCTTATCGGCTATTGCTGCTAGAGCACAGCAAAATGCTGCCTTAATGGCTATATTAGGCTTCCCTATTGTTACACCTATATTAATGATACTGAGCAGGCTTGCACTAAAAGCCGTTACCGATGTTTATCAACCCGGATGGTGGAGTTTAGCGCTTATACTTGCTGCACTAAGTATACTTACTATCATATTAGGATTAATACTATTCCCTTTTCTGTGGCAAGAATAATATTATCTACTACATTTGCAAAAAACAGATCAATACAATTATGCGTGAGTCTTGGTGGAAAATCCTATGTGTTGCACTCTTAGCCTATGCTATAATTGGAGGTTTACTATTACCCGTTCCTGCACGTTTTATACTGAACGAAACTATCCGTAATCTTTATTATCATGTACCTATGTGGTTTACAATGATATTGCTGTTCGGTGTTGCGTTCTATCATGCGCTTGTTTACTTACTTAAAGGGAATCTTGTTAGCGATATTAGATCGGCACAGTACACAAAGGTGGGTATCTTCTTCAGCATCCTAGGCATGGTTACTGGTATGGAATGGGCGCAATACACCTGGGGAGAACCATGGAGTAATGATCCTAAACAACTAGGAACTGCTATATGCATGCTTATCTACTTTGCTTACCTCATATTGCGTAGTGGCATAAAAGATGATGAGAAAAGAGCTAAAATAAGTGCTGTATTCAACATCTTTGCTTTTGCGCTTATGATACCGCTTATATTTGTATTACCTAGAATGGTAGATTCTCTACACCCAGGTAATGGAGGTAACCCCGGCTTCAACGCCTACGATCTAAACAGTAAAATGCGTATGGTTTTCTACCCCGCGGTCATTGGCTGGTTCTTACTGGGTTTGTGGATTGCCAACTTAAGAATAAGATATAGCTTGTTTATCTATAAAAAAGAAAATGCCTTTTTAATTGATTTGGAAAAAAAGATGAATAATGCGTAAACATTTCTTTTTACTTACACTTTTAACTTTATTTACATCTGTACTAGCTTTAGCTCAGGAATCGACACCAGAAATGGCGGACGTGATGAGAAAAGATGGAAAAATATACGTTGTAGTTTTAGTATTAGCCACTATCTTTGCTGGAATTATCTTTTTCTTAATAAGAATAGATAGGAAACTTAAAAAATTAGAGAATAACAATAACAGCTAATTCAATTATAATAATAACTCTATGGTAGAGAACGTAACTGCCGAAACAACTCACTACAGCTTTTTTGAAGGCGTTGAAAGCAACTTTGATAAAGCTGCAAAATACACTCGCTTTGAGACTGGTATACTAGAGCAGATAAAAGCTTGTAATTCTGTATACAGAATGAAATTCCCTGTGCGTATTGGGGAAAAGATCGAAGTAATTGAAGCCTATCGTGTACAACACTCTCACCACAAGCTACCTTGTAAAGGAGGGATACGCTTCAGTCTTGATGTAAATCAGGATGAAGTAATGGCACTTGCCGCATTAATGACTTACAAATGTGCCCTTGTAAACGTACCATTTGGTGGTGCAAAAGGTGGTATAAAAGTAAACCCGAGACAATACAATCCATTTGAAATGGAGAAGATTACTCGTCGTTATGCTTCTGAACTAGTTAAAAAGAATTTTATTGGTCCTGGTATCGATGTTCCTGCTCCGGATTATGGTTCAGGTGCTCGCGAAATGAGTTGGATCGCTGATACATATGCTTCTCTAAAACCTGGAGAAGTAGATGCATTAGGCTGCGTTACGGGAAAACCTATTACCCAAGGTGGTGTAAGAGGACGTACTGAAGCTACTGGCCTTGGTGTTTTCTATGGCATTAAAGAAGCCTGCAGTATTAAAGAAGATATGGACAAACTTGGACTAACTACAGGCGTTCAAGGAAAGAAAGTTATTGTTCAAGGATTAGGTAATGTGGGTTACCACGCTGCTAAATACTTCCATGAGGCTGGTTCTCTAATAGTAGGTATTGCAGAATATGAAGGAGGTATCTATAATGAAAATGGTCTAGACCTAGACAAGGTTGTAGAGCATAGAAAAGCAACTAAAAGCATCTTGAACTTCCCGGGTGCAATTAATATTGAGAATAGTGCAGAAACTCTTGAACAAGAGTGCGATATACTTATTCCTGCTGCACTAGAGAATGTTATCAACGCTTCTAACGCTGATAGAATTAAAGCTAAGATCATTGGTGAGGCGGCAAATGGTCCTCTTACTCCTGATGCAGATGATATTCTATTGAAAAAAGGTTGCATGATCATACCTGACATGTACTTAAACGCAGGTGGTGTAACGGTTTCTTACTTTGAGTGGTTGAAAAACTTAAGTCACGTACGTTTTGGCCGTATTGACAAGCGTTTCAGCGAAAACCAAAACACTACTATATTAAATTCAGTAGAAGAATTAACAGGAAAGAAAGTTTCAGATATTGAGCGTCAGCAGATCTTACATGGTCCTGATGAGGTTGACCTTATCTACTCTGGCTTGGAAGACACTATGATAGGTTCTTACCACGAGATCAGGGAAGCTATGAACGACCTAAACATACCTGATATGCGTACTGCTGCTTTTGTAGTTGCTATCAATAAAGTAGGTGTGGCTTACGAGGAGCTTGGTATCTTCCCATAGTATTCTGTCTTACAAATGATATATTCAAAGGTTACCCATATGAGGTAACCTTTGTTGTTTACAGCACTTTCCTACAGCCTTTTGCACCCTATTATAGTCAAACACGATAGCATTCTAGAAACTCATTATAGTTTTCATTTTCTAATGTCTTTGTTTTTGAATAATTTCGCGGGACTTAGAAATAATTATAATCACAATACAAACCACCTTTTGCATGGCGTTTAATCTTGATTTCATCAAAAAAGTTTACCAAGAACTTCCTGAAAAAGTAAATGCAGCACGCAACCTACTTGGTCGTCCGCTTACTCAGGCTGAAAAAATATTATACTCTCACGTATTCGACCCTGCTACTGTTGCTTACGAGCGTGGTAAAGACTACGTAAACTTTGCACCTGACCGTGTGGCGATGCAAGATGCTACAGCACAAATGGCGCTACTACAGTTCATGACATGTGGTCGTGACCAAGTAGCTGTTCCTAGTTCTGTACACTGCGACCACTTGATACAAGCTAAAGTAGGTGCTGATGCTGATTTGGCTACTGCAAATGATGTAAACAAAGAAGTATACGACTTCTTATCTTCTGTATCTGACCGTTACGGCATTGGCTTCTGGAAGCCTGGTGCTGGTATCATTCACCAAGTAGTATTAGAGAACTACGCTTTCCCTGGAGGTATGATGATAGGTACAGATAGTCATACACCTAACGCAGGTGGTTTGGGTATGATAGCAATTGGTGTTGGTGGTGCTGATGCTGTTGACGTAATGGCAGGACTACCTTGGGAGCTGAAAATGCCGAAACTAATTGGCGTGAAGCTTACGGGCAAAATGAATGGCTGGACATCAGCAAAAGACGTAATTCTTAAAGTAGCAGGTATCCTGACTGTAAAAGGTGGAACAGGTGCTATTGTTGAATATTTTGGTGATGGTGCTGATAGCCTAAGTGCTACTGGTAAAGGAACTATTTGTAACATGGGTGCGGAGATAGGCGCTACTTGTTCTCTATTTGCTTACGGCGATAAAATGGCAGACTACCTACGTGGTACTGACCGTGCTGATGTTGCAGACCTAGCTGAAGGTGTAAGAGAGCACCTACGTGGTGATGAGGAAGTATATGCAGACCCTGCTAAATACTACGACCAAGTAATTGAGATAAACCTAGATGAGCTAGAGCCGTATGTAAACGGACCTTTCACTCCGGACTTGGCAACACCTATCAGCAAAATGGCTGAGGCGGTAAAAGCTAACGGATGGCCTGATGCAGTAGAGGTAGCCTTAATTGGTTCTTGTACCAACTCTTCTTACGAAGATATTTCTCGCTCTGCTTCTATAGCTGAAGATGCTATGAGTAAAGGCCTAAAAGCTAAGAGTGAGTTTACAATAACTCCAGGTTCTGAAATGGTACGCTACACTATTGAGCGTGACGGTTTCTTGAACACTTATGATAAAATGGGAGGTATTGTATTGGCTAACGCTTGTGGACCTTGTATAGGACAGTGGGCACGTCATATGGACGATCCTAGCCGTAAGAATACTATTGTAACTTCTTTCAATAGAAACTTTGCTAAACGTAACGATGGTAATGTATCTACACACGCTTTCGTAGCTTCTCCTGAAATTGTTACTGCTTATGCTATTTCTGGTAGCTTGAGCTTCAACCCACTTACTGATAAGTTGACTAACGAGAATGGTGAGGAAGTAATGCTAGCTGAGCCTCAAGGTCTTGAGCTGCCAACTAAAGGTTTTGCAGTAGAAGATGCAGGCTACCAAGCTCCTGCTGAAGACGGAAGCAATGTACAAGTAGTAGTAAGCCCTGACAGTAACCGTTTACAACTATTAGAACCATTCACTCCTTGGGAAGGTACAGACCTTAAAGGCATGAAGCTGTTGATAAAAGCTCATGGCAAGTGCACTACAGACCATATCTCAATGGCAGGTCCTTGGTTGAAGTTCCGTGGTCACTTAGATAATATCTCTAACAATATGCTTATTGGTGCTATCAATGCATACAACCAAGAAGCTAACAAGGTAAAAAACCAACTTACAGGCGAATATGGCGCTGTGCCTGATACCGCTCGTGCGTACAAAGCAGCTGGTATAGGTAGCGTGGTAATAGGTGATGAGAACTACGGCGAAGGAAGCTCTCGTGAGCATGCTGCAATGGAACCTCGCCACTTAGGTGTACGTGCGGTTATCGTGAAGAGCTTTGCTCGTATCCACGAAACTAACCTGAAAAAGCAAGGTATGCTAGGTCTTACGTTTGCTGATAAGGCTGACTATGATAAAGTACAGGAAGACGACGCTATTGATATAGTAGGATTAACTGACTTTACTCCTGGTAAACCGCTTACAGTTGTATTGAACCATGCTGATGGCACTAAGGATGAAATACAAGTGAACCATACTTACAACAAACAACAAATTGAGTGGTTTGTAAAAGGTGGTGCACTAAACGTGATCCGTGAAGAGTTTGGTAAGTAATCAACAATACTGCAACATATAAATTTAAAGCCCGTATTCGTTACGGGCTTTTTTATGCCTTTTAGAAAACCTTAATAAAGGATATCTAATAAATTCTTTATTTTTAAGACCATGTACAAGCATATCTCTGCAGTAAGGAAGTTTATAGAATGGAAGGCCTTTGGCGTATGTGCTGCTGTAGGCGACCGCCTAGGCATAGGTAGCAACCGTATCCGTTTATGGTTTGTCTATATTTCTTTTCTCACACTAGGCTCCCCCATTATCATCTACATGATACTCGCCTTTTGGATGAACATGAAACGTTATATGGGATTGAGCAGAAGAAACCCTGTAAGGTGGATGTAACCTACATCACTACCCTTCTTATCAGTCTTTCCTTATCATAAAAAGACACGGTCTTAATTTTAGCGCTTCGCTTTATTGTAGCTAAAATTACGGGTGTTGCTTCGTATCCCAAGTCTTCATTCTTTTCATTAATAAGGCATTGTACCCTCAAGTTACCTTTATGCAACGTAACTTTTTGAAAGGCTAACTCTACTACTTTATTTTGAGCTTTTACCACCATGGCCAGCACATAGTTTTTACCAAAGTCGGGGCGCATATGATTATCCCCCATTACTGCTCCATAGCCAAAATATTCATCAATGTCTGATTGACTGGTAGCTACCATACAGTGTATTCTATCATTGAGTATAATGTCGTTCCTTAAAAAATAGCCACTACTTAAAGTAGTCATGGTTACAACTTGAGGTTCTTGGCTCGCATTCTTACTGCTCTTACACCCCACAAATAGCAGTAAGAAGAACAACCAACTATTCTTCAACAAAGTCATCTTTGTCTAATGTTTACTGTACTCATTAAATGTAGCCCTTTCCTCCTATTATAAAAATCTACTTTACTGATATTCTCTTGCTTTGGTACCACACATGCGGCAAGGGGATTATGGTCGTAAGTGAGCTTTTTCTTTTTAGTATCTACATTGCAATACACTTCCATAAAGTCTCCCGCTTTTACAGACACTCTTTCAAAAACAAGACTTGCATCGTATTTGGTAGTAGGCAGTACGAGTATAAGCATCCACTCTTTGCTAAAATGAGGCGTGTCTGGTCTTGAAGTAGTACCAAAATATTTTTCATACTCCTTGCGACTGGTAAGCACAATGGTATTCAATCCTTGCTCCAACAGGCTTTCATCACCTGCAAAATAGTGGTCTTGCAACATACGCATCTCCACGGGTTTGGGTTGGGCATGGGTTATTAATGTAGCAACAAACAATGAGATAAGAACAAACAAATACTTCATCAGTTAAAAAATGTGTTGCTTAAATATAAAACAAGATAAACGGATTAGACAATTTCTTATCTTTGCTTTCATTATTTAATTCTCATAAAAAGAAAGGAGTACACCATGCCAGTGTTACACAACCGAGTATCGAATGAGGAGCTGAAACAACGTATGTATGCCGAAACCGAGCCGCGTACTACAGTCTCCTTTTACCAGTATTTCCACATTAGCAATCCGCAGCAGTTTCGTGACGACCTGTGGCGACTATTTGAGCCCTTAAAAGTGTTTGGGCGCATCTACCTTGCCGAAGAAGGTATCAATGGACAGATAAGCGTACCTGAAAGCAATTATGAAGCATTTAGAGATGCACTATACGGTTCTGATATAGCCCTGAAAGGTATTAGAATGAATATAGCCGTGGATGATGATGGAAAATCGTTTTGGGTATTGAAAATAAAAGTCCGCAACAAAATAGTTGCCGATGGTATTGACGACCCTAGTTTTGACATGAGCAAAAAGGGGAAATACCTCAAGGCCAACGAATTTAACGAGCTAACGGAAGACCCCGACACTATAGTGGTTGATATGCGCAACCATTATGAATATGAAGTAGGTCATTTCCAAAATGCAATAGAAGTCCCGTCTGATACCTTCCGCGAGCAGCTGCCTATGGCTGTAGATATGCTCAAGGAAAATAAAGACAAGAATATCATCATGTACTGCACGGGAGGTATACGCTGCGAAAAAGCGAGTGCCTATATGCTACATAATGGTTTCAAAAACGTATTCCATGTAGAAGGTGGCATTATAGAATATACACGTAAGGCTAAAGAGCAAGGCCTGCCTGTAAAATTCATTGGTAAGAACTTTGTGTTTGACGATAGACTGGGTGAGCGCATTACTGATGATGTAATTGCAGAATGCCATACTTGTGGCGCCCCTTGTGACAGTCATACCAATTGTAAAAACGATGGCTGCCACCTACTCTTTATACAATGCGACAACTGTGCCACTGACCTACAAGGTTGTTGCTCTCCCGACTGTCAGGAAGAGTACAACCTACCAGAAGACGAACAAAGACAACGCCGTGCAGGTAGAGAAAACGGACAAAAGATTTTTAATAAATCTAAAGACCATCCGCTACGCAAACATCGTGAGCAATGGAAAGCTGATAGAACTAACAGACAAAACCAATAAAACATTAAGCCTCCTTCACAGGGGGCTTTTTTGTGGAATATGCTTAATGCCTCGTCTTTATAACAAACACTATACTATGGCTGACCTACAAGTTAAAGACAACACCAACAGACGTGGAAGAAGAGCTCCAAATGTAGACCTAACACCAATGGTGGATCTTGGTTTCATACTGATCACATTCTTTATATACACCACTACAATGAACCAACCTAACCTACTAACCCTAAACATGCCTTATGAACCTGCTGAAACTACTACTGCTTATACTGATACGAGCACTATGACTATCATACCCATCAACAACCATAAGGTCGTTTTTTATAACGGGGCTTTAACTACGGAACAAGACCTCTGCACAGCCGACTTTGCTACTTTGCGAACATTATTACCTACCAAACAACTGGAGCTAAAAGCACTGCCTAACAGTTTCTCCAAGCAAGCGCATCAATTACAAGTGATCATTAAACCACACAAGAGTAGCACTTATGCAGATATGGTAGCAGTGCTCGATGAGATGAAAATTCATGATATACAGATCTATACTATGGCAGACTTGTCATTGCAGGAAGAAACTTTAATAAACGATAAACTGTAACTTTAAATCAATGAAACATCTTTTCCTACTACTGCTTATGATTGGCAATAGCTTTATAGTCAATGCACAGCAAACTACTAGCAGCATAGCTACAGCACGGCTTGGCTTCCCTGGCAGTATGGTTTTGATACCTATAGACAGTTTAAGAACGGCATATTATATATGTGGCATAGGTTCAACTATTGATTTACATATTATTCCTAATGATTCACTTGACCAATTGGTCAGCAACTGGAAGAAAGGAGTCTATGAACCAAAGAACCTAGACCCTCGAATAACTTTGGGACACAACATTTATATCAAACCATATAGTGAAGCAACACCAGAAGTCATAAAAGAAGTAAGTTCTACAGTTAGATTCAACTGGATAAAATCATTTTCTATAACAAAAATAGAAGAGGAAGAAGAAGCATTAGTAAAAGCCAAACTATAATACGGTAGTCTTATCTTTATACTCCCATGCTAGAGATAGATTTACAAGGCGAACTAATAACACTACTACCACAACGAGCGCTATACTGGGCTAAGGAAAGCACACTTATAGTAGCCGATATGCACTGGGGTAAAACGGGGCATTTCCGTAAAAATGGTATTGCCATACCTAGCATCACTCAAGATACGGACGAGCAAATACTGTCTGATTTAATCCATACCTATAAAGCTGACCGACTCATTGTAGCGGGCGATATGTTTCATAGCAAACCCAACAAGGAAACAGACTCCTTCTCTCATTGGCGCAACCAACATCAAGCTTTAGCTATAGATCTTGTTAATGGGAATCATGATATACTACCCAGAGATAGCTATACCAATTGGAATATTACCTTACACGACGAGGTATTAAATATTGCCCCCTTCACCATAGCACATGATGAGATAGATACGCCACAAGGCTTTCTACTACATGGGCATATACACCCCGCGTTGAAAATACCGCTAAAGGGCAGAACAACCGTTCGTACCGATTGCTTCTGCATCAGCGAAAAAAGTCTGTTATTACCCGCTTTGGGGAAATTTACCGGTAGGCATACCATCAACCAAAAGGATTATAAGCAGTTGTATATAATAACAGGCGATAATATCATCAAATGGAAATAGGGGAAATAAATCCCAAAAAATCATCTCTTTTCACTACTTTTGCCACCTAATTTTTACTACATGCAGCAATCTATTTTTGACCACATGCAAGAGATGGAACACGAACAAGTCGTATTCTGTCATGATCCACATAGCGGACTTAACGCCATAATTGCAATACACGATACAACACTTGGACCAGCCCTTGGTGGTACGCGTCTATGGAACTATAACACACACGAAGAAGGTATTATTGACGCCCTACGTCTTAGCCGTGGTATGACCTACAAGGCAGCTATCAGTGGCTTGAACCTTGGTGGTGGTAAAGCAGTTATCATAGGTGATGCGAAGCAAATTAAATCAGAGCAACTATGGAGACGTTATGGAAAATTCGTTAATAGCCTGAACGGTAAATACTATACTGCTGAAGATGTGAACACATCTGCACGTGATATGGAGTTCATTGCGATGGAAACAGAATTCGTAACAGGTGTTCCTGAGTTTATGGGCGGTAGTGGGGATCCTTCTCCTTTCACAGCTTATGGAGTATTTGTAGGTATGAAAGCTTCTGCTAAGAAAGTATGGGGCAATGATGACCTATCGGGCAAGAAAGTAGTAGTACAAGGTGTAGGCCATGTTGGTCAATACTTGGTAGGGCATTTAGTAAATGCTGGCGCTGTAGTATCTATTGCTGATATTAGCGAGAGCAAACTAAAAGAAACTAAAGAGAAATATCCTGCTGTAACTATTGTAGACAACAGCACCATATTTGATATGGATATGGACATCTATGCACCATGTGCACTAGGAGCTACATTGAATACCGACAGCATTAGCAAAATGAAATGTGCTATTGTTGCGGGTGCGGCAAACAACCAATTGGCTGTAGAAAATGAGCATGGACCAATGTTGATGAAAAAAGGCATTATCTATGCGCCTGACTTCTTGATCAATGCAGGCGGATTGATCAACGTAAGTGCAGAGCTAGATGGCTATAACATAGACAGAGTGAACGGACAGGTAGAAAAGATCTACGACCGTACTTTAGAGATATTTGCGCTATCAGATGCTGAGAATCTACACACTCAAGCAGCTGCTATGAAGATAGCTAAGAAGCGTCTTAGCGATATAGCTAATGTGAAAGCTCGTTTATAATAAAGCTGAAACAACTTGTTTTATACAAGCCCTGCCGTTATGGTGGGGCTTTTTTGTTTGTAACTACCTATCAAAAACTGCATACTAAATCCCCCTTTTTCTTACTACTTTTGCCCTCAATACAACGATACTATATTCAAAGCATTTATATGTTACAACTACAGGGGCAAACCAACTACTACAAAGGAAAAGTTCGAGATGTATACACCATAGGCGATCAGCATTTGGTGATGAAGGTAAGCGACCGTATCTCCGCATTCGATGTGGTGCTACCACGCCCTATACCTTTTAAAGGACAGGTACTGAACCAAATAGCCGCCGAGTTTTTAGATGCAACTGCAGATATAATACCCAATTGGAAAGTAAGCGTACCCTTAGGCAATGTAACTATTGGCCGTAAATGCGATACCTACCCTGTAGAGATGGTAATACGTGGCAACCTTACAGGCCATGCTTGGCGCACCTATAAAAGCGGCTTACGCACTCTTTGCGGTGTGGCACTACCCGAGGGCATGAAGGAAAACGATTTTTTCCCTGAACCGATCATTACCCCAACTACCAAAGCACATGAGGGGCACGATGAGGACATCTCCCGCGAAGACATTATCGCTAAGGGACTTGTTAGCGAAGCTGAATACACACAATTAGAGAACTATACACGTGCACTATTTCAGCGCGGACAGGAAATAGCAAAAAGCCGCGGACTGATATTAGTAGATACTAAGTACGAGTTTGGTAAAATTGGTGACACCATTTACCTGATAGACGAGATACACACACCAGATAGCTCGCGCTACTTTTACCTAAACACTTATCAAGAACTACAAGACGCTGGCAAGCCTCAAAAACAACTATCTAAAGAGTTTGTTCGCGAGTGGTTAATGGACAATGGCTTTCAAGGAAAGGATGGACAAACTATTCCTGAAATGACCGATGAAGTAGTCAATAATATATCTGCAAGATACGTGGAACTGTATGAGCAAGTGACGGGCAAAAAGTTTGAGAAGGAAGAACTAAGCGAAGAAGAATGGCTCAACAGACTAAACGCAGCCGTAGCTGCACTATAAAAACACTTTGTTAAAAGCTGGCTTCGGTCAGCTTTTTTTATGCAATCCATGTACCTTGCATTAGCATAAACAATGACACTCATGCGCAGATTATTCTATTACATTAGCATCCCAATAGTTCTATTAGCAGCTTTTTCTGTATACATGCAGCCCTACCCCACAGCCTTTTGGATGATGGGTATTGTAGGTGCCTTATTCCTATTAGGCGTGTACGACTCTATACAACACAAGCATGCCATAAGAAGGAACTATCCGTTGATCGGTAGAATGCGCTATATCTTAGAATCTATATCTCCCGAGCTGCAGCAATACTTTATAGAGAGCAATACCAACGGACGACCTTTCTCTAAAACAGAGCGGGCTTTAGCTTACCAACGTGCCAAGAATGTACAAGATACTCGTGCTTTTGGTACTCAGCTCGACTTGAACAAAACAGAGTATGAAGGCATTAAACATTCTATTTTTCCTGCTGAAATTTTAAAAGAAGAACCACGCGTTACTATTGGTGGTAAGGATTGTAAACAGCCGTATAGTGCTTCTATACTCAATATATCTGCTATGAGTTTTGGCTCCTTGAGTAAAAATGCAGTAGAGGCATTAAACCTGGGTGCTAAAAAAGGAGGGTTTTATCACAATACGGGAGAAGGTAGTATATCGGACTATCACCGCATGGGTGGCGACTTAGTGTGGCAAATTGGTACTGGCTACTTTGGTTGCCGACATAAAGATGGAACTTTTAACGAAGAAGGGTTTAAAGTACGCGCACACTACCCCGAAGTGAAGATGATAGAAATAAAACTATCTCAAGGAGCTAAGCCTGGACATGGTGGAGTATTGCCTGCTAAAAAAAACACGGAAGAGATAGCCCGTATAAGAATGATAGAGCCCAATACCGTAGTACTTTCTCCACCATCACACAAAGCTTTTTCTGATGTAACTGGATTACTACATTTTGTAAAAAAACTGCGTGAACTTAGTGGTGGTAAGCCCGTTGGCTTCAAACTATGTATAGGGCGTACGGACGAGTTTAGAGATATATGTGAAGCAATGCGCAGTACAGGCATTCTACCCGACTTCATCACCGTAGATGGTGCAGAAGGTGGTACAGGTGCTGCCCCCATGGAGTTTGCCGACGGCGTGGGTATGCCTTTACAGCCAGCACTGATATTTGTACACCAAACACTAGAGCACTACGACCTGAGAAAAGACATCAAGATCATTGCATCCGGAAAAATACTATCGGGCAATACATTGATAAAACATTTAGCACTCGGAGCCGACCTTTGTAATGCTGCTCGTGGGTTTATGTTTGCCGTGGGTTGTATACAAGCACTACGCTGCAATAGTAACGACTGCCCTACAGGTGTGGCTACACAAAACAAGATGCTGATGAAAGGCTTAGTGGTAAAAGACAAAAGCGAACGCACCTATCATTTTCATAAGAATACCATACACGCCGCTATGGAACTACTCTCTGCAGCTGGTTGCAAGAATTTAGACGACCTAACCATAGACATATTTATGAAGGGCAATGAGTTTGAAGGACTAGCTAATAAATACTTCCCGGATATACTCACAGACCACCCTTCTTATAAGTAGTGTTACACTTTTACACGTTACATTTCCTGAAATTATAGATAGCTACTTTTATTATATGTAATATTTTTATATTTTGTGAGTGTCGTTAACCCCCTAATTGATACTCATATGAAAAAGGCATTGAAATGGCTAGGCATTATTGTTCTAGTGATCGTCTTCATTATTGTTGGTGTATATGGCTACATCATGAATTTCAAACCAAATGTAGGCGATGCGCCCGACCTTACAGTAGAAATAACTCCTGAAACAATAGCACGTGGTAGCTACTTGGCCAACTCTGTATGTGTATGTATGGACTGCCACTCTACCCGCGACTGGTCTTTATATGCAGCACCACTTAAGGAAGGTACTTTAGGGGCTGGTGGAGAGCGTTTTGACCGCACTATGGGTTTTCCCGGTGTGTATTATTCTAAAAACATAACACCACATGGTATAGGTAACTGGACGGACGGTGAACTATACCGTGCCATCACCACAGGGGTGGATAAAGATGGAGAACCACTTTTCCCTGTTATGCCCTACCACTACTATGGCCGTATGGCTAAAGAAGATATACATGCTATTATAGCCTATGTGCGCTCGCTACCAGCTATAGCTAGTGAAGTGCCGGAGCGTGAGGTAGACCCTCCATTCAATATTATTATGAGGCTAATACCTGCTGAGGCTACACCTGCCCCAAGTGTACCTGCCCCAAGCAATACTGTTGCCTATGGTAAATATATGACCAATGCATCTGGCTGTGCCGAATGCCATACACCTGTAAAGGATGGGCAGATCATCCCCGACTCTATGTTTGCAGGGGGTAGAGTGTTTGATATGCCTTTCGGTACATTGACCAGTCCCAACATTACACCACACGAAACGGGTTTAGGTATATGGGATAAGGCTATGTTTGTCAACAAGTTCAAGCAATATCAAGACTCTAATTACCACTCGCCCACGCTAGCACCTACCGACTTCAATACCATTATGCCGTGGATGATGTATAGCACAATGAAAGATAGCGACCTAGAGGCTATATACGACTACCTGCAAACGGTAAAACCTATTAATAATGCGGTGGTGAAGTTTGTGAAAAAGTAGGTGTTACGCTGTTACAGCATATCCCCCCATCAACAAGTTTTATACTGCTTCCTCAGTTGGCTGGCGTTTTGTACTTTTGCTGTTCAGAATTATAGTTATGAGTGAAACAACAAGCAGAGTAATTAAGTCGCCAACGGGCACTACGCTGAATTGTAAGAACTGGGTGAGCGAAGCGGCTTACCGTATGATACAGAACAACCTTGACCCCGAAGTGGCAGAACGCCCTGAAGACTTGGTGGTGTATGGTGGTATTGGTAAAGCTGCCCGCAACTGGGAGAGCTTTGATAAGATACTGGAATGTTTAAAAAATCTTGAAGAAGACGAAACCTTGTTAGTACAGAGTGGTAAACCTGTGGGCGTACTACGTAGCCATAAAAACGCACCTCGTGTACTGATTGCTAATAGTAACCTTGTGGGCAAATGGGCTACGTGGGAGCACTTTCGTGAGCTGGAAGCTAAGGGCTTGATGATGTACGGACAAATGACTGCTGGCAGCTGGATATATATTGGCTCTCAAGGCATTGTACAGGGTACTTACGAAACTTATTTATCACTGGCTGATATCAACTTCAATGGTACATTGAAAGGCACTTTGAATGTTACAGCTGGTCTTGGTGGTATGGGTGGTGCTCAGCCATTGGCTATTACGATGAATGAGGGTGTTTGCCTAGCTGCCGAGATGGAAGAATGGCGTATACAAAAGCGTATAGAAACACGCTACTTGGATAAATACACCCACGATATTGACGAGGCAATAGACTGGGCTTTGAAGGCTAAAGAAAATAAGCAGGCTGTGTCTATAGGGGTATGTTGCAATGCGGTAGATCTACTACAAAGACTTATTGATAGAAACATCACTCCTGATACACTCACTGACCAAACATCGGCACACGATGAGTTGATTGGGTACTTTCCAGAAGGGCTAAGCGTAGCAGAAGCCAATACACTACGTGAGAGCAACCCTGAGGAGTACTCTTCCCGCTCGCTAGATACTATGGCAAAGCACGTACGCCAAATGCTGGAACTTCAGAAGCGTGGTGCTATTACGTTCGACTATGGTAACAACCTACGCGGACAAGCTAAGGACAAGCGTGGTGTAGAGAATGCGTTTGACTTCCCTGGTTTTGTACCTGCATATATCCGTCCGCTATTCTGCGATGGTAAAGGGCCTTTCCGTTGGGTAGCTTTGAGTGGCGACCCTGAAGATATATACACTACCGACCAAGCACTAAAAGAACTCTTCCCTGAGAATGAGGGCTTGATACGCTGGTTGGATATGGCAAAGGAGCGTATTGCCTTCCAAGGCTTGCCAAGCCGTATCTGCTGGTTGGGTATGGGCGAGCGTGAAAAAGCGGCGCAACTCTTCAACGACCTGGTACGTGATGGTAAGGTTAAAGCACCAATTGTTATTGGTCGTGACCACTTGGATTGTGGTTCGGTAGCTTCTCCAAACCGTGAAACAGAGGCTATGAAAGATGGTAGTGATGCCGTGGCAGACTGGCCTATTTTGAATGCATTGATTAACACTGCTGGTGGTGCCAGCTGGGTATCTTTCCACCATGGTGGTGGTGTGGGTATGGGCTACTCGCTACATGCAGGTATGGTGATATTGGCAGATGGTACTGAAGATGCAGCAGAGCGCATCAGACGTGTGCTACATAACGACCCTGCTATGGGCGTACTTCGCCACCACGATGCAGGCTACCAGCAAGCTACGGACAATGCGAATAAATTTGGACTGAATATTTGGGGTTAATACTTTATCTCACTCAAGATATAGAGCTACTACAGAAATGTGGTAGCTCTTTTTTATTTCAGTAGTTATTACTGTCCTTTCTTTGCATACCCAAAGAAAGAACGAAAGAAAAGGCACGAAACCTAAAACTCCAACGGTTTCGAATGTACCTTGATGCAACTAAGCACTACTGTATTGAACAGCTTCAAAGCACGATGATAACTAATAGAAATACTTAGCTTGGCAGCACAGTAGTACTAATGCTTAATAGATAAACCACGATAATTTTGGCGTACTAAATTATCGGCGATTTTCTTTGCCTCTTTCTTTTGAAGTAAAAAGAAAGAGGGGGGAGTTTTTCACCTATACACATTATATTTTTTTCATAAATTCATGTATGGCATACATTAGAAGGGAGCATAAAAACGACATTTACATAGCTGATAAAGAATGGATAAGGTGGATTGATTGTGCTGATAAGGCTGACGAAAGGCTGGAAATAGAACAAGAGTTAAAGGCAATGCAACCCTTTTGGAACAACCTAATGACAAAATGCGATTCCGAGTGCTGTGGAATACAAGCATATGATTTCACTACAGAAAATATCAAAGAGGCAATTAATGAGATTGATAAAATGAAATTAGTCAAACAACTAGTCTCTTTAAAAGAAATAACACAAGCAACAACAAAGGCTGTAGTATCATCACGAATACTAAATCACTTCATCCTAAAAAGTGTTTTCCTCCAACTTCTAGACCACTTAATAGATACACTAAGCGAAAACTAAATACCATTACAATAATAATACATCAGTTCTACATTGGCACCACACTAAAAGATACCCCTCCCCTTTCTTCAAGGGTTAGTACTTGACTATCAGTATATATAGGTTGTTGTCGTACTACTTGGTACATATCTTCACTGCTAAAGGTTATCTCGCCGTCAGCCAGTTCTATCTGCCAGCTATACCAAAAGCCACCTTCTTCTACAGGTGTCTTTTCAAGTAAATGAATATCAGCGATGTCTATTAAGTCCAGATTGTATTCTGTCTTGTCTATACTCATTTTAAAGTTCAGCACATTGCTAAACACCAGCGTACAAGGTGCTACCCAAAAGCTATAGTGCTCTTCAGTATCGTCATTGTCCACCCACTCAAATATATAGTCAATATCCAGTACCAAGTTGCCACTTAGGGCTTCTTCAGCATCCTTCACAAAAGACATGGCATATACATTGGCATCTTGCCAGCTCATATCCTCATAGTCTTCTACCTTCCATATCGACTTTCCCAGTGTGTATTGTTCCATAACGTAAAAGTAGTATTCCTTAGGCTACCATTTATGCAGCCTTACCTCTTTTTGTATACAATAGTTCTGCTACGCCTATGGTCAATACAATTGCTGCATCGCCCAACATATACAAAACACCCCAAAAGGTTAGGTGGCTATATTCAAAAAACAATAACAGTACTATAAACAGTGCATACAAGCAGTTGAGCACCGCTATTATTTTCAGAGAAATCATCCCTTTTTTATGAAGGAATAAATAACCCAAAATAGAATACACAAAATAAAAACCAGCAACAATTGCCAGTAGGTGAATGGTATCATATGATATACCCAACATTGGCTGAAATGGCAAAACCACCAATAGCAATACTAGCAATGATAATAATGCCCCAGCAGCATCCAATAGAAAAAGGCTACGTAGAGAGAGCTTACAAAACCAGTTTTTCATATTCATAGTATTGTTTGAAAATCATTCAATCCTCACAGTAAAGTTATTACCCATATGACACAAAACCACATTGAGGTATATTTTTCGTTTCTTTGCTATCCTTAAAAGTTAGCATATGTCATTCAGAATAGGTCAAGGGATAGATTTTCACCAGTTGGAAGAAGGTCGTGATTTTTGGTTGGGCGGTATCCATATCCCTCACCATAAAGGTGCAGTTGGTCATTCTGATGCCGATGTATTGCTACACGCCATCTGCGACGCTATGTTGGGCGCATTGGGCTTGGGCGATATAGGCAAACACTTCCCCGATACTGACCCTAGCCTTAAAGGTATAGACAGTAAAATACTACTCAAACAGAGCTTTGACCTGATAAAAGAGAAAGGCTATGGTATAGTGAATATTGATAGTACACTCCTACTACAAGCTCCTAAAATAAGCCCTTATGTTCCTCAAATGCAGGAAACCATTGCTGGCATCCTAGGGTTAGAAATAACAGATGTATCCATCAAAGCCACCACTACCGAAACCCTTAGTTTTATAGGTCGGGAAGAGGGTGTAGTAGCTACCGCCAATGTGCTGCTAGAAAAACGCTAAAACATAATTAATATACCTATTTGTATACCATAGAAAGATTGTACCTTTGCCCTCTTCAATTTAGGTATGCAACACATTAGAAATTTCTGCATTATTGCGCACATCGACCACGGCAAGAGCACGCTGGCAGACAGACTGTTGGAACACACCAAAACAGTTACTGACAGAGAGATGCAAAGCCAGGTATTGGATGACATGGACTTGGAACGTGAGAAAGGTATCACCATCAAGAGCCATGCCATACAAATGGATTATGTTCACAACGATGAAACATATACACTTAATCTTATCGATACTCCAGGTCACGTAGATTTCTCTTATGAGGTATCTCGTGCACTGGCAGCCTGTGAGGGAGCATTACTATTAGTAGATGCCTCACAAGGGATACAAGCACAAACGATATCTAACCTTTACTTAGCACTGGATAATGATTTGGAGATCATCCCTGTTATCAATAAGATAGACATGGAGGGTGCGATGATAGAAGAGGTGACTGACCAAATAGTAGACCTTATAGGTTGCAAACCTGAGGAAATCATCCACGCTAGTGGTAAGTCGGGCATAGGTATTGAGGATATACTAACCGCTATTATAGAGCGTGTACCAGCACCAAAGGGCAACCCTGATGCTCCATTACAAGCCTTGATATTCGATAGTGTATTCAACCCATTCCGTGGTGTGATAGCCTACTACCGTATCATTAATGGTAGCATACACAAGAACGAAAAAATCAAATTCTACCATGCTGATGAGGAATATGGCGCTGATGAGGTAGGTATATTAAAATTGGGTCTTGCGCCTAGAGATGTTGTAAAAACAGGAGATGTAGGTTACATTATCACGGGCATCAAGAATGCTAAAGAAATAAAGGTGGGTGATACCATTACTTCTGTAGCCAATCCACACAAAGAAGCCGTAAGTGGTTTTGAAGAGGTAAAACCAATGGTTTTTGCGGGTATCTTCCCTGTAGTAACGGACGACTTTGAGGAACTACGTGACTGCATGGAGAAACTACAGCTGAACGATGCTTCTCTTACCTTCGAGCCGGAAACTTCTCAAGCACTGGGTTTTGGTTTCCGTTGTGGTTTCTTAGGCATGCTGCACATGGAGATCATCCAAGAGCGTTTAGAGCGTGAGTTCAACCAGACGGTAATCACTACTGTACCCAACGTAAGTTTTAGAGCATATACTACTCGTGAGAAGGACAAAGCGATTACTGTAAACAACCCGAGCGAGATGATAGACCCTAGTAAGCTAGACAGAGCTGAAGAGCCTTTCATTCGTGCACAGATCATTACCTTACCCGACTATATTGGTAATATCATGAGCCTTTGCTTGAACAAGCGAGGCATACTCATCAACCAGACTTACCTTACTACTACTCGTGTAGAACTGGTATTTGAGCTACCATTGGCAGAGATCGTATTCGACTTCTACGACAAGTTAAAATCTGCTACTCGTGGTTATGCATCGTTTGACTACCAACCACTAGACTATCGTGAGAGTGACATCGTGAAGATGGATATACTACTAAATGGTGAGAAAGTGGATGCCTTGAGTGCATTGATACACCGTAGTCGTACACAAGACTTTGGTCGTAAGCTATGCTCTAAACTAAAAGAGCTACTACCACGTCAACAGTTCATGATCGCGATACAAGCGGCGGTAGGTGCTAAAGTTATAGCTCGTGAAACCATCTCTGCTATGCGTAAGGATGTAACAGCTAAGTGTTATGGTGGTGACATTAGCCGTAAACGTAAGCTACTAGAAAAGCAAAAAGCCGGTAAGAAGCGTATGCGTCAGATAGGTAATGTGGAAGTACCTCAAGAAGCCTTCCTTGCAGTATTGAAGCTAGACGATTAATACAACTGAATTTATATAAGAAGCCGATTACATAATGTAGTCGGCTTTTTACTTTATGTTTGTCATACAATCATTACCCAATATGAGATACATTATAGTAGCAGTTGCTATGCTATTCTTCACAGCTTGTGGAAGCAATACGACACAAGAACCAACAAGCCATACAGATAGCACTACTGCTGACAGCATAAAGAAACAACAGGAGCAGGAAGAGGAAGAAATGTCTAAAGATATCATTGAAGGTTCTTTTGATGCGCTTAACAGGTAATAAAAAAGCCCCGACAATTAGTCGAGGCTTTTCAATATTATCATGCAACT
This sequence comes from Flavipsychrobacter sp., assembly GCA_041392855.1. Taxonomy (NCBI): domain Bacteria; kingdom Pseudomonadati; phylum Bacteroidota; class Chitinophagia; order Chitinophagales; family Chitinophagaceae; genus Flavipsychrobacter; species Flavipsychrobacter sp. Next base: position 1,404,022 of record JAWKLD010000001.1, read on the forward strand.
ATACCTAGTCTCTTCTTCCACCAAAAAGGCGTAGTAAGAACAAGAACAGGTTAATGAAATCTAAGTATAAAGTAAGTGCACCATAGATAGCCATTTTCTTTACATCTACAGCAGCTACGCCACCATCTTGTTCTATACCCATACCTATATACTTCAACTTTTGTACATCATAAGCAGTAAGACCGGTAAATACAGCAACACCTACAATACTAATTAAGTACTCTAATTGAGAGCTACCTAAGAAGAAGTTGATGATCATTGCTATAATTATACCGATAAGCCCCATACGTAGTATACGGCCAAAGCTTGTCAAGTCCTGATTAGTAGTATACCCCATCACTGCCATTATTCCAAACATAGCGGCAGCAGACAAGAAGCACCCTATAACCGAGCTAGCAGTATACACTAGCAGGATAAAACTTAATGAAATACCTGTAACAGTGGCATATAACAAGAATATAACCATCATAGCCATTGCTGATAGCCTGTTATACCCAAAAGACATCAATAATACAAAGCCCAATGGAGCAAACATGGTTATCATCCCCAACATAGTCATACCACCCGTCTCAGGGTTAATAAGCAAGCTTAAAAGGGTTGCATTATTAGCAAACAGGAAAGCAAACAATGAGGAAGTTGCTAATGCAGCAAACATCCACAGAAAAACATTTGCCATAAATGTTTTGGAAAGAGGGCGAGTACCAGCCTCCCCACTTAAAACAGTATAGTCACTGTATTGATTATTATCTTCCATATCAGGTTTATTCTAAAATTTTAGAACATAAAGATAAGGGTTATTGTATTAACCATTTGCTAAAGTGCATAAAAAACAAGGGTTGGTATTCTAATACATTACCGTTAAATTCCTCACAATGAGCAATAGCAATTTCTTCCTATTACGACTAACATTACCTACCCTGCTGGTACTATTATCAGCTCCGGTAATAGCGCAGCATCACGACGACCTACCTACTCCAAAAAATAGCGAAAGCTTTGCGCTGAAGGGTGTGGCAAAAGAAATGACCGAGCAATACTATAGTATAGCAATAAGTGGCTCTACTGATACACTTACAAAAAATGACACCACCTACACCTTAATAGAGGAAAACAAGATGCAGTTTGATTCTCTGGGACATCTTACCCAAGAGCGCAATCTAACTTATAACAACAGAGGGAAAGTAAACCATAGCAACCATACTGACTATCAATACACCTCTACAGGAAAAATCTATACTATTGAGCATTATATAAATGAGCATCTCGTATCTATAAAACGACTACACTACAATAACGACAACCTTCTTTCTGAACTCGTACAACAAGACAAAAAAGGGAAACTAGAATCTACCACTCTATTCTATTATAAAGATGGTCAGGTATTCAACATAAAAATAAAAGATGAGGACAATGTCATGCAAAACTTCATAAGATTAAGTTATGACAGTAAAGACCAGTTGAAAGAAAGAGAGTACAGAGGAGCAACGATGCAGCTACTCAACTCGCAGAAATATTTACGAGATACTCTAAACGACACTATTACCCGACTAAATCTTTATGACTATGCTACAGATGGTAAGGTCAGAGCGCTATTCACATATCTGTATGACCAAGATGGCAATATTATTCAACAAACTATACTAGACTCTAACAAAAAGACAACCCTATACCAAACCAACACTTATAACGAACAAAACGAGCTTACAAAAGAGACCAACTTCTCTAATGATATAAAAACAGAAAATAGTTACCAATACACCCATGACCAACAAAAGAGCTGGATAACACAAACCATATCTCAACAAGGTGTACTCATGGCGTTACGAAAAAGAGCTATAGTCTATTATACAAAAGAAGACTAAACTATTCCTTTAAGAGCAGATCTATATCAGTAACAAGACGCTCCATTTCTAAGCTTACTGTACCATTATACACACCTCTTATCTGCTTGTTTTTATCTACTAGCACAAAACGTTCTGTGTGTAAAAACTCAGTACTATCAGCATTAAACCCTATTTCATTCTCCGCAAAATAGGACTGCCTTGCCAACCTATAAATATCGCCTTTGCTACCTGTTACTAAATGCCATTGTTTACTATTTATGCCATGCATATCAGCATACTCTTTTAGTTTAGGCACACTATCTATATATGGCGTTACCGAATGGGAAATAAACTTCACAGCATCATTGCTTCTATACTTCTCAACAACAGTTTTCATATTGGCATTCATCTTAGGGCATATACCAGGGCATGTGGTAAAGAAAAAGTTGGCCACATACACTTTATGCTCAAAAGCATCGTTGGTCACCTCCTCTCCTTCCTGGTTGGTAAAGCTAAAATCTTGAACTTTATGCACCTCTGCACTATTCTGCCATGTAGGTGTAAGGTCAGCCGTATTGTAGTAAGGAACTTTCACTTCCTTACTACTACATGCCTGCAAACAAACGCTTAAGGCTATCACTCCAAGGAGTGGCACAATTTTTAATTCCCGTAAGCCCATACTTTCTTCCATTTTTTGATTCATAATTAGCTCTCAACTCTCCATTATCCCAATACATCTTTTGCATTCCTTCTTCCTGTCCGTTCACATAGTTAAACACCCTATAAAGCTGACCGTTAGGGAACCACTCCTGCACTTGCCCATGATACATATTCTCCTTATAGCCAGCTATATATTTAACAGTACCGTCCATATACCATCCTTTTTGCATTCCTTCTCTCCTACCTGCTACATAACCTCTTTGTTCTTGTAATTGCCCATTATCATACCATACTTTCACCACTCCATCTAGCTTCCCATTATTATATGGGTAAACAAAAACGGTATCACCATTATCATACAGACTGTAAATTATCCCTGTAAACTTTTCTCCACTTACATAACTAATACCGTCTTTCACTTTAATACTAATATCCTTACTATTAAACCATACTCGGCTATCAACAGACGGCTTTTGTACACATGCAGCTAGAAAAAACAATACAAGTATGGTTATAGTATTTTTCATTGTTACAATTTTATTGAGCTACAGTTCCTGCATTGCCAAAAAAGCCATCACCATTTAAGTAAGGAGCATCTGCTGATAAATGATAGTGATAAATACCATCAGGGTAGTCGGCTGTTGCATGACTATGACCGTGATACGCATCTAACGAGCTGCTTACTACAGTTTGCCCATTCTCCTCTGGACCATATACAGGGAAACCATCTAGTAAAAATCCCATCAATCCTTCTTTGCCATGATTAGCAGTTAAAAACAAAGGCTCTATATGATAGTGATACCCACCCATTTGTTGTGGGTGCCCATTATATTGGTCAAAACTATTTATCTCACCTGTTAGCGGTGCTCCACCAGCTGCATATTGATTATAAAACGGAACACCATTAAGAGACACACCCATAGGCCCCATCGGGGTAGAACGTTTAGCAGATGCCTCCGTAGGATTAAGCGGTATTCTAAACACCAAGTTTGCTTGGCTAATTCGGTTGGGATTTAAATGAAAAGCGCTATTGCTTCCATTATATGCTTCATACATGGCAGCATCCCATTGTGTTCCCTGATAGTAAGGACTTTTATGATCTGGCAGACCATTGCATGTAATTACTACATAGTCACCATCAATAGAGATATTAGTAGCACCATATATCTTTTTATAAACATCGGGCACTCCCCCACTTATAGTTGGGTTATTATCTGTTGGATCATCCACTGTACTTGTAGCATTTGTTGACGGAACTACACTATTCTCCTCTGTTTTATTGCAAGCTACTAATGCTAGTAGACTTAATGCTATTGCCATAACTGGAAACATAATTGCCTTTTTCATATCGTTAAACATTTTAAGGTTACTCTTTCTGTTTTGACGAATAGCATTATTTATTTCCTTCGGCACGAATAAAAAAAGAGAGCCTTTTTAGCTCTCTTTATATTTTCTTTAACTTATCAATGCAACGGAGGTGGTGGACCTTTATGCCCTCTGGGTGCTTGTCTTGGTGCAGCCATATGCCTTGCCATATCTTCAACAAAAACGTTGAATTTATCTTGCTGCTCCTCTGTAAGCATAGCTCTTATATCATGAAAATGCGCTAGTGTTATCATATGTTTTGCCGACTCATTGGCTTCTACCTCTTTTAGATATTCATTTCTTTTCACGGTATCTAAAACACTATCCTTAGCCAGAAGGTATAAGCTTGTTCTTGCATCATTGATACGTTGTTGAATAGAATCTAAAGATCGCCCATGTTTGCGGGCAAGGGTTCTCAGGTTTCTAAATTGGTCATCGCTCATACCCAATTCATCTGCCATGAACCTAAGCGGTGCTTCTTGCCCTTGGTGGGGAGGCATATGCACTTGCTGTGGCTGTCTTCTTTCTGTCCACAAATAGCCAAGTGTGCCTAAGTTTAGTAAAAGTAATGCTACAATGATAATAGTGTAAAAGTTCTCTTTCTTCATATTCCAATATTTACACGTTGTTCTTCTAATTCGTAATATTTAATAACAGAATTCATATCTCCCTTAGACAAGCTTTGTTCTTTAGTAGTATTCATAATCAAATAAACATTCACAGATAGCAAGAGTAATATACTTGCCGCTACCGCTACCACTGTTCTAAGAGGTATTATACGTTTTGTATTATTATCTATTCGTTGTTCAATAGCATCAAATAAAGTATCAGGTGCAGCAGCCCTTTGCACCCCATCTATACTATTGAGTATATCCTCTATTCGTTGCTCTTGTATATCCTTTTTCATACACACCTATTTAGACGAGGTTTTATAATTAATCCTTCGTCGAATCATAAAAATCTTTCAATAGTTTTCTCAAATTGCTTTTTGCACGTTGCAGAAGCGATTCTACTGCCTTTTGAGATAAGTCCATTATCTCTGCTACCTCTATTTGAGACAGCCCTTCTATTTGCTTTAATATGAATGCAGTTTTTTGATTGTCAGGCAGTTGCTTTATAGCATTAAATAGCACCGCGGCATTTTCCTTATGCTCATACACGACTCCCGGATGTTCAAACCCTGCGGGATCATGTTCTAGCTCCCCTGTATCTTTATTAAATATACTTGCTATAAACCCTCTTCTTTTTTGCCTGTTTTGATATCTTATCCTATCAATACATTTATTGACAGATATACGATATATCCATGTAGACACTGTGGATTTCCCAATAAAGCTATTAGCTGAATTATATACTTCCAGAAAAACATCTTGAGTTACCTCTTCTGCTTCACTGCTATCCTGCATATAAGAGATGCAGGTATTGTAGACCTTATCCTTAAACAGCTCATACAACTCTTTAAAGGCTAATCTATCTTTATTGGCGATTCTATATATCAGCTCTTCTGCCTGCATTATTGCCGCCAAGATATAAAATATAAGCTACCGCAATACTTTAACTATTCTCACCATCTTAAAAAATAGAGATAGAAAGGACACCAGAAAACAAACAAGAAGAGTGGCAAAAACAACACCACTCAACTCGCTCATCAAAACTGCTATTAAGCAACAGCTAGCATTTGCTCTTCGTGCCTTTTCTTGACACTATCCCCAATAGCCGTGGGGTTGCCATCGTCATCTATGCGTACAAAGGTGATATTTGTAGTACAAACAATAGTTTCTTCACCACTATATAAATTGTGTTTTCTCACATCAATATTTAGGGTGATAGAGGTATTGCCTAAATGTGCCACTTCACCATACACCCTAATATGATTCCCCACCTTTATAGGGCGTTTAAAAAACAACTCACCTACTTTCAGGGTTACCATATTGGGGGTATAGCAATACTCAGTTGCAAATGCAGCAGCAGCTTCATCGATCCAAGCCATCAGTATACCTCCAAACATATTGCCGTGTATACCTATGTCCTTACCCATACAGATCTTCTTGTTAATCAGCTTCATGACATTATTTTATTAAGCATAAAAAAAGCCCCTCAGAACTCTGAGGGGCTATCTATTTATAAATCACTTTAAAGTTTTAATTTATATGCATGACACGATACCCCTCGTTTTACAACGACGTTTATTCCAACAAGAGATATGTTTATGTGTGTTTTGCACGGCGCAAAGATATATAGTTTTGTGTTACAATTCTAAACTTTTATTTAGCATAGGAAGATATTTTTTTGCGTAGTGGTTTTTCTACGTACTTATAGCTAATTGCAGAGACTAATAGCAGAACTACGATGTACAAATAAAAAAAGCTCACCTTATCAAGATTCAAATATTCCTCATTCCACTTGCTTGTATAATAATATATCGGCACTTGCAGTATGTATATACTATAACTTATCTCTCCTAAAAACACCATAACTCTACTCCTTAAAAACCAAGGTTCCTTTATGGCTACTACTACTATCAACAATAGAAAAAGTGGTGCTAGTAAACCATTATGTATGCTTACAGAGCGTGGAAAATAAAGTAGCATGACAATACTTAGAAAAGCCATTAAAGGAGAAACCCTAACATTCTCTGTCTTAAACTTATCATATACATAAACACCCAACATCCCGAGCAAGAATTGATTGAGATGAAAAACCGGATTATAGTACACAAGACTATGTGCATGCTCTAGCGTATTAGCTGGCAGCAATAGCTTGACCATAAGATGATGTACTATTTGAGAAACAATAAAAAAGCTGATAACAAAAAAAACAAACCCTTTCTTATTCCTTTGAGCAAAATGCAAGAACAAAGGAAACATGAGATAAAACAACATCTCTACAGATAGTGACCATGCAGGTACATTTATGGATAAGGCATACTTAGGAAAGTAAGACTGAATAAAACCTGCATTCAATATAATACCTCTGAAAAAGCTAGAAATAGAATTTCCATTGTAATAGTAATGATCAATAACGAGGGTCAATACCGCTAAGATCAACCCTAAGTAATACACAGGGACTATTCTGGCAATCCTTTTAATTATAAAACTCTTGAAAAACACTTTCCTGTTTCTATAAGAGTAGAACATGACAAAACCTGAAAGAACGAAGAAATAGCTTACTGCAATATTTGCCTGTTGAAAAAAATGGATATAGTTACTAAAAGGCGGCAATTCCTTCCCATAGTGAAAAACAACAATTAATAACGCAGCAATTACTCTAGTTGCCGTTAGTGATTTTATCTGAACATTCATTCCGTACAAAAGGACTAAATTATCTTCTAATCTACAAGTTTATAAGTAGCCTAACCCGTGTTTAACCGCGGGTTAAAAACAGATTAAAAAAGATATAATATTGAATAAGAATATTAATTTTAGTTAAACCATTTTGGTCTCACAAAGTCTTATTATAAAAATACGGTTATGGGAAAAGTAAACCGTCGCGAATTTTTTGAAGAAGTTGTTGACAGTCAAGTATCCTTAGAGGCTAAAGACAACAAAGAAGACGCCGTCTTTAAAAAATATGCGAACAAAGAAATACCTAGAGGGTTAAACAAAACAACCTCTACTCTTACTCCTTATACTGGTCCTTGGACAAAAAAGGAAATCATACACTTATTACGTAGAACTACATTTGGACCGAAATACGAGGACGTACTGTATTTTGAGAAGAAGAACATGAACGATGCCGTAGATGAACTACTTAATGTTTCTACTACAGCACCAGCTCCTCCCGTAAACAACTACGAGAATACGATCAACGACCCACACGGTGTTAAGTATGAACAAACCTGGGTAAATGCTCCTTACAAAACAACAGTTGTTAACCAAGGAACTTTAAACTCTCATCGTCGCTATTCTTTCAAATCTTGGTGGATCAACAGAATGATCAATGTTGATAGATCTATTCAGGAGAAAATGGTGATGTTTTGGCATAACCATTTTGCAACGGAAGGCGTTGTTGTTACGTATGCCCAGTTCATGTATAGGCATAATGCCTTATTAAGGCAACACGCTTTAGGCAATTTTCAGACTTTGGTAAAAGAAGTAACCAAAGACACAGCAATGCTTCGTTACCTCAATGGTCATTATAATACAAAGACCGCCCCAGATGAGAACTATGCACGTGAACTTATGGAGCTCTTTACTTTGGGCAAAGACTACAAGCCTATATATTCTGAAAATGACATAAAGGCTGCAGCTAAAGTATTAACAGGCTGGAGGAATAACTACACTACCCTTACAAGCTATTTTAGCTCTAGTGCGCACGATACTACCAATAAGCAATTCTCTTCTTTCTTTGGCAACAAAGTGATATTTGGGAAAACAGGTACAGACGGTGCTAAAGAAACCGATGAGCTTATTGACATGATATTTCAAAAACAAGAAGTTGCTCGATTTATTGTGCGCAAGCTATACCGGTACTTTGTATACTATGTTATAGATAGTAACACGGAAGCTGATATAATTACACCTCTGGCTCAAGATCTCATGTTCAACAACTTTGAGATAAAGCCAATATTAACCAAACTGTTAAAGAGTGAGCATTTCTTTGATGTACTGAGCCAAGCATGTTATATCAAAACCCCGCTTGATTATGTAATGGGTACATTCAGAACCTTTGACGTAAAGTTGCCTGTAAACTTTGGCACGGAGAAGACATACAAAATACATCATTACCTAAGATACTACACCTCTTTACTAAACATGGAACCCAATGAGCCACCAAATGTGGCAGGTTGGCCAGCATTCTATCAAACACCTGAGTATTATGAAACTTGGATAAACTCCACAACACTACCAAGAAGGCTCATATTTACAGATATGATGTTAGGGTCGGGCTTCTCGTATGGAACGGGAACTGCCATAAAAGTAGACCCAATGGAGTTTGCTAAAAAATTCTATAGTCCCGGAGATCCTAACTTGCTTATAGATTACTTCTCTAGCTTATTGTTAGGTTTACCAATTTCCAGTCAAAATAAAATAGCCCTTAAGCAATCCACTTTACTATCAGGACAAACATCTGATTACTATTGGACAAATGCATGGTCTGCTTATATAGGTAACCCTAATACTGCCAATACAAATATTGTAAAATCGAGACTAAATGGCTTATTAATAGAGCTAACCCGTCTCCCTGAACATCAATTGTGTTAATCCAACAAAACTGCCAATAATGAAACGCAGAGATTTTTTAAAAATGACACAGCTGGCAGGTATGGCCTATATGATAAACGGCATGCCTATCAATACATTTGCATCCAATCCGCTATTAGACCTATTGGGTAAGCAAACCAGCGTTAACGGTCGTGTATTGATACTTATTCAGCTTAATGGTGGTAATGACGGACTAAACACAGTTATACCACTAGATAAATATAGCGAGCTTTCTAATGCGCGTAGCAACATACTTATACCGCAAAACAAGGTGCTTAGCTTGGCTAATACAACTACTACAGGCCTTCACCCTGCTATGACTGGTGTACAGGATATGTATAACAATAACTTAGTCAATATTGTTCAAGGTGTGAGCTACCCTGATCCTAACTTCTCTCACTTTCGTGCTACGGACATTTGGTTGACGGGGTCTGATTCAAAACAATACTTGAATTCAGGATGGCTTGGTCGCTACCTTGAGAAGGATTATGCTGGTTTCCCAACTGGCTACCCGAACGCTTCAATGCCAGACCCGTTAGCGATACAAGTAGGATCAAGTACATCTCCTGCGCTACAAGGCTCTAACTATAACATGGGTATGGCTATTAATAATATTGATAGCTTTTACAACATAGTTAATGGTACTGTAACACCTGCACCTAACACACCTGCAGGTCATGAGCTTACTTTTGTTAGATACATATCTCAACAAACACAAACGTACACAAATGTAATAGCAAAAGCAGCACAAAAAGCCACCAACAAATCAACCAAATATCCTGTTGGTGACCGATTTGCAGAACAATTAAAGATAGTAGCCCGCCTTATAGCAGGTGGTCTAAAAACTCCAATATACGTAGTAAACCTTGGAGGCTTTGATACTCACTCACTGCAAACAGACGCAACAGATACTACTATTGGTAATCATGCCAACTTACTAGAGTCTCTATCTGAATCTATCGCTGCTTTCTTCGATGATTGTAAGATACTTGATATTGAAGAACGCGTTGCCGCCATGACGTTCTCTGAGTTTGGCAGAAGAATAAAATCAAATGCTAGCGGAGGAACAGACCATGGTGTTGCTGCTCCTGTTATGGTGTTTAGTCACCATGTCAATCCAGGTATTATTGGTAGCAGTCCTAAGCTCCCAGGCAATGCGAGTGTTTTTGACAACCTTGAAATGCAGCATGACTTTAGAGAAGTATATGCCGCGGTATTAGCTGACTGGTTCCAAGTATCTCAACAGACAATGGACGACATTCTATTAAAGAATTTCAAAGTTCAACCAGTATTCAAGAAAGTAAACAACATCGAGCAAACTACAATTGCTGGAGCTAATGACAGCTTGCACCAAAACTATCCAAATCCGTTTAGCAGACATACCACTATTGAATTTGGATCGGAAGGAGGCCTAACAACAATACAGTTGTTTGATGTAAATGGCAGAAAAGTAAAAACCATTCTACAGAAGCAAATGGAACGTGGCAAACACCAAGTAACAATAAACAGAGACAACCTACCTGCTGGAAACTATTTCTACCGTCTTACAAACGGTAAAACTAACAGCACTAAAAAGCTTGTTATAGTAGACTAAGGCTAGAGGCAGGTGTACATATTCCCAGAAAAGGATATAGCTAATAAACTATATCCTTTTCTTTTTCTTAATGTAGCCTTCCATCCATTTTTTATAATCTATATAATCAAGTGTTTCATTAGGCACCATGCTATCTTTCTTTTCAGGAAATAATACAACATAAATATCTTTGAATAATTTTTCATACTCGTACTCAGGGGCATTAGAAAGTTTTGCGAAAAACTTAAACAGCTCATTTTCAAAAGGCTCTATGAATTTTACTTTCTTTAGAAAACGCTTAGTACTACTCACAAAGTAACGCAACACAAAAAAGTTCTTCTGTTCGAAATGCACTATCAAATTCAGCATTCTTGCTTGCACTTGCAAGTCTTGCCTTGTACTACCAAACTTTGCATTCAATATGCTATTTAGCCACTTTAGAGCATTATCAAAATCATGATTTAGAAATCTTATATGCGCCAACTGAAACCATAAGGACAACAGGTAATCTTTAGGGACTTTGTTTCTATTAGCTTCTATAAACTTTTCTGTCGACACAATGAAATCTATCGTATAGTCAGACTTACCAATATTGTCTCTATATAGCTCCAGCTCTAAATTATATGTTCTTAATATCTGTTTTAACAGGCTCTTGTTCTCCGTTTTTAATTCAAGGGTACTATACACGTTTTTTGCCTTGTTAAGCAATACAAGAACTTCCTTATCCTTTTTTTGGAAGACTAGATAACTAGCTAAATTATTAATAGTAGAAACATAAACAGAAGGATCTTCTTTTAACCTGTGTGGGTATTCTTCCAATAGTGCTATCAGGCTATACAACTGCTTTTGTGCTTTATCTTGCCTTCGCCCTACTACCTCTTTTATATAACTAATATTGCTTGCCAGCACTTTATTTTCCAAAGTATTAGGATCTTTTGGCAACGGAAGTATTTTATACTTCCCTCTTGGATATTGCGAGCCTATCATTTGCCAAGTATTCACTACAATATTTTGCCAATATGCATTAGACTCTTGCAACAAGGCAATTTTCTTCTCCTGTTCCTTGGCCAAGGTTATAAATGTTGGGAAATCGTGTGGCTGCAATGCTTGTCTAAGCTTTCTTTTCCAACCTATTATCTCTGTGGCTCCTGTTATCAATTCATACTTCTCTGCCAGCCGTTCTGCTTTTACTAACTCTACCCTACATAGCTGATATAATTCTTTATGAAATAGTATCTCTGTATTACGCAATAGCTCTTTTAGCTCTGCATCTTTCGACAACCTACTATGAAAACTCCTAAGGCTACTTAATATCTGTTCTCTTAAATAGTTTTTAGTAACATGCAGCTGTTTTATAAATGCTTTATCAGCAAACAGCTTCTTTATAGCCTTTTCATCATATAGCTCTTGTTTTTCTATAGCATCAAAGAGTAATAAATAATTAGCACTGCCTTTCTGCTTTGTAGCTTCAAGTTTAAAATACCTCTTTTCAGAACGGGTGAGCGACTTTATTAATACAAAAAGCTCTTCATTTTTAACCATTAGAAATATATAAATTTCTATATAAAAGTACTTAAAACAGTATATAAATTAAAAAATACAGATTTTAGAAACCTACGTTTTTAAGCATTTTTAGGTTTTTTATTAATACCATATCAATATGTTTGCATTATAGATAATCACTAAATAAAAAAAACAATTACTATGTCAAACGCAATCAACTGGTTCGAACTACCTGCAGTAAATTTAGAGCGTGCTATCAAATTCTATTCTGCAGTTTTGAACATCGAAATGCAAAAAATGGAAATGAATGGTGACACTTTAGCTTTCTTCCCTACAAAAGACAATGGTGTTGGAGGATGTTTACTACAATCTGAAAATGCTAAACCAAGTAAAGACGGGGCTCTTGTATATCTTAACGGAGGCGAGGACCTTAGTACGCCACTTTCAAAAATAGAGAGTGCTGGAGGAACAGTTATAATGCCTAAAACAGCAATAGGTGAAAATGGCTTTATTGCAATGTTCAATGATACCGAAGGCAACAAAGTAGCCCTTCACTCAATGAGTTAATTTTATTTAAAGGAGGGAGTTACAACCCTCCTTTATTATTTTTGAAATATGACCTTTGAATCATTTAGAACATATTGCCTTTCCAAACCTGCCACTACAGAGGATTACCCTTTTGACGGCACCTCGGCTTGGATAAAAGTAGCAGGCAAACTATTTGCCTTAGCCAATGTAATGGAAATGAAAATGGGCAAAGAAGAAATCCCTCCTTTTCATTTCATCAATCTAAAATGTGACCCAGAACGTGCGGTAGAACTTAGAGAGGAATACGAAGCCATACAACCGGGATGGCACATGAATAAAAAACATTGGAATTCTGTTTATCTCAACCATGGACTAAGAGATAGCTTCATAAAAGAACTCATAGATCATTCTTACAATATTGTTGTAGCGAGCTTACCTAAAAAAACTCGAGAAGAGTTGCAAAAGAATTTAAAATGAACAAAGCTGAATCTTTATTCATGAGCCTTGTGAATAAACACTCTATGGCTGACCCTGATGTACATTTGGGCAAAATGATGAGTGCTCCTGGACTTAAGTACAAGGATAAGGTCTTTGCTTTCTACACTAAAGAAGATGCTATGGGGTTTCGACTGGGAGAAAACTTTGACCCAAAAAAAGTAAGACTAAACAAATATAGACCTCTAAGTCCTTTTAAAAAGAAACCGCCGCTAAAGGGATGGTATATTGTAGATAAAGAAGAAAGTAATACTTGGGAATATTTAACAGAACTATCGTTAACTTTCACTAAAACATTGAAGTAATATGTCAACAATAAGCAATACCACTTTTAAGTTCTTGAAAGACCTAAAGAACAACAATAACAGAGAATGGTTTAACGACAATAAAAAACGCTACGAAGATGCTAAGGGAGAGTTTGAAGAATTTATAAGTGAGCTGATAAAAAAGATTGCCAAATTTGACGCTCCTATAGGTGAGCTAACACCTAAGAAAACCATCTTCCGTATATATAGAGATGTGCGCTTTTCTGCAAATAAAGACCCTTATAAAATTAACATGGGGGCTCATTTATCCAGTAGCCCAAGTAAAATACACGATCGTGCAGGCTACTACATACAAATACAACCCGGCAACAGTTTCTTAGCTGGAGGCGCCTACCTCCCCCCTAGCCCTTGGATCGGGAACATACGCCAGGAGATAGACTACAACACTAAAGAGTTTAAAAAGATCATCAATAGCGCTAGTTTCAAAAAATATTTTGGAGAGATAAGAGGAGAGCAATTAAAAACAGCCCCTAAAGGCTACCCAAAAGATCATCCTGAAATAGACTTGCTACGCTATAAGAGCTATCTTGCATCAAATGAATGCCCTGACAAGCTAGTGACGTCTCCGGATTTCTTAAACCATTCGGCAACGGTATTTAAAGCAATGAAACCTTTTGATGATTTCTTGAACCGTGCCGCAGAATAAAATAATCCAATATCCATTATACAACAAAGGCTACTCAATGAGTAGCCTTTGTCTATTTCAGTTCTTATAATTCTTATAAGTGTATTGCTTCACCAAGTGCTACCTCAATAGCATCTTTTACTGCTTCACTCATTGTTGGGTGAGGGAAGATAGTATCGATCTGCTCATGATAAGTAGTCTCTAACTTACGGCTAGAAACAGTTTGCGCAATGATCTCAGTTACATTAGCACCTATCATATGCGTACCTAGCCACTCACCATATTTAGCATCAAAGATCACTTTTACAAAACCTTCAGGTGCACCTGCAGCACTTGCTTTACCCGATGCAGAGAATGGGAACTTACCTACTTTTATTTCAAGACCTGCATCTTTAGCTTGCTTCTCTGTCATACCTACAGAAGCAATTTCTGGAGAACAATAAGTACAACCCGGTACGTTGTTATAATCTAATACTTCAGGAACATGGTTGAATTTACCTTCCTTGTTCGCAATAGCCTCGATACAGATAACTGCCTCTTTCATAGCCACGTGAGCCAATGCCTGACCAGGAACGATATCACCAATAGCATAAACACCATCTACATTTGTTTTGTAGTAGTCATCCACCATTACTTTACCTTTCTCAGTTTTAACGCCTGCTTCTTCTAAACCAATATTCTCAATATTCGCTGCAACACCTACCGCACTAAGTACAACATCAGCTTCCAATATCTCTTCACCTTTAGCTGTCTTAACTGTTGCTTTCACTGTTTTACCGCTAATATCTACTTTCTCTACAGAAGAGTTGGTCATAATATTAATACCCTTCTTCTTGTATTGTTTAGCCAATTCTCTAGAGATATCCTCATCTTCTACCGGCACTATCTTAGGCATAAACTCTACGATAGTAACATCAGTACCTACACTATTGTAGTAATAAGCAAACTCAACACCTATAGCTCCTGAACCAACAACGATCATTGATTTAGGTTGAGTAGGCAATGTCATAGCCTCACGATAACCAATTACTTTCTTACCATCTATCGGTAAGTTTGGTAATTGACGTGCGCGACCACCTGTAGCCAAAACAATATGCTTAGCAGCATATGCTGTAGCCTTACCGTCAGTACCCGTTACTACAACTTCCTTTTTACCATTTATTTTACCAAAACCGTTGATAACATCGATCTTGTTCTTCTTCATAAGGAACTGGATACCCTTACTCATTTTATCTGCAACACCACGACTACGTTGAATCATTGCTGCAAAATCAGCTTTTGCATCGCCTACAGTAATACCATAGTCTTGCGCATGGCTGATATATTCTAAAACTTGAGCAGACTTCAATAATGCTTTAGTTGGAATACAACCCCAGTTAAGGCATATACCACCTAAATTTTCGCGCTCTACAATAGCTGTTTTATAACCTAGTTGAGACGCACGGATAGCCGCTACATATCCTCCGGGGCCACTACCAATTACGATAACATCATATGCCATAGTAAGTATAAATTTTGTTGTTAGATTAACTGTTGAAATACAGCTTGCAAATGTAGCCAATTTATCGAATAGATTATAATATAGCCTCCTTAGATAATAGACAAATAAAAGCCCCCGCATATGCAGGGGCTTTTATTAAAACATATTAGATATCTTCTACTCTTACTTATTAGTAATTTTATTATACTGTCTTGCACCTACAGCATATATCAATACATGCACTAATGCAAATATGATAGAGAAGTAAAATAACGGATCCATCTCACCAATGCTTCTATAGTGAAGGAAAGCTACTACCACTAAGCCTGCAACCATACCCATACCTGTATAAGCTACTGTTTTAAAGCTTCTTCTAGAGAATCCCTCCTTATTAAGACGGCTATGTCTCATACCATAGAATAAGTATAGATCGAAACCTATCATCATCCAAGCTATTAAACGTATCCAAGTATCTAATGGTAAAAATACCATCATGAATAAACAAGTAAATACACCTAGTATTGGCACTAATGGCACTAATGGAGTTTTAAATGCCCTAGGAGCATCTGGTTGATTCTTACGCATAATAATAACACCTATACATACTAGTATGAATGCGAAAAGAGTACCAATACTTGTCATCTCACCAACAACTGTAGCTGGCACAAATGCTGCGAACACACTCACCAATAGCATGAACATAAAGTTATTCCTAGCAGGCGTACGGTATTTATCATGCACTTCAGAGAACACTTTAGGTACTAGCCCGTCTCTACTCATAGAGAAGAATACGCGAGACTGCCCCATTAACATAACCATGATCACGGATGCATAACCACCCAATATTGCAAGAATAATAGCCTTATTCAACCATGGGAAATCAGGAACTACATTTCCATCAGCACCAATAGACCCCATATTATCAATAGCAACAGCTACAGGAGCAATACCATCCTGACCTTTAAAGAGTTGATAATTAGCAACCCCTGTCATAACATGAGCAAAAAGAATATAAAGTACCGTACAAATGGCAAGAGATACCAAGATACCTATTGGCATATCCTTTTTAGGATTCTTAGCCTCCTGTGCTGCTGTAGATACAGCATCGAAGCCTATATATGCGAAGAATACAATAGCTGCAGAACGAATAATACCACTAAAACCAAACGAGCCAAACTCACCAGTATTCTCAGGAATATAAGGAGTAAGGTTGCTAGGATTGATGTATTGCCAACCTAAAGCAATGAAAATAAGCACGATAGATACCTTGATCAATACAATAATACCATTGATAAAGGCTGACTCTTTTGTACCTCGCATGAGTATAAAAGACATCAACATTACAATAAAGACGGCTGGCAGGTTTATTATTCCGCCCTCATAGGGGGAGGAAGTAAAGGATTGCCCTAAGTCAATATTGAAATAACTAAGATATTTTACCAAGTAACGAGACCAACTAATAGAAACGGTTGCTGCTCCCACTGCATATTCCAAAACCAGATCCCAACCGATGATCCATGCTATAAACTCTCCCATCGTAGCAAAAGAGTAGGTGTAAGCACTACCCGCAATTGGTATCATGGAAGAGAACTCTGCATAACACAAGCCGGCAAATGCGCAACCTACAGCTGCTATGACAAATGATATGGTAATACTTGGTCCTGCATGGTTAGCCGCAGCCAAACCGGTGATAGAAAATAAACCTGCACCAATGATAGCTCCTATACCTAAGGCAACTAACGAACGTGCAGTTAATGTCTTTTTTAAACCTTTTTCAGAATCCGCTGCTTCCTGAAGTAGCAGATCAAGTGGTTTCACTTTAAATAAACCCATAGTGTATATGTCGGAAAATGTATTTTCAAACCTAATTATAAAATATGGTTTGTACAAGTAGAGAAGCGCACTTGTGCACAAATGTTGAAAATGCCTATGTTGAAAATCTATTTTTTTAAAGTAGGTTTGGAAAATGTTTAGGTCTGTACTTATATCATTAGTGACTGTAACCGCTTTATGTTGTTTAGCCACAAGCGCTTACGCCCAACCTGTTTTACCGGACATCATTGGCGCATCTGATAAGGGTATCAATATACTTAGCTGGACATGCCAATACGATGGTATAAAATCCATTGCAGTACAACGCTCTTCTGACAGCGTGTATAGCTATGCTACAATAGGCTATGTCAAAAACAAGAAAAAAGGACCTCAAGCCTATATAGATGGGCATCCTGAAATTGGGACCAACTGGTATAGGCTATATATCGTTTTTGCTTCAGACCTTACATGGTATAGTAATCGTATCAAAATTGAGATTGACAGTGCTACCCTATTGAGCAAAAGTGTTATACCCCCAAACGACTCCTTGCAGCAATATGCGACAAACATCAAAATGGAAACAAGCACTATCAGCAACCCCGATGAAAATGCTCCGGAAAATGAAAGAGAACAATTGATCGCTAATTTATCAATAGAGATACCTGAACCTGACGAGATCAACCAATTTACCTATATCAAGTCTCAATACGTTTTTACTAACCCTTTTACAGGTCATGTAAATATAGAGCTACCTCAAGAAGAAGGTGTTTTGCTTTATTCATTGAAGTTTTTCAATATCGATGATGTAGAAGTACTTGATATTCCACGATTTTCGGAGAAGCAAGTAATAATAGATAAAAGAAACTTTAGGAATAAAGGAGTCTATAAATTTATACTAATAAAAAATAGAGAGGTAATAGAAGAAGGGCACATTACTATTTACTAGCAATGTGAAGTAACTCTTTATTGATCAGTTTAGCATCAAACAATTGGCTAAACTCCTTTAACAGCAACTGCTTCACTTCTTCAAAGTCTACTTTTTTACCTAGCTCCTGCTCTATAGAAGTCACCTTTTTATCCTTAATACCGCAAGGCACAATATTGTCAAAATAACGCATATCAGTATTCACATTAAGTGCAAAGCCATGCATGGTTATCCATCTGCTACTACGCACTCCCATGGCACATATCTTACGAGCCTTTGAAACATCCTCTTCATCTATCCACACCCCTGTAGCTCCTTCAAGCCTTCCTCCTTTTATACCATAGTGGGCTATGGTACGAATGATAACTTCTTCTAAGCTCCTCATATATTTCCCTAGATCCGTAAAGTATTTCTCCAGATCAAGTATCGGATAACCTACAATTTGCCCTGGGCCATGATATGTAATATCCCCTCCTCTATTTGTTTTATAAAACGTCGCATCCAACTCCTTCATCCTTGCATCATTGACCAAGAGGTTCTCTTTATCTCCACTTTTACCTAATGTATAGACATGCGGGTGCTCACAAAAAAGGAAATAATGCTTTGTATCCTCAGCCGAATCCTCCTCTTCTTTTTTAAACCTCTTTGCCTTTACCTCAAGCCCTGCTTTCATTAGCGTTTCCTGAAAGTCCCAAGCGGCTCCGTATTCAATACCCCCTAAATCTTGAAAATAGATATCCTGCATACAAAATGATAATAGGCAAAAATAAGCAACCAAAATTTAGCAGCTAAATATCACCATAATTATCCCCTATATATGGCTGGTGATTAGCGTTTTTTTAACAGCAAATGGGTTACATTTGTTTTACAGTTAAACAATTGTATGAATATGTTGCGTTTCATGAGAAATAAGATTCTAATACCATCATTAATACTACTTGCCCTTGCTTCTTTCTTTTCTTTCAAATATGTAAAGTCTGACGAAGAAGCTAAAGAGCGGAAACAACTTGTATTACAAACAGTAATAAGTGCATTAGAAAAAAAGCACTTTGCAGCAAGAGATATTGACGACAGCCTATCGTTGAAAATCTATAAGAAAAACCTATCCATGTTAGATTATGAGAAAAAGTTTTTCACACAAAAAGAGATCAACACACTTAGTGAGTACCAATTTTTAATTGACGACCAAATAAAAGCTGGCTCTATAAAATTCTTCACGGTATTGAACCAACTTTACAACCAACAAATAAATGAAGTTGAAAAATACTACCCTGAGATTCTAAGTAAACCTTTTGACTTTTCTAAAAAAGAAGAAATAACACTGAGTGGAGATGATCTAAAATTTGTTAGTGATAACGCTGCTTTAAAAAAACGCTGGACAAATTATCTGAAATTCAGAACATTGAGCAGATACGTTGACTTAAAAGAAGAACAAGAGAAAAGAGTTAAGGACAAAGACACAAGCCTTAAAGTTGTAAAAACAGATGCAGAGCTGGAAAAAGAAGCCAGAGAACTAATAGAAAAAAGCCAAGAACGTTATTTCAAGCGTTTAAAAAAGCTTGATGAAGACAGACTTTTTACTGTATTTATCAATACAATTACCAACAACGAAGACCCTCATACTGATTACTTCCCTCCTAGAGATAAAAAACAATTTGATATAGCAATGTCAGGTACCTTCTACGGTATTGGTGCACAGCTTCAAGAAAGTGAGGGCAGTATAAAGATCACGCTAATAATACCTGGTAGTCCCTGCTGGAAACAAGGAGAACTAAAAGCAGGAGATGAAATAATTAAAGTAGCACAAGGAGAAGAAGAGCCTGTAGATGTAAGAGGTTACGATTTACAAGATGCTGTAGAGATCATAAGAGGAAAAAAGGGCACAGAAGTAAGACTTACTGTTAAGAAAGTAAATGGTGCTATTAAAGTAATACCTATTATAAGAGATGAGGTATTGCTAGAAGAAGGTTTTGCCAAATCTGCTATTATAAAAACAGGCAAAGACGAGTCTATAGGCTATATATACCTACCATCCTTCTATGCAGATTTTCAAAGAATAAATGGCCGTAGGTGTGCGGAAGACGTAGCTATAGAAGTACTTAAACTGAAAAACTCAGGAGTAGACGGCATTATATTAGACCTAAGAAATAATGGAGGCGGCTCACTAAGCGATGTTGTTGAAATGACAGGTATATTTATCGACAAAGGCCCTATTGTTCAAGTTAAAAGTAATGGCGCACCACCATCTACCTATGAAGACAGACAAGCTGGCTCTATCTACGATGGGCCACTTGCTATAATGGTCAATCAAGGTAGCGCTTCTGCTTCTGAGATAATGGCAGCTGCATTACAAGATTATAAGCGTGCTATCATTGTGGGCACACCTACATTTGGTAAAGGTACGGTACAACATATCATGTCCTTGGATCAGTTTTTAAGTGTCTCTGACAAGATCACAGCAAAAACAAAGGGCAATTTACTATCTGAAGAAAAACTAGGATCCTTAAAACTTACAGTACAGAAGTTTTACCGTATCAATGGTGGATCTACACAACTTAAAGGAGTAACTCCGGACATCATACTACCTGATGCTTACCAACATATTGATGTTGGAGAGCGCAGCAATGAGTCTGCACTTAAATGGGATGTAATACCTTCGGCTGACTACGTTACAGTAGCCAACCCTGTTCCTGTAAAACAACTTGCCCGCAAAAGCAAAGAGCGTATTAGCAAAAGTGAAGCTTTTGAAATAATAGAAAAAACAGCAGATAGAATAAAAGCACAGCAAGACGACAAAACATATGCACTTAACGAGACAGATTATAAAGCTGAACTTAAAGAGGCAAACGAAGCCGTAGAGCGTATGGATAAGCTGGAAGAAATGAGCAAAAAACTGGATGTAGTAAACATAAAAGAAGATTTACAAAAGATAAATCTTGACAGCAATACTATTTCTAAAAATGAAACTTGGATAAAGAACCTAAGCAAGGATATCTACATAGCAGAAACAGTCAATATCATTAATGACATGAAGCAACTTAACATGAATGTTAGCCTTGGCGAAGGGAAAGCCATAGACTAATTAAATATATAAACTATATAAAAGAAAAGCCCTGCAATTGTAGGGCTTTTCTTTTAAGGTGTATATTTACGGGTTATTCAATTAACTTTGCACTCAAAAAGCAAATATTGCGACATTATTACTTCCATATTGTTCTAGTAACACTACTATCAATACCGTCGATAGCTAGTGCGCAAAGTGACAGTACAACTAGTATTGTAGCAATAAAACCCGACACAACACTTAAGCTTAGTAAAAAAGAGTTTGTACCCAACCCTAAAAAGGCAGGCATGTATTCTTCTATCATGCCGGGACTTGGCCAAATATATAATCGTCAATACTGGAAGCTACCCATAGTGTATGCTGGAGTTGCCGCAGCTGGCTATTTTATACAATCTAACTTAAGCCAATACCGCACCTACCGTAAAGCTTACATTTACCGTATAGATAATGACCCTAGTACGGTAGATGAGTTTGCAGGTAGATATAGCGAGCAGGATCTAAAGTCTTTACAAGATGGCTTCAGAGGGTACTTAGACATAACTGTATTAGTTACAGCAGTAGGCTACAGCTTGCAAATATTAGATGCCGTAGCATCTGCTCACCTAAGAAACTTTGACGTATCTCCTAGCATATCTATGCAAATGCAACCCGTAATACAACCCAACTATATAGGTGCAGGGTTAGTCGTTAACTTTAAGTAATGAAATATTATATTCTTGCGCTTACTTTCATTTAAGCTATAGCAAGTTTAACTTTACAATATGCTCCATAGCAAACCAAAAGAAGACAATTACAAACACAAGGGACTGAGAAGCAAACTTGTAGACCTACTTAGAGAAAAAGGTATCAAAAGCGAACAGGTTTTAGCCGCAATAAATACTATCCCAAGACATTTTTTCTTAGACCCAGCATTCGAACGTATTGCCTATGAAGACAGGGCATTTCCTATTGTTGCCGACCAAACCATATCTCAACCATATACTGTAGCATTACAATCTCAGCTACTGGAAATAAAAAAATATGACAAGGTACTGGAAGTAGGTACAGGTAGTGCTTACCAAGCGTGTGTACTTGCCGAGCTAGGTGCTATGGTATACTCTATTGAGCGTCAAAAAGCGCTCTACGACTTTGTCAACGACTTTTTCTTTATTAATAACTACCCTTACCTAAAGCGTTTCTACGGAGATGGTTACCTAGGCCTTCCTACGTATGCACCTTTCGACAAAGTAATAGTAACTGCGGCAGCTCCATATATCCCTCCAAAACTTGTTGAGCAATTAAAGAATGGAGGTATTATGATAATACCTGTTGGCGATGACAAAGGTCAGGAGATGATAAGGGTAACTAAAGATGCTGACGGCAATGTAAAAGAAGAAGTAATGGGCAAAGCAGACTTTGTGCCAATGCTAGAGGGCAAAAATAAATAGCCTACTTTTTTATCGCATTAAGGTTTCTTTGAATCCCTACATATTTAGTTCTCTTTAGTGGTGATTTTTTAAAGACTTTTCTAAAAGTATCTTCTGTCATTTGCTGCCACTCTGCAAGAGACAGGTCTAACACTTCCCTTACAGGCTCAAAATAAGGTTCATGATGTGGCTTTGAGAATCTATTCCAAGGGCATACATCTTGACAGATATCGCAGCCAAACATCCAATCTTTCATTTTACTATGATACTCTGTTGGTATCAGCGCATCTTTAAGCTCAATAGTAAAATAAGAGATGCACTTACTTCCATCTACTTCGGTTGGTGATACTATAGCATCGGTAGGGCAAGCGTCAAGACATCTCGTACAAGTACCACAGTGATCAGTTTGGAAAGGTGCGTCTTCTTCCAGTTCCAGATCGCTTATCAAGGTTGCAATGAAGAAAAAAGAACCCGACTGCTTGGTGATTAAATTCGCGTTTTTACCTATCCACCCCAGCCCACTTCTCTGCGCCCAGCTACGCTCCAATACAGGAGCACTATCTACAAAACCTCGCCCTTCTACTTCGCCAATATTTTCTTTAATAAATGCGAGTAACTGATTTAACTTATCCCTTATTACAAAATGATAATCTATACCCCATGCATACTTCGCTATTTTAGGTGCATCATTACTTTGTTTTTGTTCTGGATAATAGTTGAGTAATAATGTAATTACTGATTTTGCACCAGGCACTAGTTTAGCGGGATTGGTACGGAGGTCAAAATGATTTTCCATGTACTTCATAGCACCATGATGCCCATTCTTCAACCATTCTTCTAAACGTCTTGCATCTTCATCAAGAGGTATAGCTTTGGCAATACCACAACTATCAAAGCCCAACCGTTGAGCTTCTTGCTTTATAAGCATTGTGTATTTGCCTATGTTATTCAACACTACAGTTCTTTAAGTTTCACACCATGCATTTGAGACAACTTCCCTACAGCCTCGTCATAAAAAGCCAATGGCACACCTGCAATCACATTGCAAAACAACTGCAAATCTTGTTTATATATAGTTGCTTCACCTTGCTTCAAAATATACAACACCTCACCCATAAGCGGGTAGTCAAAATCCAATTCTACCTTTTTCTCAATCCATTTTTCTATTATTGTTGCGACTTGTAATGCTTCTGCCGTTGCTGTTTTGTAAGCATTGATCAGTCCCGGCACACCTAACAAAGAACCACCAAAATACCGAACCACCACAACCAATACATTAGTCACCTCCGAACTATCTATCTGCCCAAGCATGGGCTTACCTGCACTACCAGAAGGTTCGCCATCATCAGCCGCCTTATAAATATTACCATCAGTACCCAGCCTGTAGGCTACACAATGGTGTACTGCTTTAGGGTGCTCTTTCTTTAGTTCTTTTACTTTCTCTTTTATTTCTTCAACAGTATTTACAGGATAAGCAAAGGCAAAAAACTTACTCCCTCTATCTCTAAACTCCCCTGTAGTAGGAGCCTCTATAGTTTTATATTTTGTAACACTATCCATAAGTATTTGACAATACTATTAACAAGATAGACAATGCAGATAAAAGAATACCTACAAACCTATACTTGGTAAACTCTTCTTTAAAAAATATGATGGCGATAATAGTAGACAACAATAAAATAGCAATATTATTTACAGGTATTATTGCCGAGCTCTCTAATACATCAACATTAAACAAACGAACCAAATAGAATATGGAAAAGAAATTGGGCACTCCCAAAACAATACCTGCTAGTACGTTTTTATAACTCAACTTAGTTCTACCCGTCACAACATTATATACCACAGCTACACTACCTAACATGGCAGCCATGAAAAATATATGAATAGTAAAAGAGGCTTGTATGGAAGCATGACTAAGATAAGTATGTTCCATATACTTCATGATCGTATCAAGCGCACCACTTAGAAAAAAGATAGACAAGGGAAGTACAAAACTTTTTGATAATCCAATGCGCTCTCCTTTCTTTTTTACAGTCAAGTAGATACCGGGAATAGCTAACAGTACACCTACAATCTTCAACGCAGTTACACTTTCGTTATACAATACAATAGATATAATAACGGGTATAACCAGTGACAACTTGTTGGAAATAATAGTAGTCGTTATCCCTTCCTTCTTAGTGCTATAGGCCAAGAGGTTGAACATAGAAATAAACAAGACACCCAAAAACAAAACCCACCCCCACCATGGCTCTTCAACGCTTTTAGCAGAAATAGGCAAATGTCCTAAATACAGACTTCCTGTAACAACACACACCCAATAATTGACAACTATTGCCTGTAGATTATTTACACCATACTTAGGAAAAAGTTTGAACAGTGTAAACAAAAAAACATTAAGAAGAATAACAGCTATTAAGTAAAACATTACAAGCTCCACCCCTCCCTGTAGACAAATGGATTATCAATATTTGCGGATACGGTTAAGCGATCTTCACCAATGCTTGTAGTATATAGTCGCTTTTCATTTCGTAACTGTGGAGCTTTTATCCCATCCGATATATTATCATTCCCCACAAACACTCTTGCTTCATGCCATAATCCTGTTTCAATAAATTGATTTAGCAGTTTTGCACCTCCTTCTACTATTAAAGATTGGATTCCTTCCTTTACTAATAGTTGGCAAATCACCTTGGGCAGGTCACTACCTTCCTCTATTTTTTTATAAATCAAATTGCCTTTCTCTTCTTCTTGCTCACAGTTTATCACCCAGGTTTTAGTCTTACTGTCAAATAGCTTATGCGATTGAGGGAGTGACAAATCTTTATCGATAACTATACGCAATGGATCCTTCCCCTTCCATAACCTCGCTGTAAGGCTGGGATTATCATGTAATGCCGTATTGTAGCCTACCAGTATTGCCTGCTCCTCCGTTCTCCATTTGTGAACCAATTCCATGCTTGATGCACCTGTTATTTGCGTGCGGGTATAATCAGCAGGAGCAATAAAACCGCTTCGCGTCTGCGCCCACTTCAATATCACATAAGGCACCTTCTTTTCCATAGCGGTAAAAAACCTCCTGTTCAACCACAACCCTTCTTCTTCCAATACTCTTGACACGACTTCCACGCCAGCTTGCTCTAATATCTTTACACCACCACCATTCACTTTGGGATTGGGGTCAATATTGCACACCACTACTTTTTTTACAGATTCCGCAACCAGTCTTTCAGCACAAGGTGGCGTATTGCCATGATGTGCACAAGGTTCTAGACTAACATACATCGTACTTTGAGAAATTAAGCCTTTATCCTCCTCTTTTACACTTGCTAAACAATTCACCTCTGCATGTGCTTGTCCATACTGCTGGTGCCAGCCCTCTCCTATTATACGGTCATTGTACACCAGCACTGCACCTACCATAGGATTGGGTGCTACACACCCCTTACCCTGCTTTGCAAGCTCTAGACAACGCTTTATATATTGCTCCTGTATTTGCATTATTGAGCACAAAAGTAACTAAAGCCAAGCATACCTCTAGCAAACCATAGAGTAGATTATATTTGCATAGTGCAAACACTACTCGCAGCATATAATAGCCTGAAAGAGAGCTTATTGACCATCTATAATGATGGTGAAGCTAGCTTTATTGCCCATGAGATCATGGAACACATTACGGGTTACAACAAATTGCAGCGCCTTACTAAAAAAGAAGAACATTTTACCATAGAACAAGAAGCAGCATATACTAAGTGTTCTAAACAGCTTCTTACAGGTATACCCATGCAATATGTAATAGGTCATACCTGGTTTATGGGACACAAGTATATTGTCAACTCAAATGTTCTCATACCAAGACCTGAAACAGAAGAACTTGTACAACTAATAGCAGATGATTGGAAAAACAAGCAGGACATAACTATTTTAGATATTGGCACAGGTAGTGGATGTATACCTATTTCCCTAAAGCAGTTATTGCCTCAAGCTAACGTAAATAGCTGCGATGTGAGTGAAGGAGCTTTATCTACAGCACAACAAAATGCTGCTGCGCTCAATACCGACGTCAACTTTATGTTACTAGACTTTTTAGACGAAATAAAGCAGGCAACACTTAAAACCTATGATATAATCGTATCCAACCCTCCATACATCCCTGTTGAGTATAAAGAGCAGATGGATAGTAATGTAAAAGACTTTGAACCTGAGGTTGCCTTGTTTGTGCCTAATAATGACCCATTGTTATTCTATCGTGCAATTGCAATATTTGGTCAAAAATACTTAACTCCTCAAGGAGCCATATACTGTGAGCTACATGCCGACCATGCCCTAGCAACAGAGCAGCTATTCTTAGAGATGGGCTATAAGCATGTGACTATAAAAAAAGACATGCATGGGAACTTACGTATACTAAAAGCACAGTAATAAAAAAGCCCCTGCATTTGCAGAGGCTTCATAACTAGTTAGAATATTTTAAGAAGGGAGTTCACCTACCATATCTTCAGGTCTTACCCACTCATCAAACTCTTCGGCAGTTACATAACCTAATGCTATAGCTGTTTCTTTCAAAGTTTTACCTTCTCTATGCGCAGTTTGTGCTATTTCAGCTGCTTTGTAGTAACCTATCTTAGTATTTAAAGAAGTCACCAACATCAATGAATTATTCAAGTGGTTCTTGATATTTTCTGTGATCGGCTCAATACCAACAGCGCACTTATCGTTAAACGCCACACAACCATCACCTATCAATCTTGCACTGTGAAGGAAGTTGTATATCATCATTGGCTTAAATACGTTCAGTTCAAAATGACCGTTAGCACCACCAACGTTAATAGCTACATCATTACCCAATACCTGCGCAGCGATCATAGTCAATGCTTCACACTGTGTAGGATTCACTTTACCCGGCATGATTGAAGAACCAGGCTCATTACTTGGTATTGATATTTCACCGATACCACTACGAGGACCAGAGCTTAGCATACGAATATCATTAGCTATCTTCATTAAGCTAACAGCTACAGTTTTCAACGCACCATGCGCTTCTACTATTGCATCGTGCGCAGCAAGACTTTCAAACTTATTTTCTGCTGTAATAAAAGGCAAACCTGTAAGCTCAGCGATCTTAGCAGCTACTTTTTCAGAATATCCTTCAGGAGTATTGATACCTGTACCTACGGCAGTACCACCTAGTGCTAATTCAGAAAGATGAGGCAATGTATTATTGATAGCTTTTAAACCATGATCTAGTTGAGATACATAACCACTCAACTCTTGACCCAATGTCAATGGCGTAGCATCCATAAAGTGAGTACGACCGATCTTCACCACATGCATAAACTCTTTAGACTTTGCAGCCAAAGTATTACGTAGCTTCTTGATACCAGGAATGGTAATATCTATTAATATCTTATAAGCAGCAATATGCATTGCTGTTGGGAATGTATCGTTAGACGATTGAGACTTATTCACGTCATCGTTCGGGTGAATAAACTTTTCTTTATCGGTAAGGCTACCACCATTCAATACATGCGCACGATAAGCTATTACCTCGTTATTGTTCATGTTCGATTGTGTACCGGAACCTGTTTGCCATACTACTAGTGGAAATTGGTCATCCAACTTGCCTTCCAATATCTCATCACATACTTTGGCGATCAAAGCTGACTTTTCTGCAGGCAATACACCACAGTCGGTATTTGTCAAAGCAGCAGCTTTTTTCAAATAAGCAAAACCACGCACAATTTCCATTGGCATCTTGTTCGTGTCTACTGCAATTTTGAAGTTTTCGATAGAACGTTGTGTTTGCGCACCATAATAAGCATCTTTAGGCACCTGAACCTCACCCATTGTATCTTTTTCTATACGATATTCCATATATAGTTTTTTATTATTAACTAGATTTTAGCGCTGCAAAGATATTAAATGCTGCTCGATACTCGAAGAAGTATATTATATATTGTAATTTTGCCACGTGAAATACGGTTACCTAACGTTTATTACTATCGCAATCGCTACACTGTCTCTATTCTCATTTGCAGAAAAAGAAGAAGTAACTACAGAAGAGCAGCTGGGACAACTTTTATTCTTCGACCCTATACTGTCTGAAGACCATACCATAAGTTGCGCATCTTGCCATAAGCCAGAGCACGCTTTTGCAGACACTGGAGCTTTTAGCATAGGCGTTCATGGGCGT
This sequence comes from Flavipsychrobacter sp., assembly GCA_041392855.1. Lineage (NCBI taxonomy): Bacteria > Pseudomonadati > Bacteroidota > Chitinophagia > Chitinophagales > Chitinophagaceae > Flavipsychrobacter > Flavipsychrobacter sp. Next base: position 1,433,004 of record JAWKLD010000001.1, read on the forward strand.
GTAGGAACCCGAAACACACCATCTGCAATGAATGTAGCATCTAGAGAAGCCCTATTTTGGGATGGACGTGCTGCAACTCTGGAAGAGCAGGCACTAGGCCCAATTGAGAACCCTGTAGAGATGAACCTATCTCTGACAGAAGCTATTGAAAGGCTAAATAACAGCAAATACAAACAGCTATTTTTAAAGATATATAACGAGCTACCCAACAAAGATAATCTTGGCGCCGCCATAGCTGCTTTTGAAAGAACATTAGAGACCGCCGACACACCAAATGACCGCTGGCTAAATGATGAATCGGGTGGACTAACGCTACAACAAGAAAGAGGAAGAGAGGTCTTTATGGAAAAAGGGAAATGCTTCGAATGCCACTTCACTCCTGACTTTACCGCTGATGAATTTAAGAGTATAGGGTTATTTAATGGTACAAAGTATAATGATTCAGGAAGGTTTGCTACAACGCACAATCATGATGACATTGGAAAATTCAAAGTGCCTGGATTAAGAAATGTAGCTATAACTGCTCCATATATGCATGATGGCAGCATGAAGACACTCCGCGAAGTAATAGACTATTATGACCAACCCATAAAAATGTTACCTGACGGAATCGGTAGAGACAGTTTAGTATCTACACCGCTCAACCTAACGGAACAGGAAAAGCAAGATCTAGAAGCATTTTTACACTCACTTACTGACGATAGATTCCTAAAAAACAATTAGGTCTATTAATATAAGTAGTTATTTTTAGGGTATAATTTAACTACTTATGAGACACCTATTATTAACTGCCCTGTCGGCTTTATTACTAATGAGTATTGGCATCCCCGCTGCTGCTCAAATCAGTAACACAGAATATAGCACGCCCTTTGAAGAACCCCCTGGAGGAAAAAAGAAGCTTTTACAGTTAGAGAATGGTAATACATTCCTATTCTATTTTACCTATAAAAAAGGTATTGAGATCACCGTTTATGGCAAAAACAGAAAAGTGATTGCCACCAACCAGCTTACCAGCAATTTGTGGGATCCAAAAAAAATGAAGGCCTCAAAGATTGTTGGTATCTATGAAATTGACAAGCAACCTGTACTTTTCATCTACCAAGTACTTGACAGAATACCCACTCTTTTCAGAGTAAAAATAAATGCTCAAACTGGCAAGCTTGATGGCGAAATGAAAATATGCACATTACCAAAGCTAAAGAGCGGATCTGCTTGGGCAATGGCTTACGGAGGCGTAAAGGCACCTGAATTTTATGTAGAGAAAGACCCCAACTCTGATAACTATGCAGTAGTAAACTTCAACAGCTTTGCTGGAGAGAGCGACGAACGTGTTGAGGTAATTCATTACAGCATTGTTGATGGCAAACATAAAAGAGTAAGCCAAGCATTCTACGACACACAAGGATTTAAATATCTTAACTTCTTAGGTATGGTGGTAAAAGGTGATGAAAGTATATTCATCACTACTTATGGCTACAACACTAAAAAATCGGGAGGAAAAGATTCCCGACTTATCATATCTCGCCTTAATGCCGGAGAAAAAGAATTTACTAATAAAAAACTCGAGTTCTCAGACGATTTTAAAGAGACTTCTGCAATACTACAATACAATCTTGGATCTAAAGCGTTACAATTGTTAACCCTAACCTACCTTAAAAACAAAGGTGGAATGAAGTATTTCGTTACGCTAATGAGCTATATAGACCCTCAATCTCTTTTCATTGTTTCTACAAAACCAATACTAAATGTAAAGGCTAGTGAATACATGGAAAGAAACTATGGAGATGCAAAAGGTAACAATGGGAAATTTATAGGATTGCCGCAAACAGCCGTTATCAATAGCGATTTCTCAACAACCATTCTTTTTGAAGAAAACACACAAATCATCACTTACAACTCTTCAGGAGCCATTGTAAGCGCCCAAACAGCACTAGGCAAGATAGCAGTTACACAGCTAGACACCAAGGGCAATGAGCAAGAAGGCATGGCTATTATCAAAGCTCAAAATGGAGCTGGGCTAATCGATGAGTTTTATGTAAAGAGAAAAACTAAAGGCATATTTAACCTTACAGGATTAAATGCAAACAGTGAATTTGTCTCATTTGACTATATCAGTTCAAAAAACAACAACTACATATTGTACAACGATTATGTAGAAAACTTCGACGATGACAAAAGCACTATAAAGCGCAAGAACATGGTTAGGGTAAGTGAATCTAATACAGTATTACACAAGTTGAAATATGCAGGCTACGACAAGTTCTATCTATTTGGCAGACCAGCAAATGACAACTTTTCAACCTTTAGTTTTATTGAGTCTTCTCATTTTCAAAAGAGTACTAGCACATATGCTACTTTAGTAATAAAAAGAGAAAAAAGAAAGAAAGAAGCACATGTAGCTTGGGTTAAACTAGACTAATAAGATAAGCATCATTCTAAATAAAGTCACTCTATGAGTGACTTTATTTTTGCTCATATATATCCAAAAAATAGAACCCTGCACTATCCTTTTGGTTTTGATAATGCGTATGTACTACTTCACCTTTCTCTAGCCCAATAGCACTTGAAAAATAAGGAGCATAATATACAAAACTGTGAAACTCACCATTCTCGCCACATGGATCAACCCCTTCGGGCAAATCATTCATAAAGGATCGATCGACCTTTCTACCTAAGAACTCCTTACCCAATACACTACCATCTACACATATAACAGTTGCATCAATACCAACTTCCTCTATTATAGAGATCAACGCTCTTGTATCTTTTTTCCAAAGAGGGAATACAGCCTTCAAGCCTATTGTTGATAGCTGTTCTTCTCTATATTTTTTTAAATCCTCTAAAAATATATCGCCAAAGGCTGCAGCTTCTACGCCTTTATCCACAAACCCTGTTAATGTTTTGCTCATATATGTGCTATACACATCATGACTGGGCGAGGGAGGCAACTCCAAAGTTGTGATTGGCATGTTCATCCTATCAGCCTGAGTTAATAGTAACTCCTTTCTCACACCATGCATTACGACTCTATCCTTTTCCTGATTAACGGTTGTTAGCAAAGAAGACACATTATATCTATCATCATTTTGCAAAGTATAATATGCCAATGCTGCATCTTTGCCTGAACTCCAATTCAATATTGTTTCCATCCTGTTATATAGTTCTTACCTTTAAAGATAATTGCAAAACTAAAACTAATATTATGGGTAATGCTGTAATTACAGGCGGCACACAGGGAATTGGCAGAGCTATGGCGGAAGTGTTATTGAAAAATGGCTTCTCTATAGCTATTTGTGCCAGAAACAAACAGGATCTAGAGCTAATAAATAAAGAATGGAGCAACGCATACCCAGAAAGTACTATCATTACCTATCAGGCAGATATCTCTAAAAAAGAAGAAGTCCTTTCGTTTGCTCAACATTGCATTGATATATTCTCAACCATTGACATTTTAGTAAATAATGCCGGACAATTTATACCCGGGAACATATCAGACGAACCAGAGGGTAGACTCGAATCATTAATGGATGTAAACTTATACAGTGCCTATCACCTAACCAGAGCATTATTGCCTCAAATAAAAAAACACATATTCAACATATGTTCGGTAGCCAGCCTCAAAGCATACCCTAACGGGGGTGCATATAGTATCACTAAATATGCACTATTAGGCTTTTCAGAAAACCTTAGAGAAGAGCTTAAAAATGAAGGCATTAAAGTAACATCGGTGTGCCCGGGAGCTACTAATAGCAGATCTTGGGAAGGTAATGAAATAGACCCTGAAAGAATAATGAATGCCAAAGATGTAGCAGATATGATGTGGGCTGCTTATAATTTATCTGCCAAGGCAGATGTCGAGCTATTGGTACTGCGCCCTCAACTAGGGGACCTATAATGTTTTTTAACGTTTTTTTATCCCATCAGAACTAGTGTTGCGCTTCAGTAAGTGATATTTTTACATGTATTGAAAATGATGCACAAAAGACAAACATTACGGATATTTATCATATCGGTACTAATCTTATTGGGTAGCTTTAATGCTATTGCCCAAGAGGTAGTCTTTTACCTACAAGCCGGTGCCGACAAAATGGGTATTGAAGATCAAATGAATATTCAATACACCATTAAAAACGTTTCAGGCGTAAATAGTGTTACACCTGACAAAAGCATACACGACAACTTCAATATCCTAGGCGGGCCTTACTCCAGTACAAGCTCTAATATTTCAGTGATCAATGGCAACATGACCAGAAGCATGAGCTTGAGTATTACCTACGTAGTACAACCCAAAAAGAAAGGTACATTAACAATACCAGAAGCCATTGCTGTAGATGCCTCAGGAACAAAATACAAGTCGAACTCTTTAAAAGTAGAAGTTGTTGATGGTAGTATAGCTCGCCAACAGCAACAACAAAGACAACAATATTACGATGACCCCTTTGAAGCTCTAAGACAACAAAGGCAAAGACAACTGGAAGCTTTAAGACAAAGACAGCAACAACTACGTCAACAGCAAGGGCAACAACAGCAACAAGGAAATAATGAGATCGCATCTCAAGAAGACCTTGATAAAAATTTATTTATCAAAGTAACTGTTGACAAAAATGATGTTTATGTAGGGGAACAAATAACTGCCACATATAAGTTATATGCTCGCATTCCAATGAATGCCAGTATTTCTAAGCTCCCTTCTTTAAATGGTTTTTGGACTCAAGACTTTGACATACCGACAGGAAGAGATGTAAAGCCCGTAACTGAAATGTATGATGGTAAGGAATACCAAGTATTTACTTTAAAAAAGTCAGCACTTTTCCCTCAACAAACAGGCACACTAGAGCTTGATGCGGCAGAAGCAGACGGTGTAGCTCGTATCATACAGAAGTCTCAAGGGCGAGATCCTTTTTTTGATGAAGCTTTTGGTAGTCTGTTTATGGACGATCCTTTCTTTAACGACGCCTTTTTTGGGGGCAGTGTGTATAAAGATGTAAAAGTGAAGCTTAAAAGTAAGCCTGTAAAAATAAACGTACGCCCTCTACCAATAGAAGGTCAGCAGGAAAACTATGGTGGTGCTGTCGGCGATTTTACAATTAGTCAAAGTATAGACAAAACTGAGATAACTACTGATGGCGTTACCAACCTGAAGTTGGAAATAGAAGGCAGCGGCAATCTAAAATTGATAGAAGCACCTCAACTATCTCTACCCAACGGACTATCGAGCTACGAGCCACAAATATTAGATACGATAACGAGCAGAAGTACCACCATAAAAGGGAAAAAAATAATCACCTATACTATAACACCAGAAATCCCCGGTAGTTATAAAATACCAGGTGTTGTCTTTTCTTATTTTGATACAAAATCGAACGAATATATTACTGACACTACAGAACCAACAATCATAACTGTAACTGCGGGCAAAAACTACACCGCACCTGTAGTAGCAACTAAAAGCTACATAACAGACCTACATAATAATACCACAGAAGAGCTTGATGACACCAAAAAAGGAAGGCCATTATTGACCTCTGTAGGCTATTGGTCATTACACGCAGTACCAGTACTTGCATTTATTGGAGTTATACTTTGGAGAAGAAGAGAAGATGAACTCTCGCAGAACACATTATTTCATCGTAGCAAAAGAGCCAACAAAGTAGCACTAAAACGTTTAGTAACGGCAAAGAAATTAATGGAAGAACAGAAGCGTACTGCTTTCTATGAAGAAGTCTCAAAAGCGATATGGTTATACCTAAGCGACAAGCTTCATATCCCTTTATCAAGTTTATCAAAAGACAATGTGTTTGATGTACTTAACAAATACAAAATAGACACTACCCTTCAGCAAGATGTAGACAACATAATCAATGAATGTGAAACATCTCTTTATTCGGGTAGCAACACTAACAACGACATGCAGAACGCTTACCAAAAAGCCGTTACTGTTATTAGTAAACTAGAAGAATCTTTTAAAGCATGACGAAATTCACAATAATTGCTTTTCTGCTTGCACTAGTTTCTACATCAGTTTTTGCTACTAGTGACAATAATGCCAAATGGGATACCGCTAATACACTTTTTAATAACAAAGCTTATGATAGTGCCAGAGTATACTACGAACAATTGGCCCAAGATCATGAGTCTGCAGCATTGTATTATAACTTAGGCAATACCTATTATAAACTCAACAAGGTGGGAAAAGCTGTGCTTAATTATGAGCGTGCTTTGAGAATAGACCCTTCAAACAGTAAAACACAAGACAACCTATATCTTACTCAAACTAGAATAGCTAATAGAATACAAGCTACTGAGCGTATTTTCTTTATTCGATGGTGGCAAAATATTACACATGCGAGTCATGCTACATTATGGGCAATACTAGCATTAATAATTTTTGTAAGTGTTCTTATTATACATATACTCAAGAAGCTGAACATTATATCGTTTAATATTCCACAACAGGCTACAGTGGGAGCATTAGTTATTTGGCTACTTTTTTTAACATTCTCCATATTTGCTACTGATAATAAATACTATAGCCAGCAAGCTGTTGTAATGGAAAATAATTCTTCTTTTAAACAACAGCCTGATGCCACAAAAAACTCGAGCCTTATACCAGAAGGTACTAAAGTATCTATTGAGCAACAAAAGGGTTCATGGTTAGAGGTTATTTTGCCTGATGGCCGCAAGGGCTGGATGCCAGCAGAAGTATTGACAAAAATATAGGCAATTACATTTCTTTTTTGTTGGTTTGCATCATGGTATACTGGGTAACGCCGCCTTGGTGGTTAAAAGCTTATTATCCTCAACTGATATGGCGCATGCCAGATGAGGATGCTGTCTACCTGACATTTGATGATGGACCACACCCTAGTATCACTACTTTTGTGCTAGATCAACTTAGTGCAGCCAATGCCAAAGCAACTTTTTTTTGTATTGGTAAAAATGTAGACGAGCATCAGGATGTATTTAACAGAATAGTAAAAGAAGGGCACACTACAGGTAACCATACTCACAATCACTTCAACGGATGGAAACATAACACTAAAGATTACCTATCTAACATTACTAAAGCCGCCGAGCATATAGATAGTAAACTATATAGACCCCCCTATGGCAGGATAAAGAAAAACCAGATAACACAACTACAAACTTCTTCTCCGCCCTATAACATATACATGTGGGATGTACTCAGTGCTGATTTTGACATAAAAACATCCCCTCAGAAATGCCTGAACAATGTACTTAATCATATAAGACCTGGCTCTATTGTAGTATTTCATGACAGTGAAAAAGCATGGGATAGAATGAGCTATGCATTGCCCAAAGTATTGGAATACTGCAAGGAGAAAAACTGGAAAATGAAAGGATTACCAAAATAGGATCATGTACATAGATACACATACCCATATATACGACGAACAATTTGATGTTGATAGAACACAAATGCTAGAAAGAGCATTTGATGTTGATGTTAAGAAACTATATATGCCTAATTGTAATAGCCAAACAATAGAAGGCATGATGAAACTTGCTAAAGAGTACCCTGACAATTGCTACCCTATGATGGGGTTACACCCCTGCTATGTAAAAGAAGATTACAAAGAAGAGTTAGAGATAGTTTCATCATGGTTAAAAAAGGAACGCTTTTCAGCTGTAGGAGAAATAGGACTTGATTACCACTGGGACTTAACTTTCAAAGAGCAGCAAATAGAAGCCTTTAACCAACAAATAGATTTGGCATTACAATACGACCTTCCTATTGTTATACACAGCCGCTCCTCTACTCAAGACTGTATTGATATTGTAAAACAAAGACAAAATGGAAATCTAAAAGGTATTTTCCATTGCTTTGGCGACACAATAAAAGAAGCGCAACAAATCATCGACCTAGGGCTGCATATAGGTATCGGAGGAGTTGCTACATTTAAGAACAGTAAACTATCTGAAGTAATAAAACAAGTAGACATTAAACATATAGTTCTGGAAACAGACGCTCCATATCTTGCTCCTACTCCATATAGGGGCAAGCGTAATGAATGCAGTTACATTCCCTTAATAGCAGAAAAGATAGGCGACATTAAAGGCATAAGTGCTAAAGAAATAGGCAATATCACGACACAAAATGCTTTAAATATTTTCAGTAGTTAAACAAGTTCATTTTGTTACCTTTGCTCATCATTTTAGGAGAGGTGCTCGAGTGGTTGAAGAGGCACGCCTGGAAAGTGTGTATGCGGGCAACCGTATCGAGGGTTCGAATCCCTCTCTCTCCGCTGAAATCATAAAAACGTCTGCAAGTATTTCTTACAGACGCTTTTTATTTTAAATATACTTTATACTCTCCTTGTTTAGTGACCATGTCCACCCTCGTCATCATCACTATTCTTCAATTTTGCCAATAACACGTATCCACCGTTAACTACAACATTACTGTCTTGACCAATACCTTCTGACAAAGTAACCGCTGCAAACCCTCTATCTATAGATCCTATAGAAGCTTTAACCATTTTATAGTGATACATCTTACCTGAAGTACCCTCCTCTACAAATACATAATCTTCCCCTTCAAATCTTATGATGGCCGATTCTGGCAACGCATATACATCTGTAGCATTCGTTTCTATATACGCCTTTAAGAACATACCCGGCAACAACTTAACATCTTCATTATCTAAATGACAATGCACGAGTACTGTACGTTCTTTACTTATTTCTCTACCTATAAGATGCACTACCGCACTACGCTCTTCTGTTTCGTTAGCTAGTTTTAATCTCACAGACTGCCCTTCTTCTAACCTCGATATATCCTTTTCAAAAACTGTTAACTCTACATGCAAATGCTCAGTGTTAACAATTCGAAAAAGCACATCTTGAGGCGAAACATACTGTCCAACATTAACATTCACTTTAGTAATATAGCCACTTATAGGAGCATAGACATTAATTGTACTGCTGATCTCTCCGTTCTCAATAGACGAAGGTTTAATGCTCATTAACTTAAGCTTGCTTTCCAGCCCTTTGTATCTTGCCTGTAGAGATAGAAAACTAGCTTTTGCTTGTTGCAATGTTTTTTCCGAGTTTACTTTTTCTTCCGCCAGTTGCTTTTGTCTATTATATTCTTTTACAGCAAACTCATATTGGCCTTTAACATCAAGATAGTCTTGTTGTATTTGAACATAATCTAAGTTTTCCAACACTGCTATCACTTGCCCTTTTTTCACGTAAACACCTTCTAGCAAACTCGTTCTTTTTACAAAACCTGCAAGAGGTATGGAGACACTTACCATTTGCTGCGGAGGAACATCTAACTTACCGTTTGCTACAATTACATTTCCCATTTTACGTGTGGTAACTTTATCAGTTTTTATACCTGCCGAAGAATACTGCTCTTGAGTGAGTGTAATTTCATCTGCTATTGTTTCATGATGCTCGTTAGCAGTGTGTTCTTCTTTATTACTACTATTACCATTATTGCACGCCATAAATAACAAAAGCGGCAATATTGATAATATAAACTTGAATACTTTCATCTTTATATATATTTAGAGATTACTGCCAGTAAGATATTCTAGCTTTAATATAGACTGGTTGTAATTGTTTATTGTTTTTAAATATTGTTGTTTAATACTTTGCACCTGTTGCAGATTAATGAGATATGCAGTATAACTTATTTCCCCAGCTTGATATGCCTTTACAGACTGATTTCCTATAAGCTCTGCGTTATCAAGCCCAACCCTATTATAATAATCTAGCGCATTCTTTTGTTTGATATATTCTTGAACACTTTGTTCATATAGCCCTTTCAGTACTATACTACCATTTCTATATTTCATAATAGCACTTTCCTTCCTTGCATGCTCCGCTTTTATCTTGGCAATATGTGGCCCTATCCACAGTGGAACAGAAATCCCAAACTGCATACCTGTAAACCTATCTGTAGACGTTGCTAAAGAAGGATTAGTAACATCTGTCAAAGGAATACCGATCATGGTTTGAGTGAAATAACCTACTGTAAAATCGGGCAATGTAGCATGAATTGCCACAGCCTTTTGTTGTTGACGTACAGATATATCCTGTTGCATCCTTTTTAGTTCAGGGTTAGCAAGCATATCTTCTACCATTGATACAGAAAAGCTTAGTGGCTTTAATACATCTTCATCTATAACAACCGAATCTTCTGTAGATAACAGAATTTGTAACCTACGTTGTGCTATCAAAATATCTGCACCATTCTGTATTAATCCATTGTGTATCTCTACACTTTTAGCAGCTGTAGTAGACTGTTCTAATAACGTACTTTCCCCTGCTTTAAAACGCTTAGAGGCTGCATTTGCAAAATCCTTATACAAGCTATCTAGTTTTAGTAATAGTCGTTCTGATGCTCTTAAATACTTCAGCTCATAGTACGCTTGTTTTACATTATAGATCAACTCATTTTTAGCAACCTCTTTCTGCAACAAAGCACTTTTCATTTCCTGATTAGCTAATGCGGATTTGGCAAAGATCTGGGTAGGGAATGGAATTTGCTGAGAAAAGGTGTATGCATTATCCTCTTTCACCCTACTATTATATTGTCCATACTGAGCATTTACTTGAGTTTTGGGGAGATCAAAGGCTGCTTTTTTCATCTGTCTATGATACTCCACTTCTGACGTTACAGCACGTAGTCCATAATTATTTTTAACCGCAATATTTATTGCTTCATCCAATGTCAACTGTTGTGCTTTAGCAGTAGTACCCACAAATATCAATACAAGCATTAAAGCAATAGTCTTAACAGACGACTTCTTTGCAGATAGTTGTTCCACTATATAATAAAGGCAAGGCAACACAAACAAGGTGAGTAATGTTGCCGTTATCAATCCACCTATTACAACCGTGGCCAATGGTTTTTGCACCTCAGCCCCACTACTTTGAGAGAGTGCCATAGGCAAAAAACCTAAGGAAGCAACCATTGCAGTCATAACAACTGGACGCAATCTTGTTCTCGTTCCTTTCATAACAATGTCTTTAACATTATGCTCTCCTTCTTCTTTCCTTAAGCGATTGAATTCTGCAACCAATACAATACCATTCAATACAGCCACTCCAAACAGAGCTATAAAACCTACGGCTGCCGAGATACTAAATGGCATACCTCTCAGCCACAATGCTAACACTCCTCCAATAGCAGACAATGGGATTGCGGTGTATATCATTAACCCCTGCTTTACAGAACCAAAAGTGAAGAATAACAAAATGAAAATAAGTAGTAATGCAATAGGCACTGCAACCATTAATCGAGCACGGGCCTGTTGTAGGCTCTCGAATGTACCACCATAGGTAACATAATAACCAGGAGCAAAAGCGACTTGCTTATTTATCTTCTTCTCAAGTTCTTCAACTACAGTTGCAACATCCCGACCACGAACATTGAACCCAACTACGATTCTCCTTTTAGCATCATCTCTTTGTATCTGATTAGGCCCTGCCTTATAAGATACATCTGCCAACTGAGTTAATGGGATATCTCTACCATCATCAGTTGTAATGATCAGATCACGTACGTCTTCTATCCTATCCCTCACATCATTTTCTAATCTCACAACCAGATCAAACCTACGTTCTTGCTCATACACTTCTCCCGCTATGTAACCTGCAAAAGCTGCATTCACTATTTTATTTACCTCGTCTATACTTAATGCATGTCGAGCTAAAGCCTCCCTATTATAGTCTATTACTATCTGTGTTAAACCTGTCACCTGTTCTTCATATATATCTTTAGCCCCCTCTATACCTGCAGTAATACCTGCTATCTCTTTTGCATAATTAGTAAGCAGGTCTAAATCTTCACCATATACCTTTATAACTACATCTTGCTTAGCCCCTGTCATCAACTCGTTAAAACGCATTTGTATGGGCTGTTGAAAACTGATAGCTACCCCTGCAAGCACCTCAAGGGATTCTGACATTTTGTTAGCGAGTTCATCTTTATTACTTGCCTTTACCCATTCATCTTTATCATTCAATATCACCATAAGGTCACAGGCTTCTATAGGCATAGGATCTGTAGGTATTTCACTACTACCTATTTTCCCAACAACTTCTTTTATCTCATCGGGGTATTCCTTAAGTAGTATCGCTGAAGCTTTTGTTGTCATATCTACAGTTTCTTTCAGGCTAGACCCAGCCATTAACCTTACCTCTACAGCATAGTCTCCTTCATCTAGCGAAGGGAGAAACTCAGCCCCCATACTCTTGAACAACAACAAAGCAGCACCAAACAGCACAAAAGCCACAACAACGACACTCCGCTTATAATTCAATGCTTTTTCTAATAATGGACTATACCATGATTGTAATCTGGCAATAAGCTTATCTGAAAAAGTTTGTTTGTCATCTACCTTACGAGATAAAAACAACGCACTCATCATAGGCACATATGTAAGCGACAAAATAAATGCCCCTGCAATTGCAAAAGCAACTGTTTGCGCCATAGGACTGAACATTTTACCCTCAATACCTGTAAGAGCTAATATTGGCAGGTAAACTATAAGAATAATTATTTCACCAAAAGCGGCGGAAGTTCGAATACGCCCAGCAGCTTTAAAGACCTCTTCATCCATTTCTTTTCGGGTGAGTAGTTTATGTCTTGCAGCTTTTGATAAATGATGCATTGTTGCCTCTACAATAATAACAGCTCCATCTACTATTAGTCCAAAATCTATAGCCCCCAAACTCATCAAGTTGCCAGACACTCCAAACAGATTCATCATGCTAAACGCAAAGAGCATAGACAACGGAATAACAGAAGCTACGATTAGTCCTGCACGCATATTTCCCAACAATAACACTAGCACAAAGATCACAATAAGCGCCCCTTCTATAAGGTTCTTAGTAACTGTACCGATAGCATTGTTCACTAATTTTGTACGATCAAGGAAAGGCTCTATCACAACACCTTCCGGCAATGTTCTTTTTATTTGCTCTACTCGTTTTTTTACATTGGCTATTACTTCTGAAGAGTTTGCCCCCTTCAACATCATAACAATACCACCTACAGCTTCTCCATCAGTATTATAAGTAAGTGCCCCATAACGTATGGCATGTCCTTCCTGCACCTTTCCTACATCTCTGATCTGTATTGGTATACCGTCCTTATTGACTCTTACTACTATTTGCTCTATCTCATCATTGCTTTCCACAAAGCCTTCTGTTCTTATAAAATAAGCATTGGGTTTACTATCAATATAAGCTCCGCCTGTATTCTTATTATTTTGCTCCAAAGCTGTTATGACTTCTGCAAGACTAACGCCCATACTACGAAGCTTATCAGGGTTCACTGCAACCTCATACTGTTTCAAGTAGCCACCAAAGCTACTTATATCAGCAACGCCCTTTACTCCGAGAAGCTGCCTGCGTACAATCCAATCTTGCATGGTGCGCAAATCTGTGGCTGTATATTTATCCTCATAGCCTTCTTTAGGGTGCAATACATATTGGTATATCTCTCCCAAACCTGTAGTAACAGGTGCCAACCAGGAGCGCCCTATATTTGCCCCTCCTGAATTTTGAACATCAGACAACCGTTCGGTTACTTGCTGTCTAGCCCAATAGATATCAATATCTTCTTCAAAAACTATAGTTATAACACTCAGTCCAAATCGAGAAAAAGATCGAACTTCATTAATACCTGGAATAGTAGCCACAGCCTGTTCTATCGGAAATGTAACCAACCGTTCTATATCGGCTGCAGCTTGCGAAGGTGCATTGGTTATTACCTGCACTTGGTTATTTGTAATATCGGGCACCGCATCTATAGGTAGCTTTTTAAGAGAGTAAGCTCCCCAAGCTACCAGCAATACCATGAACAAGCCTATGATAAGCTTATTCTTTATTGAAAAGAAAATAATTTTATTAAGCATGAAATGTTAAGCATTAAATAATTCACATGCATGAATCTGTAATGGTAGTATTTACCATACACAGCACATGAAATAAGTACATAAGTATTATGAGAAACTTCTTTTGCTTAACAAGCCTTGGGAGGCTGCCAAATGCTCTGCTTGAAATCGATCTTTAGGAAAGGGTTGATATACCCATAAATGACTTGTTTACATTCAGGTATATAATTCCTGAATGTAACCTGCACTTTATTAGTAACAGTAGTAAGCACTAAAAATATTGGCGTACAGCAATGTTTGAAAGGAAGTTGCATATGCTTACTGTAATCACCATCAGCAGCATTATCGGCATAGTGCATTTTCAAGAAAGATAAAAGGCTAATACTTGCATCACCTTCCTTATGCTCCATGTAGTGAGAGACCAATTCAGGAAGCTTCAACACTTCATGCAATGGAGTCTGCAATGACAGGAATGTCAACAATAATGATATGACGACAATGTTTTTCACAATATTCTTAGCACAACAAATATAATGAAATTAGAAGCTATAAACACATACAGAAATACACCCATATATTTTATTGATAAAATCACCTCTTGACATACCACACCTAACTCCTAAATACAGAGACAAAAAAAGAGAGGCACATGATGCACCTCTCTTCACTGCCAATATTATTAAAGCTATTAACCTTTTTTATACTCCTTATTATATTTGGCTACAGCAGCCTTACCAAATTGTAATAATTGCTCTGGTGTTTTGTATCCTAATATGGTTGAAATTACTCGCCCCTTGCTATCCAAAATGATCATTGTAGGGTATGCACCCACATTATACTTTTGAGCAAACAACACACCTTCACCTCTCTCTGCATCCATTGCTACACTTGTAAAATGTTCATTGAAATAATTACCTAGTTCCTTATCAGGGAAAGTCCTTGCCTTCAATGCCTTACAAGGCCCACACCATGTAGTATACACATCTATAAACATTAGCTTATCTTCTTTTGTAGCTGTTGTTACAGCATCATTCCATTTGCCATGAAAAAACTCAATACCATCTGCCTTTTGTTTCTCTTTTACTTTCGGGTTAGCCGCAAATACAAATAATAAAGCCACCAACGGTAATAAATAAATTACTTTCTTCATTTTTCTCATTGTTTAATTACGAATATCATACTTACTTTTCCTCGGCATATGTACACCACAAGAACCTGAAAAACAAATACCAAAGAACCCTTTCAGCAGCAAACCTACGCCAATAATTGCATATATCGACAGCTTATCTATAAAAGCATATACAATAGACACGACACCTAAAGCAATATATAGCAGCTGCATTACTCCTACTTTTGATAACATGTTTTTCATATTGATATAGACGTGTAAGTTGCTAACACCTTACATAAAAAAAGCCGACAATTGTCGGCCTTTAATGAATATAGTAATTTTACTATTTTGTAAAAACATAGTCATTAGTTGAAGCCTTAGCATGGCAACTTTTACAAGCACCATTCATTAAATTGCTCCCCCTCATGGCTGTACCATTATCCATCATAATAGTTCCATCAGCAGCTAGTACAAAATACTCCCAGTTATTACCACTTGCATCAAAATCATTACCTCTTTTAGCCATTGCGGTTATCATATCCAAACCGTTAGCACCAGTTGTACGTTTTGAGATAATAGTACCTACAGGGAATTGTCCATTAACTCTGTTTACAGAATTAGATGTAAAATAAATTTTCCTTTCAGAAGTATTATCTGCTCCACCATGAGCATTTCCAAGCCCTGAAGGGTCAGCACCATTTTTAGTAATGTGTAGATACCAACTTTCAAAACCTTTAAATGTTGTATTATCTGCTATAAACTCATTTACTGTTGGAGTAGCTGGAGTTGGGTTATTATCATTCTTACAAGATTGCATTGCTACAGATAATGCCAACAATGATAACACGGAAAATGTAAATACTGTTTTCTTCATAAGTTATTGTTTAAAAATTATTGTTTCTAACTAATGAGAAAACATAGGAATGCGGCAACAGTTATTATGAAAATAATATAAAATATATTATTGAGCAAAAATTATTTCTTCTTATTTAAAAGATGGTCAAGGCTAATCTTCCCTGCACCTTGAGCAATAAGTACAAGAAGCATAGCTATATAATACAAAGGTATTTCAAAACCATTATCTCCTGCATCAAAACCATTTCCCCAATGCACCGTCTTGATAGCTACTAGCATAACAATAACCAGAGGTATCGCTATTACTCTCACACCAAAACCTAAGGCTAACAAAATGAAACCTAGCACTTCTGTTCCTGTAGCCATATAAGCATTCAACAACGGAAATGGCAGCCCCATATCTTCAAACCAACTTGCAATACCTTCTATATTATTTAGCTTCATTGTAGCAGGTTTATAAAAACCATATGCAAGTATTAAACGCATAAATAACAATGCCAAGCTTTGCATATTATTTGCAATTGATAAATAGCCTTTGTAAATTTTCTTTATCAGCTTCATAAATATTCTTATTTAAACCCCAGAATAAATCTCTTCTCCTTCAAAACTTCCATGAAATGAATAACATGTTTCTGCAACTCCTCTTCAGGTAATTGAAATGCTTGGGCGGCAATGGGCAACAGTTCTTTTACTGTAACACCTTGTTCCAGCAACTGCTCTAATACCCAAGCATAAAAAACGGATAGATCTAAAAACTGAACACTACCATCTTCTCTATCCCTAAATATCAATACGTAATAATTGCCTTTATCATCTTGAGTTATATCTTTTGTTCTTTTTTTATGTAGTGGGTATGCTAATTGCTCAATGGTATATTCCAGATTAAAAACGATCTTATCCTGTACAAAATCTCCCTCATTATTATACTCATCATTCTCTACATCTTCCATCATAAACATCTGCACCTCCAACCACTCAAACCATAACAGCTCTAAAAAAAAGGGATACTTTTCTTTTAATGGAGATACTACTTCTGCTAAATACTCATAAAGTTCATATGGCATTTCCCATACTTTATGAGATTGACATTTGTGATTACTAAAAAAGTCATGTACCATATCATCCCACTCTTCTTCTTCTAATAAGTTATTAGTAAGAGGATATGCCGTGCGTAATGTGTCATCTATTACATTGTACACCAACCTTCTGTAGTGGTGCAATCGATCAGAAGTCACTCCTTCCAAATGCGGTTCTTCACCCGTTCTACAATAATCAGCAAAACTTTTTTGTTGTATGGCAGTATCCTTAGTGAGTAATGGCTGCATAATCCCAATGTTTTTTACAAATACGCTCAAGATGATTCATCTCCTTCTGCAATTCCTGCATTTCAGGAATATTAAAATCTCTTTCTAACAAAACAGGCACAGAAAATGGCATTTTAGCCACAGAGTAATCAAACAGATCGTACACAGGAGTTATTATCGGCTGCCCATGCGTATCAATAATTAAATCATCGGCCACCTGTTCATGCCCTGCCATATGTATATATGACACTTTATCCATAGGAAGTTGATCTATAAAATCCTGTGCATCATAATTATGATTGAAGCTATTTACATAGACATTATTTACGTCTAACAACAGTTTACAATCTGATTTTTCTACAACAGCATTAATAAATTCATACTCCTTCATCTCAGCAGCTACAGGTGTATAATAAGACACTATTTCCATTACTAATGGCATCCCCAAATAGTCTTGTACTTTCTTTATTTTATCAGAAATATGTGCAACGGCATCCTTCCTAAAAGGGATTGGCAACAGGTCATACAAATGTGCATTATCACATTTAGAAAAACTCAGATGTTCTGAATATACCTTTACATCGTATCGTTCTATAAACTCCTTTACTTCTTTTAGAAAACTATAGTCTAAATCTTCTGGGCTACCAATGGAAAGCGATAAGCCATGGAGTGTTACTGGATATTTTTCTGCTACTTTATCAAATACCTTTTTCCAATAACCTCCAATACCCATCCAGTTTTCAGGAGCTACCTCCACAAAAGAAGGTGTAAGCAACCCTTCCTCCAGAAACTCCTCTGAGAAATCTTTCCTAAAACCTATACCTGTATATTGATTCATACTTTTTTTCTAGAGGTATTATTTGAGTGAGTTCACCTAAGTGAACCCACCCGAAATCAACTAAAACTATTTCTTGCTCTTTTTGCCGTGGTCACCACATTTACCCTCTCCACATTTTGCATCTTTGCTCTTCCCCTTCTTATCTCCACATTTACCTTCTCCGCATTTGGCATCTTTACTTTTCCCTTTCTTATCTCCACCGCATTTACCTTCTCCACATTTTGCGTCTTTAGTCTTACCCTCTCCACATTTAAGATCAAAACCTACAATACCATTATTCGTATTGTCCAAAAGTTCTGCTCTAACATCAGCACCTGACCCTAGATCGCTAAAAGAAAAAGCTTCAGCCTGATTAATAGCTGCACTTCCTAAAAGAGCACCAGCAACAATTGTTGTAGCAAATAATGTCTTCTTAATTACTTTTTTTGAATTTTGCATCGTCGTTTACATTTTTAGATTTAATAAAACAGATTAAGTGTATGTTCAAATACACTTACGATGCTTAAGACGGTTTAGTTTTTATTACCTTACATTTTTATACAAAATAAAAGGGCTGGCGCTTGCCAACCCTTTTTATCTAAATACTAAAATATTAATCTTCAACTATTTAAGACCTAACTGTTCATTAATTTTCTTTTTGTCTTCATCAGATAACTTCAAGCTTGTATCCTCTATATTCTTATTGCTTGCATGCTTTGATATAAACTTATTCTGTTTATCAAATAGTTTACACATAGCACACACCCTCAAATGAAAGAACAGTAAAATCCTTTCCTTTAGAGTTATCTCCCCTTCTGCCTTCTTTGTAGACAAAATTGAAGCTTCTTTACAATTGATCATTCCAATCACACTAATGACATTTAATATTTATCAAACCAACTTTTTTCAATGCATTTGCGCAATTGTAATTTTGCCCTATGCATCAATACCCAGTAATTAGACGCTGATATATTCAATACCTTACAAATATCTTTTGTACTGAGGTCTTCCATATGCTTCATTACAAAAACGGCCTGTTGTTGCTCTTGCAATGCGTCTTTACAATGAGACAATACTTTATAAAACTCTTTTGTTTCTATTGTATCTGTATAATTCACTCCCCAATCTTTGGGTTTACTATCATTTACCCAATGCAAATTATTTTCAAGATCAAAAAAACCTTCCGAATCCTTGTCTTCAATAGATACTAATGGATTATTAGCAGCCTTTCTATAATGATCTATTATCTTATTTCTTGTGATTGTAAACAGCCAGTTCTTTTCAGAAGCCTCACCTTTATATCCTAGCCGTCCATTCCATGCACTAACAAAAACATCTTGCACAATATCCTTTGCTACCTCTTTATCAGAAATTCTTGATGCAACAAAACTATAAAGCATATCTCCATAGTTCTCTACCCACATATCGGGTGCTAATTTATGATGCACTGTGTTATTATCTGTATGTTGCATTTACTCTATTTGCCAATGTCACAAAATAGCATTAGTAGTAATAATAGAAAAAGGCTGCCATAAATGACAGCCTAAATATATTAAATATTGTTTTTTCGACACTTAAGTATTTTCATAAAAGAAGTAAAATAGAGTAGCACTTCTTTAAAGTCGTCAAAAATATTACCACAATGCTTACCTAGCGATATTCACAGCTCTCAACTCTCTGATCACTGTTACTTTTATCTGACCAGGATATTGCATTTCCTTCTGTATCTTATCTGCTATTTGGAATGATAATGTATCACTATCCTTATCACTTACTTTTTCTGCTTCTACAATTACACGCAATTCTCTACCTGCTTGTATCGCATAAGCCTTTTCAACACCATCATATGCTGTAGCAAGCGCTTCCAGATCTTTAATACGTTGTAGATAACTCTGCATCATCTCTCTACGTGCGCCAGGTCTTGCACCGCTTATAGCATCACATGCCTGTACTATAGGAGATATAATGTAAGTCATTTCCATTTCATCATGGTGTGCACCAATACCGTTAACTACGGCAGCATGCTCACCACACCTTTCAGCTACTTTAGCACCTAGCAACGCATGGCTTAATTCTGATTCTTCATCAGGCACTTTACCTATATCATGCAACAAACCTGCTCTTTTAGCTAGTTTAACCACCTTCTGCCCAAGACCAAGTTCTGCGGCCATTGTAGCACAAAGGTTCGCCGTTTCTTTAGAGTGCATCAATAAGTTCTGCCCATAAGAAGAACGGAAACGCATCTTACCAATAAGACGCACTAGGTCTTTATGCAAACCATGAATACCTAATTCTATTATTGCACGCTCCCCTATTTCCATTATTTGCTCTTCAAGCTGCTTCTTCGTCTTTTCCACCACTTCTTCAATACGCGCAGGATGTATACGTCCATCTTGAACTAATCTTTGTAGTGACAATCTCGCTATCTCTCTACGGAACGGGTCAAAGCAACTTAATACTATTGCCTCAGGAGTATCATCTATGATCAAGTCAACACCTGTAGCAGCTTCGAGTGCGCGTATATTACGTCCTTCTCTACCTATTATCTGACCTTTAATTTCATCACTCTCCAAATTAAAGACTGTAATGGCATTATCAATAGCTTGCTCAGCAGCTGTACGCTGTATTGTTTGAATAACTATTTTCTTAGCCTCTTTCGTAGCATTTTGCTTAGCCTCCTCCATGATCTCTTTCACGTGAGCCATTGCCTTGGTACGAGCTTCCTCTTTTACCACTTCTATCAATTCAGCTTTTGCTTCATCGGCAGATAGGTTAGCTACTTTTTCTAAGCTTTTTATGTGCTCTTCTTTATGCTTTTCAAGCTCTGTACGCTTAATATTAACTACTTCTAGTTGGCTTTCTAGGTTTTTCTTTAACCTATCGTATTCATTTATTTGCTTTTGAACAGAAGCTTCTTTGTCATTAACACTTTGTTTTTGCTGCTTGATCTTATTCTCTTCCTCAGCTATTCTTTTATTCTTCTTAGAGACTTCACTATCATGCTTACTCTTCAGTTCTAAAAAGCGTTCTTTAGCTTCTAGTAATTTTTTCTCTTTTAGTGTATCTCCGTGTTCTTTAGCGTCTTCTATTATTTTTTGTGCTTGTCTTTCAGCGTCTTCTATGTCTTTTTTAGTGTTTTTTGCAAATATTAGTTTACCAAGTAATATACCTATTAAGATTGCTACTACCGATACGACAGCAACAATTATAGTCGTCGATTCCATAACTTTTTTTGTGACTTTTAGTCTTTAAATAAATCCATATCAATTAGCCTTTTCCATATATCAGAATGCCTATATGGTCTGGCCTAATTATTAACGAGCTAAATTAAGAAAAGATTTCGGTAAAGGAAATGAATATCAGCGGTTAAGATGTACTATCTTCAACCTTAAATTTAAAAAACAACGGTTATAACAAGCCAATGGTACTTGCATACGCATACAGTATAGTATTTGCAGCCCCACTTAGAGCAGAACCTTCTCATAGAGCCGAGATGGTATCACAAATATTGTTTGGCGAAAGAGTGGAAATCATAGAAATAAATGAGGAAGAATGGGCTCAAGTGAGATGCGAGTGGGATGATTATATAGGTTGGTGTAAAGCAGGACAGCTAGATATAGTAACTAGGAAAGAATATATTAAAGTTCCTAAACACATAACTTATAGGCATTGCGACAAAATTGTCTTTGACAATCAGGAGCAAATGTTACCATTAGGTGCTGAATTATTTGGGCTAAAGGGTAGCAAAGCATTGATAAACAACCAACAAGGTAAGTTTAAAGGAAAGAAGAAAGCCGTAGACGAGTTGAGCCCTTCCACAGGAGGTATTATTGCAGCCGCTTTACAATTTATCAATGCCCCTTACTTATGGGGAGGGCGAACTGCATCTGGCATAGACTGTTCGGGACTTAGCCAAATGGCTTATAAACTTTGTGGGATGGCTATTAGCAGAGATGCTAGCCAACAGGCTCAAGAGGGGGAGACCGTAGACTTCCTATTAAATGCCCAAGGAGGAGATTTAGCTTTTTTTGACAACGAGGCTGGAAATATTACCCATGTTGGTCTACTTATGGATAATCAACAGATAATACATGCTACCGACACTAGTGGCAAAGTAGTTGTAGACCGGATAGACCAAGGTGGTATTATTAGCAAAATTTTGAGAAAACGCACACACAACTTACGTGTTATCAAGCGTTTATTTTAGTTGTGGTACTCTCTACCCTTATAGTAGATACGGAACATATTTCTACCCAACTGGTATTTTAATACATCATAAGATAATTCCCAATTCTCTACAGATGCATTGGTTACATCATATATCTCTCCCTCTGTAAACAAACGCAGCATACCTATACGATTTACGTAAGCAATGGAATGATATTGCATTACAAACTTCTCTGGATAGTAGCTTTCTAAAGAGTAAATCTTCCCTTTATAAAAGACCTTAAAGTAACCGCTTTGGTCTCTAAAAGCTACCATATTATCTACCACACGATACTCGGGCTCAAAAAAACCGATCGGTTTTACCTCTCCGTTATAAAAAACCTTAAAGTAGCCATCATTCGAAACAAAGGCTGCAACATTATCCCCTATCTGAAAAGAGTTGGGAGGAAAATCCTCAATAATATAGGTATCTCCTTTATCAAATATTTTAAACTGCCTATTTATGTCAATATAGCCAACCAAATTACGACCAACCTCAAAACTATTTACTGCATAATCTTCCTGCCTTATAATTTCACCACCGTAAAATATTCTGAATTGATTAGCATAGTTATCATATGCTGCTATATTATCTGTAACCTTTACTGCCTCTAGAGGATTACCTGCCAAAAAGCCTTCTATAGGGAATACCTGTCCATTATAATACGCTTTGTATTCGCTACGTATTTGGTCGAAGAACATAATTACACTGTCTCCCATAAAATACTGCTCACAGTACGTAGACAACTTTTTAACTTCCCCTTTATCAAAAACACTTAATGCTCGGTTATTTCTAAATGCGATCAGATTGTCACTAACTTTAAATTCATTTGTCAATCCTGCATTTACCTGCTTTACTCCTCCTTTATAATATATCTTGAAAGACCTTGAATTATCTAAATAAGGAATGGCACTCCTACCTATCTTTATCTCTACAGGTTCCAGATAGTCTACCTTTCTAATGATCCCCTTATCCCAAACCATTATCTGGTTCTGCATATTAGTATAAACGGAAAGAGGCTGAGCTAATGCATTTTGAGAAAAGCTTAGCAATATATATAAGGCAAACACTAATCTATATACCATAGGTGGTAGTCTATTTAGCACTAAAATAAATAAAAAAGCTGGTCTACAAGCAGACCACAATGATTTACAATACAGAACAGGTATATGGAGGCAAATATTGTGCCGTGAGCATTTATGACACTGTGAATGTGATAATTAGGAATCGACTAGACAAAAAAAAGCCAGCCTGAGAACAGGCCAGCCCCTATAAACCCTATCACCATGAAAACATCTTTATATATGCGCCGAAGCGATATTAGTATCGGTTTGTTGGTACAAAGTTAAGAACCTTTTTTTTGTTTACAAACAGTGTTAAGTTTTTTTTATGTATTATATAGATATTTCAAATTAACACATAAGCAGAACACAAGCTGTTTATTTCTTTTTCTTAGGTGTGAAGATGGCAATCATCCTACGACCTTCCATTTTAGGCATTGATTCTAAAGAACCTACATCAGCTAATCTTTCTGCAAATTTTAAAAGTAACAGCTCTCCTCTTTCTTGGAACATAATAGCACGACCCTTAAACTGCACATAACACTTCACCTTATTACCTTCTTGCAAAAACTTATCAGCGTGCTTTGCTTTAAAATCAAAGTCGTGTTCATCTGTATTAGGAGTAAAACGAATTTCTTTTACTTCAGATTGCTTTGCTTTAGCCTTTTGTTCTTTTTCACGCTTCTTTTTATCGTAAAGAAACTTATTGTAATCAATTACTTTACAAACAGGAGGTTTAGCGTTAGGAGATATTTCAACAAGATCTACACCTGCATCTTGTGCTATCTTTAGGGCTTCTGCTATCGGATATACGTCTGACTCAATGTTTTCGCCTACTACACGCACCTCTCTAGCTGTTATCTCGTCGTTAGTACGGTGCTCTTTTTGTTGCCTTGGTTTAAAATATCTTTTACCTCTGTTTCTTCTTTGCATTAATGATTTTTAAATTGATGGCAAAAATAGTGTATTTGCCAATTAAATGTGTACTATTTAGTGTATAAAATATTTATACCATATCAAAGCCTAGTACTTTATTTGCTCTGCTACTTCGGCTGTAATGTTTTTAACAAAATCACTTAAGGTTACAGTTCCTTGATCTCCCTCACCATGCTTACGAACAGCAACGGTACCATCATTAACTTCTTTCTCACCAATAATAAGCATGTAAGGCACTTTCATTAGCTCTGTTTCTCTTATTTTCTTACCTATTTTTTCATTCCTATCATCTACTTCAGCAGTTATACCTGCTTTTTTCAATGCTGTTGCCACTTCTTGTGCATATGGAATGAACTTTTCACTGATAGGCAATGCCTTTACTTGCAAAGGAGCCAACCACAATGGAAGATTTCCGCTACAGTGTTCTATAAGTATAGCTATAAAACGCTCCATAGAACCAAATGGTGCTCTATGAATCATTACGGGACGTTTACGACTATTATCGCTGTCTACATACTCCAGCTCAAAACGCTCAGGGAGTGTATAGTCTACTTGTATTGTACCCAATTGCCAGCTACGTCCTATGGCATCTTTTACCATAAAGTCTAGCTTAGGACCATAAAAAGCTGCTTCTCCGTACTCGATCACCATATTCAAACCTTTCTCTTCTGCCGCTTCAATGATGCCTTGTTCCGCTATCGCCCAGTTTTCTTCAGAGCCTATATATTTACTTCTATCTTCTTTATCTCTTAAAGATACCTGTGCAGTATAGTTAGTGAATGACAAAGAGTTAAATACATACAACACGAGATCTATTACTTTCTTAAACTCTTCTTTTACCTGCTCTGGTCTACAAAACAAGTGGGCATCATCTTGAGTAAATCCGCGTACACGTGTAAGTCCATGAAGCTCACCCGATTGCTCGTAACGGTATACAGTACCAAACTCTGCCAAACGAAGTGGTAGATCTTTGTAAGAGCGTGGTTGCGACTTATATATTTCACAGTGGTGCGGGCAGTTCATTGGTTTTAATAAGAACTCCTCACCTTCTTGTGGTGTATTGATCGGTTTAAAACTGTCTTCACCATATTTATCCCAGTGGCCTGATGTTACGTATAACTGCTTAGCACCTATATGTGGAGTTATTACTGGTAAATAACCGCTTTCTGTTTGTGCTTTTTGTAAGAACTGTTGTAACCGTTCGCGAAGCATTGCTCCTTTAGGCAACCACAAAGGCAAACCACTACCTACTTTTTCAGAAAAAGCAAATAGTTCCAACTCTTTACCTAGCTTTCTATGGTCTCTTTTCTTCGCTTCTTCTAACAATACCAAGTACTCTTCCAGCTCTTTTTGAGCAGGGAAGGTGATACCATAGATACGAGTAAGCATCTTATTCTTCTCATCACCTCTCCAATATGCACCCGCAATACTCATTAGTTTTATAGCCTTGATAAAACCAGTATTAGGGATGTGCGGTCCACGACACAAATCGGTAAATCCACCTTGAGTATAGAAAGTGATCTCCCCATCAGGAAGGTTTTCTAAAAGGTCCAATTTATAGGGATCATTCTTTTCTTTGAAATAAGCTATAGCATCAGCCTTAGAGATATCCTTACGGATATACTCACTCTTAGCTTTAGCAAGCTCCTTCATTTTCTTTTCTATCTGAGCTAGGTCTTCTTCTTTTATAGTTCTATTTCCTAGGTCTACATCATAATAAAAACCATTCTCAATTGGAGGACCAATACCAAGACGTACACCAGGGTATAACGCTTCTAAGGCTTCAGCCATTAGGTGTGCAGATGAGTGCCAAAAAGTCGACTTCGCATCCTTCTCTCCCCATGTCAGCAATTTCAATGTTGCATCTGTATCTATAGCACGGGTGGCATCCCATACTTCTCCATTTACTTCTGCTGCCAATACTTTTCTTGCTAGTCCTTCACTTATTGACATAGCTACATCCAATGCTGTACTACCTTGCTCGTACTCGCGTACGGCGCCATCTGGTAATGTAATTTTTATCATTATAGTTGATTAAACCTATTTCTAATTTTGTGCAAAGCTACTAATTGATTGAAAGACGACGGAATTATTATAAATAAAAAACCCACCAAGTCTTATTTTGACCGGTGGGTAATTATTATAATTACTTCGATCAAATCTTCTTGAATGTCATCGTGTACATAACTGTATCTGTTCTAGGAACATTGTCAACAGTTGTGTATTGATTGTATGTTATAGTAAATGACCCTTCTGTAAATTCTTTTACTTCTGCATTTACATCCAGATTAAAGAACGACTTACCGTCATATATATACATTTTTCTATCATCGTCTAATAAACCCCAACGGAATGGCATTTCTGCTGTTTCGCTAGCATTACAACGATTTTCTCCTGGAGTGTGTACACCATCATAGTTTTCTCTGAAAACAAGGCGGTCATCCTTTTTACACTCGTCTATTACTATTGCAGTAGTATCATATTTCTTGGTGGCAGCATTATATACCTTTGTAGATCCGCTTGTTAGCATCCATTGACCATTACGTAGCATTTCCTGTTTAGATGCAGGAACTTCTACCTTATCGCAAGAAGAAACAACTAAAACTGTTGCCACTAGTAAGAAAATATATCTCATAATTTTAACCTAATTAACCCTTAAAGCTAAGGAATATATTAGTGTTGTAAAAGCTTTATGGCAGAAAATATTCTAGTTTTTTTATTCAAATAAGCTGTCTTCCAACCCTTTGTTCACCTCATAACGGAGATATGTTATCTCTATTTTCCCTTTTTTACGTTTCCCATCCTTAGCATTTTTTATACTAGAAGCCATGTCAGGCACTTCATAATCCATAGTCATGCCCTTTGGTAGCTTATATTCCTGCTCATCAAGATAAAATGTAACCTTATCTGGCAGTGCCAGTTTTTCATAAGCTTCAAACTCCAATTCCATCTTCACAGTGCCATTTTCCCTAGTTGTTGTTTCTGATTTTAAGGCCAATAAGCGAGATTCATCTACCCAAATTTTGGTAAGAATAACATCTCCTTCATCACTATTAGGTATTATCTTGATAATGTGCAACTTACGTCCATCTATCACATCAAACCCTGCATCTATTACAGTTGCATCATCCTCTGGTACAACGCTGTTTATATTAAAACTAACTCCCTTTTTAGGCATTATAGCTATGCCTCCCCTTCTATCAAGTTTCATCTTATTTGGCGCCTTGTAATATAACTTACCCGAAAGTGTGGGTACCCGCATATAGGAGATATTGATCTTCATCTTCACATCTGCACTATAGTCGGAGACTAAAGCCAATTTGGCTTTCATTTTTTGGTATAGTTCATCAGCACTATAGCTTGTTGTATCAGCCGCTTTCACATTTATAGTCGAAAAAATTAAGACCATAACGATGTACCCTACTCTCTTTATCATGACTTGATATCTTTTTTATTGAAAATGATAATTGTCGCCAATAAAAACCCGATTATATAAAGCACCAAAATAATAGCCGAATTCATAATCTCACCATATTGAATAGGAGCATCAAAGAAGCCTTTCCATGCTATCATATGAGTTGTGAACAGATATGGCTTTACCAGATTAAACAATGGCAACTCTAGATTTGTAAAGATCATCAACACTATAATGACTCCCATAGTACCGATAATAGGACCTACTGAATTTTCTGCAAGGACGGATAAAAATATAGCAAGTGCAGTGACTGTAGACATAGCTAAAAACGCAAAGCCAAATGCATATCCATACCTCCATAGCACCTCATTTTCTAATAAGAACACTATAGAGTCGCTCTTGATATTGATAAGATCTCCGCTACCAAACAATAATACCGAAAGCCCAAGACCTATAATAGCGAACCATATCAGTAGCAACATAGTATATACCAAGCCCGCTGCAAACTTGACCAAAACTAGTCTTGTTCGCGATATAGGCTTGGTTAGCAATAACCTTAATGTTCCCATATTAGCTTCCCCAGCAATCAAATCGCCTGCCACTAATGCAACCAACAGCGGTATCTGTATTAATAATGACTGTAGAATGATATAGGTGATCAAATACCCATTCAGGACATTGCCTTCTATGGAGAAATCATTGCTTGCTGATTGAAGGATGAACTGTATAAAGCTCTTGCCATCAGCCAACATAGCCAGCTGTATTAAACAGGTAATAGCTGTAACTACACCAAAACTTATATAGGTTCGGGGTCTTTTAAATATTTTATATAATTCCAACCGGAGCATCGGCATTACTTGTTAAGGATAAAAAATATGCTTCTAACGAGTGCTTAGATCTAATTTCTAAAACGTGTACCCCTTCAGCTACCAGCATCTTATTTAATGCAGGCATTTTTCTAGGGTGCATTTTCAAAACAATAGAAGAGGAATTCATCTCCTTAATATACTCACCCCATTGTGTTTTTTCCAGTTTATTGACTACCTCATCATCAGGAAGCATTTTTATTTCCATCAATGTATCATTAGGGTTGAGCAATTCCTTAACAGCACCTTCTACAACTTTTTGCCCTTTATGAATGATGAGCATTCTATTAGCTACTTGCTCTATTTCATAAAGAAGGTGTGATGAGATCAATATGGTTTTACCATGTTCTTTACTAAGACTGACGATCAAATTTCTCATCTCAGCTATACCTTGAGGGTCTAAACCATTTGTAGGCTCATCTAATATTAGCAAATCAGGATTATGAATCAACGCAATAGCTATACCCAAACGCTGCTTCATCCCCTGTGAATATGCCTTCACTTTATCATTTTCCCTGCCTGACAAGCCTACTATTTCCAACACCTCCCCAATTCTACTTCTAGCTATTGGCACTTTGCTCATCTTTGCAAACATCTTCAAATTATCCAGCCCTGAGAGGAAACCATACATGTCAGGTCGTTCTATAATTGCACCGACATGTTTTAATAAACTTCTATTGTTATTGCTAAAACGTTGACCGTTGATGTACACCTCTCCACTAGATGGTTTTATCAAACCTGTGATCATTCTAATAGTGGTACTCTTCCCTGCTCCATTCTGCCCAAGAAACCCATAGACATCTCCTTTCTCTACCGAAAAAGACAAGTCGTCTACCGCTTGAAAAGAACCAAAAGA
Organism: Flavipsychrobacter sp.; assembly: GCA_041392855.1. Classification (NCBI taxonomy): domain Bacteria; kingdom Pseudomonadati; phylum Bacteroidota; class Chitinophagia; order Chitinophagales; family Chitinophagaceae; genus Flavipsychrobacter; species Flavipsychrobacter sp. Next base: position 1,462,309 of record JAWKLD010000001.1, read on the forward strand.
TTTTGACAAACCTTTTGCCTCTATTATATGTGTTATATCCTCAGTCATTATACTTTGCAAAATACTATAGAACATTAATATAAGCAGTATAAATCATGAATTTTAGGACAATGTTCATATATTGAACATAAGAGCATATCTTAGCTACTTGCCGTTAAACTGTAGTTAAACTAGACCAGGAAATGTAGCGTTGCAACGCCTATACGTGTAATTTTGTTTTTGACATGAGAAAAGTTTTCCCTTTAATAGTTGTACTTATTACCTTATCGGTATTGGGTATATTTTTCATTCAAATGTCTTGGATACAAAATGCTGTAAAACTTAGACAGCAACAACGTGCTCAAGATATGGAACATGCTGTAACACAGATCAGGGAATCCATGTATCGCTTATTCCTTATTAAAATAGGGCAAGTTGGCTACAATGATGAAGAATCAAAACAATTCTACTTAAAGGGATTTACGACTCAAAAATTCACTAGTGATGAGATCAGCCAAATAATAGAAAGAGCTGTTCTTAAATACAATATCAAAGAGCCTTATGAATATGTGATCACCAACATCTTCAGAATGCCCATATCTCAATCACCAGGGTTCGACAAAGAGCATTATACAAAAGCTAAAGAACTCACCCTTACAATAGATAACAATAGCTACTTTTTTGAAACACTTTACTTATATGTAAATGATGATAAAAATACCGTAATGCATAGTATGGGCTGGTACATAGCTGGTTCAATCTTATTTACAACTATTATACTTTCAGCTTTTGCTTTGACGATACGCACCATGTTCAATCAGAAAAAGATCTCTGAGATCAAGTCTGATTTTATCAACAACATGACTCATGAACTAAAGACTCCTTTGGCTACAATATCCTTAGCCATAGATTCTTTAACCAATGAGAAAGTAATACATGACACCGAAAAGATCAAGTATTACAGCAGTATGATCAAGGATGAGAACAAAAGGATGAACAAACAAGTAGAGAAGATCCTACAATCGGCAAGAATAGAGAAGCAAGATGTAAAACTAAACTTACAAGAGCTTAATGCACATCAAATAATTAGTAAAGTAGCTCAAAACCTTTCGTTACAAATACAAGAAAAAGAAGGACAATTGAACATAAACTTAGACGCTATTAATCATATCGTTATGGCAGACGAGGTACACTTCTCCAATGTTGTCTTCAACCTTTTAGACAATGCCATTAAATATTCTAACGAGAGCCCCGAAATAACCGTATCTACTAAAAACAATAGCAATATGCTAGTGGTAAAAGTAAAAGATAACGGAGTAGGCATGAATAGAGAAACACAAGCTCGTGTTTTTGAAAAATTCTATAGAGCTCATACTGGTAACCTACACAACGTTAAAGGTTTTGGACTTGGCCTAAGCTATGTTAAAGCCATAGTTGAAGCTCATGGAGGTAAAGCCAAGGTAGAAAGCGCATTAGGAAAGGGAAGCACCTTTTCCGTGTACTTCCCTTTAGCCAATCAAGCTTAATCACATTAATACGGTCAAGCTTTTAATAACACTTGCCAAACGAATAGCATCATAAATTCTTGGCTCCGTTGCACCATGTTCTTTCACCGAATGCTCGTGTGAAGTAACACAACGCTGACAACCATTTAATGCTGACACTGCTAAACTCATCAATTCAAAAAACTCCTTGCCTAACACAGGGTTCATCATTGTACTCATTCTAATACCCGCAGGAGTATTATTATAATAATCAACGTTACCCATATAGTGGCGAAAACGATAAAAGACGTTATTCACGTTCAATAAAGAAGTACAAGCAAAAGTCTCAGCAATCTCCTCTTCTGTTGCGCCCTCGGCTTTAGCCATTTTCTCAAATGCCATGATCAGTACTTCACATTTTTCATTTATTGCTACCGACAATGCTAATAAACTACTCTCTTTTGTAGTAAAGTTTTTACTACCTAGCACACCTCCAACATTCAATTTTAAATCTCTAAGAAAACGGTTATCGATAGCCGACAAGCGCTCCAGGCTTACCGTGCTGTAGTCCGCATCTATACCTAACTTTTCTAATAAACTTTTAGCGGTATCATTTAACATCTTCATTCATTTACTTGTTATAAAAATCCACCCTATCAAAAAGACAGAGTGGATAATAATCAATCAGGATATTAAAACAATTCTTATGCAGTTTGTAGTTGCTGTGTTAATGTTTCTTCACCTTTATTCCAGTTACATGGGCAAAGCTCATCTGTTTGCAAAGCATCTAGCACTCTTAAAACCTCATCAACGTTACGACCTACAGCAAGGTCATTAACGTTTACCCAACGGATAATACCTTCTGGATCGATGATAAACGTAGCGCGGTAAGCAATTTTCTCTCCTGCTTCCAAAATACCAAGATCTTCAGCAAGGCTCTTAGAAGTATCAGCAATCATTGGGAATTTAAGACCACGAAGATCATCATGGTCGTGGCGCCAAGCAAGGTGTACAAACTCACTATCTGTAGATGCTCCTAACAATACAGTATCACGATCTTCAAAATCTTCAAACTTATTATTGAATTCAGCAATCTCAGTAGGACAAACAAATGTAAAATCTTTCGGCCACCAAAACATTACTGCCCACTTACCGTTGATATCAGCATTACTGATATTCTGAAATTCTTTACCCTTCTCAATTGAGACTACAGATTTTTTGTTAAACTCAGGAAACTGACTTCCTACTGATACACAGTTACTCATTTCTTAATTTTATGTATTGTAATTTAATAATTTGCGCAAAGGTCGCTTTTTAAAAAACGACAACAAAGCCCTAGCCTATTAGGTTTCCTTATAAAAAAATAAAGGTTATCAATTTGTAGAATCCCTTAAATAAAAAGAGAGGCTGCAATGCAGCCTCTTGAAATATATTATCTAAAATAAATTACCTTATTAAGGTGACGTTTCCTGATTTATGTATTCGTTTTCCAGATACACAGAATGCATCAGCTTCCCATACATAAACCCCCATCGGCGCCATTTCTCCATTTATAGTACCATCCCACTTCTTAGTAGGGTCAGTAGTTGTAAATACTTGTTGTCCCCAACGGTCGTATACGTTTAGATAGTTAAGCTTAACAATCTTTTGGTTTACAAGACCGAACTTAGATCTAGGACCTGTTGTTTCTGGAATAAATGCATTTGGCAAATTCAAATCATTGCAGTCTACTCTAATAACAACTGTATCTACATCTTTACATCCTGAAGTATCACGAACCTCAAAGTAGTAAGTAAAGTCGAACGGAGGACGAGCTACTGGGTTTCTTGAGAACCTGTCTGAGATATACTGATCAGGTATCCACTCGTAAGTATAATTTGGTCCAAGTGTGTTCTCTGGGCCGCCTAGTAATGTAGTAGCTCCATCAATTATTTGTCTATCAGGACCAGCATCTGCTTTTACTTTATGTACTTTAATAGTAATCCCTGTATCTACAATACAATTTTTAGGGAAAGGCATTACCACTCTGTATCTAGTAGTAAATGATGGCCATACTTGTATCTTATCTTTACTCGTACTTGAAATCTCTCTATTAGGAGTCCAAGTGTGACTTATAGCATTTACAGAGCTAGCTTCTAAGCTTACTGTATCACCTTGACAAATAGTAGTATCGTTGCTAATAATAATAGAAGGAATTGGCAATACGGTTATTAACTTACACTCCACCTTCATTGTTGGCAAACCTTCGTCTACAGCATAATAAATATTATACACCCCAGGCTGGTCGTATGAATATTCAGGTGGTCTATGTGATAATGAGAATTCAATACTAGAGTTCTTACATTGTTCAAACTTTATACGTGCAAAAGAAGTATCAGAATTCACCACGAATGTATACAAGTTGTCTCTATCTCTAACGATAGTAGAGATACTTAAAGGACCTTGCAAATTTCCACTTACACTACTATAGCTTGTAGTTGTGTAAGGCCCCATCACATCTGTCATCTCCATTCTCACCAAGGCATTAGAACCTCTGTTGGTAATAAAGGCTACTAGACTATCACAATCTCTAATGAATGTTATACCACTTGGAGCAGAAAATAAGTTACCAATATTTCCTAGGTTATTTCCTGCTGGCGTTGCATTAGTTAATGTATTACCCATATCTATTCTAGATACGGAGTTAGAACCTCCATTAGTAACGAAGAAGTACCAATTACCGTTATCTAAAACTGCATTAAGGTCTGTAGGCGCACTTAAACCGCCGACATTTCCAAGACTTGTTACTGTAGGCGTGATAGATATACTGGTATCCATATCTAATTTCAATAAAGTACCAGTTCCTTTATTCACACAGAAGCCATGCCATTTATTGCCCTCTTTAGCTACAAAAATACCTGTAGCGCCATTAAGCATATTACCAAGATTACCAAAGTTTACAATATTAGGATCATTAGCAAGGCTCTTACCAAAATCGATACGAGCGATACGAGAATCTGCAACATTGGTACCACCTGCTAAAAATATATGCCAATTAGCTCCATCCTTAACGATATATATCGAATTGTTTGAAGACAATAAAACACTGTCCATATTACCAAAGCTGGTAACTACAGGGTTATTAGCCAAGCTAGTTCCAAATTCGAATCTTAAAAAGTCTTGTTCGTTATTAGCTGCATCAACAGTGGTCATGAAGCCGTAATACTGATTACCTTCTTTGATAACTTCCATTGTTGACCCTGGCCTTTGCATTTTATACCTCGCAGCGTCTTTCAACTTATCACCTGTCGGGGAATGAAAGATATATCCTGAACAAAAGCCAAAATAGTGAGAACTAACGCCTTGCGCGTTGCTCATCAACTTAACGGGTTGCTTGGCACATAAAGTATCTGGCGCGACAAATAATGATTGCGCTAAAACAACATTTATTTGAGACACTAGAATTAGTGCAACAAAGAGTAGGCATTTTCTCATAGTATTGAAAACAATTTCACTTTCTATTCGGCTAATATAACAATTTGCATAAAAAGTTTATAGCAATGCACTATATTTATTTTCCCCAAGGAAAAAATATACTATATGCTTGTTTCTAAACGTTTTAGTCTACTTCTTGTAAAGACTACCATTTGCCTACTATTAGTTGGTCATAGTAATGACATTTTTGCTAAAAAAGGGATGTGGCTACCCCCATTAATAAAAAGCCAAGAAGCCCAAATGAAGTCAATGGGCCTAGAGATACCTATAGAAAAGCTTTACAATCCTGATGGCACAGGGCTAAATAATGCCGTAGTACTCTTTGGCAGCGGCTGTACTGGCGAAATAATATCCTCTAAAGGCCTATTATTAACCAACCACCACTGTGGATATGGCACCGTACAAGGTTTGAGTAGCAAAGAGAAAGACTACTTTGCTAAAGGCTTTTGGGCTATGAACAATGGTGAGGAACTTCCTTGCCCTGGACTTACGGTCACATTTATCCGAAAAATGGAAAATGTAACTGATCAAATCACTATTGGTATACCAGATACACTAGACGAAAAATCCAGAGCTCAAATAATAGATGTCAGAATAAAACAACTGGAAAAAGGCTATAAATATGCCACAAAATATGATGCTACTATTAAACCATACTATAATGGTAATCAGTACTGGGTAATACTTAGCGAGAAATTTAGGGATATTAGACTGGTAGGTTTCCCCCCAAATGGGATAGGTACTTTTGGCGGAGATACTGACAATTGGATGTGGCCGAGACATACTGGAGATTTTAGCATATTTAGAGTTTATGCTGATAAAGAAAATAAACCTTCAGACTTCTCAGAAGATAATAAACCTTATGCCCCTAAGGCCTTCTTCAACATTAATGCGTCAGGATACAAAGAAGGTGATTTTACTATGGTATATGGCTTCCCTGGCAGAACAATGCAGTACATATCTTCTTATCAACTAGACCATGTATACTCTACTATAGACCCTACTAGAATAGAAGTTCGTACTGCATTGCTAAACACATGGGATAAACACATGAGTGCATCAAGAGATGTTTTTCTAAAATACACCTCTAAATACAAGCGTACTTCTAATGGATGGAAAAAATGGCAAGGAGAAGTTAGAGGACTGAAAATCAACAATGTAGTAGCCAAAAAAGAGCAAGCTGAAGGTGCATTTCAAAACAAAGCCACTAGTAATGCAGATATACCTTATGCAGAAGACCTACTACCTAAGATCGGAGGGCTTTCAATAGCAGTAACGGATAAACTCAAGACTGACATTTACATTAGTGAAGCCGCCTACGGCATAGAACTAATAAGGAGAGGTGCAGCACTTGAAAAACTGTTAAAACTTTATGAATCAGGATCAAAAGGAGAAGAATTAAAGAAAAAACTGACCAATGCTGTTAATGGATGGAATGGCTACTTTAAAAACTACGACTTGGCTACAGATAAGGATGTGTTTAAAACACTTATGCCAATTTTGATAAAAAACTGTAGTGCTTATATGCCAGAGGTTGTAGCAGAGTTAAATCGCTTTTCTAATGATTACGACAGGTGGGCTAATTACATTTACAGATCAATAGCAACGTCACCTCAAAAACTATCTGCTATTATAGCAGATACTGATGGTTCTATCATCACCAACGACCCTGCATATAAGTTATATAAAATGATAGCTACTGCTAGAAGTGAACGCATTACGCCTACTATATCCACCTACTATGAGCGCATGCAATATCTTAATCGGTTGTACATGAAAGCGCAAATGACATTAGACAATCAAACAGACTTCTTCCCAGACGCAAACCTAACACTAAGACTGGCTTACGGAACTGTAAAAGGCATTGACCCTGATGGCCCCGCAGGCTATTCTTATTTAACCAACCTTGACGAAGCTGTTGCCAAGCACAACCCTGACGTAGAGGAGTTTGACATGCCTGAGAAACTGAGAACAATACATAGCAACAAAGACTATGGCAGATGGGCTGTAGATGGGACTGTACCTAGCTGTTTTATTGCTACCAACCATACAACAGGTGGCAACTCAGGTAGCCCTGTTCTTAATAGCAAAGGGGAGTTGATAGGCACTAACTTTGACAGAATATGGGAAGGAACAATGAGCGACCTATATTTTGACCCTAACCTTTGTAGAAATATAAGTGTAGACATTAGATACACTCTTTTCATAATAGACAAATTTGGAGGTGCAGGCTGGCTATTGGATGAAATGAATATTAAGCAATAACACTACCCCTCTCCCAATTGTCTTAGAAACGTAAGGAAATAATAGAACAAAGTGCAGACAGTCGTCTGCACTTTGTTTTTACGTATATTTACAAGATTCTGGTTATACCATAAATAAGTAAATGAACACTAAAGTAAAAGTATTAGCTATTGTTGCTACAATGGCTTTTGTCGTGTCTTCGTGTGCACAACAAAAAAAGGGAATAGCAATAGGGAATGGTGAGCGAAATAAAAATTACGCCTCGCTTCTTATTGCTACAGAACAAACCACTCTGCCGGGAAGACCCGAAATGCAGCCTACGACAACTCAAAAACTTCTTGTGATATGGAAAAGTAAAACACCACCAACACAGTTTTTTTGGAGAGGCAATAGCGGATGGCTTCCTTGCGATGTCTCTAAAGTATCTAATTATGATATCAAAAAGCTAGTTGACGAAAAGAATGTTTTCGCTACAGGCTATACTGCAGAACAAGTGTCTCTTGAAAACGTAAAAATGAACGATACGCTTGAATTAACACCAACACTAGGAGGTAAATACCCTATACCTGAAAGTGTAGCCGACAATGTAAAAAACACAATATTCTACAAGGCAGAAAAAACAAATTGGTTAACAATACCGGTTGAAAAATTCGTGGAAAGACCGGACATAATAATGCAATAGGTAAACGATGAAAAAAATAGTTTTAATAACGAGTGCTATACTACTTAGCATAGGTGCTACTGCGCAAGAGTGGTTGAGGGATATAGATACAAAACCTGTCAATATCAATGACCTTATAAAAGCTCACGAAGCTAAAAAACAAGCTAACAGTAGTAATGATGAGGAAGAAGGAGACGGTTACCATTTTGACAGATGGGCTTGGTATTGGTCTCATCATACGGATAAGGATGGCTATATAGTTTCACCTATAAAGAAGGTACAGGAATGGCAAAAATGGCAACATGCCAAAAACCTGATCGCTTCTGTATCTAAAACCACTGCCGACGATTCTAAATGGGCCTTTCAAGGACCTGACCAAACACCAGGTGGCTATAATGGGATAGGCAGGATAAATATAGTTGAATTTCACCCAACAGACACCAATACATTTTGGATAGGCAGTGCTGGTGGCGGGGCATGGAAAACGACTAACAATGGTTTAAACTGGACTCCTGTAAATGATAAATTCCCTGTACTAGGTGTTTCTGATATTGATTTTAATCCACTTAATCCTAATACAATATACATATGCACTGGTGACAGGGACGCTTCTGACACCTATAGCGTAGGTGTGTTAAAATCTACAGATGGTGGTGTTACTTGGGATACTACTGGGCTACAATGGAAAATAAAAGATTTCCGTTTAGCCAACAGTCTCCTTGTAAACCGATTAGATACCAGCTCTCTAACATTAGGTGCTAGTGACGGTATCTATAAATCATACGATGCAGGAAAAACATGGAGCAAGAGACAAAACGGCGATTTTAAAGAAATTGTGTATCACCCTACAGATACTAGTATAATATACGCTGCGGGGTTAGACCCTATTGGAACAAGACAAGTATTTCGCTCAAAAGACGGCGGAAATAGCTGGAATATGCAAACTGGATTTAGTGGTAACAGCAGAGTTCATATAGCTGCAACACCTGCTAATGTAAGTATAGTTAGAGCCGTTGTTGTTAATGGCAGTAACGGTCTACAAGGCATTTATGAATCTACAGATACAGGAAAAACATTTGTTGAAATTTTCAATGATAGTAGCTGTAAAAGAAACATTTTAGCAAGTGCGCCAAAAGGTGATAAATGTGGCGGACAAGGCTGGTACGATATATCTATAGCTATTAGCCCAATCGACCCTAACGAAATGGTAATAGGCGGTGTAAACACTTGGTACTCTCAAAACGGCGGAAGACAATGGACCATAGCTAGCCAATGGACAAGCAACCTACCTGGTATAAAAGTAGTACATGCCGATAAACATTACCATAGATATCACCCTTTACGCAAGAATGAACTATACGAATGTAACGATGGAGGCATCTATAAAACCTCAGACCCTAGCAGCAACTTATGGACGGATCTATCTAACGGATTAGGCATAACTCAATTCTACCGTCTAGCTGTTAGCCCAGTAGCCAGCTTTGCTGTTTGTGGCGCCCAAGACAATGGCTCTATACAGGTCTTCAACAACAAAACATATAACAACCTTACGGGAGGAGATGGCATGGACTGTCAAATGAACCCTATAGACAGTAATATCATCTATACTTCGATACAATATGGAGAATTAAGACGCTCTACAGACGGTGGTGCCAATTTTAAAGACATTCAGGCAAACATACCTGGCAAACCTAAAGGAGCTTGGGTTACACCTTTTATTCTTCACCCTAACGATCCTTCAATAATAATTGCAGGATATAATCAAGTATTTGTTTCTGCAGATACTGGTAATAACTGGACTGCTATATCGAACCCACACTCCTCCAATATACACCGTATAGCAATGACACCTGCTGACAATGACAATATATACATAGTAGTGAGGGATAGTGTTTACAACTCTCCAAATTTTGGTAGCAGTTGGTCTTATTTACCAGGCATGCCTAGCGGTACAGTATCCGACATACATGTAGACCCTTGGGATCCTTCGCATGTTTGGGCTACGCACAGTGGCTTTGGCAACAACAAAGTGCTAGATTACAGACAATCCACAGGCTGGGTAAACCATAAAGCAGGATTGCCAGACGTACCGGTAAACTGTATCGTAATAGATAGTGCAGATGGTACAAAATACATAGGTACAGATCTAGGTGTATTCTATATGGATACCAGCATGACACAATGGGAATCTTTTAGCAATGACCTCCCTAACGTAGAAGTATTTGACATAGAAATAAACAATACTACTAACGAAGTTTGGATAGCGACTTATGGTAGAGGTGCTTGGAAGTCTCCTAAGCACAAATACACCCCACCTACTAATGGTATTAACACAATTCCTTTAGCACTAGATGTTATTTCCATTTACCCCAACCCTAGTAAAGGGCATTTCAATATCAACACGAAAAATGAAACGCTAAAAGGAAACAATGCTACAGTAAAGATCATAAACATGACAGGAAGTGTTATATGGCAAAATGCTGTTAACTTTAGTAATAATGGCAATGTTGCCATCACAGCAGATTTACCGAAAGGAAACTACATTGTAGAAGTTATTGCCAACAATGTGGTGTTTGCAAAAAACAAAATGACTGTATTATAATCAGTAATACTTTTCTATAAAAAAAGGAGGCTTAAAATCCTCCTTTTTTTATTGTGCTATTAACTCTTTTGCATTTTTTATAGTAGCAGAGCTAGGGTTATCACCCCCTATCATACTTGCTATAACATTGACTCTTTCTTCTTTTTCCAGCACTCTTATATTCGTTTTTATTTTACCTGTGCTCCCCTCTTCCTTATACACATAAAAATGTCTTGACCCTCTTGCCGCTATCTGAGGTTGGTGAGTAATACATATTACCTGATGCAATGCAGATAGGTCTTTCAGCAATATACCAACCTGCTTGGCTGCCTCACCGGATATTCCTGTATCAACCTCATCAAATATCAATGTTGGCAATTTAACAGCCTTTGCAATAATAGATTTAATGCAAAGCATGATACGACTCATCTCCCCACCCGAAGCAACCTTGTGCATGGGATTGAATTGTCCACTTTTGTTAGCGTCAAAAAGAAAAGCAACATCATCTTTCCCTTTTATGGTAGGCTCTTCTTGCTCTATCAAATCAATGGATAACCTTGCATTAGGCATGCCTACTAATACGAGCAAGCTATTCAACTGGTCAACTAAATTATCTACAACACTGGCTCTACTCTTCGTAAGCTTTTTTGCTTCTACTATTAAGCTATCATAAAGTTTAGCCAACTCTTTTTCTAGCGTATTTATTTTGTTTTCCAGATCAACACTTTGTCCTAAGTCTTCACTTAGCTTTTCTTGTATTTCTAAAAGCTGATTTGTGCTATTTACACTATGTTTTTTCAATAGCTTATATCCTAGGTCTACCCGCTCGCTCAGTTGATGCATAAGTTCATCATCAACTGAAATATCACTTCTTAATGCCTCTATCTCCTCTACTATATCTTTTAATTCTATTTGTGCAGAGTTCAACCTTTTAGTGATTGCGTCTAAACCTGAAGCATACTTACTTACCGCTTCTAATGATTGCGATACCCTTCTCAATTCATTAATTACAGGTGTTTCACCTTCTTCTAAAAAGACTATAGCCTGCTGCATAGCAGCATGTATATGCTCAGCATTTTCCACTTGCTTGAGTTGCTGCTCAGCATTCTCAATCTCATCTTTTGTAAAAGAGGCTTGGCTTAGTTCCTCAAAAAGAAAATGTTTATAATCATATTCCTTTTGTATTTCAGCCTGCTGTATTTTCAATGATGCTAACTCCTGTTTTGAAACCGTATAGCTGCTAAACACTTGCCTATACATCTCTTTCAACTTACTATTTTCAGCTACAGCGTCAAGAACGTTCATTTGAAAATCATTATCTGCAAGTGCCAGATGATCGAACTGCTGATGAAGATCAACCAAATAAGAAGTAAGGTCGTTTAACTGCGTTAAGTTAACAGGTGTATCATTTATAAATGCTCTGGATTTCCCGTTTTTGTTTATCTCTCTCCTTATCACACAATCATCCTCTTCATCCAGTTCATTTTTAGTCAATAAGGCACGAAAAACTTTATTCCCCCTCACATCAAATGTAGCTTCAACGATACATTTTTCCTCTTTATTGATCAACACCGTTGTATCTGCCCTTGCACCAAGAATTAAAGACAATGCTCCTATTATAATACTTTTACCTGCACCTGTTTCACCAGTTATCACATTTAGCTGACTATCGGGTGTAAACGTCAGCTCATCAATTATGGCATAATTCTTTATGACTAGTTTCTGTAACATATATTAACTCTAGCGCAAAAATAACGAAGACTAAAGGTATTATCTTACATTGTATAGAATAGTTTTTCCTTTACCTATTTTTACTGCATGACTAAGTTTTTTCTGAGAAAGAAAGTTGGTGATAGAATAGCAAATGGCCACCCTTGGGTGTTTGCCAACGAACTGGGCGATAATACCGGCACTTATAATGCAGGAGATATTGTGGAGCTCTATTCCTACAACGGCTCTTTTGTTGGCAAAGGTTACATTAACCCAAAATCTGCTATTCGTATCAGGTTACTTACTTACAACAAAGAAGAACAAATTGACAAGCAGTTTTTCCTAAATAAAATAGAAAAAGCACAAGCATATAGAGAAACTCTTTCGTTTACAGATAATTATCGTTTAATACATGCTGAAGGAGATGGCCTACCAGGTCTGATCATTGATAGATATGGCGACTATTTTGTTATACAAATACAAACATTAGGGATTGAGGTTTGGAAAGGCGCTATTGTTGATGCTATAAAACAACTCTTCAACCCCAAGGGCATTTATACACGTAATGATTTAGGAAGCCGTAAAATTGAAGGCTTAGATACACAAAGTGCTTTTTTAACTCCAGCATTTGACACTTTAATAAAAATAAAAGAACATAACCTTTCATTTACTGTAGACGTAGCCCATGGCGAACGCACAGGTTATTTCCTTGATCAACACTTCAATAGGTCTGCAATACAACCAATAGTAAGAGGGAAAAATGTTTTAGACGCCTTTTGCAATACAGGGTCATTTTCTATACATGCGGCTCATTATGGAGCCAAAGAAGTATTGGGCTTAGATATAGAGCAGGAAGCTGTCAATATGGCTAAGAAAAATGCACAACTCAATAATTATGAGCAGATTTGTCGCTTCGAACAAGCTAATGCCTTCGATGTGCTGCGAGAGCAAGTAAATAATCACAAAAAATATGATGTGGTTATTCTTAATCCTCCTTCATTTGCCAGCAGCAGGCAAAAAATTGATACTGCTCTTAATGGTTATAAAGAAATAAACCGAAGGGGTATGCAATTGATAAAACCGGGAGGTTTTTTAGTTACGTCTTCCTCTAGCAACCTTATCTCACTTGAAGACTTCAACCACTGCATAACAAATGCTGCAAAAGATAGTAAAAGACAAGTCAGGGTTGTATACTATAACACTCAATCTGCAGACCACCCAATAGCATGGCAGATACCTACCACACAGCATTTACATTTCTATATACTACAGATAAACTAAAAGGGAGACCAATGGTCTCCCTTTTCAAATGTTATAATAAACTATTATTATAGTTGATTGTAGATTCTAGCGTCTGGACGACGGTTGATACCATAGAATTGGAAAGTCTTACGACGATATCCTCTTCTAAAATAAGTATCAGTATTACCTTCTTCAGAAATAGTTACCCAATCACGGTTTTTAGGTACATACCAACGATATACAGCAACAGTGTTAGGACCACGACGTGTTAGTGCGTAGAACTGAGTTGTTTTGTGGGTATAACCCATTTTAATCATTTGGTCATCAGAAAACTCGTCAGCGGCAATGCTAGCGTAGTCTTTAGTATCAGGATTGTACCAGCTGTTTACTTGTACACGTCCAGGACCCGGATTGCGGTAAGCAACAAATACTTGTGTCTTATCTTTCCAACCCCAATTTAGGATTTGTCCTTCTTGATATTGCCCATCGGCAACAGTTACATAATTCTGATCATCAGGATTGTACCAACGGTACACTCTAACAAGTTCATCATCTTGAGCAAAACCCATATTAGCCACGAATAATGACAATACAGTAGTAACGAGGATGAAGGTTTTTTTCATAATTGAATGCTTTTTTCTGTAATTGTTTTCCAAAATACATAAAAAATTTCTAGCCCTGCAAGTGATTGTCCTAATTTTTTTTTCAAGAACTATTAGTTGGCAGTACATTCTTGCTCAAATGCCCCATTTGGCGTACCTTTGCCCCCTTTTACAAGACAGCTTGGCAGTAATAAAAATTTGCACGGCTTTTGATTAATATTGTAACAAAGCAGCAAAAGTCTATAACTAAGCTGCATAGAATCAATAGATTAAACACAAATAACTTATACAACACAACAACATAAAAAATGATCGGTTTTCTTTCTAAAATTTTCGGTGGCAGTAAGTCTGATAAAGACGTAAAGCTTTTAACTCCTAAGGTTGCCGAAATCAATAAAATATATGAACAACTACACTCTTTATCTAACGACGAACTTCGTAATAAGACCAGTGAGTTTCGTAGTAAAATAAAGGACGCTCTTAGCGATATCAATAATGAGATCGCGGCCAAAAAAGCCGAAGCTGTAGACCACCCTGAAGCTGACTTACAAAACCGAGAATCTATATATCAAGAAGTAGATAAGCTGATCAAAAAGAAAGATGAGCAGCTGGAAGTTGTTCTAGATGAGTTGCTCCCTGAGGCTTTTGCAGTAATAAAAGAAACTTCAAGACGCTTTAGTGAGAATAAAGAAATTATAGCTACAGCAACAGACCTAGATAAAGACTTTGCCGTAGAGAAAGACCATATACGTATAGAAGGTGATAAGGTTATATATAATAACTCATGGAATGCCGCAGGTAATACTGTAGTGTGGAACATGGTACACTACGATGTACAGCTAATAGGTGGTATGGTATTGCACCAAGGGAAGATAGCAGAGATGGCTACGGGTGAAGGTAAAACACTAGTATCTACACTACCAGCTTACCTTAATGCACTTTCGGGAGAAGGAGTACATATAGTTACAGTCAATGACTATCTGGCACGACGTGACCAAGAGTGGAATGCACCAATATTTGAATTCTTAGGATTAAGAACAGATTGTATTGACAAGCACCAACCTAGCTCTGAAGAACGTAAGCATGCTTATAAAGCGGATATCATATATGGTACCAATAACGAATTTGGTTTTGACTACCTACGTGACAACATGGTACATAGCCCTGAAGAGATGGTGCAGCGTAAACACCACTATGCAATGGTCGATGAGGTGGATAGCGTATTGATAGATGACGCACGTACACCACTTATCATCGCAGGTCCTATACCTCGTAGTGATGAACATCAATTCCACCAGCTTAAACCTCGTATCCAAAAACTAGTAGAGGCTCAGCGTAAAGTAATCAACGCCAACTTAACAGAAGCGAAGAAGCTAATAGCTTCAGGCAATGTAGATAAAGAAGGTGGTGGTCTTCATTTATATAGAGCTCATAGAGGTTTACCTAAAAACAAAGCTTTAATTAAATACTTAAGTGAAGAGGGTAACCGCCAAATACTACAAAAAACAGAATACCACTACCTAGGCGAGCAACAAAGACACATGCCTAAAGTAGATGTAGACTTATTGTTTACCATAGACGAGAAGAACAATAGTGTAGACCTAACCAATAAAGGTATTGCACTCATAACCGAGTCTGGTGAAGATCCTGACTTCTTCATTCTTCCTGACATAGGCTCAGAGTTAGCAGAAATAGAGAAGAAAGAAGTTGATGCGGAAGAAAAAGCAAAATTAAAAGACCATTTACTTCAAGACTATGCTATCAAGTCTGAAAGGATACACTCTATACAACAACTCCTGAAAGCATATACGTTGTTTGAAAAAGATGACGAGTATGTAGTTATGGATGGTAAAGTGAAGATCGTTGACGAGCAGACTGGGCGTATCATGGAAGGCCGTAGATATAGTGACGGACTACACCAAGCGATCGAAGCTAAAGAAGACGTTCAGGTAGAGGCTGCTACGCAAACACACGCAACAGTAACGCTACAAAACTACTTCCGTATGTACCACAAACTAGCGGGTATGACGGGTACTGCAGAAACTGAAGCAGGTGAGCTATGGGAGATCTACAAATTAGACGTAGTAGGCATACCTACTAACGTACCAATAGCGCGTAACGACCAACAAGACTTGGTATATAAAACCACCCGTGAGAAATATAAAGCCGTTATTGACGAAATTGAAGCACTTAGGGCTGTTGGCAGACCCGTACTTGTAGGTACAACATCGGTAGAGATATCCGAACTACTTAGCCGTATGCTACAGCAAAAGAAGATACCGCACCAAGTACTAAACGCGAAACAACACGCAAGTGAAGCTACTGTAGTACAAGAAGCGGGTAAAGCTGGTAATGTGACCATAGCTACCAACATGGCTGGTCGTGGTACGGACATCAAATTAGGCGAGGGTGTGAAAGAAGCTGGAGGTTTAGCTATTATCGGTACAGAAAGACATGAGAGCCGTCGTGTAGATAGACAGCTTCGTGGTCGTGCCGGTCGTCAAGGAGATCCTGGTTCTTCTCAGTTCTTTATTTCTTTAGAAGATGATCTAATGCGTTTATTCCAATCAGACCGTATTGCAGGAATGATGGATAAATTAGGCCATAAAGAAGGTGAAGTGTTACAACACAGCATGATCACCAAATCGATAGAACGTGCTCAAAAGAAAGTAGAAGAAAACAACTTTGGCATACGTAAGCGTCTACTAGAGTATGATGATGTAATGAACTCTCAACGTGACGTTATTTACAAACGTCGTAGACACGCCTTATTTGGAGACCGTCTTTCTATTGACCTTGACAATGCAATGTATGATGTATGTACTGACATAGCACTACAAGCTGAAGAACATAGAGATTACGAAACCTTTAAGCTAGAGGCGATGAAGCACTTAGCTGTTGAGCCTAATTTCATTACTGCTGAAGGTTTTGACAAAGTAGACCTTAACCAAGTAGGAGATGATCTTTACCATCAAGTAAAAGAGGCATATACGAGAAAGAGCAACACTATAGCAGAGATCGTACACCCTACTCTACAGCGAGTAAAACAAGACAATGGCGACAGAGTTGCCAATATCGTTATTCCATTTACCGACGGCGTAAAAGGCATACAAGTATATTCTGAGCTAGATGAGGCTATTGAAGGACAAGGTAAACCTGTGATAGAGTCTTTAGAGAAAGCAATTACACTTTCTATGATAGATGAAGCTTGGAAAGATCACCTTAGAGCAATGGATGACTTACGTACATCGGTACAGATGGCATCGTACGAGCAAAAAGACCCACTATTGATCTATAAGTTTGAAGCTTTCAATCTGTTCAAACAAATGTTGCTAGAAACGAATAGGAATATCGTATCCTTCCTACTTCGTGCCAACATACCAATGGAAGAAGCACCTCAACAAGCTGCTGAAGTACCTCAACATACTGACATGAGTAAAATGAGGATGAATAAGCAAGAGATTGATGAGGCCGGACAAAGCTATGCCGCTGATGAAAATGACATTTATGATAGTGGCGAACCTGTACAACGCACTCCTGTACAAGCAGGCCCCAAGATAGGACGTAATGATCCTTGCCCTTGTGGAAGCGGAAAAAAATACAAGCAATGCCACGGCAAATAGTATATAAAACAATATACAATTAATAGCAAAAGCCCTGTCAACAGGGCTTTTGTAGTATTTAAACGAGGTTATCCACAAACAGTTTTTATTTAGTTTTGAAAATTGAAATACTACTGTTTACTTTTGCAACTTATATAGAAGAAATATGATGAATAGAAAATATACAAACATCGCCATTGCTGCTGGCTTGATATTGATCGCAGTAGCTGCACGTATTGCTAATACAGAAGCACATATCTACAACTTTGCACCTGTTGCCGCATTAGGATTATTTAGTGGCGCAGTAGTAAAAGATAAGCGTTTTGCTTTCTTATTTACTTTGATCGCTCAGTTGATATCAGACCTATACATCCAACTATTCACTGGTATGGATGGCTTCTATGGTATATCACAGCTATTTGTATATGGAGGTATGATGTTGGTAACACTTCTTGGCACTAAGATGGGACAGCCTAAAGCATTAAAAATATTCGGTTACTCTATCGCTGGTTCTGCTATCTTCTTCATTGTTTCTAATCTTGGTGTTTGGTTACAAGGTTGGTACGGAGTAACATTTAGTGGACTAGTTGTTACTTTTACTAATGCACTACCTTTCTATACAGAAATGGGCACAAGACTATTTGTTAACTCTTTTGTTGGCGATTTAATATTTAGCGGTGTTCTATTTGGCGCTTATGCTGTTTTACAACAAACTATGTCAAAACGATTAGTAAAGGAAAAAGCTCAATAAAACTTACTTCATAATAAAAATAAAAGCCTGGCATTATTGCCAGGCTTTTATTTTTATGTTCAATTCTTATGCTATCACTTATTGTATCACTACCCTTTTTCTTCCTATCACAGCTTTGCTATTGCTTAGCTCTACAATATACACTCCTGCTGGTACATCTTTAACCTCTAGCTCTACTACTCCATTGCTTCCTAACATCTTGTTATCTACCCAAACAGCTCTTCCTGTATAATCTAAGATTCTGATATGCACTTGCTCGTTACGCAATGCCGCCTTAGATGCCACTAGTATAAATTTACCTTGGTTAGGGTTAGGCGCTATTTCAAAAGCATCGTCTACGTAAGGGATAACAGATAGCCCTAATGTAGTATCTACAGGCTTAGTAGTATCTGCTTGGTAGAACTGCTTTGGAGAGCTCCACAAACCACGTCCGTAAGTAGCTGCCCATATCTCCTTAGTAGTATAGTTAATACCTAAGTCTGCCACCTCAATACTTGGCATGCCTCCTGTAAATGGCTCCCATTTATTGTTTGATGCAGAATCTATATAGAATACGCCTACTGCAGTACCAACATAAGTTATATCTAAAGAAGAATCAGCTTCAAAACAGTAGATAGGCACATTAGGTAAACCTGAACTTCTATTGGTCCAAACACCATTATCGTACTCAGCCACTTTTGTGTTGTTATAACCACTAAATGTTATCCAGAAGTGATTATACTTCTTTTGGTCTGCTTTGATATCAGAAATTGTACCACCATAAGGTACCTGAATGGTATCCAAAGAGATAGTATCTCCTGGCACAAAACCGTGCGTATAGTACACTATTCCTGAATTTTCATACAAAGCGTATATAGTACCTGAAGAATCAGCAGTCATTGCCAATCTTCTTGCATCTCTTGTACCAGTCACATTTGTAGGAGTTACCTCTGTCCAAGAAGTACCTCTATTGGAACTAAACCATATTTGCTCATAACCAGCAATAAGATGTTGGTTATTATGCGGGCTGATCACATAAGGAGTGATCCATGCCCCTTTTGGTCTACCTGGTATATTATTCTGAATATCTGTAAAGTTATTACCACGATTCGTTGTACGTCTCAACTCTCCGTTTTGTATTGCAGTATAGAATGTATTAGAATCGGCATAATCCATTTCACAGTTCATACCGTCTCCTCCAGTTAATTCATCCCAAGCACCTGAGGCATCTCTTCCCTTAGTACCATTATCTTGAGCACCTGCGATTTGGAAACTAGCAACATCACTTACAGCATTTCTATAAAACTGCGTAATCCCCATTCCATTCGTTATATCCGTCCATAATTTACTTTGAGGATTATCTGTTTTATACACACCACCATCATTACACTCAAATAGTCTATTCGAATTTAAAGGATGGAAGGCTAACCAGTGTTTGTCAGCATGTACATTTATACTACCGCTACTAGTGTAGTACCATTGGTTAGTAAGGCTCCAAGACGTACCTCCGTTATTAGAGTGCCATGTATTTACACCACCTACATATACCTCATTACTATCAGCAGGGCTAATAGCAATACATAAGTCATACCAACCTTGTCCGCCGCAAGAATTACCACTTAAAGTACCTGTCAACAAATTACCATTACAGTTTGAACCTGAAGAAGCTTGATATATTCTTGTAAAGCTAGCTCCTGAGTTAGAAGAGTGATATATACCCTCTAAACCATTACTGTTGTTACAAATAACAACTTTTACTATATTAGGTCTATCAGGAGTAACAGCTATTGCTGCTCTTCTTTTATTATTACCACTTAACTCAAGAGACCATGTAGCACCACCATCAGTACTTCTATAAACATGACCGCTATTGTTGCCAGATCTTGCTGCGTATATGATATTAGTATCTATCGGGTGATATACTAGTTGCTTGAAATGACCTGAAGTTTGTACAAAACTCCAGTTTTTACCACCATCATAAGACTTGTAGATACCATTGCTTGCTGCTAATGTTAAAGAGTTGGTATCTAACCTGTTTATTACAAGGCAGTTAGTCAATCTATTTTGAGAAGTTTGCCATTGCAAGCCTGTAGTATCCCAAGTAAGTCCACCATCTGTTGATTTTAATACTCCTATACTATAAGTATCACTAGCATCTCTATCGCCGGTACATAAATAAATAGTATTAGGGTTCATTGGATTGACGTCAATATCAGAAACACCCAAAACAGGAAGATCGTCGGTAACACTTGTCCAGTTAACACCGTCGTTTACAGTTTTCCAAACGCCACCGCCACCAGTACCTACCCAATAGGTATTTACATTGCTTGGGTGAAATTCGATACAGTTAACACGTCCAATTCCGTTATAACCTCCAGGAGAGCTGGTAGGGCCACGAAAAGTCCAGTTAGCCTGGCTTGCTGTGGTTTTTAAATTCTGTCTATTTGCTTTGAATTTAGTCCACTCTTTCATTTTCTTAAGAGGAGAAACGATGTAACCATTTTCGTCGGTATTATGGCTTTGATACCATAACCATCTATTAAAATGGTAGTCGCCAGTTTCCTCAACGTATTTACCGTCTATTATTTTTACTTCACCAGCATTATTATGCTGCTTCATGTATTCATCAACCACATCCTGCAGCTTTACAGGTTGGTTGCCATTACCCATATCGGGTACTTGCGCATACAAGTTACCTCCTACAGCAAGGCTCAGAATAAAAATGGAGAGTTTCTTCATATTAATTTTTAATTACACAAACGTTAAAAATATATCAAAACAGCTGTTTTATATAAATTTTCATCAACTAATTATCTATTAGCTAATCAGGTGGGCTTATAGGCAAGAGAGAAAAACGAATGAGAAAACAAGGCTGCAAAAAGCGAATAATCACTTTTTACTCATTTCAAATGATGCTCGGCGAACTTCGAAAATACGACAGTTGAGTCTTAATTCCTTAAATAATGGAAACTTTTATATACATCTCCTCTTATAAGTAGGCTTCTACCCTACAAAAAACAAAGTTGTTTAATTAATATGTGTATTAGTTTCCGTCGTTTCTATTTCTTTTTATCAAGTCTTGAAATTATATTTGCACAAAAGCAGCTAATAATGCCAAAAAAGATAAAACCAACAGGACGTCAAAAAAGCATATTTTATGTACACGCATTAGTTTTTGCAGTGATCACTGCGATTACTTGGATGGTATATGATAAAGGTGTAGAAGGATGGGCTTACCCTTGGCCGGCATGGACAACTGCTGCTTGGGGTTTATCTCTTATCGGTCACTGGTGTGCTGTATATACTAGCTACGAAGACCCAGGACATGACGAGTTCAACCGTCAAGTAAAAAATGGATAAATATATAAATTAACGATATTGAACCCCTTGCTGTAGCGCAAGGGGTTTTTTATTTTTACTATCTAATACCAACTACTAATGGAATCGCAAAAAATTAAGCAATTACAGAAAGAATATGACTCGCTTGTAGATGAGCGTAGCAAACTGGACACACTAGTAGATCTCGGTATTGAAATAAGAAACTTTGACGCAGACCGTGCATCGGAAATAGCTGATGAGATAATAGAAAGATCTCGTAAGCTAGGATACCCAAAAGGAGAAGGACGAGGACTAAACCTTAAAGGCTCCTGCTATTGGCTACAAGGAGATTATGATGAAGGCCTTGAAGAATTGCAGAAAGCATATATCATAGCTAAGCGAATCAATGAACGGCAACTAAAAGCACGCGTACTTAACAACTTTGGGAATATCCATCGAGATCTTGGCGACCTTGCTAAAGCACTTAACTATTTTGAAGATGCACTGGCCATCAACGAAGAATTGGGAGACGAGCTGGCGCAATCGGTAAACATGACAAGTATTGCCGTACTGCTTTACGACCTTAATGATTTTGATAGTGCCTTAGAATATGCCCTTCGCTGTTTGCCTATATTTGAAAGAGCTCACGATACGACTAGAGTAAGTACGCTATATAATACACTTGGCAACATCTACTTTAAGCAAAAACAATACGATGAGGCCTTACGTTATTTTGACCTCAATATCGAGAACACCAACCCCGGCACATCTGCTTATGTAATGGCACTTAGCGGCATCGGTAAGATCAACTTTAGGATAGGTAACTACGATAAAGCCAAAAGCTACCTTAAAAAAGCACAATCAGAAGCGGAGGAACATGAAAATGCAGAAGTACAGATCATCTGTAACTACTACCTTGGGCGCATAGCTGTTGCCGAGGGAGACTATAGGCAGGCTTTAGACTATATGAATACTGCCTTTGACATGGCAGATGACTATATGCGTAAGCATGATATGATGAGCATACACGAAAGCTTATCAATGCTTTACGACAGAATGGGTGATATACCCAAAGCCTTCCACCACCTTAAAGCTTACGAGCTACTCAAGGAAGAGATATTTAAGCAAACTACATTTAACAAACTACGTAACCTACAAATACGCCAGCGTGTAGAGCTTGCACAAAAAGAGAAAGAAGTAGCACAACGCACTGCTGAACTCAAACAGCAATTCATGGCAAATATGAGCCATGAAATACGTACTCCGATGAATGCGATAGTGGGCATGAGTAGGCTCTTACTCAGCAAGGAGCCAAGAGAAGACCAATTGCGCTACCTAAATGCCATTCAGCAATCAGCTGACAACCTTTTAGTAATTATTAACGACATCTTAGACCTCTCAAAAATAGAGGCGGGGAAAATAGAAATAGAACAAACCGACTTTACAATACAGGAAATCATCGATAGTGTTAAGGATGTCTTACTCTTCAAAGCTGAGGAAAAAGGTATTGAACTTAAGGTTTCCGTTGCCGAAGACATACCTACTAGGGTTGTTGGAGACCCTACCCGTATCAACCAGATATTGATGAATCTTGCAGGTAATGCGGTGAAGTTTACCGACAAAGGACATGTAAGCATTGACGCTACACTGGAAAAAGTAGCCGATAATAAACACTGGATAAAATTTGATGTATCAGATACAGGTATAGGTATCTCTCCTGAATATGTAGAGAATATCTTTGAAAGCTTTACGCAAGCAGGTACTGACATTGCCAGGAAGTTTGGAGGAACTGGACTTGGACTAACCATATCCAAGCAACTCACCACCCTAATGAATGGCGATATAAGCCTAAAAAGCAAGCTTGGAGAAGGGACAACATTTAGTGTACTCATACCATTGGCACTGGCAGACAATCAAGAACCAGAAGTAAAAAAGAACATTGTAGATACCGACACTATAGACAAACTTAAAAACGTAAAGGTACTCTTGGTAGAAGACAATGAATTCAACAAGATGGTTGCTGAAGATATACTAAAAGAGACCTTACCCGGTATTACCATTATTCATGCTTCAAATGGAGAAGAAGCTGTTGAGAAAATAGCGCATAACCATTATGACATAGTGCTAATGGATATTCAAATGCCTGTAATGGACGGTGTTGCCGCTACAAAGAAAATACGATCAGAGCTACCTAGCCCGGCGTCCGATGTATATATCATAGCTATGACGGCCAACGTGCTGCAGGAGGATGTGAAAAAATACTTTGAAGCAGGCATGAATGCTTATGTCTCCAAGCCTTTCCAAACCGATGAGTTACTACTAAAAATGGCTGCGGTATGGGATCATGATAGTAAGAAAGGCAATAACAATACACTACCCGACCCTGTTGAACCACCAAAAGTAGCAACAAAGCAGCTACCGGATAAGGTGACCAATATGCAGTTTTTAAAACAACTGACTAATAGTCAACCCGAAAAGATGAATAAATACATCGGTATGTTTTTAGAGAACTGCCCAAGGTTATTGAACAATATTGCTGTAGCAATGGAGGAAAAAGATTACCAAGCAGTAAAAATTGCAGCACATTCTATGAAGCCACAACTCTCTTATATAGGTGTAAAAGAAGAAGTTAGCCATATATTTCTCATAGAGCAAACCTCGGGAGAATCTGCTCACTATGACAGGTTGCCGAAGTTGATAGCAAATTTAAATGCCGTTTGTGATAAGGCATTTGAAGAATTGAAGTCACGATAAAAGAACTTCATTATTATCTTTCAAATATGTTTTTGATTGACTAGTTTTATTTTGCAATATTTTTTTCTATTTTTCATTTTAATTGAATACTAACCATTATGGCAACAGATGACAAGCGTTATATATATCTGGTAGATGACGAGCCTATCCAGAATGAAATGCTAAAAGATTATTTATCAGAGCGCTTCTTATACGGCATCAAAGTATTTGACAATGGAGAAGAAGCTTTAAAGCATATGGATCTAAATACCGAGATAGTTGTTCTGGACTATCACTTGAGCGCCCATAAAAAGGATGCTAAAAACGGTGTTGAGATATTAAAAGAAATAAAAGAGAAATATCCTGACAAGCAAGTCATCATGTTATCTGGTCAAGACAAGCTAGAAGTAGCTGTAGACAGCATGAAATATGGCGCTTATGACTATGTGGTAAAAGGAGAAACAGCCTTTTCTCGTATAGAAAACGTTATTAATAACGTTAGTGAGCTGCATAAAGTGAGAACAATAAACAATGCGTATAAGCGCACTATTGTATTCTTAGGTGTAGTAATATTCCTAATTACAGTTCTTGCTATATACCTAGGCTTTTTTACAACCGCCTACTCTAGTATATCCAACTAAGTAATATTTATCATATTCAATAATACGGCAGCTTATTAGTAGGTTTGCCGTATTATTATTTTCATATAGTTTTAGACATGCAATTAGCTAATAGATTAGACAGAGTATCAGAACCACAGACGATAAAAATGGCTAAACTTGGTCGCGAACTACGCGCTCAAGGTATTGATGTGATCGACCTAAGCTTGGGCGAACCCGACTTTTTCACACCTAAACATATATGTGATGCTGCTACCCAAGCTATGGCAGATGGATATACCAAATACACACCCGTAGCCGGCTACCCTGATCTACGAGCGGCAATTTGCAACAAACTAAAGAGAGATAATAACCTAGACTACAAACCTGAACAAATAATTGTATCAACAGGTGCTAAACAATCATTAGCCAACGTTATACTAAGCATTGTAAACCCTAATGACGAAGTAATCATTCCCACTCCATACTGGGTAACCTATAGTGCATTAGTAGAGTTGGCAGAAGGCAAGCCTACTTTCATTACCTGTCCTATAGAAGACGACTTTAAGTTGACCGCTGACAAACTAAAAGCCGTTATCTCTGAAAAAACAAAGCTGTTCATATTCTCTTCTCCTTGTAACCCAAGTGGCAGTGTATACTCTAAAGATGAATTAAAAGCATTGGTAGATGTTTTTAAAGAATACCCTAAATGTGCTATCGTTAGTGATGAAATATATGAGTATATCAACTATACTGGAAAGCATGAATCAATTGCCCAGTTTGATAAAATAAAAGACCGAGTAGTTATCGTAAACGGATTTTCTAAAGGGTTTGCAATGACAGGCTGGCGTCTTGGCTATGTTGCAGGGCCACAAGATCTGGTACAGGCTTGCGAGCAACTACAAGGACAATTTACCTCTGGTACCAATTCTATAGCACAACGTGCAGCTATTACAGCCCTTACAGAAGACTTGGCACCAACTATAGCTATGAGGGAAGCTTTTCATGAACGTAGAGATTTTGTAATAGCATCACTAAAAGAAATAGAAGGCATACAAATAAATATGCCACAGGGGGCATTTTATGCCTTCCCTAACGTTAGCAGTTTTTACGGCAAGAAAAATGGAGATACTATAATCAACAACGACGAGGATCTATGCATGTACTTATTACATAGCGCTCATGTTAGTACTGTTAAAGGTTCTGCTTTTGGCAATGGCAACTGTATCCGTATATCATTTGCCACTTCTATGGAAAAGCTAAAGGATGCTATGAGTCGTATACAAAAGGCTTTGGCTGACCTACAATAGCAAATTAGTTATTCTGCTTAACGTCGAGCAAATCTTGCTGTGTTGTAATATCAGGTATCATATCCTGATATACTGCTTCCAAGACATCTGGATGTTTTTGATACCAGCTAAAGCTTTCTATTAGCTCATCCATTGTGATACCATGATGCGTTAGTATTGTATTGTAATATACCGCCAGAGAGTCTTTATTCTTATTCATAATCTGCTGTAGACTATCATTAACCATAGTACTATACACCTCTGCATAGTTAATATCAGTTAATATCTGCTGCATTTGTTCCTTAGATACAGGAGCAGGTTGCTCTTTGGGTTCGCAAGCAACAAGCACTACCAAACACAAGAAATAAAACAAGAATTGCTTCATCCTACTTTTTTAAAGAGTTATACTTTTGGGCATTAGGCACATCTACCTGTTGTAGCATTGTAATATATAGCCCTCTCTGGTCTTTAGGTATTTGAGCTACTACACTGGCAATTTCATCACTTTTAGCATTAAAGAAAAACTGAAGTAAAACAGCTCCGGGATTTTCTCTCTGCAACTGGCTTAGTGTATTTATTCCTTGAAGTATTACCATTCTAGACTCTTCGGGCTTCTTATACATATTGTCCAGCCCTACTCTATGCATATTATACCAATATGCTCTAAGTGCCTTGAAACGAGGATTAAGCAACTGGTCTAATATCCAGTACCTATTCCTATTTCCCTCTACTGCTTTCCAGCCTCTTATTGACTTACCTTGCTCCGGTGCGTTATTCACTACGTTTTGCGCTTTCTTTAAGTACTCCGAGCCGCCATTGGGCTTAAAACTGTCATAGTCTAAACCAATGATCAAATAAGAATAATAAGCCAGTATAGCTGTTAGGTTTGAAGCAAAGGCATTTGTTCCTGCCACTCTATTATCATCGTACTGCAAAGGAGCAAATTGAGAATAGCTAAAAATAACATCCCTATCTATATAGTTGACAATTGGGCTATTATAAGAAGTATTATATACCGGTCTTGATGCTTGAATATTAAGAGTAGCTTTAAAACCATTTTGCACACCGCTTAGAGGTTCTGTAACATTAAGCAATACATTACACTCAATTTTTTCATTGGGGTTAAACTGGTCATTGGTCCACTTCCTAGTGTTTAAAAACTCAGTTATGGCTTTCTCCATTTGCACAAAAAGCTCCTTGTCTACATTCTGTATAGCATCATGCATTACCCGCACATTACAGTTCAGCTCTTGAGCCTGTAATATGGACAATGTAGATAGTGTCAATAAAATAGTGCTAAATAGTTTTTTCAGCATTTAATATCTCCTTAATAGTATTTACAATAGTAATAGCCACGTCATTCTTACTCATTAATGGTAGGTCATCTTGCTTACCATTTTTTCTAATCAAGGTCACCTTATTAGTATCATGACCAAACCCAGCACCCTTATCTTGCAGCGAATTAAGCACGATCATATCTGCATTTTTTCTTGCTAATTTATCTTTTGCATTTTCCAACTCATTGTTTGTTTCCAATGCAAAACCGATCAACAACTGCCCGTCCTTTTTCTGCTGCCCTAATGTAGCTAATATATCTTTCGTTTTTTCCAGTTGTATATCTAACGTATCACCTTTCTTCTTTATTTTCTCATCAGCCATATTTGCTGGCCTATAATCGGCAACAGCGGCTGACATGATAGCCATATCCATATAAGCATACCTTTCCACACAAGCCTGATACATATCTTCCGCACCTACCACATTTACCACATCTATTGACTTATTATCAACACTCACATTAGAAGGGCCTAATACCAATGTAACAGCAACCCCTCTGTCAGCCAGTGCTTCAGCTATTGCCACACCCATCTTACCAGAAGAAAAATTACCTATAAAACGAACAGGATCAATTAGTTCATATGTAGGGCCTGCAGTTACTAACGCCTTTAGCCCACTTAAAGCAGCATCTCTGCTACTCAAAAAAAAATCTGTGATATAGTTGACTATATCTTCCAGTTCAGCCATACGCCCCTCACCTACTAATCCACTAGCCAGTTCTCCATGCCCAACAGGGATGATTTTATTACCAAAAGACCTGATCTTCTCCAAGTTAGCCTTAGTGCTATTATGATGCCACATATCTTCATCCATAGCCGGGGCAACTAATACCGGGCAGGTTGCTGATAAGTATACTGCTCCTACTAAATTATCACATAAGCCATTAGCCATTTTAGCTAGTGTATTAGCGCTACATGGCGCCACCAACATAACATCTGCCCAGCGGCCAAGTGCTACATGATTGTTCCAAGCCGAACCATCGCTAACATTACTCAACACTTCATGCTTAGAAACTGTTTCTAACGCTAAAGGGCTAACAAAATCTGCCGCTGCTGTGGTCATTATCACACGCACTTCAGCCCCTGCTTTTATAAGCTGTCTTACCAGCTCAGGAGTTTTATATGCCGCAATGCTGCCGGTTACAGCCAGTATTATTTTTTTACCTGCTAATTGCATAAGTAACTGCAAGTTACTGCTTTTTAAAGAGTATCTATAGAAACAAATAAGCCGGCAAATGCCGGCTTATTTGTTAGCTTATTAAGTATTATAGCTTTGTAAATCGTTTATATTGAGTATTTATCCCATCATTTATAGAGAGCATATAAGTGCCTGAAGGCAACTCTTCTACAGAAATAGGAATTGTATTATACCCTTTGTCAACCTGATAACTTTCTTGCTTTAATACCTGACCGTTGTAATTAATTACATTACACTTTAAGTTAAATGACTTAAGCGACTGAATACCAAGAACTATCCTATCTCTCGCTGGATTCGGATATAGTTTGAGGGATAGTGCATTAACACTTGTATTAGCTATAGAAGTACTAATTGTACTATCATAATGATAGTATATCTCCAATTCAGGTCTTTTATTCACGGTTTCTGAACCAGCAGTTGTATTACTGGAATAAAAGACCATGCTTCTATAGTATGCTTCTACTTGAGTTTTAAACAAAAAGCCATAAGGTTGAGAAGAGTCTACCATGTCCTGAATCATACCTGTTACATCTAATGTAACATGATATTGATCCTTGCTGGTAGAGGCAGGTATAACTACCATATTGGTAGGCGTAGTAGCTGGCTGGTTATTCCATGTGGTTGTTTTTACAGACCAATTTTGCAATATACGTTGCACTTCTACCTCATTGGAACCCGAAGAAAAATAAGGAGAACCGGTATGATAGGAGTTGCCATAAGTATTACTAATGAAAGGGAGTGTCTTCCCTGTCAGTTTCAGCCTTGCACTATCAATAGTGATATTGGATGGCAAAGTTGCTAATTGAGGAAATGTTTGTAAAGACCTTACATAACCATCACTACACCCCCCAGAATTGTAGGTCCATGCCGTACAAGTGATCTCATCATAAATAGGAACAACAGAATCTTCAAACTTATAGTAATGGTGAGATGATGGACATCCTAATATTTTAAAGACAATTGCAGCAGCAGAGTCTTGGGGTGTAGCTATAAAAGACTCATATTTATGTATCGGGATAGTTGTTTGCGCAGTAGCGCTAAGGGTAAAGGCTAATGCCAATAGATAGGAGTATAGATATTTCATAATGTATATTTATTACAAATATAGACCAGAAAACCTTTATATAATCAATTGAAGTATATAATAACCCAAAATACAAAGTACAATAATGATAAGTACTGCTATCAAGCCCCATTTATTGTCTTTATAGTGCTTTTTATGACGGTACTTCTCCTTCCTAAGCTCATATTGCAACTTATGGTTGATCTTCTGTGTCAACTCCTGCACCTCTTGTGAGGACATATCAGCTAGCCCATCTACAGCGTCACTCTCCATACCTTCGTCGGATAGATACAATTCTACTTCACGCACCTCTTCTTCCGAAAGCTTGCCGGCCAAATACGCCTCAAGCTTTTCTTCGGATAGTAGTCCGTCAGCATTACTCCATATATCATTTATATCACTCATGATTGCCGCCATTATTTCGGCGTTCAATTATTAGTTTCTTTAAATTTCTTTTCCCATTCTGGATATAGCTTTTCACTTGCTTGAACGTATAGCCATACCTTGTCATTATATCTTGATAGCTCTTCTTTTCAAGATAGAACATTTTAACACATTCTCGCTGCCCCTCATCCAACTCTTCAATAGCTACCTTCATTTGTGTCAACTCTGCTTCTTGCTTATATAACTCCGCCTCACTGGCAGGCATATCAGCAGGCAGGTCATAAAAAGCATCTATCGCCCTTTCTTGTTTATTATCTCTTAGCACCTGAAAGCAGTGGTTGCGCATCAATATATACAGCCAACCTTTAAAATTCTTTATTTCTCCTGATGGTAAAGAAGTGAGCACCTTCAGAAACACTTGTTGCACAGCATCTGCTGAAGCATCCTTATCTTTTAAGTATTTGATACCAACACCGAGTAGCAAAGTCGTATAACGCTCTAGTAAAACACCCAACCATTTGTTATCATTGGCCTTTCTATGTAGGGCAATGATCTCATCATCAGTAAGGTTAATATCTCTATCTTTTGCTATCAAATCAAAAAGAAGGTTCTCTATAAAGATGCAATAAAAAATACTTTCCATAAAAGAAGACACTACATAAATTGTTCTTCCCAATAGACTAACAACCAATGAGGTATTCTTCAAAAATCATTATCTTGTAATAATAAACCGCTAACATATGACCGCTTTACGCCAAATAGTTTTCATTTGCCTGCTCTGCATTGCCTCTTTTACCAGCTATGCTCAGTATGGACTGATGGCGTATGAGCTACCGGGATCAATACTTCGTTTTGAGGTAGGCTATGTCAATTCAGCTTCTACGGCAGAATATTCAGGCAGGTTAAGATTATATGATAACGGCAACTACCTACAAGACAGTATGCATAGCCAAACTGTAGGAAGTACTGGTTATGGAATTTCCTTTGGCACGTTTATGCCTATAACAAGGCTGGGAAAAGTAAGTATGCTTACCTTATCCTTTACGGGCATGTATAACCAGATCAAATGGCAAAACATAGGAGAAGAGTTTTATCAGGGAACCAACTTAGCGATTAGTGGTAAGACCAGACAATTATCACTACCCATTGGTTTCGATTTCAAGTTTGGCTGCGATGCTACCATGAATAAGAACAATAGATTTTGTGCATCCATAGGAACAGGTTTTACTCCCACCTACTCTTTTACTGAAATGGAAGCACATAGTGTAGGTGTGGCTACAGTACATCCCTTTCTTCGATTTGAAGCAGGCGTACTTGCAGGACTTGCGATGAAACTAAGGGTCACCTATTCATTTCTTGACGTAGAGTACATGAAGCAGTTCAATACAAGTACGCTTGATGACAACCTAGCAGAATCATTCACACTAAAAGGAACGCCACCTGTTGCAATAAGCTTTATTATTATGCCGTTCTCTTGGGCATGGCAAAGACACGGATGGTGGGATACATATCATAGGCATAGATAAAAGAAACAACACCTTATTAATTGTATCCTGGCCTATGTCAGGATATTTTTTTGCAAAAAACTAAAACGATGAAACCGACTACACAAATATTAACGACCCCTAGGATGGTATTGGAAGAAATAACACCAGAAAGCCTAGCATATATAATGGCTAATAATACAGATGAAGAGATAAAGAATATTATGGGTTATGATGATGCTGGACTTGCTCTTGCTAAAGAAAGATTAGAGAAAGGGATGACCTACTATCACATCACATTCAAATACTGGTTATTAAAAGACAAAACAAATAATAATACCATAGGCACGTGTGGCTTCTACCGTGTATATCCTGATCATGACCGTGCTGAGATAGGCTATGTAATGACAGGCATCAGTTATCGTGAGCAAGGACTAATGAAAGAAGCTGCACAAAGAATATTGAAATATGGCTTTGAAGAGATGAAAATGCATAGAATAGAAGCCTTTGCAAGCCCCACCAACACCCCATCAATAAAAATACTTGAAGGACTGGGAATGAGCTATGAGGGTTTGATGAAAGAACATTTTCTAAAAAATGGCCTTTATGAAGATTCTGCCTGCTATGCTATCCTCAAAAGTGAGTACAAAACATCATAACACACATATTATTATATAATAGTTATATATACACTACTTGAGAAATAGGCTAAAAAAGCTACTTTTGCAGCATATTTTTCTTTACAAACTAGGTATTTCTATATATGAATTTTCAACTTACAGAAGAGCAGATTGCCGTACAGATGGCGGCTAGAGACTTTGCAAAGAACAGATTACTACCAGGTGTTATTGAGCGTGACGACCAGCAAAAGTTTCCTGCAGAGGAAGTAAAAGAGCTTGGAGAACTTGGCTTTATGGGCATGATGGTAGACCCAAAATATGGTGGTTCGGGGATGGACAGTGTCTCTTATGTTCTAGCAATGGAGGAGATCTCTAAGATAGATGCTTCAACATCTGTTTGTATGAGTGTAAACAACTCATTGGTATGCTGGGGATTAGAAACTTATGGTAACGAAGAACAAAAACAAAAATACCTTACAGAGTTAGCTAGTGGTCAAAAGATAGGAGCTTTTCTATTAAGTGAACCTGAAGCTGGTTCTGACGCTACATCGCAACGCACTACTGCTGAAGATGCAGGAGATCACTATATCCTTAATGGTACTAAGAACTGGATCACTAACGGTAGTACAGCGTCTTACTATTTAGTAATAGCACAAACATACCCTGAAAAAGGCCACAAAGGCATCAATGCACTTATTGTACATAAAGACTGGCCTGGTGTAACCGTTGGTGCTAAAGAGAATAAACTTGGTATTCGTGGTAGTGATACACACACCATTATGTTCCAAGATGTAAAGGTTCCTAAAGAGAACCGCATCGGTGAAGATGGCTTTGGTTTCAAATTTGCAATGAAAGTTTTAGCAGGTGGCCGTATCGGTATTGCTGCACAAGCATTAGGTATCGCAAGTGGCGCTTATGAATTAGCGCTTAAATACTCTAAAGAGCGTAAAGCTTTTGGTACAGAAATATCTAACCACCAAGCGGTTGCTTTCAAACTAGCAGACATGGCTACAGCAATTGAAGCGGCTCGTCTACTTTGCATCAAAGCTGCATGGACTAAAGACCAAGGTGAAGACTATACACTTTCTGCATCTATAGCTAAGCTTTATGCTTCTGAAATAGC
This sequence comes from Flavipsychrobacter sp., assembly GCA_041392855.1. NCBI lineage: Bacteria > Pseudomonadati > Bacteroidota > Chitinophagia > Chitinophagales > Chitinophagaceae > Flavipsychrobacter > Flavipsychrobacter sp. Next base: position 1,495,766 of record JAWKLD010000001.1, read on the forward strand.
GCAATGGGTAACTAACGAAGCAGTACAAATACATGGCGGTTATGGTTATGTAAAAGAATTCCACGTAGAGCGTTTGATGCGTGATGCTAAGATCACTCAGATATATGAAGGAACAAGTGAAGTACAGAAAATTGTGATCAGCAGAACAGTACTAAAAGACTAGTAAAGCACAATTAATATTTTAAAAGAGCTACACATTTAATGTAGCTCTTTTTTTGTTTAACTTTAATGTAAACCAACACCTATAAAATATGAAACCGCACAAAATCATTACCCTTCTTTTTGTTGCTATACTTCCTTTAATAGCAACTGCACAAAACCAACCTCAAATAAAAATAGGAACTAAAGGCATTCCTCACGGAGTAAATGAAACAGGCGTTGCTGAAACAATATCTGTGGCTAGCTTCGCTAAAGATGGGACACTACATGTTACCAAAGATAATAAAGTTTATACCATCGAAAGCTTTGAGATATCTATCCTCCCCAAAAAAGGAAATGATCTTATTGGTCCTTTAGTACTTAATGCAACAAGAGGGAATGGCAATATTAGCGACCTCAAAAATATGCCTGAAATAAAAAACTATAAGAGTGACGGTACACGTATTTTTATTGAACGACTAACCGCTTCTTGTGCTGACTGTACCGACATGAATACCATAACGGTAAAAGCCTTTAGCATAAACCTAAAAGAATAGACCTGACACACAAAAACTATAGAAATAATAAAGCCCCACATTGTGGGGCTTTATTATTTCTACCACGGTAGCTCTTCACCAAGATGCATGTACTTTCCTGTTGGCCCATCATCTGGCAATGTTGCTAACGCTACCGAAGTCTTAGCCCCCATTGTTATATCCATTGGCGCTTGCTCACCTCCCATATCAGTCTTCACCCATCCAGGATGCGCACTGTTCACTTTTATGTTTGTGTCTTTAAGTGATGCTGCCAAGTGTACTGTAAATTGATTCAATGCAGCCTTCGACGCATTGTAAGCAAATGGCTTAGAACCATATATTGGAGACTTCTCATCTCCATGCATCGTTAACGAACCTAATATAGACGACAGGTTAACTATTCTACCAGCCTCACTCTTCTTAATTAGTGGTAGCAACTGCTGTGTTGTATTCACTACGCCAAACAGGTTAGTATTGAAAGTATCTTGTAGATCAGCTACAGCTACTTCCTGTGTAGAGTCTCCATAAAAGCTTTCTCCTTGTATAATACCAGCATTGTTCACCAACACATCTAAATGACCATACTCTTGTTCAATAGTTTTGGCAACATTTTGTATGTCTTCATTTTTGGTCACATCAAGCTGTACTGCCTTTGCTTCTATATTTTCGTTAGCTAGCTCTTCTACAGCCTTATTGGCTTTATCTAAACTTCTTGCCCCTATCAAAACAACCATATCTTTCTTACCTAATTGTCTTGCAGTTTCGAGTCCTATGCCTTTATTGGCACCTGTTATTAATGCTACTTTTTTCATCTGTATGAGTTTTGTTGTTTCAGATGCAAGTCTAGAACTTATTGACGTTTTGGACATTATGGCGTTATTCAATTAATCTATAAGGTTGCTAAATGCCTTTCTATATTATCATACAGAAGAAAAACTGGTTACATCCTCCTCCTCAGGTCTAACAAATGATAAAAAATTGTTTTTATACCGATTAATACATGTACCTTTGCGCCCTATTAAATTTTAGTTCTTTATTAATGGCAACATTTTCAGACTTCCCACTTAGGGAAGAATTAGTTAGTGCCGTAACGGAAATGGGTTTTGAGACCCCGACGCCTATTCAAGAAAAGGTAATACCACATCTCACCTCACAACCTTCAGACATTATTGGCCTGGCACAGACAGGCACCGGCAAAACTGCCGCTTTTGGTCTTCCGCTATTGCACCACACCGATCCTGCACAGCAACATGTGCAAGCCCTGGTTTTAAGTCCTACACGTGAATTGTGTATGCAGATCCAGGAAGAGTTTATAAAGTATAGCAGTCATATGCGCGGTCTTCGTACCGTAGCTGTATATGGTGGCGTGCCTATAAGTGGGCAAATACGTGATGTAAAAAGAGGACCTCAAGTAATTGTGGCTACTCCGGGACGTCTTATAGACTTAATAGAACGTAAAGTGCTACATCTTGAGCAAGTAAAGTACATGGTACTGGACGAAGCCGATGAGATGTTGAACATGGGCTTTAGAGAGGATATTGAGTTTATTCTACAGAACACTACAGAGCGCGAACATACTTGGCTATTTTCTGCAACTATGTCTAACGATGTAAGACGCATTGCAAAGCGTTTTATGAGAGACCCTCAAGAGTTTGCAGTAGCTAAAGAGAATACTACTAACGAGAATATTGACCATCAATATTATGTTACACAGCATCATAACCGTTTCAACACACTACAAAGACTACTAGACTTTACCCCCGGTATCTATGGTGTAATATTTACACGTACCAAGCAAGATGCACATGATGTATCTGAACGATTGATGCGTATGGGCTACCATGTAAGTGCATTGCATGGAGATATGGACCAAAAAATGCGTAGCAAAGTAATGGAGCGTTTTAAAAACAGAACATTACAAGCTATTGTAGCAACGGATGTAGCAGCACGCGGTATTGACGTTAGTGACATTACACACGTCATCAACTACGAGCTACCAGACGATCCTGAAGTATATACTCACCGTAGTGGACGTACAGCACGTGCCGGCAAGTCTGGTATTTGTATGTCTATTACTTCTCCGAAAGAAATTTCGAGAATTCGCCAAATAGAGCGAATGATCAAAACGAAATTCAACAAGAGTGATATACCTGACGGTGCAGAAGTTGTTCGTAAAAGATTATTCTACTGTTTAGAGCAAATAGAAGCTGCTGAACCAAAAGATGATTTTGCTTCTATCTACCAATCTTCAATACACGAGCGTTTTGAGGATATGGATAAAGACGAGTTGATTCGTCGTCTATTATGGATGCAATTGAAAGAAACAATTGATGCATACCATAACGCCCAAGACCTGAATGCTAGTGCTGGAAAAGAAAGAAGTGGAGGTAGAGAACGTGGAGATAGCGTACGTCTCTTCATGAACATGGGTGAGAAAGACGGTATTAAAAGCCCTCAAGACCTGCTACAGTTTGTAACAGAGGCTAGCGATGTTGAGTCTAATATCATTCAAAGGATAACAATTAGAGAACTAAGCAGTTTCTTCAATGTGCCTTCTGATGCAGCAGACTTTATCATGGCCGCACTAAGCCAAAAGAAGCATAAAGGACGCAAAGTAAGGATAGAAGAGGCCGAACAGCGTGACAGAGACCGTTTCCGTGGAGGAAAAGGAGCAGAAGGTGGTGGCAAATCTAAAAGTGGTGGCAGAACAAGAAGCTTTGGCAACAGAGATGGTGGTAGAAAATATGCACAATCATCTGATAATAAGAGAGATAGCGGTCGCCAAAGAACCAGAAAGCGTACTAACAGATAAAATTTTAACATTTGTTATTTCTTTATATAAGCTAAAAGGTCGAAATTTGCACAAAATTCCGAGTTATGAGGATAGCAGTATTAATTTTATTGGTTTGTAGTTCTATATTGGCATCTGCCCAATCTAGAACGGACGCAGCTGGTAGGGTTATTTCTGATGACCCAATAGCAAAAGGCATAGCTAGTTATTATCACGATAAGTTTGTTGGAAGACAGACCTCTACAGGAGAGATCTTTGATAATAATAAATATACCGCTGCTAGTAACACACTTTCTTTAAACACCTATGTTAAGGTGACCAACCTTAAAAATGGTGAGTACATCTATGTACGTATCAATGACAGAATGCATAAAGACAACAAACGCCTTATAGACATGGCTAGTGTTTGTGCGAAGGAGTTGGGCTATCACTACGATGGCTTAGCCAAGGTAAAAGTAGAGGTTGTATCTAAAAAAGAAGGTCAGGAAGGTATATTAGCACAAAGAGCTAGTAGAAAGCAACACCAGCAGCCTGAAGACAATAACTTGTAAGAGATTTTCATTTATCATAAAAGCCGTAGCATACGCTACGGCTTTTTTTGTGCCCCTAATATTATTAATGTATCTTCTCAACATCATGATGCACCCCGCTATATATGTAGGAAAAACAGTAGCCAAAGGAAATGGCATGTTTACACTAAAAGCCTTAGCAGAAAATACTATTATAGAAGAATCTCCTGTGATTGTAATGTCTGCTGAAGAAAAACTATTATTAGACAAAACACTACTACACGACTATATTTTTGAATGGGAGCCTAACGGGCAACAACTATGTTGCATGGCGCAAGGTTACATCTCAGTCTACAACCATTCTAAAACAGCCAACTGTGAATACTTCATGGACTACGATAATGAAACCATGATGATAAAAACAATAAGGGCCGTAGCTGCTAATGAAGAACTATTGGTTAACTATAATGGCGATTGGGACAACAAAGACGATGTATGGTTTACACTAGATGATGAATAAACTCTAAAACGTCCAACCTCTCGAAAAAGGCATGATTAATAAACTAACCATAAGTTCACTTCCTGTAGATACATTTACACTAGGTAGAAAATTAGGGCCAAAAGTACCATGATAGTATCCCAACCCCTCTAATGCTGGTGCATTATCTGCATAAACCTGCTCACCAGTAAAGTAGGTTGCCCTCACTTTAAATGCTATACCCAGAAAGAAACCATACTCTGCTTTTATATATGGCCTTAATGAAGCTGCAGAAGGGATACCACCAAATATGCCCGGAGTATATATCTTAGGTGCCAAACCTACACCTAATGCAAACATACGACCTTTACTATTTTCCCTATCCCAAGTTGCCTCTGAACCAATCTTGTAATCTAAACTTAGTAGAAACCCTGCACAAGTATATTCTACTTCTCCAATATCGAGATGACTTCTACCACTGTTATCTGTATACTCTACAGAATAAGAACCTCCATCAGGTGTAAATTTCACAAGGTTAATCATTGTTCCAAAATCTATTCCCAAAGCTTGGTTGCGACCTAGTGATGCCAGACGCCCTGAGTGTCCCATATAGATACCCCAGTTATAGTTATTTTTAGCATTCTTATAATCTTCTATTTCTTTCCCGTCACGCTTGTAAGTTGTTTTTATAACTGCTCCACCGGCAATGCCTTTTGAAAAACCTATCTCAAGACCTTTATATTTAGTCAACATTGCATCCCAATCACCATATTGAGCTACTGTAGTTGTGCAAATAAAAAAAGAGAAAACAAATAGGGTTGCCTTTAGGTACTTTATCATCATATTAGAGTTAAGGTTGCGCAAATAAAGTATTTTTTTCTTTACTTTAAAAGCCCATCCATTGTATGATACTTTTATGAGCTGGAAAGAAGAAAATGACACATTAAACAGAACATTTACCTTCAAAGATTTTTCTGAAGCATTTGCCTTTATGACACGTGTTGCTATACTTGCTGAAAAGCACGATCACCACCCTAACTGGAGTAATGTTTGGAATACTGTTGAGATATCCCTGACAACACATGATGCAGGCAATGTCGTTACAGAAAAAGACAGAGCTTTAGCAAAAGACATTGACCAGTTACTATAAAACTACTCTACCCTAAACACGGGGTACTGTTTGTGGGTTTCCTCATAGTAAGGAGAGTTCTTATAAATAAAATCTAGCTGGGCAGCACCATTGTTTGCAAATGTAGAGTCTGCCTCCAACATAGCATTATACTTGTCTCTTAACACTTCATTATCCTTAACAAGTTGATAGGCTACATCTTCAAACACATAAGAGCTATAATGTTCTTTTTGTTGCAATACGGCATCAAAAAAGCCCCAAGCAAAAAAGGCGTCAGGTGCTTGCGGTTCCAATGTCTCCATGATGTACCTTTTTGCATACTGATTTGTTTTTATCACATAATCACCCCTCAATACTTTAACTGTTCTTGTCACTTTCTTAACCGTAACATTGCTGTGTAGATAATGCCCCTCGTATGGTGAAGATGTTGTGTTATAATCTTTAATGTAATAGACGCTCAATTCCATAACGGTATCTCTTTCTACTCTTCTCACACTTACTCCATTTAGCCTCATTTTCTCTATAATATTTTCCCAACCTTGCTTTAAGATATAAGCTTTAGGAGTGGTTACGTCTCTACTTACGTTGTAAGTATTATAATAAGGTACCTGCTTAGAATACGGCTTAGTTCTATCATAAAACAATCTTGGCTTTGACGACAAACTACTAGGTTCATATCTCCCTTCGTAGCCATCAAAATGAACCATATCATGCTGTGTGGTATCTAGAGTCCAGTCAAGAGGCAGCTGCTTGGCTTTAACGATATTATTCCTATCTCTTTTTCTAGTGGTCTGTATTTTATTGGCCTGCTCTGACGATACTTTTATGAAACTCAGCATTAAATCGTATGTAGCCGCTACCCTATCTTTAAAAGGTTTAAGCATATGCGTTTCGGTAACGAAGGAGTAGGTTTGAAATAACGCTCCAAAGCCACTGGCAAAACGTGGTGTTTCTATAAAAGCAGGCCAGCCATTATCCGGGGTCTTGCCCCAAACATTTACATAAGGAACAATATCATGCCCTCTCGAGTTCATATCTTCAAATATCAAGGACTCGAAACTGTCATGTAGAAATGCTCCCATTTCACCTCCTAGTTTGCTATGCTGTGTTGACAATAAACTAAGTGTATGCTGATAGTCGGCACCATTACTAACATGGTTATCAATAAAGACATCAGGATCTAACATGTGAAACAGCTTAATTAAAGTCTGTGTCTCCTTTGCATCCATCTTGATAAAATCTCTATTCAGATCGAGGTTTTTGGCATTACCTCTAAAGCCATATGCTGCCGGTCCATTCTGATTAGCTCTACTGAAACTATTTCTATTAAGTGCACCACCAATATTGAATACAGGTATTACAGCCAAGACAATATTCTTCGGCACTTTTACCTTTCCCATTGCTGCATCTCTAAGCAACATCATGCTTGCATCAATGCCGTCTGGTTCACCGGGATGTATACCGTTGTTTATAAGAATAATGATCCGTTCTTCTTTTTTCCAATCCTTAATATTCAGATTACCATCTTGGGTGTAGAATATTACATGCAAAGGGTAATAAGTATCGGTATTACCAATAGGATTTATTGATACATTTTTATACTTACCTGCCAGCTTTTTATAGTAATCAATTGCTTGCTTATAAGTTGCAGAACTATCTCCACCGCTTCTTTCAAAAACGGTAATAAGATCTTGTGCATAATTGCTAACAGAGCAAACTAAAAGCAGTAACAATAATAAAACCTTCTTCAACATATGTGTTATCATTCTGGTAGTTTGAATCAAGTTTAAACAAAAAATCTACCTGCAAAATAACAGGTAGATTCATCAGACAGTAGTCTGCTAAATGTTTTTATATAAAAATTTAAACAACGCGTTTGCTGTTTAATATTATAATACGAATCATGCTATACGGCTTACCCGAAAACTGATATAGTATGCTGGTTATCAACAGGCTTCTCTACTTGCGTAAATTTAGAAGGTGGAGTTGGACGACCTTGAGGACGTGGTAGACCACGCTTTGGTGTGCAAGAATCAACTACTAATGCTAGGGCGAATAAAACGCCTGAAATAAGTACAATCTTTCTCATGACTTGTGAATTTACTACGCAACTACGAAAAAAGCAATGGATAAACACTAAAAACTTATTGTAAACTAAAATCACATATTATTATCAAAAATGGGCTCAAATATTAATCTATAATTAAATCAATGCCCTAAAACCTTTAATCATATTAATATGCATTCCTATTAACACAACTTTATGACAATCAATCACCTAACTTTTCTGAACTTTATATTGTCTTATACAATAAGAGCTTGAATTAAGAGTTCTAATAAAAGATAAAAATTGGTGCTTCATTTACTTAGTATTTAAACTAATGTAAAAAATGGCCCGGCTTCTGCCGGGCCTGTTATATTTTAAGACCGATTGAACCTCTATTTCCCCCAGAGCATAATGTGAGCACCTGCGGGGTCTTGTATTAAACAGTAATAACCACCTTTACCATCACTTCTTTTCTCCCCTAGCACTTTTCCTCCCTCTTCAATGACAGCTTCCATACTTTGATCTATGCTTTCCACACCTACATACATCATCCACTGTGGAGGTATTGACGCATTAACCCCTTTGGCATGACAAACACCGGCAACTGTATCTCCGGTTTTAGGGTCGTTCATACAATAGTCTTCATATCCTCCCATATCAAAGCTCTGGACATCCCAGCCTACAACTTTATGGTAAAACTGACTTACAGAAGTTGCATCATCAATGGTCAAGTCCATCCATGCTACCTGGCCTACTTTTATATTGTTATCACTCATTATTTTGCATTTTAATTGGTTGTAAAGATTTATACAGCAGTAGTTGTAGGCAATACACTCTTCTTTCTAAGTATAGCTGCACATATTAATGAAATAATGAGCCCCACAGGAAACATTTCACCAAATGCTGTAAACAGATACCTAAGAATAAAAGTATTATACCAATCACCTATCTGATACTGAGCAAGCTCCTCTGCTGTAGCTCCGGCTTCTTTCATAGCTGTTACTTGCCCCTCATACATTTTGTTCGTCAAATCTACAGCTGACATACCTGACGAGCTAATAAAGATTTCCCAACCTATTGCATATATACAACTGGCTATCGCTGATATGATAAGGCCTATCAATAAAGCCTTACCAAAAGTTATAGCTCCTCCTTGCTCTTTATCCCTATAGCTTTTTATAGCTGGAAATATTACAGACAATGCCAATACCATAGAAGCGTAGCCTAGAAGCAAACTAGCTTCCATTTTACCCGCTTCTACTAAATACATACTAATAAGCATTACAGTAGCAACTATAGCACCAGCTACTATTCCGAACGTTAATACAATTTTTCTCATATCAATATTTTTTTGTGATGATACAAATGAACGACACTACGCCATTTTTCCATTCATACTTTAGTATGAATTACCCTATTCATAGGCATTTTCATCCTAAAGTAGTAGTGAGTTTATGGGATTATATGCAGCTCTTTTGCCTTTTGTACTGCTTGTGTTCTTCTTTTTACATCCAACTTCACATACAAATTAGCCGCATGTGTTTTCACTGTATTTAAAGATATAAAAAGCTTATCAGCTATTTCTTGATTGGATAAACCCTGAGACATCTGTTCCAATACATCATACTCTCTAGAGCTGATGCCTAGTTTTTCGATAAGGGCATCATTCTGTACATATTCTTGAGCAGGAACGGTAACCACTACCTCCTTAATAACCGTATCTGTTTTTCTTCTTATTATTTTGGTAGCTACCCATATACCTACAGCAGTAAACAAAACAGCAATTATACCTATATATACTTCCATACGCATATCATGTATGAGGTATTTATATTCGACCGCTTTTAGTAGAAAGGTCAACGCTGCTAGTGCCAAGCCATATATTACTATAGTTTTCCGCATGCGTAGGGCAAAAATAGAAGATATTTTGAAAATTCTTGGCTAATAAGGCGATGGCTTGCGTTCCTCAAAACGCTTCTTTTCTTCATTCCATATAAAGATATAGGGATGACAATAAGCACAGGCAACGTTATAAAAACCAGTTTTTGATCCATATAAGGAGCTTTCTTCATCTTCTCTCAAAGGAGGATTCGTTATTAACATTCGACTATCCTTAAAGTGCTCATAACCCAGAGAAGCGCTTGGTGCATTATATATTTTACCTGTTTTTACGTCTATAAGCACAGCTGCTTGGCAAGGTGAGCCACAGCCCCAATACACAAAGCGATAATGTCCAGCAAAATTAACAGGCTCTTTATAGCCATTTCTTATTTTGGTCCTATAACTCCAGAAATTACTATCTTCTCTTTTCAGTTGGAGTAGAGGCCTTTTACCTTTATATATCTCTCCCACTTTAAAGTCTGAGAAATTGATATATGGTTCAAACTTTACCTCAGCTTGCTTAATGCTTTCATAGTCCACTGTGTCATGCCCCCAAACCATAAAACTCTCCCCTTCCAGCAAAACAATCGTTTCTGGCTCTTTTATCTCAATGGCTGTGTCTATACTACCTACCTCTTCATTGGTATTAGATACACAAGACGACAAAAAGAGACAGCCTATTATCAGATTTTTCATAGTAGTTATATGTATTTACAATATAGCTATTGCTCCTCAACTATTGACTGGTAAAAATGTTATTTTTACGTCCTTCGATATCATGGCTACAAAGAAAACAGTTACGACAAAAAAGGCTAAAGAAACACAAATTGACGATGCTATATTCATAAAAGGAGCGCGCATGCACAACCTGAAGAATATTGATGTGAGCATACCCCGAAATCAACTGATAGTAGTAACCGGTGTATCAGGTTCGGGTAAAAGTAGCCTTACTATGGACACCTTATTTGCCGAAGGCCAAAGAAGGTATGCGGAAAGCCTTAGCGCCTATGCTCGTCAGTTCCTCATGCGTATGGATAAGCCTGATGTTGATTATATAAGAGGCATTTGCCCTGCCATAGCTATCGAACAAAAAGTAACCACCCGCACACCTCGTAGTACTGTGGGTAGTATGACGGAGATCTACGACTACCTAAGGTTACTATTTGCAAGAGTGGGGAAAACCTACTCTCCCATTAGTGGAAAGGAAGTAAAAAAGGATGACATAAGTGATGTAGTAGATCATATACAAAAGCTGGAACATGGAGCTAAAGTGCAGATTATTGTTCCTTTCACTACAAAATATGATAGGAGTCGTGAAGAAGAACTAAACATCTTAATGCAAAAAGGGTTTAGCCGTGTTTATGCGCCTAAAGTAGGCAAACCGACCAGAATAGAAGATATCCTGAATGGTGAAGAAGAGTTGCCACAAAAAGATGTCTACGTCTTAATAGACCGTATCGTGACCAAAGAGTTTGAAGAAGATGATCTTCACCGCTTGGCAGATAGTATACAAACGGCATTCTATGAAAGTGAGGGCGAATGTTATTTAGAAGTTGATGGTAGCAAACCAATAATATTCAACAACAGATTTGAAGCAGATGGAATGACCTTTGAAGAGCCAAGCCCTAATCTGTTTTCATTCAACAATCCTTATGGTGCTTGCCCCAAATGTGAGGGCTTTGGCATGGTGCTAGGCGTTGATGACAATCTGGTAATACCCAACAAACAATTAAGCATTTATGAAGGCGCTGTAGCCTGTTGGCGTGGAGAAAAAATGAGTGAGTGGCAACAAAGCTTCATGCGTACTGCCACAAAAGAAGGGTTCCCTATTCATAAACCAATTGTAGATCTTTCTGAAGAGGAATATAAATTATTATGGGAAGGTAGTGATACGGTGAGCGGCATTGACGATTTCTTTAGAATGGTGGAGCAGAACTTATACAAGGTGCAGTATAGAGTAATGCAAGCCAGATATAGAGGTCGTACCACATGCCCTACCTGTAAAGGCAGCAGACTAAGGGGAGATGCCCAATATGTAAATATCAACGGCACTACCATTGCTGACTTGATGTTCATGCCAACATCAGACTTATCGGTTTGGTTCGAAGAGTTGAGTCTAACACCTCATCAAGAGCAAATAGGCAAAAGGATATTAATAGAAGTAAAGCAACGCTTGAAGACCTTATTAGATGTAGGACTTGGCTATCTGACATTAAACAGGCTTGCCAATACTTTGAGTGGTGGTGAGAGCCAACGTTTACAGCTAACAAAATTCTTGGGCAGCAATTTAACAGACTCGCTATACATTCTGGATGAGCCTAGCATTGGCTTGCACTCAAGAGACACAAAGCGACTTATAAAAGTTTTAAAACATCTACGCGATCTCGGCAATACTGTAGTAGTGGTAGAGCATGATGAAATGATGATGGAACAGGCAGACTACATTATCGACGTTGGTCCGTTAGCCAGTCATTTAGGAGGGGAAATTGTAGCATATGGTCCATATAAGGACATCATCAAAAACAAGATGAGTCTAACAGGTCAGTACCTAAAAGGAGACTTAAAAATAGAAGCACCTAAAATAAAACGTAAACCTCATGGTCATATTACTATTGAGGGCTGCCGACAACACAACCTTAAAAATATCGATGCCACCTTCCCGCTCAACGTACTATGTGTGGTAAGTGGTGTAAGTGGAAGTGGAAAAACAACACTAGTAAAAACAACGCTATACCCTGCATTACAACAACACCTTGGAGAAAGCACTGACCGACCGGGCCTACACAAAACATTAAGTGGAGATTTAGACAATATCACTATGGTGGAAATGGTAGACCAAAACCCAATTGGTAAATCTTCACGTAGTAACCCCGTTACTTATATCAAAGCTTGGGATGAAGTAAGGAAACTTTTCACCAAACAAGCGCTTGCTAAAATGCGCGGTTTTAAAGAAAAGCACTTCTCTTTCAATACTGATGGGGGTAGATGTGACACCTGTAAAGGCGAAGGCGAAGTAGTAGTAGAAATGCAATTCTTAGCAGACGTACACCTACTATGCGAAAGCTGTAAAGGCAAACGTTTTAAAGACGAGGTACTAGACGTAACCTATCGAGAGAAAAACGTCTACGATGTATTGGAGATGAGTGTTGACGAAGCCATCGACTTCTTTAAAGACGAGAAGAAACTGGCTACAGCACTACAACCATTAAGCGATGTGGGGCTTGGATATGTAAAGTTGGGACAAAGTAGCAATACCCTTAGTGGTGGTGAAGCACAACGTGTAAAACTGGCATCATTCCTTGGCAAAGGGAAATCAAAAGAAAAGGTGCTCTTTATTTTTGACGAACCAACTACAGGCTTACATTTTCACGACATCAAAAAACTACTTACATCTTTTGACGCGTTGATAGAACAAGGACACAGCATTATAGTCATAGAACATAATACCGATGTTATAAAAAGTGCCGACTATATTCTTGACATAGGTCCAGAAGGCGGTGCAGGTGGCGGACAGCTATTATTCTCCGGCAAGCCTGAAGATCTAAAAAAAGTAAAGGAAAGCTATACGGGCCAATACCTATAAAACTTTAAGGGGCAAACATAAGCTTGGTCATTAGAACGTATACTAGCAGTATAAAAAAGGTGTCTATTGCCATCATCCACTTCAACTTGCTCTTGTATACCAAACCTATGATACCTATAGTAGTAATAAGTATTGTGCCCATAGATGGCACTAGTAACTCTTGCGATATATTCTCCAGCAAAGGCCCCTTGGTGTAAACCATATCATTAAGCGCCAATACAAAAATATTAAACACATTACTACCCAGCACATTGCCTACAGCCATATCTACAGAGCCATGCCTAACCGCCATAATACTGATAACGATTTCTGGCAATGAAGTGGACAAGGCTAAAAAAACCGTTCCAAACACACCTTCGCCCATACCCGTATTTGCAGCAATGGTTTCTCCATAATAAGGCAAGAACATGGCCGCAACAACTACTATTAATGCAAAGAAAATATACCTACTGATAACGAATTGCTTAGAATAATTTTTAGTCTCCTTTTCTTCAGCATGCTCTAGTTCTAATGTTGCTTGATTGGTCTTTGGCCTTTTTTCATAGTTATAAACCGATCTTATCGCAAAAAAGTAAATAAGCATAAACACCAAACTATCTCCTCCTATCCAGCCTATACGACCAAACACACCGGGTTGTAGTATGGAGAATACCACAAGACTTAATAACACAATACCAAAAGAGGCTGCTATTACATGACCTGTTTGTGCCGTATAGGTCATAGGGGGTCGCTTAGGAAAAATGATATCTAGTAAAGAGATGATAAGAATATTAAACGCACAGCTACCTATCACATTACCAACTGCCATGTCTGGCGAATCTACAATTCTAATAGAGCTAATACCTGTCACTAACTCTGGCAAAGAAGTAACTCCTGCCATAAGTATCATACCTACCCACATCTTACCCCAGCCCATTATATCAGACATCTGATCGCCATAATAAGACAACCTATTGCCAGCATACAAAATAGCGATAACACACACCAAAAAGCCTATAGTACTTTCAACCATAAATGTTCTTCTAAAACAATTTTCAAGATAACGAAAACAGAATTAAGGCAAACCTATTTCTAAGCAACAACCACTTACTTGAACAAATTATTATGGTATCGCTTCTACTAATGCCTGTGTGTACTCATGGGAGGGATGTAGTAAGACTTGATCAGCATTACCAATTTCTACTATTTTACCTGACTGCATCACCATCACCCTATCACTTATATAATGCACCACGTTTAAATCGTGAGAAATGAATAAGTAAGACAAGCCCAACTTTTCTTGCAATTCTTTAAGCAGGTTTAATATCTGCGCTTGTACACTTACATCTAACGCAGAAACGATTTCGTCACATATAATAAGCTTAGGTCTTAGCGCTAATGCTCTGGCAATACCTAACCGTTGCTTCTGACCACCTGAAAATTGATGAGGGTACCTCTTCATAGCATCGTGAGGTAGATGCACCATATCTAAAAGCCTTTTAGCCTCATCTTCCAGTTCTTGAGTTGGTACTATATGATGCACCTTCATTGGTTCCATAAGCATAGCCCCTATAGTCATTCTTGGATTTAGTGATGCAAACGGATCTTGGAAAATAATTTGCATTTCTGTTCTCATGGCATTCCAGCCCTTACTATCTAACGATGCCAAGTCCTTACCTTCATACAACACTTTACCATCAGTAATGGGCAACAATCCCATTAAGGCTTTGCCTATTGTACTCTTACCACAACCACTCTCTCCTACAAGCCCTAGCACTTCTCCCTTTTTTATTTGAAAAGAAACACCGTCTACCGCCTTGAAGAAATTAGGAACTTTGCTAAATAGACTTTTTTTCTGTTCAAAATATACCTTCAACTCATCTACTTCGAGTATACTGTCCTTTGTAGCTGTAACCTTATAAGCTCTATCCTTGGGTAGAGTATCATTAAGAAAATCAGCAACAACGGGTAGCTGTTTCCCTTTTTGATCAGGAGATGGCCTACAAGCTAACAATGCCTTTGTGTACTTATGCTGTGGTTGTTCAAGTACTGCTTTAATAGCACCATGTTCTACTACATCTCCTTTATACATTACTAACAAACTGTCGGCAGTTTTTGCTGCAAGGTTCAAGTCATGTGTAATAAAGATCATTGCGGTATTATGTTCTCGTTGCAACTCTTTCATTAACAACACTACCTCTTGCTGTACAGTAACATCCAATGCCGTCGTAGGCTCATCCGCAATTAGCAAACTAGGGTTATTGCACATAGCCATAGCGATCATAACCCTTTGCTTCTGTCCTCCCGATAGTTCGTGTGGATATCTATCATAAATACCAGAGGGGTTAGGAAGCTTAACCTTTCCTAACCATTCTACAGCAAGAGTTTTGGCCTCATTATTATTAAGTTGCTGATGTATCGTAATAGATTCCTTAAGCTGCTTACCTATTTTCATCACAGGGTTCAACGCACTCATCGGTTCCTGAAAAACCATACCTATTAGTTTACCTCTTACACCCTTTTTATGTTCCTTACCCATCAAAACATAATCAGCACCTGCTATACAAAGTGTAGCCGTTCCTGTCACATGAGCCTCTTTAGGCAACAAGCCTATTATGGAAAGTGCTGATAAAGATTTTCCTGAACCACTCTCTCCAACTATTGCTAGCGTTTTACCTTTTTCTAAACTAAAGGACAAGTCATTTACAGCAACAAATACATCCTTATCCCCAAAGGAGATACTCAACTGCTCTACATCTAGTATTTTATCTCCTTCCAGCATTAAAACTTAAGATGCTTTACTGTTTGACCATTATTGATTAGCTGCTTTAAAGAATCGATACCAATACGCAAATGCGTGTCTACATAACTCTTAGTTACGGTCATATCACTTTCAGCGGTCTTTACCCCCTCAGGGATCATAGGCTGATCGGATACCAACAACAACGCCCCTGTAGAAATCTTATTATAGAAGCCTACAGAAAATATTGTTGCCGTTTCCATATCTATGGCCATTGCTCTTATCTTTCGCAAATAGGTTTTAAACTTAGAGTCATGCTCCCAAACCCTACGATTGGTAGTATATATAGTACCGGTCCAATAATCTTTTGCATTATCCCTTATTGTAGTCGATATGGCTTTTTGTAAAGCAAAGGAAGGTAAGGCAGGTACTTCGGGAGGAAAGTAATCATCACTGGCACCATCGCCACGTATAGCAGCAATAGGCAGTATTAGATCACCAACTTTATTTTTCTTCTTCAAACCTCCGCACTTACCCAAAAATAGAACTGCTTTAGGAGATATTGCCGCCAGCAGGTCCATAATAGTAGCTGCAGAAGCACTCCCCATACCAAAGTTAATTATAGTAATACCATTAGCTGTAGAACACTGCATAGGTTTTCCTTTACCCACTACAGGCACATTATGCATTGCAGCAAACAGCTCTACATACTTACTAAAATTGCAGAGTAAAATATATTCGCCAAAACTATTCAACTCCAGCCCTGTATATCGAGGCAGCCAATTTTCAACTATTTCTTGTTTTGTTTTCATATACTTACCTAAATTTACGAAATACCAGCCTGCTTATGTCATAATAAGCTCTTAATATATTCACAGGTTAGTTTATAATGATTGATATTGACTTTTCATCGGTTGCACTAAGACTAAAGAAAGAGCATAATAAAACTTATGTCTTTGACATTATTCGTAAAGGATGGTATGTATTAACACCAGAGGAGCACGTAAGGCAATATTTCTTGCATTATATCACAGAAACATTACAATATCCTTCAAGTTTAATAGCGGTAGAAAAACTAATAGTCGTAGGTTCTTTAAGAAAACGCTTTGACATCATTGTATATAACAGGGATCATAAGCCATGGATGCTTATAGAATGTAAAGCGCCTGAAGTACCTATTACAGAGTTGACATTAAACCAGCTATTAAGCTATCAGCAAACAGCACAATGTTCCTATTGGGTTATCACCAATGGTCATCAAAACTTTTGTGCTGATGCATGCGATATAAACAATATTAAATGGCTGAATGCCCTACCTAGCTATAGTTGAGTCGTAGTTATTACTGCCCATGATAGTTAGTGCTTTCTGCACCATTATATCATCGTCATTGATTACTTTGTAATAACCATTATTATCAAACAGGATACGACCAAGTTGGGCTTTCATATGCAATAAAAAGTAGTCTTGATTATCTTTTATTTTCATCTGCAGCTTAAGTAGTTGTTTGGTAGTAGCATCGCTGTTTTTGACGTAATAGTTATAGATAACCTTAGCATCAAATTCTTTCTTGAAGGCACTTGGTAACTTGTATATACTAAGCTCTTTTTTATGCTCGAAATAGTACTGCCAAAGCTTATTGCGCATATCTATACTGTAAAGAAGTTCTAACAGACCTGCAGATATCTTTGTAGTATCGTATGGCACGTACACATCAGGAATGATACCACCACCACCATACACCACTCTTTTATTGGCGGTATAATAACGTGTTGTATCAACTATGACTACACTATCATTTCCTGTTAGTTCACCCGACTCATACCTATCCAACAAATCCTCTCTATAAGCTTGCTTACCATTCTCAAAAGACCTTTGGATACTTCTACCCGATGGGACGTAATATTTAGCGATTGTCAA
The DNA here is from genome assembly GCA_041392855.1 of Flavipsychrobacter sp. Taxonomy (NCBI): domain Bacteria; kingdom Pseudomonadati; phylum Bacteroidota; class Chitinophagia; order Chitinophagales; family Chitinophagaceae; genus Flavipsychrobacter; species Flavipsychrobacter sp. Next base: position 1,513,495 of record JAWKLD010000001.1, read on the forward strand.
ACGAAGCTCAGCACCATCTTGCAAAGAATATCTATCTTGTACTAAACCCTTACCATACGTTCTTCTACCCATTATTATTCCTCTATCCCAATCTTGTACAGCGCCTGCTAAAATTTCGCTAGCAGAAGCCGAGCTTTCATCTACAAGTATCACTATTTTGCCATCTTCAAAGCCTGCTTTTTCTCCAGCCTTGTACTCTTTGTATACCGACTTATTACCCTTAGTATACACTAGTAGTTTATCACCCTTAATAAAATCGTCTGCTATATTGATAGCTTGATCTAAATAACCGCCGGGGTTCTGTCTAAGGTCTAACACCAAATGCTCCATTCCATCAGCCTTCAGTTTATTAAGTGCTTTTGCAAACTCATCATATGTAGTGTTACTAAACCTATTGATCTTGATAAAACCTGTATTGCTATCTAGCATTACAGCAGCATCAACACTAACTATAGGAATAGCACCTCTTGTTATTACTGCACTATCTATCTTATCTGTATTTACTTTTTTCAACAACACAGAAACAACAGTATGTTCCGGACCTTTTAATAAATCTGGAATTACATTAGAAGACAGTTGCTTACCGGCAATTACACTATCAGCCACTTTTATAATTCTATCGCCTTTCTCTACACCTGCTTTATCTGCCGGACCACCTTTTACTACATTAGTAACCAGCATTGTATCATTGATAACTATAAAGCTTACACCAACACCAAAAAAGCGTCCACTTAGTTTTTCTTCCACAGCGCCTAGTTCATCAGCAGGGATGTATAATGTATGAGGGTCCAAGTGGCTTAGAATACCTTCAACGGCATCAGCATACAAGGCATTACCATCAACAGTATCAACATATCTATCCTTTATCAGGTCAATTAGTTGCTCCAGCCTATCACTACGCTGAATTATTGTGGTAAGGTTTCTTTTATTTCTTAAGGAGTCTCTTAGGTTAAAACCTAAGATCATACCCAATATCAGTATGAGAGAAAATAATATTGGAGTCCAAACCTTTAACCTTTCCTTGCCTGTATTACTCATTATATAATATAATAGCTGCGAAGTTAATGGCTATTCTGGATATATAAAGAGATTAAGACAAGTGGGCTTATTTTTTATGAAAGTTTATAGTAAAAAAACAAATTTCTCATTGGTAGAGAGCTAACAATAAAATAGTTTTACAGCATTATATAATTTACTTGAAAAAATAATAATGGCAATATTATTAGCCGAAAGTGGATCAACAAAAACAGACTGGTGTTTGATACACGATTCAGGCAAAACTACTAAGTACAAGACAACAGGTATCAATCCTTATATACAAACAAAGGAAGACATATTCAAGGTACTTGACGAAGAGCTAAAATGGCCAAGTAAAAAAGCAACAATAAATTCAGTTGTTTTTTATGGTGCTGGCGCTGGCAATCCTCTTAAGCAGAAAGAGCTTAAAGGCTACCTTAAGGAATACTTCAAAGTAAGAAAAGTTGAAGTAGATGGAGATATGATGGCGGCAGCTAAAGGTATATGTGGCGACGAAAAAGGTGTAGTATGTATCTTAGGCACGGGTAGCAACTCTTGCTATTATAATGGTAGCAAAATAAAGAAACAACATGCCTCTCTAGGTTATATCGCTGGCGACGAAGGAAGTGGAAACCATATGGGTAAACGTATTTTACGCTATTACGCTTACAATACATTCGATATGGAACTTAAAGCTCAGTTTGAATATATGTTTGGCGATAATGTACCTGTTATATTAGACAAGCTATATAAAGAACTATTCCCTAATAGATACCTAGCTAGTTTTGTACCCTTCTTATCTCAAAACAGAGGGCATTATATGGTGGAAAACATCATTGAAGACAGCTTGAATGAATTCTTCACCCAACATGTACTTAAATATAGAGAGAGTTGGAACATGCCTATCAGCTTCACTGGTTCAGTAGCTTATGAGTTTAGAGACCTTATCAAAAAGATCTGTGAGCAAAGCGGACTTACTCTTGGCAAAATAGAGAAAAGCCCTATGGCTAGCCTTATCAAGTATCATAAAAATAAAATGCTAGAAGCCACAAAGAAATAAATCAAGTAGCCTTTAGCGTCATCTTTTATAATTAATAAATGCCTCTTGTATTTCAAGAGGCATTTATTTTTATGCGTAAACTCTTCTGTGATTCTAATAAACTTATGAATGCAATACAAAAGTACATGGCATGAAAAAGCCCCGCTAAATGCGGGGCTTAATATTATCTATAAGAGAACTTATATTAGTTTCTTCTTAAGTTCGGGAATGGAGGAGCAACGTTAGCTGGTCCTTCTTCACCTGGCATAGCCGAACGATACATAACAGAGTTAGGATCTCCTGCTTGACCATATTGGAAGATGAAACGGTTACGGTCTACACCGTGAGTTTCGCTCATGTACTCTATGATAGAGTTAACACGATCCCAAGAACGTTGTTGTTGTACTTTACTGCTGTTACCAGAACCTGTAATAACTACTTTACAAGTTGGGTTAGCTTGCATTTGAGCTGCAAGAACAGCTAGCATACCCTTAGAAGCTTGACTCAAACGAGAAGAGCTACCAGAGAATGAGATGCTACCAGCACCGATAGTACCACATGGAGGAGCCATTGTACCGCAATCTTCTGGGCAAGGGCATTTACCAACACCATCAGCATCAACTGGTTGACACTCAGTAGGAGTGATTAATTGCTTATCACGATCGTCAGGAACACCGTCACCATCAGTATCAAGAGGACAACCATGGCTGTCAACTGCAACACCTGCAGGAGTACCAGGACATTTGTCGAATTGATCAGTAATACCGTCACCGTCAGAATCAGGTAGAATTGGATCAGGAAGTTGCATATGACGTGGGTAGCTAAGCTCGTTGTAAGCGTGATCTAGTGGATTTAACCAGTATAGAGGCTCAACACTCTTAGTTTTGTTACCCAAGTTGAAGTTAAGACCTAAGCTAAGATAGTTAATGATATCGTTGCTTCTAGAAAGTACTGGAGAACCAGTATTTTGACCTGAAGCCCAACGTTGACCATCTAATAGATCTTCACTTGGCATTGTTATACGATCTTCAATAGAGATGTTGAAACGTTTGCTAACGCGGAACTGAGCACCACCACCGAAACTTGGAGCAAATACCAAAGTTTTGTTGTTGAATATCTCAGGACGACGACCATCACGCTCGTTTTCAGCATCAGTCTCGTAAGTACCGTCTAAACCTGCTTGAAGTAGGTCACGGATCTGCTTCTTATTCTCATGAATTTGAGGAAGAACACCAGGACCACCACCAGTTAAAGCGTTAGAACGGAAATCATATCTTTGATAGTTAGCATCTAATGCGTCAACACGAGTATTGAACGCTAGAGCACCAACACCTACAAATGCATACAGAGAAAGACCTGTTTGCGCTTTGTGGAATTTGATATTAGTTAATGACGCCATCATATCGAAGTTCAATTGGTGAGACTCCATACGATAGTTGTGCATAATTGGATCTGGCGTAGGAACTTGAGTACCACCAACACCACCTTGGCTGTTAGTACCACCAAAGTTAGGCGCTAGAGCCCACTGTGGAGTGTAACCATTGTTAGTCCAAGCCTTGTTAAATCTGTAGTTGATATCTTCTTGCCACTGTAAGCCTTTAGCTATACCGTAGTTATATTGTAAACGAGAAGAGAATACATAACCCCATGCCTTACGGATGTGTGCATGTAGACCGTATCCACCTTTTTGCCATAACATTAGCGAAGGAACGTCACCAGAAACATTATATAGACCACCGCCTACACCAATCTCCCACATGTTACGTGGTTTTGCTGGGAAAGCATATTGATGGTTCAAGAATTTACGGTGTTGATCCATTCGAGAACGTGGCACATAATTAGAATCAAGCACATCGTAGCTTTGACCGCGATAAGTCATATCACGACCTGACCACTGTGCCGCCTCTTGTGCGAAAACTGGCTGTGCTGCCATAACAGAGCATAAACCAGCTAGTAATAGGTACTTTTTGTTGACCATAACAGATTTGTTTATTTAAAGAATTTTGGTTAAATTTTTCAAATACAATGACAAAGATATATCAGAGCAATCAAAAAAACAAAGAACAAAACATAATTGTTTAATTGTTTTTTCCCACAGCTAATGCAATATTCATGCCATTAGATTACTTTTAACTCCAAAAATAATCTGACGCAAAGCTACAACGTTTTGCATACTTTTTCGCATTAGTCTACAATATTTCATGAAACTTGTTAAAAAGGTAATAGGAGAAGAACTTAAATTATTCGAAAAGAAATTTGCGGAGAACGTCTGGGTATCTAATCCATTACTAAACAGGGTTTTACGCTTTATAATAAAACGAAAGGGAAAACAAATGAGACCAATGTTTGTCTTTCTCTCTGCTAAAATTGCCGGTAGCATAAAAGAAGATACTTACAGGGCAGCTTCTCTTATAGAGTTATTACACACCGCTACTCTAGTTCATGACGATGTGGTAGACAATGCCATGATAAGGCGTAACTTCTTTTCTATCAATGCCTTATGGGAGAGTAAAATAGCCGTCCTTGTAGGCGATTTCTTATTATCAAAAGGGCTCCTGCTCTCTCTAGAACATGAAGATTATGATATCTTGAAAATCACCTCTAGAGCTGTTAAGGAAATGAGCGAGGGGGAGTTATTACAAATAGAAAAGGCTAGAAAACTAGACATTAAAGAAGACATTTACTTTGACATCATAAAGGCAAAAACAGCCTCCTTACTATCTGCCGCTTGCTCTGCAGGCGCATTCTCTGCTACCGAGGACAAGGAACTAACAGAGCATTTTCGCCAATTTGGGGAGAATGTAGGCATTGCCTTTCAGATAAAGGACGACCTATTTGATTACGGAAAAGATAATATTGGCAAACCTACAGGGATAGACATTAAAGAGAAGAAAATGACCCTACCCCTTATCTACACATTGCAAAATGTAGATAAAGAGACCAAACGAAAGATCATTTACATAGTTAAGAACAACAATACCGACAAAAAGAAGGTAAACGAGGTGATAGACATCGTACAACAGTCGGGCGGTATTGAATACTCTGTTCAAAAAATGAAGGACTACCAGAACAAGGCATTAAGCATGCTTGATAAATTTCCCCCTTCTGAGGCTAAAGATGCCATGAAAGAACTAGTAGACTACGTCATTGATAGGAAATACTAATATCAGGATCATTACTCACTTCCTTTTTTCCTGATAGGATTCCTTAAATTGCATCTCTTGATTATTTCCATACTATACAAAAGGACTATTTGTGAGTCAGAACAATATTGAGGTGCTTGGAGCTCGAGTACACAATTTAAAAAACATAGACGTCTCCATTCCTAAGAACAAGCTGGTGGTCATTACAGGCATTAGCGGTTCCGGAAAATCATCTTTAGCATTCGATACCATTTTTGCAGAGGGGCAAAGAAGATACATGGAAAGCTTTGCGGCATATGCTCGTCAATTCATGGGCGATCTTGACCGCCCTGATGTAGATAAAGTGTCGGGCCTTTCTCCTGTAATTTCTATTGAACAAAAAACTACGAATCGCAATCCTCGTTCCACTGTCGGTACTGTAACTGAAGTATATGACTTTATGCGTCTCTTATTTGCTCGTGCGGGTGAAGCTTACTCTTACAACACGGGTAAAAAAATGACACGCTTTAGCGAGGAAGAGATAGTAGCCCATGTGCAAGAGCATTTTAAAGACAAGAAAATAGTATTACTGGCTCCTATAGTAAGAGGAAGAAAGGGACACTACCGTGAGCTATTCGAACAATTTCGCAAACAAGGATACTTACGTGTAAGAATAGATGGAGAGATAAAAGAACTAAAAGAACGCATGCAAGTGGATAGGTATAAGATCCACGATATAGAGCTGGTGATTGATAGACTAATTGTTCAGAACGATGCTACGGCAAGACTAAGCCAAAGCATACAAAAAGCACTACAACTAGGTAAAGAGCTACTCTTTGTTTTGGATATGGAACAAGAGGACATTAAACAATATAGCCGTCAATTAATGTGTGCCGATACTGGCATCTCCTATGAAGAGCCATCACCCAACACGTTCTCTTTCAACTCTCCGTACGGTGCTTGCCCTAAATGTAAAGGTTTGGGTAGTGTCTATTTGGTAAATATGGAAGAGGTGCTGCCCGATGAGAACTTAAGCATAAAAGACGGAGCTATAGCACCACTAGGAGAAGAGCGTGATGCTTGGACCTTTAAGCAAGCAACCATACTCGCCAAGAAAAACAAAATACCCCTAAACAAACCTTTAAAGAGCTTATCTGAAAAACAGAAAAATATTCTGCTCTATGGTAATGAGGAAGGGGTAATTACTTATGAGGAAGCCGCAGAAGCCGGCAACTACGAAGAAGCCATTACAGAGCACAGCTACGAGGGTATCATCAACATGGTATTACGCTGGTTTAACGAGACTACCTCAGAGGCTATAAGAGATTGGGCGGAGAAGTTCATGCAACTAGACACCTGCCCTGAATGTGAAGGAGCCAGACTAAAAAAAGAAAGTAGATGGTTTAAAGTAGCCGACAAAAATATTGCTGAACTATCGGCACTTTCTTTACAAGAACTATCCGACTGGTTTGCAAACGTTGAACAAAAACTAAACAAAAAGCAAAACACAATAGCCAAAGACATCCTTAAAGAAATAAGAGACCGTTTAAGTTTCTTATTGGACGTAGGCTTACACTACCTCAACCTCGACCGACCTACACGTACACTAAGTGGAGGTGAATCGCAAAGAATAAGACTAGCCACACAAATAGGCTCGCAACTAACAGGCATCACCTATATACTTGACGAGCCAAGTATTGGACTGCACCAAAGAGACAATCAAAGACTAATAACCGCATTACAAAATCTTAGAGACGGAGGTAATTCGGTACTCGTTGTAGAGCACGACAAAGACATCATGCTCGCTGCAGACCATTTAATAGATATTGGTCCGGCAGCAGGTGTACATGGCGGGCAGATAGTAAGTTCAGGAACACCTAAGGAAGTTTTAAAAACAAACACAACAACTGCTGGCTACCTCAACCACGAGTTAGCCATTGAGATTCCTAAAAACAGAAGAAAAGGTAACGGCAACAAACTAGAGCTAAAAGGAGCAAGCGGTAATAACTTACAAAATGTGAACGTTAGTTTCCCTTTAGGGACATTTATTTGTGTAACAGGTGTTTCAGGAAGCGGCAAGAGTACATTAATCAATGAAACGTTATACCCTACTCTAGCCAAGCATTGTTATCCAAAGTTCAAGAAAGTACCCATGCCTTTTAAGAAGGTTACAGGACTGGAGCATATTGACAAGGTGATAGAAATAGACCAAAGCCCTATAGGCAGAACACCTAGAAGCAACCCTGCTACCTATTGTGGTTTCTTTACCGATATAAGACAGCTTTTTGCACAAGTACCCGAAGCAAAGATCAGAGGTTATAATCCAGGGCGCTTTTCCTTCAATGTAAAAAGCGGAAGGTGTGAAGAATGTCAAGGAGGGGGTATGCGTACTATAGAAATGAACTTCTTACCTGATGTATATGTGCCTTGCGAAAAATGTAATGGCAAGAGATATAATAGAGAAACATTAGAAATTAGGTATAAAGGAAAATCTATTTCTGACATACTCAACATGACCGTTGATGAAGCTGTGTCTTTTTTCGAGAATATCCACTACCTATACAGAAAGATAAAGACGCTACAAGATGTAGGCTTGGGCTATGTAACACTAGGACAAAGCGCTGTAACACTTAGCGGAGGAGAAGCACAACGGGTTAAACTAGCAACAGAGCTTTCTAAAAGAGACACAGGGCAAACGATATATATACTTGACGAGCCTACTACTGGCTTGCACTTTCAAGACATCCAACACTTACTTGATGTACTAAATAGACTGGTAGACAAAGGGAATACAGTATTGGTAATAGAACACAACTTAGATGTTGTAAAAGTTGCCGACTATATTATTGATATGGGACCAGAAGGTGGCAAAGGAGGAGGAAGTGTAGTAGCTAAAGGAACACCTGAAAATGTTATTAAAGCAAGTAAAAGCCATACGGGTAGATTCTTAAAACTAGAATTATAAATAAAGGGCAGTAATTACTGCCCTTTATTTATTTCACATATTTTCCTTGTTATTGTACTAATACTTTTCTGCTGATCTTCTCACCCGCCGAGCTATGCAATCTTAATGTATAAACACCTGAAGCCATCGATGAAACATCGATTATTGCAAAGTCTTTAAAGCCACCCTCTGCTACTCTTTGTCCCACAACGTTAAACAAGCCATAATCATAAGAATAATTAGTATCTGAAACTATATTAAGCTGCTTAGTAGCAGGCACAGGAAATACAGTAATGTGATTACTAAACGATACAGAAGCAATATCAGCTGGCCAATTGTTTATCTTGAAATTACTATTACTCACATCAAAAAACACATTGCCATCTGCTTTAACTTTTACTCTAGCAGTATTGGTGTTTGTACCTGTTGGAACAGTAATGGTTTCACTACCATCATTTGCGGTATTAGCTGCCAATGTAAAAGGATATGTATACCCTCCATCTACAGACAATAATATCGTAACATTACTACAGTTAACAGGAGCTGTAGTCGTCTGTGCCACATCCCAAGTAACGGTTTGCGTACTACCTATCTGCCAATAGTCTGAAGACTGATTCGGAGCAGTTACTAAAAAAGGCCCTGAAGTTGTAGTAACATGTAAACGAACTGTTTCATCAGAAAGATTGAATGTTCCTGTACCATTGAACATATCTCTAACGGTGAGTTTAAATTCTAACTTACGCCCTACTTCAGGTAGCTTTTCTCCTAAGTAATTCAAGTTATTATTCAATATAGAATCTAGGACAGGAAATACACGCCAGCGACTAGCTGTTGGTTTAAACGAACGGAACAAAGGACCATCCTGTTTAGTATCACTAAAACTTTTTCCAAAATCACCTAGATCATACTCTTCCCAACAGTAGGTAATACCATTGTTATCTGCATCAGTTGCCAACGGAGCTTCTAGCTCAAAAGGAGTTAAATATGGGACATCATAAGTCTTTTTTATAGAAGCTACAACAGGAGGTGTATTACCAGCAGCACTAGTAGTAGCGCAGCTACCACCTGTAACTATGTTCGTAATAAAGTCAGACACTTGGTCTAAGCTCTTTGCATGAAAATAATCATCACTTTGGTTGGCCACATCATTACCGTTACAGATACCAGCATATGCCATTATCGTAGAACCTCCACCCGGCTCATAAGCACTAATATTTGTACCGTTGCCTGCGCAAGCACCCGTTGCCGCGTTAAAGGTATGTGTTGCTCCAAATTGATGCCCCATTTCATGAGCAACATAATCTATATCAAAAAGATCTCCTGTTGGTTTTGCTTGCCCTGTTACACCTCTTGCTTTCGCATTAAAATCGCAAACACTTTGAAGATCGGCAATACCACCACCACCTGTGCTGAATACATGTCCAATATCGTAATTGATCTTACCAATTACATTATCGATCTTCGTTTGATTCTCTGCTTGCATAGTTACACCACTCGAGTTGGTATAACCATCATTACTATTTAGGAATATTAATTGGTCGTTATTAGCCACCAGCTCCATAGTAACGCCAAACTCTCTTTGGTATACACCATTCACTCTAGCCATTGTTGTATTCATGGCACTAAGCACCAAAGGTTTTGTAGGCGTACCCGGCGTTACAGCATTGGCATATTCTCCTGTACAAGCAAGTGCGAGTCTATATTTTCTTTTGGTGGCTCCATTAGTTTTCAAAGCTACTTTTGGTAGACCACCATTAGAAAGGTCAAACCTTGCATTACTTATATCTTCAGGGCCATCGTTAGCATCGCTATTAGCACAAAAATGCTCTTTACCAGCAGGCTTGGCATAATCACTTTTATAATAGCAGAGATAGTACCTATCGTCTGATTTGGTATAAGGGTCAATAACATAATCGTTACCAGTACCCGTATACACCATTGCATCAAAGCCAAAAGCAGTAATATTTATCTTGGCAGTAACTCTAGGATCGTCAACAGCTACAGCTGTATAGTTTTTTATCTCAGGATATTTTTCAGCAAGCTCTTCAGCCATTATTGATTCTTCCCAAACTTTAAAATTCATCATCCCACCCTTAGGATTAGGAATTTGTAGCACTACTGCGTTTTCAAAAGAAGAAGCTGTTGTCAATTGTGTTTTCATATAGTCTACACTTAAAGCATAGACCAAAGACTTTTGCGGATAGAGTTCTCTTTCACCTTTTGCGGGAACATTATTACTAGCCACAGAGCGCCACATAGTCATCTCTATAGCATTAGCACTATATGTACCTACGGTAAAAAGCAAAAGAAATAAGGTTAGTTTTTTCATTCTGGTTTATATTATCTATTAACGATCGTATCGTATTTTATGAGACTTCATTTTAGGAGTTTCCTTATACACACCTTCTTTATTGGCTTCCATCTCTTGGGCTTTCTCATACACAACATAATAGAAGTTACCATTAGCTTCCATGGGCATAATATCATACTGTTGTGTTGCCGATCTTATTTGCCCACTCATCTTGGTTCCATCAAAAGACAGATTCAACTCATAGCCATCTTTCTCCCCTTTTGCTAGTATAGTATTGGGGTACATTTTCAGCATTTTAGGACTAACATCTTTACGCTGTTCTACAGGAAATACGATACACCCATAAGGCAACGGCACTACGGTTTCTAACGGCTGAGTAGTTTTATTATTTTTTACCGCAAGAAAAAAAGCATTCAATTGCTCTTTACTTAAAGTATACACTTTGTAAACTTTGGGCAAGACAACCACTTTCGTATCGTCGTACAAAACAGATTGCTTTTCTTTGACCCAGTCCAAATGCTCTTTCCCTACACCAACAGGCATATCGGCACAAGCTACCTTCTTCTTAGTAGCCTTTGTCTTATTATTATCGGTTAGCTTTTCTGCCCCATTGCACGCCGACAGTATTACTCCAGCAATAGCTATTGTAAAAATCTTCTTCATGAACACTAAATATACACTTAGCTATAAAAATACGAAAAAGAGAGTCACAACAGTACTACTTCTTCAGGCTTCTGATACCCAACCTCAAAGAGTTAAGAATAAGCACCACATCGCTCAACGCCATGATACCTGCCCCATAGGTAGGCTTTAGCATGCCGGCAGCCGCTACAGGTATTGCCACGATATTGTAAATAAATGCCCAGAAAAGGTTTTGCTTAATGGTCTGGTCGGTATAAATACCTAAACGTATAGCCTTAGGCAGTGTTGATAGTTGGTTATTAGATAATATGATATTTGCCGACTGGATGGCTATTTGAGTAGATTCACTTAGAGAGATACCTACTGTGGCCCTAGCCAATGCAGGAGCATCGTTTATACCATCGCCCACCATAGCTGTAGGTGCTGCTTCTAAAAGCTCATCTAGTTTTTTATTTTTTTGCTCAGGAGTTTGTTGTGCATACACTTCTTCAATGCCTAGTTCATTAGCCAAGTGCTCACATTTCTCTTTTTTATCGCCACTAAGCAGTATGGTTTTGTACCCCATACGTTTCAGCTCATCAATCGTTTCTTTAGCATCAGGTCGTAAGGTGTCCGTTATTTTTATAGCGCCTGCATAAGAGCCATTCTTATACAAGTATAGATCATACCCTGTGAGCTTTTCTACACTAGTATGCAACCAAAGCTCCGAGCCCAACTGCCATTTATCTCCATTGGCATCTACTGCTTCCATTCCCTTAGCCTTCACTTCATCAACTTTTTCTAATTGTACATTCTCCGTATTGCTCCATTGCTTTGATATAGACTTAGCAATAGGATGAGAAGAATAAGACTCTATAGCTGCTACTATAGACTTAAACGTTGCAGCTTCCATCACTGTATCAAAAGAAGATATCTCCAGCTTACCCGTAGTTAGCGTACCTGTTTTGTCAAATACGACCTGTTTGATTTGCTTTAAGCGTTCTAGAGTGTCTCCCCCCTTCACCAACATACCATTACGTGCCGCCCTACCAAGACCTACGGCAACTGCAGCAGGGGTAGCCAAGCCCATAGCACACGGGCAAGAGATAACCATCACGGCTATGCTACGCATCATAGCACTTTCGAAGCTAACATCAAATGCCAGCCAGCTAACTAGAAAAGTAAGTAGAGCAATGCCTAAAACTGCAGGCACAAAAATGGCGCTTATCTTATCGGCAAGTTTCTGCAATGGTGGCTTAGTACCCTGAGCTTCTCTTACTAGTTTAATGATGTTAGACAATATTGACTGGCTACCAACTGTGGTGGCTTCTATCTTTATATTACCATCCATCACCATTGTTCCGCCTATCACTTCTTCTGTTTCCTTCTTTCTTATCGGCAGGCTCTCCCCTGTTATCATATGCTCATCCACTTCCGCTTCGCCACTTATCACGACTCCGTCTACTGGTATACTATCACCAGTATTTACTAATATCATATCCCCCTTCTTTACATACTTACTCTCCACCTCCAGCATGGTCTCCTTACCTATACTGTCAGTCATCACTATTTTAGCTTTCTGTGGTTGTAAGTTTACTAGCGCATCTATAGCCGTAGTAGTAGCTTTTACAGTTTTATGTTCCAGCCAGTTACCAACCATAACCAAAGTGATAATAGAGGCTGTAGTTTCAAAGAACATATAATCCCTAACAGCATCTGTATAATAAAACAGCCCGATAAGAGAATAGATATATGCAGCAGAAGCGCCAATAATTATCAGCACATCCATATTAGGTATACCATGCTTTAATGAACGAAAAGCACTCTTACCAAAAACAATTAGACCTATTATATATACTGGCGTAGATAATACTAGCTGCACCCAAGGGTTGTGCAAATAATGCCAGTTAACAAACATGTGCAGCAACAATGGAACAGTAAGCATCGCACAAATAATTAAATACAGTGATGTCTTATCAGACCTTCCTGTATTGGTACCTGTTCCTTCAATTGCATTATCATCGTCCCGCACAACTCGATAGCCCAAATCGTCGATAGCGTTGTAAACATTATCCACCTCCTCTTCTTCTACGATGGTAAAGCTCACCTCTCCCGATGCTGCATTAGCAGATATATTTGAAGCTCCTTTTTTTTCCAAGAGCTTTGATATTGTAATAGCACAGTTGCCGCAGGTCATTCCTTCAACAACTGTAGAATATGTCTTATCCATATGATATAGTTATATGGCCTACCGCTTATATTTGCATCATGGCGGCACAACCGATATTACAAATTTCCTATTCTTTAGCCAATATAGAAAATGCAGTGCATCAGTTCTGGCAATATGCACATCAATACCAAGTATTTGCTTTTAGTGGCGATATGGGTGCCGGCAAAACCACATTCATTACGGCACTATGTCATTACCTAAAAGTAGAAGATACCGTTAGCAGCCCTACGTTTTCGCTCATCAATGAATATACCTTCCAACAAAACGGTATTGCTAAAAAAATATACCATATGGACTGGTATAGACTAAAAGATGCAGACGAAGCCATTGATGCCGGTGTAGAAGACACTATACTTCGTACAGACTGCTACTCTATAGTAGAATGGCCAGAAAAAGCCATTGAGCTGCTACCCAAGAAACATCTATGGGTAAGTATTGCAAACAATGGCGATAATGAGCGTACGATGAACGTATGGGTAAAAGATTAATACTCAATACGCTAAGTTTAGCACACTATATTTTTTACCTTAGAGCATGCATTTGCTTGATGCACTCATAAAAGGAATAACACTTGGCCTGTTTATGGCTATATCTGTGGGCCCAACTCTTTTTGCTGTCCTTAGGTATAGTCTTAACCACAGCTATAAGGCAGGTATTGCATTCATACTTGGGGTTTCCATTAGCGATATATTATATGTAGTTGTTGCCAACGTAGCTGCATCATGGCTAGAAGTACTACACGAATTTGCCAAAGAGATAGCTTATGGCGGTGCTGTAGTACTTATTATTGTAGGATTGGCGGGCTTAGTGAGCAAATATAAACCCGTACGCCCCAGTGCTGCTGTGCTTACTATTAGCAAAGCAGATTATGTAAAGATTTGGACAAGTGGTTTTTTGATCAATACCATTAACCCCGCTGTCATCATAATATGGCTAGGTGCTGTAACAGCTACTGCCAACACCTCTGCTTGGTATAGAACCGTAATGTTTGGTTCTTGTCTTCTTTTGGTGCTTAGTATCGATTTTGCAAAAGTATTCTTAGCCGACACTATACGTAAAAAGCTCACTATTAGGCGAATCATGTACCTGCAAAAAACATCTGCAGCCATAATATTATCCTTCGGTATCGCTCTATTTTTAAGCACCTTCTTCAATTTACACTTTAGTTAATGTGTTGGTAATTCACACATTGGCAAAAACAATTATTTAGAAGTACGGAAAACTAATAAAGCTTAGTATCTTTGCAGCCTCATGTCAGACGCGATACGCCACGAGTGCGGATTAGCTTACATCCGCCTTTTAAAGCCACTAGCATATTACCACCGTAAATACGGTACATCTTTCTACGGACTTAACAAACTATACCTCCTAATGGAGAAACAGCATAACCGCGGCCAAGACGGTGCGGGGATTGCAGCTGTTAAGCTAAACGTGGAAGCAGGACACCAAAACATGCACCGTTTACGTATTAGTGGTGCTAATGCTATTCGCAAACTTTTTGAAGAGGTACAGAAAGAGACCAGCGACCTTGAGAAGATGTATCCTGAAATTGGCAACCACCCAGGTTTGCTAAAAGGCTATATGCGTTTCATGGGCGAATCGTTGATCGGCCATCTTCGTTACGGTACGCAAGGACAAAACAATGTAGAGTTTTGCCATCCATTTATCAAGTCGGATATTAATCCTACTCGTAACCTGATAATGGCAGGTAACTTCAACCTTGTTAATACAGACGAGCTATTTAAGATGCTAGACTCCCACCCTACCACTACCGTTAGAGATAGTGACCTAGGAGCTATGATCGAGACAATACAATACTACCTCTGCTTGGCCGACGAGACCAATCCAGAGAATTTAAATATTGAGGGTATACTTAAACAAGCTACTACCCACTTTGATGGAGGATATGTATGCGGCGGACTAGTAGGAAACGGTGATGGTTTTGTAATGCGTGACCCTAATGGTATACGCCCGGCGTACTTCTATAAGGATGACGAAATTGTTGTAGCCGCTTCAGAACGCCCCGCAATAATGACTGCATTTAATGTACCTATTGAAGAAGTACATGAATTGCAACCAGGTCATGCCATCATAACTAAAGCTGACGGTACTTTTACCAATACCAGAATATTACCGGAAAGAGAAGTGACCGCTTGTAGCTTCGAGCGTATTTACTTTAGCCGTGGTAGCGATAAAGACATCTACAAAGAGCGTATGCACTTAGGTAGGAATCTAGCTAAACGTGTATTAAAAGCTGTAGACTACGACCTTAAAAATACGATAGTATCTTTTATACCTAATACTGCAGAAACTGCGTTTTATGGTCTGATAAAAGGCCTTGAAGATTATCTGAACGAAATAAAGCTTGACCGTATTCGTGCTAATGGTAAAAACATGACCGATGAGGAAATGCTGGAACTAATTGGCAGAAGAGTACGTATAGAAAAGGTAGCTATAAAGGACGTGAAGATGCGCACATTCATTACAGCAGATGCTGCTCGTAATGAAATGGTACAGCACGTTTATGATATTACCTATGGCACTGTAAGAAACGGAGTAGACACTCTTGTTGTTATCGACGACTCTATTGTACGTGGCACTACATTAAAGGAAAGTATCATTAAGATGCTTGACCGTTTGAAACCAAAACGTATCATTGTTGTTTCTTCTGCCCCTCAAATACGTTACCCTGATTGCTATGGTATTGACATGAGCAAGATGGGTGATTTCATTGCCTTCAGAGCAGCTATAGAGCTACTTAAAGACCAAGGCAAAGAACATATACTACAAGATACCTACCAAGCATGTGTAGATGCTGCTGAAAAAGGCTTACTAGACAGCCAAAACTTTGTACAGGCGGTGTACGAACCATTCTCTCCTAGCGAGGTCAGCAAAAAGATCGCTGAAATGCTAAGACATGAGGACGTAAATGCCGAAGTAGACATCATTTACCAATCAATAGGTGGACTTAAAGATGCCTGCCCTAACAATCATGGAGACTGGTATTTTACAGGTAACTACCCTACCAAAGGTGGTAACAGAGTAGCTAATAAAGCGTTTATGAACTTCATGGAACGCAAAGAAGGAAGAGGATATTAATATTATATTTTCTCACATCTTCTGTTTTACCTATCTTTGTAGGCCATTCAGAATTGAACTACATTGAAACAACTTGTGCGGAAGACGTTGATGCTTTAGCTGTTTCATCCATTACAAATATCAAAAAGAGGTCTACTCTTATGAGTAGATAGTGAATTGTTGTATTAATAATTGAAGCCCTGATTAAATGATTAATATAAAGAACAAAGAACCTGAAGAGTGCACTTTGATGTTGGTAGACTTAAACGGACGTGTCCACTACGAAGCCGTAATGCAACCTAACGACAACCTGAATATCGAACTTAAAAACCTGCTTACAGGAATATATACACTGATCTTTCAAACGGAGAATACCAGTTTTGTACAACAAATTTTAAAGTATTAACAGAACTAAAAAGTCCTGTTAATACCTACAACATATCTGAATGCCGCATACTCAGGATTAGCGTACGGAGGTCTGTTCAAGAATGCTGGCACATCAACTCTTAATGTTAATGGTTTAGCCTTTGAGAATTTACCCCAGCGCTTTACTGTTAGTGCCATACCCAAACCAGCGTCTAAACGCAAATCACTCCACATCGTAGTTGGCGTTACATTCCAATAGTTATTTAAGTTAGGTGCATTACTTAGCTCTATCACTCCTGCATCAGCAAAAGCATAGATATCTGCACTCAACCATTTTCTAGTAATACGAGGGCGGAATTTAATGTACTTATCAAAATCAACCTCAGCACTTGCTGAAGCTCCACTACGCCCCTTATAACCAATTAATATCTGACCATTACGTTCATCGGCAATGAAGTAACCTGCGTAACCTCTCAGGTTCAGACCACCACCTTGTTGAAAATGATTGGTCTCATACCTTGAGATACTATGCCACTCTTCAGGCACAAAACCTTTGCTTCTTGTATACTTATTATCCATCAACTCTTCTGGGTTGGCACCAGCCAGCCATAGTGCACTTTCATAAGGCACACTATTACCTGTACCATAACGACCGAAGAATCTTGTTCTTATCTCTAACTTCCCTAACCTATTGTAGTTAATAGCTTCTGCCTGCACATAGGAATAGTTAAACGAAGCTGCATTATTACCTGTTAACAGCGGCGCTCTCAAGCTTAAGGTATAACGACCTGCACCTCTCTTATACTTGTAGTTATGTGTCCATGCAGCATTGATGGAAGAGTTTGGTCGTGCTTGTATACTACTCCATTCGTTAGCGTAGATCAAATAATCAAAGTCTGTAGTACGGTTGCGCCACATTGTTTGTGCATATACACTGAACGTGTTTTCAGCATTCATCCACCATCTGAAACCACCTTTGTGATACCACATACCATCTAGCAATCTACTGTTCAAAACAAGCTTCAGCTTTGGATTATTTCTATTAATAGGAGACTCATAATTGACTATGTAGCTAATAGGCGTATGCTTACTGAACAATCCTCCAGTTTGCCCTACCCAATATCTTTTGTCTTGCAACAGGTGTGTATTGAACCAAACTGTCGCAGACAGCTTATGCATAGTTGCCATGTATTCACTTTCTATATGCAAGCCTAACTTTACACCATCAACAGGATTATACCACACATCTGGCCTAAGCATAGGTATGTGTAGTCTCCTGTTCCAAGGTATTGTTCTACCTGCATCGCCTTTAAACTGTATCGCTTTAGGAGAGAAAGGTAGACCTCTTGTTTTATAGTTATCTAAAGAGTAGACATCAGCTAGTCTCCACGAGGTGTCTATTTGTACATGTTTAATACCAGTAGGAATTGTAACAGTTGCATCATAGGTTTCATTCATTTTGTCCCAGCCATACCATTTAGGTAAAACAGTAGCTTCTGTCTCTTTCTCAAACCATGTATTAGGCACATGGTAACTGTATAGTTTACCGTCTTTTGCGGTAACGGTAAAATCAATAGGCATTTGCATCAACCCCTTTCTTTTTAGGGTGATAGAAAACTCATCCTTACCCGACAACTTTTTTATTTTACCTATACCATAATCGATCCTCTTAGTTGTCTCTATCCATTGATCAAAGAACCAGTTTAGGTCTACTTTGGTATATTGAATAATAGATGTTCTAAAATCATCAAAATAAGGATGCGCAAAACGCCATTGGTCAAAATAGTGTTGCATTGCCGATAGGAATAGCGAGTCGCCCAATACATACTGCAGATTATACAGCATTGTAGCAGTTTTATAATATACTTGTCTGTACCCGCCTTCGTGTCCTAATGCATTTCTAAAATCGTTAGAATGAGTATTTATAGGCAACTCGTCTTTATTAAGTGCATCATATAAATAAGGTCCCATCACTCTTTTATCCAAAACTGTATTAGGCACAAAAAATGCCTGCTCAAATTTACTTCTCCCCTTATAGTCTGGCAAGGTATCTCCTTCCAGCTTTCTCATTCCCCATGCAGTAAGAAACTGTGTAAAGCCTTCGTCTAGTGCCGCACGGTAGGTCTCATTATTACCCACCATACCATAAAACCAGTTATGACCTATCTCATGAATGAACAATCCACGATATCCGGGATCGCTACCACCATCCAATGTGAGCATGGGATATTCCATTCCATCTCTTGCATCGGCAGCCACCATCTTAGGATATTGATACATGCCTATATCTTCAGAAAAGGTTTTAATAATTTTTGAAACATACTCTCCCGAATTTTGCCAACCAGAAGCGTGAGGCTCTTGACAAATACCTACACATTCAATACCCTTCCAATATGCGGTTGATATACGATAGGAAGGATCGGCTGTAAAGGCAAAATCATGCACATTGCTTGCTGCAAATTTCCAAACCTTACGCTCCCCCTTCTTATAAGGTATAATTATAGATGGTTTCTCTCCCCAAGGCTTATCCTTAAAGTTTTTTACATCCAGCTTTTCTCTTAGCTCCTTGGGCAATACCTCTTCTCTATTTTGTAGCGCACCTGTAGCCTCTACTATATAATTAGACGGAAAGTCTAAGCTAACATTATAAGTGCCATAATCTGCATAGAATTCTTTATTTAGGTGTTGGTAGGTATCCCAACCGAACTTTCTATCATAGACACATATCTTAGGAAACCATTGCACACCGTTATAATGCTTAAAGCCCCAAGCATCATACATCTTCATTCTACGTCTTGTACTACCATTATCATAATAGGTAGTGAAGTTCATCTTAAAAGAGATCTTGCTATTAGGATATAATGGCTTAGGCAACACTATCTTAAGAATAGTATTATCTAACACAGTCTCTACTTCTTGACCATCGACAGTCAATTCCTTAACAACAATACCCAACCCTTCCGACTCATATTTACCCATACGGGCTTCTTGGTTCAATGCTTTTTCCAAACCATGCAGATAAGACCCTTTCACAAAGGCATTTTGCCACATGTGGAAGTAGACATAGTAAAGTGTATCGGGTGAGTTATTCCAGTAATCCAACGACTCTGTAGCCTCTATTATATGCTTTGTTTCATCTATACGCGCATTAATATCATAGTGTACATCTTGTTGCCAATATGCGCCATCGGGCATACGGTTTTTCCAATACAACGGATTGGCTTTGCTCTTATATTCAGTTACTACTTGTGCCGTAGCAAATACTGTATATAATAGCGCAACCCCTAATAATGCGAACTTCTTCATATGGTTTATCAATTGAATGCATGAAAATACAAAAGATGCGCAAAGCAAAAAGGGTGAATTCACTTGCAGAATTATTAACTCCTAACAAAACTTTGACATTACATTTACATATAATACAACTAAGCGTTGTACCTTCGGTATAATACATGCAGCCCCTTATACTGCTCTCACTAAGTATGTTTATCTTGACCGCTTGCTTACAGGCGGTTTTTTTTATTTGTTAGTTAAGTTTCCAAAAAAGCAACATGACATTAGTATAGTGCGAACAAAAATTTCTATATTAGATAGCAGTACTTTTTTTTAAAACAAAACATTCTATTTCATGGGGAAGTTTGTAATATCTAAACGTAAAAACGGAGAATTTCAGTTCAATCTTAAAGCTGGCAACGGTCAGGTAATATTGACAAGTGAGGGATATAAAACCAAAGCAGCTTGTAATAATGGTATTGAGTCTGTAAGAAAAAATGCAGGCGAAGATAAACGTTATGACAGACTAGAAGCAAAGAATGGCAAACCTTACTTTAACCTTAAGGCTACAAATGGTCAAATAATTGGCTCTAGCGAAATGTATGAATCTGAATCTAGTAGAGAGAATGGCATTGCATCTGTTAAGAAAAATGCACCTGACGCTACTGTATCAGACGAGACTGAAGCATAATATCCACTTACATAATGGACAAGAAGCATACTTTAAAAAGTATGCTTCTACTTTTTAGTCTAGATACTAAATATCTAACAATTTCGTACCTTCATCTGAAGGGATGTTTTTTAACAAGAGAGAAAGACAACATGACAATACCAACATGTTGAACATGTAATGTATTGTCACGAATCAACATCCTATAATGAACAAAAGTTCTGTTACATATATTTGGCGCAAGCTTGTTGGCGATGAAAGAGTAAAGCCATATGCAAACCGTATCTTCAATTCGGTCAGCCTAATTACTATTGCGCTCTTATTCCTAGTTACAGTAGTGAACTTATTTATGGACTTTACTGGTCCATTATACATCAACTTGACGATTCTTATTATCGCCGTATTCATCTACTACTTATCTAGGTTTAGAGACAAACATTATTTGGGTATCATTGTCTTTGCCATTTGTAGTTATGTAGCTGTGGGTACCAATTATTTTTATAATTCGGGTATTAAGGGGCCTACGATATTTACATTTTTCCTCACCTTCCAATTGATCATTGCTTTAACAAAAAGGTCTCAACATCTATTGTGGGCAGTGTTGCACATTGGTGTTGCCGTAGCAGTAATGCTGGTAGAATATTATAACCCATCTATAATAACAGATATTTATAATACCAGGAAAGACCAATATGTTGATATAGTAAGTACTTACGTTCTCTGCTTGTTCTTTATCTACCTTATCACAATCCACCTACGCAATAGCTTTGCCAAAGAAAAACGACTTGCCGACGAAAGAGCTAATGAAATAAAAACGCATCTGCACCGAATAGAAAACCAAAACGAGAAACTTAAGGAAATATCTTGGTTACAATCTCACAAAGTACGAAGTCAGGTTGCCACCATATTAGGCCTATGTCAGTTCATTGATGAAAGGAACATTAGCGACAAAACTGCAGTTGAAGCATTGAAGGGAATAAAACAAGCTACTGAAGAACTAGATAAGGTAGTGAAAGAAATAAATGAAAAAACTAAAGAAGCTAACCTAAACCCTCCTGCTCATTAGTCTATCTTCTTCAGTAGCTTTTTAGCCTTTCTCTTCTGGCTACTGTTTTCATCTACAAGGCTTTGTAAAATTGCCTTGGCAGAAGCATTTTGCCCTAATGCAATATGACATCGTGAGATATTTAATCGGGCTTCATCTCTTTGTTCTCTATCCGCAGAGTTCATCTGCTTTTTATACTTAGCTAGTGCTGCAGTATAGTTCTTTTGCTCATATAGCTCGTCAGCAGTATACTCTTTAGGAGGTTCTGTTGCTGCTTTTTCCACGGTAGGTTTTGTGTCTGCAGCGTTATCATAATACTTGGAATTGTTATTAGCAGCATCAAAGCTATTACCCATTCTTGCCCTCACCTCCTTATCTCTATCTTCTACAGCAGCCAATTTCGCAGCTTGTTCTTTTGCTTTCTTTTCAGCCTCCTGCTTCCCAACTAGTTTCTTATCTGCAACATCTGCCTTTTTAGCCAGCTCTCTTGCAGCATTATCTTTGGCCATAGCAGCTGTAGCTACCTGCTCCTCAGGCTGCGCCTTACCTAGTTGCTCTTCTTGTGTATTGGGTTCCGGAGGCGCGTCAGTACTATTAGCTATACCAATTGTATCTACTACATCATCAATACCAGAAGTGGCTGTATCTACTTCTTCCACCTGTGCTGTAAATTCAGAACTAGGCTTAGGTGTAGTCTTTTCAATATTTACAGCTTCTGCTACAGTTGTAGTATTCTTTTCTTTTAGCACCCCTCTCAATAGCCATAAAGCACCAATACCTATCACAAGGGCTGCTGCAATACTTGTGATGCGCCATATACGAATGTTCTTAAAGCTTTTTTCCCTTGGTGTTACTTCCTCTTCTTTAGTTACTGCAGTAGCTGGTTTAGTTGGCGCGCTGATATATTCCTCAGCATTTGTTTCACCTAAGTGTTGTTTTAAAAACTCTTTAGGAAACAAGTCCATTGCTTTTATAGCCTCAACACTCCCACTCTCTTGCAGCCCTTCTACAGCGTCAGAACACAAAGGGCAACTCAACAAGTGCACTTCAGCAGCATGTGCTTCCTCATGCACCATACTGCCTGAAACATAACTCTTCAGCTGCTTGGCTGATAAGCAAGCACTGTGGTCAAATATATGTTTCATTTTATCGCTACTCATTTTTACCCTTTACTACTGGCGTTAATTTTAATTTCAAATTTCTTTTACCGTTCTGTATTGCGCTTTTAACTCTGTTCAGGTCATAACTGGTTTGCCTTGCAATCTCTGCATAACTCATTTTGTGCAGATAAAAATATTCTACACATATACGTTGGTCACTCTTCAACTCTTTTACAGCCTTCTCCAAATGATCTAGTAAATCTTCTTTCTCAATTCTTTGATGCCAATCGTCTTCAAATTCCACAACATTCTCTTCCACTAATTCTTGCTCACCAGTAGCTTTATCTTTCCTTAAAATCATAAGGCACTGATTTTTAGCTACTTGATACAACCAAGATTTAAAAAACTTTATTTCGAATTTCTTTAAATCTTCCAGTAGCTTAATGAATATCTGCTGACTGGCATCCTTGGCTGCATCTACATCTTTTAGATACTTCAGACACACACCATACACCAGATGACTATACCTACCAAACAAGCAGCTGAAGGCTGATTCTTCGTTACGATGAACATAACGATGTATCAGCTCCTCATCCGGAAGCTTTTGATAATCAGCTAGAACCGTGGTTTGTGGTATTTTTTTAACCTTCGACAACAGTGGAATATACTTATATAAAAATTCAGGGGCTAATATAGTGGAAAAATTCGTCTGTATTGTTAAATACATCACTATATTTTGCTTATGTTTTTCGACTCTAACGCCTATATTTGCAACCTTATTCAAATAACTATACATATATGGACATGTTCTACCTCGTTCCGGCATTCGGCATTTTAGCCTTGTTGTATACGATGATCAAAAGCTCTTGGGTGAGCAAGCAAGATGCAGGTACTGACCGCATGAAAGAAATTGCTAACCACATTGCTGATGGAGCTATGGCTTTCTTGAAAGCAGAGTACAAAGTAATGGCTTACTTCGTTATCATTGCGGGTATCCTACTTGCCATTATGGGTAGCAACAATGAAAATTCAAGTTGGATAATTGCCATTGCCTTCCTTATTGGTGCTTGTTTTAGCGCTATTGCAGGTTTTATCGGTATGCGTATTGCTACAAAAGCTAACGTGCGTACGGCACATGCAGCTCGTAGCAGCCTAAGCAAAGCGCTAAATGTATCCTTCAGCGGTGGTGCTGTTATGGGCATGGGTGTTGCCGGTCTTGCTGTATTAGGTTTGGGTAGCTTGTTCATCGTTTTCAAAATGATGTTTGTTCCTGAAGGTGCTGCTGTTAGCAGTCACGAAATGGAAAAAGCTATTGAGGTATTAACTGGTTTCTCTCTTGGTGCTGAGAGTATCGCTCTATTTGCACGTGTTGGTGGTGGTATATATACTAAAGCTGCTGACGTAGGTGCTGACCTTGTTGGTAAAGTAGAGGCTGGTATCCCTGAAGATGACCCACGTAACCCTGCTACTATCGCTGATAACGTAGGTGATAACGTAGGTGACGTAGCTGGTATGGGTGCTGACCTTTTTGGTTCTTACGTTGCTACAGTACTAGCTACTATGGTACTTGGTCGTGAAACAGCTACACTAGCTAACGTAGCAGAAAAATTCAGTGGGTTCGGACCAATACTTTTGCCAATGCTGATAGCAGGTGTAGGTATTGTGTTTTCTATCATAGGCACTTTATTCATCAAAGTTTCTGATAGTGTTGGTAATAGCACTACAGCAGTACAAAAGGCATTGAATATGGGTAACTGGGGGTCAATGATCCTAACAGCAGTTGCTGCATACTTCCTTACTGCATATATACTTCCTGATACAATGACACTTCGTGGCTTTGAATTTAGCAACACTGACGTGTTTGGTGCTATCGTTATTGGTCTTGTAGTAGGTGCTTTGATGAGTATCATTACAGAGTACTATACCGCTATGGGTAAAAAGCCTGTATTAAGTATCATCCGCCAGTCTGACACTGGACACGCTACTAACGTAATTGGAGGTCTTGCAGTAGGTATGGAAAGTACTTTCTTACCAATACTTGTACTTGCAGGTGGTATTTGGGGTTCTTACGAAATGGCTGGTCTTTACGGTGTGGCTATCGCTGCTGCGGGTATGATGGCTACAACTGCTATGCAACTAGCAATTGACGCTTTTGGTCCAATTGCCGATAACGCTGGAGGTATTGCTGAAATGAGCGAGCTACCGAAAGAAGTACGTGAAAAAACAGATACACTTGATGCTGTAGGTAATACTACTGCTGCTACTGGTAAAGGTTTTGCTATTGCATCTGCTGCATTAACAGCGTTGGCTCTATTTGCTGCTTATGTGGGTGTTGCAGGTATCGATGGTATCAATATCTATAAGGCTGAGGTTTTGGCGATGCTATTTGTAGGAGGTATGATTCCTTTCATCTTCTCTTCATTAGCTATACGTGCGGTAGGGCAAGCGGCTATGGCAATGGTTGCTGAAGTTCGTCGTCAGTTCAAAGACATTCCTGGCATTATGGAAGGTACTGGTAAACCTGAATATGATAAATGTGTTGCCATCTCTACAGATGCATCTATCAAAAAGATGGTACTTCCTGGTGCTATCACTATCATCGCCCCTATCCTAGTTGGTTTCTTAGTAGGTCCTGAGGCGCTTGGTGGTTTACTAGCTGGTGCTACAGTAAGTGGTGTATTGATGGGGATGTTCCAAAACAATGCCGGTGGTGCTTGGGATAATGCAAAAAAATCTTTTGAGCAAGGCGTAGACATCAACGGTGAAACGTATTACAAAAACTCAGAGCCGCACAAGGCATCAGTAACTGGTGATACCGTTGGTGATCCATTTAAAGACACATCGGGTCCTTCAATGAATATCTTAATTAAGTTGATGTCCATAGTTGCTTTGGTTATTGCACCTACTCTAGCTAAGATTAACGGTACTAGTGCAGAGCATGCTAAGACTCCAGTAAAACAACAAATAGAAGTAGTAGAAACAGCAAAAGAAAATGCTGTAACGTTGAAATAAAAAACTACTAAATAATATCTTTAAGGCCTGCTCAATAGAGCAGGCTTTTTTTTAATATTATAAATCTAGTATGAAGAATTTATTGATTGTCAATTTATGCCTTATCGCCTTTTCTATTAATTGTTATGGGCAAAAGAAATTAAGTTTTATAGAGAAGACCCTTGTAGGCACATGGAAAATCACGGAAATTAAGGTAGGAGGAATAAGTACTGCTCGCACAAAAGAAAAAGCAGAACAGTATGCAAAAAAAAACTTATACGCTGAAATTACTTTTAAAAAAGACAGAACTCTCGATTACAAACTTAACAATGACACTACTATATACCATGGGAAATGGAAACATGTTAACGACGTAAATTACTCTATTCGTGGGAACCATGCTGTATCTAGTCGCCTTGATATTAATATTGAGAATATTGAAGGTTGTAGCCTATATGAAGATACTGGGGTATTTAAAAATAAAAGGAACACATATATAGTAAAGGGTGGTGCAAAAAAAATACGCTTTGAGCGTATAAATTCAAACTAATAATAATTACTAAGACAACAAGAAGCCCACTCAAATTAGTGGGCTTCTTGTTGCTAACAATATGACATTACCTTGATTTTGTTTTGGCTGATTAGACTTATCTTTTGAATGCTTACAAAGCACCCTTTGCTCACCAAAACCTATACCCTATGAAAAACCTAACACTAGTATTAATGTATCTAATATTAATGCTGTTCAGCCATATATTTGACAACAAGCAGCATTAAGACTTTCTACTATATAGCTTACTCTTTATTACACCCCACTTGTGCAAGCGGTGGATTAGCGATACTCTCAGTACTCCTCTACCGTACTTCATACTACGGGTAAGATTGATGCTGGATGCTTCATCAAAATATTTGGTAGGGCAAGTGATCTCACCTATCTCAAAACCATGCATGAATATTTGAGAGAGCATTTCATTATCGAAAACAAAATCGTCACTATTATGTGTAAAATCAATAGAGCGGATCACCTCTGCGGAGAAAGCGCGATAACCTGTGTGGTATTCACTCAACTTCTGCCCTATCATTATATTTTCAAACAAAGTAAGGAAACGGTTGGCTATGTATTTATACATTGGCATTCCTCCCTTAAGAGCCCCCTTACCTAATATTCTTGAACCTAAAGTGACAGGATAAACATCATAGGCTATTACAGAAGACATAGCATGTATCAGCTTAGGTGTATACTGATAATCAGGATGGAGCATAATAACAATATCAGCACCTATTTCTAAGGCTTTCCCATAGCAGCTTTTTTGGTTGCCACCATATCCCTTATTTACCTCGTGCTTTATTATATGCTTTATCCCCAAGCGTTTACCTACTTCTACAGTATCATCAGGACTATTATCGTCCACTAATACCACATCATCCACTATATCAAAAGGGATTTCCTTATAAGTACGCTCCATCGTAAGCGCAGCTTTATATGCCGGTAGTACTACTACTATTTTCTTTCCGTTTAGCATGATATTCGGTCAAAAGTATAACTCTATGAGTAAAAAGCGAAATTATAACTCGAACTAGTTAGCCACCTTATGATCACCTTCTACAGGGCGCATACCCGTTACTATCAAGTTGCTTGTAGCTTTGGCCAAAATATCCTTATTCGTATTGTACACCCTACACTCTACATGTATTATTTTTTTTCCTCTTCTTACCACTTCTGACACCGCTGTAAGTCTTTCTCCATCTTTTATAGCATATAAAAAATCAACATTGAGATTAAGTGAGGTGTAGAAATTATCAGTATCCAAACTCACTACAGCCCAGCCTATGGCTTCATCTATAACCAGAGACATCATCCCTCCATGTATATTACCGTAAGGGTTGGTCATGTCTGTTTTTACATTTAAAGACAATACAGCCTTACCTTTCTCGATCTCATCAAGGGTGAATTGCAACCAGTTACCCGCAGGGGAACGGGAATCCGTTACCTCTTTGCCTAAATAACGCTCTTTCATATAGGCAAGTACTTGACCAGATGGTATATTCTTATAGCTCATTACTTCTTCTGTTCTTTTTTCTCCCGTAAAGCTACAACCATTTCTATCATTTTATCAATTCTACCTTTTCTTGTCTCCTCCTTCTTGGCTTCTACAATAGCTTGCACATACTCTTTTTTATGACTGAATGACATACTATAAAAGAATTTCTCTAACCCTTTTATTCTCTTTATTGCCGTGCTAGCATCCTTAGGTAAGGTCACTGTTCTTTTTTCAAAATCTATGCCTTCTATGTTGCGATCATTCATTGGCGTATCTCTAACCATTGTTCCTATATCACTTGTTTTACGAAACCGTAATACCGACCAATCTTTATCCAATGCAATTTGCATTACGGGTGCATACCCATCACTCTTTAATATATTCCAAAAATCATCCCTACTCAAATCAGACTCAATACTACCAGACTTTTTAGGATAAGCGATCCAAAACATAGCAGTAGAACTAAGCTTACTTACCATACCTTTTAGCTCCGCTTCCAATACTTTCTTCTCTTGAGCAAACAATAACACTTGGTTGTATTTAGTACTACCTGAATATTTAGTAACAACAGTCATGTCTTCAAATAAGCCCTTACAGTTATCAGGCATATTTACAGTTAAAACTTTGTCTTCTGTAAACTTTAGTTTCTTTATTACACTCATATCCTTATGCTTGGTATAAAGTTATATTATTTCTCTTTTCAAAGATAAGGGTCGAGCAAAATGCTCGACCCTTATCATATGTAGGAACTATCAGTAGATGTTTTATCGTACGATTATTAATTGCTTATTGATTACTCCATCATCAGTATTCATCCTAACTATATAATTACCTACAGGCATATTACTGATGTCTATGTTTATTTTATTAGAGTTAGTAATACCTTGCTTATATACAGAGGCACCAAGCACATTGACTATGTTTATTTCATTAATGCTTATGCCGTCTGTTAGTTCAATAACTACATTGTTCTTAGCAGGATTAGGATATATCTTCACTCCTTTATCTACTACAACATTTTTTACATCAAGAGGTATAACCAGACGAGTGGTATCTGTGCCACATTGGTTATAAGCAATTAAAGTAACCGTATAAGCACCATCAGTAGCATAAATATGTTTAGGCGACAAGCTAGTACTTGTGTTACCATCACCAAACAACCATAATACCCTATCAGTGTGCTGTAGGTTTGCTGTCTTATATTGATACTCGTTACCAAACTTCACGAACGATATACCATCTAAACTTGGTAGTGGATCTAGTTGTATTGTAACTGTATCGTTTTCTATACAATATTGGTCTACCTCTACTGTATATACACCCGCCTTTCCAGTCACATCAATTGTTTGTGTTTTTTCACCTGTACTCCACTTGTATAATGCTCCTGAATTTCCTGCATCAAGTACGATCTTTTTATCCGCACATACTTTCAAATCAGGACCTAGATTAACCACAGGCTTCGGACCTACATGTGCTTTAATAGGCACTCTAGGACTTTCACAACCTATAGCACCTGAAGAGTAGAATAATGTACCATTGAACATACGTCCATTATTAGTACCGCCAAATTGGCTACACAATCCTGTACCTGTTTGGATACTCATATCTGCATTAGAGAAAGTCGTAGTACCATTGGTATATCTTGCATTATAGTTAACATAGATACCATAAGTATTACCTGCTTGTAATACCAAAGGAGTGTTTACAGAAAAACCTGTTTGTGCTGTAGTACTACTTACGTTTACGGTAGTAGAACCTAAAAGCGTCCATGCACCAGAATTAGTTTCCGACCCTGAGAACGTGCCATTTTTATAATAGACACTTACACTTTGATTTCCCGTGCTACCAAATATTGCAGCAAAACTATCTAGTGTCATATTTGAGTTCGGTATCACATTAAACATTGTACCTCCACCACAACCATTTCCTGTTGCAGTAGTAGTAGCCAAAGAACCACTATTGTATGTTACCTCTTGAGAAGTAACATAGAAAGTACGATTGGTTTGCAGGTTAGGTAAAGACATAGTATCACCTTTAAATACTACAGAACCTCCTGTTGCATTATCATACCATTTATGCTCTAGCGTATCCCCAAATAATGGAAGCACTGCTGTTTCTCCAAAACATACTGAATCGTCTGACACAAATGGTGCAGATGCAGAGAACTTAATATTAAATGCATGTGTTTTTGAAGAGTCATTAGCAACATCTTGATCATTACTCAATACAGTATAAGCTTGAACTGTATGGTTAGATACTAACTGCATATTGTATGTAGTAAGCAACAATGTGTCCGATGTAAATGGAGCTAATGTACCAGGGTAAGTAATATTAATAGTATTAGCACCCGCTCCTGTTAACACTGCATAAATATCAAAGTTAGTTTGAGGATTTGTACCATTATTATAAATGATGGCACGTACAGGAATATCGATGTAAGGACATATTGCTATATCATTACTTGGATTTAAAAGTGTGAGCACTCTAACATCATTAGCAGGAGCGGGAGTTATATTAATTATATAATCCTCTGTCTCTCCTGAAGATCTATTACTACAAGCATTGCCTGCACCTAAACTATTACCCGCAGCAGCGCTACGTACTCTCATACCTGTCAATCCTAATACTGCGTTTGCAGGTACTTGAACAAAAGCCGTACCTGACGTTCCTGAAGTATTGATA
Organism: Flavipsychrobacter sp.; assembly: GCA_041392855.1. Lineage (NCBI taxonomy): Bacteria > Pseudomonadati > Bacteroidota > Chitinophagia > Chitinophagales > Chitinophagaceae > Flavipsychrobacter > Flavipsychrobacter sp. Next base: position 1,544,026 of record JAWKLD010000001.1, read on the forward strand.
CGTGTCCACTCTGATGATTCGTATACACCATTCTGATTAGCATCGATCCATACAGCACCTTCGGCACTAGCACCATAAGCGACAGCTATTTCATACATACCACCTTTTTGCAGACTAGCAGTGGTACTACCAGTTGGCGGATATTGTGTATAGAAACCTGATGCTGTACCTGTAGAAGTATTGTTCAACGAAGTACCTACCACCGTTACATTATTAATAGGAACATTGTTATTACCTCCTAAATTATCGTTGCAGTAACATACGTAGAAACTATTAACTGTAACACTAACAGAAGCCGTTGTTGCAGACTGACCTGAATTTCCACAAGAAACAATACATCTAAAATCTGTTGGAGTATTAATAGAAGCATTGTAAGAAGTAGCAGTAGCTCCGGCAATATTGGTAAATGCACCACCACTGCTAGGCTTTGATTGCCATTGATAGGTAACACCTGAAGCTACTGTATGCCCTGACAAGGAAATTTTAAAACCCTTATTAGGACAAACGTTTGTAGGACTGATAATATTACCTGCAGTTGGCGTACCCGTACATAATGTCAAATAAGTTATTTCAAGCTTAGGTATATTAGCTGCTGATGCTGTGTTACCATATATATTGTATTGGTTGGTAGAACCACGAACAAAACCTAGTAAAACATCACCGCCAATATTATTTTCCAAATATGTTAATCCTGCACTAGTTACGGTTTCTGTATTTGCAGCATTACCCGGCCATGAAGAAGCGTTTAAAACAGTACCTGTATTTAACAAGCTGAACAATGTTGTTCCACTCATTGTTACAGGGTTACCATTTACACCACGTATTCTATTAGTTGCACCTGATGTTGTGGTGTTGAATGTTCTAAACTTTACTTTGGCCGAAGTGACAATAGCACCAGCAGGTATAGATGATAGGTCGAACACAGCCCAGCCTCTTGAGCCAGAACTTAGTGTTCTTATATTAAGCATATTGCCGCTATTCTTTGTACCAGAGGAGTTTACAGAGCCTGTCTTCAAGTTACCTGACGAGGCATTGATAGTAACTGTTACCTGAGCAAACACGTCTACAGACATGCCAACAAATAGCAACAGTAACATTAAACTTCGAGATAATAAATGTGCTTTTTTCATATTCGGGATTTTTTACAGATTACCGTATATAAAAAGACACCCCTACTATTTCCTTTAGTTGGCGGAAAAATGCTACTAAGCATGATTTTAACCAAGTATTAATACATTGCTAAACTCGTCGTTCTTATCAACTTTATGACGTAGATTAGCGCACAAACCACTTTGTTATGACAATTACGCAACTTGAGTATGTGGTAGCAGTAGCTACTTATAAAAGTTTTGTAGCGGCAGCTGAAAAATGTTTTGTAACACAGCCAACGCTTAGTATGCAAATACAAAAGCTGGAAGATGAACTAGGAGTTAAACTTTTTGACAGAAATAAACACCCTATAGCAATAACAGCTATGGGAGAAGCTATAGTAGATCAAGCAAGAGTTGTTCTTTCTGAATGCGAAAAAGTAAACGAACTTATACTGAATCAACAAAATTCAGTTGCGGGAACATTTAAACTTTCGGTAATACCTACTATTGCTCCTTATATTTTACCTGGTTTACTACAGCACTATTCAGAAAACTATCCCGAGGTTAAACTACAGGTTAAAGAAATGGAGACCGACCAGATCATTACAGCTCTTAACAATAATGAAATAGATGCAGGATTGTTAAGTACACCACTGGAACAATCTAGTATCAAAGAATATCCATTGTTTTACGAACCATTCATAGCCTACTTTTCAGAAAATGAAAAAGCCGTTTTAAAGAAGAGAATGGTAACACCTGAAGATATTGCTCTTGATAAAATATGGTTATTAAACGAAGGACATTGTATGCGCAATCAGGTTCTAGACCTATGCAGTGATAATATTCAGAAACTTCAAGCTGATAGAGCTTACAGATACGAATCGAGTAACGTAGAAACGCTACGTAAAATGGTGGATAAGAATGGAGGACTTACCATCCTTCCTGAGTTAGCTACCTTTGAATTTGACGAAGATCGTATGGAAAGAGTTAGATATTTTGAAAACCCAGAACCTGTTCGTGAAATTGCTTTAGTAACCAACAGTCACTTTGTACGTTTATCTCTCCTACAAAGCCTTATGGATGAGATCAGTAATCTAGTGCCTGAAAAAATGAGGGTGCAAAAGAAAAACAGAAAAGTATTACGTATTCAGTCTGCTAAACTGTAGCAATAACTATACGATTGATATCATATTTCAGCACTGTATTACTAGGAAATACGGTGCTGATCTGTTCTAGGGCATCCTCCCAAAGAGGATAGCCATTCACTATATAGTTGAGCACAAAACTACCTCCATTGTTTAATGCATTTCTACATTGAAGTAGAAAACCCTCTTCTGTTACAAACTCTGCAGGCACTCTACTATTAAATATATCTACGACAATTAAATCATACTTTCTATCAATAGTCCTCATATACTCTTGAGCATCTGCACATATAAACCGAACTGCAACATCCTTATCAAAGAAGGCCTTGGCATAGTCTATTATATTATCATCGATCTCTACAACAGTATATTGAGCAGCAATACTTTTTTCTTCAAGCATTTGTATACCACTGCATAGCCCTCCACCTAAAAATAGAATCTCCTTAGCATCATGCAATTGAGCCTTCAAATGTTTGAATGCCATCTTCATGGGCTTATACCTCTTCCCATCTGAATACAAAGCATCTTCTGTAGCCAACTGAAACTGCCCTCTATAAATAAAAAGTTCCAGCACATCGTTATGTGTACTAGAACTCTTCTTTATCCTTACGGGGAATAAATAGCTTAATAATCTTTTATAGTAAGCAGCCCGATACAATAATAACTATTGAGGTTTGTAATACTTCATTGCCTCTGGCAATAATCCTTTAATATCGTTTATCCTACGCTGATTGCTAGGGTGAGTACTTAAAAATTCAGGTGGAGCCTGACCACCACTCAATGCCGCCATTCTTCCCCAAAAATTTACTGCCTCATTTGGGTTATAACCAGCCATAGCCATAAAAATTAAACCCATGCGATCGGCTTCACTCTCATGAGAACGAGAATAAGCTAATACGCCTAATTGAGAACCTACACCATACGCAGCATTAAACAACTGTTGTGCCTGTGCAGGCTTAGTAGATAACAACGCAGATAATGTAACACCACCTGCTTGAGCTACCATTTGCTGGCTCATACGCTCGTTACCATGGCGTGCAATTGCATGGGCTATCTCGTGTCCCATTATTACGGCAAGACCAGTTTCGGTTTGTGCAACGGGCATTATACCTGTATAAACAACAACCTTACCACCTGGCATACACCAAGCATTCACTTGATTTTCATTTACAAGATTGAACTCCCATTGGTAGCCACTAATGAGATTTTGTTGCCCTCTACTTGCTAAATACTGAGTAACAGCCTTGGCCATTTTATCTCCTACCCTTTTCACCATTTCCACATCTCTAGTACCTTGCATTGGTTTATTCTCTGAAAGGAAAGATGCGTATTGGTTGTTTGCCATACTTCTCAATTCACCTTCACCTACTATGTTTAGAGAACTTCTACCTGTAACAGGATTTTTAAAACAAGAAACCAATGACACAGACAGAAAACCTGCCAATAATAAAACTGATATCTTCGTTGCAGTAGATATACGCTTCATAACTAACTGTTATTTATAGAAATAGTAAATATTACTGTAAAAGTAGCTAAACAGGATGAACTAAGTCTTAACTATTATTCTTTCTGCGAAATTTTCGCTTTTTGAACATGGCTACTTTGCTTTCGTTTCCCTGGATCAATCTATTGATATTCTTGTAGTGTGTTAACACCACTAAACAAGCTGCTGCTATGGCAAATAGTCTATAGCTTAACTCGGGCTCTCTAAAAATAAAAAGGATCAATAAAGGAAATGCTATACTCGCACTAATAGAACTTAAAGACACATAGCGTGTTACAAAAAGCATTAATAAGAAAACCCCAATAAGACTTACTGCTACTAAGGGCTGTATTGCTGCGATCATTCCAAATAATGTAGCAATACCTTTACCACCTCTAAAGTCTGCCCAAATAGGGAAAATATGACCTAATACAGCTGCTAAGCCTAAGAATACTTGTAAATTAACTAACTGTTCAGTATCCCAACCTGAAAGAAAAATAACAGATAATTTAACGGCTAAGACACCTTTTAAAACATCTATAAGCATTACAGCAATCCCGGCTTTAGCCCCTAATATTCTTGATGTATTCGTTGCACCGGAGTTTCCACTACCGTGTTCACGAATATCTATACCAAAAATTCTTTTGCTTACTAGAACAGCTGTAGGTATCGAGCCAATCAAGTATGCAAGGGTAATCAGAATTGCTATATCCATACTTATATTAAATCGGTGAAGGGGTGAATATACTATTTTGTTTCAACTTATCCTAGGATAGTATTCCACAAACAAACACAAAACACTGACAATCAAATAGTTAAAAAGGAGCTTTAAGAAAAGTATAACAAAATTGCCTATTTATATGTTTTAACCGCTACCCAGTTCCCCATCTCCTTATATTCAGATTGGAAAAAGCCTGCTTCATCAGCAGCATTTAAGATAACCTCCTTATCTTCCGGCATAATACCACTAAGCAGTAATACTCCTTCATCAGTAAGCATAGCATACATTTCTGTCATATACTGCAGTAGAATATTTCTATTAATATTCGCTAATATAATATTGTATTTATTACCATACTCCTTATCTAAAGTAGCATGATATGTGGTAATCTTCGATGAATTGTTTCGTTCACTATTCTCAATCGTATTTTCATACGACCATTCATCATTATCAATAGCTGTTATATTATCAGCACCAAGCATTTCTGCCAATATAGCCAACACGCCTGTACCCGTACCAAAATCAAGTACTGTCTTTTGCTTGAAATCTATACTGCTCATATACTCTATCATCAGCTGCGTTGTTGCATGATGCCCTGTGCCAAAAGACATTTTAGGTGTTATTATAATTTCATACTGCACACCATCTACAGGTTTATGAAAATCAGCCCTTACTGCACAAAAATCACCTACAATTACAGGCTCAAAACTACTCTCCCACTTAGCGTTCCAGTTCTCATTTTCGATATCTTCCGTGCTATAACTAATGCCATACTGTTCAATTACTGTGCTTAGCTCTTCCTCACTCCATTTATCTTCTGCTACAAATGCTGCTAAATGAGTATCAGTTTCTTCAAAACCATCAAAACCAATATCACTTAAGCTAGCAATGACCATTTCGGCCAAATCCTCATTAATATCAGGAAAAGAAACTTTTATATAATTCATACAAGAAATAGATTGTCATACAAAAATAGGCTGTACAAAAAGTACAGCCTATAATATATCTGTTATAGTGTGTCAATATTAGTTCACTCTGCTACCTGGATCGCCATAATCCATTTCACCACCCATATCATCATCATCACTCATACCCTCAGACATTTCTAAGTTTTGACTCTGAGTACTCATATTACCAGGCTTAGAGCTATCAAACAATACTCTACGAGTTCCATCATCTGATATAATACGTAATTCAGTACGACGGTTTAACTGACGACCTGCAGGGTTATCACTACCATCAGCATTTTCGTTCGCAGCTGCTGGCATAGACTCACCAAAGCCTTTAGCCGTCATTCTGCTTCTTTCAATACCAGCTGACTCAAGGTAACTCATTACAGATTCAGCACGACGTAAAGAAAGATCTCTATTATAATCAGGATTACCGTGAGCATCAGCGAAAGAGTAGATCTCAACACTTAATGAAGGGTTATCATTCATGAAGTTAACAAGAGTATCTAGAGAAGCTACAGAAGATGGACGTAGTTCATCTTTGTTGTAATCGTAATAGATATTGTGTACTTCAAAAGTAGGGATCTTAATGATCTCATCCATGTAGATAGTAACACGAACTGTATCATCATCATCTGTACGCTTAACGTCCATAGTGCTTATACTAGCTCTGTGTGTACTGAAATCAGCTTTATCTCCTGTAAGAACATAAGAATGTCCTCTCATAAGATTGTAACTGAAAGTACCATCTGTAGAATTGTAGTTTTTAACATTACCTGATTCGTCAGCCATTTTAACAACAACCTCGTTGATCAATTCTCCAGTTTTGTTGTTTTTAACTTGACCTAGAACTGTTAATGTTGGCTCATATTGTATGCGCCATATGTCATCACAACAAGTAGGGTTTTTAAGCGCAATAGCTCCAATACGGTTAGAAACTACATATGCATCAGGCTTACCATAAGAATCTTTGATGAAGTATAATTCATCAGCAGATGTATTGATAGGGTAACCTAAGTTCTGTACATTCTTATATCTAGAAGGACCACCTACAGCAGAGTAAACATCAAAACCACCCATAGTTACCCATCCATTAGAAGAGAAGTATAGTGTATTTTCTTCTGTATTATAGTAAGGAGTAACCTCATCTTGCTTCGTATTCACTTGCTTACCCGCATTTTGAGGACGACGGTAAGTATTATTACGTGGGTCAATTACTGAATACCATATATCATATCCACCACGACTTTGTAATGTACGATTTGAAGAGAAGAATAAAATTTCTTTCTTACCCACTTTAGCTATAAAAGGTTGTGTACTACTAGAACCTGAAGAGTTAATATCGTTACCTAATAGTTCAGGACTACTCCAAGAAGAACCTTTGAACTCAGATACATATATTTTACACATAGTAGTCATAGAATCACCTCTACGACATTTTGTAAAGTAAAAGCGCTCACCACCTGGGCTATATACACCATTACCAACGTGTTCTTTGTTAGAATTAAAATCTCCGTCATTAAAGTATAGCGGCCATTCAAAAGAATCTACTTCATTTGTATACTGCTGCTTCTTAGACACCATAAATCTTGAGAAGAAGTTTTGCGTAGCAGTACTTCTATCAATAACGATAGGATCATTTGCACGCATAGTAGAGAAAAGAAGTGCAGTATCTCCTAATGGATAAGGTGCAGATTCTGTATAAGCACTGTTCACATTAGGTCCAGCATTCTTAACATTAACTGGCTGAGGATCTTTCATTGAATTAACAGCCATACTACAACCCTCTATCTCACGTAAAGCTCTTTTCTTAAGCTTTTTATATGTCTTAGGATTATCTTTTATAAATTGATTGAACTGATCTACAGCTTTAGAATAGTCTCCTGACATCTTTGTCATTACCGCTTGCTTGTAAATAGCTTCAGGGTAAAGTTTAGAAGCCATACCATAAGCCTCACCAAAATAGTGTGCTGCAGGTATATAGTCACGAGTTAACCAATAACACTCTGCTAATTGATAAGTCAAATACGGATTACGAGGCTGCTCTTGCTTCAATTGTTGGTAGTAATGAATTGCATCAAAATAACCACCAGCACGGAAAAGGTTATCTGCCCAACGTAGCTTCCTGTGATATGGAAGTTTTTCTACAGGATCGTTTGCCTGATTTCTGTATTTATTTTTTTTCTGTCGCTGCGCAGATGCATCAAATTGTACTGAAGTTGATACTACAAATGTAGCTAGAAACAGTAAAAGCCATTTTTTTCTCATATGAGTGAGCATTGTTAATGGGTATAAAAGTAAAAATTGGTTTAAATAAAAGAAAGAGTTTGTGTTTTTTTTTACCCTTTCTATCTTTTTTTCATTTTCGTTATTAGAAACGAGTACAAGGATATATCAGCTTACGAGCAAAAGACAATGGATGTGGTGCTACATAAGTTAATGATATTTCAAATCCTCCGTTACCGTTTGATGCATTCTTAAGGTCTGATGTGTTATAATCATAACTCAACCCTACACGTAGTCCTTTGAACTCAACACCAGCATTAATCATGATAGCATCTTGATTTCTATACCAACCTCCTAAGAAGATAGCTGTAGTATAATTACGGATCTCAGGGTTGTTTCCTAAGATGTAGTGAAACTCATTACCCGCAACTATTTCGCTAGCTGTAGATTGCGATTGGTATAATACAGCTGGTCTTAAGCTCAATTTTTCGCTAACATAAGCTACGATACCTAATTGACCAGTGTAACGCATTCCTAAACCAACATCACTATTCTTTTGTCTTTGGAAAGACTCTTGTGGTTGGTTAAGGTTATTAGCCCCTAAGCCTAAAGTATAGCTAAACTTATAACCTACCATGTGAGCCCAAGAGATACCTGCATTTACTGTAAAATAGTTTACTTTGTTATTTAGGTTTTCACCAGAAACACCTGGTTGAAAACCGCCATTTATAAATTCGTCCTGAAAGTATAATTTAGAAAGGTCTATACTCTTTTGAGTATAACCTCCTTGAAAACCTACAGATAAAGCCTTATTAGTATTAGCACCTAAGAATTTATGATATGCTATTGACGCTAATGCTGTTAGGTTAGACAAGTTACCATCACCAGCACGGTCATTATAAAGTTGTACACCAGCTGCTAAGTAATCGTCTATAGTAAGGTCACTCACAATAGGTGCGTCAAAAGATACTGCATATGTTTTGAATGGTACCGTAACACTTCTCCACTGATCGCGGTATATAGCAGATGCACGATATTGACCGTCAAAGTTACCCGTAAAAGCGGGGTTGACAGTTAATGGTGCTGCGTTAAACTGCGTAAAGTGAACATCCTGTGCTTTACCTGTAAACATCGATAATGCCAATGCGGCTACCAGGCTTACACGGCTAATGGTATTTTTCCTGATCATGTTATATAATCCTTATAAGTGTTTATCTTAATAAAGTAATATTTCCTTTTTGTATAAATGGCTCTCCATTATCTGCTTCTGCCATTAGCATATATATATATACTCCAACAGGCTGTTCCACACCATTATACTTACCATCCCAACCCTTATTTATATCCGAAGTTTCGAATATTTTCTCTCCCCAACGGTTGAAAATACGGAAATATTTCAAAGTTGCAATGCCTCGCTTAATAATTTTTAATTCTTTATTTACTCCGTTGGGGTTAAATGCGTTAGGTATATCTAATATAGTGTTCCTCAAAAAGATATTTATAGTATCATCTGTAGCACAACCATCTCTCGTTATGCCATGTGCCACATACCTTGTATCTACCTCAGGTTGTGCAAAAGGTGTTGCAGAATAAGGCGAACTTAAACCTACCCATGGGAACCATGTAAACTCCACACAATTTCCTTCAGGTTGCATTTGATGGCGTTCGCCCGGATGCAGCGTAACATCATCTCCTAAATACAAAACGGCCCCATCACTCATCTCTACAGGAACTCTCAACGTATCTTTACAACCATAAGCATCTACAATATTCACATCATACAACATACTGGTTATAGGGAAAGTTTTAACCTTAGGCCCATCAGTAGTACTTAAATACTGATTAGGAGACCATGTATAAGAAATTCCTCCTGCCACCTCAAGCCCTAATGTATCTAAAGGACATAATGCTAATGTATCACTTACTATATACCCGAAATCTCCTGGATGAACGGTCACATTGATACTGTCAGACCCTGCGCAACCTGCTGGTGTTCTTGCCGTTACCTTAAGCTTAGTGCTCACGTTAGCAAACAATCTCACCAATTTACCTTTCGGGCTATTTAAATCGTTTGCAGGCGTCCAAAAAAAGCTATAATTATTAAAAGATTTAGGCGCAACATTCACTTCTATAAGCTGCTGGTCGTGCTGGCAAATATCAATATCAGCACCTGCGTCTACTATAGGATAAGGCTCAATATCTAACGTAATACTTCTATATATATCCTGACAGCCAGGGTAACTAGCCGTAAGTTTATATGTTTGTTTAGATGTTGGCTTTATCATTGTATTTATATGAGACGGGTGTAATACTCCATTAGTTGGCGACCATTTATAAGTATACCCTTTTTCGCCCCATCCTCTTATCTCAATACTGTTACCTTCACATATTGTTGTGTCTGGGGTAAGTATATCCACATATAACTCATCCCAAATATCGATTTCAGCACTATCAATAGGTGTTGGCTGCATACCACAATTATTACCAGCATAGATTAATAATTTCACAGTTCTCCCTCCTACAGCAGGTGATCTGCGTAGCGCTTCTATGGGCAGGTCCACACTTACACTATTGGCTGGCACTATTACCGAATCAGGGATCCTTTTGTAGTCTATACCATTTTGAGCAGACCCTGTAATAACATATTTTATGATAAGTGGCTTATTATTAGCATACTTTCTAGTAAACGTAAACTTACCTGGTGTGCACCCTCTTAAACACACAGCCCTTCCACTACCTAAATTGGGTTCTCCTGAAGAGGTGATCTTTGGTACATTAGTAGACAAGCTTCCTTCTTTAAGCCACACTCCCGAATCCAGTTTATCGTCACTCACATCGGCCACTACCATACGCAAATGATAAGTGCTGCAAGGCATCACCTCTTCCGAGGCTTTAAACACTTTAGTAAAGCCATTGTAAGTAACTGTTGTTCCTGAATTTTGCACATAATACTGATAAAAAGGAGATCCTGCCCCCATATTAGTACAATGCGATAATTGTACAGGAGTATTAATATTTACATCTGTAGTACTGTTAATGCTTACAGGAATCTTTGTATTAGGTATCAATGCTAGGTTCTTCTTCCCTACAATACCTGGTCCAGATATAAAAAAGGCAAAAGCGTCATTGTAATCACTACAAGAGAAGTCAACATATTCTTCTGAACCAAAAATATATTCGAACGTCACACTATCTGCCTGAGGAATAAAATCAAACTCTAAATAGCAAGCATCGTATGTAGGTTTGCCTACGTAATTGGTCAGGTCTTGATCTCCCATAGCAAAATGCCTTTTACTAGCAAAAAGGTTAGGATCTCCATTTGCACCTGCAAAGTGTACTGGCCCCGATGGTGTTGGCAGTGTAATAGACGCAGCCAACCCTGTAGTAAGCACAATACCGCTATCTAAACCCAGATTACTATTGTGTGTAGTGAATATACCGCTAGCACCTGAAGGGCAAACAAGTTTTGAGTTGGTAACAATAACTCCAGGGCCTGCAAATTTTTGTGCCAAAACTTGTGCAGTATGATTCGATGTTATCCATACCGAATCCTGTACTTGAGCCTTAACACTATTAAATACACATAAGCATACCGCAACTACCAAATATATTGGCAGTCTACCTAGGGCAATCTTGTGTCTATTAATGAACATTGGGTATAATTACACTTTCGGTTAATATTACCTACAGGACATATCTGAGAAATATTTATTATTAAAATTAATTTTTTTAACAAATTATTCAAACATCAATCTTTTAATAGACCCGATATTGGGTTATAACTTCATTAAAATTGTACTTTTACTGCTGCTAACCGCAACAATGGCTACAACAAAGAAGAAAAATAACGGCAACCGTTCTAACAATAAGGAGGAAAAAATAGACTATACAGAACGCCTAAAACAAGCAAAACTTGGGTTGGGCATTTTATTCTTATTAGCTGGTGTATTCGTCAGCTTTTCCATCATTAGTTATTGTTTCACTTGGCAGGTAGACCAAGACCTGCTCCTATCTGAACACGGATTAAATCATTTTGTTTTTAAAGACAAAAGCTCTGTCGCCAACTGGGGTGGTCGTTTAGGCGCTGCTATATCCCACGTACTCGTATACAAGGGTGTAGGTATAGCTGCATTAGCAATTGGCATTATTTTATGCCTTTTCGCTTTTAGGTTATTATACAATAGCAAAAAAACTAACCTTAGTAAATATTTACGCTGGCTATCTATAGCACTTCTACTAATAGCGCCAATACTAGCATACACCATGCCTAGCGCGAAGTTTCCTTTTGGTGGAGCTTGGGGCAACGAGGCTATAACCTACCTTAATGGCATAATGGGCACTGCGGGTACGGGGATGGTACTCTTTGCTATTGTATGCTTTTTCTTATTCGTTGTATTTGCTTTAGATATTTCACCTCTTATCAAAAAAGCAAGAAGAACGGCCAACAAAATGGCTACAGCTGCTGCTGCCTTAAAGCCAGAGAAAACAGAGAGCACATCCAAAGAAGAAAATCAAGAACTAGAGGAAGACGATACTGATGACGCACTAAAAGAGATGGCTGCACCTCCTGAAAGTGCCAATCAACTAAACAACGATAACGCAACAATACTATTCAATAGCGAAGAAGAAGTAGACGAAGAAATTGATGAAGAGCTCGATATGCAACTGATAGAAAAACAGGAAGACACTCCTAAAACTATCAATGAGCTTTACGCAGAAAAAGAGGAGGATGTTGTTGAAGTACCTGTGGAAGAAGCGAGTACAGAGGTAACAATGGAAGTACCTCCTGCGCCGACACCTACTCCAAAGAAAGCTGCAAAAGAAGAGACTGAAGAAGAGGACATCTCATTTGAAGTCACTAAAAAAGAAGACGAGAAAACCACACCAAAACATGGTGGACACATAAGCATAGAAGACGGAGAACCTTATGCTCCTGAGCTAGACCTACCAAACTACAAATTCCCTACCCTAGACCTGCTGGAAGAACGCTCGCAAGAGTCCATTGTTCTAGACAAGGCAGAGCTGGAGAAAAACAAAAATCAAATCATCCAAACCTTACGCAGTTTTGGTATAGAGATACAACGCATTAGCGCTACAGTAGGCCCTACGGTAACCCTATACGAAATCGTACCTGCTGAGGGTGTACGTATCTCAAAGATCCGTAACCTTGAAGATGACATTGCACTAAACCTAGCTGCTCTTGGCATACGTATCATTGCACCTATACCAGGTAGGGGTACTATAGGTATTGAAGTACCTAATGCCAACAAGCAAATAGTACGCATCAACAGCTTATTGGCTAGTGAAAAGTTTCGTAATACAAAAATGAGCTTACCTATTGCTCTAGGTAAAAAAATAGACAACGAACTTTACATAGTAGACTTGGCAAAAATGCCACACCTACTTATGGCAGGTGCTACAGGTCAAGGTAAATCTGTAGGTATCAATACAATACTTGTATCACTACTATACAAGAAGCACCCTGCACAATTAAAGTTTGTAATGGTAGACCCTAAGAAAGTAGAGCTTTCCGTATACAGAACTATCGAAAAGCACTTCTTAGCAATGCTGCCTAATGAGGAAGAAGCTATTATCACCGACACTAAAAAAGTGATCAATACACTAAATGCTTTGTGTATTGAAATGGATAATAGATATGACCTGCTAAAAGAGGCTAGAGCTAGAAATATAAAAGAGTATAACGACAAGTTCATCAAACGTCGTCTGAATCCAGAGAATGGTCATCAATACCTTCCATTCATAGTGTTAGTGGTCGATGAGTTTGCCGACTTGATCATGACAGCAGGCAAAGAAGTAGAAATGCCGATCGCTCGTTTGGCGCAGCTGGCACGTGCTGTAGGTATCCACTTGATCATCGCTACACAGCGCCCTTCTGTTAACGTTATCACAGGTACTATCAAAGCCAACTTCCCTGCACGTATCGCCTTTAAAGTATCTGCTAAAGTCGACTCTAGAACGATATTAGATGCTGGCGGTGCAGAGCAATTGATAGGAAGAGGTGATATGCTTATCTCATACGGCAGTGAGTTGTTAAGACTTCAATGTGCCTTTGTCGACACTCCCGAAGTAGAAGAGATCGTAGAATTTATCGGGGAACAACAAGGCTACCCTTCTGCTTTTGAACTTCCGGAGTACGAAGGCGAAGAAGGCGGTAGTAGTAAAGATGTAGACCTTACCAATAGAGATAAATTATTTGCCGAATGTGCACGCCAAGTGGTACAAACACAGTCTGGCTCCACCTCTATGTTGCAACGTCGTTTTAACCTTGGATATAACAGGGCTGGACGTATCATGGACCAACTCGAAGCCTCTGGCATAGTAGGCCCATCTGTAGGCAGCAAACCAAGAGAGGTTTTAATGCATACCGAAAGCGAATTGGAACAGTTTTTGAATACTATATAGCACACGGTAACATTATTTTAAACTTTCCTTAAAGAACTAATCACTTTCTTTGCAGCAAGAAAGTTGTATTAACATATAACACCACGTAGATTATGACTAGAATTTTGATTGCGATAACAACAGCTGTTATGCTATTAGCACTGCCAACTATGGCTCAAACCGATGCTAAAGCTAAAGCTGTACTGGAGCAGGTGAACAAAAACTTTAAAAAACTAAAGTCGCTTAAAGCAGACTTTACAATGAAAATATCCAACGATAACGGACTGAACGAAACCAAAAAAGGTGCTTTTTACCTTAAAGGTGAGATGTACCGTATAGAAATGGAAGGCATGCAAATAATGACCGATGCCAAAAATCTATACCGATATATGAAGGAGATGGGCGAAGTTACCATTAGCGAATACGTAGCATCAGAACAAGAAATTTCCCCTCAAAAAATATTTGCGGGAGATTACACCAAATCGTACAAGTCTGTATACGGCGGAACAAAAACTGTTAATGGTAAAGCTTGCGACGTTATTACCATGACCGCTATTAATAACACAGCAGACATGAAGACCGTAAAGCTGTATATTGACAAGAAAACAGACATTATCATACGTAGCGAAATGACCAGTAAAGAAGGCAGCAACTACGCTTACGATATTAGCAACTTTAAAACCAACCCTGCATTAGACAATAGCTTCTTTGTTTTTGATACAAAGGCAAAAGGCAACGAAAATGTGGAAGTGGTAGATATGAGATAACCGCTCATCATAATATTTTTAACAAATAGCGAGCCATACGGCTCGCTATTTTCATTTAACTTAGTTAGCTCTAACCGATCTACTATATGCGCAATACACTATCCTTAATAACATATAGCATTTTAACCTTACTGCTACTTAGCACAAGTGCCTGCACAAGGAAAAGTAGCGACACTATAGCACCCAACAACGAGACCAACCCCATACCTTTTGATGCAATACACAACTGCCATAAAGCAAGTAACCCTTACCCTTCTCAAATAACCAATAACATTTTAGGCAATTGGCAATGGGAAAAAACATTCAACCCATGGACGCAAAAAACAACCTTTGCATCTAAGCATGTATTGATACATTTTAATGATGCATCTACCTACCATATTACAGAGAGTGGTGTAACTGTAGCTACTGGTGTGTGGAGTTTAAAACAACTATCAAGTACAGAATGGCAATTGCAACTCACTCAAGACTACGAACACACACAAGGCACTATTGCGCTATGCAATAACGAGCTTATATTATCGAGCACATATGTTGACGGACCTGCCAACTACTTTGTAAGGAAATCCCAATAAAGACTTACACTTGTTACTATTCTACAATCATAACTTTGCTAACATGCTGTATCCCATTATCTAGCAGAATCGTAACTGTATATATACCAGCTTGCCATTGTTTAGTATTTACATATAAAGACTGCCCTACGTTAGTATAATAGCCAACTACTTGTCCTAAACTATTTGAAATAGAGATCGTATTTATTGTTTTATACAATGTTTTAATTTCAAAATATATAGAAGCAGGATTTGGATATACACTGATTCTGTCATTTTCACTTTCCTTTACATTCAAAGGAAAACTATATAGATTATTAGACCTAATAGAACTACAACCAGTAGTATCTACATTATATGCATAATAGATACCTGTAACGGAAGGCGAATAAGTAGTAAAAGAATTTTTCACTAATAATCCACTCATTGATTCATGCCAATCAACAGGATATATATCAGATGCAATTTTCCCATTATCTATTGAAATTGTTGGTCGAACATTTTGCTGTTTATATGGTATATTTATTATGTTTGAAAAGACACTATCTTCTTGTGTTACACAAACATGATTAGCGGATATCAATACGGCTTTAATCTTATCATCTTTTACATGATTGCTTACTACTGGCTTAAGCGACCCTAAATCCATTTTCTTATTTACCTCCCAATATACTGGGGAACCTTGAATAGCATTCAGTATTGTAGCTTCAAACTGCAATGAATCTCCTTCACAGGCTGGCAATTTACCCCCTATATGCTTTATGGATATTTGCGATATAGATTCTGGACTAATATAAACACTGTAGTCCCTAACTTGCCCTCTCTCTAAATTAGTACAAGGGCCGGGGCTAGAAGCACTAGCTCTTTCTGTCACAACACGCATTTGCAAATACTTGCAAGTAACCACATTAGTTGTTGGTATTGACAATGTATCCTTGTACCGACCAGATGAGATACTGGAAGAAACTAATTCCTGCGTACTATGAAAACTCCCATCATTATTATAATCAATATATACTTTCACATATTGCAGATCTTTACCTAAGTCTATTTCAATAGGATAAGAACGCCCTTGATAAACTTTTGTTTTTTGCCAACAAGAATGGTCTTCATATAGGTTCTTTCTTTGATGTTGGTAATAATATCCAAAATCATTGATCTCACTAAAAATGAACCAACTAAAACCTGCCACAGAAGTACTTGCGGTGTCAAATAAACTAAAATCAGTCTTACAACTATTATTGCTTACAACTGGAGGATATACAGCATCAGATTCAAGTAAATAATTCTTCCACATAATATGGTTTTTAAGACTATACTCCATTTTATTTACTTGCCCCTGTGTGTATCTATTACGACAAACACGTGGAGAAAAACTCATAAAGTTCGCATCAGTATAATTTATTGAGCTACCTGTACAAGGATTGATGTCTGTTACCGAACAGCCAGTAGAAACAAAACCTCTTTTATGCGGTTCGGTATCACATACTTTATCTCCTGATGTCAAACAATTATTATTGGGGGGACAAGTAGCACCTTGCCCATCACCATTAAAAGTATAATCTAAGGAAAAGGCCTTCCCTAACTCTGCTAGTATTTCCGGGTTACCTGCCGCTGCTACATCACTTTCTATAAATATTACTGGGCCAAAACAAGAATTTGGGGACCCTGTTAGCCCCGTCACTTTTGTTGTATCAGCAATTTCATTAACGATAACGATATTATAGTACAAACCCCTATCCCATTTGAGCTTTGTGAGCACTTCGTGATAGTTAACTTGTGTTGGAAGAGGACCCGCATAATCGGTATCAGACATACCATTTATGTATTTAGACCAAATATTTAATCCATTTGTTCTTGTAATACCGTTTGTTGAATTACAATTTTCATCCCTCTGAGCCAATACCAACCTAATAGGAACTTTAACTCCTCCAGAATTTTCATCAGGATAAGCTTGCCACTTACAATCAAACACTTGATTAATGTATTCGATCCAATTCACAATATGAGCATCTGTAGGATTGTTTACACTTCCTAAAGTTTCACCCATATGTAGTACATGAACAACCACAGGTATTTCATACAAAGGACCATTAGATGTATTTACTATTTTACGTGGTGCTTTTTGTAAATTTTTGGCATATTTCTCCCATTTCAAATCGTCATCATTAGCCTCTTTAATACATGCAGGACAATTATTAATCGAGTTAATATGTTCTTGCGCTGATGTATTTTTTACAACTAGCAATAATGCTAATAGTGTAATTATTAGATTAATTGTTTTCATTGCACAACAGTTTACAAACTATAAGTAATTGGGAGGGGAATCAACTCTGTTGCTATATGCAATATAGCAATAATATGACATAAAAAAGGCATACTAGTTTAGTATGCCTTTTAAAGAATTGTACATTTTTATTTAGCTCATACCTTCAGTAGGTATTTGGCGGTCTACCTTTTTCACAAGCCCTTGCAATACATTACCTGGACCAACTTCTGTAAACTGAGTAGCTCCGTTTTTGATCATGTGCTCTACAGTTTGCGTCCAACGTACAGGTGCTGTCAATTGGTTGATCAAGTTTTGCTGTATATCTTCAGGTGTGATGTATGGATTCGCATCCACATTCTGATATATAGGACAAGCAGGGTTGCCAAATCTTGTATTTAATATAGCTTCTTTTAGTTCTTCCTTAGCAGGCTCCATCAGCGGAGAGTGGAATGCACAACCTACAGGTAACACCAATGCTCTCTTAGCACCTGCTTCTTTCATTAGCTCACAGGCTTTGTTGATACCCTCTATACTACCACTAATCACTAGCTGACCCGGGCAGTTATAGTTAGCAGGCACAACTACCTCGTCTGTAATAGTAGCACACACTTCCTCTACCTTAGCATCCTCAAGGCCTAATACTGCTGCCATAGTACTCGGATTGATCTCACAAGCACGTTGCATTGCTGCAGCTCGTTTAGCTACCAATTTCAATGCGTCTTCAAACGACAATGTTTTATTAGCTACCAAAGCAGAGAACTCTCCAAGTGAGTGTCCTGCTACCATATCAGGTTTTAAACCATCAGCAGTAAGAAAACGAATAACGGAGTGTAGGAATACCGCAGGTTGTGTAACTTTGGTCTGCTTTAGCTCTTCTGCAGTACCGCTAAACATAACGTCTGTAATACGGAAGCCCAATATTTCGTTGGCTTGCTCAAAATACTCTTTAGCTAGCGTACTCTCTTCGTACAGCTCTTTTCCCATTCCTGAGAACTGCGCCCCTTGTCCTGGAAATACAAATGCATGCTTCATTGATAATCAATTTTCTATTGGGCTAAAGTAGAGAGAATGTAGGAATTGCGCAAAGCGTAGCTCATATATAATTATAACATCTACTTATTGAGATATAACACAACTAATAAAATAGCGTCTTAATTTTATGCCATGAATTGGAACGAACTACACGAAGAAGCACAACTCAGCACTATTATTGAAGAAAGTAAGACACAACCAGTGGTCATTTTCAAGCATAGTATACGCTGCTCTATCAGCTCTATGGCTAAAACAAGACTGGAAAGAGAGGTACAACCAGAGGGTATAAAATTCTATTATTTAGACCTTATCCGCTACAGAGACATCTCTAATAAAGTGGCAGAGCTATTTCAAGTGCACCATGAGAGCCCACAAGTACTACTTATCAAAAATGGCGAATGTACCTTTGAGGAAAGCCATAACGGCATCAATATGAGTGAAATAGCGGAGCAAGCTGCTTAAACTACACCGATTTCCCTTTCCACTTGCCTGTACGCAAATAAAGTGTACAGGCTATGGTCAAAGTACCCCAGTACACAAACTCAGACATCCAAGCCCAGTGTAGCGGCAATCTCATTTGCTCAATGGCAATGGTACAGTACAAGATATAAGAAAGCACACAACCTATTTCGATAAATAGGTTCACTCGTGTATTACCTGTCCCCATCACACCATTAAACAAGACTGTGGCAACGCCCATTAGTACCGACGATATTGCTACTATACGCAAACTAGGGATGGCTAGCTTTATCATTTCAGCGTCGTCCCTATAAAGGCTTAGAAACTCAACAGGGAAGATAACCAGCAATATACCTAGCATAGCGGCATAGGCTACTGCTATTTTAATGGTCCTGATAATGACAGGGATCACCAACCGTTGCTTGCCCTGCCCTATCACATTACTCACCATTGTATTACAAGAAGCTGCTAATGACCAGAGACCAATACCTGCTACACCAAATACACTTCTTAATACTTGACTTACTGCCAACTCTCTTGTGCCAAGATGCTCTACATATATAAAAAATATCTGCCACCCTCCTATACTGAATAAGAACTGTACTATGAGAGGAGCTGCCACTATAAGCGATTGCTTGGCTAACGGGAAATCAAAGCTTTTCGACTCTAGTATAGGATATTTCACCTGCATCTTCTTAGCATAAAAAATGCCATACATCACTATTACGAAAACCACTTCTGATATCACCGAGGCCAAAGCCGCACCTTCCATACCCATTTCAGGCAAGCCCAAAGCCCCGAATATCAACCCGTAGTCCAGCACTATATTCACTGCATTAGCAGCAATAGAACCATGAATCAAGTATTTGGACTGACCAGTAGCGATATAAAACGCATTGGCCAACTGCGTAAGCATAAGAAAAGGTAAGCCCCACATACGTACATTTAGGAAAGAAATACTTAGATCAGCATTTTTTGTATCATGAAGTGTTGCCGTAAATATTGCAGGAGCAGCAAACATCGCAATACCCATAAGCAGGATACCAAATACCAGACACAGCATCATCCCATTGGTAAAGGTTTTGGCCAAACCCTTATAATTACCTTCGCCTGCCCTGCGAGACAGCTGCACTTGTATACCATTAGTTAGCCCCACACCAACCATCGCCAATATCAAATAGAAAATACCTGCCATACCATTGGCGCCAAGCTCACGCTCCCCTAAACGACCCAGGAAAACAGTATCGGTCAGAAAGCTAATCTGAGGTATAAGCATAGCTACCGCAATAGGGGCTGATAGCTTTATTATGTCTTTATTTGATATAGATAATTGCACAGTTCTGGTTACTCGCTTTAAAAACACAGTAAAAAGCACGAACTTTGTATTTTGTGCCCACTTGCATTTTCGTAAGTGTCGCAAATTTATTCTATAATTGTGTGCTTTCTATGTCTGAGCTAACAAATACTGCATTTAACCAACAGGTTTATAAGATCCATACAGGAGATTCTCTACTTTCTCAAGTAGAGAAGGTGATTTTGGTATTATTTCCTAGAGGCATATCGGTAGCTGGCTTTAGTGAACGTGGCGATCTATTGACGATACGCTACAACGATTATAAAAGTGACCTGCCTACATGGATACTCGATTTCTTCGAGCATCAGTTCTTAAACGACTCCATGCTGTCTACGCCGCACAAGGTAGTAGCAACATTTGTAGCTACGGAAAAATCTCTTTTGATACCAGACACACTGTATAAAAAAGAGGAGGCAGAAAACTGGTTGAGGCAATTATACTTTATAGAAAGTAATGAAATAATATCTCCATACAGTGTGCGCGAAGACAATGCCTACTATATGTATGCTTGGCCATCGGCGATACAAAGCCTGATAGGCAGATACTTTACCAGAGCTAAGATATTACCATTCGCTTCTTATCAATTCTACAAGCCTTTTAAGGCCGAATGCTCTATGCAATGCAGCATAGGCAGTGATGAGGTATATGCTACTCTCTACAAAAACAGAACATTACATTGGCATCAGGTATTCCCGTACAACAATGTGGAAGATATTGCCTTTCGTTTGAAACATGCTTGTAAGGAGAACGGTATAGACTATGGAGAGCTAAGCCTACAATGTACCGCTACCAATCGTAATCTTTCAGACCTGATAACAGGACTATCTCAATACTTCCCTGATTTGAAAGACGGCAGCAGCAATGTAGTATCTAACGACCGTAGCTGGACAAGCACTATCTATTTATTACAACAATTATACGCATGCGCATTATAGGAGGAGAATTTAGAGGCAGGAAATTTACACCGCCGGCTAAAACTCCTGCAAGACCTACAACAGACTTAGCCAAAGAAGGACTGTTCAACACCCTTATGAACATGATGGATCTTGAAGGCGCTAAAACCTGTGATATATTTGGCGGTACAGGGAGCATTAGTTATGAGCTGGCCTCACGCGGTGCTACAGACCTCACCCTAATAGAACAAGATAGAGGAAACATCAATTTCATCATAAAGACGATAAAGACTTTAGGTATAGAAGACCGCTTCAATATTATCAAAGGCGATGTTTTTCGCTTTATGAAGAACAGTACCGACCAATACGATTTTATCTTCGCCGGCCCTCCATATGCTTTACAAAACATCGACGATATACCGATGTTAGTGTTTGACAGAAAGATGTTGGCACCTGATGGTATCTTTGTGCATGAACACACTCCTCGCAACGACTATCAGCAGCATCCCAACTTTTTGAAGATGAAGAACTACGGTACAACCGTTTTTACTTATTTTCACAACATAGACTAAACTGCTTATGGAAAGGATATGTTTATTTCCAGGAACATTTGACCCGATAACCAAAGGCCACGTAGACCTGATAGAACGCTCGCTACCGCTATTTGACAAAATAATAGTAGGCATAGGTACCAACAGCACTAAGCAGCCCATGTTTACTTTAGAGCAACGCATGGAGTGGATAAACAATATCTTCCAAAACGAACCTAAAGTAGAAGTAGGCACTTATAGCGGACTTACAGTAAACTACTGCAATGAGATAGGAGCAAAATTCATCATGAGGGGCATACGCTACATAACAGATTTTGAATATGAGCGCGCTATTGCCGACATGAACCGATCTTTAACGAATAGCGTAGAAACTATTTTCCTAAGCTGTAGACCTGAGTACTCCACATTATCCTCTACACTGGTAAGAGAAGTGTTACGTTATGGAGGTGATGTAAGTGAGTTTTTGCCAGAAGCTGTAAAGCCTTAATCTCAACTATATTATGGGCAGCATTAAAGGCTATGCTATCATTTTTCTTATCTACCTACTTTTCAAAGGCTGCAATTATGCTCAAATGGAAAAGACTGAAGGCACCGTTATAGACCAAGAGACCTTTACTTATGGTAGTGCTTTTAGAGGTGGTGGCGGCAGAGATATTGTACCATATCCCATAGCAAAGTTTAAAGGTCCTGCGAGAAAAACAAGACCTAATATTGATTTTTCGTCACTAAGCAGACAAGAATTGGACTCCATTCATCAATATGCAACAGCAGCTGGCCCTGAGTTTAGTGTATCAAATGCTATCAACAACTACCTAGACTACAAGAGAAGCATATTAGTAGAAAGCACCGATTATATAACAACAGAACCTACTGGAGCTTATTTTTTTAAAGAGTACAAAATGGGAGAAAAGGTTAAAGTGATCTATGACCAACCCGACAATGCTATTGTTTGCACTTTATTTAGTTTCTGGTTCACACTCCCTTCCTTATCTATTCTCATATTACTATGCCTAGTTTGGACGGGCATATACCGTATAAAAACAAAACAGTATTGATAAAAGTAATATAGTATAGCAGATACATTATACTTTTGTTCTTAGAAATAGACGCCGATGAGTATTGAACAAAATATAAAAGTTGCGGTTGATGCAGTCGTCTTTGGCTATACTGACAATCAATTGCAGGTACTTTTAATAAAACAAAAATATGGACAACAGAAGGGCAACTGGGCTTTGCCCGGAGGGTTTGTGCAAGACAAGGAGTCTTTAAAAGTAGCTGTACTAAGAGAGTTAAAAGAAGAAACCGGAGTTGAGGCTAACTATATAGAACAGCTCTATACATTCGGAGATGATGTAGATCGAGATAAAAGAGCAAGGGTTATCAGTGTATCTTATTTGGCTCTACTAAATCCTAGCAACTATATACTTAAAGCTACTACAGACGCTATTGACGCCAAATGGCATCACATAGACGACCTACCCAAACTTGCTTACGACCATAATAAAATAATACCCAAAGGCCTTGAACGACTTAAAGCTAAGATCATTTATCAACCCATAGGCTTTGAACTGCTAGACGCATTATTCCCTTTTTCTGATTTAGAGAATCTATACCAAACGATACTTGACAAAAAAATTGACCGCAGAAACTTTAGGAAAAAGATATTAAGCTTTGACATTCTAAAAGAAACCAGCAAAATACAAAACATAGGAAGCGGTCGCCCAGCAAGGCTTTACAAGTTCAACAAAGCCAAATATAAAGCTCTAGAAAAAGAAGGTTTCATCTTCGATATCAAATTAGCGTAAAAAATACGCAATAATATTTTGTCGAATAGAAGAAAGCATCTACATTTGTGTAAATTAAACGCAAATGTTACTTCATCTAGATAAACAATTCAGCCCTTACAAAGGAGAAAGAATAGAATATGAATTATTCAGATTTGCTGGAGGAGAACCTCATATAAAGATATTAACAAAGATAGACGCTAGTACTCCTGTAATGATCACTAGCAGGATAAAGGATTTTAGAGATATAGGTGATTTACTAACTGCAGTAGATGCATTAAAAAACATGGGAATCAACAATATATCGTTAACTATACCCTATTTCCCAGGAGCAAGACAAGACAGAATAAATGCTACTGGTGAAGCATTGACCATAAAAGTATATACTGACCTGATCAATAGTTTACAGTTGAACAAGGTTATTATCTTTGACCCTCACTCTGACGTAACACCTGCTTTGTTGAACAACTGTCATATGATCAACAACCATGAATTTGTAAAAAAAATAACCCAAAAATTGAGCAGTAACCTGAAACTAATCTCTCCTGACGGTGGTGCACTGAAAAAAATATACAAACTAGCTAGTTACCTCAAACATTACGATGTTGTAGAATGTTCTAAAACAAGAGATACAACAACAGGACAGCTATCAGGCTTTAGGGTTTATACAAAAGATCTAAACCAGCAAGACTGTGTTATAGTAGATGACATTTGTGATGGAGGTGGTACGTTCATAGGGCTTGCTAAAGAATTGAAAAAGAAGAATGCAGGTAAACTATACCTTATAGTAAGTCATGGTATTTTCAGCAAAGGTCTTGATGAATTAAAAAAGCAGTTCGAACATATTTACACTACTGATTCATTTAAAACCAATGAACCCGATGATCAACTAACAGAAATTAACCTATCTACAATTTTATAAACACACGATTATGAATCCGCTATTATATACCGACGGCTACAAAGTAGACCACAGAAGACAATACCCTGAACATACAACCATGGTGTACTCTAACTGGACACCAAGACAGAGTAGAATAAAAGGCGTGGATAATGTTATACTATTTGGCTTACAGTACTTCATAAAAAAGTATATGATCGAAGATTTTCAACACAACTTCTTTGACCAACCAAAAGAGAAGATCGTAACACAGTATAGCAAACGTATCAACAACTATCTTGGAGAAAACAAAGTAGGCACAGAACACATTGCTGCTTTGCATGACTTGGGATATTTACCAATAATTATTAAAGCAATACCGGAAGGAGATAGCGTGCCTTTAAGAACGCCTATGTTCACTGTATACAATACACTTCCTGATTTCTTTTGGTTAACCAACTATTTTGAAACCATTCTATCAACTACTGTGTGGCTACCTTGTACCTCTGCCACAATAGCACTGCAATATAGAAGGCTATTAGACAGTTATGCTAAGGAAACATCTACAGCAGAAGAAATGGTGAACTGGCAAGGTCATGACTTTTCTATGCGTGGCATGGCTGGGCTGGAAGCTGCAATGATGAGTGCTGCTGGTCATTTACTAAGCTTTACGGGAACAGATACGATACCAGCTATTGACTTCCTGGAAGAATACTATAACGCAGATGCTGGGCAAGAGCTCATTGGAGGTTCTGTAGCTGCTACAGAGCATTCTGTAATGTGCATGGGCACTAATGAAGGTGAGCAAAACACTTTTGAACGACTAATAACCCAAATATATCCTAATGGTATAGTATCTATAGTATCTGACACATGGGACTTGTGGAAAGTACTGACCGAGTACTTACCAAACCTTAAAGAACAGATATTAGCAAGAGATGGCAAAGTTGTAATAAGACCTGATAGTGGAGACCCTGTTAATATCATTTGCGGTGATCCTAATGGAAAAACTACAAAAGAGCAAAAGGGCGTGATCGAACTGCTTTGGGATGTATTCGGAGGTATAACTAACACAAAAGGTTATAAAGAATTGGATGCTCATATTGGAGCTATATATGGGGATAGCATAACACTAGAAAGAGCAGAACAGATATGTAAGAGATTAAAAGACAAAGGTTTTGCATCTACAAACATTGTATTAGGTATCGGTTCTTTTACTTATCAATACAACACAAGAGACACCTTTGGGTTTGCTATGAAGGCAACATATGGAGAAGTAAATAGTGAAGGCAGGGCTATATATAAAAACCCTATTACTGATGATGGCACCAAACGTTCTGCAAAGGGCCTGATAACATTGATCAAAGAAAATGGTGCATATAAAATGCTCGACAGCGTAAGTAAAGATGAAGAGCAAAAAGGTGAACTAAAAACGGTATACAAAGACGGAGTACTATTAGTAGACCATACGCTAAAAGACATAAGGGCACGAGTACAAAAGAACAGCTAATAGTTCTTACATACTTTAATTATGCTATTGTTTACTATTAGAGCGGGATATCTTTATCCTAATGCTTCCAACGCCTTGTATACTAAAATGGCTGGCCATACAACTGCTTTCAGTACACCTAGCACACCGTCCCAAAAACCTGTAGCGTGTTGTATAAAGTAGATGAGCGCGCCAACAAAACCCATACTGTAAACTGAAGAAGATCGTTCTACAACTTTCTTTTTTACTACTTGCATGATAATATTAAGGTTGGTTATTAGGGCAAGTTAACAATAACCAATATATTAACACATGACAAATATCACTTTTAAGAACTTCCATAGTAAGAATTTACTCATCAAGAACTAAACACTATAACCTTTCCTTTTTTATAATTAGTACTAATGAGAAACATGCTACTCTTCTTCTCTCTGTTCATAATAGCTCAAAGCGGCCTATCACAAGACTACACCCAATACCATAAGTCTATAATAAATGCTGAAAAGCAACTGTTCATCAACGAGAAACTTGAAGAGGGGTTAAAGACTTACTTAACCACCTTTAAACAGTATGACTTTGTTTTTCTTAGCGATGTCATGTTGGCAATGCAAATATCATTGTTAACTAATAACGAACAAGCATTCCTGACCTTAGCAGATAAGGCAACACAAAATGGCTTACTTCCTCGCCATCTCATCAAGTTTTATTTTATACAAAAGCACCCTTTCTACAAAAAGCACAAAGACTCTATTATAACACTATATCATAGAAACAGGCCTCACTATCTAAATAGAATAGACACTATAGCGCTACAGAAAATGTATGACATTTTTGCGTTTGATCAAATGGAGAAAAACCCTTTAAAAAACGAATCGGAAACTGACTATAATAAAAGGTACAAACCTCAAATAAAACAAAGAATAGACAAGCTCACCAAACTAATTGAGGGTCATGGTTTCCCCTCAGATAAGACAATAGGTATATACCAAAATGACATAATGAGTGAAATGAAATTAAGTAGCCAAGACTTGATATACTACTACCATAATAATAAAAACAACAGTGCTTACTCTATAAACGAAGGGCAATTTCAGGAATATGAATGGAAGTTTTCCTCTAACTTATGGCATGCCGTTATAGCGCATAATTATCAAAGACAAGGAATTACACAAATACATAGTGACACTCTTTACCTAAGAGAAATAAAGAAAGGGAACATACACCCTAGAGACATGGCTCACATGCTCGATTTCCCATTACGAAATGCCGATAGTGACAAATTAAATATTCAGATAAAGAAAGGTGAAAAGTTTTTCTTGATAGTAAGAAGAAACAACATAGAAAACATGGAAGGACACTATAAAGGCATACCATTCTCTCGCATCAATCTACTAAGAGAACGGTTTTATATTGCACCAATAGAGCAAGACATTGCGAAAATAAAGTTTGCTAAGAAGTATGGCATTCACATTCCTTATGTAGCAAATGGCGTTAGGTAACTTAGCAAGTCTTCTTGCGCTCCATAGCCTTATGTCTGTTAAAACGTTGAGTTTCTTTTTGTAAACGCTTTATAAGGAAGATAACAACTGCGATATCATCTATCCATCCTAAGAAAGGTATCCAGTCAAAATCAAAAGGAGTTACAACATAAACGATACCCAGTATCAAAAATAAATTTGTCGCAAAAGACATTTTATAGCGCCCTTTCCACACCTCGCGTAGCATACACGTAAGTGTTTTTCTATTCTTGAAAAGTTGTACACCTTCTTTTACTTGCTTAACACCACTAATTGTAGAAATTTTTCCCATCATCACATTTATTAATACAATACAAAATTATAAGATTGTTTGTTGACACAATGTTAAGGGGAACAAGACTTTCCTTCAAATTCTGTTAAAAAAGAAACACCCACTACATGTGTAGCAGGTGTTGTATACAAACCAATGTATCACTTAGAAATCATACTTATCGTACAATCAGTTTTTGTGTAGCACGTCCGTCAGCAGTAGAGACAACAACTACATAAGTACCCGACACTAGTTTAGAAGCAGGTATCAGATATTGATGCAACCCTTTACTACTATCAAGCTTTTCGCTTATTACCAGCTTCCCAGTCAAACTATATACAGAGATATTCGCCAACTTTTCATCTTTCGCAAAGCTATACACTACCGTAACATCATTACCAAAAGAAGGATTTGGAGATACGGCTACTGTGGCAATAGTTTCTTGCACTTTATTTTTTACTGTTACTGCTGCTAATTTTGTTTTACTGAACATGATAGAAGTGTTAGCACTTCCATATCCTGAAAACACAAGCTTCCATATTTCTCCATCTTCTTTTTGTAAAAAATAAACAGTAGAGTCAGCTATATCATAACCTGTACCTGTATACTTTTTCCAATCATAACCCAATGTATTTATTTCATGACTGAAGGTGTGTGCATAGTAATTATTGTATGCATTTGCATTAGGGATATTAATTGCCTTTACTGCTTTAACACCTCTTGCATGCAACACGCCTGTTACCGGATATGGAGTAGGAACAAATGCGGTGTACTTTGTAAAAAGCAATTCCCAATCGCCATGCGTAGGCTCTCTTTGTACGGTCTTATTATTCACGATAGAATAGTATCCGAATGCAGCTGCATTAAATCCTGTCTTATCAACAGTTGCAGTCTTTTCATTACTACCATCAAGGTTCGCATACTTAATGGTGTACTTAGCACTGATCAACGACTCGATGATCAACTTTCTATACGAGCCGTCAGTCAACTTAATGATATATATAGAGTCTCCTAAAACATGATGTGTATTCAAATCGTATCTACCCCAATCTAGATCGAACGGGTCGTTAGGATTAGCATAGTTACCCATTGCACAAT
This sequence comes from Flavipsychrobacter sp., assembly GCA_041392855.1. NCBI lineage: Bacteria > Pseudomonadati > Bacteroidota > Chitinophagia > Chitinophagales > Chitinophagaceae > Flavipsychrobacter > Flavipsychrobacter sp. The sequence goes on from JAWKLD010000001.1 coordinate 1,572,962, forward strand.
AGTTCCATGAAGTATCTGAGTCCCAACGTTTTTGCCAAGTACTTAGCCCTGTAGTATCTACTGTGCTCCAAGCCGACACCTTACCTTTAGGATAGCCCCAAAGCTCAACACCTGCACCAGAATTGATACGAATCCCTGTATTTACGCCCTTTGTATCAAAAGCCAGATCCCAATTCTCTTTCGCTTGAACAGCTTGCTCATCATTATTCAAACTATACCATACTTGATTAGCTCCTCCGGCCCCTAAAGACACCGTGTCTTTTACTGTTGTTTGTGCTGTTGCCCACAATGTCATCGCAGTAGCTACTACTGTAAGTACTTGTTTTTTCATTTCTTTCAATTTGTCTTTATGTATATATTGTTATTAAATTATTCCCCTTATTACAAAACAGTCCTCCGTAGGCAACTATACCTATTGCAGCAAACCTTGCTCCCTTGCCACTGGTATAGTGCCATACGGAAGATGACTTTATAATCATGTAAACCTTAAATGTGATAGATAGCCGCCTTGCGTGTGAGATGGGGTCATGTCAAGTAAAGACCTTGACCATAGGTATTTTAGCTTTGTCTGGAGCATCCGTAAACATTAAGGCTACACAAGCATTTTTCAGCTCATTAATAGCAATTGGTAATTATGTTTTCTCAACGTATACGGAGCAAGCGTTGTTGATTGGTGCAAATATATTATCAACCCATGAAGAATAACTTCACAAATCGGGAAAAGCATTATTGAAATCGGGAAACGGGACGGCTTATGACATTGCAATGACAGAACAGCCTTATTGCTTTAATACCTGATAGAAAATTTGCCGATAACGAGCTATATACTTTCCTCTAGGCAAGCCTGAAACATCATGTTTTTTTTGTCCTGGCTGATATGCTTTCACTAACTGACCTTGATAGTCGTACAAGTACACTATATCTTCTGTAGCGCTACTGGAAAGCTGAAAGTAAGTAGAGCACGGATTAGGGAAAGCCATATTAAGAGGTCCCCTAAAAGCGTCTTTCACGCTAGTGGTAGCATTTACATAAAAGTCGCGCTGAATTATCAATTGATTATTAATAAAATATCGAGCCTCCCACTGCCCTGCTAGGCTATCATGAGGCATATTGATGTATGTCCAAAAATAATAGTGCCAATAGTCTTGAGTGGTGGTATGGCTAAAAGAAAACCAGTATTGTCCCTTGGGGGTATACCAGTCTACTCGCTGCACATCGCCTTTACGTACACCTTGTAATTGTATCCAAAAACTAACAGCCGTATCGTTTTGGGTATAAAACGTATCTCTTACATCATAACGCTCGCGTAGCGTATCCAGGTTGTTACTATAAGGGGCAAACCCGTTATCTATTACTATAAGGGATGTATCGTATACAGGCTGTGTCTGCCACATGCTTGCAGTTGTCGTTTGGCAAGCTCCAACAAAGGGGTCAACAAGGTTTGAATTAACATCGTATACCTCTAGGTGCAAGTGAGGATCGGTAGATCTACCTGAAGAGGCTACCTTACCAATGGGCTGCCCAGCTTTTACAGTGTCACCTACTTTTACCAACAAGGAATATTTCATTAAGTGCCCAGAGTAAGTATAGAGTGTGTTGCTATGGTTGATGGCTATATAATTGCCCAACCCTCCATTATTTACTGCTTTATTCCTATCAAAAACACCGTCTTGCAATTTAAAGACAATACCATCGGCAACAGCATGTACATACACTCCGCTATCCATAGTTTTAAAACTCCTTATCACAAAATCTGTTCCTTCGTGCCCATCATAGGTTTTATTACCACAGGCATAGTTCTTAATGTTTGGAGTAAGGTCGTGGTCTACATAGTTTACTATCCAGTAGTCTTTTCCTACCACACCACTTAGTGGTAGCTGAAACTTTATTTGCGCAGTAGCTATTACAGTATAGCAAATTGCGATCAATAACAAAAAGCTGTGTTTGAGCAGACTCATGCGTACTAAGATAAGCGATACTTATCAAATGCCTTTAGCACTCCTTCTTTGTAAGTATTACCTATAAGGGCAGTATGTTTACCCATACGTAGCATATTGCCCTCTACTTCAGTAACATGCAGTAAATTAATAATGTAGGACTTGTGCACTCTTAAAAAATATTCATACTTCTCCAGCAAGCTTTCCATATTCTTCATCGTACTAAGTACAAGCAGGTAGTTTTCTTCCTGCCACAGTTTTACATAATCCTTAACCCCTTCGATATACAAAAGCTTATCCAGCTCAACCTTTACCAACTTTCCTTCTGATTTTACAAAAATGGTATTAGCACTGGTTTGCTTATTACTACTACTGGCTTCTGTTTTCAAGTCAACTGCCTTGTTGATTGCCTGTACAAACCGTTCGAAAGAAATAGGCTTTAGTAAATAGTCTACAGCATTTAGTTCATAGCTCTCTACTGCATATTCAGCATATGCTGTAGTAAAGATGACCATAGGCGGATTTTTCAATGCTCGCAGGAGGTCAACACCTGTCATTTCGGGCATATTGATATCCAGTAATAATAAGTCTACCGTTAAGGTATTAAGTTTTGAGAATGCTTCAATTGCATTAGCACAAACACCCACAAGTTCTAGCATAGGCATCTTGCTTACATACTCCATGAGTATATCTCTAGCTATAGGTTCGTCGTCTGCTATTAATACTTTCAACATCAATTTAAATTTATTACTACTTCAATTTGATACACACCACTTTCTCTTTTAGTATCCATACTATAAGTATTGCCATATAGTATATCCAACCTTTTACGAAAATTCTTTAACCCTACCCCTCCATTTGTATCGCTTTGTAACGCTGGCTCTTTATAACTATTAGAAGATATTATTGTAATAACCCCATCCTTAATTCGAAAGCTATAATCTATAAAACAATGTTCAGTTATCACCCTTGTTGCATGCTTAAATACATTTTCTAAAACAGGCAACCATAAAAGCGTAGGTATGTCATAGTTCTTATCCGCCTCTATTCTGAAAGACATATGCTCTTTATTAGTTAACCTTAGCAACTCCATATCGATATATGCCTGCATCACTTCTTTTTCTTTTTTAAAAGGCATTAACTTACCATCAGACTCATACAGCATATACCTCATTAATGCTGATAGTTTTAAAATAGCTTCCGGTGCAGTATCGGATTTCTTCAAAGAAAGCCCGTAAATATTATTTAAGGTATTGAATAAAAAATGAGGACTTATCTGATTACGTAACAAACTCAACTCTGCTTCCGTTTGTTTCTGCAACGCAAGAGTTGCTTGTTTTTCTTTTTCTGTATATGCATTCATATACCATGCCATGATAAACGCTGCGATCCAGATACCTAATGCCATAGCATAAGATTGCGCCTCCCATAAAATATTTGAAAATGACCAACTACTTCCTACGGGCGATGTGAGTAAGCTAACGTCATATACATTCATATATGGATATGCTTCTCTCATCAGCTTGAGTACGAGTACATATACAATTGCAAACACAAAAATTACCAGTGCCGCTAAAAGACCATATAGCCAATAATGCTTTTTAGCCAGCGTACGAGGGATAAGCACAAAATTGTTGATGACAGTAAGCAGTAACAATAAAGTGGTTGTAATGATCTTAAATAAAAAATAAAGGCTTTTGTCGTAGGAGTGCGTATTATCATTTAACTCCATTGTAAAAATGAACACTACGAGCCAGAAAAAAACATTCCTGGCTAACCTACTGCTTAAAACCTTACTGATGTCATTCATAATTACCGGGGCTTAATACAAAAAAACACACCTGCAACTTTACCTCAAAGTTAATATAGACGAAACACCCTTTTTCTTCGACAAAAAAAGCTGTAGCGATTTGTCGAAGATAACTCTTATTTGGTCGAACAGTTTTTATGTAACTATTTCTCTAGTGTTCTTTTGCTACAACAAATACAAAACTTTTATGAAAAAGATAATTTTACTAGCAGTCATTATATTGACAACACTATCATCACAGGCACAAATAGCTCCTGTGTATACGATCACACTAGATAAGCTTTTTGATAGCTTATGCAAGAAGCACAATTTCAAAGGCGCATCAGCTTCGATAGTTGTGCCCAATGAGGGCATTTGGGAACGTACATATGGAGTATCTCATGGCACTACACCTATTACCAAAAACATGTGCATGGGCATAGGTAGTAATACGAAAACATTTACAGCTGTAATGATGCTAAAGCTACAGGAAAAAGGGCTTCTAGACCTAGACGACACTATAGGCAAATGGGTACAGCACCCTAACATTGATGGTAAAATACCAATAAGAGAATTACTGAACCACACTAGTGGAATATACAGCTATACTGACAATAACGACATCAATAATCTTATTACACCTCCTTATACACAGATATACCCTATTGATAGATTTTTAACTTTGGTAAAACCCTCTTCAGTTTTTGGCGGCAGTTTTAACTATAGTAATACCAACTATGCAATAGCAGGCATTATCATAAGCGATGTTACAGGCAAGGCGCTACACACTGCCTTTCGCGATGAGTTATTGGATCCTTATGGGTTTGATGATACTTATTTCTTCCCTTATGAAATGCCTCCGGCAAACTCAATACCACACGCATGGTCTAGTGTACTTAATAGTGGACCTGCTATGCAAGACATGGATGTTGTTCACAACTATTCTCATAATGCCTACCTAAGTTTAGCAGGTGCCGCAGGATGTATGATGTCTACAGCAAAAGACAATGCTAAATTTTGGAATCTATTAGTAGAAGGGAAACTGCTAAATAGTGCATCAATGACAGAGATGCAAACGCTGGTACAAGTCACCCTTAGTCAAGGTTATGGTCTAGGCATCTTTTCTCGTTCTATGAACAACAGGGACATCATCACTCACGGCGGTACTTTGTTTGGTTTTATTAATGAAAACTTGGCAGATAAAACCTCAGGCGTTAGCATATCTCTACTTACCAATCAAGACAGCGTAGTCAACAGCATTATTCTTAATGGCATTATAAGAGAACTACATAAAGTAACCATACAATACACTGACGTAGCAACAATTGATAAAAAGAAGAACATTACCGTATACCCCAACCCTGCTAATGATGTACTAAATATCAAACTAGACTATAATGGAGCTGCCGTATTGCAGCTATACGATGTAGCAGGTAAGCAGATGCAAATACAATCTATATCAAAAGGCGATAATAGGATATCATTATCAGACCTCACCAACGGGACATATTTCTTAAACATAACAGACAAAGGAGTTCCTGTACACAAACAAACCATCACTATTCTTAAATAAGCAGAAAGGGGGCAATTGCCCCCTTTCTTATTTTTGATCTGGTAACTTTAAAACCATTTTAGACCGGAGCGTAGCAACACCTCTCTAATAGCAGCATACGATTTAAAAACATATGGTGCCAGATCTTTCTCCAGCACCCACTTCACCTCTTTTATACCTTCATCTGCCTGTGGCACGGGGTTGTCATGTATCGTACCTTTCATTTTGTACCAAGCAGTACATTTTAAAAGGTTCTTATTGTTCTGACTATAAATATGGTAAGTATCGCATATTTTTTCGCCTAGCTTCACTTTTTCCAACCCCGTTTCTTCTACCACCTCTCTTACAGAACATTCCTCTATACTCTCCCCATCATCAAGTTTGCCTTTTGGCAGATCCCATTTCCCTCTTCTAAATATCATCAACACTGCCCCTTTCTCATTTAGCACTACGCCACCGCCTGCATGCACAGGTTTGTATATGCTATAAAAACTTTCTCGTAAGTCTTTAGAAGAAACGTCCTCAAGCAACACACCTTTTATATTCACTTTTTCTAGCAAGCGAATACCTTCCTTCACATTCTTCTTAGTAGCCCCTGTTAGCACTAAATAATTTTCGGCGCCTGTATGCTTTTCTATGTACGCTTTTGCATTGGTAGTCAGTATTAAGGGCTTATCATTAAAGTATATTTTTTGTGTAAAGTCCATACACTGTATTTGTATTTATATCTATTTGACGTAGGTTTGAGCGCAAATGAGCACACAAAAACACTTTGCCGAAAAACTGATGCAAATTAAGGCATTGCAAATCAACCTGCAACAGCCATATACATGGGCATCGGGCTGGAATTCTCCTGTATATTGCGACAACCGTAAGGTATTATCTTACCCTTATGTACGCGACTTTGTGAAAAGCGAATTGGCCAATATGGCGTTAGAGCACTTCCCAGAGGCTGATGTAATAGCAGGCGTAGCTACAGCAGGCATACCTCATGGCACTATGGCTGCCGACTTATTAAAATTACCGTTCATATACGTGCGCGATAAACCCAAAGCACATGGTATGGGCAACCAAATAGAAGGCGTACTCGAAGCAGGACAAAAAGTTGTGGTGATAGAAGACCTAGTATCTACAGGCAAAAGCAGCCTTAAAGCTGTAGACGCTATCAAAGCTGCTGGCGGTGAGGTAATTGGCATGTGTGCCTTATTCACTTATGGTTTTGATGCTGCAACGGAGGCTTTTGAAAAAGCAAACATTCCATTATTTACCATTAGCAACTATGCTGCCTTGATGGATGTAGCTGAAGAACAAAAGCTCATACAGCCTGAAGAGAAAGCTACACTAGAGTCTTGGCGTGCAGACCCGGCTAACTGGAGAAAATAATATCGATATCAGTATATATGGCGTGGCTTAAATTGATACGCTGGCAAAACCTCATCATCATTTTCTTAACGCAACTTTTTGCGTGGGGCTGCGTTATTGTGCCTATGCAGCAATATGCTGAGACACCATTATTACTTGATTGGTCCAACTTCTTATTAATAAGTACCTCTACTGTACTTATTGCAGCAGCAGGCTATATTATCAATGACTATTTTGATATTAAGATAGACTCGATAAACAAACCCGAAAAAATGGTTCTCGAAAAGAGGATCCCTATGCGACTGGCCATTATTGCCCATAGCATCATTAATATTATCGGCATCTTATTAGCACTGATAGTAGCTAGAAGAGCTGGGCACTACATTTGGCTGATCTTGCAACTTAGCTGTACTATTTTACTTGTTTTTTACTCTACTACTTTCAAGCGTCAGTTTATCACGGGCAACCTTGTTGTTGCACTGCTAACGGCCTTTACTATAGTAGTGCTCATGGTATATGAAACAGGTATGCACTTCCACCTTTTCAAGCCCTACTTTATCGATACTAAAAACGGGCTTAGCCCCAATCCTGTTTGGGTGCTAGGCATATACGCCTATTTCGCTTTTATGCTCACATGGATGCGCGAAATAGTAAAAGACATGGAAGATTTTAAAGGAGATAAAGAACAAGGCTGTATGACCATGCCTATAAAATGGGGGCTACTGCGTAGCGTGCGTTTCACACAGGCACTAGGGCTATTTACCATCACCCCGCTAATATTGGGAGCATTAAAACTCTATCATGCTAATTGGATAACACTTAGCATATATACCCTTTTGGGATTAGCCTTACCTATCAGTATTTGGATATTTTTTCTCAACAAAAAAGCCACAACAGAACACTACCATAAAGCTAGCCGATGGCTGAAGGTAATCATGGTACTAGGTATCGGCTCACTGATCATCTATTATTTACAAACTTATGCATAAGCTTATTTTAGCATCACAATCACCAAGAAGAAAACAACTAATGGAGCAAGCCGAGCTTAGCTTTGAGGTCATGTCCGCAAATGTAGCTGAGACCTACCCCGAGGCTATGACCGCCAATGCTGTACCCGAATACCTGGCTAATAAAAAAGCTATGGCTATAGATGCACCTGACGATTTTGTAGTAATAGCTGCAGATACTATAGTGGTGTTAAACAACAAGATATTGGGCAAACCTGCTGATGAAGAAGAGGCTAAAGAAACCCTTCGCAAACTATCTGGTAAAACTCATGAAGTCATCACAGGCGTATGTATGAAAAAAGGAGAACAAGTCATTAGCTTCTCCGTAACTACAGAAGTGCACTTCCGCCGTCTTTCCGACAAACAGATCAACCACTATGTAACGAAGTACAAACCCTTAGATAAAGCAGGTGCTTACGCCATACAAGAGTGGATAGGCTTAATAGGCATCAAAAGGATAAAAGGAGACTATTATAATGTAGTAGGTCTTCCCATAGGAAAAATTGTGAAGCAGCTCCGTTACTTAACTATTGACTAGCTAAAGTAGCCAGTTGCTTGCCCGCCAAGCTACCTATGGCTACTCCCATACCGCCCATTCTAAAAGCACCAAACACGTTTTGGGAAATTGCTTTTACAATGGGCTTTTTTGTTTTGCCAAACGCCATAATACCCGACCAACACATATCTACTTCAAAGTTATTGTGAGGCAGCACTATCTCTTTAAGTTTACGAACCAGATCATCCTGAATCATTTGAGTAGTAGCCATATCTGTAGTTGTTTCCCCTGCAAAGTCTAAATTTCTACCTCCACCTATCATCACTCTGTTGTCTATCTCTCTAAAGTAATAGTACCCTTTATCGAAATGAAAAACACCTTTTACTTTTAAACCGTCAATGGGTTTGGTAATTAAAACTTGCCCCCTCCCCTCTTCTACATCCTCATTGGGTAGTAGCTCTTTGGTAAAAGCATTGGTGCATATAAATAGCTGATTGCCATTAAACCCAATACTTGTTCTCACATTATCGTTTACTACAACGGTTACACCACTCCCTGTATCCTCATATTCTTTTACCGTTGCACCTGTCTTTATCTCCACACCTAATGTTATGGCATGATCCATTAAAGATCGAACCATTTTACCTGTATGCAGCTCCCCCTCTTGTATATTTTCTATCAGTGCTTTTGTGTAGTTACCATCTAACCCTAGTGCGTCAATTTTATCATTAGCCAATCTAAAAACCGGCTGCTTATTAACCGGGAGTAATAGTCGGTTAAAATAATCTATCTTCTCCAAAGCATATTTTTCTTGCTCATTGATCAATTCATAACTACCGTTAGCGGCATAACCTATTGCCTCATCACCTAGTCTACTTCTTAAAATAGACAACCCCTCTTTTCTTTGTACAAACAAGTCTACTATCTCATCCTCTGTAGTGTGGTCCAGATCGTCCAAAAGCTCTGTAACACTGCCCATACAGGCAAACCCTGCATTCCTGCTGCTGGCACCAGCAGGCAGCAAGCTTCGCTCCAGAATCAATACTCGAGACTTCGCTTTTTGTTCCTTTAACGCTATGGCTGTACTAAGCCCTACAATGCCACAACCAATAATTATGGCATCATATTCTGTTAAACTTTCTTGTTCCCAATAACTGAGCATGATACAAAGTAAAAATCTTTACCTTAAATTGGCAGTATGAAACGACTAATATTTGCATTAATACTAATACCTCAATTTATTTTTGCTCAGGAGGAAGAACAACCGTTTGAAGGTTTTGAAGTAAAAAACTGCTATCAATATGTGGCTAAAGAGCTTTGTAAGACCGATGGTATCTTCAATTCCCTTACAAAAAACAAAGTCAAGAAGTCTACCAAAACGATATATATCAACAAGCAAAACTTTTTGATAGAGATGCCCGATACCTCGAATGGTATAGCTATTAAGCAAATAGATGTCATGGAAAACATGAAAACCCTTGCACAAGAAGTAAAAAGCGGTGAAGCAGCCATATTCCACATTACAGAAATGACGCTAAGACCTGACACCTGCGATATATGGGTATTTCCTATGGATGTAAAAAAGTCGATGTTTAAGACAGAAGTGGAATATAGCGACCAAGGTTGTAAGGCCAAATTCTTCTTCAACCAAGCACCTCCTAAGTTTATTTTCAGAAATGTAGACTGCGCTAAGTTGTAATCTGGCATTTTAGCTCGATTATCATCGCTGGTTTTGTATTTTTGCCGTCCAACAGACTATCTATAATAGACATACGGCAATACAATGGAGTACAATTTCGGCGAAATAGAGCAGAATGCACGAAAGTTCTGGAAAGAGAACGAAGTATATAAAGTAAGCAACAATAGCGATAAACCTAAGTATTATGTGCTGGACATGTTCCCTTACCCAAGTGGTGCGGGCTTGCACGTAGGTCACCCACTGGGCTATATTGCTTCTGATATTTTTGCCCGTTACAAAAGACTGAAAGGCTTCAATGTACTCCACCCAATGGGTTATGATGCCTTTGGCTTGCCTGCCGAGCAGTACGCTTTGGAAACAGGGCAACACCCTGCCGACACTACAGAGCAAAATATTGCGCGCTACCGTCAGCAGTTGGACAATATAGGCTTTTGCTACGACTGGAGCCGTGAGGTACGCACCAGCGACCCTAAATACTACAAGTGGACACAGTGGATATTCTTACAATTATTCCATAGTTGGTTTGATAGAACGGAACAAAAGGCAAAACCACTTACCGAGCTTATTAGCCTGTTTGAACAAGAAGGAAACACCAACCATACTTGCCCTGCTGACGACAGTTTGAGTTTTTCTGCAGAGAAATGGAAAGCTATGCCTGCTAAAGAGCAGCGTGAGGTATTGATGCAATACCGTCTTGCTTACCTAAGCCATGCAGAAGTGTGGTGGTGTGAGGCGCTAGGTACTGTATTGGCAAATGATGAGGTACAAAATGGCGTATCAGAACGTGGCGGACATCCTGTAGTGAAGAAACGTATGAACCAATGGTTTTTACGCATAACTGAATATGCAGAACGTTTGCTATCAGGTTTCGACAATCTTTCTTGGACAGATGCCATGAAAGAAATGCAGCGCAACTGGATAGGAAAGAGTGAAGGTGCAGAAGTAGACTTCCCGATCACAGGAACGGATAAGCATATCAAAGTGTTTACTACTCGCCCCGACACCATATTTGGGGTAGACTTTATGGTAGTAGCTCCAGAGCATGATCTGGTAAATGAGATAACAACAGCCGGGCAAAAAACGGAAGTAGAAAAATATAGAGCATACGTACAGAGCCGTAGTGAGCGTGAGCGTATGACGGAGGTAAAAAGCATTACGGGTGCTTTTACTGGTGCCTATGTTACACACCCTTTCACGCAGCAGCAAGTACCTGTATGGATATCAGAATATGTATTAGCAGGCTATGGTACAGGCGCTATTATGGCTGTACCTGCGGGTGATGAGCGTGACCATGCTTTTGCCAAGCATTTCAACATACCTATCACCAATATATTTGGCAATAACTACAATGGAGAGGAAGCATATACTGACAAGAAAGGAACTATTGAGAATAGCGATTTCTTAAATGGCATAGCTATTCCTGAATCGATAAGTGTAGCTGTAAAAGCTATTGAAGAAAAAGGATTGGGCACGGCTAAGATCAACTACAAATTGCGCGATGCAGGTTTTAGTCGCCAGCGCTACTGGGGCGAACCTTTTCCAATAGTATATATAGACGGCCAACCTTATGCCACTGACGAAAACGAAGCAGCAGGTATTGACCAAACCCTTCCTGTAGAACTACCAAAGGTTGATAACTACAAACCGGGACCAGAAGGACAAGGCCCTTTGGCAAATGAGGAAGATTGGGTAAATACTGCTATTGGCAAACGTGAGACCAATACTATGCCTGGCTATGCGGGTAGTAGCTGGTACTTCCTACGCTATATGGACCCTCACAATGATGAAACTTTTGCAGATAGAAAAGCGACTGACTACTGGCAAGCTGTAGATGTATATGTAGGCGGTACAGAGCATGCTGTAGGCCATCTGCTATACAGCCGTATGTGGACGAAAGCATTGTATGATCTAGGACATATTGGTTTCGATGAGCCCTTCAAGCAACTCATTAACCAAGGGATGATACAGGGTAGTTCCAGATTTGTGTATAGGCTTAATACTGATGCTGCATCTTTTCTTATTTTAAGAACACTAAAAAAGCATTTTAGTGGCTATGAATTTAAAAGTGAATATGAAAATATACCAATTGAAGCCGACTACTTCAGTGAAAAAGAAGGCATTGCAATCATCGTAACTTATCAAAAAAACATACAAAAGCGATTAGCTAAATTAAGTGACACATACAAGCATATACAAATAATACTAATAAGCCGTGAAGAAATCTTTGAGATTTATCAAAGGGATATTTCTGAATTAAAGACTTTATTAAGTAATATTTTTAATAATGAAGAAAACTACTACTCAAAAAAAGATAGGCGTGAATTTTATATTTCATATAATAGACTAAAAGAATTCGACAAATCGCACGTAGACAAACAGCATATTAATATCAAGTATGTAGATGGCTTAGAGCTAGACATTGAGCAATTAAGAAAAGACAACATCTTATACTCAAAAGATGAATTCCTACTAGAAGACCAAAAGTACATCTGTAGTGCCGAAGTTGAAAAGATGTCAAAAAGTAAATACAATGTAGTAAACCCTGATGGCATCGTTGCTCAATATGGTGCGGATACTTTCCGTATGTATGAGATGTTCCTTGGGCCTATAGAAGTAAGCAAACCTTGGGACACAAAAGGTATAGAGGGAGTACATCGTTTCTTGAAAAAACTATGGCGTTTGTATGCTGACGATCAAAAAGGCTGGATAGTAACAGATGAAGAAGCGACCAACGATGAGCTTAAATTGCTACACAAAACCATAAAGAAAATAGGCGATGATATAGAGCGTTTCTCTTTTAATACTTCTGTTGCGCAGTTCATGATATGTGTGAATGAGCTAACAACACTTAACTGTCATAAGCGTGCTATACTGGAGCCATTGGCAATTGCCATTGCACCATTTGCACCACACTTGGCAGAAGAACTTTGGCACAAACTAGGACATAAGGATAGTGTAACACTAGCGCCATTCCCTACTGCTGAAGAAAAGTACTTGGTAGAAAACACGAAGAAATATCCAATTGCCATCAATGGTAAAACAAGAGATGAAATGGAGTTTCCTTTGGATATAGACAAGGCAGAATTGGAACAACAAGTGTTAGCCAACGAAACTGTTATTAAATGGATGGAAGGCAAAACGCTACGTAAGTTCATTTACGTACCAGGCAGAATGATCAATGTGGTGGTTGGATAATAGCTACCAACTCATGCTTTAGCCATTGGCTCATAGCAGTAGCACCATACTCATTCATATGGCTGCCATCTTTCCAATAATACTTATTGTTATAAATAGAATCAGGAGGTATCAAAACGGTACCTCTTTTTTTGAAAAAGTCATATTCTTCAGGCACTCTACTTAGTCCATACTGAGGCAAATAAAGAAAGTGTACTTGACAGCCTTTTTCCTCCAGCATTTTTATGGTTTTATCTATATACCTAAATGAGTACTGGTAACGAAACCATCTACTAAAGCCTTCTGTTTTTTGAATATGCTTACCCTCTTCTGCCAATCTATCCAGTACTTCGCTTGCTACATGTGTGGTGTCTGTAAAATGCCCAAACAACCAGTCGTCGTGTACAGGCGGTAGCATGTCTACACGAAACAGCTGGCTTCTTACATCATCAAAGCGAGCTTTGGACGCTTTGTATATATCTTCAATATAGTTATCGTTAAATATCATCACAGGCTGGAACAACTCTTCATTACTAGCCAGATAGGCAAAGTCTTCATGCCCGTCCCAATTTTCTTTTAAGTTTATTTCCAGTATTACGTGCTTCAGGTCCCATCGCTCCAGCATACGCTTGGCTAATAAGTGATGCATATTTCTACCGAACCTACAGTAGCCCATGTTCAGCACATTCATATCAACACCGCTATCCTTAATACGCTGCTCTAAAACATGATCATTGATAGCATCCATAGTACGAGAAGTGCCTAGGAAGGCTATGTCTACTTTTCTATCTATTAGGTTGAGCCTATCATATATCCACCCACTATGCCCTGAACAATTGTACTTGGGAAAATGATATCGGAACCGTTCATTACCATTTGCTATAAACAACCCTACAAGCCCGAGCAACAGCGGCAATGCAAACAACAATATATTGGACCATATTTTTTTACGTTCACTCATAATACTAAAACTGGAAGTAGATAAACTTTGGTGCCGTTTCGTACATCCCAAAAAATAATATCCATGCAATGATGGTATAATACCCTAGCCAGCGTACCAGTTTGGGTGTTTTATCCAATAGTTGCTCTGCTTCAATGCGAAATAATATTAAGTCGATCAACCAGAACAGCGCTAAGGAAACCAACAAAAAGAGTACAGGTATTCTTAGCAGGTTCGCAGCATGAACTTTTTCAGAAATAGCCTGCAACTGGCTAATAAAAGTGCTTGCATCAAATGACATCGCATGAAACACATCTATTGCATTTTGCATGTCACTTGCCCTGAATACAACAAAACTCAACACCACAAAATGGAATGTAATTATCCATGCCAAAGCATTACACCATTTACTCAATTTCCATTCTTTACATTTGGCATTAATGCCTTTTGTGATGGGCAGCAATAATACTTCAAGACTTATATATGCTGCCTGCAGTGCACCGAAAATAATATATGTCCACCCTGCTCCATGCCATACACCGGATATTAAAAACACAACAAACAAGTTGAAATAAATACGATACCCCTTTACTCTATTACCACCAAGCGGTATGTAGATATAATCTCTAAACCAAGTAGACAGAGAGATATGCCACCTGCGCCAAAATTCGATAATTGAAGTTGAGAATAACGGCTGCCTAAAATTCACCATGAGTTTAAAGCCCATCATTCTGGCCACACCAATAGCAATATCAGAGTAACCGGAAAAATCGCAATACACCTGTATCACAAAAAAATAAGCCCCTAGTATCGCCATATTACCTCCGAAGTAATCGGGCGCATAAAACACCTCATTTACATAAAGTGCTAAATTATCTGCAATGACCATTTTCTTGAAAAAACCCAACAATGCGATACGGAAGCCCACACTTAGATTCTTATACAACAAGGGATGTTTTTCTTTGAATTGAGGGATCAGGTTTTGAGGTCGCTCAATAGGCCCAGCAACCAGTTGCGGAAAGAACATCACATAAGTTGCATATATTCCTAAATGCTTTTCAGGCTCTTGCTTGCCCCAGTATACTTCTATTACATAGCTCAGGCTTTGAAAAGTATGAAAAGACAGGCCTATGGGCAATGCCCACTTCAAAATACCTACAGAATAGTTCCACCCGATAAAACTGGCTAATGCATTTACATTCTCTGAAAAGAAATTGAAATACTTAAAAACAAAAAGAACACAACAAGTGGCTAATATACTAACGAGCAAGTATCGCTTTTTCTTCTTCTTATTTACAGTTCTGGCAATAGCTTTTGCCGCAAAAAAGTCTATTAGAATAATGCCCAGCAGGATAAAAAGATACTCGGGTATAAACGAGGCATAGAAATAACAACTTGCCACAAATAATAATATCCAACGATATTTATGTGCCAACTTATAGTAGCACAACACTACTATTGGCAGAAATACAAGAAACTGTATCGAGTTAAATAGCATTTACATAGACTAGGGGTGTACATTCAATATAAAAACTATATCCAGCCTATGCAAATTACACAAGGTTATTTACCTATTAAGCATTTGTGCCTTACCTTTGCGGCATTATGAAAATCAAAAAGTCAGCCGTATTTCTTATTGTATTTTTTATAGCTCTTGGTACAGGTTTCGTATGGTGGGCAATGGGTGAGCATAACAAGCGCCCTAAAGCACTTCCAATAATTGGGCAACCAGGCCATAAAGCAAAAGATTTCTCTTTCACAGACCAAGAAGGCAATACCATCACCAAAGCCGATGTTGCCGGAAATATTCTGGTAGTAGAATATTTTTTCACTACCTGTAAAGGTATATGCCCAAAGATGAACGAGAATATGAATACTGTATATGAGGCGTACAAAGGCTACCCTAATGTGAAAATCTTATCACATACGGTAGATCCTGTTAAGGATACAGTAGCTGCAATGAAAGCTTATAGCTTAAGATTTGAGGCAGACCCTAAGCAATGGCTATTTCTTACAGGTGACAAAAAAGCACTATACGATGCTGCACGCTTCAGCTATTTAGTAACTGCTGCTGACGATACGGGCACTGTAGACATCGCCAGCGATTTTATTCATACCGATCGTTTTGTACTAGTAGACGAGGACGGTTATATCCGTGGGCAATATAAAGGTACAGATACAGCAGAAGTTCAAAAATTAATTGGCGCGATAGACCAACTGCTAAAAGAAGCGAAGGAAGAAGAAACGAAGCACTAAGTAAACATCGTCCACCCCAATAGCAACCAGCCCAGCACTATAAAGGGTGCTGGTATCTTGGTAAAAAATAGGATACAAAATGTAATAGCTACTACTACTACATTCGTCCACTCAAACGGCACTGTTTGGAATAGGATAAAACCAGATGCCCATATCATACCTATTATAGCTGCGTTAATGCCTTCAAGGGCTCGGTATATCACCACATATTTTTTCAAGTTCTGATATACAGGAAATAGGAAGAAAATAAGTAACGTACTAGGCAAGAAGACCGCTATAGCAGCAACTATGCACCCTGCTATTTGCCAGCCAGCACCATACGGACTCATTACCAAACCGCCTACATAGGCACAAATAGAAAACACAGGACCAGGTAATGCCTGCACTACCCCATACCCTGTTAGCAACTGTTCACCTGTTAGTAATGGCGCCATCCCCATACTCATAGGGCGGTTTACAAACTGGAAAAGCATCATAGGCAATAACACTTGCCCACCACCAAATACAATAGAACCAAAACGATAAAAGTTCTCAAACAGATTTAGTATACGCCCGTTCTCCAGCTGGTACACTACTGCTAGCTGGCTCAAGACACCTGCAACAATGAAGATGACCGCGAATATCCAGATATTCACCCATTTAATGGGCTTTGGCTTATCCTTCCTATCAGGTATACGCTTATTACTAAAATTACTAATAACACCTGCCACCAATAGTAATACAGGAAATATCCATGGTGTGCGTATAAAGATCGTTACCAATCCGCAACCTATCATGATAGACCATGTAGCCACGTGCCGTACACTTACCTTCATCATACGCACTGCGGCATAACATATAAACCCAACAGACATGGGCTGAACATATTTAAACAAATTGGTATTAATATCCTTTGTATCTATATAGGTCACTAAAAAAGAAAAAGCCCCCATCAATATAGCCGCAGGTAGTATCCAAATAAGTAAGGTGAGTAACGCCAACGGAATACCTCCACGCTTCATCCCTATCAACATCACTGTTTGTGTAGAAGATGGCCCTGGCAGCATCTGACAAAATGCATTGAACTCTACCAACTCCTCTTCGGTAATATCTTTACGCTTTTGAACAAAGGTGCGTACCATCATACCCAAATGCCCCTGCGGGCCACCAAAAGCAGTAATGGCATACAAGAAAACTGTTCTCAAAAATGGTATATGGCGTAACAAAAATTAGCGTCTTATTTTCCTGGCGGAAAAATACTCACAAAAAAGTGAAATATATAGCTGTAGAATAAGCTAATGGTTTTGTATCTTGCAAACGCAAAATTTGAAATAAGTTTTTATGAGACTTCAATTATTGAACGCATTTTACGACTCAGTAAACTACAGCCTAGGTACTACTATCTCTTACACACTACTTCTTTTGATGACAATTGGGGTGTTATACGTTATGGCTAAATACTTAGGAGGCGAAAAAAAGTAGTCCCTTGTCTACGCCAAAAGAAAATATAGCCAATATAAGAACTGAATATCAGTTGGCTAGTCTTGACGACCACTCTGTGGGCGACAATCCTATATCATTCTTCAACAAATGGTTTAATGAAGCACTTGATGCGCAGGTATCAGAGGTAAATGCTATGACCATAGCTACCGTAGATGCTGACAATAGACCACATGCACGCATTGTGCTGCTGAAGGGCATTACAGACAATAATTTTGTCTTTTTCACCAACTACAACAGCGCTAAAGGACAGGATATTGAAAACAATCCGAATGCTGCACTCGTATTCTTTTGGCACGAGCTAGAGCGCCAGGTACGCATAGAAGGCAGGATTGAAAAAATATCCGACAAAGAGAATGATGAATACTTCTTTTCAAGACCTGAAGGCAGCCAAATAGGCGCTTGGTCTTCTCCACAAAGTAGTATTATCGAGGGTAGAGACATCCTTGACGAAAACTATAAGCTCTACCAAGAAAAGTTTGGCAACAAAATACCACGTCCGGAGCATTGGGGTGGGTATAAGATCATACCTACACATATAGAGTTTTGGCAAGGTCGTAGCAACAGAATGCATGACCGTATCTTATTTTCTTTGAACGAAGAAAATGAATGGCAAAAGAATAGACTTGCCCCATAACACAGCCTACCCTCTCCCACTTCAATCATTACATATTATTAAATACATAAGCTGTTCTATAGCAGAGCTATCCGTATCATTAACATCAGGATAACATGACTACTCATGGTTATCAACCTAAAGCATACTAAATTTGTAATTGTAAGCAACAAAGGGATGTTAATAACATGTTGATTTCCTGTTGATAAAGTTATCCACAGTGTTAATTTTTCTAGTGCTTACTGTGTATTTTGCACTAATAGAAATAAAAGGTAAAGTGTAACTGCGATACTTATTACCAGATTATGCTTTCTATTCACAACAGTGCTAGGTACAAGCTACATATATAGAAGACTTAGAGAGGAGGTTCAGCACCTCCGGGTTCCTGCACCTTTATACTACAACTTATTGAACAAATTTGATTTACAAACCCATGTAAATTCACAAAACTATGCAGAAGCAAAGATACCTCATTGCCGTAGTAAGCCTTTTATTAGTAGCATCATGTGCTACACCTCAAAAAACTGTATACTTCGTTGAGAATACGCCACAAAACCCTCATGTTCAGGTAGATAATATTGAGCCGATCAAAGAACTCAAAATACTACCTAAAGATATTCTTGCCATAAATGTTAGTACCATCAGCAGTATCTCTACAGATGTAGCTACTAGCGGAGTTGACCCAGCTGCTATATTCAACAATGCAGGTACTAATTATTCCATTGCTCCTTCAGGTGGTGGTGGTGCAGGCGGTGGCGGCGGAGCTGGTGGTGGTGCTACCAATAAAGGTTTCTTGGTTGACGAGCTGGGCTATATTGACTACCCTATGATCGGCAAGCTAAAAGTTTCGGGCCTAACACTTAGAGAGATCAAAGAACTACTAGCAAGAAGACTGGAAGCTTATGTGAAAGAGCCTGTAGTAGAGGCAAGTATCATCAACTTTACGATAACCATCTTGGGAGAGATAAGCTCTCCGGGAACAATTATATCTCCTAACCAAAAAATAAGCATTCTGGATGCTATAGCTGCAGCGGGAGATATTCCTATTACAGGAAGAAAAGACAATGTATTGATCATAAGGGAAACTGAAGGGAAAAGAGAATATGCCAGACTGAACTTAAACAGTAAAGATGTATTCCAAAGCCCTTATTTCTATTTGAAACAAAATGATGTGATATATGTAGAACCGGGAAGGGTGAAAAGACAAGAAAACAACGATTTCTTGCGTTTCTACCTACCTACTGCTACCACGCTAATATCTGCGGGGTTAACATTCTATAGTATTTCACGATTAACAAGTACAAAATAAAGGCAAGCCTTTATTGAGATAAATGGAACAGAACACAACACAACAAATGCCTCAGGCATCCACTAGGATACTGAAGCAACTTAACTCCTCATTCGACTTTAAACGAATGTTGGGAGCGTTGCTTAGTAACTGGTATTGGTTTGTGTTGGCTATTTCCATCACTATGACCGCAGGTTTCCTATACCTACGGTACACGACTCCTATCTACTCTATCGATAGTTCCATTTTGATAGACAATCAAGACGATAACAACGTAGCGCAAAGTGTATTAACAGAATTGGCTCCCGACAAGGACAAATCGAGAGTGAACCTCTATAACGAGAAAGTAATACTGGAGTCGCAAGATATGATAGCGAAGGTTGTGGATTCTCTTGATCTTAACATTCGCTACTGGGCTATAGGACGTGTAAAGGAAACAGAGATCTATGAAGAGTGTCCAATAAAAGTATTATTCGATACTACTGGTTTTCAGGGGCGTAATATGGAGTTGACCATTAAACAAATTGTTGATGGCCAGTTTGAACTAATAGAAGGTGAAGCTTCGGAAAGAGTACTCTATGATACATGGATAAAAAGACCTTGGGGAAGATTCAAGATCATATACAACGATGGACGTGATGTAAACAAAGGCTATTTAGATGCTACGCCTTTCTTGGTCAAAATAAAAGACATGAGCGATGCGGTAGGAGCTGTAAGCAGTAGCTTTGAAGTTTACCTTAATGATGGAAGGAACAGCCTACTAGACTTGTCTTATACGGATAATATACGCCAAAGAGGAGTAGACTTTCTTAATGTACTGATCCATTATTACAGAAAGAATGAGCTGGAAAGCATTAACCATAGAGCTAAAAAAACTCGTGAGTTCATCAACGACCGTAAGGCCAACATGATTCAAGAGTTAAAGTCTATGGACTCTCTTTCTGTTGACATTCAGCTAACCAACGACATCGTTAACCCTACAGCACAGACTACAAAATTCATTACAGAGAAAGCTCAGTCAGAAAACGAGATACAGCTACTGAATATGAAAATTAATGAGATAAGAGCCCTCATTAATAACATGCAAAATGGTGCTGGTAGCCGAAATGAGGTGATTGCCGGATTGACAATAGGAGATGCGAGTCTTAACGGACTTGTAGGGCAATACAATGCGCAAGTAAAAAAGCTGGAGCAACTGGCTAGAAACTACGGTCCATCTCACCCTACTCTGCTAGAGCTGGAAAGCCAAATAGCTGCCATGCGTAAAAGCATTACGGATGCCAGCTTGGCCATTGAGAAAACTATAAACAGGCAACTGGCTAACGCAGCACAAAATGCTAGGGAAGCTGAAGACAAACTTCGAGTAGCTCCTAATGTTGATAATGACATTAAAGATGCTACAAGAAACTACCCTGTACTACAAAGCATCTATTTATTCCTTTACCAAAAAGGAGTAGAGAATGAAATTTCGGAATATGCCGCTACTAACAAGTCTAAAGTAGTAGTAGTACCTTATGCTTCAAGCCAACCAATAGAGCCGGTTAGTAACTCTATATATGTGATGATGATATTGCTAGGGCTATTAGTGCCAGGTACATTCATAGTTGCAAGAGAGTTGATGAACAATAGCATCATCAACGATAACGATATAGAAGCCATTACTGACATACCTGTACTTGGTTCGGTAGGTAGAGTTGAAGAAGCTACTAACAGAGATAATACTATTGTTGTTGGTCCGCATATACGTACGGGTGTTGCAGAGCAGTTTAGACTAATAAGAGCCAACCTTGAGTTCATGGCTTCTGCTAAAGATAGCAGAGTATTCATGATCACTTCAAGCTCAAGTGGTGAGGGTAAATCTTTCATCTCTATCAACCTTGGTGTAACCATGACCTTGGCCAAGAGAAGAGTTGTGATCATGGAGTTTGACCTGCGTAAACCAAAAATATCTCAGTATCTAGGCTTGCCAAACAATGGCGGTATTAGCGGTTACCTTGCTGGCATGACAGGACTGGAAGGAGTACTAAAAGCATCGGGCATTCATGAGAATTTATACATAGCCAATTGTGGTCCTATACCTCCAAACCCTGGAGAATTATTAGTATCGGGCAAAATGCAGCAGCTCATGGCCGACCTAAAAGAGATGTTCGATGTTGTGATCATTGACACCGCACCTATCGGGCTGGTATCAGATGCCTTAATACTATCTCAACATGCCAATGTGAATCTATTTATTGTTCGTCAATCATTTACGGCTAAAGATCAGGTAAGAATGTTTGACGTGCTTCATAAAGACGGGAAGATACAGAACCCTGCTATTATATTTAATGGAGTAGAGTTCTTGAAGAAGTATGGATATGGGTATGGTAGCGGTTCGGGATATGGATATTCTTACGGCTATGGATATGGGTATGGATATGTTGACAATTCGTCTAAAAAGAAGAAACCTAATTTCATTACTAGGTTTTTTACTAAAAAATAATCAATGATACTATTGCTTACAGTAGTAGTACCTAACCATAAATGGTAAAACAGAATGAGTTCTAAACGTACGAGTGCTATTTCGTCGGTAAAAAAGCTTCATGCCCTCTTTAATACCAAACAAAAAAGAGCGTTCAATTGGTTGATACTATTCACCTTTATCAGCTCTATAAGTGATTTGGTAGGTTTAGGATTTGTGATACCAGTTGTAGGGCTTGTGTTGTCAGAAACATTCCATACCACACTAGTAGACTATTTGCCTTCTCTTGCGGGGTTAACTAAAAATGAATTATTGGTTTATACAGTACTTCTGTTCTTCTTTTTGATACTGCTAAAAAATGCTTTCGGGCTTTATATCAATAAACTTCAGGTAAACTTTGTTCGTAGCCTTTACGTTAGTTCTTCGATGAATGTATTGGAGAAAGTATACAACCGATCTCTACTAGACATACAGAAAGACACCTCAAACGAGCTTGTTAGTAAACTTACTTATTACCAGTCGGCACTATGTAGCAATGCTGCTATCTCTACCATTATCCTCATCAACGAGATGATCATATTTGCACTGACTGCAATTATAGTATGCACTTACGACTGGCGTCTTTTCTTATTACTTATTGGGGTACTACTACCTGTAATGGGAGGGTTTTATGCCAAGGTAAAAAACATGATAAAGCATGCAGGTAGTGAAAAGTCTCAAAACAGTATTAAACTATATGCCAGTGCTCAAGAAATGATATTTGGCTATACTGATATTAAGATAGCTGGTACAGAAGAGCGTTTCAAAAAAAGGTTTGGTGGTTTTGCTAAAAACTTCAGTGTATACCAAGCTAGGTTGGACTTCATGATGTTCATTCCTACACGTATCATCGAGATCGTAATTTTTATGTGTATCATAGTAATACTACTCTATGGGGTTTTTGTACTAAAAGATGCCGAAAAGATCATTACTACCATTACTCTCTTCTCTGTAATTGCATATAGAAGCATACCATCTGTGAATAGGTTTGTAATGGCAATGAACAACCTTAACTCTACTGATTTTCTATTTAAAGACCCAGACTTTACACCTTCTGATAATACGGAAGAAGACACTCCAGCTATCGAGCCTTTATCATTTGAGCGTACAATTAACTTCAATAATGTTTCTTACCAATACCCTGGTAGTAACACACCTGTATTAAAAAGTTGTAACCTAGAAATAAAGAAGGGCGAGAAAATTGGTATTGTTGGTAAATCAGGCTCTGGTAAATCTACCTTAGTTAGCAACCTATTGGGCTTCCTTAGCCCTACAGAAGGTAATATATCTATTGACACCACAACACTAGAAGAAGACAACACTAAAAACTGGTGGAAGATACTGGGCTATGTTAGACAAGATGTATTCATCATGAACACATCTTTTAAAGAGAACATTGCCATAGGAGAAGTAGGAGACCAAATAGATGATGCAAGACTACAAAGAGCAATAAAATTATCCAGCCTTACAGACTTAGTGAATAGTTGGGAGAACGGCGCAGATACCATACTTAACGAAAGGGGCAATAACCTTTCGGGTGGACAGAAACAACGTATAGCCATAGCCAGAGCAATTTATAAAGGCGCAGAAGTATTGGTGTTTGATGAGGCTACCTCTGCATTAGACTCTAAAACAGAAGAAGAAATAACCAACGCTATTAGAGAACTAGGAAACGAGAACTTAACTATTATTATTATAGCACATAGATACTCTTCTTTGAAATATTGTGAGAAGATCTACAATATTGAAAAAGGAATATTAGGCTCGTCTATTAGTTATGAAAAACTAATAGAAAACCAACCCAATCATAACTAAATATATACAGCTATCATTATTGTTGACAAAAGCACAATAGCAATCATCAATAAACTGCAGGAAATGAATAATAAGACACAGAGGTACTACTTATACACAAAAAGCAAAGAGAACGCCTAATGAAAGTCAGTATCATAATGTGTGCCTACAACTCGGCACAATATATAGAGCGTGCAATACAAAGCATTATCGACCAGACTTATACCAACTGGGAGCTAATTATAAGTGATGATGCCTCTCCCGGAGACAATACTGTAGAAATAGCGCAACGCTATGCTGATAAAGACCCAAGAGTAAAAGTGATCGTTCAGCCTGAGAATTTGGGATACCTAGGCAATAAGAATGATGCTTTAAAAAGAGCAACAGGAGAGCTAGTCACTCAGCTTGATGCAGATGACACCAGCAAACCAGAGCGATTGGAGAAACAAGTAGCCCCATTCCTCAATGATCCGAAACTGATGATATGTGGTACTAACTATGAAATTATTGACGAGCAGGATAATGTGTTGGAATGCAAGGAGTATGAACAAGACTTTGTCATAGCAGAACTACAAAGAGAATATCCTTTCTGGTTTCCTGGGTTGATGTGGCGAAAAGAGCTCTTTAATGAGGTGGGCTATTTTTCAGACTACTTCGATGATGTATATGGAGATGATCATTACTGGACTTATGTAGTGAACAGTAAATACCCTATCTACTTTGTAAAAGATGCGCTGTATGGTTACCGTTCAAACCCCAACTCGCTAACAAATGTATTTGACAGCCCGAGAAAAATGTTTGCTAACGAACTACTGGGCGAACTATATCGTCAGATAAAAGAAACTGGTACCGACTGGCTGCAGAAAAACCAACGAAGGAAGCTAAGAGACTTCGAAATGTCTCTTTTTCAAGATAATGCTCTAATGGCTGAGAAGTATAGGATATGGGCAGCAAAGGCTATTGATAGAAAAGACTGGGCTACAGCAAAAAAGCTAATTTTGAAAAAGCTGAAATATAAAAAGAATAGCATAGATGGCTTTAGAACTATACTGTACTATTATAGAAGAAAATACCTAAACAGCTAAGTAATGAATATACTGTTAGCTACAGAAGTAATACATCCCGGTGGAGCTGAAACATTTATCTTGCGCTTAGCAACCTCGTTGCAAAAAGCAGGGCACAATGTGCATTTGTTTATTTTCTACAAAGATGGCTTTAATGATAAGCTCTACAACTTACTAGCACCTAACGTTCCCATTACTAAGGCTCATATCCCTAACTCATTTCTACTAAGAAAAATAGACGGCGTTCTGTTTCGCCTGAAGATAGACTACAGCTTTAGAATACAATACATCAAAAAAGCTTTAAGAAAAGTAATAGCTACGCACAAAACAGAGGTCATACATAGCCATTTACTTAAAACAGATAGCGTATGTCTTGATGTGGCATCAGAACAGAATATCCCTGTTGTAAATACCATTCACGGAGACTATCTACAGTTTTACAACAAGACAAAGAACAATGTGCCGATACCATTGCTCAACTATCAGAAAAAAGCAACGCATAACCTTAAACGTTTAAATAGAGTTGTTTGCATATCAGACAAACAATTGGCTTTCTTTAAAGAGCATTTTGCCGAAGAGACCAACAACAAACTCAGCAAGATATACAATGGCTATACAGGACAAGTAAAAAGACAACCGAAAGAGCTAAGAAACAAACTACATATCCCTGACGGGGATTTTGTATTCGGTATGGTATCTCGAGGCATACTAGAAAAAGGATGGCAAGTAGCTATCGATGCCTTTATAAAAATAAAGACAGACAATACTCATTTAGTACTGGTGGGTGCTAGCGATTACCTTACAGAGCTACAAGAGCAGTACGCTAGCGAAAAGAATATTCACTTCACAGGTCATGCGGACAATCCACTTGACTGGGTAAATATGATGGATGTGGGACTACTACCTACTACCTACCCCTCAGAAAGTCTGCCAACAGTTGTGATAGAATACCTATGCTGCGGCAAGCCAGTAGTTGCATCCAATGCTGGTGAGATCAACAACATGATAAAGTGTGGCGAGGCTGTTGCAGGACTTATTATTCCAATAGAGAACAATACGGTATCGGCCAATGACGTTGGCCGGGCGATGAACACTTACCTGAACGATAAACCCCTACTTGAGAAGCATATAGCCAATACCTCTATTTGCTATGAGCAGTTTGACATGAAAAAATGTATTGATGCCTATTTAAAGGAATACAAACACTTTTAAGCTTCTATATAGCATGAAAATCTACGTTATCAACATGAAACGAAGTATCTATAGAAGAGAATCTATGGAGAAAATGCTACAAAGCATGGAGCTTAATTATGAAATAGTAGAAGCTGTTGATGGTAAACTGCTCACTGAAGAAGAATATATCAAACACACCACCAACCCCAAAGAGTTCACACGCTCACAAACAGGTTGTGCGCTATCGCACATCAACGTATACCGAAAAGTAATAGCAGGAAAAGAGGACTACGCTTTAGTGTTGGAAGATGATGTAAAGATCACAGAAAAGAAATTCAAACAGTTTTTAGAACAAATAAAAGCTAAACTAAACCCTGATAACATAACCTTACTTACCTACTTTTGGTGTAGAGAGGGTTATTTAGACCTAAAAAAGCAGGAAGGTAAAACCATAAAAGCAGATAAAACTTATCATATCTGCACCCCATCAGAAATACATGGCATAGGCCGTGCTGCTGCTTATATTTTATCAAAACAGACTTGTCAGCGCATGGTAGACGTCAACTATCCACTGCTAGCGCAAGCCGACTCTTGGGTTGTTTTCAAACAGGAAGGAGCCTTTCATTCTATTGATTGTATTTTCCCTGCACCTATTACTGAAAATGAACAATTCGGATCGGAAATAGACTATACCCAAACAAAAACACAAGCATTTTTAAAAAGATTGATTACTACTATAGTAAACAAGAAGATTCCTATTTTTAGTACTATCATTACACGTAGACGACAAGCCTATTCAAATTCTTTAAAAAAATTTCGCCTAATAGACTAAACGCTTCTTTATGAGATTTGCAATAAGAGACGACGACACCAACTATTTTACATCGCCTGAAGAACTGAAGGCTTGTTATGGTGACATATGGGATAGCTATCCCCCGACACTCTGCCTTATCTCTAAGGTAAAAGGCAAATGGTCGCACTGGGTACACCAAATATATAAAGACAAACATGATACCGACTGGGAAGCATGGACCAACGATAATACCCCCTATCCAATAGAAGGTAATGGTGCGTTGGTAGACTTCCTGAAAGAAAAGGTAAAAGAAGGAAAGCTAGACATTGCCTACCATGCCAAATATCATAGAAACGAAGATACCTACCTGCCTAAAAGCAGGGCTAATAACTATGTAAGATGTGCAGAGTATTTTACTACTCGAGATCTTACTGAAGATATTAAAACAGAAGTAACACACCTTAACCAACTATTGGGTTGTAACATATCTGTTTTCACCCCACCACAAAACTTATTGAGCAAGTTGGGCTACAATTCAGTGATCAATGCCGGCTTAAACATTTGCGGAGGAGGTATTGCCTTTTACAAAAAAGAAAAGGACATAAAGGGTTTGCAAAACATAGCCAAACAACTAGCATTTAAAGTACTGCATAGAGACTCTGACTACCCGAGAGTAGTACACTATAAAAACCATAACGAGCTACCATACCATTATCCTTTACAACCTGGTACACGCTTGGATTCTCTGATTTATGATTTTGATATGGTACGGAAACATAATGGAGATTTTGTACTTTCTACACACTATGTAGAGTTTGATTATCCTATGGTTTATGATGAGACCATTACTATGAAAAGAGTACTGCTTGACTTTTTAGATTATGTCTCTCAGTATGATAATGTAGAAAAAGTGACCCTTTCTGAAATGTTGCAATAAGATGAACGCAAAAAAGAAAATACTAGTCGTCTCCTTTCAATCGCTTACCGCTAATAGTGCG
Organism: Flavipsychrobacter sp.; assembly: GCA_041392855.1. Taxonomy (NCBI): domain Bacteria; kingdom Pseudomonadati; phylum Bacteroidota; class Chitinophagia; order Chitinophagales; family Chitinophagaceae; genus Flavipsychrobacter; species Flavipsychrobacter sp. The sequence goes on from JAWKLD010000001.1 coordinate 1,600,879, forward strand.
GGCGGCATGGCCAGATTGGGCTATTACTTATCAAAAGAATTGCATCAACGTAATTTATTAGAAAAGTTTATCGTTTTTTCAAAAGGGAAACATACGACAGACTTCCCTTGCGAACCTGTATCTAAATGGTCGCGCTATTATTTATTCTTACTCAACAAACTGAACCAGTTCTTAAAAATACCTGCGCATAAGTTCAGGTTGATACAAGAACAACAATACGATCGTTTCTGCACACAGCATATCACAAAAGACATTGGTATTTTATTCACCACCAATGCTCATATGCGAAGAACATTTAAAAAAGCCAAACGGTTAGGCATTCCTATTGTATACATCCCTGCCAATCAGGAAGAGAACTATATTTACGACCTCATCACTAAAGAGCAGAACCTACTTGGCATTCATAATACCGATGCCTATACTTATCAACCAAGGCTACAGTTCTACAATCAATCCATAGGGTATGTAGACACTGTAATAGGTACCTACCCAACGGTTTATGACAGCTATGTAAATGCTGCACGTAAAAGCTATGAAGTAGTTAATATAACAGGACACTTAAAACCTGACTTCAAACCATATACATTAGAAGAGCGTACCAAAGGTGCTACTTTTCATGTAGGTTATATGGCACATACTGTGGTACTAAAAGGGTTGCAATATTTATTGACAGCATGGAAAGAACTACAGGAAGAGAACAAAGACCTGAATATAGAGCTATCTGTTGCCGGATATATAGAACCTAAATTAAAAGACTATATAGCAGAACACTTTGGCAACCTGAAGAAAATTAAATACTTAGGGCATGTATCCAGTGTACCTGAGTTTTTAAAAACCTTAGACATCTTCGTCATCCCTAGCCTTTCAGAAGGAGGACCATATACTGCGTTAGAAGCAGCTCATTATGGCGTGCCAGTTATCATAACAGAGAACTGTGGTTCAGGCGAGTTGCTGAGTAGAGATAACAGTGGTTGTGTCATAATACCTATTAGAGATGCAGGAAGGATAAAACAAGAAGTGCTAAATGCTTATAACAACAGAGCGGCATTGCCACAAATGGGCATCAATGCCAAGACAAATTTAGACAACTATAAAATGCAGGAGCTTTTTACAGCTTTAGTAGATTATTTAGAGAAAAAGGTAACCAAATTATAGTATGAAGAATGTATTACTCATAGGGTCGGAACTTGGAAAAGGAGGAGCAGAACGCTCTATCTCCTTACTAAGTTATTATCTGGAGCAGCGTGGCTATGAGGTTACACTTTGTATTCTTTCGGGTACCGATAGAGAAAAGTTTTACAAGACATGTAAAAGAGTGGTCTTTGTAGACCCTCCTGCACATACAGGTGTTGTAGGAAAAATAAAAGCTTGGCAATACCGTATACAAAAAATAAAAAAACTCAAACAAGAACAGAACATAGATGTATCCATCAGTTTTTTAGAAGGACCAGACTATGTAAATGTGCTTACCAGAGGTAGAGAAAAAATTGTGCTTAGTATTCGCGGCTCCAAGATGCACGACAAAGTGATAAGTGGAGTAATGGGTACGATAAGAAAGAAAATACTTATTCCATTTCTTTACAAGCGTGCTGATGAAGTAATCTGTGTAACACAAGCTTTAGCAGACGAACTCAACCATTACTTCAACATCTGTAAAGAGAAGCTAACGGTCATCTACAACTTTTACGAGACAGAAGACATTCTACAAAAAGCACAAGAGCCACTTACTGGAGAAGAAAAGAAGATATATGATAAGCCTGTTATCATCACATCAGGCAGGTTGCATGTAGCCAAAGAACAAGACAAGCTTATTCGCTTACTTCAAAGGTTAAAGACGACCACAGATGCCCGACTAATGATACTGGGCGATGGAGAACTAAAAGATGACTTCATAGCATTAACACGATCACTTGGCATGAAAGCATGTGATTGGAAAGGAACCTATGAAGAAGCCGATGTGTATTTAATGGGCTTTCAATCAAATGCTTTTAAATATTATCATCATAGTTCTTTATTCGCATTGTCCTCTTCTTGGGAGGGTTTCCCAAATGTATTAGCAGAAGCGTTGATCTGCCAAATACCTGTGGTAAGCACCGACTGCCCTACCGGCCCTAGAGAGATATTAAACGTTAACGGGCTGGATGCACCAACGGAAGAAACGCACAGACTAACAGTAGGCTCACTACTACCCATGCTGAATGAAATAAATGAACAACGTTTTGAACAATGGGTGACCGAAATGCAACATTGGCTGAATGCTAGAAAGCCAATGCCAGAGGACTATGATAGGCTCACAAAACGTTTTACCTTAGATGCCATGCTCACACAGTGGGACAATGTGATCAATCAAAAAACAATATAGTTTGAACATACTGATAATAGACAACTCATTAAACTTTACAGGCGCCTTTAAATGTGCACTAAATGAAGCTGACCTATTATCAGACCAGCATAAGTTCACCTTTATACTACATAGCAATAGCAACTTAAAAAAGCCGTTGCAGGAAAAGGGATACAAAGTACACCAACTACACATGGTAGAAATAAAGCGTTCTATCCCTGTGCTGTTTTTATACCCGCTTATGTTGTTACGAAATGCCGTTGAAGTATTTCGCATAGTAGCCAATGAAAATATAGATGTAGTACAGGTAAACGACTACTACAACCTAATAGGTGTAATGCTAAAAAAACTAGGTTATAAAGGTAAGTTGATCACTTATGTGCGCTTCTTACCTTCAGCCATACCTGGTATACTTAATAAATGGTGGACAAAGTTGGCGCAAAAATATTCCTACAAAGTAATTGCTGTGTCTGATGCAGTACTGCAACAGCTACCACAAAAGGAAAATACCATAAGAATATATGACCCTGTAAAACTAGAAGAACAACTACCGGAAGATAACGATGAAGAAACGAACACTATAGACCTGCTTTACCTAGGCAACTACATAAAAGGCAAAGGGCAAGATTATGCCATAGAAGCTTTTGCTATGGCTTACGAACAAAACCAATTGCTTCGTTTAAGGTTTGCAGGAGGTATTATGGGTTTGGATAAAAATGCAGCCTTTAAAGTAGAACTACAAAAACGAGCTCAAGAGTTGGGCATTGCAGAAGTGGTAACTTTCGATTCCTTTAGCACAAATATAGAACAAGACATAAAGGAGGCTGACATAGTACTTAATTTTTCTGATGCGGAGTCTTTCTCCATGACCTGTTTAGAAGCTGCCTTTTACGGTACGCCATTAATAGCTACCAAATGCGGAGGACCTGAAGAAATAATAGTACACGAAGAGACAGGGCTATTGGTGCCGAAAGCGGACACTACAGCAATGAGTGATGCTATACTAACCCTAGCCAATAATAGACTGGTAAGAGACGACTACGCTTTGGCTGGGAAGGCCTATGTAAGAAATAAGTTTTCTATCAGTAATTATACAACAGCTATCGAATCAATTTTAAAAGAGGAGCAACATGTCGGCAGCTAAAGTATTATTCATAGTACCCTACCCTGTAAGGCATGCTCCGTCTCAACGCTTTAGGGTAGAACTGTTTGAACCTGAACTTCAAGCTGCGGAAGTTGATTATTCCATTAGTCCTTTTATGGATGAGGCAACGTGGAATGTGCTATATAAAAATGGCTCTATTCTTCAAAAAGCAGTAGGTATTATTAAAGGTTACCTTAAAAGATTCAAGACCGTATTGTTGGACGTACCTAAGTACGACTACATATTTATACATAGAGAAGCAGCCCCGTTAGGGCCTCCTATATTTGAGTGGCTGATCGCTAAAGTATTGCGTAAAAAGATCATCTTCGATTTTGACGATGCTATATGGATGGAGAACACTAGTAATGAAAATAAGCTGGCAGCACTACTAAAAGCGGCATGGAAGACTAAAAGCATTTGCAAATGGTCTTATAAGGTTGCAGGAGGTAATGACTATCTCTGCAATTTTGCCAAACAGCATAATGACAGTGTAGTATTGCTACCTACTTGTGTAGACATGCAACGTATGCACAAGGGCGAGAAACAACATCATGAAGGACAGGTTACAATTGGCTGGACAGGTAGCCACTCTACCCTCAAATATCTGGATGATGTCATAGAGGTATTACAAGAGCTGGAAGAAAAACACAATACTCGTTTTATAGTCATTGCCAACAAACAGCCTGACCTCCCGCTAAAAAACTTGGAGTTCATCAAATGGAGTGAAGAAACCGAAGTAGCCGACCTTTTAAAAATAGATATAGGCATCATGCCACTTAAAGCTGATGCTTGGAGCGAAGGAAAATGCGGTTTTAAATTGATCCAATATCTATCTCTTGGCATACCCGCTGTAGCCAACCCTGTTGGGGTCAATAAAGTTATTATAGAGGAAGGCGTAAACGGTTATTTATGTAATAGCCCTGAAGAATGGGTAACTGCATTAACATCACTTGTAGCAGATGCAAATTTGCGTAGATCATTTGGGCAATCAGGCAAGGAGAAGATGGCATCTAATTACAGCATTGCTTCGCAAAAAGATACTTTCCTACAACTCTTTAGTTAGATCACTTAAGGTTAAAAGCAAAGAAATCGCTTTCTATAGGTTTATTCTTATAGTAGATAAGTACTAGCATCATAGTATAGAACGGCAGGCATGGTATACGGTAACGAGACAGTGTACCAAAAGTACCTGACGACAATCCCACCGCAAATGCGAAAATGAGCGTAAAGATGAGACAAAACTGAATGGTGGGATCTGTAGCTATACTCTTCCATACTCTACCCAAACCTACAGAGAACAACACCTTAATAGTGAGCAACAATAGTATGGTAGCCTCTATAGCATTTATAAACTGTATGGGCTTTCTGGTTTCCCATAAGTAAGGGCGGAATAACGATACATTTACCGCAGCAGGAAACCTCGACAACATACCTGCTGGTGTTGGACTAAACTCTCCTATATCGTAAGCACTACCTGCATCACCTGCTTGCTCACTAATATAGTTACCTACCAAATAAGAAGTTTTTGCCACCTTATCCAGCGAATACCTACCCAAAGTGGAAGCAAATGCCGATGCAAAGAACAAGAATCCACCGATACAGATTATAATAACACCGATCTTAGTAAAGAAGCGTGCAAAAGGGTTTTTGATATAGTGCGAGTAAGTAGATAGTATCCAGAATACAATAGCCGGCAAGAAGGCTATTAATATATACACCTTAATATTAGCGATAAGGTAAAAAGCAAATACAGTCAACAAAATGATACTTATCCTAAAGTCTCTATTGATAAGTAACCTAAAAACCCCATAGGTTAGCCACCCGAGGGCAAACATACATATGGTATCCTTAAATATGCCTGAACCCCACATAATGGTACTTGGGATAAACAATACTGCAATCGCTATATAAAGTGTGTATTGTGGATACTTGGTAGCAAACGTACGAAACAAGGCCCAAATGCCTGTATAAGCCAACGATGCTAATAGTACAGACGTAGGCAAATAGGTACTGAAGGTAAGCGTAGCTATAAGCGCTGTTATAGTGGCTACCATATACTCTGTAGGTGCCTCATACCATTCCATTTGGTTAATGTACTTCATATATGGCCCATCGTACCAGTCGGCTAGCCTAAAGGTGAGCTTAAACCACATAATGGGCGACTCACCGAAAGAGCTATTGATCGTTGAGGCATGCTCAAAATATTTGGAGGTATCACCACCACCATAGTAGTATTGGTATATAAATCCGATAAAAAGACCACCTAGTATTTTGGCTATCAGGCCGGGCATAAAATAGGGTCTCCACTGGTGGCCTGGAGGGTAGTAAGCGTCTCTTATCTTGCTGGCAATAAAAAAAATGATCACCAAATAGAAGGGCAGGAGCAAATAGTCCAGCAAATGAATAAATGAAGTATCTTCTAAGTGATGCATTTTATTATATCTTGCAATATTAACAGCTTAACCAAACTCATTTAGTCCAGCTCATGTGTGGTATTACCGGCTACTACGTTTTTAATAATGGCAGCAACGATAATCTTACAAAGGTAGCGCAATCTACAGATAAACTCTACCTGCGTGGTCCTGATAGTGGTGGTCATTTTAATGACGACCGTATTGCTTTAGGTCATCGAAGACTTTCCATTATCGACACCTCTGAAGGTGCTACCCAACCCATGACGGATGCTACTGGAAGGTACACAATTGTATTCAACGGAGAGATATTCAATTATCAACAGCTGTCAATAAACCACCTAAAAGATACTTGGGCTCGTATAGGCGGTGCTAAAACGACTTCTGATACAGAAGTACTCCTTTACCTACTTATAGAGTATGGCACCAAATGCTTACCATGGCTGAGTGGGTTCTTTGCTTTTGCCTTTTACGATCACGAAACTAAACAGGTAATATTAGCCAGAGACCGTTTTGGTAAGAAGCCACTACTCTACCATGCTAATGACAAGCATATAGCCTTTGCGTCGGAGATGAAGTCTTTGCTAGCATGGGACATACCTAAGGAGCTAGACTATAACGTGCTACTCCAATACCTGCAACTCAACTATGTGCCGCAGCCACAAAGCATGCTGAAAGGCGTAGCTAAGCTCAAGCAGGCGCATTACATGATCTGCACGCCTACAGGTATTAAAGAATATCAACCGTACTACGAAATAGAGATTAAGAAAGAAGCCTATAATAACTATAGTTATGATGCTGCTCAGCAAGAGCTGGTACAACTCATGGATGACTCGGTAAAAGAGCGCATGATATCTGATGTACCACTCGGGGCATTTCTTAGCGGAGGAATAGACTCCTCAGTTATGGTAGCACTAGCGAGTAAGTACACCAACAACCTGAACACCTTCTCTGTAGGGTATAAAGACAACCCCTACTTCGATGAAACAAAATATGCACAGCTGGTAGCTAAGAAGTACAATACCAACCATACGGTATTCTCCTTGACCACCAACGACTTTCTAGAGCATGTACACGATGTACTAGACTATATTGATGAGCCTTTTGCAGACTCCTCTGCCATTCCTGTCTATATACTCTGCAAAAACACACGTAAACATGTAACTGTAGCTATAAGTGGCGATGGTGGTGATGAGATATTTGCCGGCTATAACAAACATGCTGCCGAATGGAAAGTGCGCCAAAGCTCTATGGTCAACCAAATAGTGAAGGCGGGGCTACCCATTTGGAAAATGCTGCCTCGTAGCCGTAACAATAAGGTCACTAATATATTTCGCCAGCTACACCGCTTTGCAGAAGGTGCACAACTTAGCGATAAGGAAAGGTACTGGAGATGGGCTTCCTTCAACACTGCCAACCAAGCAGGAAAATTGCTAAGACCTGAAGTAATGGCTAAAACAGATACACCATTATTACAACGAGAGAAAGACGCCATACTAAAACACATCAATAATGGTGGCGACTATAATGAGGTACTGCTTACAGATATGAACTTGGTACTCATAAGTGATATGCTGGTAAAAGTAGACCTGATGAGTATGGCCAACAGTTTGGAAGTACGTAGCCCATTCCTAGACTACAAGGTGGTAGACTTTGCCTTCACCCTGCCTGAGCAATATAAAATAGATGGCAGCATGAAGAAGCGCATTGTTCAAGATGCTTTTAGAGATATGCTACCCGAAGAAATATACAACCGTCCAAAGCATGGTTTTGAAATACCACTATTAGGTTGGTTTAGGAATGAACTATGGGGGTTAATAAATGACGACCTTCTACAAAAGGATTTTGTAGCGCAGCAAGGTATATTTAATGTAGAAGAGATTGAAGCCTTGAAACGTAAATTGCGCAGTAATAACCCCGAAGATAGTCATGCTACTATATGGGCATTAATAGTTTTTCAACACTGGTGGAAAAAACACCTCTCATAATCAAGGCTTTACTTTCATTAGAGCTAGTATTAATGTATTTTTGAACATAATACAATAAATGCCCCGAGTACTACGCATATTAAACCGACTGATCATTGGTGGCCCTGCCATTAATGCCACTTACCTGACCAAATACATGGCTCCAGAGTTTGAGACCATGTTGGTGATAGGAGGTAAGGACGACCATGAACAAGATGCAGACCACTTGAGTATGGATCTTGGCATCACACCTGTTGTAGTACCGGAAATGAAACGGGAAATAAGTCCCGTCAACGATGGTCATGCCTATAAAAAGGTCAAAGAATTAATAGAAAAATTCAGACCTGATATAGTTCATACACATGCTGCCAAATCTGGTGTCATAGGTCGTTTAGCAGCTGATGCCTGCAAGGTGCCTGTTATTGTACATACATTTCATGGGCACGTGTTTCATAGCTACTTCAGTAAAATGAAGAGCAATACTTTTGTACAAATAGAACGCTATCTGGCAAGGAAATCTACAGGCATTATCGCCATCAGTGATATGCAGAGAGATGAACTGGTAGACAAATACAAGATATGCTCTAGAGAGAAAATGGCGGTCATACCTTTGGGCTTAGACCTACAAAAATTCCAAACACACCAAGACGTTAAACGAACAGAGTTTCGTAAACGTTTCCAGATAGCTGATGACGAAATAGCCATCGGTATCATAGGACGTGTAGTTCCAGTCAAGAATCACTCTTTATTTGTAGCAGCTGCTAAAAGGGTATTAGACCAAACCGACAAAAAGGTTCGCTTTATTGTAATAGGTGATGGTGATATGCGACCACAGTTGGAAGATGAGTTTAAAGAAGCTGGGATTGACTATGCTTATTATCCTGAAGAGCAACGTGCCGCAACAGCCATATGCACCTCTTGGCAGACAGACATGGATGTAGTACTTGCGGGATTAGATATAGTAGCACTTACTTCTCACAACGAAGGTACGCCTGTATCGCTTATAGAAGCACAAGCAGCCTCTCGCCCTGTTGTATCTACCAATGTAGGGGGTGTAATGGATGTAGTAATAGACAACCAATGCGGCTATATTACAGAGCCAAACGATGCCGAGCTATTTGCAGCGGCACTGCTTAGGTTTGTAGAGAATGAGAACAAACGTGCTTATTTTGGCAGCCAAGGACGTCAGTTTGTGCAAGACAAATACTCTTACCAGCGTTTGGTAAAAGACATGTCGGAGTACTACTACCGATTAATGGACTTAAAGAATGTAAGCTATCGCAACCATAGTGGCCGTCCAATACCCAACTCGCTAGACCAGTACTGATCTATTTCTTGTATATCTCTTCAAAGAAGGCTACAGTTTGTTTCAACCCATCCATAAACCTTTGTGTTGGTGCATAGCCAAGCAATGTTTGTGCTTTGCTAATATCGGCAAGAGAATCGCGAATATCACCTGCACGTGGCTCACGGTGTGTAGGCTCGTGCGCTACACCTAGCATTTCTCTTATAGACTCGTATAGGAAGTTTACCGTAAAGTTCTCCCCCACAGCTACGTTATAGGCCTCACCAAATGATTTTGGGTTATCACTAAGCATACCTCTTACGTTAGCTTGCACAGCATTGTCCACAAAAGTGAAGTCTCTTGTTTGCTCACCATCACCATTGATGTATACAGGAGTTTGGTTGAGAATACCACTTACAAATAATGGAATAACTGCAGCATAAGGGCCGTCGGGGTCTTGACGTGGACCAAATACATTAAAATATCTTAGACCAACTACCTGCATACTATATAAATCTGCAAATACATTGGCATATAGTTCGTTAGTTTTTTTAGTAACTGCATAAGGAGATAAAGGATTACCTACTTTCTCCTCACGTTTAGGTAAGTTAGGTTCGTCTCCGTATACCGATGAGGATGATGCGTATACAAATGTTTTTACACCACTATCTTTAGCAGCGGTTATCATATTTACAAAGCCACTTACATTTACTTCATTACTGGTTATTGGGTCTTTTACCGAACGAGGCACTGAGCCCAATGCTGCTTGGTGCGATACATAATCAATGCCTTCACAAGCCTTCACACATGTAGCTGCATCTCTGATATCGCCTTTCATGAATTCGAAGTTATCATAGCCTGTAAAAAGGTCAATATTCTTCTGAAATCCTGTTTCTAAATTATCTAGTACACGTACCTTACCTGCACCATTCTTCAATAGGTACTCGGTAATATGCGAGCCTATAAAACCGGCTCCACCCGTCACTAAAAAACTGTGTTGGCTAATATCTTTTGTATGAAATGCAGACATTGTTTGTTTTTTTGGTTAGTTGTTGTACCCATTATCTGGTGTACGGGGGCAAAATTAGCCGAATAATAATGAAAACTAAATAGAAGCAGCGCTGTTAACTAATTAATAGCAAAATGCAGGATACTAAAAAAGCCACTCGAATAAGTGGCTTTGATAATAACGTTGAAGAAGCGTATCAATTAAGCTTCTTTAGCGGCAGCAGCCATTTTCTCCTTGTTCGCTTTTTTCAAAGCTACTTTAGTAGAACGGCGAGCTATACGGCTTTTACCGAATGAACTCATTGCTATTTTGCCACGTTTTGTGCGTTTATCACCTCTGCCCATTTTATTCTATTTTTTTATTTAAGATGCGAAAATACAAAAAAAAGCAAGAAACACCGTTCCTTGCTTTTATAATACTCTTAAAAGTAGAATTACTTCTTACCACTGATCTTAGTAGAGAATTCTTTACCAGCCTTAAACTTAGGCACCTTGCGAGCTTTGATCTTGATCACCTCACCAGTTTGTGGGTTACGACCGTTACGAGCAGAACGCTCAGAAACAGAGAAAGTACCAAAACCTACAAGAGTAACACGGTCACCTTTTTTAAGTGTTTTGATTACTGTATTAGTGAAAGAATCCAATGCTTCATTAGCTTGTGTTTTTGTAATGTCAGCATCTTTAGCAATTTGCTCGATCAATTCAGCTTTGTTCATAACTATATGTTTAGTTGTAAATAAATAATGTTTTTTTCAAAACAGTGTAAGCAAATATACTCACGTTTGGTACAGTTCCAAATATCACTTGTCTTTTTTTTATCGCCGAAAACCCTTGCCTGTAGCAGCTTTCCACAAAAAACAACAAGTTATCAACACTGTAAAAAAACATTAGGAAAGCTGAAACCCTTTACTATAGGGGCTATCGTCATATTGGCAAGAAATTTGCTATGTTGTATTGCGCTCCTAGAGCGCAATACAGGTGATTACACCTGAGAATCAGGACACAATTTCCATTATTGTTCTAAATGCCACGAATTTATCGCCAAAGCGGTCTATTCCTTTAGCACGCATAGTGTCAGCATGATCGCTGATATAGCTATCGTACTCGCTCATTGTTTTGCAAAAATACTGTGCCGTATAGGTAAGTCCTTCTGTCTCATCTTGCATCAATATTTTACACAAACGAGCATCTTCAAAAAGGCCCGTAGCCATCAGCTCGGGGATATGCTCTTCTTTCATCCAAGTCAGCCATTCAGCAGCTATGCTATGGTCTACACCTACAGTTACATTGTATATTATCATAATTATCCTTTGTCTTTATTTACCATTTTTTTTCCACGGTATCCAGTATAGTAAGATAGCTCGTAAACCTATCTTCATCAAACGCTCCATCTACTACAGCTTTTTTTACAGCACATCCGGGCTCATTAAAATGCATACAGTTATTGAACTTACAGTCGTTCATCAGTGCACGGATCTCAGGAAAGTATTGCGCCAATTCTTCCCTTTCAAAACCGATAAGACCAAACTCCTTCACCCCCGGCGTATCAATGATACGACCACCATTAGGCAAGTCAAACATTTCTGCAAATGTTGTAGTGTGCTGCCCTTTCCCACTCCATTCAGACACCTCTGTTGTTCTAATATCCAAGCCGGGTATCAGTTGATTGATCAGTGTGCTTTTACCTACTCCTGAGTGCCCGCTGAAAAGTGTTGTATTTCCTGCAAGCCTGTCTTTCAGAGGCTGAATACTATCATCGTTTAGTGCCACTACAGTATAAAACTCATAACCCGCAGCCTCGTACATATCTTTCCAATGTGCCAGCTGCATCCAGTGCTTTTCCTTCTTTATTAAGTCTGTTTTATTAATGACTATAATAGCAGGAATATGATAGGCTTCCGCCGAAAGCAAAAAACGATCTATAAACCCTTGCGAAGTGCGCGGCTCGGTAATAGTAGCTACAACTAATGCTGCATCAAGGTTGGCAGCTACAATATGTCTTTGGTTTTTATTGTGTGGAGATACACGAACTATATAGTTGTTACGTGTTACAATACTTTTAATAATAGCTACATCAGCGTCTTCATCTTCTATATCAAAAACTACTCTATCGCCTACAGCTATGGGGTTGGTAGAGGAGATGTCTTTATCGATCTTCAACTTACCTTTTACACGCGCCTTCCAAAAGCGTCCTTTATCATCGCAAACAGAATACCAACTACCTGTAGATTTATATACCAGTCCTGTACTTTCTTCCATCGTCTACATATTTACTCGTAGCGTAGTGCTACTATAGGATCTAATTTTGAGGCCTTCAGCGCAGGATATATGCCAGATATAATACCTACCAATGCACAAAGGCTTACCCCTACTCCTATCCATACCCAAGGTACTATAAAACCTGTTTTGAATATTATACCAAACAAATTACCAACAAGCATGCCCATTATCACACCTGTTACACCGCCTAACAAACTTATCATAATAGCTTCGGTAAGAAACTGATTTTTGATAACGGAAGAACGGGCACCTAAGGCTTTGTTTACACCTATCTCTCTGGTACGTTCGGCTACTGATACCAACATGATGTTCATCAAACCAATAACAGAACCCAACAGGGTGATAAAACCAATGAACACCGCTGCAATACCTACAATGCTAATGCTGCTCAAAAGAATATTCGCTAAATTATCATTCTCACTCACGCTAAAGTTATTCTCATAACCAACGGGTATTTTTCTTATCACACGAAATAACCCTTCAGCTTCTTGCTTGGCCATTTCCTTTTGGGCAATATCTTTTACCATTACATTTATCACAAACCGCTCATCCTCACCATATACTTTACGCGCATTTTCCAACGGCAAGAATACCAAGTTGTCGGCATTCATCATCATACTACCACCCTTTGCTTCCGAGATACCTACTACTCTATATTTTATACTACCTACAGATACCAGTTTACCTATGGCATTCTTAGGTCTGTTATTAAACAGCTTATTAGCTACCCCGTTGCCTAATATACATACATAGCCGCCTGTCTTTATCTCATAGTCGGAGAAGACTCGTCCAAAATCTAGTTTGGTATCCGAAATTTTAAAATAAGCTTCGTCTACCCCCATTGTACTAATGTTGGGGTTGGTCTTTTCAGACTCATAGCGCACCTCTGCCATACCGCTACCCGTCATAGATACGCCAATTGTAGCAGGGAATTCATATCTATCTTTAAAAGCCTTAGCCTCATCATAGTTGATGGTTTTGCCCTGACTGAAGCTGATATGCATGCCTCCCCCTCTTTTCTTCTGGGTAATGATATCACTTGTTACCTGAAAGGTATTAGCCCCCATACTACTAAAGTTAGTATAGATACTAGCCTTCATCACTTCAATAGCAGTGAGTATGCCCACAAGCGCGGTGATGCCTATACCTATGATAGATATGGTCAGGATAGAGCGAAGTCGATTATTCTTGATCGCTCTGAATGCTTGACTGAGATTGAAAAAAAACTGTGTCATGCCTTAAGCAAAGTTAGCATGCCTATGGCAAACAAAACTTAAATTATTGTTTAATAAATTTTTCTGCCATTACACTTACACCTGTAGCCGTTTGTGCTTTGAGCACATAGTTACCTGTAGGTAACGAGCCTATATTGAAACGTATAAGGTTATGACCTTGCTTACAATGTTTTTCTAACACCTGATCTACTTTCTGCCCCTTCATATCATAAATAGCAAAGCTTACTTGCTCTGCCTCTTTCATATCAAACTCAAAACCTATGAACTGGTAAGCAGGGTTAGGATACACTTTTACATCAGTGCGGCTAGCCGTTTGTTTTTCAGTAATGCCTACGTGCGTTGGCGATGTTAGCTTGGCCATCCAGTTGCCATACTGTGTATTGGTGCCTACCTTCTTACCATAGATACCTACTACCCATACAGAGCCAGGATTATTCCAATCTACCTGAGCACCCGTATAGTCGCCCCAGCGTTGCTCCTTGCCCGATAACATTTTGATGCTACCTGCACCTTCTTTTATACGTACGATATCGGAATATTGTGTACCGTCGTATAATATAGCTGCCAAGCCAGGGAAGGTATTAGGTCCTGTGAAGTTAAAACCGATTATTGCCTGATTTTTACCATTCTTCTTACCGGCATAGGCTAGGTTAGGATAACCAAAATCTAGAGTATCAACACCTATAAGGCTTGAATGTGTAACAGTAGGATTATTCTTATAGTCTTTAATTACACCATGAAATACTGCTGCAGCACCACTAGTAGGATTAACAGAAGTATTAGCAAAATGTATTTCATCATCTATATAAAAAGCCCCCAACATACGAGCATCGTTAGTAGCTAGTGTAGCACTAGTATCTGGTTGACGACCATTTGGCGGAGCACCATATTTGCTTGGCGTTCTCAAAAACTTCACTTCAACATTTTTATTACCACTAGCTATATTGTCCGGTATTTTTACCAACCATACAGAGTCTGTTTGTATACCAAAGTTCCTGTTGGACATGAAGTATTGTGCAGGGCCTTCAATAGTAGCACCCGCCTGTACCGGATGTAAGTATCTTACATAATCGCCATTAGCGTGTTTAATACTATCCCAAATTTGATAAGTTAGGTTAGTTGCTCCTGTATAGCCACTTTGCTTATCTATCTGGTACACTACTGTTTCTTTAAATCCTGTCTTCCAACTAGAGTTGTACCCTAGCTTATTACCCGTAAGGAAAAACTCATCCTTAGTAATAGAAATGGCAGGATAGTCGAACCATGTAGTATCTCCTTTTATGTCTCCATAAAACTTATACATATTCCAAGCGCCCGCAGGATCGTTGCTTTGAGAGAAGCAAATCACAATATTATTCGTAGCATCAGTACCACTAAGTACTACGCAGATATATCGGTCTGATATTGGATCGTAGATCACTTTAGGGTCATACTTATGATGGCCAATACCATTTAAACCCAAGCTAGTGGTCCATAGCCCTAATGCCTTTTTAAAGGTCATTTTACCTGTAGTACCATCCAATACGGCAATACTACTGTTGAGCACATTTATTGCTTTATTTCCCTTAGACATGGCCATGTTATTATCCGGCGGAATGCCAGTAAGAGAGTCTGCTATAAAATCTATAGCTACTACGGGTGCAGCACCGGCAGTAGTCTTTCTACTTGCTTTGTTTACTTTATAAGGAAATAGTTGATGTACTTTTTCCTTTACCTCACGTAGCTTTTCTTTATCTATATTACCATCGGGGCTTGGTGCTTCTAGGTTGAATACTTGTGCCGTGTATTTATCCTCCACTTCGCTTAGCACCACTGTTGCTGCCAAAGGTGTTGTATACTTCGTCACTTTTGCCGACTGAGCCAAAGCTCCCACTCCTGTTGCTACTGCAACTGCCGATAGTAAAATTCTACGCATGTTCTGGTAATTATTTCCACTAAAAATAAGAAAACCGCTGCATATAGCCATGCAGCGGTTCATATAAATGATATTCCTGTGTTATTATCCTTGTAGTGCAGCAGCTCCACTTACGATCTCTGTAAGCTCTGTAGTAATAGCTGCTTGACGAGCACGGTTGTAGCTGATCTTCAAATTACGAAGTAACTCATCCGCATTTTCAGTTGCTTTATCCATTGCCGTCATACGAGCACCGTGCTCAGATGCGTGACAATCCAATACCGCTTTGAATACTTGTGTATTCAATATCTTCGGCATCAACTCTTCGATCAATACTTCTTTAGTAGGCTCAAAAATAAAGTCAGAACTAGCTTCTCCTTCTTTCTTCTCTACTTTAGGTATTGGCAAGAAAGCCTCTGAAGTAAATACTTGTGTAGCAGCGTTTTTAAACTCGCTATATACCAATTCTACTTTATCATACTCTTTATTCAAGAACGCCTCCTGCGCATATACAGAAGCAGCACGTACGCTTTCAAAGGTCAAATCAGAGAATATAGACCAGTATTCTTTTACCACTTTATAGCCATGCTTTACAAAGTAGTCATAACCTTTTTTACCTATTGGCAATAAGGTTACATTCTTCCCTGTATATGTTTTATTAGCAAGCTCTCTGGCAGTTTTGATCAAGTTCGTATTATACGCTCCGCAAAGACCACGATCACTAGTAACAACAATGATCAATACATTTTCTATCGGGCGTTCTTCAGCCAACTTCATATCCATATCGCTACCACTAGCAATATTGCTCAACATTTCTTGCAATTTTTGCGCATAAGGACGCATTTGCTGAATGGCATCTTGAGCACGACGTAATTTAGCGGCACTTACCATCTTCATCGCCTTTGTGATCTGCTTTGTAGACGTTACCGATGAAATTCGGTTTCTGACCTCTTTAAGTTGTCCTGACATATAATACTAATATGAATTGATAAACTGCGCGCAAAAGTACGCCATGTATATCAAAACTCAAAAGAATACACCATATTGGTTATACACATTCACCAAAATAACATAAAGCCACGTATTGCGTGGCTTTATGTCTGTTATAAATCAGCGTATTACCTATTGAATACTAACGCTTTGTGTATGTAGCTCGCTACCTTTAGAAGTAACTTTAAGTATATATACACCTGTAGCTAATGAGCTAGGAAGCTCCATACGGTAGTCAGACTTAAGCTTTAAGGCTGTTCCATCGTACAATGAAGCTACATGCTGCCCCATAACATTATATAATGCTATGCTTACCGGTGCATCATCTTCTACCTCGCCTTTTACTTTAACACTTACATAAGTATTAGCCGGGTTAGGATATACTTCAAACTGAGCATTATCTAAACCTTTAGTGTTAGCATTAGCTACGCCAGAAGGCTTGTAGAACCAGAAATCTTTACACTTGGCAGGTGCAGGTATCAATAATTTGAACGGTACGCTACCATCTGTTGTAATAAGGCTGATATTTGGATCTTCTATTTGGTCATAATTCCACCAACCGTCAGCAATATCAATATCGCTATAAACTGGTGTACAGTGCTGGTATGAATTATTACATAGTGTGGTTGCCGTACTTAGGTCTCCATTACCATCAGTACGATAGTATTTAACACCTAATACATTACTATTGGGATCCCACTTAGGCGCCATGAATGAGATACGTGCATTCAAGTTAGGGTTGTTGGCCACAAACTCAGTAGCCCAAGTAATATTAGACAAGCCGCCACCTAAGTCATCGAAATAGCCGGTATTGTTTTGTGTAAAGTAGGTTTTCCAGAAATTAATATTGTTGATACCAATATTTGTACCGCTCCATGTAGGCTCAATTTCAGCCATGAAAGGATTGATATTATTCGACAAGGTTGGCGGGTTATTACCATTTGTAGGGTTACCACAATTACCTTGGTCCCATCCTGACTGTAACCCTGCTAAGTATAATTTATCAGTACCATTAGGGCTAGGTAGCACCTGTGTACCCCAATTATAATCTATTGCGCTAAATGCAATTCTGTGATTTTGTGTGTATGGTGTAAAGTTCAGCGTAGCCTTATCTATATAAGTCATACGTATCATCTCAGCATAGGTTTTAAAACCAGTACCTGGAGAACTAGGTGTACCCATAGTAGAGTTATCAGGAAGAAATGCATTACTAAATACATACAAACCTGTGTTTAAATTATCTTCAAACGCACCATAACCATGCTCAAACATTCTTAAGTTCGATGGTGTTTCTCCACCAAAAGGCAATACTTTATTTTCAATAAATGGTCTTAATGCTACGGTATTGAATGCTCCACCACCAGTACCAGCTTCATCCACTCTTAATGATAATGTTGCAGAACCGTAGCTCAACCACATTGCCGGAGTACTAGAGTACTTAGAGTTGTCATATATATAATCAGAGTTAGTACTACCTGTGATGTATAGATCTCCAGTACCATCATTCATTGGCACTATTCTCATCGCCATATCAAAATCATATAGCTCAGGATAAACCTGATCAACAGAGCATTGTACCCATGGCTTGTCATAAGTTTTAGCACCTACTACCTGCGGTGTAGGGTTGATATTATTATCAATATCGAACTTGATCAATAAGATACGCTTGTCTTGACAGCTAGGTCCCCACTGAGGAATGAAATTTGGTGTACCATCTCCAAATAGTCTACCAGGGCCACCTAAGTCTGTTTCTAAACCATCATAACCACATATATATAGATAGGAGTTACCCGATGGTGTTCCCCCATTATACTCCTCGTGGTAAATAGCATGAGTTGCATAGATGTTAGCATAGTCACCACTTTGTGGTAGTGGAGATGCTATCTCGTAGGTATTCAACAAGCGACCATCTGCAATATTTATACGTAATACCAATATCAGATCTCTGGTATTATGTCTTGGATGGTTTAGTGCTCTTGCTTCTACTACTATTAATGCCTCGGTACTAGTGTAAGGCACAATATCTACACAGCGTACATCCTCATACTCCGGTGTCAAATCGTAGCGAACACCTACAGAGTAAGTACCACCCCATTGCAGGTCGCCAGCACCGGTTGTATACATAAAGTGTATAGACTCTCCTTGCTTGGTTCTAGGGCTGGCAATTGTACCTGTACCAAAAATAGTACCTGCCATGATCATGGCATTACCATTAGAGCCAGGCACTTCTTCTACTGCGTAGTTTTTTAAGTTTTCGCCAGTCGTGTAATTGTTGATAACTGTAGCTTGCCCAAAGCTAGAAAGAGAGCTCAACCCTAAGGCAATTGTTAATGCAGCTTTTGTAATAAAGCTGTTACTTCCTAGACGGAAGTGTCTTAATTGTTTCATGATGAATTGGTTTTTAAGTGAAAAAAATCGTTCCGGAGGGTGTATGATGAAGTTATGACATATGACAGCAAATCTTTGATCCGATCATACGAAATAACGATATGGTAATACGAAAGTGCCTTTTGGTTGCACGAAAGACCTTTAAAGAGAAAACACAAACCTGATTGTAAGTAGGTTTACTAAGCAATAATGAGCCTACTTACAATCTGGTATATTTTCTAAGAATAGCCACTTTAGGTAGTACCATTCTGTAGAAAACTCAAAGGTCTGTGCGACTTGGTTATGGTGAGTCTCATGATGACAAGTCAATACACTTGGCTCCAAATAGGGGGATGTCGGCTTTATAAAACCAAAGTTAATATAACCACCTACCTGTATGAACCATGAAATAACCAATAGCCAGAAAATCAATACGAAATCACTATACCATCCAATAAAACAGACTTGGCTACTTCAAAAACTGTCTTTAATTTTCACTTAAAGGGGAATAGCAATTAATTAATCTTAAAAGCCCTATATTTCCCGAGAAATAAGAGAAATTGCATCATTATGAGTAATAACAACTCCCAATTACACAACACGAAGATCATAGCAACCGTTGGCCCAGCATGTAATACATACGAGAAACTATTGGCACTGGTAGAAGCAGGGGTAAACGTATTCAGACTGAACTTCTCACATGGCACTCATGCCCAACACGAGGAGGTCATCCAGCATATACGTCGCATCAATGATGACTTCCCTTTTAATATTGTGATACTTGGCGACCTACAAGGCCCTAAGCTACGCGTAGGTGAAATAAAAGACAATGCACTAGAACTAGCTGAGGGTGATACCATCTACTTTACTAATGAAAAAGTAGTAGGCACACATGATAATATATATATATCCTACCCCAACTTTGCCAAAGATGTAAAAGTAGGCGAGAAAATACTACTCGACGATGGCAAGATGGAAGTGTTGATAAAAGAAATAACCACTGACAATAGAGTAAAAGGAGAAGTCTTGGTAAGAGGCACTCTATCTTCTAACAAAGGAGTGAACTTACCTGACACCAAAATATCTCTACCTTCTATCTCTGAAAAAGACATGAGGGATATTGACTTCATTGCAGAGCAGAATATAGGTTGGATAGCATTATCATTTGTAAGAAAACCAGATGATATACATACGCTAAGAAAGATATTGGAAGCAAAGGGCAGCCATGCAAAGATCATAGCGAAAATAGAGAAGCCTGAAGCGCTAGAACATCTTAGAGAAATAATACTAGCCACAGACGCGGTAATGGTAGCTCGTGGCGACTTGGGAGTAGAGCTGCCTTTGGAGAAAATACCTATGATACAAAAGAACATTGTTCGTAAATGTATCCATAGGGCAAAGCCTGTGATCATAGCTACACAGATGATGGAAAGCATGATGGACAGAACACGCCCTAACCGTAGTGAGATAACCGATGTTGCCAACGCCGTACTGGAAGGTGCTGATGCCGTGATGTTAAGCGGAGAAACCGCAATGGGAGAATACCCTGTGAAAGTGATAGAGACAATGGTCAGCATCATCAACGAAGTAGAAAAACAAGAGATCATATACAACCATAACCTTGTACCACAGCCTCACTCGCCATCTTTTTTGAGTGATGCACTTTGCTACAATGCTTGTGAGATAGCGCAGAATGTAAATGCAGATGCCTTAATAGGCATGACACAATCGGGCTACACTGGTTTTATGTTATCCAGCTACCGACCACGCTCTCCGCTATACATCTTTACGAAGACGGAAACCCTTGTCAACCAACTTAGCCTTAGCTGGGGTGTACAAGCTTTTTTCTACGAGCGAGAGGAAGGTTTGGATGAAATATTTGAAGATCAGATAGCCATACTTAAAGAGAAAGGATTGCTAAAAACAAATGATATTGTGATCAACACAGGCAGCACACCTGTTAAGGAGCACCTGCCTACCAATATGTTAAAAATATCCAGAGTAAAATAAGCTCCTTATCATTGGCATATTTGTTGACTTAGTATATACCTATGAGGTTTATTCTACTTGTTTTATTGGCTTTACCATCAATTGTTGTAGCCCAGCCTTACGAGCTGAGCTATGACAAAGATGATATGCCCGAATTGTATAATAATATCTCCGTATACGTCAGCGATCAATCAGATGCTACTAGCACTACAAAGGGAGTGTTGTACTACCAAGGTAGAATAGTGAAACGTAATAACCTCCACTTTGAGAAAAAAGACCTTTATGCAGCAGAGGGGAAACTCCCCTTTACTTTAAAAACAGGAGGTAAAGAAATTCCGTTGACCTTAGAGCTACCTATTCTAGACGATATACGTTTCAACTTATATACTGATAGTATCAAACCCGTGCTAAATTATTACCTTAATATAGAGGGTATATTTACTAATGGTAGAATATTCCCATTAGACACTTCGCTGATTAGTGTTAGCTGTAGTGCTGGTGCAATGGATGGCTTCACCTGGCTAAAACCAGAGACCATCAATTTTGACAAAGTGACATTTACTGCTATTTGCAAATACAACCCTGCCATAGCGCAACACCTTACTATATATATACAGCGAGCGACAGACCCTAGAGATGAGCCTGATTATGAAGATCAAGACTAGAGCAGCATATTATCAATAAGCCGCACATCACCTAGCCAAGCTACTACAAGTGCTACCATATTTCTATTAGCATCATACTCCTCTAGTAGTGTTAGGTCATCGGCATCTGCTAAAGACACATATTCTGGAACAAAGCCCTTGTCTTTCAATATATCAATGCACTCTTTCTGTACTGTACTAAAGCTACTATCTGTTTGTTTTGTTTTTATAGATACTAAACACTGATATAGCAACATCGCCTTTGCCCGCTGAAACTCTGTCAACCTTCTATTTCTGGAGCTCATAGCCAAGCCGTCAGGTTCCCTTTGTGTAGCGCAAATGATCAACTCTGTATTCAAACCCAATTGCCTCAATAGGTTTTTAACGACCATGCATTGCTGGTAGTCCTTTTGCCCCATATAAAGTTTATGAGGCTGTACGATATCGAGTAATCTGGCCACTACCTGACCAACGCCTTCAAAATGTCCCGGTCTCTCCTTCCCTTCCAGTATCGTATCTAGATATCCAAAATCATAGGTAGGCATTTTATCTGCCCCTTCAGGATACATTTCTTCTACCGATGGAAGGAACAAAATATCGCAACCTGCGTCAATGAGCATGGTTATATCATCTTCTACAGATATAGGGTACTTTTCGTAGTCTTTTTTATCATTGAACTGGGTTGGATTTACAAAAATGCTAGCCACAGTAATGGTATCCTCACCTTGAGCATTTTGCACTAAAGAGATATGCCCTTGGTGCAATGCCCCCATCGTAGGCACAAAACTTATAATTTGTCCTTTCTCCTTGATTTTCAACAAGTAAGGTTGAATATCAGCCACTTTTTTGAAGATGATCATGCTTTATATTTAAGACAACGGGGACAAAATAAGGCAGGTAAATTAATATTTTCGTAATTTTGCAGACAATTTTATTCATAATACATCTTTTAATAAATAATCCATACACATGGCTGCAGACAAAAAACGTGTCTTAATTATTGCCAACGAGCTATCCCCTTACATCGAATTTTCTGATTTTGCCCAGATCATGAACGACCTTGCGGTAAAAACATTTGACTCGGGCTTGGAGATCAGGATCATCATGCCTCGTTTTGGTGTAATTAACGAAAGAAGACACCGCTTGCACGAAGTAGTACGTCTTTCCGGTATCAATATCATTATTGATAAGGATGACTACCCTTTAATCATCAAAGTGGCTTCTTTACCCAACGCACGTCTGCAGGTTTATTTCATGGATAATGACGATTACTTCAAACGTAAGCAAGTATTCCGCGATGCCAAGGATAAGTTCTTTGATGACAACGCAGAACGTATGATATTTTTCTGTAAGAGTGCTATGGAGACGGTTAAAAAGTTTGGATGGCCTCCGGATATCATACACTGCCATGGCTGGATGACGTCTTTAATACCTTTGTACCTAAAGACAACCTACAAAAAAGAGCCTGTTTTCAACGAATCGAAGGTTATCTATACTGCTCAGTCTGACCAGTTTACAGAAAAACTAGGTGAAAACTTCCTTCAAAAAGCTGCTATCAGTGCAGACATTAAGGATAAGGACCTTGAGATCTTTAAAGATGGCACCAACGAAGCCTTAACAATTGGCGGTGCAAAACATGCTGATGTAGTAATACATGGAGATGCAGATGTTGAGGCACAAATAAAAGGTGATATCAAGGCTAGCAGATACAAAAAAGTAGTACAGCACAACGAAGCATGGAAAGAAGATATATCTACTCTGTTCGATCTTTATCAAAGCTTAACAGAGTCTTAGAATATCTTTTACCATCTTAGCGAAAATTATAAGACCATTTTGAGAAAAGCTTTAAAGTTTTTAAGCGCCGCAGTATTTACGGCAAGTGCAGGCCTGCTGGCTACCAGCTGCAATGAAGATACCATTATACCCGCTAAAGTAGCACCAGGCAACAACCTCATCAACCTTATAGAGGTACCGGACACCTTCACTATTATTAGCAAATCGCTATATATAGATACATTAAGAACGAGTGCTAAGTTTGATGGCATACGTATCATTAGAGCAGTAGGTACTGTGGTAGACCCTTATTTTGGCAAAACAAATGCCGGAGTTTACTTTCAAGTAAAACCTAGCTCCAATGATATCAACTTTTCGTCTAACCCATATACTATTGATTCTGCGGTTTTGGTACTTCCATACACCCGCTTTTCTTGGGGAGATACTACCAACCCTCAAAATCAGAAGTTCAACGTATATGAGCTTACAGAAGACTTAAGCATAGACGATGTGTACTATAGTAATACTACCAAGAATGTGGATCGAAACAATCCTTTGGCTAGCCTTAATGTAGACCTAAAAGCATTAAGAGCATCTGCGGCGGTAGGTACAATGACACCACCTATAGTAGGTACAGGCAACAATAAAGATACTGTAGGGCCTCACCTTCGTTTTAAACTACCTCAAACTTATATAGACAGGGTTATAAGCAAAGTAGGTACTTCTACTTTTCAGACTCCTGCTAATTTTCTAGCAGAGTTCAAAGGTTTTTACATAGAGCCAGACACCAACCAGAATACCAACCTAATGCCGTACTTCTTCTTAGACGGTTCTGAAGACTACACACGTGCAGCAGTGGTATTCTACTATCATGACAATGCAACCCCTAACGAGCAAAAAACACTATTTTTTGACTTCGATCGTGACGAATGTGCTCAATTCAACTGGGTGAGCCGTGCATATACACCTAAGGCTAAAGCTATATTTGACAAATACGCACAAACAAAAGATCAATCAGACCCTGAAATAATACTACAAAACCTTCCGGGTGCTGCTATCGACCTACGTATACCTAACATTAAAAACATGCCAACGGGCATTATCAATAAAGCCGAGATCATTATCTCGCTAGTAGGCTCTGGCAATGCTAACGAAGACTCTACATTCTGGGGACCTGTAAGAATAGACCCTTGGGGCGTAAACCCCGATGGCACTCTTTACTCTATAGAAGACCGAAACTATAACGATCAGGCGTCTGCTATATCCTTTATTGGTGGCGGATCATCCTTCGGTGCTATTAATGGAAAGGTTGTTAAACAATACAAATTTAATATACCTAAAGAGGTGCAAAAAGCTATTAAAGACAAACGCGATGAGTTACATTTGCGTTTGATAGGCGCTCAAGGCTTCCCTGCGGCATATAGACTTATTGCCGGTGGTGAAACAAACAGTACTTACACTGTTGAGTTCCATATCGTTTATTCTAAAACTCAATAAAGAACATACTTATGTGTGGTATAGTTGGCTACATTGGCAATAAAGAGGCTTTCCCTATATTAATTAAAGGGTTAAAGAGATTAGAATACAGGGGCTACGATAGTGCAGGTGTTGCACTGTTGAACGGCGACCTGAACGTCTATAAAAAGGCAGGCAAGGTTAGTGAACTAGAAAAAGAGACGGACAACAAAGACGTATCTGCAACTATAGGCATAGGTCATACCAGATGGGCAACACATGGAGAGCCTAATGATAGTAACGCCCACCCACATATCTCTCAGTCGGGGGACTTAGCTATTATTCACAATGGTATTATAGAAAACTACGCTTCTATCAGAGAAGAATTGGAAAAGCGTGGTTATAAATTTCAATCAGACACTGATACAGAGGTTTTAATTAACCTGATAGAGGAAATACAACAACAGGATAAGCTAGAGTTGGAAGATGCAGTGCGCGTAGCACTAAATGAAGTCGTAGGTGCTTATGCTATTGTTATCATCAACAAGTCTAACCCCGACAAGCTAATAGCTGCACGTAAAGGAAGCCCATTGGTAATAGGTGTTGGCGAAGATGAATTCTTCATAGCTTCTGACGCTACACCAATTATAGAATACACTAAAAACGTTATATACCTGGATGATCAGGAATATGCAGTGGTTAATCGTGATGGCAAATACGTTATCAAAACACTAGGCAATGTAGAGAAGTCTCCAGCGGTACAGAAGTTAGAAATGAGTCTTGAAGCTATTGAAAAAGGCGGCTTTGACCACTTCATGTTAAAAGAGATATACGAACAACCCAAAGCTATTGCTGATGCTCTTCGTGGACGTATGAGTGCTGATAAAGGCTGGATAAAACTGGGAGGACTAAGCGAATACATCAAACGTATCAATAACGCTGAACGTTTTCTATTTACAGCTTGTGGTACATCATGGCACAGTGGTTTGATCGGTGAATACTTGATCGAAGACCTGGCACGTATACCTGTTGAGGTAGAATATGCTTCTGAATTCCGTTATCGCAACCCAATCATCAACGAAAGTGATGTTGTTGTTGCTATATCACAGTCTGGCGAAACCGCAGATACTTTAGCAGCTATAGAGCTAGCCAAAGAACGTAGAGCATTGATATATGGTATTTGTAACGTTATCGGTTCTTCAATTGCACGTGTATCTCATGCAGGGTCTTACACTCACGCAGGACCGGAAATAGGTGTTGCGTCAACCAAAGCATTCTCTACACAGATAACAATATTGACGCTTATTGCACTGCAAATAGCGCAAGAGAAAGGAACTATTGCCACATCAAGACTTAAAGAAATTCTTTATGAGCTGGAAAACATACCTGGCAAAATAGAAGAAGTTCTTAAACTAGATGAGCAAATAAAAGAAATAGCTTCTATCTACAAAAATGCGAGTAACTTCTTATATCTGGGTCGTGGATACAACTTCCCGGTAGCTCTAGAAGGAGCATTGAAGCTGAAAGAAATATCGTACATACATGCTGAGGGCTACCCTGCTGCAGAAATGAAGCATGGTCCTATTGCACTTATTGACGAGGAAATGCCTGTAGTATTCTTAGCCACCAACCAAAGTGCCTACGAGAAAATAGTATCAAACGTACAGGAAGTAAAAGCACGTAAAGGAAAGATAATTGCGGTAGTACAAAAAGGTGATACCGAGATCAAAAAACTGGCTGACCATGTGATAGAAGTACCTGCAACAGAAGAGATACTTTCTCCACTGATCAGTATCGTTCCTTTACAACTACTAGCATACCACATTGCTATCTTTAGAGACTGTAATGTGGATCAACCACGTAACCTTGCAAAGTCGGTTACAGTTGAATAAAAGATTGTATATTCGCAACCATCATTATATAAAAAACGAAAAGAGATAAATGTCATATCTATTTACATCAGAGTCAGTATCTGAAGGACATCCGGATAAAGTTGCAGACCAAATATCTGACGCTTTAGTAGACAACTTCCTAGCTTGGGATAAGAATTCAAAAATAGCATGCGAAACTTTAGTAACTACAGGACAAGTAGTGCTTGCAGGTGAGGTAAAATGTAATACCTACATTGATGCTCAAAGCATTGCTCGTGACGTTATTGCTAAAATAGGATATACTAAGAGTGAGTATATGTTTGAAGCTAACTCTTGTGGTGTACTTTCTGCTATTCACGAGCAGTCTCCTGACATCAACCAAGGTGTAGACAAGAAGAAGAAAGAAGACCAAGGTGCTGGTGACCAAGGTATGATGTTTGGCTATGCTACTAACGAAACTGCTAGCTACATGCCTTTGGCATTAGACATGTCTCATGCTTTGCTACGTGAGCTTGCGGCTATACGTAAAGAGGGCAAGAAGATGAAATACCTTCGTCCTGATGCTAAGAGCCAAGTAACATTAGAATATAATGACGACAATACGCCGGTACGTATAGACGCTATCGTTCTTTCTACGCAACACGATGATTTTGATACTGAGAAGAAGATGCTGGAGCAGATCACTAATGACGTAAAGAAAATATTAATACCTCGAGTAATAAAGCTTTACCCTCAATACAAAGCTTTGTTCAACAATAAGATCAATTATCACATCAACCCAACTGGTAAGTTTGTTATTGGTGGGCCTCACGGAGATACAGGCCTTACAGGTCGTAAGATCATCGTAGATACTTATGGTGGTAAGGGTGCTCACGGTGGTGGTGCCTTCTCTGGCAAAGATCCTAGTAAGGTAGACCGCTCTGCAGCATATGCAACACGCCACATAGCTAAAAACCTTGTAGCTGCTGGTCTTTGTGACGAGGTTCTTGTACAAGTATCTTATGCTATTGGTGTAGCTAAGCCTACAAGTATCAATGTAGTTACTTATGGTACTGCTAAAGTGGAAATGACTGATGGCGAAATTTCTAAAATCGTAGAAAGCGTATTCGATATGCGCCCTTACTTCATTGAGCAACGTCTTAAACTACGCCAACCAATGTATAGCGAATGTGCTGCATACGGTCACATGGGACGTCAACCTGAGAAAGTAACTAAGACGTTCACTAATGCTGAAGGAAAAACTAAAACAGTAAAAGTTGAGCTATTTACTTGGGAGAAACTAGACTTTGTAAGTAAAGTAAAGAAAGCATTCAACCTAAAATAGTCAATACAAGAATACTATAATATAAAAGCCTCGCAAATTGCGAGGCTTTTATATTTACTAGCAACTACTTATACATCACAGCTGCTGAAAAGCAATCAGTCTTATAAAAAATAAAAAGGGCAGGTAAATACTACCTGCCCTTTCCTATAAAAAGTATTATTAATTATTGCTTAGTCACCTTCAATACTTCATTGTGCGCATCATCAACATACTTAACAGTATAAAGACCCGATGGCAAGCTAGTCATATCTACATTCACTTTATTGCTGGTTACAGGTGTATTGCTGATCACCTTTCCTGTGATATCAATTAACCACACAGAAGCATTACCGGTAGTTTTACCGTTGATCTCCACTGTAAGGTTATTCTCTACAGGGTTAGGATAAGCAGATACATCAAACATATTGTTTCCTGATACTGTATTTACAGATACAGCAGGCTGAGTTAAGAAACCTGTAGTTGTCCAGCCGGATAAAGGCGTTGGGCTACATCTACTTCTTACGTGTACATAGTATTGTGTAGATCCTGAAAGACCTTGCAAGAAAGCACTAGTGTAAGTAGTATAGGTACCTTGTATCACTTGAGGAAGTGTTGCATTAACGCTTACAATATATTCATAACCATAAGCAGTATTTATTGGCGCCCAGCTAGCAACAGCTGTAGAAGCACCTACATTCTGCACAGAAACATTTGGTGCATAACAACAAGGATCTGTTCTAAATGAATCTACTACCCAAGCTGAAGTATCCCAAAATATTGTACTACCTGTAGTATCGCAAACACTACGTAGATAGAAGTAGTACATTGTATCACAAATAAGATTATTATAATTCAATGTAGTTGCTGATGTGTATGTATATCCAATACTTGTTGGAGGTATTGTACTTTTATCATTAGTAAAGTAGTACTCATACAATTTAGCATTTTGCTTTACATTCCAAGTTATAGTAGCTGATTTGTAATCTACATTAGATATAGTCAAACCTGTAGGAGGAACACAAGGGTTAATCACTTCAAAATTATAATCTTCCGCTTCACCCTCTTGGTGGTTACCACATGGGCTAAAACTACCTCCTGGCTCTGGAATACTCTTACGACTAGCCGCTCTTATTCTCATACGTGTTAAACCATGTTTAGCGCTTAATGGAACAGTAAAGCTAGTATTACCTGAACCACCACCACCAGTAAGCGCATTAATAAAGCCTACTAGATCGCCGGCATCAGTGAAGTCTCCATTTTGATTCCAGTCTACATATATTTGTATTCTAGATACATATGTACCCGCTGTACCTCCAGACGGTCCCATTTTTACCGTAACAGTTACGTTACTACCTGCATTTTGCACTACTTTCATACTACTATTACCCGTATAATCTGAATAAGAGGTAGTCGTATTACCACAACCAGTATTGTTATTAGTAATATTAGTTGTACCACCAGTAGTAGTAACATTGTTGATAAACGTACTGTTATCACACTGTATACTGTATGTTGGTATACAGTATTGTGCCTGTGCAACTACTGCAGCAGCTACCATAGCAATAGTTAATGCTATACCTTTGAAAAAAGAGTAAGGCTTTTGGTTCATATAAAACGTGTGTTTAATGCCTTTAGGACAAATATTTACAATTAAGCAATAATAAAAAAATAATACCTATAATACAATAGGGCTGCACACTATATGGCTATTATTTTTCTACTAAATGCCTTTTTATGTTCTCAAAACAGGTAGTATAGCCGTTATACGGCTAACTCTTTTATTTTATAGACAGATTATTAACTAAAATAGTTTGTAATAAATATCATATTGTCACAGAAAAAGGGAGCCTAATAGGCTCCCTTTCTATTTATTACGAATTAACCTTATTGCTTATTTATCTTTATTTGTTGAATCTTTTGATCGTCTTGATATTTAATAATAAAAATGCCGCTCGGCAACTCAGATACATTTAGTTCCTCTAGCCGAACTGTTACACTTTTTTGTTTAAGAACCCTGCCTGTCATATCAAGTATTTCTAATATGGCATTAGCACCTATCTCTCCTTTTATATCTACACTAAGAATACTTGATACAGGATTAGGAAATATGGATATTTCAAAAGTTCCATCCCCAATTGTTGCGTTAACAGACAAAGGAGGTTGTGTTAATAATCCTGTTGTATTCCATTCAGACAGTGGAGTCGGAGTACACCTGCTTCTAACATGAAGGTAATATTGTACACCTCCAGACAAACCTTGCAAAAACGCACTGGTATATGTTGTATAAGTTCCTTTAGCCGATACTGGAATAACAGGTGAGGTACTAACAAGATATTCATAGCCATAAGCTGTTTTAATAGGCGACCAACTAGCTACAGCTGTTGTACTTGTTATATTTTGAATTGACACATTAGGATTATAACAACAAGGATCAGTTCTAAAAGAGTCTAATGTCCACGAAGACGTGTCCCAAAATATTGTAGAGCCTGTAGTGTCACAAATACTTCTCAAATAGAAATAATATTGAGTATCGCATACTAAATCACTAAATAACATAGATGTATCTGTAGTATACTTATACCCTACACTGGTAGGTGGTATTGTGCTCTTATCATTTGTAAAATAGTATTCATACAGTTTTGCATTCCCCTTACTATTCCATTTAATATTAGCTGATTTATAATTAACGTCACCACTGCTGAGATTAGTAGGTGGTAAACAAGGATTAATCACCTCGAAATTGTAATCTTCGGCCTCTCCTTCTTGGTGGTTAGCACAAGGATCAAAAGAACTTGCAAGCTCAGGAACACTTTTACGGCTAGCAGCTCTTACTCTCATTCTAGTAACACCATGCTTGGCACTTAATGGCACACTAAAAGTAAGGTTACCTGCGCTACCACTACCTGTTAATGCAGGTATAGCTCCTACAAGTTCTCCCGGATCAGAAAAACTTCCATTTTGGTTCCAATCAACATATATCTGTATTCTAGAAATATAATTACATACAGCACATGGACTAGGTCCTGTCAATGGTCCCATTTTTACGTTTACGGTAACAGAACTACCTGCATCTTGTATTACTTTCATAGTTGTATTACCAGTATAGTCAGAATAAGATGCAGCGGTATTACCACAACCTGTATTGTTATTGATGATATTGGTCATAGCACCTGTCGTTGTTACATTATCTATAAAGGTACTACCACTACATGATAATGTATAAGTAGGAATACAGTAAGATTGTGCATTTGACATTGATACACTAATAAATACTATAGCTAGTACATAAGCTATTCTTATGGCAATTGATCGGGCAAAGTTCATTATGATATAGATTTAAACGTTAGAGATATACATATAGACAGCTATTATACGTTTAATAGTTTGCTAATAACTCCTTTTTAATCTTTAATTAACCGCATAAAAAAGAGACTCCATAAGAGTCTCTTTTCAATAATTTGTATTTTATTAATGTACTATTGCTTGTTTACTTTTATCAGCTCATTTCTTTGCTCATCATGGTATTTCAACAAGTACATTCCTGATGGTAATTCTGATACATTCAGCTCCATCTTAGCACCGGTCACCTCGCTACGCATTACCACTTTACCGGTAATATCTTGTAGCTCTACTACTGCTCCATTTCCTATCAAACCAGCTACTTCCAGTTGTAATACATCACTTACAGGGTTTGGATATACTGCTATACCCGTATTGTTCGATACATTACTTACTGATAATGGCCATGTTTGGAATGGTTTAGATACCCAGTTAGAATACTCATAGATATCATTACACTTAGTACGTGCGTGGATGTAGTAGTTAACACCTGGCGTTAAGTATGGTGCTAATACACTGGTAGTCTTTGTTTGAGTACCAAATGATGGCGCTACTGAAGACTTATTGATCACATACTCATAGTGCTCAGCTGTTTTAACTGGTTTCCATGAGATAACCACTCTATCTGTTGTTAATGAAGACAAAGTAATATCCGGCTCATGACAAGTGATCTTCGTTACGAATGAATCCAAGCCCCATGCTGAAGAGTCTTTTGCACCACAGATGTAACGCACGTGGATATAATGCTTCGTATCTTCTTGTAAACCACTTGGTATAGAGATCTGGTTAGTAACTGTTTGGGTAGCACCTGCTGAGCTAGTTGGCGTCTTAGGATCTGTATTTACGATCACTTGATAGCCAATTGGGTTCCATACAGGGTTCCACTCTATATCAACTGATATTGCTGTGATATTCTTGGTCTTGATACCATCTGGTGTTGCTACACAACGAATACCGATACGGCCATTCTCTACACCGGTGTAGTTACCTAAGCTATCAAACAATGGTGTTGCTTGAAGCGAGTTTGCTACTGTATCTGTATTGGCATTAGTATAGTTATAACCTTCCCATGCACCACCTGCGCTTGAGCGAGCGATAACGGCATTGGTCTCTGAAGACACATTACCTATCCATGGGTCTTTATAAAATACTTTTGGCTTAGAAGAATATTTCAAGTCATTACCATCAATAGAAGTAAAGAAGAACATTCTGCCTACTCCATTATTAATTGGGTTAGCTTTTGTACCTGTGTACTGTCTGATAGTTACAGGATTTGCAGGAACATCATTACCCCATGCTATCTCTGCTACTTTATCTCCACCAAATGTAAACTCTTGAACATCGTTAGCCACTGGCATTGCCGGTGAAGCTACACAAGCAGGAGGAGTAGATGTTGGTGTGAACTCATAAGCACCTAGGTCAGGAACACCATCTTGTGGCTCACGAGCACGTGGGTTACCTGCTACGTCCATAGTATCATTTTCAATATGCTTACCACGACCGTTTACAGACCATGCATCAGGGTTAGACGCTTGTGGCATTAGGTTCTTAGCCGCAGCATCTGTATATCCCGGATCATGGAAAAGAGAGTTCATATCCATATTGGTCTTGTTCTTCCACGCTACAAATGATGATGTAGTGTAATATGGAGAACCTTGATAGAACATAGTACCTGTACCAGGCGAGTGGTATAGATTATAGTCCATATTAGCATACTGAGGACGATAGTTATATATCAAAGTACCTCTTGTATCACTCTTTGAGAATATGTTGTTATACAACTTAGAGTTGTATGAAGAAGATGTATTGTAGATATAAGCACCATAGTTGGT
This sequence comes from Flavipsychrobacter sp., assembly GCA_041392855.1. Classification (NCBI taxonomy): domain Bacteria; kingdom Pseudomonadati; phylum Bacteroidota; class Chitinophagia; order Chitinophagales; family Chitinophagaceae; genus Flavipsychrobacter; species Flavipsychrobacter sp. The sequence continues at coordinate 1,634,007 of JAWKLD010000001.1, forward strand.
ATATCCTGTAGAATTACTATGGAAAGTGTTGTTATAGAACGAAGATGGAGCACGGTTGTAATAAACTCTAAGTGCATAACTAGTGCTAGGAGTTTTTACCATTACTGCATTGTTCATAAACCTAGGCTTAGAATAATAAGCATAGATACCATAAGTAGTACCACTATTACTGCTTATGTCAAAAACGTTACCGTCAACTATAGCACCTTGATAAGATGTAGAGTTACAGTATAAATAAAGTCCGTAGTGTGTAGCGCTAGTAACATGAGAGTTCACCTTGTTACCTTTGAACAACAGACCATTACCATAATAGATATAGTTGTACGTAGTTGAACGACCACCTTCAACATTGTAGGTATTGTTCATAATACGAGTATTACCATAGTATGCCATATAGTTATACATACCACCGCTACCTACTTTAGATAGGTTGATCGTATTGTTCGTAAACGTATCTGGCCAGTTAGCACCGTTGTAGCACATATATTGGTTGTAGATGTAGCTAGACGATGTAGACGTTGTTTTATAGTTGAATGTATTGCCTGAAGCTCTAGACTTATCGTTGTAATACAACGGACCATAACCACGGATATAACCACGGCTTTGTGTTACATTAACAACGTTATCTAAATACGTCATACCTCTACTGTAATAAGTATATAGTGGATATGTTGTACCAGTGTTATTACTTAGGTTAAACACATTGTCGTGCATCTCAGGCTTGTTAATACTACTATTAGAATAATAGTTAGCAAAGTAAGTACGGATACCATAAAGCGTACTTGTAGTATACGCTTCTACATTATTATTGTTGAACTGGAAATTATTGTTTGGGTAGTAGTGATAATGTGCATAGTAAGTACCTGAACCACTACGTTTAAACGTGTTATTCAATATTCTCAAGTTGCTAGTGTAGTAAGAATACATACCATAGTAGCCCGAAGTGTTAGAAAACTCGTTGTTAGCGAAAATAGTATTCTCAGGGCCATTGGTAGTGTTACTACCTCTCCAGTATACCCAAGTACCACCTTGTGTAAACTTATTGCCTGTAAATACGTTGTTGCTACCCGTAAAGCCATATGCATAAATCAATGCTCTAGCATTCGAAGAGCTCGAGGTTGTTTTACCGTCAAACAAGCAATTAATGACACTATCGTTAGAAGCCTGCCCTTGGAACTCAAGCATACGTTGATAGCTTGAACTACTTGTTCGTAGTGTTAGGTTTTTAATGGTTACGTAGTTCGCATTATTTAAACGGAACACATAGTTGCTAGACGAAGATGTAGATGCCGTAATGGTCACCTTAGTTCTGTCATTGCTTTGAGAAGTAAACGTAACTCTATTAGTAGAGCTAGCTCCCGTAATGCTGTTGATCTGTCCTCTCCAGCTTGAGCCAGAGTAGCTACCATCTCTTACCATAAATGTTACCGGGCCAGACACACCATTTGAATTCAGTGCGCTGATAGCAGCAGAAAGTGTGGAGTAATCCGGAGATGTACCTCCAATGGTGTACGTACCACTTAACTGTGCAGCTGCTGGCAACACGCTTGCTAAGAGTAAGACTACTGGCAGTATTACCTTTTTAAATTTGTCTAAGTGCTTCATTTAATTAACTGTTTAACGTTTTTTAAATAGGCTTTTTGCAAGCCTTTTTCGTTTTGTAATGGACGAAATCATTCCTAAATAAATAGTTAGGAAACATATGTATAACGGGTATAGTAAAATTAACTATGGAGCAGTTTCACAAATATTAAAATGGAAACATGTCTATTAAAATGAAATTAAGTAACGATAAAACGTTAATGCTATCACTATATCAATAGCCTGTATCCTACAACCAGAGTACAATAGAAGAGAATAGGAAAAACTAATAAAAGAGTAACTGAATAACAGAGAAAAGGTGTACATAAACAAAAACGCCACCCAATAGGCGGCGTTTTAATCTCATATTAATGCGTAAATTAAACAACACTATTGCTTATTCACTTTTATCAGCTCGTTTCTTTGCTCATCATGATACTTTAATAGATACAAGCCAGATGGCAACTTAGACATATCAAACTGCAACTTAGCAGAGGTCACTTGATGTTGCATTAACACCTTACCTGCTACATCCAGCAACTGCACGTAAGCTTCAACACCGCGCACATCAGCTACTTCTATTTGCAATACATCTTTCACAGGGTTAGGATATACTGTTATCGAGGTTGCTTTACCATTCAAACCATTAACACTTAAAGGGAAAGTATCAAACTTTTTAGTAGACCAGTTTGAAATACTCTCTACGTCTCTATCTATACAGTGACAACGAACGTGTGCGTAGTATGGTGTACCACTATTTAAATATGGCGCAAAAACACTTGAGTTTTTTATTTTAGTACCTATAGCTGGCGGTGTAGCTGTGCTTGTTATTACATATTCATATTCATTGGCAGTAATAACAGGTTGCCAGCTTACAACACTACGTGAAGTATTAACATCTGTAATAGTTATCGTAGGTGCTACACATGGTCTTGGTACATAAAAAGAGTCTAACATCCATGCAGAGCTATCTTTACCTGCACATAAAGAACGTATGTGCACATAATAAGTAGTACCAGAGGTCAACCCTGTTCTATTTACAAAGTTGGATGTTGTACTTACTATGGTGCTACCTGAAGTTGGCGTGTTTTTACTATTGTCAATCACATATTCATAACTTAAGGCTGTAGCAATACTATTCCAACCAAAATTCACTGCAGAAGTTGTTACTGAAGTGACATTAATGCGCGGAGGCTCCGTACAAGGTGGCAATGTTGTAAAGTCTATAGACTCCCAAAAAGAAATAATATCAGTACTACAATGACGGCGAATATGTAACCAATACTGCGTTGAAGGGGTCAATCCATTCTCTACAATATTATTGTTAGTAGTAAATGCAGTAGGAGCAGATAAGTTAATACCTGCTTGCTGATCTATGTAGTACTCATAATTTTGTACACCAACTGGTGCTACCCAGGTAAATGTTGCTGAGGTAGAATTTAACGCGGCCACAGTAAGCGTGATCGGTTTATCACAAATAGGACCATTATCCCATTTATAACTCTGACCAGTAGCTGGTACACTTCTAATATTACTTACAAAACTGGTTTTGTTTATCGACGGAGAAGCAGAACTTGCTGTCAACATTTGATAATCATTAACAGCAATACCGGAGATACCAATTGTCGCTGAAGACAACGTACCTGACCCTGCTTCATTTTTATACAAGAATTCTATCTCATTACCCTGCCCTTCATATAACTTCAACTGAAAAGTAAACTTTACAGAGCTTGAGGAAAGTGGAGTCCAATCTCTCCACTCAAAAGTAAACACTCTGCTACCTGCCACACCCGTTGTTGTATATGTAGCTTGTGCACCTGTTCTACCTCCTGTAAGGTCATCAAAAAGCGGCATAAGAACAGGTGTTAGGTTATCCATGTTAGACTTGGTATTCGAATAAGTTGTAGAGGTAGTATTACCAAATGCTACCCACCCGTTAGAACATGCACTAACAGTAGTATACGGTATACCCGCATAATAAAAAGTAAAACCAATAGGGATTCCAGACTCTGTTCTATCATCTGCAAGAATATTGGCAGACGTACCACTTGCTAAGTAAGTAAGGGTTTGCGAAGAGGTGGCTGTAAATGGATAAGAAGCAACGTTGTTATACTGCGCCTTTGCCGGCGTTAACAATAAGCTCATTGCCAGAACAGCAATCGAGGACGAAAATTGTGCGACTATTTTTCTCATAGCGGGGACAATAAGGTTAAAACAATGACTATAAAGCCTTTACCTTACAAAAATACACCCACTTTTTATTCAAAAATCAACTCATGTATTAACTATAAAAGAATTAACCTCAATATAAACTAATAGCCACTCCTTTCGAAGTGGCTATTAACTTTTGGCAATATGCCTAATTATATTTTAATGTACTATTGCTTGTTTACTTTGATCAGCTCATTTCTTTGCTCATCATGGTATTTCAACAAGTACATTCCTGATGGTAATTCTGATACATTCAGCTCCATCTTAGCACCGGTCACCTCGCTACGCATTACCACTTTACCGGTAATATCTTGTAGCTCTACTACTGCTCCATTTCCTATCAAACCAGCTACTTCCAGTTGTAATACATCACTTACAGGGTTTGGATATACTGCTATACCTGTATTGTTCGATACATTACTTACTGATAATGGCCATGTTTGGAATGGTTTAGATACCCAGTTAGAATACTCATAGATATCATTACACTTAGTACGTGCGTGGATGTAGTAGTTAACACCTGGCGTTAAGTATGGTGCTAATACACTGGTAGTCTTTGTTTGAGTACCAAATGATGGCGCTACTGAAGACTTATTGATCACATACTCATAGTGCTCAGCTGTTTTAACTGGTTTCCATGAGATAACCACTCTATCTGTTGTTAATGAAGACAAAGTAATATCCGGCTCATGACAAGTGATCTTCGTTACGAATGAATCCAAGCCCCATGCTGAAGAGTCTTTTGCACCACAGATGTAACGCACGTGGATATAATGCTTCGTATCTTCTTGTAAACCACTTGGTATAGAGATCTGGTTAGTAACTGTTTGGGTAGCACCTGCTGAGCTAGTTGGCGTCTTAGGATCTGTATTTACGATCACTTGATAGCCAATTGGGTTCCATACAGGGTTCCACTCTATATCAACTGATATTGCTGTGATATTCTTGGTCTTGATACCATCTGGTGTTGCTACACAACGAATACCGATACGGCCATTCTCTACACCGGTGTAGTTACCTAAGCTATCAAACAATGGTGTTGCTTGAAGCGAGTTTGCTACTGTATCTGTATTGGCATTAGTATAGTTATAACCTTCCCATGCACCACCTGCGCTTGAGCGAGCGATAACGGCATTGGTCTCTGAAGACACATTACCTATCCATGGATCTTTATAAAATACTTTTGGCTTAGAAGAATATTTCAAGTCATTACCATCAATAGAAGTAAAGAAGAACATTCTGCCTACTCCATTATTAATTGGGTTAGCTTTTGTACCTGTGTACTGTCTGATAGTTACAGGATTTGAAGGAACTGAATTACCCCAAGCTATTTCTGCTACTTTATCTCCACCAAACATAAATGTTTGAACGCTGTTAGCTACTGGCATTGCCGGTGAAGCCACACAAGCAGGAGGAGTAGATGTTGGCGTGAACTCATAAGCACCTAGGTCAGGAACACCATCTTGTGGCATACGAGCACGTGGGTTACCCGCTACGTCCATAGTATCACCATCAATATGCTTACCACGACCGTTTACAGACCATGCATCAGGATTAGATGCTACAGGCATAAAATTACCATTATCAGCATCAGTATATCCAGGGTTGTGGAATAATGAATTCTCATCAGCACCAGATGTAGACTTCCAAGTCTCTATAGAGTTAGTACTCAAATAAGGAGAACTTCTGTAGAAGATAGAACCTCCAGGTGCGTGATACAAGTTGTAATCCATTTTACCATAGTTGGTGTTGTAGTTATACAACAACTGACCATTAGTACCGCTTCTAGAGAAGATATTATTATAGAACTTAGACGTATAAGAAGCTGAAGAATTATAAATATATGCTGTATAGTTAGTACTACCTGTTGCATTACTATGGAAAGTATTGTTATAGTAAGAACCGTTGTAGTTATAATAAGACCTAAGTGTATAGTTAGTGCTAGGAGTTTTAGAAGTAACAGAGTTATTCATAAACTTATCGCCACTCCAATAGTAAGCATAGATACCGTATAGCGTACCGCTGTTATTACTAAAATCAAACACGTTACCATCGTAAGAAGCACCTGAATAAGAAGTAGTGTTGTACATATACGCACCATAGTGAGTAGCACTATTCACACGAGAAGTCAACTTATTACCTTTGAATATAGCACCATTAGGATAGTAGAAGTAGTTGTAAGTAGTAGAGTTACCACCATATACATCGTAAGTATTGTTTGTGATAATTGTGTTACCATAATACAATACGTAGTTGTACATACCACCACTACCAGTTTTGTACAAATTCACAGTGTTATTATTGAACGTATCTGCCCAGTTTGCGCCATTATAACACATATAGTAGTTATAGATGTAGCTAGAGCCTGTAGTAGTGGTCTTATAGTTGAACGTATTATTAGAAGCTCTTGACTGATCGTTGTAATACAAAGGACCATAACCGTAGATATAACCACTTGTATTAGTAGCATTGATCACGTTGTTCTCATAAACAGCATATTTACTGTAGTAAGTATATATAGGATACGTACTACCAGAAGAGTTGGTTAGCGTTACCGAGTTATTGATAATTTTCGGTGTATTTGTTGCGTTATTAGAGTAGTAGTTAGCAAAATAAGTATGGATACCATACAAAGTACTTGTTGCACTAGCTGTAATCGCATTATTGATGATCTCAATATCATCATTACAATAGTAGTTGTACATAGTATAGAATGTACCAGAACCACTACGCTCTATAGTATTGTCATGTAGCTTTAAACCACTAGTGTAGTAAGAATATATACCGTAGTAACCAGAAGTGTTAGTAAAGCTATTGTCTTTAAACATAGTATTACCAGGACCTGTAGTAGTACTAGAACCTCTCCAGTAAACCCAAGTACCACCTTGCTTGAACTGGTTGTTTGAGAATACGTTGCTACTACCAGTAAAACCATTACTGTAAACAAGAGCAGTATTATTTGAAGACGAAGAAGACGTTCTACCATCTAACACACAGTTAACAACACTATCGTTAGACGACTGTCCTTGGAATTCGAACATGTGTTGATAGCTTGAGCTACTTGTTTGTAGTGTCAAATTCTTAACCGTAACAAAATTGGCATTATTGAAACGGAACACATAGTTAGCTGAAGAAGAGGTAGACGCTGATATTGTCACCTTTGTCTTGTCATTGCTCTGAGAAGTAAACGTTACTCTATTAGTAGCGCTTGCTCCAGTAATACTGTTGATCTGTCCTTGCCAGCTTGAGCCAGAGTAACTACCGTCCCTTACCATAAAGGTTACCGGACCAGAAACACCGCTCGAGTTAAGTGCGCTTATCGCCGCTGATAAAGTTGCGTAGTCAGGAGACGTGCCACCGATAGTGTACGTTCCGCTAAGTTGTGCAGATGCTGGCAATGCTCCTAACACAACTAGTGCTAATGCATACCCAAATGCTCTTTTGAAAATGTTGAAGTGCTTCATATTTACCTATTAATGTTTACTTGTTTAATTAACGCCATATTAATTTCAACCTTAAAAAAGTTAATAAAAACAGAAAGAATTTGAACCAAAAGCTCTAAAAAGCCCGTTTTTACGCTATTAAAGATAACTTAATACGAATTATGTTAAATTAAAATGACATTAAATTAAAATACGATTAACACTAAAAACAGCTAACTAATTGATAATAAAGCTTCAAAAAACACAAAAGGTCACCCATTAAGGATGACCTTTTACTTAACTTACTATATTATAAATAACAGACGTGCTTAGCGACTATTGCTTATTCACTTTCAACACATGACTTCTAGAGCCATCCTGATACTTCAATAAATAAACTCCTGAAGACAACTTAGACACATCCAAATCTAACCTTGAAGCATCCACATCTGCACGCAACAGCACTTTACCTGTTACATCTACTAACTCCAACACCGCATCAGCACCTACCACACCTTGCACCTCAAAACGAATAACATCAGTAGCAGGGTTAGGATAAGCTACAATGCCGCCTTCTTGCATAGCAGTTTGAGCTACTGCTAATGGCCAAGTTTGGAAAGGTTCTGTTGCCCAGTCAGAATATTCATATATATCATCACACTTGGCACGCACATGCACATAATAATTTTCTCCTGGCGTTAAGTAAGGCGCTAATACACTCACCGATTTTGTTTGTGTACCAAAAGATGGTGCTACAGAAGATTTATTGATCACATATTCATAATGCTCAGCAGTTTTCACTGGCAACCAAGACACCACTACTCTATCGGTATTCAAAGAAGACAATGTAATTGTGGGCTTATGACAAGTGATCTTAGTTACAAACGAATCCAAGCCCCACGCTGAAGTATCTTTTACACCACACACATAACGCACATGAACATAGTACTTAGTATCCTCTAACAAACCACTAGGTATAGAAACTTGGTTAGTTACCGTCTGAATAACCCCTGCGGTACTTGTAGGCGTTTTAGGACTGGTGCTCACCAACACTTGATACCCTAACGGATTCCAAACAGGATTCCATTCTATATCTGCTGATATTGCTTTAATATTTGTTGTCTTAATGCCATCAGGTATTGCCACACAACGAATACCGATACGACCATTCTCTACACCTGTATAGTTACCCAAGCTATCAAACAAAGGCGTTGCCTGTAACGTGTTCGCTATAGTATCTGTATTAGCATTATTATAGTTATACCCTTCCCATGCACCACCAGCACTTGAGCGCGCAATAACAGCGTTAGCTTCAGAGGACACATTACCTATCCAAGGATTTTTATAATACACCTTCGGCTTAGCTGTATATTTCAGATCTGTACCATCAATAGAGGTAAAGAAGAACATTCTACCTACACCATTATTTATAGGATTGGCTTTTGTACCAGTATATTGTCTGATAACAACAGGACTTGAAGGAACTGAATTACCCCAAGCTATCTCTGCTACCTTATCTCCACCAAATGTAAACTGTTGAACACTGTTTGCCACAGGCATAGCTGGCGTTGCAATACATACAGGAGGTGTAGATGTAGGTGTAAATTCATATGCACCTAGGTCGGGAACACCAGCAGATGGTATACGCGGACGAGGATTACCCGCTACATCCATTGTATCTCCATCAATATGCATACCTCTACCATTAACTGACCAAGCATCAGGATTAGACGCGCTAGGTCTTAAATTTCCATTTGCAGCATCTACATAACCCGGATTATAAAACAAAGAGTTCTTATCCATACCCGACAAAGACTTCCAACTCTCTATAGCATCCGTACTAATACTTGGAGACACTTGTTGATACACAGAACCACCGGGTGCGTAGTAAAGATTATAATCCATATCAGCATAAGCACCGTTATAGGTATATAACAAAGTACCATTAGTACCACTTCTAGAGAATATGTTATTGCGGAATTTAGAATCGTAAGAAGAAGAGCTATTGTAGATATAACCAGTATAGTTAGTACTACCCGTGGCATTACTATGGAAGGTATTGTTATAGAAAAATGCATTATACGCGTATTGTGAAATTAGCGTATAGTTAGAACCTGTAGTTTTTGTAAACACAGCGTTGTTCATAAACTTATCGCCACTTAAGTAGTTAGCGTAAATACCATAAAGCGTTCCGCTATTATTACTCAAGTCAAACACGTTACCATCATAAATACCACCACCATAAGAAGAGGTATTATAAACATAAGCACCATAGTGTGTAGCATTATCTACATGCGACTTCAATTTATTACCCTTAAATATTGCGCCATCTAAATAATAGAAGTAGTTGTAGGTAGTAGACGTACCACCTTCTATGTTATAAGTATTGTCTAATATTCTTGTATTACCATAATAGGCTATGTAGTTATATAAAGAGCCACTACCGTTATGCGTAATGTTTACTGTATTATTATTAAAGGTATCGGCCCAGTTAGCACCATTATAACACATGTAGTAGTTATAAGTATAACCCGTTGAGGTCATCTTATAATTGAATGTGTTATTAGAAGCTCTAGAATCATCATTATAATACAAAGGACCATAGCCATAAATATAACCTCCGCTATTGGTAGCATTAATGATATTACCCTCATAGGTTGCATACTTACTGTAATAAGTATATATAGGATAAGTACTACCTGAAGTATTTGTTAGCGTAATATTATTATTATGCACCTTTGGCGTGTTCGCCGCATTAGCAGAATAGTAGTTAGCAAAATAAGTATGGATACCATATAGCGTACTAGTACTGCTTGCAGTAATGGTATTGTTCATGATCTCGATATCATCATTACAATAGTAGTTATACATTGTATAGAACACACCAGTACCATTACGCTCCATCAAGTTATTGTGCAACTTCAAACCACTGGTGTAGTAAGAATAAACACCGTAGTAACCTGAAGTATTTGAGAACCTATTGTTGTAAAACACTGTATTACTAGGACCACTGGAAGTACTTGTGCCATACCAATACACCCACATACCCCCTTGCTTAAGATCATTGTTTGCAAAAACGTTATTACTACCCTCAAATTGATAAGCATAAACTAAGGCTGTAGCATTAGAAGAACTTGAAGAAGTTTGCCCTTCCAGCACACAGTTAACAACACTATCGTTTGAAGCTTGTCCTATATACTCCAACAAGTGCTGGTAGCTGGAACTGTTCGTTTGCAATGTCAAGTTCTTTACACGCACATAGTTGGCGTTATTAAAACTAAACACATAGTTTGCCGAAGAAGACACAGATGCTTTGATGATCACTTTTGTATTATCATTACTCTGAGAAGTAAACGTTACTGTATTCCCGGCACTAGCACCTGTAATACTATTTATTTGCCCTTGCCAGCCAGAGCCCGAATAATTACCATCTCTGATCATAAATGTAACTGGCCCTGAAACACCATTTGTATTCAAAGCACTTATCGCCGCCGAAAGATCTGAATAATCAGGTGACGTACCACCAATAGTATACGTACCATTAAGTTGCGCTACAGCAGGCAATACGCCCAGTAGCACCAACACAACTACATGCACTAATGCATTTTTTAAAAAGTAAATACGCTTCATTTTCTAATAAATATTATGTGAACAATTAATCTTATTTTAATTTCAAGCGCATTAATTAATGAATTATTAATAATGTAATTAAAATAAGATTAATAAATGTAGTATTTATTTCATTTATTAGAACAAATAAGGCATTAAATTTTATAAGATATTTTAGGGCACCAATAACCCTTGTTTGGAGCACAATCTTAAGCATCCATGAAAAAGAACTACACTACCCAAAACTGATAGTAGAGCATAGAAAGAAAGGACAATAAAAGCGCTTATTGCTTGATCAGCTTAACTACTTCAGCGCTGATGCCATCATTGTATTTAAGGAAATAGACGCCTGCATTAAGGTGCTTTAGGGAAATTTCTTTTTTACCCTGCACCATAGCACTATACACCTGCCTGCCTGATACATCTACTATAACTATGCGCCCTTCAGCCTTACTAAGTAGACTTACATCTACGGTAAGCTTATCAGTTACAGGGTTCGGATAAATATTCAACCTAGCCCCTTGTTCTATAGCCTTAATACCGAGCGGGAAAGTGATAAAAGGAATAGTTGTCCACTGGGAGCGGTATTGCGTATTTATATCCAGGCATATTGTTCTTGCATGAAAATAGTAGACCTCGCCATCATTGAGGTAAGGCAGATAGTAACTGGTATTATTCCAAGGCACACCATACAGAGGAGGTATAGCTGTACCCTTAGTTATCGCATATTCATACTTTAGGGCCGATTGCACATTATTCCAGCTGGCAACACCCTGACTTGTAGAGATATCCGTTATCTTGATAATAGGAGCCCTGCAATGGATAGGCGTATAAAAAGAGTCTAAAGACCAAGCAGAACTATCATTACCGCCACAAAGAGCACGTATATGGACATAATACCATGTACCTTCTGTTAAGCCTTTTACCGAATCCTGATTATTAGTTATTGTCTTTATGTCGGGGTGGTTACCTACAGGCGTCAGTCTGGTCCTGTCTACCAAGTACTGATAACCTATAGCATTATTGATAGTACCCCAAGTAATGTAGGCCTTATTAGAATCTACATACAAGGCATAGAACGCTCCGGGATTAGTACAAGAATCCAGCGTATTAAGTTTCAAAGTATCCCAAGACGACCAATTGCCTTGCTGGCATTTTCTACGTACTTGAAAATAATAGGAAGAGGAAGCCGTAAGATTATTGACAGTTGCATTTGTAGACGAAGTGGGTGTAATACCATTTGTTGGCGGAGCTGACGTAAGGGTCACTGCATACTCATATCCTAATGTAGAGGCTGGCGCTGCCCAACTTACGCTAGCACCTACAGAGTTTATATTTGTGACTGCCAAGTTACCTACCCCAAAGCAAGGCTGTGTTGCATTATAGAACATCTCTACACGCCCAATAGAACCTGAGCCACCGTTGGCCACACCAAAATAAGACGTTGCACTACTACTATTGATAGCTCCTGAATATTCGAGCCTATTCAACGTAACTGACTGCCCGCCTATAGAAGTGGTATAAGAACCATTACCTTCTGAGCAAGAAGTACCTGCAGTGCCAAAGATACCTATCACGTCTCCCGCATTCACCTGAATATTTACTGTTTGTGTTAGCCCACTTGTAGCATTAGCGATATAAGTCAAGTTGGTAAAACTGACAGAAGGAGAAGAAGAAGATATCGGGAACGTGCCATTCAACCTCATTACCTGTATAAACTGCTGTCCACTACCCGCACTGGCAGGCACACGCAAACCGGTAATAATAAAATTAGTAGGCGCTGTAAACCAAAAACCTCTAGTAGTAGTACTGTAGGTATTGTTATGCGTAGGTAGCACCATCAAAGAGTTTTGGGCAAAACATGGTCTTGCCCATATCGCCAGTAGCAATATGAAGCTGTACCTAATTAGTAGTTTCGCTTGGTTCATAGCCTATTAAAAAAAGTAAGGTATGGGTAAATCAATTATAGACTATTGCGGATAGTTAATAAACCTATGATAGGTATAGTTAACTAAGTAGTATACAACTTCAATAAATTTAAATAAAAATATTCAGATATTTAAACAAAGAAGATATAAGCAAAACAGGCTGCCGATATTCGGCAGCCTGCATCAAATATAGTATCTTGATTATTAAGCTATTGTAATAGCATCATCCAAATAAACATCTTGGATAGTGTTCAACAACTCAACACCTTGATTCATTGGTTTTTGGAAAGCCTTACGACCACTGATCAAGCCCATACCACCGGCACGCTTGTTCACAACTGCAGTCATTACCGCCTCTTGCATATCTGAAGAAGCAGAACCTTTAGATGCACCACCAGAGTTGATCAAACCAGAACGGCCCATGTAACAGTTAGCTACTTGGTAACGAGTAAGGTCGATCGGGTGATCTGTAGTTAGATCTTCGTACACTTTCTTATGCGTCTTACCTACTTTGATAGCGTTATAACCACCATTCAACTCAGGTAATTTTTGCTTAATGATATCTGCTTGGATAGTAACACCCAAGTGGTTAGCCTGTCCTGTAAGGTCAGCAGCAGTGTGGTAATCAACACCATCTACTTTGAAAGCGCTGTTACGTAGGTAGCACCACAATACTGTAGCCATACCCAAAGAGTGTGCATATTCAAATGCTTTAGCTACCTCAACTATCTGACGGTTGCTTTCCGGGCTACCAAAGTAGATAGTAGCACCTACTGCTGCAGCACCCATGTTCCAAGCATCTTTGATCGTACCAAACATGATCTGATCGAAGTTGTCAGGGTAAGAAAGGAACTCGTTATGATTGATCTTAACGATGAAAGGAATCTTGTGCGCATATTTACGAGCTACAGAACCTAACACACCGTAAGTAGACGCTACGGCATTACAACCACCTTCGATTGCTAGTTTTACAATATTCTCAGAATCGAAGTATATAGGATTTGGCGCAAAAGAAGCTCCACCACTGTGCTCAATACCTTGGTCTACCGGTAGTATAGATACATATCCAGTGTTACCCAAACGACCGTGACCCAACAAACGCTGAATGTTATTCAAGGTTTGGATGTTACGGTTAGAGTTGATCCAGATATCATCTACAGCAGTAGCAGATGGTAGGTGAAGCATTGACTTGTCAATAGTCTTACAAGTGTGATCTAAATAATACTCGGCCTTATCGCCTAATAAATCCTGTATGTTGTTAGCAGCCATAGTTGTCTTTAATGATTTACAAAATTTCGTGCAAAAGTAACAACTAAATAAGAAAAGAACTATATATACAGCAAATAATTGCTTAAACACTACAATTTAAAGACTTTAACCCCCTTAAAATCCCCCTCATACAGCTCTTCAAGGTGTGCCCCTTGCTCATCACAGAGCATAAAATTGCGCGAGGCAGCCTCTGTATTATAGAAATGCAGGTAATACTTGATGCCATATCTCCTCATTTCTTCCAGCAATTCCTCATAAGGAGTATCAGCATAAGGCATGTTATAATACTGCATCCCTGTATGGTATGCTATACGCGAGGCATTAGGGAAATACCCGTTCTCAAACACGGCATTGCAGGCAAAACTACCCTTCACCCCTCTTTCTTTCATTTGTTGCGCTAGCTCATAGTCTGCCTTACCATCATTGAGCATATCTTTCATATCCCATATAGGCCATATCAAATACCCTCCTACAAACAGTATGGTAACCAACAACCTTAATGCATAACGCCTGTCTAACAAAGGCATTAGTTGCTGTAGCATCAGTCCGCCAAAAAGCATGCTCAACGGCAGCATGAACCATAAATACCTTGGCTCGTAGTTTATAAGCAGAAAGCCTGACGGGTAAAGCAAAAATGCCATACCGGGAATGACGATCTTATTGGTAGAAAAAAAGTGGCGCACCTTACGTGAGGTAACAATACCTACCCCCACCATGAAAATGAAAACAAAAAACACATTCAGCTTGTTCATAGCCAAGGGCAATTTCAAGAGGTTGTACCCTAATTTTATTATTTGTAGCACAAACAATTTGAACGAGCTGAAGAACATAGGCGTTGCCCCGTTGGCAATGTACGGGTCTTCCCAATAGAACGGACTGGATGCAGAAACGGGAGGAATAAGATGTTTTATCCCATCAGCCCAATAAGGATGCCCTACTAAGTACCAACTCAAATTGAGCTTGCCTGCCGTACCTGTAGTAAGCATACCATACTTTTGATACAGCAGATACATCCAAGGGCTACTGAACAAAAGCATGCTAGCTATCATTACCCCTGTCATCTTTAACCACTTCACTCTATTGCGTTGCTTGTAGGCTTTTATGGCATACCATGTAGTGACGAACACACACAGAATAAAAAACGGAAAAGCATAGGCTTTAGCCATATAAGCCAGCGCGCCAAACGCACCTACCATTACCCATAAGTATGGCTTTCTTTTAATACCCTCACCACTCAATATCCTTACTACCACCAGCAGAAAAAATACTTGCCATAGGTCAGAAAAACTTTGCTTGAATACAGCATAAGCTAAAAACACGGCTAAGGCCGCCATCATATAGCCCTGTAGCTTGGGCATAAGGTAAAACTTAACAAAGTAGGACTGTGTGATGTAAAGAATACCTATACCTGCCATAGTATTGGTAATGATAGCTGCCATAAATATGGGCAAGCCTATCTTAGTAAGTATAGCTGTAAGCCAGCAACTAAAGGGACTCCAATAACCATTCACCGCCTGCCCCCAGTCGCCGTTCACATAATGTTTCACCACCGTAAGGTAGGCCACAGCATCAGGGTCAATGTAATACTGCAAGTAAGGGTATAATGCCAGCACTAGCATACAGAGCATGAGTGCGGCTATGTAAAACGGGTTGTATTTATATAGTATAGACAAACTGTAGGCAATTAAATTTAACTGCCCGTAATAATAACCTTATATTTTCGCCAGTGCAAGTAGTGTTTGAAACCAACCGTAGCACAGCCAATAACAATAAGCGAAATAGGCATAAAATATCTTGTATTAGCTATAGGCCCTGTAGTGATAGCAAAGTACCCCAATAGCAGCACTACCAATAGCTTAATGTATTTGTTTGTCTTCTTATGAAACAGATACAAAAACAAGCCGATCATCTTAAAGGCATTGAATAACAAGACAATAAAGGCAAGGAACACCGTTGGGTTTCGCTCCATATAATGCTCAAAACCATCAAAACCATCTGCCTTGATCGTGGCATAAAAACCTGCCCCTTGCACACCACTATACAAACCTCCTAGGGTAGCCCTATTGGTAAACATATCAAAGTCGCCCTTACCAGGATCTATAAACATGCGCAGACTTCGCTGTACGTGATAGGTCATATAAGGCCAGAAGTTTTCTTTGAGTAACTCCACACCTCTTTTATTCGCATATTTATACCTGTCTGCAAATGCCTCATGGCTATTCATCTTAGCACGCTCTTCTTCCAAAAACGCCTTAGCCTTAGGCAAGCCTTCTTTTTGGGCAAAGTAATAGTAGTAATACGATACAGCATTCAACGATTGGTTGCTGGAGAAATGAGCAGTACCTGTTCTACTATAATTCCAAAAACTATAGATAAACACCATGAATATGGGTAATATTCCTGCTATAAAAGGTTTCATCAAACCTCTATTCACATAACCAGCCATACCCAATAGCACGAATATATGTATGTAAGCAAAAGGATATAGTACAGGCTTAAGCATCATACCTACAATAAGCGCTGCACTCATCCACACACCTTGTCGCCACTCTTTGCGTCTTACCAATAATATAAAATGCCTGAAATACACCAAGACCACCGTTTGCAATAATATATCAGGAGCAATGGTATTTGTATGAATAAACTGTGCGGGGTTTATCATTACAAAAGCAATAAGCACCCAGTCATACATGCGGCTATACCCGATCTTTCTTATCGTGTCGCGCATGTAGTATATATTGAATATGGATACAAAATTCTGCAGCAACAGTATCACCCAGTTGTTCACAGAAAACACATAGACCAACGCCATCAGCATGGAGTACAATGGTGTACGCAATGTCATATACTCCTCTACCCTCGGCATGGCAGGACTACCAGCATAGAAATCAAAATGGTCGCGGATATTAAGCGCCATATAAACATACTCGTGCGAGTCGCCATTATATATCCGCTTGTAGTACAGTGCTATGATGAAGAATATAGTATGCACTACCAACAGGCCTGTAAAAAACCTGATATCAGCCCTTGTGATATTTCTAAACATGGAATGACGTAACGACATAAATCTTATAGGTAGCTATACTATTAAAGAACAAAGATATAAGAAGATAGGAAGCCTCCTAATGCAGGTATCACTACTCAGGTTAAGATTCTATTATCTTACTACTCCACAATATTAAAATGTGGGTTATCAATAATACCCAAAGCATTACCCCAAGGGTCTTTTACAGCAGCTAAGATAATACCCTCACCTACATCGGTTGGTTTTTCCAGTTCGGTAGCGCCATTGTTCAGCAAGTAAGCATACATCTCTTCCACATTATCTACAGCCCAATAGGTATATACATTAGCTGTACGCTCACCCATAGACTCTTCCCCTTCTGGATGTAAGCCCAGCTCGTATCCCCCGACATTGAAACCTACATAAAATGGTTCATCAAAATAAGGGGTGATACCAAAGGTTTCTGAGTACCATTTTTTAGCAGCATCCATATCTGGCACTTTATATACTGTAGTTCTTAAACCTCCGATTTTTGAAGACATGATTTGATATTTTCAAGTAGTTATTTATTAATCTAAAGTGCAAGAAGTCCAGTAACGATAGTATTCCCGTAGGCCATCACACTTATCTCTTGCGTCCTTCTTAGTCTTAGCATTAACCATGTAGCTTTTGCTTGGCGTTATTGGAGCCATACTGAATTCATTTACACAATAACAACTATAGTTTTTTGTACAAGAAGAAAATAGGACAACAGGAATCATAAACAGCAATATAGATAGATATTTCATAGCAGTAGTATTTCTATTAAAAATACTGATTTTATAATAGCACATCAATGTAGACTTTACAGCCTACTTCTACGCTTGGGAATACAACGTTCACTTTGCCATATCCAACATAACGATAGTAACTATTGGTTCTAATAAAAATATGCCTTCTGAAATTTCAGAAGGCATATTCAACTATTAATTAAATAATTATTCAGTTTCTATAAAATCTTCATGTACAACACCATCATCTGGACCATCTCCACCTGTTCCGCCACCAGTGCAGTCGCCTTCATTAACTATATAACATACTTGAAGATCTAGCAATGGATTCATTTCAAACGTCTCTAAACTACTCTGTACATAATTATATACAACTCTATTAGCAGGCACATTTTTATAAGCATATGCTTTATCCTCATCACAAAGGCCATAACCAAACTGATGAACTCTTATAAGGTCAAGCTTCCCCGGAGTTTCACCACGCCCCTCAGAACCTATGTATTGAAACCTGTTGGTTGCACTATTGTCGTTCATCGCAAAAGGACTAAATATATCCCTATCCAACCAGTACCTTGTCAGATAACGCGCCAACCGACCATCATCGGCATCTATAGCTGCAAATATTGGTGTATACATACCATTATCCCTAAGCATATAACCTAAAACATTGCTCTTGTTATAATTAGCATTTGGGTTGTGATATATTGAATGGAAACCCATCTCTATGCCTTCGTTTGGTAACCAGTATACATATCCCCACAAAGTATTAAAGCTTGAATTTAGCCCTATAGATGCCGCTATTGATGTTGCAGAGGCACTAGGAGGCACTGTAGTCTGCGGGAACGGGTTAGGCAGTGAAGTTCCAAATACTAAAACATTATTACCAGTTGCAGGAAGGTGTTGTATACCTGGCTTAAAGGCATTTTCATCAGCATATTCTGTGTTGATGTGGTAGGTATTAAAGTTGCCTTGCAATAAACCAATTTCGTTGATCTTAATAGCAAAGACACTATAATGGTCGCCAGAACCAGGAAACTCTATCTCATCATGTAATATATGTCTCCCCACTATTACATAGCCGCCTTCTACAGCTACTATGCTAGTAGGCAATACATCACTTGAAGTTTCACCGGGATTAGGAGGCGCATAAGAGAACAACACGTTCCACAAAGCATAAGAGCCGGGGTCACTTGAATGAAACCTAACGACCATGAGCTTATCGTGGCCATCGTCTTTCACTCTAGCGGTAACTATATATTCGTCAAAACTACCATTAGCTTTTATAACATTGATACCTTCTATATCAGTAAAGTTGGAACTACTAGGAAGAAAAAGTACCTCAGAAGATATTATAGCACCAGTACTATTCACACGAACAATGAAAAGACCAAAATTAGTAGCAGTACCCCACCTACCTACTATAACAAATCTATCATGACCAGCATCAGTAATAGAGTTTGCAAAAACATCTATGCCATTCTGAAATTGACTAATGGGAGACGTACAGATATGTGTACCATTAGGGTCTACTTCAGTAATGTAAATTGCCTTACCATTTGCATCAATAGTATTATAGATAGCTAAGCTGTTACCATTACCAGCATCAATGATACTTTGTGCGGCAAGCCTTCCTGTGCTAATAGGTTTGGGCTGTGGGAGAACGTAGTCCTTCGTGTACTGAACTTGTGCGTTTGCGCTAAAGGACAAGAGGATACATAGGCCCAATAGTTTTACTTGGTTTCGGATTTTAAATAACATGAGTTATCACATTTATGGTTAACAAATAAATCACAACGTAAGTTGGTATTAACCATACTCATCTTGATAACAAGTTGTTTTCATGGCATGGCTCTTCCCAAAAGACAGGGTAAATAAAGGGTGATACCCTCAAGTTAAATAATATATCTAAAAAACAATAATAAACATATCACTTAAACCAATTAAGAAAAGAAATGAACGAAAGAAGGAGTAAATACTAATTCAGTAAGTGTTGAAAATATGCTGTAGCTTTTTGTAATCTACTACCATACCAGCTAAACATCTCTCCATCTACCAAGAGCACTTCTGCATTGGGCAGCACGGCTTTTATTTCTGCTATATGCTCTTCTTTGAACGGAAAAGGCTCTGATGACAACAGTATCGTATCAGGGTTGTAAGCTTTCAATTCCTCCAAAGTCACTTCGGGATAGCGGTCTTTATCTGCCAATACGTTCTGCCAGCCTATAGTAGTTATCATATTGCTGATGAAGGTATCCTTGCCCACACTCATCCACGGGTTGCGCCAAATAAAGTAGGCTACTCGCTTAGGAGTTGTAGCCGCTTGCAATTGGGTGAAGTTATTAACGATATGGTCTACCAAATTATTGGCTATTTGCTGCCTATCTGTTATCTGCCCTACGGCTTGTATCATCTGCATAGCATGAGGTAGCGTGTTGATGTCACTGATCCATACAGGGAACTCTTTAGCCAGCTCCTCTATCTGCTCTTGTTCGTTCTCTTCCTTATTGGCAATGATAAGGTCGGGCTTTAAAGCTCTTATCTTATCAAGATGTAGTTTTTTAGTTCCTCCCACCCGCTCTTTATTTCTAAACCAGCTTTCAGGATGCACACAAAACTTGGTGATACCCACTACCTCTTCATCCAAGTTCAGGTCAAAAAGCAGTTCTGTTTGCGAAGGCACAACGCTTATTATTCTTTTGGGCGGAAAAGGGATATGCACTTCCCTACCCATCATATCTATAAACAGCCTTTCCATTAAGCGAACTTTTTGTAGTAGAACATTACAAAGAAAGTAAACAACACATCTATAGGGAAGAGTGTATCTATGTATAGTGCCAACGAATTATCATCTGCCCATACAAATCGCAACATCAGGTTTAAGGTAGTTAACCCCAAGTAGACAAATGCCGCCCAACGTTTAAGGTCGCAAACAAAAAGCCAGCTTATAGTATATAACAACATCCACAATGGTTGTATCCAACCCGCACTAGGAAAAGGCTCAGAACTAAAGGTATAGGTACTGAATGCCAACATAAGCACATGGAACACTAATACAAATGGGAATAGAACAGGCGGCTTCTGCCAAACTCTTTTGATAAACGACTGATTCATGAGTAGGCAAAGGTAGTATATAATGTAGAGGGTTTAATGATTTGCTTTTACACCTCTTTCATTAACCATAAATTAAAATAGAACCTACCTCCTAACCTTTTTTACTTAAAGCTCGTCTGTAACATTACAAAAACAGCTATATTTATACTAAACCTATATAAACCGAATATTATGTACAAAAAATTACGCTCTATTGGCCTACTCATAGGGTTATTAGCATTTAGCAATTTTTCCGAGGCTCAATATGCTTTCGATCAGTTGCCATTCCATTCTGGGAATGGATACCCTAGGGCTCAATCAATGGTAGTCATTGACACCTTCTTATACTTTACTGCGGCAGACGATACGCACGGTAGAGAACTATGGATAAGTGACGGCACCATGAGCGGCTCAAGGATGGTAAAGGATATATTTCCAGGTAAGGACTACTCTATGACGGGCAATGGCTCGCACTTCATTACAGCATATAACAACAAAGTATACTTTACTGCTAACGACGGAACAAGTGGTTTAGAGTTATGGGTAACAGATGGTACTACTAACGGCACACAATTATTGAAAGACATCTACCCGGGCGCTCTGTTTTCCAACCCGCAACACCTTACAGTATATAACGGCAAGCTATATTTCTCTGCCAATGATGGCACCAACGGCACGGAGCTATGGGTAACAGATGGCACTACTAACGGCACACAAATGCTAAAAGACTTGGAACCAGGCAGCAACGGCTCAGCCCCTTCACAATTCACAGTGTATAATGGTAAAATGTATTTCAGTGCTAAAGGTGGCATTTGGGAAACAGATGGTACGGTTAACGGAACACAACTAGCTACCATAACTACTACGGGTAGTATTTTTAGCGGCATCAATATAGTCGGGGTATTCAACAACAAGCTATACTTCGCTGCCAACCACAACCCTGTAGTACCCCCTAACGGCATGCACGGCTTGTGGGAAACAGACGGCACAGTTAATGGCACTAAGTACATAAAGGATATCAGCATCTATAATTTGCAGAAGGCTACCATATTCAACAACAAAATGTACTTCGCTGCAAGAGAAAATACTAACATACCAATAGGCTATGAGCTATTTGCTTCTGACGGAACTACTGCCGGTACGCAAATGGTCAAGGATATTAATACAGCTGGAGCTTCTCCCTCATCCTACCCTGACCAATTTACTGTAGTCGGCAATCAACTATACTTTGAGGCTAATGATGGGGTACATGGTGATGAGATATGGATGACGGATGGAACAACCAATGGCACTAAATTGGTAGCAGATATTATGTTTGACCCGCACAACCCTACCCGTGGCTCAAGACCTAAAAATCTTACCTCTTTCGACAATAAACTATTCTTCTCCGCACAAGACACTACTTTTAAAAATGACTTTTGGATATCAGACGGTACGGTTGCCGGCACTAAAAAACTAATAGCTTACGACCGTACTCTATTCTTCAGAGTAGACCACGATGATGTTCCGTTTTTCATCTGCAATAATAACTTATACTTTATAGGCTACCATAGCCCTAAAGGAGGAGACATGCTTTGGAAAATGACAGACACCAGCACCACTACAAATATTTCTACTACTAAGAAGGAATACCAAATAACCATAGCACCCAACCCTGCACACGATAAGGTATTGCTAACATTTGGCGAAAGCTACGAGCAAGCACAGGTATCTATAACCGACCTTACAGGCAAGGTGCTTTTAACCCAACAAATAGACGCAACAAAGAAACAAGTAGAACTAACACTACCTAGTGTATCTACAGGCATCTACCTGCTGAACCTACAGCATAAGAAAGGAGTGATAACACAACGACTACTGATAGAATAAGAACACTAATTACACAACAATGAAAAAGCCACTACCTTGATAAGTAGTGGCTTTTTCATATCGCTTCTAGCAATTCCTCTTGCACCCAAATAGATTAATCAAAAATTAAAATATCACTTACTCCCTAACTCTTTTTACTTAAAGCTAGTCTGTAATATTACAAAGCGGCTATATTTATACTAAACCTTTATAAACCGAGTATTATGTACAATAAACTACGATCTATTGGTCTACTTATAGGTCTCCTAACTATTAGTTGTGTATCTAGAGCACAATATGTGTTCGAAAAGTATGACCTTGAACCTAATAGATTTGAGCATTCTAATCCCGGTCTCCTTCTTCCAACAGATTCATTTCTTTACTTCCTTGCTGATGTTAACAATACAGGCTTTGAGCCTTGGAAAAGTGATGGCACTTATGCAGGAACAAAAATGATCACTGAAATCATTCCTGGCAAGACAAGCACTACAGGTACAAACCTTGGAACTATAAACGGGAAAGTCATCTTTATAGCCAACGATCTTACCCATGGTGCAGAACCATGGATTACAGATGGTACTGCTAATGGCACATATATGCTAAAAGATGTCTTTACAGGACCACCGCCCTCTTTAAACACAAACAGACCTTCATCTGCCGCTATAGGAGGGTTACTATACTTTACTCCTGACGACGGACCTCATGGACAGGAACTTTGGGTGACAGATGGTACTACTAACGGCACGAGAATGATCAAAGATATTAGACCAGGCATTAAAAGCTCTCAGCCCTCACAATTCATCGAGTATAATAATAAAATTTACTTTACAGCTTTTGACGATACAAATGGTAGCGAACTATGGGTGACCGATGGTACTAGCAATGGTACAAAATTGGTAATTGATGGCAGCCAAGGAGGGTCAAGCAGTTACATCAACCACCTTACTGTTTATAACAACAAACTATACTATACCGGATATCTTAATGCCGTTTTTGGCTTAATAGAATCTAATGGTACTGCTATCGGCACTAAATTAGTAGCGGAAGTAGGAGTAGGAGTAACTCCATCAAAAGAAAGCAGCATTGTTTTGTTCAATGGTAAAATGTATTTCGGAGGTTCTGACACTACTAGCCCGACAAAAGGAATAGAACTTTGGGAGACTGACGGTACTGCAAATGGCACCAGACTTGTTTTAGACATTAACCCATTTTTTGGGCAATCATCCTATCCTCGTTTATTCACTGTAGTTGGCAATCAACTGTTTTTTGTAGCTGATGACGCAGTTCACCAAGAAGAGTTATGGGTGACAGATGGCACTACCAATGGCACAAAAATGGTAAAAGACATCAGCAAACATCCTGTAACTGGGTCTCAACCGAGAGGTCTAATTGCCTACAAAAACAAATTAGTGTTTGTTGCAGCCGATACCACCGCTTCTGGGCGTGGTATCTGGATATCAGATGGTACCGCAAATGGCACCATCAAAATTAAAGGGTATGATTATGTAACAAAGTTCAACCCCACATCAGCACTTACACTGTACAAAGGTTCTATATATTTTCCTGCACGAGACACCAGTTATCTAGAGCTATGGAAATTGACTGACACCACTACTAGCACTCCTCCCCCCAATGCTGTAGCAGCACTAAAAAACACACCAAGTAAAATAATCATAGCCCCCAACCCTGCACACGATAGAGTATACATTACGCTAGACAAAGCTTACTCTAATGCACAACTAACTATTACTGATATAACAGGACGAAGCATACTAAAGCAATCAATAACTAACACACAAACACAAATAGAAGTAGCTCTACCTAACTTACCTACAGGCACTTACCTGCTTAACGTCCATCACAAAGATGGTGTACTTAGCCAACGACTTTTAATAGAATAAGAACTAAATACAGCACACTAAAAAGCCACTACCCATAATAAGTAGTGGCTTTTCATATCCCCTTCTAACAGTTTCTTTTACGCACTATTGGATTAATCATGTATTAAAATAAAATTGGTTAACAAACCATCACTTCAAGAGTGATGTCATTAATAATATATTTACTATTGACTTTAAACCTATAAACTATGCTTAGAAAAACAAGTTATATAGTCATCTTAATTAGCTTATTAGCTATCAGCAACTACACATATGCACAATATGCGTTTGAACGCTTTAACCTAAACCCACACGGAGCTATGGATTCTAACCCTTTTAGATATGTTGCTACAGATTCATTTTTATTTTTTGCTGCTAAGAATGATTATACAGGTTTTGAACCTTGGAAAAGCGATGGAACTTTAGCAGGCACAAAAGTAATTAAAGAAATTTGTACAGGGGGGTGTTCTGGCACTTGGGGCATTACTATTGGGTCCCTTAATGACAAACTCATTTTCGTAGGTAGTGATTATACACATGGTGAAGAACCATGGGTAACAGATGGTACTGCTAATGGCACATATATGCTTAAAGATATTAATTCAGGGTTTGCACCAAGCAGTAATGTAATGCCTAAATCATTTACAATTGGGAACAAGCTCTACTTTACAGCTGGCAGCAGCACTCACGGGTTAGAACTTTGGGAAACAGACGGTACAACCAACGGCACTAAACTATTGAAGGACATTAACCCTGGAGGACATTCAGAACCTAATGACTTTATTCATTATAATGGCAAAGTCTATTTTGTAGCTTATGACGGAACGCATGGGTTTGAATTATGGGTAACAGATGGCACCACAAATGGCACTAAGATGGTAAAAGACATTTACACAGGTTCGTTGAGCGCACACCCCAGTCACCTAATAGTGTATAATAACAAACTATACTTTGTTGCGAATGACGCCACACATGGCAAAGAACTATGGGTAACTGATGGCACTACAAATGGTACAACTTTAGTAAAGGATTTTACTACTGGTTATATAAGTACGTTTTTCAAAAATTTCATCTTATATAACAATAAACTTTTCTTCGATGTGCTCAACGGCAATACTGGCAACAGTGAGATTTGGGAAACCGATGGCACCACTAGCGGCACAAAGGCTACTTCCTCAGGTTTTTTAGGTAATGAACAAATTATTTTCAACGGGAAGATATATTGTGATGCAATGGGAGAACTTTTTTCTTTTGACGGAACCTCTAGTGGCTTACAATTAATTAAAGATATTGACCCTATTTCTGGTCAAGCTGCTAACCCAAAATCTTTTAACATCATCGGCAACAAACTTGTTTTCAAGGCCAATGACGGCGTGCACAATGAAGAACTGTGGGTAACAGACGGTACTACTAATGGTACTATTTTACTAAAAGATATCAACACTGACCCTAAAAGCTCAGCTGACCCAAGCACTATCACAAAATATGGCAACATGTTAATCTTCAGAGCCATTGATTCTTCTAAAAACATCGGTATATATGCAACAGATGGTACCACAAATGGCACTATAAAGCTGAAGGGATATGACTCTGTAACACGCTTTAGTGTAAAATATTCTTTTACCTTGTATGATAGCTCTTTGTACTTTACCGCATACGATACAGGAGGCTATGAAATGTGGAAACTAACCGACACTACATTAAACACACCTCCCCCCAATGCTGTAGCAGCACTAAAAAACACACCAAGTAAAATACAAGTAGCCCCCAACCCTGCGCACGACAGAGTATACATTACGCTAGACAAAGCTTACTCTAATGCACAACTAACTATTACTGATATAACAGGACGAAGCATACTAAAGCAATCAATAACCAACACACAAACACAAATAGAAGTAGCTCTACCTAACTTACCTACAGGCACTTACCTGCTTAACGTCCATCATAAAGATGGTGTACTTAGCCAACGACTTTTAATAGAATAAGAACTAAATACAGCACACTAAAAAGCCACTACCTTAATAAGTAGTGGCCTTTGTCATGCTCTCTAGATGAAAGGTTAAATATCTTATTTGCTCAGCGCATCTATCACATCATACTTGGTAAGGATGTGATACTGACCGCTATCGTCTTTTACTAGTACAGCGCCATTATCTTTATTGATAAAGCTACTCAAGCGCTCCAACGGAGTATCTAAGGTAGCCAAAGGCAATGCCGCTTCCTGTACGTCAGCAATATTCTTTTCTTTCAGGTCGTGGTTGTCCATCATCTTACGGAACAGTCCCATCTGTGTAACTGCACCAATAGGCTCCATACCATCCATTACAGGTATTTGCTCTATATCGTATTTCTTCATCAATGCCAATGCATCACTTACTTTTTGATCTGCACTTACAGTCACCAAACGACGAGCACCCAATCCATTCAATAGATCACGAACAGTTTTTACATCAAGGAAACCTCTGTCCAACATCCACTCATCATTGTACACCTTGCCTACATAACGGCTACCATGATCGTGGAAGATAACAACAACAAGGTCGTCCTTAGTAAGTTTATCTTTTAGTTGGCGAAGACCTGCAACAGCAGAGCCTGCTGAATAACCAACGAATATACCTTCTTCCTTAGTGATACGACGTGCCATAACAGCTCCATCCTTATCCGTCACTTGCTCAAAATGGTCTATCGCCTCTTTCTTATAGTTTTCAGGCAAAAAGTCTTCACCCAAGCCTTCAGCTATATAAGGGTGTACCTCGTTCATATCCAACTCTCCAGTGCGGTGCCATTTGGTCAATAGCGAACCATAAGAGTCAATGGCCCAAACCTGTACGTTAGGGTTTTGCTCTTTTAAGTATGAACCTGTACCTGTAACCGTACCACCAGTTCCACTAGCTACTACAAGGTGTGTTATTTTTCCTTCGGTCTGTGCCCATAGTTCAGGTCCAGTTTGCTCGTAGTGTGCCTGACGGTTAGCCAAATTATCATATTGGTTTACATACCAGCTATTAGGAATTTCTTTAGCCAAGCGTGCCGATACAGAATAGTAAGAGCGAGGATCTTCAGGCTCTACATCAGTAGGGCAAACGATCACCTCAGCACCAAAAGCTTTAAGGATGTCTACCTTCTCTTTACTCTGTTTATCGGTAGTGGTGAAGATACATTTGTAGCCACGCATGATAGCTGCCAATGCCAGCCCCATACCTGTATTGCCCGACGTACCTTCAATAATAGTACCACCCGGTTTTATCTTTCCTTCTGCCTCAGCCACATCCAGCATCTTAACCGCCATACGGTCTTTGATAGAGTTGCCGGGGTTGAAAGAATCAACCTTAGCATATACCGGGCAAGGGAAATCTGCCGTTACCTTGTTCAGTTTGATCAATGGCGTATTGCCGATTGTTTGTAGAATATTGTCGTAAACGCGTTTTTCCGGAGTCATAACCTTATTTAAAATGATGCCGCGAAGGTAAAAAAAATAGTTGGGACGGGGGAAAGGGGATTATTTCACCTTCTTAGCATTGGCCTTTTTGTACACTACATGGATGAGTGCCATTATCAGTGCCCAAAGGGCAGCTTGGGCAAGCTGTTGTAGCCAAAAACTACTGTTTAAAACCTCATCTCTCCATACAAACACTTCAAGCCCCACACTTATGGGGAAATAGATGATAAAATAAGCCAATACATAGGAGATGTAGTACTTCATGCACTAAAGATACGCGAAAGAAGCTATTGATAAATAGGGGTGTTTTCACCCTACCTTATTAGATAGATTAAACCTATTTTTGAAAAAAGCCTGTACGATTGGAAAAAGTAGAATACAGTGACCTCTATAAATTTTTATGCTCTATAGGAATAATATTGATAGCTATTTCATTTGTATTCCCTTACCTAATGCTAAAAGAACCTCTAGGAACTTTAACAACTATAGAAACATATAGTAAACTTACACCTAGTGCTAAATCTATTTTCGACAGACGACAAGATATCCTTATCTGTGTTTTGAAAAACTTGCACTTCATTTCATTGGCAACATTTACTACTGGAGGGTTAATACTCTTATATGGAATTAGTAAATGGTCTAAAAAGCAAAAAAATATAGACCTAGCCGATGATGCTAAAATAAAGAAAGAACTAGAGGAGATGGGCAACCCATTAAATAATGATGAAGTTGTTACAAAAGCAACTGAAGAAATGAATGAAGAGTTTTCTGATACATCAAGCTTTACAACAAATACAAGTACTACAACAAAAGACCAAGCTAGTTTTATCTCAAAATACCTTGTAGTTGAAAACTCTATTCTCAATTTAATAAGAGAAGATGTTGGCAATCACTTCATAACCTTCCCAAACTACAAAATTGGCATACGTGTATTTGATGCTATATTATTAGAGCGAGCAGCATCAAGAGATCTAAGAGGTCGAGGCTTAACTCAAAAAGAATATTTTTTAGAAATAAAATATACGACACACTTAAGAGACCAGTATATTAAGAATGTCATTAAGTATACTTATCTATTATTTACAACCTTTAAAACTCAATCAAAAAGAACAGCAGTACCCATTATTATTATAGTAGTGGCTACAAATAAACACAATTCATCTTTTATAGAAAAAGTAAACTTCCAAGCAATTAAAAATGAATTGACAAAAGAAACATCCAGTGAGTATACTAGCCTTTTAAAACATATAATAGTTGATGAGAACCAAACAGAATCTATAGACTTTAAAAAAATCATTAATTAACCCTCAATCCACTCTTTACAAATAACAGCAGCAATGTCCTGTAGTTTGCGGACGCGGGCAATGAGTTCAGTGAATTCTTCTTGTGTGATGGTGTATTTAGGGCTTCTACATAGCTGTTTACTATTCAAAAATTGGGTGATTTTACTCTTTCTCACTAAAAAAGACACCCGTAACTTTGTTGTGCAAACAAACAATAAAAAACGCTGCTTTTGTCATGGCGTTTTAAAACAAAATTTGAAGATCCTCATCCTTTATAATTAGTATAACTAGGTATAACCCTTGCTCTCTAGCTAGGGTTATTTTTTTGCAACTATTACAATAAAAGCAACTAAACCAATACCTACAGAACCCTTACCCTGTCACGCTTTCGTAAAAATGGCGTGACAAACCGCTTAAATAATAACCGTGAGTTTATACCCTCATGACAATCCTTTTTTATGACAAACCACCCTCCTACATTCGAAGCATTATTAATCATTTAAAATGCTCTCTAAAATGAAAAAACTTTTACTTGGAGTTTTTCTATGCTCCACAGTCCTAACCACGAAAACCAATGCACAAGGCTACACCTTCAAGGCAAAAACAGACACCTACACCCCCATTACAGGAGGTAGTGCTATAACGGGTACTATCAACTTAGGATTTGATGTAACCATTGCCGGTGTTAAAAGCAGCACCTTACATACGGCAACCTATTTTGGACAAATAGGCACTAAAACACCATTACAGTTTAGTGGCTTTAATGCCGAAATACAAGATGGTGCTAAAACCTATAGTATAACTGGCAACCCCGGCGACCGTATTGTAAAGCTCCAGTACGACAAGGTGAAATTCTCGCACAATGCTTTTGGTCCCGACTATGTAACTTTTCAAATATGGATATATGAAAAAGACAACGCGCTGGAACTGCATATGGGCGCTAGCAATATCACCAACCCTACTTTAGACTATTACTACAACACGCCTAAAGGCCCCGGAGTAGGCTTTAGCAACATGTGGCTCAAAGGAAGCCCTGCAAACCCTAGCACAGACATGTCTGACAATTTCTTAAACGGCACGCCAGCAAACGGACAGGTTTATCGCTTTGAACCTGCAACTACAAATATCAGTACAACCATAAATGATCAAAATAACATACAGCTTTACCCTAACCCTGGCAACGGCTTAATTACTATTGCCGTAGCAAACAACAGTAATAGCTATGCTACTGTGTACGACATGGCACAACGCCAACTAATACAACAACCACTTACTCAAAAAAACAACCAGATCAACATGGCTCATTTGCAAGCAGGGCTCTACACCATTACTGTAAGTAATAAGGATGGTGTTCAAAAAACCTTTAATTATGTGAAACAGTAAGATCTGTACTTAACAACATTACCGAAGCATCCTGTATTCAAATACAGGGTGCTTTTTTTGTTGCGCTCATTAACAAATACGGCTTGGGTGTTTTCACTCTTGTATAGTCATTTTTACAATATTAACTTAGAGTTTCTACGCCCACCATTTACAATAACCCTTAATTTATTTAATCACCATAAAAAATGTATCTATCCATGAAAAAGATGCTTTTATTGCCGATGCTATTAGCCGGCACTATGTTTGCCGCTGCGCAAACCAACCCAAACCTTATTGACTTTGAGCCCAGCACTGCCAACCTCAACGGCTGTGGCAACTACTCTCAAGCAGAAGGAGCACTACTCAATAATAATTTCTTCCAATGCGCCTATGGAGTTACCTTCCATATGGGTAGCCTTGGCGGTACAGCCCCTACTGTAGCACAGGTGGGTGCCCCTACCGTGGCTTGGGCTAGTGCTACTACCTATAGCTATACTAGTGCCTCGCAAGGGTGTAGTGTGGCCACTAGCGTAAGTAGTGACAAGCCAACCAACAATAAAGATGTAGGATGCTTCTTCATCACAGATGACCCCAACGGTCCCGGTCAAAACCCAGCCCCTCTTTACGTAGACTATCACGACTTGGAATGTACTGAAGCTTCAGGGTTCTTAATGGACGTGGATGGCACTAACAACGTACAGGAAGGATGGCAAATAACCGCCTATGGTATAGGAGGTTCTATACAAACTGTATATGTACTATCGCTACAGTACAACTTGTACCAGCCACCGCCAAGCCCACAAGTAAATATTGTGGCAGGAGATGGTGAGGCTTCTTATTGGGGTGTAAACCTTGGTACTGACCCGATAGACTATATCGAGTTCCGTTACATTGGTCACCCAAGCCGTAGCGTAGGTTTAGCCTTCGATGAGTTTGCTATTTGTAGCAGCCAACCACAAATCACGGATACAAGAGGTTGTTGTGACGACATAGGAGAAGACAACCTTATAGTGAACGGTAGCTTTGAAGGAGGCAACTTTGGTTTCACTAGCCCTGGCTATACTTATCAGGGGTCTTTCGGTCCTAACTCTATTTCAGAGGGCATGTACTCTGTAGTGTCTAGCGCGCAAGCTTCGTCTGTGAGCAATTGCTGGAACATCATGGATCATACTTTTTGTACTGATGGGCAAGGCCACTACATGGTTGTAAATGGCAGAACCCACAACCCACAATCGACCATGGTATATCAACAAAAAGATATTCCTGTTGAAGCAGGAGAAGAATACATCTTCTGTATGTATTACCAACATCTACCGCAATGTGCTTTTGATGTCTTCGACCCTAACAGAATGTTTGTTAGTCTTGGCGATGCCGACCTAACAGAAGGAGAATGTGATAATGATGAAGAACACTGTGGCTGGACAAAAATCACTTACACTGTAATACCAAATGGCAATACTTTGGACTTAACTATCTTCTTAGATGAAGGAGGTATTGGTGATGGTAATGATGTAGCCTTTGATGACTTCAGCCTTAGAAAGAAAGGTGTAATGCCTTCAGACTATTGTGCTTTTGATATCTCCTCTTCTACTTCGGGCAGCAACATTACACTTACAGCTACTGCGGTAACTAACCCTCTACCTGCAGGCTTCAACGTAGAATGGAATGTGGTGGAAGCTAGTTGTAACGGTCTATGGACTCCTGTAGCTGGTACTAGCATGACTTATGCTTGGAACCCTTACAATACTAACTTCCCTGGTTATTGCTGTGTTCCGGGTAGTGCTACTCCGGGTGCATTCTCTACCAGCAAATGTTACATCATCACACGTAAGGTGACCAACTGCTGCTACAACGATTGTGAATATAAATACTACTTATCAGCACAGCCACAAGGCATGGTCATGGGCAAACAAGCAGGGACTGAAGAAGGCACTACCTTCTATATCTCTACCGATCTTAAGAACTGGGAGCCTATTGCCAACACAAGTGCTGCTGCTACTAAGGACCTGACCATATACCCTAACCCTGGTGATGGTAAAGTGACCCTTACTTCAAGACAACCACTAGAAGGCTCTGAGCTAACTATATACAATGTAGAAAGCAAAGTAGTTCTAAGAAAAACCATTGAAAGCAATAGTACAGCTATTGATATTTCTAAGTTGCCTAATGGTGTGTACACCTTTAAAGTAACTGATGAAGCAGGAAACGCTTCTACTAAAAACTATGTGAAACAATAGCCTAAAAGCTGTTTCATGTTTACCTGCGGGGCTACATCTGTAGCCCCGTTTTATATATAAGTAAAATGTACTTAATTATTCCGACTCTAAATATACACGTACAATATCTACCAATGTTTTAGCAGCAAAGGGCTTGGTAATATAATCATCAGCACCGTGCTGAATACCCTTGTGAATATCTGCATCGTCGGCAAATGCGCTTAGGAAGACAAAAGGTATTTTTTTTGTTTTTTCATTTGCTTTTACTTCTTTAAGAATGGCATAACCATCAATACCCGGCAGCATAATATCACTCAAGATCATTTTATAGTCTGTACCATCGGCTAGTAATGATAAGCCGTCTTCGCCTGTAGCCGCAAAGTCTGCCTCTATCTTATTGAGTTGGAAGATAGTACGCATCACCCCACTTATGCGGTTATCATCTTCTATTACAAGTATCTTTTTGTTCATTGTTGTTTGTTTGTATTATTCAGGTACTACTATTGTAAAGGTTATTCCTTCCCCTTCATTGTTATTCACTTCTACTGTCCCGTTATGCATTTTCACTACATGGTCTACTACCATAAGCCCAATACCATTACCTGATATATTGCCCACATTAGAAGCTCTGAAGAATGAATTAAAGAGCATATCCATTTCTTCCTGCGGCACACCTATGCCCTTATCTTTCACTTCTATACACATATGCCCATCTCGACGATACAGCCTTACTGTTGGCACCTCCTTACCTGCACTATACTTAAAAGCGTTGTTGACCAAATTGCACACAGCATGTCTCATTAAGCGCATATCTATATTTGCCGCTAGATCTTTTGTGTCTATGTGTATATTAAGATTTCGTCCGTCGTGATAAGGTTGATACAACTCATGCGACAAGGTCTCCAAATAATGTTGCATATCCGTCTTCTCAGGTTTGAACTTCAATGTTCCTTTTTCTATACGCCCCACCATCAACATCTCATCAAGTATCTCTGTTATGCGGTTCACTTCTTTTACAATACTATCGGTAAACTGTGCCGCATCAATATCCTCCGGCAGATCGTTCTTATCCATAGCAGCGGCCATCTCCAATATCTCTGCCGATGATAAGATGACAGACAATGGCGTACGCAACTCATGAGAAGTGATATGAATAAAATTATTCTTAAGGCTATTTAGTTCCTTCTCTCTTGCTATCATCTCCTCCATTTGTATCTTCTTCAACACCTGCTCGGTAATATCAGATATACGACCTGTAAAAATTACATTATGCACCTCGTCCTGACTAAGCCAAACATAAGTATCTACATAGCGCACATGACCATCCACATCAGGCTTTAGCTTCACAACCCCTCTTTGTGGCGTGCCTGTTTGTTTCAGCAAGTTGGCACGTTCTAGAAGCTTCTCCAGATCCTCGGGTTGCACTATATCGAATATATTTCTTTGCCCTTCCCCTTTCTCGGGTGTTATTTTATCGATAATGTTCAGCACTGCATCATTACCCATGATAATGGAACCATCCAACTTGCACTGAAAAACACCATCTTTAAGAGAAGACACTAAAGAGGAATACTTTTCCTTTTCGTGTGCCAGCTCTAGCTCCTTTTTCTTCTGATCGCTTATGTTCACACCATAACCAATCATTAGTTCTAGCTCGTTCTCCTTATTCATATAAGGGTAGAAAATGCGTAACACATAATCCTTTGTACCATCGGGCTTGGTCAGCTCATCCACCCAAGACTGAATATTTCCACTTTCTTTTACTAAGTCAAACCGCTTTCTTCGCTCATCAGCAATAGCTGTAGGCACACCTCTGTAGGCTACGTATTCATAGTCGTCTTTCCCTATTATCCATGTTCGTATCTCTTCGTTCTTTATCCCTGTTTTATTGACGAATAGATATTTATGCTCGGGCGTAAATATGGCAATGTCAGCAGGTATTTCATTGAGTATTTTTTGAAAAAAAGCGCGTTGATCTTCCAGCCTTTTTTGGTGAACGACCAATTCTGTCACATCCTCATAGGTCCACAAATGATATCTGACTTCTTCCCCTTCTTTGATACAGGTATATTTCCTTTTAAAGAACTTACCATTTTTAGTTTCTACCGTTCCTTCATTGGGCTCTTGCTTTAACGGTATCTCTACAGTGTCTACTAAAAACTGTTCAGGATCGGTAAAAAACTCTTTGGCCTGTTGAGCGGCGTCAGTACAGTTGACCCCTACCAGTATAGATGGGTCTCCTGGCATATCAAATATGTCCAAAAACATTTTATTGGTATACACAATGCTGCGCTCTGCATCTTCTAAGAGCACACCCAAATTCAGCGCATCCAATACCTGTTGTATATTATCAATAAGACTCATTGCCTATCGTTCTCTTTTTATAAACACTAATGCTAAAACATGTATGTGGCCAACAACTCTAAACGTGATTTCACATTTAGTTTTTGATAAGCATTTTTCAAATGATGGTTTACCGTATGGAAAGATATATTCAACTTCTCCCCTATGGCTTTGTAAGAATGCCCTTCCTTCATCAATAGTATAATATCCATTTCCCTGTCAGTAAGCTGATACTCTGTTTTAAGGTTGGAGGTATTACTTCTGTTACTCATAGCTTTCATAAGCTTGGTAGTGGTGTCTGCATCCAGAAAGCTCCCCTTTTCCCTTACTGTTTGTAACGTATTTTTCAGATCAGACAATGCAAAGGGTTTGTACAAATAACCTTTAGCCCCTTTTTCCAATGCTTTTACAATAAAGTTCTCCTCCTTATCTCCGGTCATTATAATAATGGTTGTATTCGGATACTGATCTAATATCTTATGGATAAGATCTAAACCATTGACCTCTTCAAGATGTATGTCTAGAAGTACAAAATCGGGCGGGCATTCTGCTTGCAGAGCATCTTGCAAGGAAGCAGTGGAAAATACCACGAAATACTCCTTAGTTATGTCTAAAAAGCTGGCGATATTCTTCCTAAGGCTTTCATTATCTTCTAGTATTCCTACTGCTAACGGCTGCATAGTGCTATAAGTTTACGAATACAAATGTCGTTCCTATTAAGTTACTACATATCCCTAACTTTAGTAGTCATATACGGTTTAACGGGCGGATAACAATTAAAAATCAGCAAAAACAGAGAAAAAACGTGCTGGAAATATTCTAAAAATCCGTCAAGAAAGTTATCTTTAAACGCATAAAATAACTAATGTGATGAAATTGACTCTTAAAAAAGCACTACCCCTTTTTATTCTTGTTCTTTCTTGCAGCCTAAATACACAAGCTCAAGTTGACGATAGCAATAGTGACCAAAACGCTTATAATCTTAAAAAGATCATGACTGAGCGCTTTGCCCCTATGAAAGAAAAGCACATTATATATGCTGTAGTTACTGACAAAGTAATGGAGATGATAGAAATGGCAGGCGATGCTTACAACAGAAACCCAACTCCTGACAACTACAGAACTGCTAAGAAGAATTTCATGGAATTAATGAAAACACTGGAAAGCAATACAGAACCTAGCCCTAAGCTTTATCAAAAGAACGGGCAAATGGTTATCAATACCTTTTCAACCGAAATTACCATGTCTTCACTAGAAAGAACATTGGCTACACATTGCCCAATGTACCCATTCTGCGATTAATCTAGAATTTCTTTATAATCAGAGCCCTGCACTATTGCAGGGCTTTTTTGTTAACCGCTTGCAAACCACTTGCTAACAGGCTGTTAAGAGAACAAAAATGTTTTGCAGCAGCCATTTATTGCCCCACCTTTACATCATAGCAGCAAACAAACAGTCCCTACTGCTTTTGAAAATGGTGTTATCTCAGGATAACACAGTGCGAAGAGACAGCCTTTGGCTGGCACATATAGAATAGATAAGGAGAATCAATCCTTTCGGATCTTTTTCATCCTTATACAGAGCGGCACTTTGCGAGAGTAGCCGCTCTTTTTTTTGTTAACCAAGCGTTAACAAGCACAAAATATTTTGCTTACACACATTATACATTAACATTTGTACCATATGGTCTCATTATATCAATGAAACTGTAGAACAGTATTAACTAACTGTTGACGCATATAGAGAAATAAGGAGAATAACGAATGGGTATTTAAATTCATCCTTACAAAAGGGCCTTTATCCAGGGGCTCTTTTTGCATTATGTTATACATTGTTATCTATCCCCCCTCGTAGATGTTGCTTATATTTGTTATCAGGCTAGTATAGCGTAGATTTTAACAGTTTGTCTCCAAACCATGCATAGTAGCCTACCGTCTAAAACACGAACAAGAGCAGACACGTATAAAGCAATATGAGAAAAGCATCAATATTACTTGCAGGTATATTTATTGTATTGGGGCTGAATGCCAAAGCACAGAAGACACCTACAGCTAAAAAAATAGATACAGTAATTACCCAACTGGCATCGCAATACAAGTTTAGTGGCTCGGTACTCATTGCTGACAAAGGCAAAGTAATATTGAACAAAGGCTATGGCTACAGCATAGTAGACCGTAACGATAGCTGCGACGAGAATACTTATTTCCAAATAGGTTCTATTACAAAGACCTTTACCGCTACTACAGTATTATTGCTACAGCAAGATAGCTTACTGCATGTCAGCGATAAAATATCCAAATACTTCCCAGACTATCCCAAAGGAGATTCTATTACTATAGAGCACCTGCTTACCCATACTTCAGGTATATATAACTATACAGAAAATGATGCGTTGATGCAGTATGCCTTTATGCAACACATAGAGCGCAAAGACATGATGGGTTATTTTAAAGACGTGCCTTTAGCATTTACGCCAGGTAGTATGCATGCCTATAGCAACTCTAACTATATGCTTCTGGGTTATATCATAGAAGAAGCTACAGGCAAAACTTATTACGAAGTAGTAAGAGAGCGAATATTTGAACCACTGGGCATGAAGCATACGGGTTTTAATTTTGCTAACTTCCCTAGCTGGGACAAAGCACAGGGCTACTTAGTCATGCGCCCGGGAAGGTTGACCCCATCACCACCTGTTGACTCTTCTTTTTCTTACGCAGCAGGTGCCATATACACCACTACGGGCGACCTATACAAATGGGCACAGGCTATATTAGATCAAAAACTATTGAGTAAAACGCTTTGGGAAAAAGCCCTTACCAAATACAAAAAGAACTATGGCTACGGATGGGTGATCAAAGACAGTAGCGAAAGTGGTGTAGACAAAAAAATGATAGGGCACAATGGTGGTATTCATGGTTTTATTGCCGAATTCCGCTTAGTACCCGAAGATAAGTCTGTTATCATACTACTGTGCAACGACATGCAGGATAATGTTGCCGACCTGAGCACTACTATAGCTTCTATACTCTACAATAAGCCATACGACAAACGTGCTCGTAAGATAGAGATAAAGATGAAGCAAGAAGAGCTGGCAGAGTATGAAGGCAGATATGCACTGGCAGAAAACTTTGACGTACTCATCTACTCTCAAACAGGAAGCCTATGGGCACAAGCTACCAAGCAGATACCTTTTAGAATACTAAACTACAAGAAAGATCATTTCTTTATAGAAGAGGTGGAAGCTGAAATATCCTTTGTACGAAATGAAAAAGGGAAAATCACCCATATGGTATTGCATCAGAATGGCAAGGACATAAAGGGTAGAAAATGGCAATAATATCCCTCCTGTTGTTAATCAGAGGTTAACAGCTGTTTTTAGTTTCTTATGTTGTTGTTCAGGGTGCATATTTGTTGCATCAAACACCTGCCTTGTGCAGCAACAAACAAATGAAGAGGATATATTTCATAACACTATTATTAATAAGTGCTGTGGGCGTACAGGCCCAAACCACTGTAAATAGCGCAGCAGCACAATCAGCAAAGCTGGCATTGAGCAATGCTATAGAGCTCACCTTTGTTGAAGGTAGTGGTGGTATATCTAATATGGAGTTCTCTTCTTTGAACGATTTGGTAAATGGTGTAGAGTCTGATGTGCAACATTTAGTAGTACAATCTAATAAGCATTTTGATATTACGGTTAGTGCTCCTTCTTCTAAGTTTTCTTACACAGGTAGCTCTATTTTCAATAACATCCTATCTGTTGCATCGGTACTAAAGATCACCTGTACACAAGCCAACGGAGGGCAAGTAGTAGGACAAACCGGTATTTGGAAAAACTTCAACTTGTTTACCCCAACTACACTACTCACCAATTGTAGCCCCGGAGGCAATCAAACCTTTTCTGTAAAGTACAAGGCCACTCCCGGTATTACTGCAGCTTCGGGTGTGTACACTACCAATGTTATCTTCACTGCCACTCAGCAATAAATATTGTCTTTATATTTGGTAGCTAAACCAATAGCTATGCCAAAGGACAGCTCTAAAGAAACAACAGGCCAACAAATAGACCCCAAAGACCTAGCAGCACAACTACGCCAACCCCACGGTGAGTTTGGGCAAGTAGTAGCCGATAATCTCAATGAGTCTAACATACATATTACTCAATTCACTTACGATAATATGCAAATTGCCGATGGGCATCGCCTGCTGGAAATAGGTTTTGGTAATGGCAAGCTAATGGATCTACTATTAGCAAAAGCTAATGACCTTTTCTTAGCAGGCATCGACTTTTCGGAAACCATGGTAGCCGCAGCAAAAGACTATCATGCCAGCAACATAAACAAAGGCATAGTAGACATACAACTTGGTAGTGTTGCAGCCATACCCTACCCCGACGGTCATTTTGATAAGATATGCCATATCAATACCCTTTACTTTTGGGAAGACCCACTGGCTTGCGCCAAAGAAACGTTGCGTGTACTCAAAGATGGCGGTAGCATATACACAGGCATAAGACATAAAGACCAAATGGAGCATTTCCCCTTCGCGCAATATGGCTTTACGTTTTATGATGATGACAAAGCCATACAGTTATTCAAAGATGCAGGGTTTAGTGAAGTAGCCATATGCAAACAAAAAGATCCTGCTTTTGAATGGCAGGGACAAATGCTACAGATGGACTCTGTGTGTGTCATTGCTACCAAATAAGGTTCTTCCTTATTTCTTAATAGCTCGTTAACCAATTCTAAAGCTGTAGTTAAGCCCGTCCATATATTTCTGTGTGCTTATATAAGGCTGCATATTTGTATCAACAAACGAACAAACAAGCAGCAAAAACAAAAAATACACAGATTATGAAAACTACAAACAACAAACGCAGCTTAGGAAAACTTTGGAACAATAAGTTCTTTACTTACGTAGCAAAGAACAATCCATTCAAAGGCGAACTAGTAGAGGTAGATATGCGCGTAGTAGGTGGCCGTATGGTGTATACTTATACTAAAATACGCGAGCACAATCACGGCTAATTATTAGCTCCTCTTATTTTTACTATCCAAAACAACTAAAGGTTAAGGCTTTACTTAGGGTATCGCCTTAACCTATACTTATTTATAACAGTTTTGTTCTATCTGTTCCTTTGCCTACCTTTGCGCGCTTCATAGCGGTCTGTTCCGCCCAATCTCATTCTAATGAAGCAGTACTTTAAATTATTCGACCTTAAGCAAAAAGTAGACTACAAAAATGAAGTCTTATCTGGCCTTACCGTAGCTCTTGCATTGGTGCCAGAAGCTGTGGCTTTTGCTATCATTGCAGGCTTATCACCGCTTACAGGTTTGTATGCTGCTTTTATGATGGGTATCGTAACGGCTATATTTGGCGGTCGCCCGGGTATGATATCGGGAGCAACAGGAGCTGTGGCTGTGGTTATCGTAACCCTAGCAGCTAGGCATGGTGTGGAATATGTATTTGCGGCTGTGGTATTGGCAGGATTGATACAAATGCTGGTAGGCTTCTTAAAGTTGGGTAAATTCATCAGGCTGGTGCCCCACCCTGTAATGTTCGGCTTCGTGAATGGATTGGCTATTGTGATATTTATGGCGCAGTTGGTACAGTTCAAAACAGAAGATGCTAACGGTGTGCTGCATTGGATGACGGGCAGTCAACTATATATGATGCTGGGTTTGGTATTCTTGACCATGCTTATCATCTGGGGATTACCTAAGATCACTAAAGCATTCCCTTCGTCGCTGGCAGCTATATTGGTTATCTCTGCCATCACACTTGGTTTTGGTATCGAAACCAAAACAGTTGGCGATATTGCTTCTATTGACGGTGGTTTTCCTCCGTTCCATATAGCGGATGTGCCCTTCACTTGGGAGACCTTGCAGATCGTATTCCCTTATGCACTAATAGTAGCAGGTGTGGGCTTGATAGAAAGCCTGCTTACCTTGAACTTAATAGATGAGATAACACAAACCCGTGGTCGTGGTAATAAAGAAGCCGTGGCACAAGGTATGGCCAATACGTTGAGTGGTTTCTTCTCGGGCATGGGCGGTTGTGCTATGATCGGTCAGAGCTTGATCAATATCTCTTCAGGTGCTCGCGCGCGCTTATCAGGTATCGTTGCTGCAGTTATGCTTTTGGTCTTTATCATGTTTGGTGCACCATTAATTGAAAAACTACCGATGGCAGCACTTACGGGTGTAATGATAATGGTCTCTATAGGTACCTTCGAGTGGGCCAGCTTTAAGACCTTTGGCAAAATGCCGTTGCACGATGTCATTGTGATGATATTGGTATCACTTATTACTGTATTCTTACACAACCTAGCATTGGCGGTATTGATAGGCGTGGTCATCTCTGCATTAGTATTTGCTTGGGAGAATGCCAAACGCATCCGTGCTCGTAAATATGTAGATGATAATGGTGTAAAACACTACGAAATATTCGGGCCATTGTTCTTTGGTTCAGTTTCTGCCTTCAACGAGAAATTTGATATAGCCAACGACCCTGAGGAAGTGATAATAGACTTTGCAGAAAGTAGAGTAACAGACATGTCTGGCATAGAAGCA
Source organism: Flavipsychrobacter sp. (assembly GCA_041392855.1). NCBI lineage: Bacteria > Pseudomonadati > Bacteroidota > Chitinophagia > Chitinophagales > Chitinophagaceae > Flavipsychrobacter > Flavipsychrobacter sp. Next base: position 1,675,837 of record JAWKLD010000001.1, read on the forward strand.
CTGAACAAAATAACTGAACGTTACCTACAAGCGGGCAAAAAGCTGCACCTGAAACACTTGAGTCCAGACTGTCGTCAACTACTAGCTAAGGCAGAGGAAGTGATTGATGTGAATATCATTGAAGACCCTACATACCATGTGGTGGCGGATAAGGTGTAAGGCCTACCAATATATCCAGTGTTACATATATTGACACCATGATGGTGGCTAGCAGCGATATGCTTAAAGCTACTTTCATGAATACATCTGCATTGATTACCAGCTTGTTTCTAAACATGTAGCACATCAATACGGTGAAAAAATAGGCACTGACAAGTATCATCCAGTAAAACAGGGCTAAAACAGCTCCAAAAAGCCAACCATCCAGCTGTGTGATAAGCTGTACTGCGGTAAAAGCCAACAATACCAATAAGGCGCTGATGCTTAAGAACTTAACGTGTTGCTTTGTGGCATGAAGGTCAAAACTAGTATGCTGCCTTATTGTAGTAGTTATATCCATGCACACATATACGTAGTGTTTTGCTGCTTGGTTTTTTTAGAAGAGATAAAAATTATCGGGCGCAATTTACACAGTAGATACTTTCAGGACGCAGTATGATTCTGCCTACAGGTATGGGGTTATTACATTGTTTGCAAATGCCAAAGTCTGGCTTGCCTACATTACCCAGCACATACTCCAGCTTTTGTAGCTTGGCCTCAGCTTCTCGCTGCCCTGCTTCCATCACACTTTTGTTATTGATGGCATCCATACGAGAAAGGCGCCCGATGGCATCATCAGGCCCTTGCGGTTGTGTCATGGTCTTATATTCTTCAATGCGCTTACGGGTCTTCTCTATTTCTTTGAGAATACGGTCTCTTATTTCTGCTTCATTCATTTCCATTGTTTCTCAATATAAACAAAAAGCAGATTGGGTAATACACATATATATGTGCATTACCTGTTAGTTTATGTTTATTACCTGTTTATATGTTAAGAAACTGTAGATAAGCGATTTATGGCTGTATATAAACATATATCATATTCACTTTCCTATACTAGCCCCCTTATAAACATCTTAATTATCAGCATGTAAAACACTATAAGTAATTATAGAACAATGACATATAAGTAGAACCGATATTCAACATCCTATACACAACAATTTCATTCCTTCATGTTAATCGGGGGTTAACTATTAACAAAGCAGATGTTAGCGAGTTGCAAAACGGGCGTTAAGCACAAGGCATTTTTCGTGTTGAAGGTACTTCTTGCCCCAACTTTGTGTCAACAAACAAAAACACGATCAAATAAAACAAAAACAAAAAATGTCAAACATGAAAAAGATTATTTTATTCGCAATCGCAATTTTCTCTATTACTCTTGCCGCTAAAGCTGACAATGCTACTAACGGCGCCAACCAAACTGCAAAGCTAGCTCTAAGCAATGCTATCGAGATCAAGTTCTATTCTAACTATTATGGCGGTACTCAAACATTGACGTTCAACAATGTAAACGACTATGCTAATGGTAAGACCTCTGGATATCAGATACTTATCATTCGTTCTAATAAAGATTATAATGTAACTGTAAAGGCCAATGCTTCCAACTTTAGCTATAGCGGATCTACTAACCCTGCACCGGTAATGCCAATCTCAAAACTGAACGTAGCCAATTTCTACAACGGTACAGGTGGTACTGTTGCCAATACGTTCAACAACAACTATGCACCGCTAAGCAATGTAGACCAGCCTTTGATCAACAATGGCAAGAAAGGCAACTTCCGCTATTTCTTTACCCGCTATAAAGCGACACCAGGTTTTGCTTACCCTGCAGGTACTTATACGGCAGAGGTTATCTATACAGCTACTCAACAATAATTATTCATCAATTTCTTTTTTCAAATACACAATGACTAAGGGCTACCCAATGGGTAGCCCTTAGTATATAATTACATTCTTCCCTTTTATCAGAAAACATACAAATACCTTCCTACCCCCAAAAAAGGAGTAAAACAAAATGCCTTAACAAAAAGCCGAAACTATCTAGTGCGTAAACAAATAATAAGCTAAGATGAATGTGGCCAACCCAATTCCCGCTAGAATAGCAAATGCGAATGCCATAGCGACATACGTAATTGTACTGATGTTCCCCTTAATCATAAGAAGTCAAGTTTAAATAGTGAATATTGTGGGTATAACGGTTGACGCGTTATAAAAATAAGAAAATATTATGCCAATTATAACATTTTTAAATAATATTTGGCAGAATAAAAGAGATTCCATTTTTCTCACATCTGCTTATTGTATATCTTTGCACCGATTTTTTAAATTATTTCATTAGATAATAAACTATTCAGAAATGAAAGTAACCGTAGTAGGTGCAGGTGCAGTAGGCGCAACATGTGCTGACAATATTGCCCGTAAAGAGCTGGTTGAAGAACTAGTATTAGTAGATATTAAAGAAGGCTATGCTGAAGGTAAAGCCCTTGACATTTCACAAACAGCTTCGTTATTAGGCTTTGATACTCGTGTTATCGGTAGTACTAATGACTACACTAAAACTGCAGGATCTGATGTGTGTGTGATCACTTCAGGTATCCCTCGTAAGCCGGGTATGACTCGTGAAGAGCTTATCGGTACTAATGCTAAGATCGTTGAAACGGTTGCTAAAAACTTATTAGAACATTCTCCAAATACCATCATCATTGTTATCTCTAACCCAATGGATACAATGACTTACCTAGCACTTAAAGCTACTGGTCTTCCTAAGAACCGCATCATAGGTATGGGTGGTATCTTAGATAGCGCACGTTTCAAGCGTAATCTTGTGGGTGCTCTAGAGTGCTCTCCAAACGACCTACAGGGTACTGTTATCGGTGGTCATGGTGATACTACTATGATACCGCTTACTCGCCTGGCTACACTAGCTGGTGTTCCTGTATCTAAATACCTTACTGCTGAGCAACTAGAGCAAATAGCTGCTGACACTATGGTAGGTGGTGCTACTTTAACTAAACTATTAGGTACTTCTGCTTGGTATGCACCGGGTGCTGCGGGAGCTGCATTGGTAGAAGCTATCATCCGCGACGAGAAGAAGATATTCCCTTGTTGTGTAGCGCTTGATGGCGAGTATGGTCAAAAAGACATTTGCCTTGGCGTACCAGTAGTAGTAGGTAAAACAGGTTGGGAGAAGATCATCGATTATAACCTAACTGAAGACGAGCAAGCTAAATTTGACGCATCTGCAGAGGCAGTTCGTAAAATGAATAGTGTACTAGACACTATGGTGAACGCTTAAGTCTTACAAAGTTCTTAATATTGTAACGCCTCGCTTTTTTAGCGGGGCGTTTTCTTTATACCAAACAAATACAACTAAATGAAAACAACCTATTTGGACGTAACACAAGAGCAAGGCAAAGCATTTTTCATGCGACAAATAAAAGGCCCTGTCGTGATGCTGAACCTGCTGAAATATAAAGACATTGCCGACTATAGCACTGTACCCGATATAGCTCCTTACAGAACTATAAGCGGTGCTGAAGCCTACCAACTCTATATAGACCATACACTCCCCTTCTTAAAAGAAGCTGGCAGCGAAGTACTATTCTGGGGCAAGGGTGGCGATTTTGTGATAGGCCCTACAGATGAGCACTGGGATGCAGTAATGCTGGTAAAACACGCCAGTGTAGAACGCTTTATGGCCTTTGCACAAGACCCTGAATACCTGAAAGGTGCAGGACACAGAACCGCAGCATTGGCAGACTCTCGGCTACTCCCCATAGAGCAGCTGAGCGAACTAAAAACCCAATAGCGTTTTACCCTTCCATGACAACAGACGATAGTTATTATTTGTAGATTTATAGAAAGCCACCACCCTATGAAAAACCTGTTAACTATACTCTTATTTCTCTTAGCTACCAACAGTCAAGCGCAATATAGTTATAATCCCATGCCTTTTGACAATGGTATATGGAGCTGTAAAGCTGTGGATGACTGGCCTAGGTTTAGCACTAATATTTATAGCTATCACTTAATTACTAATGGTGATGATACCATAGCGAATGGCATAAAATATTACAAAGTATATCATAGAGACTCATATTTTCCTAAAATCCATAATTATAATAATCTCATTGATATTGCCAGAAAAACAGATGTATGTATTGGAGGCATAAGAGAAGATACTTCCAACCGCATTATATACTATCGAAACTTTTTCCATCAAAGCTATTCCACTACATACAGTGATTCATTTGAAAGAGCAATTTATAACTTCAATCAAATAGAAGGCGACACCATACCAATAACTACTCACGACACTTCCTTTTCAGCTAATGCCTACTATAGAAAATATGTAATAAAAAAAGTTGATACGGTAACTATTAATGGAAAAATGAGAAAGCGTTTCCATATTTACAATGCAAATGACACTGCAACAAACAAACAAATAAACGTAGGTATGATTGAAGGTATTGGCAGTATGGGAGGTCTACTAACTGACCTCAATTTTTACCATCACCTTTTCAAGTATTTTGTCTGTCTAAATAATGGTAACTATACATACCACCATGACACTTTTTATAAATGTTTCTACATACATCCTTACGGTACACCTGTTGGCATAAATGAGTTGACAACACAGACTATCAACATCTACCCCAACCCTACAATAGATAAAATAACTATAGAAACGCCTGTAAGCACACACATAATTGTGTATAATAGTACTGGCAAAATAGTGGCTACCAAAACAAGTAAAACAACTAAAGAAACTATAGACCTACAAGAGCTACCTAACGGGCTCTACATCATCAACCTGCACAATGAACAGTTGGGAATAGACCAACGTAAGAAATTAATGAAGCTGTAAAAACTTCCTTATGAAACACTTATTAGCCTTACTACTTTTAACTTTTGCTATCAACAGTCAAGCACAGTATACTTATCATCCCTTTCCTGTAGACAGTGCTATATGGACTTATTACTCATGGGGACAATATACTAGTGGCCCTTTTTGGAAAAGCAATAGACATATTATTATTAAAAATAAGGATACTACGATTAAGGGAACCCAGTATAAAGTATTATTTCACAGGAGTGCACGCTCTCTTTTTTACTTACCTAGCTCAAATAACGATACACCTATATCAAGTATATCTTACTACCCAGACCTCCCTTATGGTGCAATAAGGGAAGACAATAAAAAGATTTATGCAATTAGGTATTCTCAATCTTGGGATACTGTTGAAAGAGTAATTTATGACTTTAACCTTGTAGCAGGCGACACATTACCTGCTTTTGTTTATGTAGATAACCCATGGCCTCCTAATAATCATGCTACTCACTATATTATAGACCATATAGACACAGTAACATTAGGTGGCAAAACAAGAAAACGGTTTGTAGCCTTTGGGTATGATAGTGGCACGCTTGACTATAAAGATTCCGCTATAGTAACTGAAGGCATTGGCAGCGACAAAGGGCTATTTTATTACAACCATTTTTTCAGGGGAGGAACTAGGTTTCGATGCCATTCGGCACCAGGTCTTTTTTATGGTGTTGATACACCATGTGTCTATACTCATGAATATGGTACACCAACAAGTATTCCTACTACAAATACGAAAGTTGGGACCGACATCTATCCCAACCCTACAATAGATAAAACAACTATAGAAGCGCCTATAGGAACGCACATAATTGTGTATAATAGTACTGGCAAAATAGTGGCTACCAAAACAAGTAAGACGACCAAAGAAACGATAGACCTACAAGAGCTACCTAGCGGGCTGTACATCATCAACCTGTACAACGAACAGTTGGGAATAGATCAACGTAAAAAGATTATGAAACTGTAAACTATTCGGCTTTACCCTCTTCTTTGTTTTTCTTTTCTACAGCGTCGTCAAGAAAGAGCAGATATTCCTCATCGGGGATAGTTTGGCTCACCATTACGTAATCGAAAGCAGTAGGCATATCAAAACCTGCCTCTATGGTTACAATGTAGCGATAGCGCTGCTGCATAGGTATGGCGGGCAACAGATGCATCCAACGCTGAAACGCATCCCCTGTAGCCGACTTTATCGCTTTTTCAAATTCCTTGTATTGCAACATAGCATTTTGCCTATCAGTGCAATATACAATTAAACACCCATTTGTTAATAGCTCGTTAACGACAAGACGAAAAGTCAATTACACAATAATACGACTAAAAATTGTTATTTATTGATTGAGTATATAAGAAAAACAAAGGCATAAAATAAGGGCCATAGCTAATAGCTACAGCCCTTTCAAGGTTTACACCTTATGAAAATTAATACACCCAATACAAAGTTACCAAATTTTATTGCGGGAATCTTCAAATCCCTTTGGTCTTACTATTGTGAATACTCTTGAAATATTAAATCCGAAATGGATACCACCATTACCCCAATCGTTAATTGCTTGACCAATGAAAGCACGCTCTGTCATTGCAATAGCGTTAGAGAACATCAGCTGGAATACGTGACCACCGGTTTCTATATCTATACCCACACCTAAAGAATTGCGCATGCCGCTTAGTTGTAAGCTAGGAATGGTATAGTAGTACTCCACGTTAAGTGCAATACGGTTGGACACCTTTAGGCGACCACCACCACCTATAGCTACTACATCATTCGGGTCAGCCTTTGTTGGCACTAGGTTGTAGTGTATATGTGTTGGCATTAGCTGTACCGATATTGATTTGCTCAACTTCCTAGCCACCAATATTTGGTTAGCAAAGTACATTCTATTACTGAAGTGGTATTCTTGCCCGGCAGGCAAAGTTGGCTTTGGTAAAGACTGAATAGATGTAGCCCCTACATAGCTAAGGCTTACAGGCATACCCTTACCATCTACCTGACGTAGTAGCTTCACCTTTACAAAACCATCGTATTCCTTATGGTAAGTATTACGACCAAAACCTACAGTCAACCAATCGGTAACACCATAATCAAAACCTATTCTTGTGTTGGCATTATCCAAACCAAAGAAGGTACTAGCCCCTCCATTGATCTGCCCGAAGCGGTGTGATACTCTAAAGTCTAAAACCCCTTTACTCGTGTTCTCTATACTATGACCATTTACCAGTCTTGTAGTTTTGAACGTTGAGGTTGTATACCTTTTCTTTTTCACAGCGCCTTCATCCAGCATTGCCATCAGATCATCACTATCGCTGCTTTCTTTTTCTGTCTCTGTTTTAACAGGTATTTGCGCAACTGCAGTAGTAGCAGCAAATGACCATGTAAGAGCTGTTAGTAATATAGAATAAACTATTCGCATAATGTAAAATGTGGTTGTTGTATTGATCTATTACTTTTTCTTGTGAATACTATTTACGGTAACTTCTATTTCCTTAGCAATTTTGTTTTTAGCTATGCCAGGTATTTTTATTTCATAATCTTCTGTAGCTACATTGAACTTTGCTTCGGTTGTCACCTCACTACCCTTCACTGTTATAGTTGCAGGCACACGCACATCTTTAGTAACACCATGTATGGTCATTTTCCCAACGGTATGCACCTCATACTTTCCATCCTTATCGAAGTTGACATTCTGAATATCAGAAACAGTGCCCTTGTATAACGCCTTAGGATATTTATCACTCTCCATATAGCTTTCGTTAAAGTGCTCCTGCATCAGTGCGTTCTCAAATTTAAAACTCTTTATAGCCAGCTGAAAAACAAACTCACCATTTTCGGCATTAAGAATGCTAGCCACTTCGTTATTGAAAGCTTCAATATTCTCTATAGGTGTACCTGAGAAGAAAGAAATTTTCCCGGTACGTGTCATATACTTCTGCGCATAAAGAGTATTAACTCCCAATGCCATTATTGTTATTAATAGTAGTTTTTTCATTTGTGTAGTTTTTTATTTAGTCATTCTTGGCTCCTGCATTTACCCAAGCCTTTATCTTCGCTATAGTGCAGTCGTCTAGTTTAGACATCCCTTGAGGCATTTGAGAAAAGCCTGCCTGATGCATAATAGTCCCTAACAGTCTATTATTATTTACAGATGTCATTGCACCTGAATAAGACGAAAAATCATAATTGGAAGACCTTGTTGTTTTATCGTGACAACCTGAAACCGCACAATATTGATTAAATATCGGCTGTATTACAGCGGCATAGCCTACGTTGGTTGTATCACATCCACCTCCTACACCAGTCGACGGATATAATTCTTCCTCATTATCATAATAGCAGCTAGCTAACCCCAGTACACATAAAAACAAAAAAAGCTTTTTCATAAATATTAATAGTTGTTATTAATTAGTTATACAAATTATAAAATAATAATGTATCTGCAAGAATGATACTTGGTTAAAAAATATATTAATTACTAGTTATTCAATAGTCCATTTTCAATCCACCTTTCTATTTGTCTTATTTCACAATCGCTCAGCTTTCCTCCTTGTGGCATTGGCGAATACCCTGTTTGGTGTTTGATAGAGCCAAGCAACAAACCTGACTGTGCATATGTTTTTACATTAGCATAGTTGTCTAGCACTATACCTTTGGATGCAGAGGCGCCACTATGGCAACCCACACAACGAGCACTTAAAGTAGTAGCCACAGCCCCCGAATAGGTATAGATATTGGTATCACATTTACTCACACAGTTAGTAGAGTTCTCGGCACCTTCATTTATCCACCTGCGTATCAATGCTATTTGTGCAGCAGTAAGTGGTGCTTCTGGCGGAGGCGGCATTATCTTATCCGCTCTGTCTTCGATGATCTTTTGATACAGCTCGGTTGCAGCTGCATTGCCCTTTACAAAGCCTTTGGAGGTGATGCTGTTGTAATCAGTGAACTGATAACCTTCTGCCCTTGTTACAGCATCGTGACAACCACTCTGCGTGCAATTGGTAATAAAGATGGGCAAGATATCCCTTTCGAAACAGAGGGCGGTATCAGCGGGGTTATTTCCATTCCCGTTTCCGTTTCCATTCCCGTTATTCCCCGTACCATTGGTACTATTGGTAGTGGGTTGAACTTCCGTTTTGTGTTGGCAACCGTACAATACAATAAATGAGAGCGATAAACATAGGAGCAAGAAACTATACTTTTTCATCTGTTATATTATTTGGTTAGTTGTTTGTCTTAGTTATCAGGGGCACCTGTGTTTATCCAATCTCTGACCAGCTCTTTCTGCTTAGGCAATAGAGGTGCTCCCGGAGGCATAAGCCTTGTAGGGTCGGTAGTAATGATAGTTTGATATATCTTGCTATCTTCTGCCTTTCCCTTTACTATCCCTTTGGCTACACTTGTCTCATAGCTACTGAATTCGTAGCCCGCCCTTTGGCTCGTGGTGTTGTGACAACCACCGGCAGAGGCACAGCTTGTCTGGAAGATGGGGAAAATATCCCCTCTAAACGACGGTGTATCCACTTGAGTATTTGTCGTATTTGTATCATAGTTTACAATTTTAGCTTCGTAAGCATCGTGCTTACAACTTGTAGTACCTATTATAAGCCAAACAAACAGTACGCCACATAGCGTTATCGTTTTCATAAAGTCATCTTGTTGAAGACTAATAATACTACTTATTGTGCTAATACACAATCTGTTAGCATCACATCTTCAAACAAGGAAAGTCCTGCACAAAAACCCTTTACCGTTATCTTATCTCCTTCCTTTACGGCCACTCCCTTATCTCTCATAGAGCATTGTACTGATGCTGTAGGGTCTTCTCCTCCTAGTATCACCAACAACTGCCCGTCTTGATTTTGATTAACCTCGTTTACCGTACCAGCAACTTCTATTACTTTATCCAAGTATTTTGCTTCCGCTTTCTTTTGGTCGGTAGAAAAATCGTTAGCTACTTGAGATACGGTAACCTCTATTCCTTTTATGTCCTCTGCTTTTTGATGTGGTTTATTCCACATAAAATAAGCAACACCACCGCCTACTACAGCTAGTAACAAGAGAACTATGATTATCTTTTTTAGCATTTTTAGTATTTGTATGAATTAAAAAATGGACATTGTCATACAAATGTAGACATGTCTTTTATAGCAGGCATTTCCAACACGACGAATCGGTATATAAGAAGGACGAATCGGAACAATGGTTAATACCTATATGAATTTACAGAAAAAAAAGGAAGGCTAAAGCTCTCCCGCCAGCCATTGCTTAAACCCTGCACTCCTTTCAGAGCTTACTATTGGCGGTTCTTTAACCGCAGGTTTAAGTGTCACGATAACTCTGGCTTTACTATACGCTTTCATATCATCAATGGCTTTAAGGCTGATGATATATTGCCTGTTGAGCCTAAAGAAATCTTCAGGATTTAGTACGGCATCCAATGCGTCCAGATTCTGATCTATAGGATAGGTTCTCCCTTCAGTGGTTCTGGCAAAGGTGGCTTTGTTCTCACTAAAGAAATAGGCTATATCTTCAGCAAGTATTGTTTTTATCGTATCACCAAAGCGTATCAAAAAACGCTTTTTATACCCTGCCGTAGGAGGCTGTGTTGTAGGTATAGTTGGTATTGTTTTAGTATCAGGCTCAACAGCAAACATCTTTTTAAAATCGCCTAGTTTGCTTAATGTTTCTTCTAGCGCTTCTTTCTTTATGGGCTTTAGCAAGTAACCGATACTTGCAGTTTTAAACGCATCAATAGCATATTCATCATAAGCTGTTGTGAACACTACAGGTGCATCAATAGTGGTACTATTAAGCAGATCGAATGCAGAGCCATCTGCCAAGTGTATGTCCATAAACACTACATCAGGTGCTTTGTTTTCCCTAAACCATTTTTGCGCACCACCTACACTATCGTGATGCGCCATAACAGTAACATCAGGCACTACTTCTGTTATTATTTTCAATAGTCTTTTGTAAGCAGGTTGCTCGTCTTCAATAATTACAATATTCATAATAATGGTAGTAATACAACAAATTCGTTTTCGTTCATTCCGTAGGTCATTCGCCTATCGGTAAGCAAGCTGTACCGCCTGCGTATATTGACCAGTCCCAAGCCTGCACCTTTTTCTTTACTCATTTTAGCTTGTAGCGTATTGCTCACTTTTATATACTCTTTATCGGCATCTATATTAATAATAAGGGGTTGGGCTTGTGATACTATATTGTGTTTAATAGCATTCTCTACCAACAACTGTAATGCCAGTGGCACAACCTTACCTTGCTGCTTTACCTCTTCCGATACGTTTACATTCAACTGTATGGCATCGCCAAAACGGCTTTTTTGGATGTACATATAATGACTTACTACTTCCAACTCGTCTTTTAAAGGCATCAGATCTTTGTCTTTGAAAGTGAGCATACTTCGATACATATCCGACAAGTGAACTGTATAATCCTGAGCCATATTCTTATCATCTTCTATCAGGCTTGATAGCGTATTCAAACTATTGAATAAGAAATGAGGGTTCACCTGACTCTTTAGATGTTCATACTCAAATAACATTCGCTCTCGCTCTAGCTTGGCCAGCTTTTGCAAGTTGCGTTCTCTAAGTTTTATATACGTATAAGAGATAGCCCATATCAAGGCTACTAGTAGTACAATAAACCAAACCTCTTTCCAGAAAGGTTTTTGAATAATGAATTTATACGACGCCGTTGCCGCATTTTCAAATGCAGTATTCATTGATGCTTGCACTAAAAACTCATACTCACCTGAAGATAATTGCGGAAAGGTAACCGACTGGTCACTGGTGTATATCCACATATCATTGTACCCGTTCAGCTTGTACCTATATATCACAGCTTCAGGATTGGCAAAAGAGATACCATCAAAGGAAAAACTGATATGATTATCACTGTTAACAAACTTTTCTTTACCAAAAGGCACATCGTTGAAGAACACACTAACCGAGGTGATGTTGACCTTTGGCGCGATAGTTTCGTCCTGTTCTATATTTCTAAACTTAAGTATGCCCTCTTCATACGGCACATACACATTGCCCTCTTTGTCTCTGGTGATCAAATTTAATACTCCTGAAAAACTATCTATACCAAAGCCCTGCCTTCTGCTATAGTGCTTAAATTCTTTACAGCGCGGATACCATTCATCTGCTCCTTTACCATTAATAATAACAACCTCACCAGTAGCATTGGTTGCCATTGCAGAGATACTCAGATCAGACAATCCGTTTTTCTTATCCTTCACACCCCATACTGTATCGTTATACACGAGCAAACCATCCTTTAGTGTGGCTGCCCAAATACAGCCCATAGCATCTTCTGTAATGCTATATACCACCTTGCTTTTCATCCCCTTCTCTTCCCCCCATCCATAGTATTTCTTACCATCATACATGGTTACACCTGCACCATCGGTAGCCATCCATACTCTTCCTTTTTTATCAGCAAAGAGCTCGTATATATAATCGCTACCAGTACCCGCTGCTTTATTGTGTAGCTTCACCAAGCTCATACTTGCAATACCTTTGGTTGGGTAGGTGAGCTCTTCTACCCCATGCAGCCCTGCTACCCATATTCTATCGTCAGTACCGGTAATGTCCAATACACTTTTGTTATTGAGTGGTGTAAGCGTATTTACCTTAGACACCCTACCATTGTTGTTTCTATAATACACCCCTTCTCCAAGTGTTCCCATCCACACGTTATTATGCATATCGGCATATAAAGAGCTAATGGACACAGGCGCTGTAAACTGCTCACTTTGCTTTCCATTTTTATCTATACTGTATAGTCGCTTACCCTGTGCATACCATATAGTATTATTCATATCACAGGTTATTGCAGCTACTTCTCCAAGTCTGTAAGGTGCACTTAGAGGAATATGCATTAGGTATGCTGCTGTTATCTCTTTGATACCTGTATTAGTAGCGCACCATATATTACCAGAGTGATCTCTAACCAGTCTTTTCAGTTTTTGTCCTCTGAAGTGTATGGGTTCTATCTCCAGCGCCACGCTATCTTTTATGGTAGCTTTTAGTAAATAGCCCGATGCTGTTGCCACCCAAGCTTCTGTTTTGTTGAGCGGCAGTATATCATTTACTGCTCCCCACTCCCATTTAGTATTTACACTTGGCGTCCATACTCCGTGGCTGATACTGCAATATAGTGCCAAGCCTCCCTCATGCGTGCCTATCCAGCTCCAACACATATTAGGTATGGGGCGTACAGTACGTACAATATTATCGGGCAACCCTGAGGATGTGGTGATCTTTGCAATACCCAACTTACCATCTTGAAATATCAACTCGTTGATACCTCTGTCGGTTGCAGCCATGATGCGGTTGGGTGCTGTAGCAAGAACGGTATATACAAAATCATCGGACAGGCCATCTTTGGTCGTAAAGGCAGTAACCGTATCTCCTATTATTCGCCTCAGTCCTTCACCTTCAGTACACAGCCATATACTATCTTTTGCCTGTATGTATATATTGGTAATGGGCGTAACAGGAGCTTTGTCTTTTAGATCTATAGTAGTAAGCCTGCCATGTACTACTTCTGCCAGCACACCATTCTTATACCCCACCCATACTTTTTCTTCGTGATTGGCCAATGCAGTCACAGGTTCTTTTATAGGGGTGGGGATGGGCACAAAATCTTTTCCGTTGTAGCGGAATAACCCTTCATCTGTTCCCAGCCACATATATCCGGTATGCTCGTCTTGTAGTAATGCATTTACCTTTACTACCGTATTGCTTTCGTTAAGCCAATGATCTTTAGCAAAAGGCAACTGTGCCACCATAGGGTGTGCTATCAATAAGGCTGCAATAAAAACGATTAGTCGTTTCACCATTTAAGATTGTCGGGGTTGCAATGTAGCAGCAACAAACACGTTGATCTCCGTAGCAAGCTTCTCGTATACCACACGTGGTATCTTTATACTATGGTCTATAAGTGGTACGGTAAATTCGGAGGTCACCTCCATTCTACCGTCTTTCATCGTCACTATTACGTACAAAATACGCTCCTGCTCTACACCATGTATGCTCAGCTTGCCTTTGGCACGCAGTTTATGCTTTCCATTGGCTAATAAATCTACATCTTCTACTATCTTTCCGGTGAAGGTAGCGATAGGATACTGCTCCGATTCCATATAGTTCTCGTTGAAATGATCACGCTGAAGAGGATTGTTAAACCCCAGAAACGTGCCTATTTCTACCCTGAAAGCGAAACGTTTTTCCTTCACATCTACCACACCTTGCAGTTTGTCAGAAGATGCCTTAATTAATTCCTGTTGCGTATTGGAGAAAAAGCGTACGGTTCCTGCTGTGGTTTCGTAGACCTGCTGCGCGGCAACAGGCATAGCCCCCAACAAAAAAACCAGTACTATAAGCAAACGGCAAAACATAGCAACTATGAAAGTACGGCATTATACCCAAATGTAAAAGCCCCGCTCTCGAGCGGGGCTTTGGCTTTCATGGTGTTAGGAGGAAAATGTCTTTGTTGTTATTCAACAAAAATAAAGAAATTACTACTTAAAAAATGAGGGTGTTTTCACCCAATTTTATTGAAAACATTGATGTTTCTACAACTATTTCCGCAACAAATAAGCCCCGCACAAGGCGAGGCTTATCTATGATATTTTGTGGAAAACACTATAAGCTTATAGTTTTACAAACTTCACTTTGTTCACCACATTACCTTTAGTAAGGTGTATAATGTACATGCCATTAGCAATAAAAAAACATAATCATTAAATATGCTTATTACAACTACAAACCGGGGACCATAAACAGCATATTAGATTTACTATTAACTAACAGTTAAACCACTCATTTAAATACCATTAAAACACATGCATCGCATGTGTTTTTTTTTGTCACAACACTTTCATATCAACATTATTGGTTATTTTTCAGATACTAAAAAACTACATAAGATATGAAGCGTCACTTTTACAATAGCATTGTATTTGCAATTCTATTTGTGCTATCTACACCCGCACTATCACTAGCTCGTGAAGAGAGCAAGACCAACAACAGTTCTTCTTCCATATACTTCTTAGAGAATAAAGGACGTATCACAGATCAGAATGGCAATAAACGTACTGATATTGACTATTCCATTGCTACGGGAGACGTAACCATCTATATTGGTGATGGCGCTATTCATTATCAATGGGCCAAACAGCTGACCCCTACATTCGATCAGCAAGAGACCAAGTCTCCTGAAAAAATGATGGAGGAGCAACAAGCTATGATGAATGCACCTACTGTGGTTCGTCGTATGGATGTACAACTAATAGGCGCTAACATCAATGCACCTGTGGTTACTACTGCTCCACAACCTTACTTCGAAAGTTATCTATTGCGTTCGGGAGAAGAGGTGACACTTCATACTTATCAAAAGATCACTTACCGTAATGTATATCCTAACATCGACTGGGTGCTTTATACCAATGGTACTACTTTGAAATATGATTTTGTAGTACACCAAGGTGGTAAAGCCAGTGACATCAAAATAAAATACAATGGCGCGGATAAAATAGCTATTGAAGATGGAGCACTTATTGCTTCTACTAACTTCGGCACTATAACAGAGGCAGCACCTTATACTTATAGTGCTACCACACAACAAGAGATAGGATCTAAATATATACTCAACGAAAATGAATTGAGCTTTAACATAGCACCACATACTGGTGAGATCGTTATAGACCCTACTTTGGAATGGGCTACCTATTATGGCGGCAACCAACAGGAATGGAGCCACGCCTCTGCTACAGACCTTGCCGGTAATGTCTATATGGGTGGATGGACCTATAGTACCAATAATATTGCTACTACAGGCGCTTTCCAAGATACGCTTACTCCTAACAGTGTTTCCAACTACTATAATGGTTTCTTAGTAAAGTTCAATGTGAACGGTGTAAGACAATGGGGTACTTACTATCCGGGGCACGTAGCTTCTATTACTTGCGATCAAAATGGCAATGTCTACTTCACAGGAGGTATCGATAGTGTCATTGGGTTTGCTACATCAGGAGCTCATCAAGATACTTTTGGCGGTAGAGGTGTTTACACCGGTGGTTATTATCACGGTGATGCGTTCGTCGCTAAATTTACAGGAAGCGGTCAAAGAACATGGGCTACCTTCTATGGTGGTAATCAACATGACAGAGGCACGAGTATAGCCTTAGATGTATTGGGTAATGTTTATATAGGCGGTAGTACCAATAGCCCTAACAATATTGCTACAACAGGTGCTTTCCGTTCAGTGCTTCCAGCTAACCCTTGGAGCACTTCTTATTGGTGGGGACATGCAGGCTTCATAGCTAAGTTCAGCAATGGTGGTGCCAGACAATGGGCTACTTATCACAATGGTATGATCAGTGATATTGATCTGGATGCTTTGGGTAATATATATGCCTGTGGTACTACCTGGTACGATACAGGTGTAGCTACTGTAGGTGCACACCAAACTACGCACTCTAATGGTGGCTCAAACGGATATGAGGGCTTCTTAGCTAAATTTAGTAATACAGGTGCCAGACAATGGGCTACCTACTATGGCGGTAATTCATACGACTGGGCACATACAGTAGACTGTGATGCTGCCAACAATGTGTATATCAGTGGGATGACTTTTAGTAGTAATAACATTGCGTCTAATGGTGCTTTCCAAACTTCTCACGCAGGAAGTTATGATGCCTTTTTAGTCAAATTCAACAGCTTTGGTAACAGACAATGGGGCACTTATTTTGGGGGTACTGGTCAAGAGTATGGTTCTTCTATGGTCATAACCCCTCAGGATAAAATATTCATCTCAGGATCTACACTAAGCACCAGCGGTATTGCCACTACTGATGGTTATAAAACTTCTAATAGTGGTAACTGGGATGACTATATCGCAGAGTTCACCACATGGGGTGCCAGAGCTTATGCTACTTTCTATGGAGGTCCTAGTCAGGAATACTCTTACGGAGGCGGCTGGGGAGGCGGCTGGGGTAACGGCGGCGGTGGCCTGTCCTACAACTACACAGGACGCTTGCACCTAGCCAGCAGCACGGCCAGCACTACTGGTATTGCCACCAGTGGCGCTCACCAAACATCTGCCAATAGCTCATACGATGCTTACATGGCTACCTTCGTTATCGATACAATAGCTTATTTCATACAACCTTTTGCTGATTCTGTTTTCTGTCCGGGTGATACCGTACGTATACCTTATGGAGTGAGCTACAACTTTAAAACAGGTAATACCTTCACCGTACAGCTATCAAGCCCTACAGGTAGCTTCGCTGCTCCTCTAAATATCGGTTCAAGAACAGATTCTTTAGCAGATACCATTACTTGTGTTATACCTACTACCGTTGCCGGGGGTACTGGATATCGTATGCGTATCGTATCTACCA